>NZ_FNPK01000066.1 GCF_900107285.1 Acinetobacter kyonggiensis | reverse complement strand
ACAACGAAATATGAATCCTGTGCTTGACTTGGAAATGTCCATATAGGACATTTCTATTTGGTTATTAGGTAGGACATTTCTACTTGGGAATAACAGCACTTGTTAGAACCCACTTAAAGTGTCTGTATCTATGTATAAAGCAATATTTATTTTTATTATCAATTAAATAGCCTTTCAATTTGGTAATTTTAAAGTTTTTCTACAATTACCATAATGTGAAAATTTTTTTTCAAAGGCTTACCATATAAGAGTTCTAGTCCTATGTTTATGTATATAAACCTATATGGTCAACTTATTGGTATTTGGATGTTTTTTTAGAGCATTTTGCTATGTTTTTCTAGTTGGTGTGGTTAAATTTTGGTCAACTTTGATTCTTGAAGTAATTTAAGATAGAAACATAATTCAGTAGAAAAATTTAGGAAAATGACCATTCAAGGTATTATTAAATCCATTAGTTCGTCCAGACTATCTTCATATCGAAAAATCTTTGGTTGCAGCACTGATGAAGATTGCATCCATTATTACCACTGGAATCAAGCATTATCATCTGAGCTTTATATTTTAATGAGCACTATTGAGATATGTCTTAGAAATAAAATACATATAGCACTTAGTGAAGAAGTGTCATTTAAGTTCACGGGATTGATAAATAGTAATTTTTCTTGGTATGAACACTTCAGCTTTGTTGATTTAGATAAGGATGAAAACCCAAAAATAGACCGTAATGGTAATGATATTTTTACTGAAACAGGCAAAGCTTTTCGAAAGATTACTCATAAAGGTAAGCGGAACTTAAATCTCTTGCCTCAGATCATTATATCTAAGCTTGAGTTTGGTAAATGGTCCTACGTTTTGTCTGCTAAAAAATATGACAATGGCGCTTTAATTGATTGGAACAAACTATTCCCTATTATCTTTCCACACTTCATTGGAATGGATCCAGATAAGCATCACCAAGTGATCATCGATCACATTAAGGTCGTAAAAAATTGGCGCAATAGGGTTGCCCATTTAGAGCCTGTTTGGAAGTTTAGTGATGTTAAGGATATGATAACTGGTAATGTATTAGTACCAGAACCAACAAATCAGCTCGAAGTATTGAAGCGTTTGAAAGCTGAGGTTCGTCGTGCACTAAATCTTTTGTCATGGTTGTGTGTGGATACCCTTGGTCACTACAAATCAACTAAGTCTTATCAACAGCTACTACATTTGATATCACATGATGGCATTACGGACTTTTCTTATTGACAAGAAAAAAGACCGATCATTTCTGACCGGTCTTTTTATATCTTTGCCTACGGATACTAATCTTTAACACTCCATGGGTTAGAGACTTTGTAGAACTAAATCCACCAGTTCCGTAAGACTACAAAGCAATCATACCAATAGTTATATATTAATTACAACAATTGTTTTAATTAAACCCCGATTTTGTAGATAATCCTCAAGACTTTTAATCTTTTCTACGAGATACATAATAAAAAACCCCAGCATCCTGCCGGGGTTTTTCGTATTCAGTTCTTGGTATAACATCCTGTTGTACCTCACATTCCTTGCGTTAGAACATAAAGTTCCTTTTTACGTTCTGGAACATCCTGTTCCTGAGGGACTCATCATATGAATTTTCAAGTGTGTGAACTAGTAGCTTTAGACTTGAATTAATGTGAGCAAATGCTTACAAAGATGGTTGAAAACTACACAGGTTTATCCGCAGAAATTGGGGATAATTTGAGCAGTGGATGGGTTGATAATGCACAAGAATGTACTCTTTCGATTAAATATTGATCGATTTTATTGGCAATATCTTCCAGAGTTGTACATAAAAAAGCCGACTTGTTTCCAAGTCGGGTTTTTAGGTTTTGCGTCCCCAATTTCTTATAGCATAACTTTTTGAAATTTAATACTATTTTAAAGTACTGTTATTCCCAAGTAGAAATGTCCTACCTAATAACCAAATAGAAATGTCCTATATGGACATTTCCAAGTCAAGCACAGGATTCATATTTCGTTGT
>NZ_FNPK01000012.1 GCF_900107285.1 Acinetobacter kyonggiensis | reverse complement strand
CAGGTTGGACATTTGATTTCTAGAGTTATTCGCATTTCTCTATTTTATCAAAATTCAACCTGCTTTGTTTCAGCATACTTTTTGAAACACCACCCATCTTTTTTATAAGCTTTGATTAAAGATGAAAATAAGACCAGAAATAATACGACTTTGGCATAAAACCACGATTGCACCTCAAAGTTTTTAATGACTAAAGAGGTCAGACCCGTCAAAACAATTAAAGTCATTGAAAGATGTTGTAATGCCACAAAAAGTTTACGTGCTACAGGATTCGGTTGATTGCCCTGAACGCCTACAAATAAAGTAAAAGCGCGCGCAATCACCACACCAATCAGTAAGGTCACACTGATCATATGCACAATTTTAACTGTCAGCTGCATGTCCATTTTTCAATATTCCTTATTTAGATTTGGGTGCATGCGCACATTCAGGGCTAGCAGTCGCTTGACCTTGCCATTCCGAAGCAACAAAAGCATGAATCGCCAAAGCATGAATCGCTCCAGGACTGAGTAAGTCGCCTGCGGCGGCATAAATTTTTTGATGACGCTGTACCAAACGTAATCCTTCAAAAGCATCACTCACCACAACCACTTTAAAATGTGACTCTTTACCTGGGAAATAACCACCATGACCAGATGATTCATTCACCACTTCTAAATGGCTTGGTGACAAACTTTGTAATCGTTGAATTAATTGCTGTTCTAAATTCAAAATAATACTCCCAAAGGCTCTAGTTCTCGCTTCAGTATAACGTGTTCTGATTCAATCTTTTGCCTGTCGTTCCAGAATCATTCATCATTTTCCAGCTCAAATTTTTCTTACGGCTATCAACTTTGCTGATAAAACACCCCACTTTGGGGAAAATGGTTTTATTTTATGCAATTGATACAAGTTTTTTCACAAAATGATTGACCACATTTTCACATGCTGTATTATACACGGCATGCGGGAATAGCTCAGTTGGTAGAGCATAACCTTGCCAAGGTTGGGGTCGAGAGTTCGAGTCTCTTTTCCCGCTCCAAATTTTTTAGTGTAAGTTTTTATTAAAAACTGCTCAATAAGCGGGAATAGCTCAGTTGGTAGAGCATAACCTTGCCAAGGTTGGGGTCGAGAGTTCGAGTCTCTTTTCCCGCTCCAAATTCAAAAAAGCCCTCATCGAAAGATGGGGGCTTTTTTTCATTGATTTTATTTAATTTTTTATCAGTGATTATGTTTATAACCACTGTAGTTGTTCTATTGTTTATATTCTCTCAAAAAATAATTGTGACCACGATGTGACCGAAATGTGCCCATCTTTTATAAATGATCTTAAATTACATTAAATTCTCTTAAAATATTTACAAAATATCCAGTCATTGCCTTTCATTTTCTTAAAGTCTATTTCTAAATAAAAATTTGTGACCATGACCATTTTTTTGTGACCATTTGTGCCCAAAATACTACCCAAGATTTTGATCTTTATTATTTTTTTCAAAAACAAATAAATCCCCGACTTGGATATTTAAATGCTCGCAAATGCGATCAATTGTATCTAAGTCGATTCGGGTCAACTCTCCATTATAAAGTTTATGCAAAGTCGTTTTATTAATTCCAGTACCACGAATTAAATCAGCAACCCGCATTTTTCTTTCTGCCAATAAAATTGGTAATTTACAAATAACCATTAAAAACTCCACTAATCCGATGAAAATTTAATTGCATTCAATTAAATTTAAGGTTATTTTACGTCTATGGATGAATAATTACTTACATCCAATGAATTCTTACAGGAATACAATTATGACATATACCTACCTTACCGCCCAACAACTGGCTGAAAAAATTCAGTACGACGCTCGTACTATTCGCAACCAACTTAAAGATAGCGTGTTCATTGAGGGTGTTCATTACATTCGCCCATTCGGTGGCCGTAAAATTCTTTTTGTTTGGGAACGTATCGAAACTGAAATGCTTAAGTTTACTGGTTTAAGCATGGAAGCGTTGCAATAGGAGTTTAATGTATGGCTACTATTCGTGAAAGAAGTGGAAAGCTCATTGCTGACTTCCGTTATATGGGAATGCGTTGCAGAGAAACCACAACGCTTGAAGATAACGCATATAACCGACGTATTTTAAAAAAACGTCTTGAACAGCTTGAAGCTGAGATTATTTTGGGAACTTTTGAGTACGAAAAGTACTTTCCAAAAAGTAAACGTCTTGAGGAGTTTAAAGAGAAAAGAAGTCAGCAAATTGCTGTGCAAACTAATGTTCCATTATTCAAAGATTATGCACACATTTGGTTCAATCAAAGACGAATTGAATGGAGAGGTTCCTATCAGGAAAAAATTCAAATTGTCATGAAGAAATATTTGATTCCTGCTTTTGGAAATCAGGTAATGACAAAAATTAAAAAATCAGACTTGCTGAATTTCCGTGCCTCCCTCGCCAAAGTGACACACGGAAATAATCAGACAACTCTGAAAGCATCGCGGATTAATCAAATCATGACGCCTTTACGTATGATACTCAATGATGCGGCTGAACGATACGAGTTTGAGTCGCCTTATAAAAATATTAACAATCTGAAGGAAAGTAAGATTGAAGTCACTCCCTTTTCTCTGGAAGAGGTGCATAAAATTCTCACAATGGTGCGTGATGATTTTAAGCCTTATTACACTATTCGTTTTTTCACAGGTATGCGTACCAGTGAAATCGATGGTCTTCAATGGAAAAATATCGACTTACAGCGTCGTGAAATCCATATTAGAGAAGCACTGGTAAATGGTGTTTTGGGTGGAACTAAAACTTATGGTTCTGACCGCACCATCCAAATGAATGATCGGGTTTATCAAGCCTTTCTGCAACAGAAAACCTTAAATAATGGTAAATCCAGTTTTGTTTTCTGCAATCGTGATGGTGGGCCTCTAGATTATCGTTTGGTGAATAAACGTGTCTGGCATCCGATCTTGCGCTTTCTAGGACTGAAGCCTCGAAGAGCCTATCAAACCCGCCATACCGCAGCAACTCTGTGGTTATCTGCCGGTGAAAACCCGGAATGGATCGCACGCCAATTGGGACATTCAACCACTGAAATGCTGTTCCGGGTCTATAGCCGCTACATTCCAAATGTTACCCGTCGTGATGGCAGTGCTTTTGAAGCCATGTTGGAGAGACTGAGCACATGAACAGTAAAGCTTTCTTTGGCGGCGTGGTAGTTAGCCCTGAAGCAGATATGGTCGCGCGTGAATTAATTCATGAGCTACATATTCCCAAACTGCACAATCTGGCTTTTTTGCTGGAGATCAACAAATGTTTCGATGATCACCAGGCGTTGAGACTTTGGCTACAACGACTGCTGGATGATGGACAAGCCCATTACGATGATTTAGCCAGACAGGCCCGCATCCGGCTAATGAGCCTAATTCCCTGATCAAACAAATATATAAGGTCATCTAATTGATGACCTTAGCCCTTCTATACCTATAAAAAGGTGAAAATATGCATAAAGATATTTCAATTTGGATGCCACTCTATATTGGCGACTTACAGGCAAAATTTGCACGAATGACCGCAGAGCAAATTGGTGCAGCACTGCTGTTAATGATGGATTTTTGGAAAAATGGGGCTATTCCTCATGATCTAGCGACAGTCTGCAGCATCACAAAATTACCGCAGCAGACAAAAGCTAGAACTTTGTTGAATACGCTGATGGCATTGGAATTGTTTGAAATCGAGTCTGAACAGATTCATTCAAATTTTTTGACCAGTTTAAGAAGCCAGGCTTTACAAAATCAGCAGATGAAATCTGATAAAGCTAAAAATGCAGCTCAAGCACGCTGGAACAAATCCGCAAGTAATGCTCAAGCATCTAACAAGCAAATGCAAAAAAATGCTCAAGCATCCTCTGAGGAGAACCCGAGCATTGCTCCGACCAATCTCAAGCAATGCCCTTCATCTTCATCTTCATCTTCATCTTCATCTTCATCTTCATCTTCATCTTCAAATTTTGAAGAAAAAAATGATAATTTTTTAGAAAATTCCAAATGGATTTAGGAGAATAACCATGAATATTATGCTTAAAACGCTCCAGATTCGCGCAGAAGAAACGAAAACACTTTGCTCTACCCATCATATACCCCTGATAGAAATTGCTGGTCACAGGCTCTGTAAATTGTGTGCGAAAGAAACCGTCCACCACTCCAATGCAGCTTATGAAAACGAAATGCAACAGCGCTTACTGCAGCAGAAAATCAAAAATTCAGGACTTAATAAACGCCACCTTGACTGTGGCTTCAAGAATTATGTGATTGCATGTCCTGCACAAGACAATGCCATCAAGCTATGTCAGGCCTTTGCACAAAAAATTATTTCTGACCATCATCCGAATCTGCTACTCATCGGCACACCGGGTACAGGAAAAACCCATCTGAGTGCATCAATCATTCGCAACATTCTGTATAACAGTACAAAATCTGCACGCTACTATACTAGTGCAGAAATTGCTCAAAAAATAATGGACACCTGGTCAGATGCTTCACGCTCTGAAAAAGAAGTAATCGACCATTTTTCTAGTTTTGATTTATTGGTGATTGATGAATATGGCCTGCATGACCGGCATGAGAAACGTCTAGAACTGGTACATAAGGTTTTATATAATCGTTATGACAACATGAAATCCACGTTGCTTATTTCTAATTTTACAGTGCAGACCATGCAGCAGGATTTAGGAGTTCGGTTATGGTCACGGTTACATGAAAACAACTTGATTGTAGTGCCGTGCTACTGGGATGATCGAAGAATAAGTAGATAAAAAAATCTTCACTCAAGCCAATTATAATACTGATATAATTTGATTTTTTATTTATAAAGTTCTCAAAATAGAACTAAATCCATTTGTCGTTTTTAACGCCTCTTGTTCGTCTTTTTAAGCTGCCTACATGGCAGTGAACGATAACCCAAGCCAAGCATACAAATTTAAAAACTTCTAAGCTGCCTATATGGCAGTGAACTTTAAGATCAGGTTGTTGTTTATTGATGATGATTTCTAAGCTGCCTATCTGGCAGTGAACTGGGCTAAAGATTTAGGCGCTTCATGGGTAATTTTCTAAGCTGCCTATCTGGCAGTGAACGGTGCGAAAGAGATTATCCAGAGCCATTGAGATTTCTAAGCTGCCTATCTGGCAGTGAACGTTTTACAAAGAAAGCGAGAAGGTTTACAAATTTTCTAAGCTGCCTATCTGGCAGTGAACAGATGGACATTCAACTTCATAAATAAACAAGATTTCTAAGCTGCCTATCTGGCAGTGAACAACTAACTTGGCGGGGTTTTTCTTTTCTTGTTTTTCTAAGCTGCCTATCTGGCAGTGAACGCTCGCGGCGGCAAAGTTAGGCCCACGAGGAATTTCTAAGCTGCCTATCTGGCAGTGAACCTCAGGCAACAACACGCGGTGAAATTGCAGACTTTCTAAGCTGCCTATCTGGCAGTGAACCTCAGGCAACAACACGCGGTGAAATTGCAGACTTTCTAAGCTGCCTATCTGGCAGTGAACACCTTTCTGTAACTTCCCCATACCTTTTGATTTTTCTAAGCTGCCTATCTGGCAGTGAACATTGCATCTGAGTTGGCTAAGAGTAAAGTTCGTTTCTAAGCTGCCTATCTGGCAGTGAACAATATCAGTATGTCCAGAATCAACATGATACTTTTCTAAGCTGCCTATCTGGCAGTGAACAATTTGATTCAATCGACATGAATAAATGCGATTTTCTAAGCTGCCTATCTGGCAGTGAACAATTTGATTCAATCGACATGAATAAATGCGATTTTCTAAGCTGCCTATCTGGCAGTGAACAAGCGCACTTATTCTGTAACCGAAGAGCTTTTTTTCTAAGCTGCCTATCTGGCAGTGAACCTGGCGCAGCCGCTCAAGGTGGATTGCTTAGTTTTCTAAGCTGCCTATCTGGCAGTGAACTCGCTTTACAGTTAGTTGTATTGTTTAATCTTTTTCTAAGCTGCCTATCTGGCAGTGAACGCCTTTCGGACATAAGACCGGATCTCACTAATTTTCTAAGCTGCCTATCTGGCAGTGAACCTAAATGGTAACGAAGCTTTTGCGGCATTGATTTTCTAAGCTGCCTATCTGGCAGTGAACTGATACCGAGCATTGGGACTACGCAGTTTTTTTTTCTAAGCTGCCTATCTGGCAGTGAACAATACACGCGACTCCCTCGCTGCGTAGATGTTTTTCTAAGCTGCCTATCTGGCAGTGAACTGAAACTATAAACAACTCTCTACGTCTGCGATTTTCTAAGCTGCCTATCTGGCAGTGAACGATTTAAACAATGCACTAAAGTATGGTCGAATTTTCTAAGCTGCCTATCTGGCAGTGAACAGAGGCCCCGAAATTCGGGGCGATAGGTTAAGTTTCTAAGCTGCCTATCTGGCAGTGAACCCAAAAAGTTAGTTGGCAATTTGAAATAATATTTTCTAAGCTGCCTATCTGGCAGTGAACCACCAACTCAAGTTTGTAAACCTAATCCAGATTTTCTAAGCTGCCTATCTGGCAGTGAACAGTAATTTTAAAGAAAAAAATAAAGTTATAACAGCAAGTTAAGACCAAAATCTAATAAAAGACCAAAGTTTTTACTCACTGTCATAACCTATTGATTTTATTAAGCTGTTAAAGAGTGAAAAAATATTGGGTTAAAATTCGGGTACTGATGATTCCGAACTTAAACCATAGGTACTAAAAACCTGAGTCTCAGATTGATTAGCATTTTTCTTTTCTATGAAAAGCTTAAAACTTTTGTCAGATGTTAAACTTTTCATTTGGATATAAGGTAAATCTGTAGTGGTAACTACATTGCTATATCGCGCCAATGCTTCATCAAAACCAATATCGCCACGCTTTACACGATGACGCGCCAAACGCTCAGCATTGGTTTTCACTTGCTTACGGCTATATGTTGCATAACCCTTAATATTTTCAGGTACTTCACGTATAGACGTAATATGAACGTAATCAGTTAAACGCTCTAACCACTGAAACATATTTAGGTTTTCTAAAGCTGCTTGATCTTCAGCAAAGATACGAAGTTTATCGCCCAAATGCACTTTTGATTTTTTAGCCTCATCACCATCCTCATAAATATATTTGGGGAAACTTATCCCAATATTTCCTTTTTCATTAGCATTTTTATGTTCCGCTAAGGCAATATGCAACTGGGCATAAAGTTTAGACCAAATGAAATATGGGGAAATTTCAGCTTGATCAATCAAGGTAATTTCCTGATAAAATTTCATAATTAATCATTTCCACCAAATACACCGCCACGGATTAAATTTGCAACAACAAAATGTTGGTCATCTTCAGAAATATCTTCGTTTTCTAACCAGTTAATCAGTAGTGTATAAAAATCGGTTTTACTAATACGATATGCCTGCCCACGATTTGGTACTGAGCCATATGGTTCAACTGCAATAGGTGCTTTTACTGATTCAATATTTTCTATTGTGTACCAATTATCAATCGTTCGAATGGCATTACCAATTTTCTCAGAATGAATACCTGCACACATACCTTGATTAGTTTTAACTTGATATAAGTATTTAGACTTTTGCCCTTTAGGTGTATCCATAACCATCTCTTGAGATGGGAAAATATGCTGTCCTTGCCCAACTCTAGCAAATACAGTTACCTCTAGTAATAAATAATCATCCTCACTAAAGCTTTTAGCAACTAATTCCGCAATCTCGATAACTTGTTTATCAGTAATTTCATCAAAGTTATTTAATGAGTATTGATATGCATCATCAAAACTCCAAATCTGACAAGTTTCAGTATTTTTAATTTCAACTGTTATTTTTTCTGCACCTAGTCGATTACGCCATAAAAAACGCGCATTCACTAAGTTTTGAACGTAACGTTTTGCTAATGTTAAAAATCCAATATTTTTTTGATAAGTTGAGAATTTTTCTTTTAATTTGACTTCAAACTCAGGTCGATTATGCGTAGTAGGCTCAGCAATATTACCTAAAAACTTCACTGTAAAGAAAACTTTTAAGGTATCTGCTTCAAATGGTAGACGCGCATCATCGCCCCAGACTAAATTTGGATCTGTTTTTTCCGCGTCATCAACACCATATTGACTTTTTGTACCCCGATTACGTTTTTCATGCAAATCAATATTTTTCCATGCAGTCGGATTCGCACGCTCTGACCACAAACCTGATTGCATTAATGCATCAGAAGGCTCAATTTTACGATTAAATGCAAGTACGCTTGGAACTTTTGCACTATCAGTTGCTACTTTAGGTTTCTTCGCCATTTTATTTTTTCCTTTTCAATTAATTAGAAAGAGTGTTTAAAAATCATAGTTAAATGCACCATCATTATTTGATGCTGGTTGTAGTTGTTCAATAGGTTCTATCTCAGTTTGAAACTGTTGATTCTGTTGGCATAAATACCATTCATCCTCGATGTGATATGTCCAAATCAAATCAGATAAATTTTGTATTCTATGTGTACTACGCCATTCACCAATACTATGCACAGACTCAACAAATCTAAATGGATATTGTGGATCGCGATGATGTTCCACATCCTGTCCGTTATACAATGGACTAATCCCTTTAAAACCAATCATCAATGGCACAAACCAATCTCTCGGATTTGGCTTATCCTTACGCACCCATTGCACAGTTTGCTGATCTTCATCAATTTTGGATTCAGCTTTATAGGCAAAAAAATCTGTCCATAAATCAAAAAAATCTGAATTTGGATGATTTATTTTCGATTGTTCGACATGCTTTTCTAAAGCGGATGTTGCATCAAGCAATACAAAACTAGGCAGAAGTTTTCTTTTTAATTTGTTTATGTTTGATTCTTCTGTCCAAAAACTAATATTTTTAATATTTGGAATACTTCCACCTGCTAAACGTGCTTGATAAACCCATTTTTTCAGAGAATTTTTATAAATATTTTTCTGTTCATCTGCACCTGATAACACCTGTTTACATTGCAAAAGTAAGGAAACTGTTAAATCCATTTTTCCTTCTTCAATAATTGGTGGTGTTTTATTAGCCTCAGCACGATATTTCTGACCTTGTAAAGTTACAGGGGGACGTTTACTTTGAATAAAATGAACATCATATTGTTCATTAGTATGTAAGGTAAAATCATGGCTAAAAATCGCACAACCTATAATTTCTATGCCGAACTCAGCATTAAATTTACGAGAAAGTACATGGGTAAAGCCTAAAAATCCTGTGATTGCAGGAAAACCATATGTAAAACCTGCAATACAATTTGCATCTTCAACTCTAATTTTTTCTAATAAAATATATGAAGTCATTCGGCTGATTCCACTGTTAATACCGCATGAAAATCTTTTAAAATAGGATGTAAAGTATTAAACCAAATGGCTTTTAATTCTCTACGCTCATATTTTTCCCCCATATTTTTATTAATCCATTTAGCAACTTGTTCTGTAAATTCATCGATATATTCTTTATCTTCATGTTGATTATTTTCAATAGGATCTAAAAATGAACGTAAATAAGGTTCAATTTCCATATCATTCGACCAACCTTTGGTATAACTTTGCTGTATCCATAAAACTTGATGAATGACTTCATCCGCAAGTGATTCGACCAATTCTGTTAAAATATTTCTACGATTTAAATTAATACTCAGGTTTTCTTTTTTCATCACATAAAATAAGCGTTTAATCTCTTTGAATATTTCTAAGCTATTACTTGTACGGCAACGTGCTAAAAATTGTGCCATTGTCTGAGGTGGTAAAGAATCTTTCTTCCATTGTGGCGGATTTGCTTGGAAAAAATATAAACCTCCCCGACGTGTACCATTTAATTTGGATGCATTTTGATGATTACTTTTCGTCACGCTTAAAAAAGCAGTTTTAGGAAAAAATGTATAAATACCGTCATAGCTAACATTCTGCTTTCTGGCTTGATTAACAGGTGTGTCTTTAGAACGACTTAGTGAAATTTTTTCAAAAATTTTATGTGCTAAAGCACTTGATTTAACAGGTGAAATAACATGATAGCTATGATTCACAGGAATATAGACTTGTTTAGCCAATACGTGACTACTTAATTTTTTAGCCACATAGGCTTCAGAAATTTGAGTTTTCCATTGTTTTCGCACCTCAGGATTATCTGAAATTTTACTTAAATAAATTTCATTTTCTGCTAAAAATTGCCCTAAATTTTTCCCCGAATCTATAACATTAAAACTTAGAAATTCAGCAACAGGTGCATAACTTGCATCCGTGTATGCACTATCTACTTCATCGACATTTGCAGTTTGTGTCGTCAGCAAGTAGTGATGTTTTTGTTGTGGAATAGAGTCGACTAAATTAATGGCTTTATTACTAGAATGTGTGAGTTTTGCGACATGACTGACATTCAAACTGACCTTACTCGCATTTTCAGCAATATAATTCATCCAAGATACAATTTCATGGTCACTATGAATCTTGGATAAATGCTCATCTGTAAATGCTTCTTTCAACTTTTTTCGCTCAGCTTCTACTTTTTTATCTATACGTTGCCTTAAAAAACTTTCAATACTGGCATGTACCACATCAACATTCATTATAATCTCCTATAATTTTTTATCTAAAAACACACCTAAAAAAGGGTGATAGTAATATTGAATATTTGCATCATCTAACAGTGACACTTCACCATAATTTAGAACAACTTGCCTTTGTGAGCTTTCTAAAATATCTTCAATTTCTTGATAACGTTGATTTTCATCTGCACCAAACCACATTTGACTATTTTGGTGAAAAGTTAATTTTTTAAAACTTCGAATTTCATCAACAATAGAAAATGTATAGGTTTTTTCATCGTAGCTATTCCATTGCATTTTTCCCGCGCTATTCGGAAGAAGATACAAACTCTTTTCAGCTTGAGATTTTCGAAATGGCTGACGTCTTTGTAATTCACCACTCCAAGACAGAGCATTACACCACCATAATCTTGCATGATTATCCTCATCACGTGCACCCAATAAAGTCATGGTATATGCAGTTTGCTCAAGCGTAACCAAATCATTAAAAACTGGAAGCTCTGCTTTTGATGGTGGTTTGATAAAACAAATACTCGGAACGGCATTAATATATTGGTACTGTTCTATTGCAAGTAAAGTTCGGATTTCCTTGTTTTCATTCAAGTTACGACCGCTTTTATCATTGCCTTCAAAACCAGGTTTGGTAAATGCAACTTTATTATTTTGTAAAGCACGAATATTTTGATTCAGAATAAATAAATTTTCTTTCATAACATTTTGCTTGCGATGTCTTTGAATACGCCCCGCTAACTGCACCAATGAACGCATAGAGCTTGGTTCAGCAATTGCCCAATCATAGTCGTGGTCTCGCCCAACTTCACAGACAGATGTCGCTAATACAATAAAAATATGTCTTTTAATGTTTGGGTATTGATTGATTGCACTCGAAATTTCAGGTTGTGTCCAAATTTTATCTGCAGTTTTTCGATTTAAAATTCTATCTAATTTTTCTTCAATAAAAGAGCGTTGTGCCAAGGTAAATTTACTATGATAAACACAGTAATGAAGCATAGTTTGATCATCAATAGGCTGAGTCAATAAATATTGGGCAACCTGAACAAGCGGATTAATATTGGCAAAACGAATGACACCTAAAGAGATTTCGATACCTTTTTCATTCGATTGATGATGATAAGCATGTGCTTCAGCAATTCCCTTTAGTAATGTATTGACTACTTTTTCTTGAATACTCTGACCTTGTTGAATATCTAATATTTTGGCTTTTCTTAATTTATTTTCATCTTCTCTAAGTTTTTTTATTCGATCATTGACGTAGAGAACATGGTGCTTACAAAATTCAGCCACATTTGAAGCTTCTATATCTTTTACAGCAAACTCATCAAACCAAGCACATACAATCGGTTTTTTTTGCTGATGTCCTAGCATCGCTTGTTGATATTTTTGCCGACCCGATACATAGGACTCATACAATGCAAAAGCCATAGCCGGTGGAATTGTCGCACTGGATAATAAAACTTTAGCACCTAACATCCCTGCCCAATTCACCAAACGAGAAAGTGCAGGTAAATTATCAAGTCCAAACTCATCAGGCTCATCTAAAATTAAATCGGAACTTAGTAATCGTAAAATCGGTGCTATTTGACGCCCGCCTCTTAAACTTTCAGTAGCGGGAATTAAATAATCAATGGTACTGACCAAAATAGGCGCATGTAATAATTTTTGAATTTTGGGATCTTTACTAAACCATGTTTTTAATAAGCTATCAGGTTCTATATTAGGATAATCAACATCAAAACAATCTTCTGTGTCTTCTAAACTCTCACTACCACGCATGGCAAATTCATTTTTTTCTAAATCTACTAATAACTGCTCTTGTTTTTGTGTACCTTTATCTTGTTGCATTGCCTTTTGTATACGTTGGATTGCACTTGAACCAATAATGGTTGCAATATCACTTTCATCCAACTTAAGGTTTTGTTTAAGTGCATCGCCTGTTTGCGTTGTAAGCGTTCTAAGACCTAAAGCAATACTAAAGCGAGTTCCTTTTTCAATATCAGATAAAGCATACATAATACGAGCATTCGCAATTGTCTTGCCCTTTCCTGTACTCGCCATATTAATGCCAAAGAAACCACACTCATTACTGCGTATATTCAATTTTTTGCAAAGTTTGACTGCTTTATCTTGCCATTCACTCAACTGTGGATCAGCATTTTCAAAACCCCGATCCAATATTTGATTTACTCCTAATTCAGGTAATTCAGCAATGAATTGTGGAAGTTTACGACTGTAAATATATGCATAAAAACCGACTGCTAAATTATGTTCATCTAATTTTTGTTTTAATTTTCGCTCACTATCTGTATTAGCATACGCTTGATAGCTTTGATCTTGTAACTCTCCCCTTGCATCTTGAGCAGAATACCAATGATCAGTCATCATCAACATTAAACGCGATAAATGCATAGTTAAAGGATCATTTAACCAATTCAATTGCTGAATTTGACTAATCTGGTTACAGCCTCTTTTTGAAAGTAATTGTGCTTTCAAACGCCATTCTTGACTACGAACAGGTAGACCAAAACTAAATGTCCAATTTTTATCTATTTCTGCTTGCGACCATTCATATTTAATACAATTAGGAGAATTCCATTTCACATCGCATTCAGACAACCAATATTGGGATAAATCTGCATATTGTAATGAACCTGACTTATTGATATTAAGCACAGGTGGTTGATCTTCAAAAAAAGGATAAATGGGTAAACGATGATGACTAACGATGAGCCACGCAACCAATTGTGCAAATTGTGGTAAATGGGAAAATATATCTCCAAGTTTTGATCTTGACTGCATTTTTACTAATTTTTCTAACCATTTATTTTCATCAGAAGACTGTAAATTTCCTAATTGTGCTAACCATTGTTGATCGTTTTGATCGGCAACAAAAGCTTCAAATATTTTTAATGAAATCCATTCGTGTCGGTACGGCTCATAACCTTTTTCAGTTTTAATTTCGGGATTGAGTTTCGCTTGAAATAGATCATTGGCTTTTCCAAAATCATGAAATAAGCCTGCTATTCCTGATGCAATAGCAACAAGTTCTAAATTCTGCCATAAATGTGATGATTTCCATGGCTGTAAACTTTTTGCAGTTCGATTCACAGGCACAATGCCTTCACTATTAAACTTATTACGATTCCCCACCACCCAAAGCAATTCACTTCTGCGTCGCCCACGAATCCAATGGCAACTCACTGCGGTATTTCTGGTGACAGTCTTACGTAACAGCTTCTTAACGGCAATGAAACCTTCTTCTGTAATCACGGTTTGCCAAGTGTTATCTCCAATTCGATCTGCAAAGGCATCCAACACACGATGGGTACGTGATATTGCTTTTTTTTCACATTGAGAAATAAAGGTCACGATCATGCCTCATCTCCATGCGCAGATGACAAAGCCGCAGCCTTCACTTGATCAAACATAAAGTCCAAACACTTATGCTCGGTAAATTTCTGCAAGATCTGCTGTCGAAATTCTTGCTCGGTCATTTTTTCTTTGGCACAAATAAATGCGTATGGCAAAACAACAGCATCTTTAATTAAATCTGCGACATCAAACACCAATGCACCACGACGGGTTTTACCATGCATTACAGCAAAACCATGTGGAATACCCAGTACCCAAAGTGTGGTCGCTGCCAATCCGTAGGCCAAATAATTGCCATGATTTAAAAAATCATTGGCTAAATCACCCTGTTCAGGGTTACGACTAAAATCTTTCAAGCCTGTACATTTCAGTGCAATCTTATACAACTGCTTCGTCATTGCGGCTTCAGCCAGTAATACATCCCCGACTTTATTTAAATGCGAAATTTTTTGGGAAAATCCATCCAGTGCATTTTGAACATCTAGATCATCCAAATAAAATCCTTCAGCCTTTAAATCTCTGTCTTTCGTCCAAGTTTGTTTGATAAATTCGATACGCACTTGTTGAAATTGTTTAGCAACATTTAAACGCTTGTTTTCATCAAACCAAAACTGCATCCATCCTTGCATATATTCAGTAGGACGATATTCGCTTTGCGGGGTCATCCACTCAATTTCTGTGCCCATAAAAAGTGGTGTACCACCACCGCCACAAAATCCAACCAATACACCTGCACTTGCCAGCATTCGCATAGCTGCTTGAGTAATGGATGTTCCTGTACCAAGCATGATGACCGTAGTATTGGCGATCGGGATATTCCAGTATTGATTTTCATTTTTGGCTTCAGTCAAATACAAAACTCGGCCATCTTTTTGCATAACACGGCAATATTCAAGATAATAAACATTGGCACGTTTGGAATGTAATATTGCTTTTAAATCTGATGGATTAAGCTGTTCCATTCTTGTCATCAATTTTGAACGAAAGTTATCGTTAAAATATCCTTTTCCAATAATTATTTAAACAAATTTTATGAGTTTGGCGTCATACATTGACGCCGTATTCTTTACGTTTGATTTTTAAAACTTATCAGAAATCAAAGTGATTAAGAGTTACAAAGATTTTATTTCAACCCAAACTCATCCAATGTTACGGGGTCAAAATTTTCATCAAAAATCTGCTCACCCAAATGTTTTCTTTTTAAGGTCGCCAGTGCATAAAAAAAATATTTCTCACATAACTGCAATTCATATCTTTCCCCGTCATGCTTGGAACCATAGCCCCAATGCGCCGATAAAGCTCCAAACTCCAATTTCGTTGATTGGTTGCATACATCACATACAACATCTGTAACGACTTCTATCTGTTTCAGTTGTTTAATTTCCATATGCGGCTCCTTTTATTAATCAAGTTAAATTTGTCTACATGCTTATTAAAAAATTATTTCTGTTTGGCTTTAATTACCATTAAAAAAAAAATCAGAAATACTATATATAGGGTTTTTATAATTTAACAACACAATATAAGGTATATTCAGCCATTGCTCCCCTACTAAAAAAAACATGAATATATTGTTTTATTTTCAGCCGTTTGGCACAAATATGGGGAAGCATCACTATATGTCTGTAAAAAAGAAAAACGTACCAAATTGCCGCGTACCTGCAAAAAACCTGCAATTAATATGCTACCCAAACTGTATGCATGCCTACCAAGTTTGGATAGCTTTATTTTTTCAGCTTAATGAAAAACAGCAAAACTATCATTTGGATTTTACTTTTAAACAGAATATCGACATCCCGCTCCTGACAACTAATAAACCGGATCTCTATTTTTTTAGTAGTCATTTCAGCTGGATCTATGCCTATTTTTACAACAAGAATAAAAATGAATTTAAGTTCAGAGCTTATGAGAAAAATAATTCCTACGAATTCACCATCCAGGCTTTAAGCGAAGTAAGGGCCTTACTGTGTTCCGGATTACACCACTCAATTCATGGATTAGACGTCATTTCAAATTGGCTAAATGAACAATACTTAGCTGCACATCTTCAGGAAGTTTTCGGTCAGGAAGTTTTAACTATCAATCATCTACGAGAATTATCAGGACTGTCTAAATCCAAAAGTCCAGTAAGTTCTATTTCAAATTATGCAGGCCCACTGTCATTAGAAAAAATTCTGGCGGGCATTTCATCATGAACGGATATAGTTATTTAGAAGATACTCAAGAATTAAAGCTTGAGCCATTTCGAGACTTCTATCAAGCACTGGCGGAAGCAAAACTGGAAAATGATCAGGACTTCTTTAAGCTCAATGATTTCATCCAACCAGCTGAAGTCGTTAAACTAATTAAAATTATGACTCAGCATCCTACTGATCTATCGATTAGTAAATATCCATTGGCGCATTATCTCCTGGCACTGATCAACACCCCATCAGCATATCAATCAAATGCACTGAAATGGGCCATTTTCAATAATCAATGTATTGAATTACTTGATAGCAAAGAACATGCAGCTACTGTAGCTAATCTTTGTAGGCGTTTTCGTTTAGCCAGTACAAAGCGGGAATATCATTGGCTTTACAATTTCTTACCTATCCTTGCTCTCCAATTAGACAATCTGCTTGAGTTTCTAAATAAAGCTGAAAGAGAGAATAAGGAGTTACTTAACCTTTCCAAACCAAAGTTAAGTGCACAGCAAATAGGTCAGCTGGCAGATATCCGCGTTATTTATACCTATGTGCATACGCAATCAGATCGTCAAAAAAGACATCGTCAAAGCAATCCAAGCGCCCAGGAACTTGCTCAAACTGATGTTAAGAAGACATCAAGAATGTCTCTCGATGATGAAAAAACACATCAGACTTATTTTGAACGAGGTATGGCAAAACAGCCACGTGAGGATAAAATTATAGAAAAAGTTGAAGATCATAATTTTGAATTTAACTCACTAGAGCAATGTTCTATTACAGCTCAGATCAATAATCTCAAAAATAAAATTCTGCATCAAAACAAGAATGAGCTAATGAGCAAGTCGAATCCTCGTGTCTTCGATTTGCCTACCGCACAGTACATTATGCAAATTTTATTTGAACAGGCAGAAAACTCTCCAATTCATACCCTGCTTTTATTTTCAGTCCTCAGTCTTACTCATTATAAAGATCTGCCGGTATTTCAAAAAAATTTACGAGTCAGTACAAAAAACAAAGAGGTATCACTGAAACCTCAAAAATGTTTCTTTAAGCAAAGCTTTGAAGTCTCTAAATTCAATGATTTTGTTTTAAGAGAACATAGGTTGAATACCGTGAATTCTTTTACGATTCCTCTGCCTAAATATTATCTAGAAAATCTAAGTCAGTTGAAAAAAATGGATGGTGTTGAGATTGATTTCAAGATACAGGAGTATTTACGAAAAATTAATAAAGGGCTGACCTTCCAGTTAACATCACAAAATCTTCCTCGCTTACTCAGTGATATTGCATTAAATGAAATGGGGTATGAGCTGGAAAGCAAACTACTCAATGGAGAAAGTGTTCAGCACTATATTTCATGCCATTACTCTTCAACACAGATCTTTGATATTATTGATATTTATACTCAAACTCTAACTTTGACTGTTCCTCAGCTGGAAACTGAATATCTTGAAGAATTCAGCAACCCGCATTCTTTTGGTAGTCAGCAAACACCTAATCTGCCATTTGTGAAATCTTTTTTTTACCAGCTTGACCGGCAAGTGCGGGAACATCCCAATCCTTTTGAGACCCTGAAATATTATTCAATCTGGCTGTGGCATATTTGCATGCTGATAACTTCAGCACGGCCGAGTGAATCCTTTCCGCCCAATCTAGATTATATTGACCTCGACAATCAATTGATGGCTGTTGCAGATAAAGAGCAGCGTTATTCGGGTACCATTGGACGATATATACCGTTTAACGATTATCTTCGTGATGAAATACAGCATTACCTAAAGTATTTGAAATACTTTCTGGATCTCACAAAAGCCTATCTGTCCAATGAACAAGTACAAGCAATTCAAGAGGTCTTCGATGGTGAATGCCCCTTTCTATTATTTTACGATCCACAAGGATATGTCCGAAATTTAAAACTTTCTGATATTCAAAAATACTGTACAGAAATAGCCTTTCAGCGCAATTGGACCCGCCACTTCGCTCGTTATTTTTTTGCACAATACTGCAATGAAGATGTAGTCAAAGGCATCTTTGGTCACGATGAGCCCATGCAGGAACTGTTTGACCGCTATTCAGGTTTTCAGACAACAGATTACGATCAAATTAGAGCAGCACAAGACAAGCTGGTCGGAATTTTAGAACTTAAAAGTATGTCAACGTTTACAGGAATAGCGATTACATGAGCAAACATCCACATTCCTTAAAACGTCTAGAAAAACTTAAAAAGAACAAAGCATTTCTTCTGAAATTGTTTAGCGAAAAATATACAGAACTGACACCCGAAAACTATCCAGAAATTTTTCGACAAGTTGACGATCGACTTTTAGAGCACTGTAAGTCAAATATCCAAAGCTACCAAAGGGCACGTATAGAATTTGCTCAATATATCCAGCGTTTTAATCTTTTATCGAATCAAAAGTATCCGGTGCCTGCCGCACCCGTGAGGCACGAAAGGACTCTGCCGCAACAAAATATTGAAACCTTAAAACATGGTAAAAAAGTTACTCAATTTGCCCAGAATATGATTGCTTACTGGACAAAACATAATGACTTCAGTCCAACCCAATCACTTGGCTTTTGTTTGATCAGTTCAATATTATTCAATGGCATTTATAACAATACCGAACTGCAAAAGTTTTTAAAAATCATTTTAAAAACAAATAAATTTCAAAGTTTTTTAAATCTGAATCATATTGTTTCACTCGAGATCCCGAACCGGCATTTCGGTAATCAGCGTATAAATGACCCTGATTTTTCAGTCAGCTATACAAAAACGTTTGTGCTACACGATATTGTGAAATGCTGGATCTATAGACTAAAACATCAAAAATTTGATTTATTTTCAGATATTGAAGATGCAGAACATCTGATCAACGCTTGTATTATCGAATGTTTTCCTGAGGAAAAGGTGCGTTGTAAAGAACTGTTAAAATACGGTTTTTACTATACACAATTCCTGAAAAACAGCGGACTGGATCAAATGTCCATTTGTATCTTAAAAAATGAAATTTGTAGTTCTAGTCCTCTCGAAAAACAATTAGCAGCTTATTTTATTCAGCCTGAACCCGCGCCTACCCATACGATTCAGAAGGTTTGTGAAAACCCTCAGGACCAGCTTAGGATCACTATTGCGTTTGATGTAGCAGATATTTTAGTAAAGATACGTCAAGCTATTCGTTCAGAAGACTATAGCAATCAACTCATAAAGTTATATTCCGGAGAACAATCTCCGGCCTTGGAACGTTTGCTGTTATGGACCATTCTGCGCTCAAAATTAACGGAGCTACAACTGGATCGTCTCAATCATATTATCCAGCAGCAGCAGCGATTTAAGCGCAAGCTTATACGCGCAGATTTTCAGCCAATTAAACAAAGCTCTCTAAAAACCATGTTTTCACAGTTTGCAGTCCATTGGCTGCAGGCAACGCAAGACAAAGATATTTCGTCATTTTCAGATGCTGATTTTGAAGACCTCTATGGGGAAATGCTTTTATTAAAGAAAGAAACAACTAGAGCGACTTTACAAAAACGTCTACAAGAGTTTCATCACAAACAGATCTTATTCTTTAACGCACCCGCTATCGATCTGGATAATTTAATCCAAATAAAAATCTGCAGAACCGCATTGATCTCGCCACGTCTTTTTCACCACATGCTAGAGCAGCTCAAAAATACTCAAGGTATTTCGCTTCAGGATAAAAAGATATTTAAACTGATTTTTATTCTGGGATTCAGAGCCGGACTACGGATCAATGAAACATTGAATATCTTTGTACGTGATCTACTGATTACTGAAGATGCTGTGATGCTCACCATTCGCAATAATCGCAATAAAAATCAAAAAAGCTATTCAGCTTACCGTAAGATTCCCCTCCATCATCTGCTCAAAGCCGACGAATTACGAGCATTCAAAAAGTATAGTCAGAATAGAAAACGTCTGCTAAAAGAACAGGGAAAATCAGTTACACAACCGCTATTTTTAAAACAGTCGCTGGAAGAAACTCATGAAAATGAAGTCAATGCTCTATTGAAACAATTGATCCAGCCAGCTTTTGGAGAGCACAATTTTACTTACCATAGTCTGCGCCATTCTGCATTTAATCATCTCTATCTGATTTTAAAAGATTCAGCTCTTGCTGATGAATTTACCGACTATACGCCAAATGAGCAGCTACGCATCCGTTATGCGTTGCTAAGAAACAGAAATACTCAGCAAACCTGGTATGCACTTTCTCATTTTGCCGGGCACCTGACCCCTGAAACGACCTGTTCAAGCTATCTGCATTTAATGCACCTGGCAATTAGCTACCAGCTGAATCAAATTGAAAGCCCTCTGTCTAAAGAAGCCTACTTTAATATCATAAAACATGATGATTCTGTTAAATTTCCTGTGCAGCAACGGGCGATCAAACAGTTTTTATTTGACCGACTTACTAAAGACCGTTATAAGCAACATGATCATCAATATCAACCAGGGCAACAGAAATCACCTGATTCACTGATGCTAGGAGCTCATGACTCAGAGATGACTTTTGAACTATTGCACCACATTCTTGCAGTAGAAAAAGAGCAAGACCTTCTGTTACCTGAAGCCATTCCTTTGCAAATCGCGCAAAAATTACGTGCCAGAGCTCTGCATTTGAAAACTTCCTGTGTAAACCAAAAAAAATCTTCCCGGCTGTTTACCACGGATTTTTTAAGGAAAACTCCTGCTGCATTAATTACCAGGTTGCCAACCAATCAGGAGGAGAAAAAGGTCATTCACCATATCCAGGAGCGTTATGCAAATGTACAAAGTAAATATAAAAAACAGCTCAATATGATCTACTCAATTTATCTTGAAAAAGTTCAGCCCAATTCAGCCCAGTTAATTTTTGAACTAAATGAAAAACGGCAACTGAAGAAGCTTCTTTCTTTCATCAGCGGCTTATTTCCCAAAAAATATCTCCATTTAGAACTCTCTCAGCAGAGCAAGACAGAGCTCAAAAAAACATTACAAGATTTAACATTACGGGCAGAAAACTTCAGCCTGAATGAGGATGAGACGCGAATTAAGTTTTGTTTCAAGTGTAAATATGCGAAGGCACTCGGTGTATTCAAACTACTGATGTATCTAATGATTGTTTCTCATATTTAGGATGTCTACAGTAAAAATTTGAGTTCTTAAAAACTATCATCAAATCATATAAACTCTATGAATTAGCAGCGTCTGAAACAGAGATCGATCATGCGTACAACATCAGAAAAAACTGTAAAACAGAGAATGATATTAGCTAAGGCAGTTTTAGCTGCTGCTGAGCGCCTTGGTCTTACACAGGATCAACTAGCCTTAATACTTAGTATCGATTCGGTGAAAACTTTAACCTCTCTTGAATTAGATCCCACATCAAAACAGGGAGAACTCGCCCTCACTTTAATCCGTATTACAATATCACTAGATGCTCTGACAGGTGGGGATACTGCCTGGATGCAGCATTTTATGAAATTACCAAATAAATTGACCGCTGACATTCCGATGGAACAGATTCAGAATACTCAGGGATTGGCCACTATTTTACAATTTGTGGAAGGTCTTCAGGCTAAACTTTAAAACTATTCATCAATTATAATCTTTTATTAGTACTCATTTTATCCAGCAATCCCACCTCCGTAATACCCACATAAATCCATTATTTTGTGGTGTAATAAAGTATATAAAAACAAAATATTATGGATTTAAATTTCAAAAAATCCGAAAAATTTGTTTCATTGCTATGCGAGAGACTTCGTAAAGAACGACTTTTTCTGATGGATGTATTTGTTCCAGTAAATCAGGTAAGACCTTTGAATCACTGACATTATTGCTTGAGCAAATTTTTTTATTACAACCATTTGAGAACAGATTAAAAAAGCGGGACAAAAGCCAATATTCCAAAAAATCAAATACAAAACTCATTAACAATCTATGGATTGACATTTATATAAAATCATAAATTTAATGAAAATACATTTTCAAGTTGAAGCAATTCAAAGGTATTGCTACTAAAATAGAATTACGTAAGTTCTGTCACCTTAGTTTGTATCTTTATCTAATTTCCATTATAAAATATCAACACCCCCTAGTCATACTGATAAATGCTTTTACCATTCACTAGATAATAATTAATATCTTGAATATATCCCTCTCCAAAACAATATGGACACTCACAATCTATATTTGGGATGCTTTTATATTTTTCAAGAATTTTAAAAAGACCATTCCAAACTATTCGATCACCCAAAGCATTTTTTCGCCCATCTTTCGAAAGAAAAAATACATATGGATCTCCATAAAAATAATAATAACATTGAGAATCAGATAAATCAGACAACTTTTTATGAAAGTCAAAAATCATTTCTTCCATAAATTTTTTTATACTAACTTTAATTTTATATAAATCGCCTTTGGACAAATTAAATTTCTTATAAAACTCTAGGTCATCTAACAATATCTCATCATTAAATATTGAAATATCATATATCTTTCTATAACCAATTCCTCCACAATAACAACAAGAAGAATAATACTTATTAAAATAATTTTTATTAATTTCCCTAGGACCAACTATAATATTTTCTATATCAAGCAACCTGTTAGTATGATAATAAATCCTATCTCCATTTTTAATAATAATTACTCCACCGCCAATTGTGTTACAAAGATTTATATCATTAGTTTTTAAAAAAATATTTAAATAATTTTTATGGTCATACGTGACGCTCATTTTTTTTAATTCAATTTTTTGATCAAAATAAAAATACTCATCAAATCCAAAAGATTTTAAAGTATTTCTTATAGAATTAAATGCAGTTTTACTAACCGATTTAAAATGCGAAATTTCATCAAAAAATGGGCAAAAGAAATATTCCTTCTCATAACTTAGCGCATTTAATACTTCATTTTCATCCATATAATTTATTACTATAGGATTGCTTTTAATAGAGCTTCTTTCATGAAAGTTTTTAATTTTTTTAAAATAATGATCATCCATCCAGTCGGGTACATTAATTAAAGAATTATTTACAACAATTTGTGGTTCTGATCCAGTTCTATGCTTTTCAGGAAAAGTATAGAACTGGATATAATTACAGAAAGTGATTTCACCACCTTCTGGACCAGATTTTGGACCAATCTGAATTAAAAAATCTGAGTTCTTTATAAAGTATTCATTATGCTCCACTGCAATAACGGAACATTTCATTAAAAGTAGATCATCTATTAATTCTAAAAGCATAGTAATATCTGTATTACCCAATCCTTTGGAGGGCTCATCTAAAATCAATAAAGTGTCTTTATTTTTATTATTTTTGAAAAATTCTAACAAAAATTTTGCTAATTTAACTCTTTGTGCTTCTCCACCACTTAAACTAGAAGTTGTTCTTCCTAATGATAAATACCCAACCCCAAGCTTAATAAGTATCTCACTCAGTTTATTAATTTTTTTACTAATGTTTAATTGCAAAATTTCATGAAATGATAAATTTAGCAATTCATAAATATTATATTTACCATAAGAAACTGATAAACTTATGAAATTAAATTTTGTTCCAAAACATTTCTTACATATGGTCTCATCGCTATCACTTTTACCACGACATAATTCACAAGATCCTTCTATTGTATTTGGTGAAAAATTACTAATAGATAAATTTAATAATTTCGATGCATGTAAATTAGCGTAGATAGTTCGTATTTCATCAAACACCTCATTATAAGTTGCAACTATGGATCTGGAACTTTTATATAAGTCTTCCTGTGCCATATATATGACATTTAAATCTTTATGATTTTTATACTCATTCTGAATGCTTGCTATTAAACTAGATTTCCCACTACCAGATACCCCAATAACTGATGTTAAAACATTTAGTGGAAAATAAAAATCAATATTTTTTAAATTATTATTACTTACATTTGAAAAAAATAATTTTTGATCACTAGATAACTTATTTCTTAATATATTCTTCCTTATTTTATAATTATAATTATTTATTAAACTACCTCCATTAACACCTGACTCTGGACCAATTGAAATTAGCATATCACAATTTTCAATTAGATATTCTGAGTGTTCTATAAGAAAAATAGTATTATTTTGACTCTTTAGTTTATTTATTACATTAATAATTTTATTTTGATCTTGCAAAGATAATCCAGATGAAATTTCATCAAATATTATTATCGAATTACTAACATAATTAAAAAGTGCATTCAATATTTTTAATCGTTGCAACTCCCCCCCACTCAGCGTCTTAGTACTTCTGGATAATTTCAAATAAGATAGGGACAAATCTTCAATCATATTCAATATATTTATGATTTTTTCATCTCTTAAGAATATTTTTTTCAAGTCAATGAAGTTCAAATCATTAATTTGAAAGATATTCAAGCCATCTAATTTAATACTTAAAGCATATTTATTAAATCCTGTCCCTTCACAATCTAGACACATTTCCTTTCTAATATATTTTAAGATTACTTCGTGATTCTTATGATTAAGAACCTTTTCATTAATCAGTTTTTTTAGTTCATCCCGAATGTCATGTCTTAGACTAAAAAAATCAACATCATTTTGACCATCTCGTATTATTTTAAAAATTTCTTTATCTTGTAAATAAATATATTTATAAGCTTTACCATTATGCGGGAGGTTTATAAATTTTTCACTTACTGAGGAATTATTAATAAGTGATTCAAAATCAACAGTATCTAAAAAAGACTCACCATTGCATTTTGTACAACAACCATTTATTTTGCTAATTTTTGATCTTGTAAATAGTGATTTTCTAATTGACAAATATTCCTCATCACAAATATTACAAAAAGTTTGAATAGAAAAATCGTATATCATCTCTGAGTTTTCTACTAATAATATTTTTTTAACCTCTATATCATCTCGATTCAATAAACTACTATTAATTTCACCATAAATTGACTCATTCTTATATGTCCCATCCACCTTGATATTTATTTTTTTTATTTGATCATTGTAGAATTTCTCAATATTAAAAGCATTAATTGTTTTTATATTTATTTTTATGTCATCTTTCGAGTCCTTTATTTTATATAATATTTTTAGTTTAGTATTATTTGTTGATAAAATTTTTGAGAATACATCTTTAATATCACAAGTTGAGGGAACATAATTTCCACAAGAACAATGTATTTTCCCAAATTTGACAAATAACTGTTTTATAATTTCATTTACACCTGATACTGTTGATACAGTGGATACTTCTGACTTTAGTAATGATTTCTGGTTTATTCCAATTACTTTATTCAGATAAAAAAACTTCTCAAAATCGGGTCTACAATACTTATCATAATCTGTTGCTCTATTATTTATTATTTTTTCTCTACGGAAATACTCTTTTAATATTACATCAAACATTAAAGTACTTTTACCTGAACCACTTATACCTGTTACAGCTATTATTTTATTTATTGGTAGTTCCAAGCTAATATTTTTTAAGTTTTTTTCATTAGCATTAAGAAGTTGAAGAACTTGCGACATCCCTATTCATCCCATGAGTATTTTAGTTTTAGCATAACAAATAAAAGTTTATTATTTTCTGAAGACTCTATTAGATCTTCAATTTTTAGAAATTCCCTCTCCTCATCATAAGAAAAAACTAAGGGATAAACAATTGGTAATTTTTTAACTGCTACTCTAAATCCCATATCAAAAAATACCTTTGATATTTCAGATGGTGAATAATTATATGCATTATATTCTTCTTCAACATCTATTCTAACTTTCCGTCTTTCCCACGTTGGATTATTTATATGACACCCAACAGTGAATAAATAATACCCACCTTTTTTTAATTTATTAAATATTTCATTTGCATGATTAGTTAAGTCTTTAATTGTATAGACTACTTCTTGCGAAAAAAATAAATCTTGGCTTTCATCTTCTATATTATCAAAATTATCATAACTAATGAAATTAGCATCTATTCTTTTTAATTTGCAAGTTTCAATAAGTTTTTTTTGTTTCTCAACACCTATAATATTTATACTAGGATATTCATGATTAAATAATTCAACAAAACTTCCATCACCACAACCAAAATCTACTACATTTTCGACTTTAGTCAAATCTACTAATTTTTGGCATTCTAAAATCATTGAATGCCAAAAACTAAAATTTGACTTATTTTTTAAATATCTCGGTATACTAAACGTACTCTCATTCATATTTGGCTTCAAATTGCAAAACTAACAAATATTTCTCGACTAAAAATTCTACTACCAATATCTATACCGATACTACATTCTGTACGATCATGCAGTGTTGATTTATTATCAAAAATTAAAATATCTCCTTTTTTCAAGAAAATACTTTTTTTAATTTCATTACAGTGCTTCAAAAAATCGTAAATCATCTTACTTTCGCTATACGCTTGAATTTCATTAGTAGATTGATAGTGATACTTAATTCTATCCAAATCAAATCTAACTTTATATTGATTATCTTCAAGATATAAAATAGGTTTTTTAATCTCTATTACCTTTTTATCCATACTTTCATAATTTATTCCTAATGACCTAAAACTAACCTCATGTGTCATTAACTCATCTAACAACTCTGGTGCATCGTATTTCAGCTTTCCTATTAACTCTCTTATAACAACAATACCATTTTCAACATCAAATACTGGATCTTCGGTTATTACTTGTATGAAACCTATATTTGGTTGTTTCTCTAAATCAATTGCATCATCGTTGTGTAAGGTAAGTTGATGGCTAGCACACCCTGTATAAGAGCAATCTACTTTAATACCTGTATATTCTATATTCCCATAATATTCGCCAAAGAAATATACAAATGCTTCTAACTGTTTTGCAGTACTAAATGGCGTATTCTGTAGTACAATAAATTTTTCATTTATTAGCATTTTTTTTAAACTATCAATTAAAAACATAAAATCTTCCTTCTCAAGAAGATTTTTATAAATTTCCATTGGAGTATTTGATATTTCTAGCCAATCTTTGAAATTGGCATAGAAATCATTTGATAAAACTACATTTGGCATTAACGGCAACTACCGCCATTTCCAGAACGACAACCACAAGAAGCTGATAATTGCCCTTCATAGCCCAAGTATTCACGCGCAAAATGCTGTTTATATAACTTCTTCGTTAATTCAAATCCACTTTCTAAAACCGTCTCACTTTCCTGTTCAGTTAGTCCAAAATAAGGATAGTGATGAATAAACTCCCCTTTAATTACTTGACAATCTGCCATATACTTTCTAGTGTCTAAAATATGAACATGCCAAAACTCATCTACCAACTCACTCGGAGCGAAAGATAAGTTTTCGTAATGAACTTGCAATGTTAACCATTCTTTATATAGCTTTACACTATGGTTGATCTTTTCATTAGTCCAACCATATTCTTTTTCTAGTTTATAGCAATGTGGAACAAAATTAAGGCTATTAACTTTTTCAAATGTTTTGTTAATTAAATTTTGATCTATAAATTTATTATCAGCAAGAACTGTGTTAATTGCTTCTCTAGAATTTTTTCTAAATAACTCAGCTTTCTCAAATGTATAATCTTTAAGCAGTCCCATTTTTATCCTCATTGTAAAGTGTTGATATAAATTTACATATTATCAAATAAATTAGTTTATACAAACTCTATACAAATAATCTTTATCCCTTTCTCCGCAATGCATTGGAATATAAGGTGATAACTCCCCACCATCTTTGAAAAATCATGAATTCAAATGATACGAAGTGTTGTCTTAAAATTAAATCACCCCAATTTATAAACCAGAATTCGATGTAATTGGACGTATTCTCAATTAAGCCAGATCGTTGTTGAAGCAAGGTAGATCGCTGATAAGAAGTTTTGAGCCATTTATCATAGCGTGTGGCAATACCACGATACTGCTTGAGCTTGGCAAAAAAGTTCTCGATCAGATGTTTTGCCTTGTAGAGATATCGGTCATAATCATGCTGATCAATAGAATTACTTTTCGCCGGCATCACAACTTGACCCTTTGCCTCTAAAATTGGATCAATGACCCGATCCTTGGAATTGCAGACTTTATCCATAAGCCAGGTGCAATACATTAGCACCATTTAAGTAATGGACCTACCTAGCAATGAGATAAATCCTGTCGGGTTACCTAAAGCATCAGTACGGGCATGAATTTTGGTGCTTAAGCCACTTTACTGCGGCCAATCGCCTAATTTTTTTCCCAACACTGTAATATGCTCCATGGAAAAGCTCTTGTTTATGGAATTTTGTCTTAATAAGCAATATTTTTAATGATAAGGGATTTCTTCATATTTTTAGGTTGAATTCAAGTTACTTAATTATTTAACTAAAAATATTTTTAGGATTTTTTTATGACTACTATTACTGACTTCCTTCATAAAAACGGGTATCGAATTACTGAAAGCTCACCTAATGGATACATTAATGGTTATATTGCAGAAAAAGAAAACTCAACTTACTTTATAAAACATATCAATGATAGACGTAGAAATAAAAAGACAATTAAAGATATTCTGATTGAAGTTTCTAAATTAAACCATTCTAACATACTAAAAATACATGATATATTGACACTAGATCAAAACAATATTTTTTGCATATATACACATATAAATGCTCTAACACTTAACAAATATATAAAATCAAAATATTACAATACCTATGACAAAAAGTATGAAAAACTAAAAGTAATTTTTATGAGAATTGCCAAAGCAATCGATTATTTACATAAAAATAAAATTGTCCATGCTGATATTATAGGTGCTAACATCTTAATTGATCAAAACAATAGCCCTATAATTATTGATTTTGATTTTGCATTAAAAACAACAAAAAAACTCAGTCTTGAAAAAAGTATAGATATACTAAGTTTTAAAGTAATGGTTTTCCAAATCATATTTGAACAGATTTTTATAGGAAGTAAGTATAAAGATTACTTAGAAAAAGATATTTTACAAAAGCATACGTTTATTATTCCTAGGATAAAAAAGTGCCAGAAAAAGTATTTTTCAACTTGTGAAGAATTCATAAAATATCTATTTTAGCCTTTAAATTCTAGAAATTATCATATAGGGTAACAATGGTTAGCCCAAAATCATAAAATAACCTGAAGCCTATTATTTTTAGGGGGATTACCCAAGGCACCTCCCCCTGAAACTATAGCTGATTACTTAATTTAGTAGCACATCAAAAACCTTATAAAATGGTATTTTACGAATATATTTACGTGCTACAGCCTTTAGAATTTAGCTATCTTACTCAAGCTATCTGCATTTAATGCACTATGCAATCAGTTATCAGCTGAATCAAAATGCACAGCCCACTACCTAAAGAAGCTTATTTCAATATTCTAAAATATGATGAGTCCGTTAAAATCCAGTTCGGCAACGGGCAATCAAGCAGCTTTTTTAAAACTCCCCAGAGACCGTTACAAACTTCAAGATCATCAGTATCAACCACTACAATAATATTCCACTGATTCATTCATGATTGGCGCAAATGACTCCGAAAGTAAGCATCTCTGATAAACCCCTTGCTTGATTTCAATTTCAGGCGGGCTTCCAGTGATGTGGTAGCAGTTCTTCAATCTGGCTCATTTTCTGCATTGGCAGTCTTTTCAGCACCTCACTCAAATAAGCATACGGATCCAGTCCATTCAGTTTTGCAGACTGGATTAAGGTCATGATATGTTAAATGGAATATAAATCACCGGCATAAACATTAATAAGAATTATCTTCAACAGACCCTAGTATATTTTTATTATTCATCATTAAAATAAGCCTTGAAATGTAGGTGACTTTTAGAAAACCTAAAACCCAAAATGAAGTGACCACAATAACATTAAATGATCTCAATTGATCAAAATTTCACCCCATAAAAATTCACACACTACCAATAAAATCAAATACTTATACTTAATGTTATTTAATGGAATAAATCTCGGCGACCTTGCCAAGGTTGGGGTCGAGAGTTCGAGTCTCTTTTCCCGCTCCAAATTCAAAAAAAGCCCTCATCGAAAGATGGGGGCTTTTTTTATGTTTAAATATATTTAAATTCAATATGTCTGATGCAGATTGATTCTTTCTTGGCGCAAGATAATTTAACTTAATCCTGCTTAAGTGAACGACTCTAAAACTTCAAATTTAATGGTTTCACCTTAAAAAATTTATAAAACAAAGTCATATATACTTAAAAAGCCTGACAAACCAAGTTTTTGATTCATCAAGCCACTTTAACGAAATTAAACTACTTTATAAAATAGGTAAAATGGATGGAACCATATCCTGAATGGTTTTGCCATTACAGGTTTCGCCTAATGCAGACATTTTCCATGCACCATTGTGACGATAAACTTTAGCAATAATTAACGCGGTATAATTACCTTTTGCTGAAAGATTATATTTTGCAATTTCAACATTGGTTGTAGCGTCAACTACACGGCAAAAAGCATTTTCAACTTTTTCGAAAGTTTGCCCACGGAAACTGCTGATGGTAAATACAATTGATTTTACTTGGCTCGGAACTTGAGTCAGATCCACATGGATCGCTTCATCATCACCTGCGCCATCACCAGTACGATTGTCGCCAGAATGCTTGATACTGCCATCACGACTCTGTAATTGACCGAACCAAATGCTATCTAACGCTTTGTTGTTCTCATCAAAAACGATTGCAGAGGCATCGAGATCAATCGAATCCCCGCCACCACCGAACATACCCAGTAAACCGCCTTTTTTTGCGACATCCCAACCTGCGCCAAGAAATATTTTAGTTAAAGATGAACCATCACCTTTCTCTAAAGAAATTTTTTGACCTTTAACTAAACTAATGCCCATTGATAATTCACCTCAGTTTGAATTTGAATGACCACGACCTAAAGCCGTAGCTAACCACTGTAAATAACTCGCACGATTACGTGAACACACAATTACTTTGCCATGTCCACGAAACTTAATCACTAAACCTTCACCACTCGTAAAGCTATTGACGATATTGCCAACAAAGCCACCACTGCCCGAACTTGGAATGCCAATATTATAATTTAACGATGCATCCCAAGCGGTAACATGACCATTGTCGATGGTGACTTCACCTTGCTCTGGTGTAATATCCAGTTCGAGTAAGGTTCCACTACCAGAAATACAGACTTTACCCTGCCCACTGGTTTCCATGACCACAAAACCGCCCGTGCCCCCAAACAATGCACCACCTATATTACTTTGCACTTTTGCTTTGATCATGGTGTGTTCGGTTGCTGCAACAAAAGAGCCATCAGATAAAATATACTGCCGTTGACCCACATCAAGAATCTGCATATCACCATCCAAATTTGGTGATAACAAACACTCTCCAGCCCCCTTAACGGCTTTAATTTGCTGTTGAAACAAAGACTCTCCAGAGGTAAATTTACGCATAAATGCTTGGAAAATTCCGCCACGTAATTTACCGCCAACTTCAAGATTCTGTTCAACCATAACCATGGCATCAGATTCACAATAGATTGCTTCACCTTGCTTCATACTGACATGTAAAAAGGGTTCTGGACTGCCAACAAGATTAAATTCTGCCATTATATTTACCTATCCACTCACGATATTTTTATTTTTTGCTTCTGTTAACCATATCGGAAATTCCTGAAGTAAAAAATCGTATAACATTGATTCAGAAATACTTTTAATATTATCTATTTTAAAGAAATTACAATTATCTACCACTCTGCCTTCCATGGTATCTAATTTTTCTAACACACCGTAATTTCGCCCCCCAATACCTACAAATTGCCAAAATATCGGTTGTGATGATGCCTCTTGTAAAATTTTCTTAATTTTTCTAGCTTCAGAAACACCACCATCAGAAATAAAAACAATATATACAGGTAAGTTTGATGAACTGTCTTTATTAAAATAAGCCAATACTTCTTCAAGAACGGCAGGCTCATTATTATAGCCAGCTCCCGCATTCCATTTTTTATAGCCTCCTTGTTCTGAAGCTATATAGTTATTTAAATTATCAAGACGCACATCATTTAAACGAAGTGCTTTTTCTGCAAATGCCCAGCACTCAAAACTCCCATCATCATCAAAATTCAAAGCCAAAGGCATAATTCGATCTAGCACTTGTTGTACATCACCCGATTTATATTGTTGGTTCATTGAACCTGAATAATCGAGAACCAAAGCAACACGCGCTTTGATGTCCAACAGATTGTTTTTTTCTAAACTCATCAATGATTTTTTAGTGAGATCTAATAGATGTGGCGCCACATTTTCAATTTTATCTAAAATCACTTTTTTCTTTAAATCAAGTTTAGCAGCGGGATGAATAGGAGAAGAGATCTCTTCAGCAACCTGCCCTCCAAAATAAGCAACTAACGCCTTTAATCCGCCATTAAAACCTTGTCCAATAGCAGCCATTCGCCACAGATCATTTTTAAAGTAAATTTCAGTCAGCATGACCGCTTTTTCTTGGCTAAAATTTGATGGATTTAATTGGTAATTGGCCAAAACTTCGCCTTGCTGATTCACAAGAGAAATTTGACCACTTTGAATATTTTGCATCATGGCTTGATCATTCGCCACTGTTGCACAAATCACAAATCGTGGGGTCTGTGCTACGTTGATTTTACTTAAATCAAAAGTAAATAAATTGGCGTTTTCTTGCTGATGATATTGCACTTCACCGTAAGGTGTCTGAGGTTGATTATAAAAGGTCATATAATCATCATTGAAAAGTTTATCGTTTTGTCCCACAGCAAAACTGGATATATCGACATCAAATGATGCGTTAAAGTGCACACGTAAAGTAAATTTCGTATTATTTTGAATCAGTTGATTTAGCGCTATTTTTTGTCCAGAAACTAACTGCATTTTGATTCTCTAATTTAGTACTTGAAAATAATTCAATATAAATAGATCTATATCAATTACTTTCAAGTACTAAAAGATGACTCTTTTAGTACTTAATTTATTTACTTAAACTGCAACACCATAACTTCCTGCTAAAGCGCCAAGACCACCATTAAAGCCTTGACCGACTGCTTTGAATTTCCATTCACCATTGTGACGATATAATTCACCAAAAATCATCGCAACTTCAGTGCTACCATCTTCAGATAAATCAAAACGAGCCAATTCTTCTGCATTCGCATCTTGGTTAATCACACGGATATAGGCTTTATCAACCATACCGAAGTTTTGACCATTTTGCTGTCCTTCATGAATTGTCACAGCAAAAACAATTTTTACAACTTCTTGAGGAACCTTAGAAAGGTCGACAGAAATTGTTTCATCATCGCCCTCACCATCGCCAGTACGGTTATCGCCTTTATGGTTAACCGATCCACATGGTGATGTTTTTTGATTGAAGAAAATAAATTCACCATCTAAACGAACTTTACCGTCCTCACCCGTTAAGAATGCGACAGCATCTAGATCGAATGCTTTACCATCAGTTGCGCGTGGATTCCAACCTAAACCCAAGTCGACTTTATTCATTGTCGGAGCAGTTTTGGAAAGATTGATATTTCCGCCTTTTGATAAATTAATAGCCATTTTTGTTTCCTTAACTTTCGTTTATGAAGATTGTTGCTTTTTACTATATGAAATTGAAGAGATGACCGCCCAAACAATAAAGGCAACACCCACCAATCCTGTAATAACCTCTGGAATATGTAATCCTGTGCCGCTCGCCAGCATAATGAACGCAAGTGCACCAATTGCATAATGTGCACCATGTTCTAAATATACATAAGCATCAAGCGTACCTTTTTCAACAAGGTAAATTGTCATTGAGCGGACAAACATCGCACCAATGGCAAGACCCAGCATAATAATTACCACATCACTGGTAATTGCAAAAGCACCGATTACACCATCGAAACTAAAAGATGCATCTAATACTTCTAAATATAAGAAACCACCAATACCACCTTTGACAATCGTGCCTGTTGCAGTTGTGCCATTTGATTGCTCAGATTCATCATCATTGCTACTGCCTTCTAATAGATGACCAATGACCTTCACCCCCACATAGACGACAATACCCCAAATTCCAGCCATCACTACCACCAAACGTGATGCATCAGGGATGTAGCTTGCGAGAATAAGTAGAACCACCAATGAAATGAAGACTGAAATCGCTTGAATATTGCCTAAATCGGCTAATCTTGATTCAAGCCAATGAAACCAATGTTCATCTTTTTCATCATCAAACAAGAAGTTCAGAAATACCAACAATAAGAACATGCCACCAAATGCTGCGATTTCAGCATGATGAGCCATCAGTTTTTCTGAATAAGACTTGGGATCATTTAACGCCAATTGAGCAACTTCGATCATGCTCATATCGGCGGTGACACCGACAATAAGCAACGGGAAAATGAGTCGCATACCAAAAACAGCAACGATAATACCCACGGTTAAAAACAGGGTTCGCCAAAATTGGTTCCAATGTTTCAATACAGAGGCATTAACGACTGCATTATCAAAGGAGAGTGATACCTCCATGACCGCTAAAATTGCAGTAATAGCCAATACTTTGAACATTGCCATTAAGCCTGCTTGGGGGCCATGAGTAAAACCCCAATATGCCGAAATGGCCAAGCAGATAATGCTAAAGATGATCGAAAAACGGAAATGTTTCATTTTTCACCTAAGAATAGCGTTTAAATACTGATGCCATATTGACGGCACATGGCACTTAAACCACCGTTATAACCTTGACCTACAGCTCTGAACTTCCATTCACCGTTATGACGATATAACTCGCCAAAAATCATCGCTGTTTCTGTCGAGTAATCTTCATTTAAGTCAAAACGTACAATTTCAACATTCGTTTGATCATTGACGACGCGAATAAACGCATTTTGCACTTGTCCAAAATTTTGACCACGGCTTTCTGCATCATGAATGGTGACGGTAATGGCAATTTTTTGCACTTCAGTGGGCACTTTAGCCAAATCAATTTTAACGGCTTCATCATCACCATCACCTGCGCCCGTACGGTTATCGCCAGTATGTTCTACAGAACCTTCTGGAGAGCGCGTTTGGTTATAAAAAATAAAATCTGTTTCACCACGAACTTTGTCGTTTGCGGCCAATAAAAATGCCGAAGCATCCAAATCAAAATCTACGCCATCAGTAGCCCGAGCATCCCAACCCAGCCCAATCAAGACTTGGTTGAGTGATGGATCAGTTTTACTTAAAGATAGATTTCCACCTTTATTTAATGAAATCGCCATAATTTTCCCTCTTCTTTATTACATGTAAATTAAATTGATACAGTTAATCTTTTGAACCTTGAGTCCAACGGAAACCAAAGCGATAAAACTTATCTAAAAATTGTTGGTCTTTGAAATAACGGACTTCTCGATTGGCTTGAATTTCGCCATTTATATTTTTTAATTCTACAATTGCACAAGTCGTTAATTGATTACCTTCGGTTAAACGCACCTCAATTTCAGGTTGATCGGGAAGACGAATGGTGACTACACCATCTGTTGCGGCCCATTGTGCTGCACCTTCATAAATATAAGCATAGATCACAATGCGCTCAATCCGATCCCATTGATTGCCATTAATATATAAATTTTCACCATTAATCGATGCGCCCGTGCGGTCATCTGCATCTAATTTGATATAAGGGACTTGTTCAAAATGACCAAAGCGATTTCCAAGGGGTTGAACTAAATCAATACTGCCATCTTTAAGCTGCACCATTGCACCCAAATCTAGGTCGATTGAATTGGAACGGGTTAGTTTTTGAAAAAAGGATTCGGATTTAGGTGCGGATTTATTCCAGTTTAAATTCACCAAAATTTTGCCAAAACCTGTGCCTTTTTTGGTTAAATTAATTCTAGAATTATTTTTGTCTAACTTAATTTTTGACAAATTAAGACTCGACTTTGTTGGTGTTGGTGTTGGTGTTGGTGTTGGTGTTGGTGTTGGTGGAATGTTACTTTGAGTCTCTTCAATCACGACACCAAAGTTTTCAGCCAAAGGTTTCAAACCGCCATTAAAGCCTTGATTGATAAATCTAAATTTCCACTTATCGTTATGCTTATACACCTCAGCCAAAATTAAGGCTTTTTCAGTTTTGGCTTGAGTCTCTACGACTGCATTGGCGATAATTTGACTCCCCGATAAAAGCTCCATATGAATAGGCGATATTCGACTAAAATTATTCGGTTCATTGATCGTTGCACATAAGGTGACTTTTTGAATTTCTGGATCAAGCAATGCTGTATTAATTTTAAGTTGAGTTAAATAGGGATCATTTGATGTAGATTGAACCAACACAACACTCTGATTCGGTGTTTGAGCTTGTCCATAGAAAATCATATCTTGGTCACCGCGCACTTTTTGCGTACTTTGTGCTAAAAGATATGCCGTAAGATCAAGCTCAATTTGTGTAGAAACACTTGTTTTTATTAATATTTCAACAGTCTCAGAGACTAAAGCAATATTCCCACCAGCAACAAGTTGCATAGACACCCTCTTAAGAGATCGTAATATTTTTTTAATTCATTAAATATATGAATTATTAATATAAAAATTGAGATTACTCGTCAAAAAACGAGTTAAATAAGCTTCTATTGTTTTAACATATTTTTTTTAAGCTCAATAGCAAAATTGAGTTTTTTAATCACTTTCTGCAATTGCATATTTGGCCTTAGAAAATCATTGCGCCAACAGCATGAAAAATTATATATTCCTGACGCGGTATATATCAAAAGCACAAATTAATAATTGTTATTCAAGAAACTTGAGATCAAATCAACTGTGAAATCGCACTACAACATCTGGATTGCTGAAAGTTATTCCTGTCAAAATGACATTATTCAATTATTAAAACGCTCAAATTTAACTGACCATCTGACAATTTTTTGTTCTCATAGCAAACAACGCCCTGAACTAAAACTGCACGCAGATCATTTTTTTCAACAACCTCCCGTTGAAGACAGCGCAACTTGGCTTTTAGAACAATGTAAAGTGCATGCCATTCAACTTCTATTTTGTGGAAAACACGGTCAATTTATTGAAAAATTTCGTGAAGAATTTGCTCGTCATGATATTCAACTCATAACGGGTGCCATTGGCGTTACACAACAGGAAAACATTAACAATAAATTTTTATTTGGACAAATTTGTGAAAGTTTGAACTTACCCAACATTCCTGCCACAAAAGTGGATAATCCAGTTGGATTAAAGCAAGCGATTGAAGAGTATCAACAAAAATATTCACATATTTGTGCAAAACCAGTGTATGGCGTATATGGTTCTGGTTTTGTCCAACTGTTGAATGACGTTTCATATTTTAAGCAATTTCAACTCAATACGCAGTGTAATACGCAACAATTTATAGAAGCATATGCTCAATTAGATCAACCTATTGAATATTTAATTATGCCTTTTTTAACTGGGCAAGAATGTTCTGTCGATATTGCCTGTAGCCATGGGGAAATTTTAGCCTTAGTGACTCGAATTAAATTTAAATTTTATCAGGAATGCTATATCGAGCATCCTTGTCATGAAATCTGCAAAGTTCTGGTCCAACATTTCCAATGTGATGGATTGATCAATGTGCAATTTAAGCAAAACAATCAGGGTGTATGGCATATTTTAGAAATTAACCCTCGCCCCGCAGGCGGTTTTGCCTATACACAACATACGGGTATTAATTTAATTGCAGAATTGATGGCTAAAAAATTGCAATTAGTACTGCAACACACTGAACTGCTTCCCGTCGTTCAAGTTTTACCCATTACACAAAGTATAAAAATGGATTGCAAGCATTGATAAAACATATTGATTTAAGTCGTGGTCGTATTAGTGTGACTGTGAATCAGCATCATCCACAATGGAAATTGGATGATTTGCTCAGCTTTGCAGAAAGAATTAATCCCAAACGTGCATTTTTATTTGTTTCTAAAGTTCTTGGAAAACATATCCCCGTTGCACCGTCGACTATGCAAAGAAGTTATCAAGACCTTGCTGCAATCGTTCCTAAAGATCTGCCCTATCCAATTAGTGTGATTGGTATGGCAGAGACCGCAGTGGGTTTAGGGGCAGGCGTTTATCGCGAGCTCAAACAAGATTTTGGGCAAAATGCCATCTTTTTAACCACCACGCGGCATCCAGTTGAAACGTTGCCTACGCTAGGTTTGTTTTTAGAAGAACATAGCCATGCACAAGATCAATTTATTTTATCCAGCCATGATCCGCTTAAGCATCAACATATTATTGCATCAAAAACGCTCATTTTAATTGATGATGAAATTTCAACAGGAAAGACCTTTAGAAATTTAATCTTGAGCCTGAAAAAATCGGGTTTACAACAGGTAGAACGGATTATTTTGGTGACTTTGGTCAATTGGGCGGAACAACATTTAGTCACTGATGACTTAGGAATTCCTGTTGAAGTCGTGTCATTATTACATGGTCATTGGCAGTGGCAGCAGAACCAACAACATATTGACATTGATATGCCAGATGTTAGTTCAACCCAACAGCAAGCACAAAAAATTATTGCCCCTCATGATTGGGGACGTGAACCAACCTTTCTCAATTGTAGCGCTTGGCAAAATATTCAGCCCACTCGGCCTAATGAAAAAATCTTGGTCTTAGGTTCAGGGGAGTTTAGCTGGATTCCATTTTTGATCGCCGAGCAATTAGAGCAGCAAGGTGCTGAGGTCTATTACAGTTCAACCACGCGCTCTCCCATCAAGCAAGGTCATGCCGTTGAAAGTATTTGTGCATTTAAAGACAATTATGGACTGAATATTAATAACTATGCCTATAACGTTAAACATCAACAGTTTGATCGGGTTTTATTGGTCATTGAAACAGCACAGAATAGCGTTGACCCTCTCCTGTTTGAACAAATAGAAAATTTGGAAATTATTAGTTATGAATCCTAAGCCGTTAATTTTTGTTGACTTAGATGACACGCTGTTTCAAACAAATCGTAAAAGTACCCCGACACCACTACATAAAATTGCCACACTAGATCAATTTGGCGAGCCGCTGTCTTATATGCTTCCCAAACAGCAAATTTTCGTGAATTGGTTGTTGGCATCTGCTGATGTTATTCCTGTGACTGCACGCTCAGTTGCAGGCTTGCAGCGCGTACATCTTCCTTTTTTGCATGGTGCTGTATGCTCACATGGTGGAACCATTTTAGCGGCAGATCAGCAAGTTGATCAGGAATGGCTTGCTATCCAGCACAAGGCAGCAGCTGAACTGGATGAATTACTGAGTAATTTACCAGCGCTCTTGCTCGATTATGCCAAACCATTTGGTTCAATTCGAACTTGGACGATGGAAGAAAATGGTGGGAAAGTTTATACCGTTGCCAAGCAAAATGATCCTGCGCCTTTATTCCTGCACCAAATGATTGAAAACTTACCCGCTGAAGTACTTGAACACTGCTATGTGCATATCAATGGCAATAATTTGGCGATTATTCCCAAATTTGTGTCTAAACAAAAAGCGGTGGAATTTTTTATCAATAAATATGACCCAAATCGCGAACGTGCCATTTTAGGTTGGGGCGACAGTTTGTCTGATGCAGGCTTTTTAGGCTGCTGTGATTGGTTTGGTATGCCTAAAAATAGTCAGCTGGATAAGTTTTTAATCCAAAATCTAGTACAAGATCATCATTCAAAAGGATATTTAGGACATGTATAAAAACCATGCGTTACCATCTAGTCTTAAAACACTGGGTTTCCATGGCTCTTATCGACCTGAAGATGTGACCTTTTTGCTCAATATTGATGAAATAGACCCGACACCAGTCGCTGAAAAAGAATACCTGATTCAATCAGGAAAAAAACATTACTCCCAAATGATTAGTGTCGAGCATCCGCCTACAGATGAGCAAATGCGACATTTTGAATACGCCTTTGAGCAAGGTGCTGAACGTCTGGCAAGTGATGTGCAGAAGATTGGCAACTCACTGATGGTTCGATTTCCCAAGCAACCGATTATTTTAGTCAGCTTGGTTCGCGCTGGTGTGCCTTTAGGGGTACTACTGAAACACTATATTCACAAGCATCAGGATTGTGAGCATTACGGGATTAGTATTATCCGTGATCGCGGTATTGATTTTGCAGCATTGCAGGCGATTATCGAACAACACGGCGCGGAAAATATTGTTTTTGTCGATGGCTGGACAGGTAAGGGTGCAATTTGTCGAGAATTAACCCAAAATTTGGCAGATTATCCGGCATTATTTGATGCAGGATGGGAGGTTCCTCGCCTTGTGACCTTAGCCGATTTAGGCGGTTATTCATGGCTAAGTGCCAGTTGTGAGGACTGGCTGATTCCGTTTGGGATGCTAGGATCTGTGATTTCAGGTTTGATCTCACGGACTATTTTAAAAGATACCATCGATTTCGATCTGGCAAAAAGAAATTGCTTCGATCCAAATCATTGGCATAGCTGTTTAGTTTATCAACATCTGGCTCAGCATGATATTTCGGTCGAGTTTACAGACAAAATTTTAAATATTATTCAACAAAATCCGCATACCGATTTGGCAGATTGGAATAATCACATTCGACTCAAGCAACAAAAAATTTGTTTAGACACGATTGATTGGATTTCTGACACCTATATGATTAAAAATATTAATCATATTAAACCCAGCATTGCAGAAGCCACACGTGCTGTATTAAGACGCATTCCTGAAAAAATATTAATCCGTGATCCATCCAATCCGCATGTACAATTGCTACTCCATTTTGCCAAAGAACAGAATATTCCCGTAGATATTTTAGGTGCCAAGTTAGGTCCATATCATGCAGTGACTCTGATAAAAAAAGTCGAGAAAAATAAATGAAACAACTGCAACATGCGATTGAACTGGGTGCAACCATGTATATTCCTGCAACCCATGAGCAATTATGGAACGTGACTGAAGGCATTAAATTTCCGATACTAAAATCTATTGCGGTCTGTTTAGAAGATGCCGTATTGGAAAAAGATGTTCAAACTGCAATGGTCAATCTAAAGCTTTTATTACAAAAGCGCTTAGAGCAACCCAACTTAAAAGCACCTGCACTCTTTATTCGCCCTAGAAATATTGAAATGGCGAAACACATTGTCGATTGGGACTTAAATCACACTTACAGTGGCATGATTTTACCCAAGTTTACGCTGCACGATCTAAAACAGTGGATGGAAGTGCTACCGCCCAGCATTAACCTAATGCCAACGCTTGAAACCAAAGAAATTTTTGATATGGGGCATAATATGGAGCTTAATCAAGCACTCAAATATGACTTTCATAAAACCCTATGTCTAAGAATTGGCGGTAATGATCTGTTGTCCTGTTTGCATTTACGCCGTCCTAAAAACAGTACAATTTACCAAACGCCAGTGGGCATGTTAATTTCACAATTGGCAGGCTTATTTATTCCATCTGGCTTTCAACTCAGTTCACCAGTCTGTGAACATATTGACCATACGCAATTGCTGATGGATGAATTATGCCAAGATATGAATAACGGGATTTATACCAAAACCGCCATTCATCCCTCGCAAATTGAATATATTCATCGCGCCTTTCAAATCAATAGCGAAGAATTTCATGAAGCAGAGCAAATTTTATCGAAAGATGCTAAAAGTGTATTTAAAAGCCACGGCTCCATGTTAGAACCAGCGACCCATCGTAATTGGGCAGAAATGATTTTATTACGCTATAAAACTTTTGGTTTATGTAAGTCTCAAGCATCTATCCAAGATAAATTCATGCTCAATACATTTTAATACTAAGCTTCAACCATCTGTACTACAGCCAAACGGCCACCCTCTTGTTTTGAAAGTAAAATTTGAACGCCATTTTTGAGTTCAATTTTACCTCCAATCGGGATCACCGTTTTGGTTGTCACATCTGTCAAATCTGTAAGACCCTCATTGACTAACCACCAACGCTCATTATGCAAGACAAAATAGCCTTTACGTGTCGTTTGTTCTGATGTTAAACGCTCATTGGGTGCAATCATATTATTGGCATGCCATGCAAATAAAGACTGTCCTGTCCAAACCATTAAACGATGATTATCGGGTCTATAATTCCCTTGTTGACGCGCTGAATAAAGATTCAAAATCGGTAATTTACCGATAAAAGCGGTATTACAAAATGGGCATTTTGGCTGAGTTGTGTTATCAAATACATACCATTTTTGACTACATGCTGCATTGTGACAGGGTTGGATTAAATCGACCGTTTTAACTAAGGCTGTTTCCCAATCATTGGCAGATGGACGTTTACTTGGCTCATGTAAACCCTCAATAAAACTCTTATTAAATAATTCTGTTAAATAGGGTCCAGTGACTTGATATGAAATTTGACTGGGATCAGCCCAAGGTAATTGTGATGATTTCAATTGATTAGACTTCACCTGATTACTATGGTCCGTTGGGTGTTCAACAAATAATGCTTTTTCCCCCATGCCCATATTTTCATCTTTTTGTGGATCATCCATATCATGAATTTTGCCACCGCGCAGTGGATGTCTATATAGCAAATACATATAGATCAGCACAGCTAAAGCATGTTTATCTGTTGCAATACTGGGCAAAAACCGCTTTGGATCTTCTTTAGATAAATGATTGGTCATCACCACTTCAGGTGCAATAAAATCAGGCGTACCCACAACATCAGGCGGATATTTTCCTGGAACGACTAAACCATCCACATCAATTACACAAGCACTGCCTGTCACGGGATCAATCAGTACATTTTTATAAGATAAATCCGAATGTGCTAGACCAGCAGCATGCATTCGACGTACAGCCCGTGAAATTAAAATACCGATTTTCAGGTAATTCAGCCAACTTCCTTTTTCGCGATCATCTAAAAAGCGGTTTTGGTTATTGGCACTCGCAAACCACTTCCCTTCCTTTTCCTTGCCTTTGATTTTTAAAAAATCGTTATTTTTTGAACCATAAGCAAAAAAGTAATATTTCTTATAAGTAGGCGCGGTGATTCCTAACAAATCATTGTATTCAATGAGTCCATCAGGCCAACAAAAAATATTTTTCCAATAATCACCACCGACCCCATTAAAAATACCATCCCACTTATTGCCAACAATTTCTTTTAAGCGATCTTTTTGCTGTTCTAATGCTGCTTTTGATTCATAAAATTTATTTTTTTCTTTACTGAAAAAGCAGACCACATAACTACGGTCAGGGGAAAAATAAACATCTTTCATTGCGCCTGAAGCAATAACCTCATCAACAAATTCAATTGCTCTACCATCTACAGTGTTGCACTTAATAATCTTTGCAGACATATGTATTCACCTGATCTTTAAACTATTTTACTGAAGCAACTCTGCCTTATTTTTATTGCAAAGTACCGCCAAGGTACGATCATCATGATGGCCTGGCGTAAAGAAATGCATCCACTCCAAAAGCTTACTTGCAGCATTTTCAGTGTGTAATAAAGGGACTAACTGCGCATATAAGTCTTTCCATTTTTGCTGGTTTGCCAATCCAACCTCTGTTTCAAAGATAGGATCTGAAATCCCATCGGTCATCACCATGACTGCATCAATATTGCTATAACATCCAATTTTGATCCGAGCGCCCAATTCTTGCCCAATACTGCGGTCTAAAAACTTGGTTTGACCTGCATATTCGCCACCATCCGCAACATTCATAATGCGAACCAGCGCATCGCTATAGGCTGCAATGACGCCATCACCGACTGAAAAAGTGCTCATAAAAGTTTTATCTTTCTGGTGACACAGTACCGCGATTAATAAAGTTGTTGAAAAGGCCTTAGCAGCCACACCCATGTCTTGAGCCTGTTGTTCTATTTGAGTGATAATAGATTTATAAATTTCATAATAAACATGAAAAAATTGTTGATTCAATTTATTTGCAATGACTTTGGTTTGCTCATCTTGACCACCCACTCGCCATTTTTGGATATCCTCATTTAAAGAGTCAATGGTGTAATCATGTAAATAACGCTGGAATTCACTTTGCACAATTTCCACGGCAATACGTGAACCTTCCCTAGAATACTGTGCACTCCCCGCTCCATCAGCAACAGCAATCACTGACCATGCGCTATTCGGAATATGCATGATGGTAAAATCATCATCACGAAATGTCCCAGCATGTTCATGTGAGCGACCACGTCGACTGGCAGCAATAAGCTTATAATTTTCAGTCTGTATCATTTTTTGTTCTGTATGGGTTTTAATAAATGGCTGTTCTGCTTCAGGCTCAAGTACTTTCCATAAATTTCGTGGATCAGGAATAATATTCATTTTGCACTTTGCCGTGCGAGTCTCATTTTTAATACAGTATTGAAAAGAAAAGATTAGTTCTTCTGCTATTTCAGGCTTACCTTGGACAGTCTGTGTTTCATCATCAAAATAAAAATCATGCTCAGCAAATTTAAAACTGTCTGATTTAAAAGTAATCTGTTTAGGATCGTGCTTAGACATCACCATAATGCTTGATTGGTATGGTTGACCTACACGAGCATTCTCGACCTGAAATTTTACTTCATCTGCAAATACGTTATTAAATACGTCGGTCATTTCAGCTCTATTTTTATTTTGATTGAGGGTACTTGTATCTATGTGAATAGCATCTTGAATATTCACTTGATCTACGACTGATTCCGTTTTGTTGAAATGAGGCTGTAAAATCGTACCCATATCATCGACTTTATTTTCAATTGATTGACCTAAATCAGGATGTTCAGTTTCACGATGATCTTCTAATCTCACCACCGCAGACTGTATTTTATCGCTTTCCTCTGGCATTAAAAAAAGATTAGATATTTTTTCTGCTGTATTGACGGGATCATGATTGGATTGAAGAACGGGTTCTATAATGGCAGTCTCAAGCGCTTCAATTTCGGTCAATTTTAATGGCGCAGCGGCTGTTTTTTGAGCAAAGTTTTGCTTTTGTTCAGGTTGGGAAATTCCGATTCCTAAACCCGATTTTGGGTTAAGGCGCAAGGCTTGTAATAACTTGGATAATTGTCCTAAATTTTCATCAGTAGAAATATAGCGAATAAATTGATCATTCAATCCTATTTCATTTTTTTCTAACAATGTTTTTATTTTACATTTAAATTCAATCATCACTTTCCCCCAGTCTGAACCATTTTGCTATTTTTATGCCTTAACCTTGCCCACGAGTGAGATTAAAATCTTCCCCTGATGCAGAAAAACTAATTTGACGCAGACACCATGGACAAACTGCAAATTCACTGTATCCGTCATAGCACATCAAATTGCCACATGCACACATTGCAAAAGCTGTTTCAGCATAACAATGAGGGCAATTAGAACCGCCCTCTAAAACAGAGGTATTAATTTTAGGCTTTTCAGCAGCATGATCTGTCCAACTAAAATAATCTTCTGAAATACCTGCACAGGTTTGTAATTTAAAATTGTATAAATTGATATTTACATCAGAAAGCTCGCCATACTGTAAGTGACGTGTATATTTTAAAATATAAGGATGATGAAGCTTTTGACAACGTCCTATAAATGTAACCGTACGATCATCAACCCGACCTTTTCGGAACGAAAGCTTTTCCTTAGCCAAATGCATATACCGCTCATCCAATGGCAAAAGATCTTGTTTTTCTTGATTATTCCCAACACTAATACTCTGTGAAACAACCGAAGCACTAATCCATTTACATAGGCTTTTGACATATTCATGATCAATCTGGGTCAGTGAAATACAATTTGTTGTTAAACGTTTTAATATGGAAAAATCAACATCTTGTCCCAAACCAATAGCGACTAATGTCACTTTGTTTTCATATTTAGCGTTCCAACGAGAAATCGCATCTTCATAATCATCTGTCGGACGACCATCCGTAAATAAATATACAATCGGTTTCCAGTCCCCTTTGACATCTGCCGTCGTTCTCATCACAGAACGTTCAATTTCTTTCGCCAAATGATCAAGTGCTTTGCCTAAATGTGTACCTCCCCCCAAAGGAAGTTCACAACTTCTATAAGCAAAAAGCTCTGTCAACGGTACTAAAGTCCGTACAATTCCTGCATAAGCAAGCACTGAAACATAGACCGTTTCTAAAGCATAGGGATCGGTACGCAAACCACTCATGATAAAGTCAATGCCTTCCTGTACTGCCTGTAAAGGCTGTCCAGCCATAGATTCAGAACAATCAATGACGAAAAAAACGGGTAATCGGCGCATATTTTCACCTAGGTTATTTTTGTTATATCAATCAAATATAAAGTGTTGGGATATTCAAAAGACAGCTATGAATGGTGCATATGTCTTTTGAATACGGACTATAAAACCAACTGAATTTCCGATGGCGGTGGCGGTAAAGAAATAGAGTCAGTGACTCCAGCACTGCTACTCCCCGCAACCACACTGGCTGAAACCCACTTAAAGAAACTTGAAAAAGAATTAGAGTCCATTGTGTCGAGTACAACCACCTGATTGGTTAGCTGTAATAAAAATTCTGTTTTCGCTTTCGGTCCCGCAGCACAAGCGACAATACTCGCAAAGTTTAATTGCTGAATGACGGGTACAATTTGTTGATAGGCATAAACGTCCGACGGTGAACCATCGGTCATTAAGAATAATAATGGACGCCAATCTCCTCTTTGTTCGTCTGTCGTTTTTTTAACATTTTGCTGAACTTCATGCGTTAACAACTCCAAAGCAGCACCCATAAAAGTTGCACCCACATTTGGTACATCAATATCAGGAATTTGGATTTGATCTAAAGGCGTTAAAGGCAAATATACTTTTGCGTCCATATCAAATGTGATGACACTCAAATGTACACTTTCTAAAGCATAAGGATCCTGCCTTAATGCGCTGAGCATAGACTGAAGCCCAACATTGAGAGAATGAATCGGTTCTCCTCGCATAGAACCCGAGGTATCAAGCAAAATATAAACTGGTAGACGACGCATTTTTATCTCTTTAGACGTATTTTTTTAACCATTCTACAAAATTATCAGATGCAGAAGATGAACCTAGCGCATTAAATTTCCAGCCATTACTTTCACGAACCAATTCTGCAAACAATAATGAACGTTGTTGATCGTATTGATCTTTTCCTGACAAATTAAAACGCACCATCTCTTTACCAGAAGCATCAACTGCACGAATAAATGCATTCTGAACTTGACCAAAGTGCTGATTGTTTTTAGCGCCCTCATAAATCTGAACAATAAATACAATCTTGTGATAATCATTAGACAGTGAATTTAACTTCACAATAATTTGTTCATCATCTCCATCACCGGCTCCTGTACGATTATCTCCGGTCAGCCAAATATCACCTGAACGATGTTTTAGATTATTAAAAAAAATTACATCACTGTTTTTAAGCGTTGGATTTCCTGACGAATCACGTCCTACATCTCGGACTGTATCGTTTGCATCACATAAAAAAGCAACCACATCTAGATCATATTCGGCAGGTTGCTCACTAAATAACCCCCCTAAAAAACGCTTCTTTTGTGCTGCAATATCCCAACCTAAACCAATCGTCACTAAAGACAAATTATGTTGTGATTTTTCAAGACTTAAACCTTGCCCTTTGGCTAATGTGATCGCCATTATTATTTCCTTTGTATTATTGAATTTTAATTAGAGTACAACATTTACTTCAGGTGGTGGCGGTGGTAAATCATTCAATCCACTCACTTCTTTCTGACCAGCATCAACTTTCTGACTGCCCGTAGAAATACTTGCAGAAACCCATTTAAAGAAGGCTTTGATGGTATTGGTATCGGCAGTTGCCAACTCGACCACAACTTCAGTGATTTGCTTTAAAATTGAAGTATCGGTACACCACTTAACATCTAATGACAAAACTGAAAAGTGAATGTGTTATCCATTATTTTCATAAATCACCTGAATCCTGCTTAAACATAATAGATTAACCGCCACTAGAAAACCTAGTGGCGGTTAATATCATTATTCGGTTACTTTAATGTTAAATTTTATTTAAAAAATTTTTCATTGGCTAAAATACGTTCCTTTTGTGAAGTCGGATATTTATTGTCTATAATCATTTTTTGTATTGCTGCCTTACCCGCAGTTTTATAAGCAATACAATAACTCGCTGCAACAGCAAGTTCGTCCAAAGCACGCCACTCATACACACTGGCATCCACAAATAATTTATCTTGCGGTAGAGTAATATTTGCCGCCTGCTGCGCAAAATAACTCGCCAAATCAAAAAGGTTCTTTCCTCTATAGTATCGTGCTAATTCATATAGTGGCTCTGCGCGTTGCTGCCGAGCAACCCAACTTTGTAGATACTCTTTGTAGATAATTTCTTCACTTAGCCCCAGACGTTCAGCCATTTGGGCCGCACGAAATTGCGCCATCCAGCGTTCTTCTTCCCAACCGCCTGCACTGGCTCTTTTTAAGTAAAACTCACGACTTTTTTCTAGCATTTTTGCATCACGATAACTCTGGGCTAAATAAAATAAATAGCGCAAATTATCAGGTTCGTCCTGCAAACCTTGCTCCAGTAATGCAATGTCCTTTAAATAAGTATCGGCAATTTTTGCTCGTGCACCATCATGCTTCTGTACGATTAAAGCCAAAATTTTTCTAAGGACGTTCATACAACTATCCGAATATATCTTTTAAATAGTCCTGAATAAGCTCCTGAGTACCATCACTAACCCGTATCCGAAATACACCAAGAGTCTATCCATGGCTTTACAGAGGCTAAACATCTTAAAATAACATGAGCTTCATTTTTGACCATCATATTAAGGCGAATATGCATTTCCATTAAATTCAAAATCTCCTCACTTATATAACCAACACAAAAACATACATTAAATTAATGCTTTATCAACTTATAAGACACTTTGCAAACCAATTTACAAAGTGCCTTTTGCATCCCTTAAATTCTAAAACTTAAAAGATAATTTGATCGTTATTCAATAAATCTTGCAGATTTGTATCGACATTTTTTAAGATCAGTAAATCGACTTTTCCTGTAAAGGCTGTACCATCACGGTCAGTAGCGCATATGCTTATGCTGCGTTTTATACAAAAACAGCTCAAAATCGGACAAACCCTGATCATTTTGCATAAGCTTGTCATTATTTATGCATTTCAAATGTTTAAAGATTAGTCACAATCTGGTCTTTTAAAATAAAGCCCTCTTTTCAAGCATTCTACTACTGTGTATAACAATGGGCAGTTTAGGGAAAACTGATAAGCATAGGCAAAGGACGTCAAAACACGTTAGACTATGCAACAATCAATACAAGCAAAATGTCGTTTGAGACAAAAAGAAGGTGAAGATTGATGCCGCTCAATACCGTTGAAGAGCTCGTAGCAGATATCCGTGCAGGAAAAATGGTCATCCTGATGGATGATGAAGATCGTGAAAATGAAGGTGATTTAGTTATTGCTGCGACACATGTACGTCCAGAAGATATCAACTTTATGATCACGCATGCACGTGGTTTAGTTTGCTTAACGCTTAGTCGCGACCGTTGTCAGCAACTAAATCTTCCGCTTATGGTCGATGCGAACGGCGCACAGCATGGTACGAATTTTACACTTTCTATTGAAGCAGCAGAAGGTATTTCAACAGGTATTTCACCTGCTGAACGTGCGCATACCATTCAAACGGCTGTTGCAGCTCATGCTAAACCTGCTGACATTGTTCAGCCGGGTCATATTTTCCCACTCATGGCACAACCCGGTGGCGTACTGCACCGTGCAGGTCATACCGAAGCTGGTTGTGACTTATCACGTCTTGCAGGACTTGAACCGGCCTCTGTAATTTGTGAAATCATTAATGAAGACGGCACTATGGCACGTCGTCCAGACCTTGAAGTTTTCGCAGAAAAACATGGTTTGAAAATAGGCACCATTGCGGATTTAATTCATTACCGCATGACCAATGAACAAACCGTTGAACGTATTGATCAACAAACCCTAGACACTGAATACGGCACTTTTGATTTGTATCGTTACCGTGAATTGGGTAATCCAGATATTCATTTGGCTTTAGTGAAAGGTCAGCCTGCTGAGGGCGTGACGACGGTTCGTGTCCATGGCTTTAGTCCAGTTCGTGATTTATTGAAACTCAATAAACAAGATGGTGAACCTGCATGGAACTTAGACCGTGCACTAAAAGAGATTGCCAACAGTGATCGCGGTGTTTTGGTGTGGATTGGTCAACGCCATTTACAAGATTTGGGTCCTGCTTTAAGCAACTTAACGGCACCAAAACCAAGCAAATCAAATGCAGCACTTTCTCAGCAATATCAAACGATTGGTGTAGGTGCACAAATTTTACGTGATTTAGGCGTTGAAAAGATGAAGCTACTAAGCTCACCTTTACGTTTTAACGCACTATCAGGCTTTAATTTAGAAGTGGTGGAATATATCACCGCAAATCAAACAACAGAGAAATAATCGAGGTTGCTATGGCAGTTCGCCGTATTGAAGGTATGTTACATCTCGCGAGCGAAGGCCGTTACGCGATTTTAGTGGGCCGTTTTAATAGCTTTGTGGTCGAACATCTATTAGAAGGTGCAATTGATACATTGAAACGTCATGGTGTATCAGAGGATAATATTACCGTTGTTCATGCACCGGGCGCATGGGAACTTCCTGTGGTTGCAAAAAAACTTGCCGCTTCAGATCGTTTTGATGCGATCATTGCACTGGGTGCTGTGATTCGTGGCAGCACACCTCACTTTGATTTTGTTGCTGGTGAATGCGCTAAAGGTTTAGGCGTTGTTGGTCTAGATACTGGCTTACCAGTGATTAACGGTGTACTTACTACGGATAGTATTGAACAAGCGATTGAACGCTCTGGTACAAAAGCAGGTAATAAAGGTGGCGAAGCTGCCCTTACTGCAATTGAAATGGTTAACTTGTTAAAGGCTATTTAAAGCATGTCGCAAACACTTCAAGCTACTTATGCAGCGAAACGTAAAGCACGTCGCTTTGCTGTACAAGGAATTTATGAATGGCAGATGAGCCACAATCCCGTCCATGAGATTGAAGCACGTACGCGTGTGGAAAATGCCATGCACAAAGTGGATCTCGGCTATTATCATGAATTGTTAACTCAAGTGGTTGCCAATCATGAAGCATTGGATGCGCTCCTAATCCCTGTGCTTGACCGTGAGCTTAATGCCTTAGATGGTGTTGAGCTGGCAGCACTTCGTCTAGGCGCATATGAACTCAAAGATCATCTTGAAATTCCATATCGCGTTGTTCTAGATGAGTCCATTGAGCTTGCTAAACACTTTGGTGGTGCTGACAGCCATAAATACATCAATGGTGTATTAGACCGTTTAGCAACCAGCTTACGTGCAGCAGAAAAGCAACAAGCCGACTAATTTTTCAGTAGATTTGTTGTATGGCTGAGTTTTCCATCATTGACACTTATTTCAATCGACAGAATCGAAATGCTGTCGACTTAGGTGTCGGTGATGACTCAGCCTTGCTCACCCCCCCACCCAACCAACAATTGGTCATCTGTGCCGATACTTTGGTTGCCGGTCGACATTTCCCTTTAGACACCACTCCGCATGCCATTGGCTGGAAATCTGTTGCCGTCAATTTATCCGATATTGCCGCAATGGGGGCCAAACCGCACAGCATTTTACTGGCCTTGAGCTTACCCCAAATTGATCATGACTGGCTCAAAGGCTTTAGTCAGGGTTTATATGATTGTTGCGATCAATTTGGCGTCAGTTTAATTGGTGGTGATACCACGCAAAGTCCACACCTCACTCTTTCAGTGACCGCACTAGGTTGGGTTGAATCGGGTCAAGCCGTAACACGTTCAGGTGCGCAAATAGGTGACTATATTTGTGTCAGTGGGCACGTTGGTGATGCTGCTTTTGCTTTACAGCATCTCGGTCATGTACTACAAAAGCGTTTGGATTACCCGACACCGCGCTGTCAACTCGGACAACAGCTTAAAGGCTTAGCCTCAGGCATGATTGATGTATCGGATGGTTTAGCCCAAGATTTAGGTCATATTCTCAAAGCATCTCATGTCGGTGCTCAAATTCAATTAGACAAACTTCCAATAAGTGAAGCACTTCATATTTTACCTCAAGAAAAACAATGGCATCACGCTTTAGCGGGTGGCGATGATTACGAATTATGTTTTACCATCAGCCCACAAAATTACGATAAACTTTTGCAACAAAAATTAGATATTAATATTACGATTATTGGACAAATTACCAAACAAAAGGGATTAACTTTTGAGCTGGATGGTGCACACTATCCATTACAATTTCATGGATACCAACACTTTGCATAAACCCGCAATCAATTTTAAAAACATGGCTTGGTTCAACCGCTGTATCGTGTTTTGCGGTGTTGGATTTGGTTCTGGACTGCTGCCAAAAGCACCGGGCACCTTTGGTTCTGCTTTCGCATTGCTGTTTATTCCAATTTGGCTGGCACTGGGGTTTTTAAACGCCACATTGGCTATAATTCTTATGTCTGTTGTTGGCATCTATATTTGCGGGCAAACTGCTAAAGTGATGGGGGTTCATGATGATGGGCGTATTGTTTGGGATGAGTTTGCTGGACAATCGATTACCTTTTTACCGCTCATTTATTTAGGGGTCATGAACTGGTATTGGGTCTTGATTGGATTTGCTTTATTTCGTTTGTTTGATGTATGGAAACCTTGGCCTATCAGCGTGATTGATCGTCAAGTTGGTGGTGGTTTCGGCATTATGCTGGATGATATTATCGCTGGCATTTGGGCCGCACTCTGCATCTGCATTTATTTATATTTTGTGATTGGCTTAAGCTAAGCTAAAACTTGTAGGATTGCATATGTCTACTAACGTTATTATTCTTGCTGCAGGTAAAGGAACACGTATGCGTTCAACTTTACCAAAAGTATTACAACCTCTTGCAGGACGTCCTTTATTGGGACATGTGATTGAAACTGCAAAAAAACTCAATGCAGCAAATATTATTACCATCTATGGTCATGGTGGAAATCTGGTTCAACAAGTATTTTCCCAAGAAAATGTAGAATGGGTTGAACAAGCCGAACAACTCGGTACAGGTCATGCTGTGAAAGTGACTTTGCCCGTGTTACCTACGGATGGCGTATCGCTGATCCTCTCGGGTGACGTGCCGTGTATCACTGAGGCGACCTTAAGAAAATTGCTGCAAGCCTCTACAGAAACGGGGATTGGCATTGTGACCCTGACGGTTGATGATGCCACAGGTTATGGGCGTATTGTGCGTAAAAATGGTGAAATTCAAGCCATTGTTGAGCATAAAGATGCCAGCGATGAACAACGCAAAATTAAAGAGTTTAATACGGGTATTTACTGCGTCAACAATGCCAAATTGCATGAATGGTTACCCAAACTGTCCAATGAAAATGCGCAAGGTGAATATTACCTAACCGATATTATTGCCATGGCGATTGCCGATGGTTTAAGCGTGGCTTCGGTTGAACCAGAATTGGCTTTTGAAGTTGAAGGGGTCAACGACCGCGTGCAACTGGCAACGCTGGAACGTGAATTCCAAAACAACCAAGCCAAAAAACTGATGCAGCAAGGCGTACATTTAATAGACCCTGCACGTTTTGATTTACGTGGCCATTTAAGCGTCGGTCAAGATGTTCGTATTGACATCAACGTGATCATTGAAGGTGATTGTGAATTTGGTGATCATGTCGAAATTGGTGCAGGTTGCGTGATTAAAAACAGTAAAATTGCCGCAGGCACCAAAGTACAACCCTATAGCATTTTTGATCATGCCATTGTCGGTGAAAATGCCCAAATTGGACCATTTTCACGTTTACGCCCTGGCGCTAAACTTGCCAATGACGTACATATTGGTAACTTCGTTGAAGTGAAAAACTCCAGTATTGGTCTAGGTTCTAAAGCCAATCACTTCACTTATTTAGGTGATGCTGAAGTCGGTGCAGGTTCAAATATTGGTGCAGGTACGATCACCTGTAACTACGACGGTGCAAATAAGTTTAAAACCATTATTGGCGATTGCGCTTTTATCGGTTCAAATAGCTCACTGGTTGCCCCAGTCCATATTGGCAATGGTGCAACGGTTGGTGCTGGATCGGTGATTACCCGTGATGTTGCAGAAAATAGTTTAGCTTTCGAGCGTTCAAAACAAGTGGCCAAAGAAAACTATCAACGCCCCCAAAAAGTGGAAAAATAAGAGGATTTAAATATGTGCGGAATTGTTGGTGGCGTTGCTGAACGTAATATTATCAATATTTTAATTGAAGGTCTTAAACGCCTTGAATACCGTGGCTATGATTCAGCAGGTGTTGCGCTGATTAATCAAGGCCAAGTTTTACGCGAACGTCGTGTCGGTAAAGTGGTCAATTTAGAACACGCAGTCAATGAAGCAAATATCGAAGGTTCATTAGGCATTGCCCATACACGTTGGGCAACACATGGCAAACCGACTGAAAATAATGCCCATCCGCATATTTCGGGTACAGTTGCAGTAGTACATAACGGTATCATTGAGAACTATCAAGAACTCAAAGATAATCTTGAGTCCCTCGGTTATGTTTTCACCTCGCAAACGGATACTGAAGTTGTCGCGCATTTAATCAATGATGCCCTAAAATCGACGTCTAGTCTTTTAACCGCTGTGCAACAAGTGGTTCCACAACTTAAAGGGGCTTATGCACTCGGAATCGTGCATACAGATCATCCAGATGAATTGATCACGGTTCGTGAAGGCTCGCCACTGGTGATTGGTGTGGGTATTGGCGAAAACTTTATTAGCTCTGACCAATTGGCTTTATTGCCGATCACGAATCGTTTTATTTACCTCGAAGAAGGTGATATCGCACGCTTAACCCGTAGCAGCATTGAAGTCTTTGTTGAAGGTCAATTGGTTCAGCGTCCTGTGAAAGAATTAGATGCAACCGTGAGTACGGTATCTAAAGGCGAATATAAACATTACATGCTCAAAGAAATTTATGAGCAACCCGAAGCAATTCAACAAACCATTTCCCAAGCGCTCAATAGCAATGCATTACGTGCCGATTTCTTAGCCGAAGCAGTTGCCGATTTTAAAAGCATTCAACAAATACAAATCATTGCCTGTGGTACTAGCTACCATGCAGGGATGATTGCAAAATATTGGTTTGAACAACTGATTGATTTACCTTGTCAGGTGGAAATTGCCAGTGAATTCCGCTATCGCACACCGGTCATTGTCAATCACACCCTGTATATCTGTATTTCTCAATCAGGTGAAACTGCCGATACTTTAGCCGCGCTGCGTGATACCCAACAACGTGCGCTGGCAAAAAATTTAAACATTGTCACCATGACCATTTGTAATGTAGCCACCTCTTCAATGGTGCGTGAAACCAAACATAGTTTACTGACTTTGGCTGGACCTGAAATTGGGGTAGCCTCAACCAAAGCATTTACCACGCAGCTTGCCGCACTAATGCTGTTGGTTTTAAAAATTGGTCAAGTGAAGCAAAGTATTGCTGTTGAAAAAATGACGACCATCATTACTGATCTATGGCATACGCCAAAAGTTATTTTAGATACCTTGCAGCAAAATAAAGATATTTTACGTTTGTCTGAATTGTTTGTTGAAAAACAACATTGCCTATTCCTAGGTCGTGGCACAGAATTCCCGATTGCGCTTGAAGGTGCATTAAAGCTGAAAGAGATTTCTTATATTCATGCTGAAGGCTATGCAGCAGGTGAACTCAAACATGGGCCGCTTGCACTGGTCGATAATGATATGCCTGTGGTCATTCTTGCACCGCAAGATGACATGCTGGATAAGCTGAAATCGAATATGGAAGAAGTCCAAGCCCGAGGCGGAGAGCTATTTGTCTTTGCCGATGAAAACAGTGGTATTAAAGGAAAAGACCGTCAACACGTGGTTCATATTCCGAGTATCAGCCCTATTCTTGCGCCGATTGTTTACAGCATCCCCGTTCAATTGCTGTCTTACCATGTGGCTGTACTGCGTGGTACTGATGTTGACCAGCCGCGTAATCTGGCAAAATCAGTCACTGTAGAATAACTTCGGATCAAAAGGTCAGTTTAAATGTTGTGTTCGTATAATTAAGTTTGTATCAAATAATTAAGTTTAGATTTAATTATTTTATTTTGTATATTGATAAAATAAGAAAACAGCAAATCTAACCCTTTAGGTATGGTAGTTCTCTGCCAGATCTAAAGGTTTTTTAATATAAAACAATCTAAATTACCCCCATGCTACAAAAACAAAGTTTTTATTAAAAATACAATATATTCAATAATATATATCTATATAAAACTCTTATTTAACATTCAAAAAGTATCAGTTTTTTAAATTTCCCTTGAAAATATCATTCTTATTTAAGTTGATCTTTGCCTTTCTGAGCAAAAAATCGTGTTTTCAAATGATGGAAATCTGCAAACAAACTTAATTTTGCTCATAATTTAATATATAAAATTTACATACAAACTTAATTTTAAAATTAAAAAATAATGAATTCAAAATATCAATAACTTAGGATAAAAAATTAAACAAACTTAATTAAATTCCCATAATTAGGCACAGTATTTAGTCATAAAAGTATAATTAGATTAAGAAGGAACTATGCTCACTAAGACGTGTGGTGGATGATTTAGCCTATCAATAATGTTTCCCAAGTCCATTAATTGAGTATTAAAATACCCAATTAAAACTTAAGTTATTGAATTATATAAATAATATAATTAAAATCATAAAATTTTGTTTGTGTATAAATGTATTTAAGTTTGTATCTTTTTGCCAAATACAAAGTTACCCCCCTTCAGATACGATTAATTATCAACCAAAACCCACAGGGGTCTTCTGTATGGCAAAAATTATAAAAAACTATGAAGAATTAGTAACGGAAGGGTATGGCCAAGGCCATGGACGCGATTATAAACCTTGTAAAACTGTTCAAAACTTCAGTTCAATTGGTCGCTCTCACAGAGTACAAGGCCGTGTCAGTAAACGTCTTCATCACTTATTTTCTGATCTAGAGCTATCCACTTTTTTACTACTTGATTGGAATCAGAAAGTTACAGATATTCGCGAACATTATCCTTTAGATATCTATGATCTTAACTCTATCTGTTCTCGTTATCGGATGAACAAGGTATCGGTTGATTATATACCGTTTACCCTATCTTCAGATTTTTTAGTTGATTTTGGCAAGTTTCCTATAGCACTTGACACTCTTTACAGCAAAGATCTGAATAAAGCTCATATTATTGAGTCATTAGAAATTAAACGTCGCTACTGGGAAGAAGAGCACAATACGCCTTTCAAATTGATTACTGAAAAAGACATTCCTGCTACGGTACTAGAGAACATTAAATGGCTGTATGTAGAAAAAAATGATCTTGAAATAACAAATCATATGATTGATCAAGCAATTTATTTTATGGAAGAAATTAGCCAATATCCTCAAAGCACATTGATCCTCTTCTGTAACCATACTGACCAAACTCAAAAAATGGGTATCGGAACGACGCTCGCATTGTTTAGAAAACTATTTGCACTGCGAATACTGCAATTTAATCTAGAAATTTCATACTTGGAGCTTAAACTCTCTGATATTCATGCAAGTAATTTGCTCCAGAATGAGAATACAATCCATGCAACTAATTAATTCAGTTTACATCTTGAATTCAACACAATACCGAATACTCAAATTCCTACCTCAATATACGGTATGGATTGCTATTGATAATAAAAATGCATTCCCTGAACTCATTTTGTCCAAGGAAATTCAAACTCTCTCAGATGATCAAAGCCTAATACCAGCACAAGATCCTTATGAATACTTAAAACGATTAAACTTGAGTGAAGATTCTATTCAACTCAAAAAAAGAGATGAAAACTTTTCGATTATTCAAGATCTAATTAATGATGAACACGTTCTTATCAATGCAAAAATTAGAACAGCAAGAATAAAAACTATACATCTGGAAAAAGAGGTATCAATTAATAAAATTTTACGACTCCTGAGACGTTACTGGCAGCGTGGTCAAACTATAAATGCTTTGGTACCAGACTATGAAAACTCAGGTGGAAAAGGCCAAAAAAGAGTTATAGGTAATAAAAAGATTGGTAGACCACGCATCTATGAATCGAGTGAAGGTAAGAATGTCACTGAACAGGTTGAATTGTATTTTAAGAAAGCCATCGAAGAGTATTTATTACCCGTCAAAAAACAATCCATTAACGAAACTTATCTTCGGTTTAAAAATTCATTTTCTAAGCACTTTCATCAAGTGCAAGCCGCAGATATTCCAACGTATGCTCAATTCTATTATTTTTATAATACGCGATACAGAAATAAGAACAATTCCAAGGAAATTCTGACGAATCAGAAAACACTGAAAGATCACAAACCTCTGACTTCAACAGCAACCAAGCAAGCAAATGGTCCTGGTGCACGTTATGAGATAGATTCAACAATTGCGGATATCTACCTTGTATCATCACGAGATCCATCACAGATTATTGGTAGACCTACCGTATATATTGTTATCGATGTATTCAGCCGGATGATTACTGGGCTTTATGTCGGTATGGAAAACAGTTCATTTAACACAGCCATACAATGCCTCAGCGTCGCAATCCAAGATAAAGTGAAATTCTGTCAGAGTTACGGCTTGCAAATACAACCGGAAGACTGGCCTATTTATGGTTTACCTAGCGCCATACTTGCAGACCGCGGTGAACTAATTGGCTATCAAATTGAACTTCTTGAAAAAAACTTTTCGGTTCGAATTGAAAATGCGCCACCGTATCGAAGCGATGCTAAAGGTATTGTGGAGAGGGCTTTCGGAATTATTCAGTCACGCTTTAAATCCTACGATAATATCGGTGTTGTTTCTGGATTCAAGGAAAAAAAGAAAGGCGGACATGATTATCGGCTAGAAGCTTGTCTGACTTTGGAAGAGTTCAGAAAAATCATATTAAGCTGCATCTTATTACGCAATAATTTTGATGTTTTGACGAAATATGATCGCAGTGCTGATATGCCGACTGATCTGCCTTCTATACCCCTTAAACTCTGGCAGTGGGGCCTACAGCACCGTACGGGGATGTTGAGACAAGTGGATAACAAATCACTATATGTTGGCTTGCTACCTAGGATCGATGCCTCATTAAGTGACAAAGGACTTAAAGTCAAAGGATTAGTCTATCAATGTCTGGAAATGCATCAACAAGGCTGGTTTATTCGTAACACGACCAAATCCCGCCCGAAAAAGTTGCGGATTGGTTTTGACCCATACTCAGTAAATACCATTTATGTTTTTTTTGATGAAAATAAATTGGAATACTGGGAAGCCCACTTAAGTGATGCATCACGTCAATATCAGCATCTGACCTGGTGGGAAGCTGAACAAATTCAAAAAGCAATCAAAACTGTTGAAAAACAGCATTCGCAACTAAAGTCTGTAGCCATCAGTGAGTTGCAGGATTTTACTGACAAAATCATTCATGCAGCACAGAGTCGGCAGGCTCAAGTAGGAGTTCATCAACTTTCTAAAGCACAACGTACTCGGGATATCCGTCAGAATAAACAAGAAGCTATCCAAGTGGAACGTGCGGAACATCTCCAGAACAGACCCAGCAATTCTATCCGGACTATCCATCCCAACCAAGACAATTCTCAAATATCCCAATCTGACAGCAGCAATCTGGATTTGACCAGTCAACCAGACTTAATGAGACAATTATTTGAAGAGGACGATGAAGAATGAATAATAATGAAATAGTAGTTAATACATCGATACAAGACATCTATGGGGATAATCCTCTAATTACTAAATTACCGCCTATCCTTGATACGAAGTCAGTCATTAAACACCTACGAGGAAAACTGAAATTTATTCCAGAGCAGCGTTTTTTACCCCAACCAGAAAGAATCCATCTGATTGCTCAGCTGCCTCATGATTTTTTTCAACCACTGACCAAACATCTATCACTGGAACAAAAAATTTCTATCATGATCCGGCAAGGTTACGTGAGTAGAAACATCAATAATGGTGATAGACAAAGGCATTTGCACGCCGCTTTTCAACAACTTGAACCATCGAATGAAAGTTCTTACCGCTATGCACCTCCAGAATCAACTGCGACCAGCATGTCAATTATAGGATGCTCAGGAAGCGGAAAAACAACGACGATGAACAAGATTTTGCGTTATTACCCACAAGTGATTGGGCATAAAGAGCTAGGATTAAAACAAATTGTTTTCCTTAAAATTGATTGCCCGCATGACAGCTCTTTAAAAAACTTATGTTCAAACTTTTTTAGAGCAGTAGATTTAGCGTTAGGAGATACTAACTTCGAGCATCGTTTCACCAGAAGCCGCTTAAATGTGAATGCCATGCTGCAACAGATGAAAATTATCGCAAATAATTATTCTATTGGACTTTTAATCATTGATGAAATCCAGCATTTGAATACAAAAAAATCTGGCGGGGCTGAGATCATTCTTAATTTCTTTGTGACGCTGGTGAATGTGGCATCGATTCCTATCGTGATGATTGGGACACCTAAAGCCAATGAAATCCTGCAAGAAGACTTAAGGTCAGCTAGACGCAGTGCAGGATTAGGCTCTTTAATCTGGGAACCTATGCGCAATGAAGCGCCTATTCCAGATCCTGGCGACCCTGATCAAATGATCATTTCTGAATGGTATGCCTTTACCAACAAGCTGTGGCAATATCAATGGGTTCAACAACCAGCTGAACTGACCGATGAATTAAGAAACACTTGGTATTATTATACGCAGGGTATTCCAGATCTAGTGGTTAAGCTGTTCTGTCTGGTACAAATTCACGCCATCACCATCGGCCTAGAAAAAATCACCTCAGAATTATTTAAAAAGGTCTATGAAGAACAATTACAGCCAGTCCACGACATTTTAGATGCACTGCGTTCAGGCAATCCCGCACGTATTGCACGGTATTCTGACCTAACTATCCCTCAAGTTCAAATTAAAGAATATGTTGAAAAACAACTCTTTAAATCTGAATTAAAAATGAAAAAACAGCATAAAGATTTAGGACCGCATTATTCTACCCTCATTGGTATGCTGACAGCCTTGGGTCACCCGGCTGCTACAATAGAACCGTATGTTACTTCTACATTAAAACGATATCCAAACGAAAAATTACAGGTACTTCTCCAGCATATTTTAGAGATATTAGATAGCTCTTCCACTGAAGATGAACTTGGACAAGATCAGACTATGACTCCAGTAAAGAAGCCAAGAGCATCACGTAAAGTGATGAAAGCAGAGGAATGGAAGAGTACTGAAGCGAATGATTTACGAAATTTTTTCAGTCAAGCACAAGAACAGGAAGTAGATGTGTATGAGCTATTAAAATCATCTAAATATTTGTTTAATCCTATATCTCCGAATGTACATTAAACAAAACTGAGAGGATGAAGCATCATGATCTCAAACTTTCCAATACCATATCCAAACGAATTAATTTATAGCGTGATTGCACGTTATGCAGTTCATAATGGCATTATCAGTCCTAAATATCTCACTGAAGAATTGTTTAATAGCAGAAACTTAACGCCAACCTATGATTTATCCACTCATCTCGATAGATTGGCAAGTTATTTACCTGATCATTATGATGCGCATAGTCTCATTCAAAATCATACATTGTTCCCCCTATTTCAGCCATTTCAACCAGATAGCGTTGTGAATTATGCAGTACAAGCTCTACGAAGTGAGCGCACTCAATCACTGCATACCAGACTGGGAAAAAATGCGTCGCGGATTAAATCTGTGAATTTTTTTCGGTTCTGTCCACACTGCTGGCAAGAACAGATGGAGCAATATGGTGAAGTCTACTGGAAACGCAGCTGGCAGATTACTGGATACGAGTATTGTACAAGGCATCAACAACCTCTTTTTGTAAGCTCTGTCCCTTGCAATGGACTAGACCGAAAATTTTATGTTGCTCATTTAAATGCTCTTAAGGACTCTTCACAGCTCGAATTTAATCCACAGGACTTACATCACCATATCGAGCTTGCAGAACTAATCGAAGAGCTACTCACTCATTCAACCTACATCACTGTGCAAGATTTTTCGATTTTATCGAAGGCCTATTTCAACCTATTGAAAGACAAGGATTTACTATCAGGTCAAAAAAATGTCAACTATGAAAAAGTCCGTCAACTTGTTGTCAATTATTGGGGGGAAAGTTTTCTTCAATACTATCACTTAGGTGATCTGCGGTCTGAGAATTGCTGGCTCAAGAATATCTGCAGAAAACACCGAAAAGCTTTTTCATATCTCGAACATTTGATCCTAATAAGGGCTCTTTCTCCCAAATACAGTCCAATTCACACATATCAACAGTACCTTGATATGGCGACCACAGCTATAGAGGAACAAACCATCACAGTCAATGTGAAACCTGAGATCAATCAAACATTGTCGGAGGATCAACTCAAATGGATACAATTGATTCATGATATGTCAGTCAAACTAGCTCGTAAACATGATGGCGCACTGTACGCACGTTTATATCGTAATCATAAAGACTGGCTGTTACAAATCAATCAAACCGCTGTCATGGCACCACTTTCCCCACCCAAGCCACGTGTCGATTGGAATGTTCGGGATCGTCAGTTTATGAAACAATTGATTAAGATACGTGATGAATTATTAGAAGACTTAGATTCACCACAATGGACCAAAAAAAAATTGATCAAACAACTAGGTCATGTTAGCCTGATTGAGAAAAATTGGCATTTTCTGCCGTTGACCAAAACATTTTTGGAGCGTTACGCTGAGTCAGTCGACTGTTATCAAATACGTCGTCTTACTCGGACCTATATTCATCAACAAACTGAGAATAAGTACTATCCACCGAGCATTTTTTTACGCCTATCCGGATTAAGCCCAGAACGCTTAACGCCAGAAGCACGTCGATTTTTTAATCATATAATGGGGTAAAAATAGTGAGGACTCTTCCTTTAGCCTGTGTACCAAAAGAAAACATTTACTATTATGCAACGCAGATTACTCATCGTGGGGAAACTCGTTTTGATATCGATACCACTTTATGTGATGCACCTGATAATAGATATTTTGATACTACAATGCCAATTGAAAGCATCCTCTTATATCACTACAAAACACCGCTAAATCAAATTGACCCAGTACCTCTAGTCAACCGTAAGCTCACTCAAATCAATTTGGGAAATTTGAACGAGACCAATGCAGAAAATCCAACTGTAAATACTCATCCAACATATCGAAATCGTTCTTGCTTCAGTTTCCAATATCACAATCCTGAAGATGCTTTGGATGGGTGGACCATTCAAATACCTAAACTGGTATTAGGACGAGATCTTCTCTTCTCTCACCCCTATTTTTTACGTGCGGCACTGTTTGCTGAAAGATACACAACTGATGTACTAATTGATCGCAATGAAAAGAAAGCATTTCATATTTTTATTGCACCGAACAGAAAAATAACTGCAAAGGATTTAAAAGATCGTGTTTTTCTACAAAAACTCGCCTTAATTCTTTTACACCCTGAATTAAATCAGGCATTCTTAAGTGTTTATGAAAAAACCATTGCAAATCAGGCTCATTCCCAAGCCTATCACTTTGATATGGATGCCCCTGTCTTGGACAACATTCAACTCGATATGGATGGTTGCATGTATCCAGAAAAAAATATTTTTCGGATCGAGCGTATCAATTCGTTCGAAAATTTAAAAACAGGAATAGAGAAGCCCATTATATTTCATGTGGTCTCTCAAAAAAAATTGAGAAAAATTAAAGATGTATTTAATAAAAATGAGCAGCTTAAAAAGCAAGTGAGCCAAGATAAATCTAAACTTGACAGTGAAGCTAATACTGATATCGATCAGCAAATTACACAACTTCGAAATAAAGTTGGGCAAATTCTTACTATTGAAGACCTACGCTTCTCTATACATGCCTCCCGTTCAGAAATTGCCGGTCAAGGAGGGAATACAGGTAGAAAAAATGATTCAATAGAGCATGGTTTTGCAGGTGGCGAAGCACAAGATGATGGTACTTTACCAGGCTTTACTATAGATTCAGGAACCGCTTTTGTAGATGAGCATCATCATAATTTTTTCCTAATGATAAAAGAAATCGAGAAAAAGGGATATAAAGTCATAAACATCCATAATAAAGATTTCGTAAAATGTGGCAGATTTAAAGGACATAAACTCAAGAATGGTAAAAATCGCCGATTTTATGTAACACTAATACTTGATCAGAATCATAATGAGCTGTTTTACTTATGTGAAATAGATACATCAGATGGGAAAAAAAATATTTCCACACTCATGCTCCGGTATAATTTTAATACCAATCGATTCATGAATCGGCAGATAGAGCCTTTCAAAATTGCAATCCTGTCACAATCTCTAAGTTGGCCTAAAGAATTCTTGGCTACAATTCATAACATAGAGCCATATATGATTAACCATCCTGCAAAAGACCTTATTGCCGTTGATGCTCGTTATTATGAAGGCTGGGCAGAGCGTATTCTTGAGAAATGGCGCTCAGTAAAAAATTCATCTTCACCAATCACATAACTCATACTCGATAATATAGATCATGAGATTGAGATAAAAAACCGATTGAACATCACATAAATAAGGCGGTTACAATCATGACTGCACGAAATCCGATGAGAGAATTATAGTGCTATGATATGGTCACTCCTTCCGTTTCCCATTAGTTTTAAAGGATCTTGATAACTCACATGATAAAACTCACATGCTTTAAAGCCTACGATATTCGTGGAAAATTGGGTGAAGAATTAAACGAAGACATCGCTTATAAAATTGGCCGGGCTTATGGTCAGATTTATCAACCTAAAACAGTGGTAATCGGTTGTGATGTTCGTTTGAGCAGTGAAGCATTAAAACAAGCCACCATTCGTGGTTTAAATGATGCAGGCGTTAATGTCCTCGATTTAGGTATGACAGGCACAGAAGAAGTATATTTCGGTGCATTCCATCTCGATGTTCAAGGTGGCATTGAAATTACCGCGAGCCATAATCCTATGGATTATAACGGCATGAAATTGGTTCGTGAAAATTCACGTCCAATCAGTGCAGATACAGGTCTAAAAGAGATCCGTGCTTTAGCTGAAAAAGCTGAGTTTAGTGAAGTTGCACAAAAAGGCACAACTCAAAACTACAATATTTTGCCTGAATTTATTGAACATCTGATGACTTACATTGATGTTTCAAAAATACGTCCAATTAAATTAGTAGTAAATGCCGGAAATGGTGCTGCAGGTCATGTCGTTGATGCGATTCAAGCGAAATTTGAAACACTGAATGTACCGATTGAATTTGTTAAAATTCATCATGAAGCAGATGGCACTTTCCCGAATGGTATTCCCAATCCACTTTTGATTGAAAACCGTGATAGTACCCGTGATGCGGTATTAAAACATCAAGCAGGTATGGGTATTGCCTGGGATGGTGACTTCGACCGTTGCTTCCTTTTTGATGAAAAAGGTCAATTTATTGAAGGCTACTATATTGTCGGTCTACTGGCTCAAGCCTTTTTACTGAAACAATCGGGTGAAAAAATTGTACACGATCCACGTCTAGTGTGGAATACACTTGATGTCGTTGAGCAATATCAAGGTGTTGCTGTACAATCAAAATCAGGTCATGCCTTCATTAAAGATGTCATGCGTGAGCATAACGCGGTATATGGCGGTGAAATGAGTGCACATCACTATTTCCGTGACTTCGCTTATTGCGATAGTGGCATGATTCCTTGGTTATTGGCCGTTGTCGTATTATCGGAAACCAAACAATCATTATCAAGTCTTGTAGAAGAAATGATTGCCAAATTCCCATGTTCGGGTGAAATCAACTTTAAAGTTGCTGATACTCAAACTACGATTCAAAAGATTTTTGATCACTATGATGAGCAAAAACCAGTGATTGATTACACAGATGGTGTGAGTCTAGATTTCGGTGAATGGCGTTTAAATGTCCGTGCTTCAAATACTGAACCACTATTGCGTTTAAACATTGAAAGCCGTCGCGATCAAAATCCAAAAAGCATCCAGGCATATGTGGATGAAGTGACCCAATTGATCGAAGGCTAAAAACCTCAATTAATCAAAAAGGAGCTTTTATTTAGCTCCTTTTTGATTTGATGAACGAGCTACAAAACTACTTAGGATATTAATCACGATAACCATTCGGGTTTTGTTTTTGCCAATTCCAACTATCTGCCAACATATCTTCTAAGCCATATTGCGGCTGCCAGCCCAATTCTGCTACAGCACGCGTATTATCGGCAAATGATGTTGCTACATCCCCTTCACGCCGTGCTACAAACTCAAAAGCAACTGCTACGCCAGTGACCTGTTCAAAGGTATTTTTGACTTGTAAAACCGATGAACCATTGCCTGTGCCAATATTCCATGCACGACAACCTTGAGCATTTAAACGATTATTCAACGCACATAAATGCGCACGGGCTAAATCGACCACATGGATATAATCACGCACGCCAGTCCCATCAACTGTATCGTAATCATTGCCAAAAATAGCCAATTTTTCTCGACGCCCGACTGCAACCTGAGTCACATAAGGCATCAGATTATTCGGAATACCTTGTGGATCTTCACCAATGCGACCACTTTTATGCGCACCAACGGGATTAAAATAACGCAGTAATGCAATCGACCAACGCTCATCAGCTACGGATAACTTTTGCAACAGTTGTTCAACGATCAGTTTGGTATAACCATAATTATTGTTGGGTATGCCTGTTGGCATATCTTCATTCAGCGGTGACGTATTGGCTTCATCATAGACCGTTGCCGATGAGCTAAACACTAAATTAAATACCTTTGCGCGTTGCATCGCTTGCACTAAACAAATCGAACCCGCAATATTATGGTCAAAATACTTCAGTGGAATCTGCTGACTTTCACCTACGGCTTTTAAACCCGCAAAATGAATGACGGCATCAATCTGATGTTCAGCAAAGACGGTATCCAAAATTTCAGCATCTCGAATATCCCCTTGCATAAAGATCAACGATTTCTCTGTCAGTTCTTGCACACGTGTTAAAGACTGTTCAGAACTATTGGATAAATTATCCAGCACAACAACCTCATGCCCTGAATTTAACAGTTCAACACAGGTATGTGAGCCAATATAACCTGCACCACCCGTCACTAAAATTTTAGCCATCAGCTTTTCCCAGTAAAATTCTTAATAGACCTTGCGTTGAAGAATCAAGATCAGAAACATCAGCTTGCTCTTGATTGAGAATCGGTAACAGTTGATTGGCAATTTCTTTACCTTTTTCTACGCCCCATTGGTCAAAGGGATTAATATTCCACATCACAGATTGCACAAATACCTTGTGCTCATACATCGCAATCAGCATACCTAAACTACGTGGATTCAACTCTTTTAACAGAATTGTTGTGGTCGGTTGGTTGCCTGCATATTGTTTATATTTGGGTGAACTTTCTACTTCTTTCGGATCTAGAACATGATTGCCAAAGGCCAATAGACGTGATTGTGCCAAACAATTCGATAAGGCTAAATGGTGTTGTTCAACTAAAGCCTCTGCATTTTCAACATAGGTAAATTGATTGGCATTATAGCGTTTCACCGGTGCAATAAAGTCACAACTCACAGCATGTGTACCTTGATGCAGTAGCTGATAAAAAGCATGCTGGGCATTTGGTCCAACTTCACCCCATAAAATTGGGCATGTATCTGATACGACCTTTTCACCAGAACGCTGAATCGACTTACCATTCGACTCCATTTCTAATTGCTGTAAATAAGCCGCAAAATATTTCAGCCGACCATCATAAGGAAGTACCGCATGAGTTTGAATATTCAGGAAGTTGTTATTCCATATTCCCAATAAACCCATCAACACAGGAATATTTTGTTCAAGTGGTGTGTTCTGAAAATGCTGATCCATTTCATAAGCACCAGCAAGCAACTGTTTAAAGCCCTCGACCCCAATACTTAATGCAATAGGCAAACCAATACACGACCATAGTGAATAGCGTCCACCGACCCAATCCCACAATAAGAATTGATTTTCAGTGCTGATTCCCCACTCGGTCATCTTATCGGGCTTGGTTGAAACACCAACAAAGTGACATCTTAGAACTGATTTCGACGTTCCTAAAGATTGCTCAAGCCAGCATTTTGCCGTTTGTGCATTAGAAAGCGTATCAATGGTGCCAAAAGACTTGGATGAAATAATAAATAAGGTGGTTTCTGGACGAAACTGATGTAAAAGATCTGAAAGTTGGCTGCCATCCATCGTTGAAACAAAGTGGACTTTTAATTTTTGAGCAGTTTGAACTTTAAAATCAGTCAGCGCTTGAGACACCATTAAAGGACCAAGATCTGATCCACCGACACCAATATTGACCACATCATGGATGACCTCACCTGTAGCTCCCCGATACTGACCCTGATGAATTTTTTCGACCAATTGATACATACGATCAAGCTGACTATGTACCTGCGCTGCCAAATCTGCATGTGTACTATCTTGCTTCGGCAAACGCAAAGCCCAATGCATCGCTGCGCGATTTTCAGTGTAATTAATTTTTTCTAAAGAAAATAAGCGCTGAATCCAGTTACCCAAATGTTGTGATTCCGCATAACAAATAAGCTCGTTAATAATACGCTCATCAACACGGTGCTTACTATAATCAAAACATAACTGACCCGCATGAACGGAATATTCATCAAAACGTTTTTTATTTTTTTTAAATAAATAATTTAAATTAATCTCTTGCTCTTGTTGGGCAAAACTTTTTAGTTTTTCCTGAATCAGATCCGTATCATGCAAGGGAAATTTTTCAATACTATTCATGAACGCCCTACCCCCTCATATGCAAATCCTTGCGCTTTCACATAAGATGGATCATAGACATTACGACCATCTAAAATAAAAGGATGTTGCATCAACTGTTTTAAATATTTGTAATCTGGGCTCCAATATTGTTTCCATGCGGTAATCAAACAGAGTGCATCAGCGCCACGTGCTGCTTCATATTGATCATCACACAAAACTAAATCATCTCGCTGCCCATAAATACGTTCAATTTCTTTTAATGCTTTCGGATCATGCAGTTTAACCGTCACGCCTTGTGCCCAAAACGCATGCAGCATGCTATGAATGGGTGAATTCACTACACTTGAAGACTTCGCTTTAAATGCCGCACCCCAAATGGCAATTGTTTTACCCTGAAGTTCAGCGTGATAATAATTCCAAAATTTTCGAAACAGGACTTCTTTTTGCTGTTCGTTAATTTCCCAAACTTGTTGTAAGAGTCGACTATGGTTTCCTGAATCAAAAATAGTTTGCGATAAAGTCAGAATATCACGCGAGAAATTTTCACCACCAAAACCAACACCCGCATATAAATAACTAGATCCAATACGATTATCCGCACTGAGGCCTTTGCGTACATTTTCAATATCAATATTCAATTTTTCAGCAACCAAAGCCAAATCATTCATAAAGCTAATGCGTGTTGCCAACATGCCGGAAATACTGAGTTTGGTGAATTCAGCATCTAAAATGGGCATAAAAATAAGTTGCTCTTCCCGTGGAAAGAACGGACGTAGAAGTTCTGTAATCTGCATTTTTGCAAATTGATCTTGATCAAAACCAACGACAATAGATTTCGCCTGAGTCAAACTCTCTATCGAACGACCATCCTGTATGATATCCGGTAGGTAAACCCACGCATCTTTAGGTAAAAGCTGCTGGAGTTTTGATGTCCCATTAAAGCCAAAGGTAGAACCATTAATCATGAGCTTGGGATGAATAATCGCTTTTTGGCTTAAATTCTCAGCAAGCGCGATCGCGTCATCAAAATTTGAAGGGTTAAATGCAAATAAATAAACATCAAAGTCTTTTTCAAGAATAGATTGATCTGTGATCTGTAAAAAATTTTGACTCAGCTGCATTTCTATCGCATGTGTTAGCTCTGAATCAAAATTTAACTGCCCTAGCTCAAAATGTGTTAAATCTGATTCGGGACACCAAGAAACAAAGTGACCCATTTCTGCAGATAAGGCACTCATTACGGCTGCCTGTAAAGTTGCACCGAATACCGCAATTTTCATAATTGACTAACCTTAAATTTCTAATTCTTTAATCAGCTGTTTAAAATCAGCGCCTAATGTTGCATGTTCAACACCGTAGTGTAACACCGCTTTGAGATAACCAATTTTACTACCACAGTCAAAAGTTTGACCTTTCATTCGGTACGCTTCAACTGCTTCCGTTTGCTGTAACATTGCAATCGCATCGGTTAGTTGAATTTCATTGCCTGCGCCCTTAGGTGTTTGTTCTAAAAGTTGCATAATTTTTGCTGGCAAAACATAACGTCCAACCACTGACAAATTCGATGGTGCTGTACCCACTGCTGGCTTTTCTACAATACCTTGCATGACAATACTTTGACCTTCTGCCGGACTTTCTTGTACATCCACAATGCCATACTGATCGACCATATCATCAGGCACAGCTTCCACCATAATCTGCGCAGCTTGATTTTGACTAAAACGCTCAATCATCTTTGCCAAGTCATTTTTTTCGGCGCTATCTTTGACTAAAACATCAGGTAATAAAACTGCAAATGCTTCATGACCTACAATGTCTTTTGCACAAAGTACGGCATGGCCTAAACCGAGCGGTTGTGGTTGACGTACACTGACAATACTGACATGAGCGGGTACTATTTCTGTAATCAATTTTAATAAATCATATTTCTTTTTATTTTCTAATGTCGCCTCAAGTTCAAAATTGCGATCGAAATAATTTTCGATGGATGCTTTGGATGAATGCGTCACCAAAATAATTTGCTCAATACCCGCTGCAATCGCTTCTTTAATGACATATTCAATGGCAGGACGATCAACCACCGTCACCATTTCTTTAGGAATGGATTTGCTTGCAGGTAAAAAACGTGTACCTAAGCCTGCAACAGGAAGAATAGCTTTTTTGATCATAATACATTTACTAATAAAATTTAGATAAGTAAGTTAAGTATCTTACTTCTGAGATAAATCAGCTTCAGATGATTTCTGTTCAGAAAAGCGCACCGCACCTACCACTTGATCAGAAGCATTAATCCCCTCTTTTTTCAACATAACGATAACAGTTTTAAACATAATCTTGAAATCGAGCCCAATCGATTGCTGATCGACATATTCTACATCTAATTCGAATTTTTCTTCCCAAGATAAGTGATTACGCCCACTGACTTGTGCCAACCCTGTCATACCGGGACGAACTTCATGGCGACGCATTTGTTCAGGAGTATAATGTTCTAGAAAATCCTTCATTTGAGGGCGAGGACCAACAATACTCATGTCCCCTTTTAACACATTGATTAATTGTGGCATTTCATCTAATGTAGTAGAACGCAATTTATGACCAAAAGCGGTAATTCGCTCTTCATCAGGTAAAAGATGACCATTTTGATCAAAAGCATCTTTCATTGATCTAAACTTGATCATCTTAAAAATTTTTCCATTTAGACCTGGACGCTCTTGCAAAAAGAAAACAGGTGAGCCTAGGTTTTTTCTTACTTTGTAGAAAACGAAACCAAAAACAGGTAATAAAAAAATTAAGGCCACTAAAACAATTATAATATCCACAAACCTTTTTAGCATTATCATAAACCCATAAAACTTTAATTTATTAAAACTGATTTAAACATTTAGAATTAAGTTGTTCCCGATTTTTATCATAAAACCACCCCCACTTATTAAAATATTGTATCGCACTTTTTAAATGAGCTTGAAGTAATTGTTTGCTTTTATAAGATGCCTGTTCATGCTGATGTACAATATGGGCTAAAGGATAATAAACATTCCCATACTTTTCTGCACAGCGTCTTGATATATCTATATCTTCCATATACATAAAAAAACGCTCATCAAATCCTTTTAAATCTATTAAGCATTCAGACCTAAATAGCATAAAACATCCTGAAAGATACGGTACAAAAGATGGCTTATCCAGAGGTAAAGCTTTTAACAAATATTTTTGATCAAGTTTATGAGCTAAGATTGCAGAAAATCTACGAGTAAATAAGTTTAATGGTGATGGCAACAACCTTGCCCCATACTGGTTTTCACCATTTTCATAAACTATTTTTGGTAAAAAGAGACCTTCAGTCCTAGTTTCAGCAAATTGAATCAATCTTTCAAACTGAGAAACATCAAAATTAATATCAGGATTACAAATTAGAAAAAAATCTGATTCTGATGCAAATTTTTGAATTGCAATATTATGCCCATAACCGAAACCAAAATTTCCTCCAGATTTCATATAAATTACTTTAGGATGATTATATTTAATCGCCCATTCACTTTGATCATTATCTATTAAAATAATTTTCCCAACTAAATCAGAGGATTCTAAACTATGTAAAGTTGGTTTTAAATCCTCAAAATTATGCTTATAAATAACAATTGAAGTATTAATTTTCATTTAAAATACCTTTTTTATTACTTAAACCATCTCTAACTGCCAGCAGTAAAAATTTTATATAATCAATTTTATTTTTTTGTGTAGCAAATAGAATACAGGTAGCAATAAAATTATTCAAAAACATATTAGCTATCCATAACTTGCTAATATGGCTCATTCGCCATAGCAAAAATAAATTACGAATTCTATAATATCTTCGATATGGGGAATGTACAGGACAATTTATACTTCCCAGTCTTACTGTTTTTTCACCTATACTATGATACATAAGTGCATTATTTGAAATATATATTTTATATCCCTTATTTAAAGCTCGCAAACACCATTCAGTGTCTACATAATCAATAAAAAGATCCTCATTCATGAATCCAATATCAATAAGAGCTTTAGTACTTACCAAAGATCCAGATGAAATAATCACACCCACTTTTTTTGGTTCATTTATTTGGCTAATATCTATTTTATGAATCAAACCTTTTCTATTAACAAGCAAGCCTGGAGCATAAAACCCTAACTCTTTATCAATAAATTGAGGACCTATAGCTGCCAACTTAACTCCTGATTTTTTTACAGACAAAAAATCCCCTGTAAGTTTATCTAAAAAACTTTGATCAATCGTACTATCTTGATCAAAAAAAATAATGTAATCTGCCCCATTTCTTACAGCTTTATTTATTCCAATATTTTGAGCTTTAGCAATACCAAGATTTTTTTCTAAATTTATAACAGAATACTTATTTTTATTTTTTAAAAAAGAAGTATTCGAATTATTATCCACAACGATACATTGAAAATCATTATCAGTTAAAATATTTAGCAATGATAGAACATTATCAATATTTGGATTATAAGTGACTATAACTGCAAAATTCATTTAATTTATTCCCAATTACCTATTTAGCTTTTAGGTAATGACAAAAAAATGGAAACAAAAGTATAATAAATATTACACCCGGTGAAAATATTGGTGCCTGGAATAAACTACTATACAACATAAAAGAAACATAAACCAAGTATTTATTTCTTTTATCTTGACTACTTATTAAAAATGAAGAATATATTAAATAAGTAATAAAAATAAAAACTAATACTGGTGCAAAATAACCATTATCAACAAAAAAGAAATTAAACAAGGTACCAAATGCATTGTACCAACTATTACTACTAAAGGAATAGAGTCTAAACTCACTTAATAAAGAAGGATAATAAGCATATGGTAAAAGTTTACCATCAATACCTAGTAAAAAACTTACAGGTGCCAAAAAGCTTGTAACAACAATTCTAAATGGATACCCATCATAATTCAAAATAGAAAAATCGATACTCTGTGCTAAAATAAATGGTGGTAATAAATGATATTCTAAAACCTCTACAAATCCTTGAAGAAAAAAATCTGAATCTTCATTTCTTCGACTAATTAACACCCAAAATGATGAAAACACAAGCAATAATATCAAAGCTGAATATTTTCTTATATAATTAAATACATTACCGCCATTTAAAATAGTTTTATAATATAAAATCAAAAGACCAAAATAAATATTAAAACGACCACCATAAGACATGTTAAAAAGTATTAATAAAAATAAAATTAAATAAAAAGCAAGGTTTGCACTTTTATTTTGAGCATTTGAAACAAATACTAAATATGCCCACAATAATGGAATTACATAAAAATTAATTAGCGTTGCTATAGTTGGATGCCCATAAATCATGGTACGCAACGAATCATCAGTGTAATAATTTATTCTTAAATACTCAAAACCCATTTCATAGCCAACACCAAACATAACAATTAAAGGTTTTAATAAAAAAACCAATGCAATAAACATAAAAATAAAATTGTATTTCGAATTCACATTCACTTTTTCAAATTTAATTTTATTTTTCTTCTCAATTATACAAAAAAACAATACAGGTAAAATTAAAGAAATATATAAAAACAAAATTAAGATACCAACCTTATAATTTTGAATATAGCTATAGTTAAATCTATCATAACAAAAAAAACCAATAATTTGGAAAAATGATAATATAATCAAAGGTAAGAAAATTTTAAATCGCATAAAATTTACCGATTTTCATTTTCAAAAAAATTAACTATATTTTTAAATTGCTTTTCCCATGCAAAGTTTTTTATAGCATAATCATGAATTGACATCTCAAAATCGCCCATTTTTTTCTTCCAATCAATTAAATCTTCAATATCTACTGGAGATTCATCTGCTTCAATTGTTTTCACGAAGTTTAAATTTTCAAATGAATCATCAGAATGACTTTTAATGAATGGTAAGTTCATTGCTGTATACTCTTTAGATTTTATTGAACAATTATAATTAACACCACTTCTATGCCGAGCCAATGAGTCTACACCAATGTCCATTTTCTTGAATAAGCTTTTTATTTCAAGATTATTTAATCTACCATGAAAAACTATTTCGTTTTTCAAATTCAACTTATCAGTTAATAATTTTAAATTATTATATTCTGGCTGATTATCCCCAACTATATGAAAAAAAACTTTTATATTGCTTAAGCTCTTATGCTTATATTCATAAATTCCTTTTATAATACGATCATAACCATGCCAATTTTGTAAATTAGCTAATCCAACTATATTAATCTCATTATTTAAAAAATAATTTTGATTATATTGTATAATCTCAATATCATTAAAATTCACACAATTAATAATTCTTAAAGCAGGAATTCCCCATATTTTATTTTGATTTTCACCCATAAAAACCACTAAATCAATATACTTAAAAAACCTTTTTTTTAATATATTATAATATGAAATTGTAATTTTTTGCTTAATTGTACTTACCTCACCACCAAAAGGGTATGCAGGTATCTCCATAATTTTATTAATGCACTTTTTTTTAATTTTTTTTAAAAAAAATGGCAATATAAATACATTAGTTTCATAGCTAATATTTCTTAAATAAAAATACTCATATTTTCTTTCTTTTAACAACTGTAAACAAAATATTAAAAAAAAGAAATAATAAGAAACTCTATTTAATTTTTTGTTATAAACAATTCCATCTAATCTCGCCTCTATACCGTCTGAGTCTCTATATATATAGTCGACTTTAAAATCAATATTCTCAAATGCTTTTATTTGATTCTGTATTTTCTTTGAAATACCATCATTTCCATTTTTATCAACAATATAAGCTGACACATACAATAATCTCATACTTTATCTCCATTGAAGTGCTTTAAATGAAGGCGCATTTTGGTCTTTTTCTGTCAACATCATCTCTAAATCATTTATAATTGGCCAGTCAATTTTTAAATTTTCATCATTCCAAACAATACTACGCTCAGACTCTTTAGAATAATAATTCGTTGTTTTATATAAAAACTGGGTATTATCTTCTAAAGCAATAAAACCATGTGCAAAACCAGCAGGAATCCAGAACTGCTTATGGTTTTCACCTGTAAGCTCCACCCCTACCCACTGACCAAATGTAAGTGAGTCTTGACGAATATCAACAGCTACGTCCCATGCTCGACCTTGAACAACTCGAACCAGTTTTCCTTGGGCATGCGGGTTAAGCTGATAATGTAAACCTCTTAATACACCTTTTTGAGAGTACGAATGATTATCCTGAACAAATTTTGGAATTTCTAGGTTTCGCTCTGTTAAAGCTTGCTCGAAATTCTTTTGGTTAAAACTTTCCATAAACCAACCACGATCATCTGCAAAAACACGTGGCTCAAATATCAATAAATCCTTGATTTTGGTTTCTATTACATTCATTTCCAACAACCTATTTAAAAAATGCAAAAAACCTTTATTAAAAAAGGCTCTTAAAAATTATTACGCTTGGTTTATATGTTCTTGATGGAGCTTTAATAGATATTGTCCATAACCCGTCTTCTTAAAAAATTCGCCACGTGCTTTTAATTGATCTAGATCAATCCAACCATTATTAAATGAAATTTCTTCAAGACTTGCGACTTTTAATCCTTGACGGTTTTCAATGGTCTGAACAAATTGACTTGCTTCTAACAAAGATTCATGCGTGCCTGTATCAAGCCAAGCAAAACCACGCCCCAAAACTTCAACATTTAACTCATTTTTTTCTAAGTAAATGTTATTCACATCTGTAATTTCCAGCTCACCACGATGAGAAGGCTGAATATTTTTTGCAATCTCTACCACGTTATTGTCATAAAAATATAGACCTGTGACAGCATAATTAGACTTTGGCTGTACTGGCTTTTCTTCAATACTTAAAGCTTTACCATTTGCATCGAAATCCACCACACCAAAACGCTCAGGGTCATTCACATAATAACCAAATACTGTTGCACCCGAAGTTTTTAACGCTGCACGCTTTAACTGATCACTAAAATGCTGACCATAAAAAATGTTATCACCCAAAATTAAGCAAACATTATCATCCCCAATAAAATCTTCACCTAAAATAAAGGCTTGCGCCAAGCCATCTGGAGAAGGCTGTACTTTATATGAAAGTTTAATCCCCAATTCCTCACCTGTACCCAATAATTTTTCAAAATTAGGTAAATCTTCTGGCGTAGAAATAATCAATATTTCCCGAATCCCTGCCAACATTAAGACAGATAATGGATAATAAATCATAGGCTTATCATAAATAGGGAGCAGCTGCTTAGATGTGCCCATTGTAATTGGATACAAACGTGTACCCGAACCACCTGCTAAAATAATGCCTTTACGGTTAATCTGTATTGTCATGCTATAAAATCTCTTCAATGACTTGATCTACACCCAGTTGCCATTCAGGCAAGTGAAGCTTAAATGTCTGTTGTAGCTTCTGTGTATTTAATCGTGAATTCAGCGGACGTTTAGCTGGGGTGGGATAAGCTGTTGTCGCAATTGGATGCACCTTTTGTATCGTCAAAACTGTGCCATGATTACGCGCATGAACAAAAATATAATTTGCGTAGTCATACCATGTCGTCTCACCCAAAGGCGCTAAATGATAATGACCATGCAACTGTTTCTGTTGTTCCTTATTTTGTAAAAAATAATAACGTATTACTTGCGCCGTAACATCTGCAATTAAAGCTGCACCTGTAGGTACACCCACCTGATCTTGAATAACATTCAACTCTTCTTTGATCTGAGCAAGCTTTAACATGGTTTTAATAAAATTCTGCCCACGAGCTGCATACACCCAACAAGTACGGAAATTTATAAAACGAGCATTGCTATTTTCTAAAGCAATTTCACCATCACGTTTGGTTTGACCATAATGATTTATCGGTGCTGCGAGATCATCTTCAATCCACGCTGTTTCACCCTGACCATTAAACACATAATCAGTTGAATAATGAATAAGTAAAGCATCCTGCTGTTCGCATAGCTTCGCCAAATGTGCGACAGCAAAATGGTTTATTAAATCAGCCTGTTCTTTTTCAGATTCAGCCTTATCTACAGCTGTATACGCTGTTGCATTAACAACCACATCAGGATTAATACTCTCAATTGCATCCTTAATTGCTGCAAAATTTGCAATATCACCACACAAACCATTAAGATTTATCGTGCGATCCAACGCAACAACTTGCCCTAAAGGCTGCAATGCACGTTGTAATTCCCAACCGACTTGCCCGTTTTTACCCAGTAATAATATTTTCATACTAATACATTAAGCCCGCTCAGTTTGATATTGTTGATTAAGCCAATTCTGATATTCACCACTTTGAATATTTTTCACCCATTGCTGATTGTTTAAATACCATTGTACAGTTTTACGAAGACCCGTTTTAAAGCTTTCTTCTGGAACCCAGCCTAAATCTTGTTGAATTTTACTTGCATCAATTGCATAACGTAAATCATGACCAGGACGATCTGTCACATAAGTAATAAGGTCTACATAATGCTCAACACCTTGAGGTTTATCTGGGGCTAACTCATCTAGCAAGCTACAAATTGCTTTAACCACATCAATATTTTTTTGCTCATTGTGACCCCCAATATTATAGGTTTCACCAACATCAGCCTCAGTCATGACTTTATAAAGTGCACGGGCATGATCTTCAACATAAAGCCAATCACGAATTTGTTGACCGTCACCATATATAGGTAAAGGCTTACCTTGTAACGCATTTAAAATAATAAGTGGAATCAATTTTTCTGGGAAATGATAAGGGCCATAATTGTTTGAACAATTGGTAAGAACGACAGGCAAACCATAAGTTCGATGCCAAGCACGAACCAAGTGATCCGAACTTGCCTTACTTGCAGAATAAGGAGAGCTAGGTGCGTAAGATGTCGTTTCTGTAAATAGGTCATCCGTTCCTTCTAAATCCCCATACACTTCATCTGTAGAAATATGATGAAACCGAAAAACTGCTTTTTTATTTTCATCTAAGCCCAACCAATAATGACGACTTGCTTCCAATAATTGATATGTTCCAATGATATTTGTTTCAATAAAATCAGCTGGCCCTGTAATTGAACGATCTACATGTGATTCAGCCGCTAAATGCATCACCGCATCAGGTTGAAATTCAAAAAAAATTTTATCTAGAGCAACGCGATCACAAATATCAGTTTGTGAAAATTGATAACGCTTATTATGCGCAACCATTTCCAACGACTCTAAATTCCCAGCATAAGTCAGTTTATCTACATTCAATACATTATTATTTGTATTTTCAATGATATGGCGTATAACAGCCGAACCAATAAATCCTGCACCACCAGTAATTAAAATTTTCATAATTTTTCCTATCAATTATCGCCAAACAAATCACGTGTATACACTTTAGCTTTTACCGCTTCCAAATCTGTATGCATACGATTTGCCAAAATTACATCTGACTTAGATAAAAACTCTGTTAATTCACTATATAAAGCATACCCTTCAAACTCTTTAGTTTTTAAAGTTGGCTCATACACAATCACATCAATATTGTATTCTTTTAACTCATACATAATGTCCTGAATCGCAGAATCACGAAAATTATCAGAACCTGATTTCATGGTCAGACGATATATACCCACCACATTTGGACGCTTCTTCAATATCTCTTTGACAATAAATTGCTTACGCGTTTTATTTGAGTGAATAATCGCTTGAATTAAATCCTGTGGAACATCTTTATAGTTGGCTAGCAGCTGCTTGGTATCCTTAGGCAAACAGTAACCACCATAACCAAAGGAAGGATTGTTATAATGCTGACCAATACGAGGATCTAAGCCTACGCCACGCACAATATCAAAACTGTCTAAACCATGCTTAGCACAATAAGTATCTAGCTCATTAAAATAAGCCACACGCATCGCCAAATAAGTATTTGAGAATAACTTGACTGCTTCTGCTTCTGTAGAATGCATACATAAAGTTGGAGCATTTTTCTCTACAGTTGCATTTAAATAGAGCTGAGCAATTGCTTCACCACGTTCCGATTTTTCCCCGACTATAATTCGTGATGGATATAGGTTGTCGTAGAGTGCTTTGCCCTCTCGCAAAAACTCAGGACTAAATATAATTTGTTCTGTTTGAAACTTTGCTTTAATTTGTGCTGTATAACCTACAGGAATCGTAGATTTAATAATAATCGGTGCAGTTGTATTTATCGGTAAAATATCTGCAATAACGCTTTCAATTGAAGATGTATCAAAAGAATTGGTGTCTGAGTCATAATTGGTAGGCGTTGCAATAATAATATAGTCTGCACTCTTATAAGCAGCCTCTTTATTTAGCGTCGCTGTTAATTTTAGCTCAGAGTCCTTTAAAGTTTTCTCAATATAGTCATCTGCGATTGGAGAAAGACGTTGATTAATCAGTTCAACACGTTTGGCATCGATATCTAAACTGGTAACAGTGTGTTGTCGTGCAAATAATACTGCATTTGAGAGCCCTACATACCCCGTGCCGACAACTGTTATATTCAACATCATTTTATTCCTATTGTTTCATTTTTAATGAATGTTTAAAAAATGGAAAAAGGTGGATTTTAAATATTAATCCATCTTTATAAAAATAATTAAATACGGTCAATGAAAGAAGCTCAATGATGAACACACTATAAGCTGCACCGATTAGTCCATATACATAAATCATTGCGTAAGATATCGGTAATGCACTTAAAGCAACGAACAGCATTTTTTTAGAAATATAAGCATAACTTTCTTCTTTCACCATCAATCGTGCTGCAATAGTCCCTAGCCCACTTAACATCGTTGAAAGCGCTAAAATAATGAGTAATTGATAGGCATCTTGGTATGCTGCACCATACAATGTTTCTATAATCCACGGCCCCAATAGCCCTAAGACAGCAACCACAGATAAAGAAACAGCTAAAATAACCAAATTTAGCTTGGCAATCATTACATAAGACTCATAATGACTTTTTTCTCTATAAATTTTACTTAGTACAGAAGTAATCACTGCAAAGTTGATAAATGACCATGCAGTGCCCAGCGTAACAGCCACTGCATAAACCCCAAGATCTTTTAGAGATGTTAGTTTTGCTAACATTAGACTGGTAATTTGTGTATAAAAACTTACGGCTAAGGTGGATATAACTAAAGAACCACCCGCTAAAAAATAATATTTTCGATATTTTTGTTGATTCAGTATCGGTGTTTTAAGACTTCGATTAAACCAGTATCGCTTTAGCAAATATGGAATCAGAGTGACCAACACGATAGGAATGGCAAGATATGCATATTCCAGTTCGAATAGCACAATCACATATCGCACCACTAATGCAATTGACAACCCCACCATATTAACAATTGCATTGATATAAGAGTGAAGAACAGCATTATTATAAACGGCATAAATATCTTGCGTAATAAAGTATGTTGCAAATGCTGTAGCTATACCAAAAATAAGTGTTAATAAGTCGGTAAAAATATATAAACCAAATAATATTGGTAGGCTCATGAACAAAAACAAATAGAATCTTATTTTTTGAGTATTAGATAAATAATTTAATCCAGATTGATGATTCTTACTAACACGTTTAAATAAAATTTCTTGATTACCAAACCAAGTGAGCGTTTGGACAAATGTAAATAATGTTGTAGCTAATGCTATTTTTCCAAAATTAGTTGGCCCAATATATTTTGCAACATATGACGTTACAAAAATCAATCCAAATATTGAGATAACTTTTTCAAGCATCATCCACAGTGAATTAGATACAATTTTTCCTGAAAAAATTCCCATAACTAAAATTAGGCTCTAATATTATTGGTTAATCATAATGATTATAAAATCATATATTGTCGCTATTAACATAAACCGTGCACATTATAATAGCTATAAAAAACAAAGTCTCGTTTTTTTAATATTTTTATCATTTAATGAAAATTAAATAATTTAATTATTTGAATTTAGATGGGGTTTATAACCGTCGACATACTTGACCAATATACTTAATAATTCAGATATTTGATTGTGATTTACATATACTTTTAAATCATTAAAAATATTAAATATTTCATTATAACTGTAGAATATTTCGTATGATTTTAAAATTCTCTGATGCTCAGTTTTCTCTACATTTCCATGATCAATCAACAATTCTTCATACAGCTTTTCACCCGGTCTTAAGCCCGTAAACTGAATTTCAATATCGCCAAGACCTTTTTCATCTATCGGTTTAAAGCCACTCAAACGAATCATTTGCTTGGCTAAATCGACAATTTTTACTGGCTCACCCATATCCAACAAAAAGACATCACCACCTGTTCCCATGGCACCCGCTTGAATCACCAGCTGTGCTGCTTCAGGAATGGTCATAAAGTAACGTGTCACATCTGGGTGCGTGACGGTAACAGGCCCACCTGTTGCAATCTGCTTTTTAAACAGTGGAACGACTGAACCTGAAGAACCCAATACATTACCAAAACGTACAATACTAATTTGTGTTTTCGGATTCATTGAAGCTAAAGCTTGGCAATATAACTCTGCCATGCGCTTGGATGCCCCCATGACATTGGTTGGACGCACGGCTTTATCGGTCGAAATTAAAACAAAAGTTTCGACCCCTTGATTTACTGCTGCATCGACACTTCTTGCCGTACCAATCGAGGTATTATAAATCCCTTCAAATGGATTGGCTTCGACCAAAGGTACGTGCTTATAAGCCGCTGCATGGTAAACCGTTTGTACTTGATACGCTGCAATCACGCGCTCTAGTTTGGTTTGGTTTGTCACCGAACCAAGAACGGGAACAATCTGCACAGCTGAATTTTGTAATTCACGGTCAATCGAATACAGCGCAAACTCAGACATCTCAAATAATACTAAAATTTTCGGCTGATGCTTCACAATCTGACGGCATAACTCCGAGCCAATAGACCCACCCGCTCCAGTGACCATCACCACTTTGTCTTTAATGTTTTTTTCTAAAAGCTCTGCCTTTGGCGGTACAGGATCACGGCCAAGTAAGTCAATAATATCCACTTCACGGATATCCGAGACTTTGACCTGACCATCAACCAATTGGGTCACACCCGGCAATTCCATAATTTTAACGTCGGCCAGCTCAAAGGATTCGATGATTTCTTTTTTTCTTGCTCGACCTACCGATGGCATGGCCAATAAAATTTCTTCAATCTGAAATTTGCCTAATTTATTTGAGATACGTTTAGGTGAATAAATGTTTAAACCACTTAACGATTGCCCTTGCAGCGATGCTTTATCATCAATAAAACACACCGGCAAATAATCATCTGATCGAAATAAAGCGGCTGCAATTTGTTGACCTGCAAGCCCCGCGCCATAGATGGCAACCCGTTTACGATTTTGTTTTTTTGCAAAGGTTTTAAGCGTGGCATAACGAATCACCGCGCGACTCCACCACATCCACGAAAACAGCATAAAGCCGTACATGAGTGGAATACTCATCGGAATAAAAGCCAAATCTAGCTTTTTAATGGCATATAAACCCACAATTTGGATAAATGTCGCGATGGAGATCCGCAGTAAATAATCTTCATTAAATGAACGAACAATCGCACTATAAATGCCAAGCAAGGCAAATATTAAAACACCAAACATTCCGACATAGAGATACCAAAAATCAAGCCCTTGCATTACAGGCACATTTGGCTTTGCCAAACGTATGGCATACACCAACCACATGATTAAAGGTAAGACACAGACATCCATCGCCACGAAAACAAATTGTTTTTGACGACGTGGCAAAGATGCTAAATATCGAATAATGTCTTTCACTAAAAGCTCTAAATTGGAGAAACGTCAGAACACGCAATGGCGCAGATTATACGCCAATTTCAGTTTAAATTTTTGCGATTACAGCGTGAATAGCCGCAATGGTTGTTTGCATACTCTGTTCCGATAAGGTTGGATGCACCAAGAACATCAAACTACTTTCACCAAGTTTTTTGGCATTTTCCAAACGCTTTTCAGGGCGCCAAGGCGTATAATCAAATGCGTGTTCTAAATATACTTCTGAACATGAACCACTAAAACATGGTACACCTAAGGCATTAATGTCCTGCATAATGCGATCACGTGACCAACCTTCTGGCAATTTTTCAATATTCACTTGGACATAACATTTATAACATGCATGCACATAATCATTTGATGGACGATGCACAGTAAAATAAGGGCTATTTTCAAACGCATTTAAAATAATATTAGTATTATCCGTACGCTTTTTTGTCCATTCTGGCATTTTGGTCAACTGGATACGCCCAATCACCGCCTGCATTTCCATCATGCGCCAATTTGTACCAAATGAGTCATGTAGCCAACGGAATCCCGGTGGGTGTTGTTTGTTATAGATGCTGTCAAAATTTTTGCCATGGTCTTTATATGACCACATTTTTTTCCATAACTCTTCATCGTTGGTGGTGACCATACCGCCTTCACCACCCGTGGTCATAATTTTATCCTGACAAAAGGACCATGCGGCAATATGACCAATTGAGCCTGCAAGTTTGCCTTTATATTGGGCACCATGTGCTTGCGCACAGTCTTCAATCACATAAAGACCTTTATCGCGAGCCAATTGCATGATTGGATCCATATCACACATCCAACCTGCCAAATGCACACAAATAATCGCTTTTGTATTAGGTGTCAGCACCGCTTCAATCGTTTGCGCTGAAATATTCTGTGAATCGAGTTCTACATCAGCAAAAACTGGGTTCGCCCCTGCTGTCACAATTGAACTGGCTGAAGCCAAAAAGGTCCGCGAGGTGACAATCACATCCTCGCCTGCACCGATACCTAATGCCTTTAATGCGACATCTAACGCAACCGTGCCATTGGCTAATGCGACTGCATATTGAGTACCTGCGAACTGTGCAAATTCTTTTTCAAATTCACGGCACTCTTGCCCTGTCCAATAGTTTACTTTGTTTGATAATAAAACTTTAGCTACAGCATCCGCTTCAAATTGAGTAAAGCTTGGCCATGGTTCAAATGCAGTATTGAGCATGATTCATTCCTAATTTTTTAAATATGAAACTATTTTTTCTCTAAAACTCTTGCGGGGTTCCCCACTACAGTCACACCTGCGGGTACACTTTTCGTTACCACAGCGCCCATACCCACGATCGCACCTTTACCAATCACTAAAGGTTTATCTGGCGTGCCTTGTTTAATCACAGCACCCGCTCCAATATAAGCATGGTCTTCAATATGAATATTGCCATTGCATTTTACCGCTGGGGCAAAGGTTACATAGTCACCAATAATGCAATCATGTGCGACATAACTATAAATATTGGCATGAAAAAATTTACCAATCTTAATATTGGAAGTCAGACAGCTAAAAGGACAGAGTAAACTCCCCTCCCCAATTTCCACTGCATCTAATACAACAGTGTTTGCTGCTTGTACCGCCAAATGCTGAATACCATCTTGATCTAAGCGAATCGCCAATTTTTCACGCACACGACTATTTGCAATCGCAATCATCACTGCTTTATGTTGGGCTGAATGTGAGACAAAATCTGCATAACTTAAAACCGGATAACCATTTAAAGTGGTTCCTGCTTGCCCATCATCAATAAATACAAATTGTGCTTGAAGAAGTGTTGGATATTGTTGTCGTACTAGAGGCATCACCTCTTTACCAAAACCACTTGCACCATATACACCAATATAAATTGTCACTTCTTAGCATCCTTTTTTTCTGTGCCTGTAAAACGAGTCATGGTGGCCTCGCCTTCCGCGCTGATATCATCTTTGGCGAGGACTTTATGCACGGTTTTAAACATAATTTTAAAATCTAAAAGGGTCGATTGATGCTCTACATACCATGTATCCAGTTTAAATTTTTCTTCCCAGCCAATCGCATTACGTCCATTGACTTGAGCATGTCCTGTCATACCCGGACGTACATTATGCCGTTTCGCTTGTTCTTCATTATAGAGTGGTAAATATTCTGTCAGCAGTGGACGTGGCCCAACAATACTCATGTCCCCTTTAATCACATTCCAAAGTTCAGGCATTTCATCCAAGCTGGTTGAACGTAACATTTTACCGAATGCTGTTAAACGCTCGCTGTCAGGAAGTGGCTGACCATTGGCATCGACCGCATCCTTCATAGTACGAAACTTAATCATCTCAAACGGTTTACCATACAAACCCGGACGAACTTGGCGGAATAAAACTGGAGAACCTAATTTTTTCTTCACTTTATAGGCAACAAAAGCATATAACGGTGCAAGCAGAATGAGTGCTGTGGATGCAATAATGATATCAAGTAAACGTTTCAACATTTATAACAATCCCATTTCTGTCATCATATGTTTATTCACTTGATGAACATCATATTTATTTAAGGCGATCTCTCGTGAACGCTTACCCATTTGTATCGCTAACTCAGGCTGTTCAATAAATTTCTGCATGGCTTCTACTAAATCAGCGATAGATTTAACCTCTACTAAAAATCCATTATCACCATCTACAACGGTTTCACGACAACCCGGTGCATCTGTGGTAATGACAGCACGCCCCATTGCCATTGCTTCTAATACCGTTCGTGGCGTGCCTTCACGGTAAGAAGGCAATACATAGACTGAACTTGCTGCAATAGCAGGTCGAACATCTGAAAGTTTACCCCAATATTTAAGCGTTCCTGCATTTACCCATGCATCTAATTCTAATTGAGTAATAGCAGTCGGATTGTCATCAATCCATCCGACCAAGTTAAATTGAATATCAGGATGATTTTTTTTAATGATTGCCGCTGCTTCGGCATATTCACGTACACCTTTATCCCCCAATAGACGAGCAATTAACAAGAAGGAAATTGCAACTTGGTTCTGGCTATTGAGTGGCAAAGGCATGACATCAAAATCAGAGACATTAACGCCAGAGCCATTCACAACAACCGCAGGAATATTCGACTGCAATAGTTTTAATGCTCTGAATAAAGCAAGATCATCTGGATTTTGAAAAAAAGTTTTAGAACAATGCGACAGTGCTTGCCGATATAAGCCGTGAACTAACTTTTGAAAAATACTGCGCGTGCTATCTTGATCTACATTTTGAAAGGCATAGCCTAAACCGGTAATTAATGCAAAACGTTTAGGCACTTTTGCTAGCCAAGCGGCTAAAGTGCCATATATGACGGGCTTAATGGTATAGCACAATACGCAATCTGGTTTTATTTTATGAATCAGTTTATACAGCGCAAATACTGTGGACAAATCTGTAACTGGGTTTGTACCCGTGCGCTGCATAGGGACACTATAAACCTGATAGCCTAAACTCCGTAATTTTTGATATTCATCTGAAAAGGAGGATAAATCTGGCGCAATAATATGAATTTCATAACCTTGCTGATGAATAGCCTCTAAAAGTTTTCCACGAAAATTTAAAACTGAAGGAAGGTAACTGCTCACCATTAAAAATTTCATTTGAATCACTGGCTCCCTTACCGTATCAATTTAAATTTTCTATGCCTTAAAATGAAGAACATTGATGCTCAAACACTTCAAAAAAAAGTCAGTATAAATGATTGAATCTGAAATATTGCATTTAAAGATATGCAGAGCTCTATAGATAACTCACAAAATAAGCAACACTTGCGGTAATTTTGCACTCACATTTCTTGATCTTTCATGGGCTTTATTGCATCAAGATTGAAAAGATAAAATATTCCAAGATCCATCAGTTCAGGGCACAACTTTGATCTGTGGTCTACCTCATTCAGTAGATTTGTTGAGTACCACAATACGTGTAGGTACTTGGTTAACTTGGCTCTGCAACTTTTTTAAGGTGAGTTTCTCACCTGAGCAGCATTACTTCGTAAGATTTAATGCCATACCTCTTTTTTCCACCGATTCAGCCAAACTAAATACTAAGATTTCCTCTATCGATTAAAGCGCGATTGTATTGCGACGAATTAATAATCCGATAAATTTAAATGTGGATTTATTGATAAGAAAATTATATTGCTGAATCAATATTCAAGGATAGTTTAGGCAACAAAGCCCTTAAAAACTTATTACTTAACTTGACCCTGATAAAGGTTCAACCATTTTTCTAAAATAAATTTCCAATCAAAACTATTTGCTTTCGGATATCTCATTATATTTTCCTGATGGTTCAAAACATTCAGAATCATTTTAGACATAGCTTCAGGTTGTCCGACGCCCACTAAATTTGAGTCAAGTAACTCCATTGCACCATCTGTTTTTGTCGCTACAATTCTTCTTTGACACAGCATCGCTTCCAATATTGCTATGCCAAAACCTTCCCATGCCGATGCAGATACAAACAAGTCACATGCATTCAAAAGTTGTGGAATATCATCTCTAATGCCTAAAAATTTTACATTTTTTTCAATTGCTAAATGAATTGCGAGATTTTCAATTTCATTTCTCTTTGGGCCATCCCCCACGATGATTAAAATAGTATTTTTTTGCTCTTCTCGAACAATTTTAAATGCTTTTAATAAAGTAGGATAATCCTTAGGCGTATCAATTCGACCTATTGTTAAAATAACTTGCAAATTATCATCAAAACCCAAGTTCTTTCGGATATCAGCTCGTACATTCTGATTAAATTTATATTTATTGCTTTCTATGCCATTATAAACGGTCATCATTTTTTTATTTTTAACAGCTCCAGCCTGCATTAAAGCTTTAGCCGCATTATCACTGACATTTGTATGTACATCGCATAACTTTTCAGTCAATCGATACATTGCCATACGTACACGTCCACCCTCATAATTTGAATGTGAACTACAGATGACACGAATATTTTTTCTCAACATTTTCACAAATCTTGCCATCATATTGGCATGAAACATATGTGAATGAATAACATCGGGCCGTATCTGATCAACCAGTTTAATGACAGCATTTAATGCCTTAAAAATGGATAAATTATGATTAAGCGATACTTTACATATATTAATTTCTTTATTTTCGGGTCTTCTAACGATTTCACCGAAAAAGTAAACAATACTGACTTCTTGTCCTGACTCGTACAACTTATCTGCAAGTTCACAAACAACTTTCTCAGCTCCTCCCATACCTAAACCAGTAATGAATAACATGATTTTCATTTTATTTACTCTTTAAGACGAAATAATACAACCAGCAGAGAAAGAATACATTGCACCAAATAACTAACCATTAAAGTATAAATACCACCAACAATTCCATATTCAGGAATACATAAATATGAAACCAATACACTAAAAATCAACACGATAGAAAATAAATAAACCTGTTGTTTAATAAATCCTATGGCTGTTAGCGTATAACCCAGAACAGTAGCCAAATAAAGTATAAAACCAGCCACCATGGTCAATACAAACGCATCTGTATAAGCTACATATTCAGCACCATAAACGAGGTTAAGTACAAACTCTCCCATGAAATAACTGAGGAATATAGCGATTAGACCCAACCCACCAGCAACAAGCAAAGCCATAGATAAAAGCTTTTTAAAATATGCTCTATTATGATTCCATGCATGCGTTAAACGAGGACTAAGATACTGGCAAATAGAATTAATAAATATACTACCCACAATAATAAAATAGCTGAGCACGGTAAAAATACCCACAGCCTCAATACTTGCATACTGATCTAAAAATAAACGTGGAATATTACTTTGCAAAGTAACGATACCCAATGAAATTCCCATAGGGATAGCAGACTTCATAATCCCTAAATCTAAACTCATTTTTTTTATTTCTTTAGTTTTCTGAATATACAAATTATCGATGAATAACCAAACCACAATATAAACAAATAAAAATAAAATTAATGCCGTATAAAAATCAAATAAATACAAACCTAATGCAACAGCTAAAACAGAAAGAGCCCCTTTCAAAAATAATGATTTACTAATTAATTGAGTTTGATCATGTGCATTATAATACGCATAAATAATATCGGAATAAGATTCAAAAAACTTTAATAGCCCAACCAAAAGCAATACTAAAATTGAAACATTAAAAAACAAACCAAGAACTAAACAGCAAGCTAACGCAATAAATGAACAAATTAAACGTAAATAATAGAAATGTGTATAGGTATATTTCTGCTCACTATTTACATCTAATATATAAAGAGGACGTAATTGAAGGTTTCCAACAGCAAAAATAGGTGTGACTATTGCTAAGGCTAATGCATATTGACCCAAGTTTTCTTGATTCGTCATGCGAGCAAAAAAAATCAAAATGACCCATTGAGAAAATGCAAAAACAAAATTACCACCCACAAGCCATTTTGCTTTTTTCAACAACAGTAAGATATCTTTCATTTTTAATTAGACAAATTTAATGTACCAAGGCATCGCAATATTAATCCCTTGATTGATATTAAATTCTGGTTCATAGTCTAAAAATTGTTCAATTTTAGCAATACTTGCTTGTGAATGTCGAACATCACCGGCACGGAATTCACGATAAACTGGTTTTTTATTATAAGTGACCCCATTTTCATGCAATGCTGCCTGAAGTGCATTAAATAAATCATTTAAAGTCGTACGGTCACCTACAGCAACATTATAAACTTGATTTTTTGCTTCATCATTTGCAATTGCTGCTAAAATATTGGCTTGAACCGTGTTCTCAATGAAACAAAAATCACGACTCGTTTCACCATCACCATTAATAAATACCTCATCACCGGCAATCATTGCAGCTGTCCATTTGGGAATCACCGCAGCATAGGCACCATTCGGATCTTGTCGCTTTCCAAAGACATTAAAATAACGCAAACCAATGGTTTTAAAAGCATATGTACGAGCAAAAACATCTGCATAGAGTTCATTGACATACTTGGTTACTGCATAGGGTGACAATGGATTACCAATATTTTCCTCAACTTTCGGTAAAGCAGGATGATCGCCATAGGTTGAACTACTGGCCGCATAAGTAAAACTTGAAACCTTAGCATCGCGTGCCGCAGTCAACATGTTTAAAAAGCCCGTAATATTGGTTGCATTGGTGGTAATGGGATCGACAATTGAACGCGGTACAGAGCCTAAAGCTGCTTGATGTAATACATAGTCCACATCCATACAGGCTTTTTGACAATCTTCAAAATGACGAATGTCGCCTTCAATAAAAGAAAAATTACTCCATTGCGCAGGACTCACCAAATTTTGAACTTCATCCAGATTATATTGGTGCCCTGTGGCAAAGTTATCTAAACCTACGACTTTTTGATCAAGCTTTAACAAGGTTTCTAATAAATTTGAGCCAATAAAACCAGCCACACCCGTGACCAACCACATTTTAGGTGCTTGTTTTAATTGTGTGCAAACGGTTTGATATTGGCTCATGTTATGTATTCCTTACAAAGTTCGTGATTAAAGACGAATGTCAGATTCAGATTGATCAAGCACATATTTTAAGTCATATAAAACATGGGCTTTTTTCCCTAAAGCGCGAATCTCTGTTGCCCCCATGACTTTAAATTGCTCATGTGCAACCGCTAAAATGACAGCATCATAAGTATCTTGATTAACTGCTTGTACTGGTGTAATCGCATATTCATGCACCGCTTCTTCAGTGTCTACCCAAGGATCATAAACATCGACATCCATATGGTATTCATTCAACTCATTCACAATATCAATAATTTTAGTATTACGAATATCAGGACAGTTTTCTTTAAAGCTCAAACCAAGGACCAATACTTTCGCACCCTGAACCTGAATCTTTTTCTGAATCATTGCTTTGACAAGCTGAGTGACCACATAAGCACCCATTGAATCATTTAGGCGACGTCCGGCTAAAATAATTTCTGGATGATAACCAATTGACTGTGCTTTATGGGTTAAATAATACGGGTCAACACCAATACAATGCCCACCGACAAGCCCCGGACGGAAAGGTAAGAAATTCCATTTCGTCCCTGCTGCTTGCAATACCGCTTCGGTATCAATACCCATTTTATTGAAAATAATCGCCAGCTCATTAATTAAGGCAATATTGACATCACGCTGCGTGTTTTCAATCACTTTTGCCGCTTCTGCCACTTTAATGCTAGACGCTTTATGTGTGCCAGCTTCAATGACCAAGTTATATACTTGATCGACAAAATCAGCGACTTCAGGGGTAGAGCCTGAGGTGATTTTTAAAATATTGGTAACGCGATGTAATTTGTCACCCGGATTAATGCGCTCAGGGCTATAACCTGCAAAGAAGTCTTGATTAAATCTTAATCCTGAAACTTTTTCCAATACAGGGATGCAAGTTTCTTCAGTTGCCCCAGGATATACCGTTGATTCATAAACGACGACGTCACCCGCTTTAAGTACCTGACCAATACTGTTTGATGCTTTGACTAAAGGTGATAAATCGGGTTGTTTGAACTCATCAATAGGCGTCGGAACAGTCACAATAAAGAAATTACAATTTTTTAAATCTTCTAAATTTGCTGAATAGCTCAGTTGACTGGCTTGAGCCAATTCTTCTTTTGATACTTCTAAGGTATGATCCTGTCCACTTTTGAGTTCATCAATCCGTTTTTGATGAATATCAAAACCAACCACGGGTACTTTTTTACCGAACTCTACCGCTAAAGGAAGTCCGACATAACCCAATCCAATAATTGCAATTTTTAGTTCCGCGAGTTGTAACATGTTACAGCCTTATCTTGTTTATTTATGTCTATAAATCAGTAGGCTTAACGCCGAGTTATAATATAGCAGAAAAAATATATTTATACTTATTCAAAAGAAAAACATTTTAAAATTTTGTATTAATTATATAAAAATAAAGCATTAAATTATAAAAACAACAAGGCATACAATATAATTAAACATTAAATTCATAAAAAAATTAATAAACAATTACAATATTAATTATATTTAATTTTAACATTATTAATCTTAAACTAAATATCAAACAGAATAGAATTGAACGATTAATAAATTTTATTTTCATCTATTTTAAACATTCTATTCGAAGTCGTACTTTTAGTTAAAATACAGAGAACTAGATCTCATTTGGCCCATAAAAACCTGTTTTGAACATCAAAATCACCTACCCACATCAAACTCATGAAGAAAAGCTATACCCCAGCGATGATCTTGGTATAAAATAACAATTACAATTTATTATTAATATTTTACGTATTACAGGGTAAAATGCCGACTATTTTTAAAATCAGATTATTTTTATAAACGGGATTTCGAGTGAGATATTACCAATTTTTTTTACTCTGCGCGCTAGCTGCAGGTACAACAGGATGTGCGATTACATCGGGGCTACAAACATTTGATTTGCCAAGTGAAGGTGTTTATCAGACCGAACTTGGTACTCCGGTTAATGTGCTTAAACTCACTCAAGAATCACTTCCGGCTCTACAACCTGCACAAGTCAACATTCAACAAGATTATGCTCATTTATTTAGCTCGCCACATAAAAATTATAAATTAAGTGCGGGTGATATTCTCTCTATTTATCTTTGGGCTTATCCTGATATTACGCCACCTACCACAACAATTAATAATGAACAATCTATACAAGCCAATGGCTATCAAATTGATCAAAATGGCTATATTCAATTTCCCATGATTGGTCGTTATAAGGCTGCGGGAAAATCATTAACACAAATCAACCAAGAATTACGTAGCCAACTTTCTCGTTATTTAAAAACCCCCGATGTGATTGCACGGGTACTCTCCTATCAGGGACAACGCTTTTCAGTGCAGGGCAATGTCATGAAAGGTGGGCAATTCTACTTAAGCGATCAACCAGTCAGCGTTTATACGGCTTTAGGTTTAGCGGGTGGTGTGAATCCTCAATTGGGTGACCATGCTTCAATGACGCTAGTTCGCCAAGGTCGTACTTACGCACTCAACAGCGTTGAATTGGAAAAATCAGGCTATTCTTTACATAACCTACTGATTCAACCCAATGATACACTTTATATCAATGCGAGAGAAAATCAAAAAATTTATGTTATGGGTGAGTCTGGTAAGAATCAATCCCTACCCATGCGTGATCAAGGGATGAGTCTAAGCGATGTTCTCGGTGAAAGTTTAGGTTTAAATCCACTGTCTGCCAGTCGTAGTAAAATTTATGTAGTGCGCAGCAACCGAAATGACGCAAGTACTGAAGTTTATCATTTGGATTTAACCAGCATTGCTGACTTTGGCTTGGCCAATCAATTTAAAATGCACAGTAATGATATTGTCTATGTCGATGCTTCAGGCCTTGCACGCTGGCAACGTGTGATTAATCAAGTTGTTCCTTTTTCTAGTCTTGTTAATACTGCCAACAATTTAGGCAATTAATATGAATATCCAAAAGATTCTTGTGGTTTGTGTGGGGAATATTTGCCGCAGCCCAATGGCTGAATACTTTTTAAAACGGGAATATCCAGAGCTGAACATCGAGTCTGCGGGTATTTCTGGTTTAATCGGTCATGCAGCAGATCAAAAGGCAATACTCTGTATGCAGCGTTTAGGTATAGATATGCAGCCTCATATTGCTAAAAAACTCAATGCTGACTTAATTAAAAAGGCAGATCTGATTTTGGTCATGAGTCAAAATCAGCAAAAGCATTTAGAACAGACTTGGCCTTTTGCAAAAGGAAAAACATTTCGATTAGGGTATTGGCAAAGTAGAAATGTGCCTGATCCTTTTCAACATGAGCAATGGGTCTTTGATGAAACCTGTCAGTTAATACAAGATTGTATAGCTGACTGGAAAAAACATATTTAACTTTTTGATAGCAAGATTATGAGCCAAAATAGCAATACCGAAGATACCATTGATTTAAAAGAGCTGTTTTTTTCACTCATTGCGCAATGGAAACTCATTGCACTATGCGTCATTTTAAGCTTGGTCTGCGCATTACTCTATTTAAGAACCACGCCTGATACTTATGCAGTGGATGCATTGGTACAAGTTGAAGAAAGTAAAGGCACCTCGGCAGCTTTACTGGGTGATCTATCCAGCATGATTGAGCAGAAGCAACCCGCTCAAACTGAAATCGAGCTGCTTAAATCACGCTTAGTACTGGGTTCTGTCATTAAAGATCTAAATTTAGATTTAAAAATTTCCGGTACAGAAAATAGTTTTTTTAATCGTTTACTCAGTCCACATGACTATCAAACCACATATAATAAAAACGCCGTTATTTTTAAAGATGATGCCAAGTCTTTTGATGTTCGAAAGTTTGACATTCCAACCTATTATCTAGATAAGAACCTGCTGCTCAATTTTAATGGCAATAAATACACATTAACAGATGCAAAAACCAAACAAGTCATTTTTAGTGCAGTAACCAACCAAGAAAGCCAGCATACATCGGAATATGGTACTTGGAAGATTGCCCTCTATACGCAAGATCAACTCAAAAATACTTATAATATTGAAAAAATGTCTTTGCCTGCAGCAATGCTTTCAATTACAGAGAATTATTCTGTGGCTGAAAAAGGTAAATTGACCGGTATTTTAGGTTTAAATTACCAAGGTCAAGACAAAGAACACATTACCAATGTTCTCAACTCGATTCTTGTGGCTTATAGCCAGCAAAATATTGAACGTCGTTCTGCCGAAACAGCACAAACGCTAAAATTTCTGGATGAACAACTTCCTGAGTTAAAACAACAACTGGATGTTGCTGAACGCGAGTTTAATAAATTCCGTCAACAATATAATACCGTTGATGTGACTAAAGAATCTGAACTGTATTTAACCCAAAGTATTCAGCTTGAAACATCAAAAGCTGAAATTGAACAAAAATTAGCAGAAGCTGCTGCGAAATACACCAATGAACATCCAGCCATGCAGCAAATGAATGCGCAGCTGGGCGCGATCAATAAAAAAATTGGCGAGTTAAATGATACCTTAAAACAACTTCCTGATTTACAACGCCGTTACCTGCAACTGTACCGTGAAGTTGAAGTAAAAACTCAGCTCTATACTGCGCTATTAAACTCTTACCAACAACTGCGTATTGCCAAAGCCGGTGAAATTGGCAATGTGCGTATTGTGGATACTGCGGTACTACCAATTGAACCTATTAAACCAAAAAAATTGCAAATTTTAATCCTTGCCATTTTCCTTGGTGGTTTCCTTGGAACCTTATTGGCTTTATTACGTAATATGATGCATTCAGGGATTAAAGATTCCAATCAAATTGAAAATGAGTTGGATTTACCGGTATATGCTACCGTGCCTCGCTCACCGACTCAGGAAAGCCGCATCAAATTATTGAAAAAGAAAAAGAGTATTCCTATTTTAGCCATTAAAAATGGTGATGATATTGCCATTGAAAGCTTACGTAGTATGCGTACCGCAATTCATTTTGCTTTAAATAATGCAAAAAATAATATCATTATGATTTCAGGTCCGGCACCGGAAGTGGGTAAATCTTTTATTTCAACCAACTTAGCCGCTATTTTGGCACAAAGTAATAAACGGGTACTGATTATTGATGCAGATATGCGTCGAGGTTATTTACATAAATACTTCAACCATGACAACCTCCCTGGTTTAGCTGAATATTTAAATACCCAGCAAACGCTCGACAGCATTATTAAGCCTACAGAAATCCCTCATTTAGATGTCATTACTCGAGGTAAAAGTCCGGTTAATCCTTCAGAACTTTTAAGCTCAGCAAAGTTTGCTGCGATGTTTGAGCAACTTTCCCCGATGTATGATCACATTATTATTGATACACCGCCTGTGCTTGCAGTAACGGATGGGATTATCATTTCGCAATATGCTGGCGTGAATCTTGTCATTGCGCGCTATGCAAAATCGCAGATGAAAGAACTTGAATTGACTGTAAATCGTTTTGAACAAGTTGGGGTTAAAGTCAATGGCTTTATTCTAAATGATATTCAACGCGGCTCTGGTGGTTACGGCTATGGTTACGGCTATGGTTACGGCTATAACTATGCCTATGGCTATAAAGCATCAAAAAATAATGATTAAAAATTTATAATTAAAAAAGTCAGAGATCTGCTGACTTTTTTAATCTTAGGGTCTGTTGACATTTCAGCAGCCCCTATTTACTGCTAAAAAAAATTTGATCGATAAATAACATTTAAAACAAAAGTTTATAATTGATTATCTAAATGAATAAAAATTTGCTATTTTAATGTATTAAAAATGTTTTTATTATTCAGCTAATTATAGAATAATAAGATTAATCAGAATATATTGGATTTCTACACAATACGCATCGCTCGGAACGTGTTGGCTAGAAAAGTCTGCTAAAATTAATGCAACTTTTTTTATATAAAATGAATTTGGGAAAACCTATGAGTAAAGCCTTACCCATCGCTGTCGCTGTTCTTTTAGGCGGTGCTGCACTTGTACCTGTTTACTATGCGACTCAAAACCCTGCGACTGTGACATCTAAAGCGTCAAAAAATGCTTCTGCTGTTGAAAAAATTAGTTATGCATTGGGCTATGAAGTTGCACATCAAACACCTCCTGAATTAGATATTAATAGCTTTGTGACTGGCGTACGTGAAGGTCATGCCCGAAATAAACCAGCTTATAACGAAGAAGAATTGCAAAAAGCATATGAGCAGTTCCAAAAAGAAATGCAGCAAAAGCAAGTTCAACAAGAACAAAAAGTCCAAACGGCGAGTGATTCTTTCTTAACTGAAAATGCGAAAAAACCCGGTGTAAAAACGACGGCTTCTGGCTTACAGTACAAAATCATCACCGAAGGCACAGGCAAACAACCTGCTGCAAACTCTATGGTGACCGTGCATTACAAAGGTCAACTGGTTGACGGCAAAGTATTTGATAGCTCAATTGAGCGTGGTGAACCAATTGAGTTCCCATTGAATCAAGTTATTCCAGGCTGGACTGAAGGTCTGCAATTGATGAAAGAAGGTGGCAAAGCCACTCTTTATATCCCTTCGCAATTAGGCTATGGTGAACAAGGTGTTCCGGGCATGATTCCTGCAAACAGCACCCTTATTTTTGATGTTGAACTAATCAAAGTAAAATAAAAATTGAAGGAGAGCTTTTGCTCTCCTGATTTATCTTGAGATAAGCATATGAAAACACCGATGACATTGCTTTGTTTATGCATGTTTACCACAACAGGTTTTGCAAAAACTGTGACCAACAGCAGCAGTTTAAATGAACAAGTCGGCTACAGCTTTGGTTATTTAATGGGACGCAGCAATGCCGAATCGGTCAAAGATTTGGACTTAGATGCATTCATACTGGGTTTAAAAACAGCAGCTCAAGGCGGTAAATCGGCACTGACTGATGAAGAAATGGCACGCGTTCTCACGCAACATAAAAAGCAAAGTGATGCAAAACAACTTATTGAGTTAAAAAAGAAAGCAGATGCCAATGCCAAAATTGGTGCTGAATTTTTAGCTGCCAATGCCAAGAAACAAGGCGTTCAAACCACTCAATCGGGTTTACAATACCAAATACTCAAGCCAGGTACAGGTCCATCACCTAAAGCAAATTCTATTGTTAAAGTGAATTATGAAGGTCGTTTAATTGATGGCACTGTTTTTGATAGTTCAATTGCACGAAATCAAACGGCTGAATTTCAAGTCAGCCAAGTCATTCAAGGCTGGACTGAAGGCTTACAACTGATGAAAGAAGGCGCTGAATATCGTTTCTTCATTCCAGCACAACTTGGCTATGGTCAAATTGGCTCTGGTGATGTGATAGAACCGAATAGCACATTAATTTTTGATATCGAACTGATTGAAATTTTAGCTAAACCGAGTAAATAACCAAGTAAATGCATATAAAAGAATAGCGACCAGATCAGTTTAGAGCATAAAAATGCTTATTTTGACTCGCTATTTTTTATCAAATGAGCAGTAAAACACCCTCATTCATGGGGATGATATAAGGCTCTGCTTCTAATGTGGTGTCTGCTGTTGCTCAATGTATTGCTTAATGATTTCTAATGGCACACCGCCACAACTTGAAGCAAAATAGCTTGGCGACCAAAGTGATCCACCCCATAACTTGTTCTTGATCTCAGGAAAGTCTTTCCTTAAATGCCGACTCGATACGCCTTTTAAACTATTAACTAAATTTGAAACAGCAACTTTTGGTGGGTAGTTAATTAATAAGTGAACATGATCATCCTCACCATTAAATTCAGTCAATTCAGCTTCAAAGTCTAAACATACTTTTTTAAACATCCCTTCCATTGCATCAAGCATAGGTTTTGTAAAAACATCTTTACGATATTTCGTCACAAAGACCAAGTGAACATGCATATTAAAAACACAGTGCCGACCTGATCTTATTTGTTGATTTTCCATTATAGACCAATTAACATGTAATGTATGAAAACACTTAAGTTACGCATAAAAGACAAACATTGCAAGGTGTTAGACCAATTAGCATCTGAGGTGAATTTTGTCTGGAATTATGTCAATGATTTGTGTTTCAAACATCTACAACGCAAAGGGCAATTCTTTTCAGCT
>NZ_FNPK01000067.1 GCF_900107285.1 Acinetobacter kyonggiensis | reverse complement strand
ATCTATATTTTATATCCAGTCCATGGTGATAAAAACCATCATAAACTAGACATTTTTATTGGTGAGAATATAGACACTTTAAATGGGTTCTAACATCGACTGTTAGCCCCCAAATAGAAATGTCCTAGATAAAATGAGCTGATTAACCATCTTATTCGGCTCACAATATGAGCCGAATAAATGCTATATTCAACTCATCTGAAATTTTAGATGAGCGATTGAAAATGCAGGAATGGATCTGGCAAGCAGAAAACTGGACAAATTTTACATGGCTAGATTCAATTATCTTGCCTAAAACCAGACAGATACATCAAAAAATAGGGATTCTTATTGGGCAAAGTCAGCATGATTTAGCAAAAGAGCAGTTCACCCTAGATACTCTGCTTGCCAATCTTGTTGCTTCATCTGCAATTGAAAATGAAACCATCAATGTTTTTTCATTGCGATCATCTCTAGCTCAACGCTTAGGTGTCACACTTGAACAGCCTTATCCAAGCTCAGATCGATCAGAAGGTTTAGCCAATATCATGCTAGATGCGCTGAACGATGTTAAGCAACCATTGACTGTTGAGCGTCTCATGCAATGGCATCGTTGGCTTTTCAATGACCCAGATTGGACAATGCAACGTTTACGCATTGGTCAACTTCGGGGATCAGAGCCTATGCAGGTCGTTTCAGGTCGATTGGATTATCCTAAAGTACATTTTGAAGCACCGCCAAGAGAAGGCTTAGAAGAACGCTTAAATACATTCATAGCGTGGTTTAATCAAAGTCTGAATGATTCATTGCTTGATCCTCTTTTACGTGCAGGCATTACCCATTTATGGTTTGTTACCCTACATCCTTTTGATGATGGGAATGGACGTATTACACGTACACTGACAGACCTTGCCCTAGCTCAAATGGATGAACAGAGTATCCGTTTATATGCAATGTCTACTGCGATATTAAATAAACGTAAAAGTTACTATGAGATATTAGAACAAACTCAAAAAAATGATTCTGATATCACAGATTGGCTAGTTTGGTTTCTAGATACATTGAATGATAGCCTTGAAAAAACCTTAGCGCAGATCAGTCGAACATTATTTAAAAGTCAATTTTGGCATAAGTATTCAAATTTAGCCCTGAGTGAAGAACAACGTAAAGTTCTAAATCGTTTATTAGACGGTGGCGAAAATGGCTTTGAACATGGTATCAGTGCATCACAATATCAAAAGGTTGCTAAAATTAGTAAGGCCACAGCTACTCGCCATTTATCAGACTTGCTTGAGAAAGAATGTCTCGTCAAATTGGAAGGTGGTGGGCGTAATACACGCTATCAGATCAATACTCAGCTATAGATATTTAAGCAATAAAAAACCCCGACATCCTGTCGGGGTTTTTCGTATTGGGTGCTTTGGTATAACTCCTGTCGTACCTCACATTCCTTGTATCTGATCTTGTTATTCTTATCTGGAGCATCCTGCTCTCTATGTCCCCATGATAAGAAATCAGCGTGAAATCGTATAGCCGCAAAGGGCGGGAATTGTTGTACGCCTAAGCGTACATAAGTGCTTAAATTTTACCCCAAGGGTTATCCGCAGAAATTGGGGATAATTTGAGCAGTCGATGAATTGATAATGCACACTAAAGTTTCAATTTGATTAAATATTGATCGTTTTTATTGGCAGAAGATATCAAAACTGTTCATAAAAAAGCCGACTTGTTTCCAAGTCGGCTTTTTAGGTTTGCGTCCCCAATTTCTTATAGCATAACTTTTTGAAATATAACACTATTTATTTTTCTGTTATTCACCAATTAAAATGTCTATGCGATAAACCATTTAAAATGTCCTGTTTTTAACTGCAAGAGTCAAGAACAGGATTTAAGTTTCTTTGTT
>NZ_FNPK01000037.1 GCF_900107285.1 Acinetobacter kyonggiensis | reverse complement strand
TTCCCATTGATCATCTCTTAAGGCATAGCGTTTAGTCATAAAAGTATAATGGGGACAAGGTGGTTTTCCTCAAGGTAATTGATGACACGCCCTAGTTGATAGATTTAGATTAATAGCTTAATTTTTTCAATAAGCTGAATAAATTTTCTTTTTATTGCGTTGTTTTAAGTGGTATTCATCTGCTTTGGATAAACGAATAGTTTTCATATTCTTACGATGATATGTAATTAAACCAAATGTCTTGATTCCTCGAATTTGATTTTTAATTCTTGACTGATATATCCACGAACAGCATAGAGTTTTGTTTTTAAGCCTTCTACCAAATGCTCAATCATTTTAATGTCTGCTGTATGTTCATTAGATAAAGCTGTACTGACAATTTTGCCTGACTGACTCATGATTAAATGCAGCTTACAGCCAAAGAACCAGTCCATTGAGCTTTTACCGTGTGTTGCAATGGTAGATATTTATACCGTTGAATACGCTGATTTTTGCATACAGGCAGCGTAGTCGATTGATCCATAAATAAAATTGCTCTGATAATCTTTCATCAAGGCAAAATGTAAAGCATACAGTGCCAATCGATGTGCTCTAATGAGATAAACTATCCGTTGTTAACAAGGTAAATATCTAAAGAGTTGACCGTGATTTTGCTTTAATGAAATAACACTAAATATAAAAAAAATGGAAGAATAATTTACTAAGTTATTGTTTTTAAGTTGATCCTTGTTTTATATGGGGGTGATAATAACTTCTGATTACTAGTTTTTACCTTAAATATACCGATTGAAAGATTCATTTAAAGGCTATGAATACATGAGTTTTACAGTTTGGCTAGGTCAGCATGAGTACTTTTCACAAGATTTAAGATCGACCATGAACGTGATTAAGTTATAGGGGATTGATGAAATAGTTTTTATGAATTTCTGGCTTTCTGGGCTGATTTTATCAAATTCATGTCTATGCAAAATTGCGACATATTTCTCGTGCTGGTAGTTATCCAGAGTTTGGTCTGCATCTATCCATAGTGCAGACCTTTTTTTGGTGACAGTTTTTTCTTAGTGATTTTCGATCTGGATGTAGTGATTTCACGTTTGCAGAATATATCTTAGCGGTGATCCATCTAATATTCGTGATTATAAAGAGAGCTAATTCACAGGTTCTACAGATTATGTAGCGACTAACTATATCAAAGTCTATTTGCAGTTGATGGTTGGCGCTTAGTTTATATTTACGCTTAGGTTTCAGTTAAAAAATCAATATTCTGTTGAATCCGTGATTGAATCATCTGTAGGGTAGATTCTCGAATTTGATGGGGATACAGGCGCTGCGCAATTTGACTAAATTGAAGTGCAATTTCACGCATGGTCAAGATGATCTCATCGACTTCTAGAGTAGTCAGATTAGCTTCTGAAGTACCGAGTTTATGTATGTCATTTCGGGAAATATTGAGCGCTTCTCCCATAATGTCCATTTGATGATAACCACCTGGACCCTCGCAGAAGGTCACATCATAGGCTGGAGCCAATTTCCATTGACCATTTTTCTCCATGAGAAATGAAAAGTTCTTAGTATGGTCATCCCGATTATTGAAAAGCACATTAAACACAGCACGTTTAAAAGCATGCAATCTTTCTCGTACATCTTGCGTACACATCAAGGTTGCCCGGAGAAAATTGCGATAGTCTAGGCTACCTGGAACTTTATAGTCTGCTCCTGTATATGCAGCCAAACTCTGCATTGGAATCCGCATACCATTTTGACGATCGAATCGTTTAGAAGCAAAAGCCGTTAAACCATTGGGCAAATTAAAGAAATGGGTATCTGGAGTCTCAATTGCACAAAGTCGCAAACATTCTGCATAGACGGCTTCAATGGCGCAGACTTCAGGATGCTCTTGCTGAGCAGGAAACTTAATCAGCCAGGCTTCATGTTGATCAGAATCTTGAGTCGAAAACTCTAAATTGACAGGATCTCGGTAAACCAACGCTTTTGGTCTGGCACCTTGAGGGGAGCCACCCATGACCAATAAATGCTGTAGAAATTCACCACCTTCACCTTTGAGTACTTCTTGAACTTCCTGGGCCAGTTGTTGTAAAGGGATATTTTCTGAGGTTTGCATGTCAGCAACACAAGGTTCAAAGGAGAGGGCACCCATTGCGTGACTACTAATATAGGTCAGACGCTCCAAAGGTCCAATTCGTGCTGAATTTAAGCCAATTTTTTTGAAATATCGATCCATCAACATCATGCCCCAACCATCTGGTAAAGCGTCATAGACTGGACCTGGGAGTCCCATTTGATGAGTAGGAAAACCTTGTCTGAATGGTAGACCTTTTAAAGGCAGCAAGTAAGAAGAGAGCTCAACACCTTGCTGTATTGCTTCTGGACTATATTCAAAAGCAATGGTGGGTCTACCTGTCGTGGCTGTTGAACTAATCAGCGTTCCCCATAACCATGATTCGCCCCAACCGTTGTAATAAACATTAAGTCTATTGAGCATTATCCCTTCCTCTTAATACGGTGGCGCTTACTTTGACTCTCATAGCGAAGAATGTCATTCACACTGTTAAGCTGAGGTTTAAATAGTTCCTGAAGTTCGTTTAATCGACCCAAGACCATTGCAATACGGACTAAATTTTCAACAGATACATTTCGTCCCGCTTCAAGATTCGAAACTGTATTCACGCCGACACCAGCGCGTGCTGCTACCTCAGCTTGAGACATCTCCAGAAAGAGTCGTTGCTTACGTAAACGCTCACCTAAAAGAGTCACAACTTCTTCTGGTTTAGTGAAATATAAATCCATTAAATTGGGTCTTAAGAATGAATAATTTAATTAAATCACAAAATAATGGAATTAATCTATAGCTATAGTGTGGCTAAGGAGGGCTTTGTTGCACAGCACATCAGAAGGGTAGGTATAGTCCTTGGGTATCGGTTACAGAAAATCATCAGGATGTACTTTGACTGATTGTTGATACGGAGATTTCAGTATTTTCATTTTTCCTAATAGGTCACATTACTTAGAAAGGGTTCTTCGAAAATTAGTTCATACTTTAAAAATCCTATAAATATTGAGGATATTTTCTTAATGCTTTCAATATAGCATGCGGCTATATGTAACTCGAACGGGCTTAATCTGCCTTTCAGTATAAATTTTTTGGGCGTGAGAGGGGAGAGGTGTGAGGGCAAGCAATTTATATCGTGGATACTTCTAAATTACTTATGTAATAGAAGGTGGTAAACATGGATTTAGAGGTAATAACACTAAATATAAAAAAATTGGAAGAATAATTTATTAAATTATTGTTTTTATGTGGTTATTGGTGATGTTATGAATAATAATAACTTTTTTCTTGATGAATTTTACCTAAAAAAATTGATCAGATAATTTTCTTTAAATGTCATGCATACATAAATTTGACAGTTTGAAGGGATCGGTATGTGCATTTTTCACAAGGTTAAAGATCGACCATAAATGTGATAAACGGCAGAGGATCATTGAAAAATGAATGGATTTAAACACTACATGTATGCACGAAAAAAAGTATCGCTGCGGTTCTGCTGACAGGCTGTATTGAGCATTGAATGCAAATGATGTAGTAATTGTCTACAGGCTATAGGACCAGCATGAAGAAGAATGAAATGTAGTTGCCAATTTATAACCTTGGTTGAAAAGCATAGCATTGTTATTCGGAGAAGTGAGGTAAGCCATCCTTCTCTTATTCATTTAAAATGATTCTTACTCAACTGATCTCGACTCATGGGCTGGTTCCAATTAGACGGATAATAACTTCCATCCCCTATCTTTTTCTTACCACATTTCTTGCATTTAATCCCTTCTTTGGAGATTTGATTCAGCATCACTGTTGTCGGTTGAATCAAATCAATGACATAGTTCGTTGGTTCAGGAAAAGCAGAAGAGGCTGCTTTATTGCAAAAGAGAACATTCGGATCAAATGGATTGGATTGCACAAAAGCCATGATACAGCCACAGAGTAATTCACCTGCATGTAATCTGTAACATCCATTCAGGTCATCAGACGAAGATTAATCTGAAATTTAAGCACTAAACGCCATAAATCTATGTATGGGCAGACTTTTTTGAGACATATGTTGATAAACATGCGGCAAGTTACATTGCTTAAAAGTCTATCTAAGTTAACGATCTATTCAATTCTGGATAAGTAATCTGAATATTACGATCCTAAATTACCCGAAGAGTATTAAGATTTCTAAGAATCGTGATTGTTGGTTTATTTGGGAAATTAATCAGTGGATTGAAGCAAAGATGATGGCTCATTAAGGATTGTGGGCTTCGACTACTTAAATTTTAGGTATTTTGAATAAAGCATATTTCAAAAATCTTAATTAATGGATTTAAATTACCATAAAAACCTTCAATATTGGCTTGAATCCATTGTTGTTGAGAGTCAATGCGAGACCAATCAATACCATAACCACAATGAGCAATCAGATGCTCAAAGAAAATCCGTTGTGTACGTCCATTACCTTCACGGAATGGGTGTATGACATTAAGCTCACAATACAAGTCGGCAAGTTGAGGAATCAGTTGTTGTGGTGCTAAGCCTTGAAAGTATTTTTTTTCTTGAAGCGGTTTGAGTAGTTTATTGGTTTCAATTTCAATACGGGAAAAATTACAAAAACGGGTGTCACCTTTGGAAATATCGATTTGTCTTAACTTTCCTGCCCAGTCGTATAAGTCGCCAAAGAGCTGCGCATGAATTGATTTTAAGTATTGTAAGTCGTAAGGTGGTTCAGCATATTCAATTAAGTTACTTGCCAATCCAGACAGTTCTAGTTCAGCTTGTTCTAAAATTTGTTCATCATGAATATTGAGTTTGTTCTTTAGGATATTTGTGCCAGGGTAACAATACAGGCTGTCACCCATTTCCCCATATTTATCCATACATGCACCTGACTAAGTTTCGGGTTGCGAATACTTCTTATATTTTTGCAAGATTTCAGCTTTACTTTGTTGAGTTGTTTGAGCTGTCGTTGTAATGCCTTCAAGCTTTAGGCTGGCTTGATAGTTTTGCGCACGTGTCGCTTGAATATATTTTTTTTTCTGTTCAGTGGTTCTGAGCATTTCGAAACTCCATTGATGCTACACGTGAAGTAAGTATAGCAGAGAATCTTTTTGATCAATGCTGCATACACAGCATTTCAAAATGTAATACAACGGTATTGTTTCATGTAATAACAGAAAACTAAAAAAAAGTGGAAGAATTTTTAAAATTTAGACCACCCATGATAAGTAAACCATATGTATTTGTTGATAATTGTAATTTTGAGAAAATTTAGTTGATAAATTAAATGAATTTTAATATACAAAGATATGCTCATTTTTTATATCGATAAAAATGTTAAAATTTGACTATTTAGTAAAAAATATAGAGATATTTATGGGGCAATTTATCATGCCCTTTTGCTTTGAGCGACAAAATGTTCAATTTAAGATAGTAAAAATTAACTCAGAACTACTGAAAATCAAAAAGATTAAACAGAGCCAGAAAGTAGTAGTACAAGCAAAGTTCAAAATAATCTATGTGAAAATTTGGCAAAAAATATTGCTATTAATGCAAACGGAGCCATGCTTACGTGTACATTCTAATTATGTTGCAATCTTACAGTTGATACATAATCTTGATGATTTTATCGAAAAATCACAGCAACACTTGTGCTTTGAGAGAAAAGCTCAGAAAGAGCTGGATGCTAAATTTTTTGCTAGATTTTTTAAGCTGACAAAGAGTTCAATAAAAGATCAACTTTTACCAAATTGTTCAGATCGTAATGAATTTAACCAATGCAATTTGATAAAAAATTAAGCGAAAGCGAATATGCCAAAGATTGAAACAGAAGAGCAATTCTTAGATTTAGCAGAAAAATTCCAAAAAGATTATTGTTTATTACGCAATCATGTTGTGAATACACAATTTGTCGATCTATCAGATGATTTACGTGAAAAAGCCCATGCTCTATATAAGGAAGCACAACAGATATATGGCTATATATCTAGTTCTAGACAATTAGGTAAATATTATTATCTAGCTTCTTTAAGTTATTTTGCATGCCCGACTACTAGTAATACTCAAGAGCTGTCGTCTGAACGTTATTTGATTCTACAAGCGAGTTTTTTAACATATCGGCAGTATCAAGAATTTGCAAAAATTGATAAAGCTGAGAATAAGCAAAAACATGTTTGTGATCTCTTTCGCTATGTATCACGATATGTTCTGGATTCTAATCATGCTGAATTATTTCAAGAATGCAGTGAGCTACTAAATCGCTATGTCATGTACGAACGTAACTTGAAAAAGGAGGATCGTAATCAACTTTTTAATATTAAAGATTTCAAACAAGTACAAGCCATAGAGTATTTATCGGCTCTATTAATAATTTTTAAAAGACTTGATGATCGTCGTGTTGTTCATCGTCAGCGTAAGTCAAAAAAAAGTAAAGTTTTGCAATGGCCGACGAAAAATGAACTCAAAAAATTTCGTGAAATTAAAACGGGTAAGCAAGTAGATATTGGACATAACGCAAAGATCAGTATTTATGATGCCGCTCTTCACAAAGATGAAGAGGGTGAAGTTGATCTATTAGATCCTGAAATGGAGTTTTATTCAGAAGATGAAAAGTCTAAAAATTTAAATTATATACTCAGCGATAATGCGACGCATCTAATGCGGCATCGCCAGCGCCGTCATGCTCCTTTTGTTACAAATCCACATTATTTGGCGCCAGATATACTGAAGCAAATTGTTTATGTGTTGAGAACCGAGTTATCCGGGCACTGGAGGGATGCTGCAATCGCTGCAGCATGTTTATTGTCACTTTTGACGGGATTATCACCCGTCGCACTGATGGATTTTAACGAGCTTATTCAAGATGGAATTTTGATCCAGAATGGTTCAAGTAGACGTCGCGAATATTTACTCAAATTAAATCTTAAAATTACAGAGCAGAAGATTAAGAGCTTAAATCATGTGCGGTGGAATGAAGTGATGACACATCAACTACATTTACCTTCTGCTTGGTTTGACTATATAGAACAAGCATCGAATCCACTAATTTCATCAACACACATTAATACGAAACTTAAGAATTGGCTTGATAATCGGTTTGTAGGTTCGATCACTGTAGAAAAACTGCAGGCTCAATTATATTTTCATATATATTATGAAACATATAATGAATATCTTGCTCATGTAATTGCTGGGCGGGATAGTCAGCATCACATGCCTGGTATCTATTATGGCGGGCTACCGAAAACTCAACTCAGTAGCACATATCTAGCCTTTTTAGAAAAAGCACTTACACCACATTCCACACATTTTACTGAAGACACGGCTGAACTAAAAATATTGCAACAACAATTCAAAGTACAATCTGCATTATCTATAGGAAGGATAGGGAGCCAACTGGCACTTGAACCCAATTTTGTGAAAGAGCAATTCCATATTTTACATAGACATTGTCACGAAAACATCCAAGAAGATAAGCACATTATTAATCAACTTAATGCATATGCGTGTTGGATGTGGCATATCAGTTTGTTGAGTTTGGCAAGTCGGCCTAAAAAAAACCTGTTGGGGAATTTGGATGATTATTGTGTTGAGCTCAAGCTTTTATATGTGAATGATAAAAAAAATAGTAAAGCAAGAAAAGATGGTCGTTTTATCCCTTTATCTGATTTTTTCATAAAAACACTGCAAAATTACACTGCCTTTTTAGAACAAATTATTGAAGCGTACGGTTCATTTTTTAGACAAGTCTTTGCAAAGAAGAAGATAACTGTAAATGATCTTTTTGGTAAGGTCATTTTTAGTAAAGATATCTTGCCGATAACTGTCAAAGAATGGCAGAGCAGGAAAATTAAGTTAATCCCTTTATCGAGAAAATGGGTGAATTCATATATGCAAGGAGTCTTTCCAAAGAATATGTATTCGAATTGGTTACGTCATTTTGACATGAACTTTTTGATGCATGAGCAGCAAGAGGGTAAACCAGCATTAGCTTTTCACTTAATTCAGGCCCTGTATGGTCATGACCAACGTGACCGAGAGGCTTTTCATCCGCATTCTTCACTTATCCCGAATGTCTATGTACAGCAAGCCCGCCAGCAATTGCAAGATAATGTCAAATCTTTATCGATTAAACACTTAGAGCGAAAATAGTTGTATGCAAAAAATCAAAGAACTAATAAAACCACAACTAGATGATCTATTTGTTGATATTCATAAAATGGTGAAAAAGTCGCTAGATAGACAGCCTTCTCCACCTGAAGTATTGACGAAAGAAATGCAGCAAAAACTTGATCAGCAGATCGCTGAAAAATGGCATGACATTAAAGATAGTGTTGATTGTTTGAGTCAAAAGTTGAGCCGAGACGAACAATCAAAACTGATGCAATTTACTGAAGATGAATTTAATAAAAGAAGGAAGCAATTCAACCAGAATGTAGATAAAAAATCATACAGAATTAAGCTAAATCCACATACTAAACGGATCGTACTGCCTAGAAAAATTGAGAGTACAGAGTCACGGTTAGAACAGGGGCATCTACATATCCATGTACTTAAGGAATTAAGGCAGTATTGGCAAGATTCATTTGAATATTGGAATGAACCAAAGTACTTATGGGGAAATTTATGCTTAAGTTTTATATATATTTCAGGCTGTGCAGATGAACAGCATTTGATTGCTATTCAGAAGCAATTGCAGGAGGCCATTGAGCTTGGTACAGATCTGAATTGTTTTCGGTTATACCATTCGGACTACAAAAAAATCACTAATCCATTGTTACTACATTATCGTGTTGAAAATTCTCAATACGGTAATGATGTTGAACAGAGAAAGTTGTACCAATGGAAACATGTTTTTTTTAACCCATATGCGCAGTTCATTTTGCAATATTTAAAAAAGTTGAAAGCTACTCAGAAAGAATTTTGTCTGCAACATTCAGTTGAAGATTGTATTTTAGAAAGCTTGAGTAAGATAGGCAGGAAAAAAAGTCTTGGGGATCTGCAATATCAAATTAAACGCCGTGGATTTCGTGCATTTAATGATGTGCAAATGGTACTCGAATTTAATCCAAACCTCAGCATAGATATATTTTTGAGTAATGTGCTTCAGCAAGAGATTAATACTGTTGCTTTAAGGCCATCCGAATTTAGATTGCTGTGGAATAATGATTACAATCAAGTCACAGAACCAGATAATCGCCCTATTCATTTTGAACAAGAGCAGTTACTTCCTGAAGTTCCGACTGTTCAAAGCAAATTACAAACGATTCCGTATGAGTTGATGTTGTTTGGTCAAAAGAAACGTAAAGGTCAAAAAGTTGAGCGTTTAGATAAAAAGAGGAATAAAGAAGAACGCACGCTACGTTTTTGGCAAGAAACTAGAAGGGTGTTAGAGGAGAAGATAGTTGATGCTAATACGGAGGAAAAGTCTTTAATTGATGCTCAACTACGCTTAATTCACTGGTTAATGCATTTAAAAAAACGAGGGCTTCAATTATCAACTATTGAAAGCTACTTAGGATCGTTTGGCAAAGAATTTATATTTGAGATTTGGCTCAATAAATTAGATTTAAAGCAACAATCCATAGATGACTATGAGGATTTATATCGGCAGCTATTGAAATACAGCAGTGAACGTGATGAAAAAGCAGTTCAACGAGATTCGGTGAAAGGAAAAACCTCTCGTAAGATGCACCAAAGCGCAGAATACCGTTTTGGTCGCCTAAAAGATTTTCATCAATTCTGTATAGAGAATTATGATGCTCCAGGGGTATTGGTGTTACAGAATTCAAGTTTTAAGCATTTACAAATTTGCAATGCACGGCTAGTGAGTCCTTTGCTATTTGGCAAATTATTGGAAAAACTAGAAAATTTAAGTCAAGAGCCAACGGCATCAGAGTGGGTCGATCATCTGAGTTGTTTAAAGCTGATGTATTTACTAAGTTATAGAACTGGACTTCGATTAAATGAAGTTCGTTGTCTTAAAATACAAGATATTATTTGCCCAGAGCTACTTTATAAAGAAAAAGAAAATACAGTTTTTAATAATATCACGCTTCATATCCAAGACAATTCATATCGCCGTCTGAAAACGCGAAGTGCGAATCGTCAAATACCATTGAAAATTGCATTGTCAGAACATGAGTTTTTAGTAGTACAACGTTACATACAACATCGTTATGAGCAATATTTGGTTAATCAGCAGGATGATCTACTTTTTAGTGTGAATCATCGTGTATTAACTGATCAATGTATCAGCAAAATTACAGTAGATTTGTTTAGTCAAATATTAGGTATGCATCATGGCTTTAGTTTTCATACATTACGCCACAGTGCTGCTAACTATCTAGCAATAACTTTGCTCGGTTCAAAAGAAATGATCAAGACCTACACAGATTGTCCTTGGGTAAAAGCAAAAAAGATGAGGGATTTATTGTTTGGTATGAAAGCACGTGCTCAAGAAGAGATTATTCAACATAAATGGCAGGTGCTCGCCTCTTGGATGGGGCATAGCAGTATTGAGCAAACGGCTTCAAATTACCTTCATGTTTTGGATTTATTAGCAGTCGATCGAATTTATAATTCGCCGTGTATCATTTCAAAAAAAGTATTAGAACAGTGTTTTAGTCCAGTGAAGTCAAGTACAGACTACATAAACCTAAATCGTTATACTCAGCAGCAGAAATGGTTTAATTCTTATCAGCAAACACAGCCAGTTACGATGGCTGGCCGACAAGAAAAGAAGTTTAGTATAGAGAAGAGTACTCTGACACCTTTTCAACGTTTGATAAGTTTTAGAGAAGGTCGTTTAAGCGAAGATACCCAAGCTCAAGAATGGATGCAACGATGTCAATGGATGAGCACTAAATGGATGGATCGCCAAAAATTTAATTTAAAAACGAATTATGTTTATAGTAAGAATTTAGAAGAGAGTTGGTTTGATGAACTTTACGAAAAGGCTAAAAAACTGACTCGTCCAGATGAAATAATTCCTCTCCTTGATTTTCATTATAAAGATGATAGGCAGCAAGATGCACTGAAAGAAAAGAACATGGTTAAGGCGCTTAAAATATTATTATTATTTGGAAAACTGCGTAAGAATTTTCTACATTTTCAATGCCGAATGAAAGGTGATGAGCAACAAATTGTTAATTTTATTACTGGTATAGAGCCAATGTTAGGAGATCATCTGTATTTAGAAAAACAAAACTACCCAGTTAATTTGGATGCTCCTGAGCGAACCGTTAAATTTAGTTTTCAAAGAGTTGTCGGCTCTAACAAAAAAAATGTTACTCCGCTGGTTATATTTAATTTAATGTTAAAAATGATGCAAAAAGATGAACTCTGGATCAAATAGCCTAAGCATGTTAAAGGGGAATTGTTTAGAAATTTCCCTGTTTATAAGTAAACTGCCTTTATGAAAAGCACCATGCTGACTTGGATTAATAAGCGGAATGTAGTATCACAGTTTGATCGCTGGATTTACGAAAATGGTGTGAAGATTAGCGGTATGGTAAATCGATGAGCTAAAGTGTTGTAGTCCAAACTCGATCTGACAATTACCCATTTTTTAGTGTGCCCGTCAGGTTAAATTTGAACTGAATTTTTCTCAGCCCAAATTCATTTCCAATCAAGTTATGTTTCAAGTGGCGTGCGAACACTGCACAATTTAATTCACGGTGCCTAAGACAGGTATCAACTTCGGACCAGCCATTCTAGCTTTGCTAATGATTTCCACCAGCTCATCATAAGTCAGTTCAAACTTATCCTCACTATCAAATACATAGACCATATTCTTGCCTTCATGTTCAGGTGGAGTAGGTGGTACAAATCGTTTCGGGATAAGAATTTGTGCGAGTTGTTCGTCAGTTAATTTAAATAAGTGCATGTTTTTATCCTACTCTTGGTAAGTCAGACCATTTGGTTAAATACGAAGGTGATCTAAGGTTTTGATTCATGTGCCATGTGGCTTCTTTATTGTTGGCAATGCCTAGCGTGACGAGATTCTTCCCAAACCGTTCACTGATGGCTTCGATGGCATCTGAAAGCCTTTCTCGCTCTTGCTTATGTGAATAGTCCGTGAATAGATCGGGCACAAACTTGGATTGATCTGTAATTTCGAGCAGCACGATTCCCGCCTTTTTATACTTAAAGCCTTTCTTAAATATCTGATCGATGCCTTTCATCGCGGCCTTGGTGATGAGCAGTAGATCATCCGTATGCTCATGCATTTGAACGACGATGTAAGGCGAGTAGCGCTCTGTATTATCAAAGCGACTGGTTTGGATATACACGCCGATCATCTTGCAGATTGAGCCATCTTCCCGCATTCGTTTCACGGCTCTGGCCACATAAAGCCGAACCGAAGCTTTAATGTCATCCATTTCATACACTGGGTTGCCATATGAACGGCTGCTGATGATTTGCTTCTTCGCTACAGTATCATCACTAAGGTCAATACAAGAAAGGCCCTGTAGCTCAAGCACCGTCTTTTCCATCACGATACTAAACTGCTTTTTGATTTCTTTAGGATTGGCATTGATCAGATCCAGCACAGATTGAACACCCATAGTATTGAGCTTCTTACAGTTCTGTCTGCCTACGCCCCAAACCTCAGACACATCAACCTGCGCGAGTAGCGTTTCTGTAGAGCATGGGTCCATATGGGCCAGATTACAGACCCCATTGAAGAACTTGTTTTTCTTGGCGAGATGATTGGCAATCTTGGCTTCGGTTTTAGAGCGACCAATTCCAATACAGCAGGGTAGGCCTAACCAACGCCAAGCCTTAGCCCTCATGTCTTGAGCATATACAGTCAGGTCAAATAGATGCTCGTAAGCTGTGAGCTTCAGAAAGCATTCATCAATGGAATAGACCTTGTATCTCCTGGTGCAACATAGTCCCCAAGCAGCTCCATAAAGCGCTTGGACATTTCGCCATATAAGGAGAAATTACTGGATAGCACCTGAATGTTATGTTGTTTGATCAGCTCTTTAATTTGGAATACAGGAACACCCATCTTGATGCCTAAGTCTTTCGCTTCCTGGCTTCTGGCCACGGCACAGCCGTCATTGTTGCTGAGCACAATGGTTGGGCTATCATTCAAGGCAGGATTAAACACACGCTCACACGAGACGTAGCAATTATTCACGTCGACTAACGCGAATATTTCATTTTCACTTTGCATGGTTATTCTTCTTTTTATGAGCGGTGATAAATACGCTTTAAATTAAAAGTCACCACACCCCAGATTGATATGGTCTGACTATCATCAGGAATGATGTGATTGTAATTCGAATTTTCAGCCTTCAACCAAAGTTCTGGAAGCGGATAATCTTCATCTCCAAATATTTCTTTGATTTCAGACTTGGACATCTTATTGGTGATCATCAGCCGCTTAATGGTCGAGGCATTGTCATCAATCAGGGCAACCACGATATCGTAATGCTTGGCTTCAATACTGCGATCAATAATGATTGGATCATTAATCTCTAGGCCAGCATCGAGCATGGATTCACTGTCTACATAGGCAATAAAAGTAGAAATAGGGTTGTGAATCAGGAACTCATTCAGATCGAGTGCTTTGTCTTGCTCATCCTTGGTGCTGAAGGCCGGACCTGCAGGAATACGCTCTAAAGAGACGGGAATAGATACTTTGGATTTGGGTAGGACAGCAGTAAGCCCTAATTTTTCAACAAGCTCATTTTGAACAGCGATTTGTTCAAGCACGGTGTTGATGGTAGGACTTGGTTTACCCTCTGGACCCATGAGCTCTTGTAAAGATGACCATGCGTCGTCAGAGAAGTAAATAGGCAACTTCTTAGACATGAGATACTCCTACGCTACGAGGCGTGTTTGGAAGTAGAATTTGTTTAAATAGGATATTACTAACAGCGTTTAAAATTCAAATTTAAAAAGTTGTGGATAAACAAGGATGCGTCAGAATAAGACGTTTTGTTTCTGCTCATCGCGTGGAAATGTGACGAATTCATCGGGCATTTGAAAGAAATATTCATGCGCATGTTCATGATCGGCTGTTAGCCAGTCTTTTCTGTACTGTTCTGGAATAACGATGATGGATCGCTTCTCATCCTTCGGTGCATGGAATTGTTTCATAAAAGGGTGATGGTCCGAATTGATGGTCAACATTGAAAAGGAACGTACCTTATTGCCATTAATCACTGCATCATCATAGATCCCTGCAACAGTAAAAGGCTGATCATCTTTACGCTTGATGGTGTACCAGTGTGGCTTGTCATTGATGTATTTCGGCTCATAAAATTCTTGTACTGGGACTAGGCAGAACTTGCTGTACTTCCAAGCATGTCGAAAGCTAGGCTTATCTGCTACAGACTCAGTTCTGGCGTTATAAGTATGACTGCTGAACTTCAATTCTTTCGCCCAGCTCGGTAGTAATCCAAACTTTGCAATATCAAGCTCTAAGTGATCTGAGCCGTTCAGAATGATTGGAGCATGATAGGAAGGGAATACATGATCCTTAAGCTCAAGATCAAACTGGCTTGTATCGACACCTAAGAGTGTCAAATTTCTTTTATTTGGAAATAGGTAATTTGAGCACATAGCCTGATCACATAACTAAAGAATTTATCTGAAATTGTATACGATGCTTTATGGAACACATGGGATTTATGGTGTCAGTTCAAGTAGGCTATATGAAAAAAGTCATGATGGGGCAAGTTACATTTTCAGTTAAAGTATGACTTATGGGATGCAAAACTACGTTGGGCGTGAAGTCATAAAAAAATTAATCAGGATTTTGCATAAATAGTGCGCCGTAAGGCGCATTATTTTTAAGGAAGGTTTGTATTACTCGACAATATATAACTTATGTTTTTTCTTCGGGGGCTCAACTTTAACTAAAGCATCAAATGTTAATTGATTAAAATCTTCTTCAGAGATTCCAATTTCATCAAGCATTTTATTTTTATCAAAAGATGGTTGTGAGGCTAAAACAGAGATAATTTTGGGCAACATCAAACTCTCATCTCGATGAGTTTCTTCAGGTTCATTAATGTTGTAGCCCAACGAATTGATCTTTATAGAGTTACTACGATTAACCCAATCACTAACTAATCCCAGCTTGTGAGCTTTATAGTTAATAGCCTTCAGGGATGTTCGCCAAATCTTTTTATACTCAATCATATTTTCTAGTGAAAAATAGCGTGGAGCAGTAGAAAGAAATGCATCTGTTGGCATTAAAAATTCAGATGAAAATTGATCCGCTTCAGTTTCGAGAACACGATTATCTTTCTCGACACGAATTTTTTTGTTATGCGTATGCATAACGATATGACCAAGTTCGTGTGCACAATCGAAGCGGGCTCTTTCGGCAGACTTAAATGTATTTAGAAATATGAAAGGGCTACCACTTTCATCATCAAAAAAAGATAGTGCATCAATTTCTCGAATTTCAGTCGGTAATCTAAAGACACGGATTCCCTTTAGCTCACACAACGAAACAATGTTATTAATAGGTTGATTACCTAAAGCCCATAAACCTCTCAACTCTGACGCTAGGTGATCGGCATACTTAGATTCACCCAAAAACTCAGTAATATCTAAATCAGGACGGTGAAAAGTAGGTAACTTTACTTTCTGATTTAAGTACTTGTTAATATTTATTGCTAAAAGAGTATATGCCTCATTAGCTTTTCTATGCTGTGCTTTAATACGAGCAACCGATCTATAGAAGATTTGGTCTGTTTCATGTGGTTGTGTGTCATTACCTGCAAAGAATGACTTGGGTAAATTTAATACACGGCATATATCATCTTGATCATTTTCATTGATTTCTTTATCCACGTCTAAAAGTTGCTTTACCTTAGAGATAGAGCAACTCAATTTTTCTGCGAAATCGGTATTGCTAAGTCCTCGTAATTCTTTAGCAATACGTAAACGATCTTTATTAAACACATTAACCTCAGATTAAACTACAAGCTGAATATCAAAATCATCTGGTTTAATTTCATTAGATGGTTCCAATACTGGCTTAGGATCAGTTTTTACAGGAACTGTATTATCTATTTCAAATGCAATTCTGCAAGTATGGTCACTTGGTAAAATTGAAATTTTTTTCGCTTTTAAGTCCTGTACGAAGCTAGTTGGGTATGCAAATTCAAAAGGAATATTTGGGATATCAATGTCTTTATAGGCTGGATGTGATGCTGAAGGAAAGTATAAAATCCATGTTCTCAATTTTGTCTCATCATCATAAGCAGACTGATTCTCCTTAATATTATTTAATGTCATTAATCCTTTTTCACAGTGTGCTGATACAACTTGATCAGCTAACCCCAATGCAATATTCCCGCTCATAAAGATAATTTGTATTTTCTTTACTGTATTCTCAATTCTTGGCTGGCTGTCATTGTGGAATATCCAAGCAGGATCAGATTGTCGAAGCAGTAAAGCAATCTGTTCTCCAATTTTTCCCCATCGTGCAATAAAGCGTGCACGGTTATAGTGAGTATTTGTTCTATAGTCAGCATCACCGATCATAATTGCGTTTCTGACTAACTCGAGATCAGGTAATCCTAACTGTTTAGCTTTTTTGATAGCATTTTCACCTTTGAAAAAATCACATGGCGTGGGTTCAGAAGGTTGGATTGATTCTTCATCAAGGAGATTTAAATTCATCTTAAAAGTTATCCTAAAGTAGCGAATGTCTTTTTTATAACATCTTTTGATGTTTTAAAAAAGACATTTTTTATAAATGTGTGCTATCTTCACTTACAACTTGATAATAAGAATTTTGGAGAAGAGACGTTGAGTAACTTATTCATTAATCATAAAAATTGTCCTGAATGCGGTGGCCGTATCAAAGGCTATTATTACTACTGTGGGCAGTGTGGTAGTCAAAATGTTGTAAACTGGAAGCACACGGGGATATTTTTGTTGATTGCTGGAAAGATTTTTCTGGTTGCTATGCTTTTTTTGCTAAAAAATTTTGTTCAAATCCATTTTTTTCACAAGTTTCATTGTGCTAATTTTTTAAATAATTCATAGAGGTTGATAGTAAAATGAAAGTTAAAGATTTAATTAAATAATTAGAAGAGTTTGATCTGGAATTAGATGTTTTAATTGCTAATGAAGAGAACAAAATCATTGGCATAAAAACCCTAGCCCGATTCTTTGAAATAAGCTATGTTTCTTTTGTTCATCCAGAGACACAAAGAAATGATATGGAAAGAAATGTTGAATTTACCTTTTTAGGAATGTCGACTAAAGACTCTAGAGTTATTGTTTTTATTGACGTTGTTCCATAATTTTCAAGTAGTCAAAATGAGTATACAATATTCATGTGATGCAAGAAGATACAACTGGATAGGATGGGCCCATAAGTATTTGAAGCTGCCTCGTGTATGATCATGGGGACTGTCCAAACAAACGGCTTTTGAGAGTGCTGCCTGATACGAAAAATAATATCCAAGAGATGCTAGCGGTAAATTTAGTGTAAAATTTAATGCTAGCCATCATTAAAACTTATTTAAAAATATGAAGTTATATCGCACAGATTGGAATATGTTTCCTAAAACGGTTATTGACCGTGGTCTTGGAGATGCAACCTCTCATTACATGTATGAAGCTGCTAAAGCAGGGGATGTTGAAAGTGCGTATATTTTAGCTAAAGATTTAGTTTCGGATGAGGCGATTGCTGAACTAGAAAGAATTATCGATGGTCGGGAAACTATTATAGTACCTGTACATGCTGAGGAAGCAGTCGGTCGTAATATGATTCCTTTAGCTACTTCAGCAGTTATAGCAAAGAAACTTGGGCTTGAAGTTGATACGAATATAGTTCAAGCTATAAAAGTATCAAGAACTGGCGGTGATGGGTGGCATAGATTAGCCAACCCACCAGCATTTGATGGGACAATAAACAATGATAAATGTGTTATTATTGTTGATGATACCCAGACCCAAGGTGGTACTTTTGCAGCATTAAAAGGTCATATTGAAACAACTGGGACGAATAAAGTTATTGGAGCATATGCACTGACGGGTAAACAATACTCATCACAATTAGCTCTAAGTAAAGAAACTCTTCAGCAATTGAGGGATGTATATGGTAATCTTGAAGCATGGTGGAAATCGATTTACGGGTACGATTTCGAAAGGCTCACAGAGTGGGAAGCAAAGTATATCCTCAACTCTCGTAAAACAGCTGACGAAGTCCGAGATAGAATCATTGCGTCAAAACAAACGTGATGCTTATGCACTTATGATGAAAATGAATTAATTATTATTTAATTAAGTTAAAAGACTGCTATATAGCGGTCTTTTTTGTTTTTGAGCTCTACAAATTTTAATGAGTACATATAGTTACTTTTATAAAAATGATAATAAAGGGTAGAGGAGGTCATCTAAGAATTTAAAGCACAAGACTTATTTAACATTGATGACAGAAAAAGTGAGTTGTTGGGAACTTAAAGAAGAGGTGGTACTTATAATGGTTACTAAAATACAAATACTTAAAATATTAAATATATAAAACAATATATTACAAATATATATGATGCGTAGTGTACGCATCATATATAAAGCGTTCTATTTTGATATAATTGATCCAATCAACCACTTATTAGGTTTCATTTAAATTCCATGAGTCTTACTGAAATTA
>NZ_FNPK01000013.1 GCF_900107285.1 Acinetobacter kyonggiensis | reverse complement strand
ATTGTTGCAATCGCAGCAGTTAAAGTTGTTTTACCATGGTCAACGTGACCAATTGTGCCCACGTTTACGTGTGGCTTATTACGTTCAAACTTAGCCTTAGCCATGAGATCTTCCTTTTTAAACTACTCATGGGGGTTAACCCATGAGCACTTGGTTTTTAACTATGAATTAGTTTGGGCTTATAGTAATCGAAAGATTACTCGTCGTCACCTTTTTTACCGCCAGATTGGAACTTAGAAATGATGCCTTCAGCCACGTTACGTGGAGTTTCAGCATATTTAGCAAATTCCATAGAGTAGGTCGCACGACCTTGAGACATAGAACGCATAGACGTTGCGTAACCAAACATCTCAGCCAATGGAACTTCAGCTTTAATTGCTTTAGTACCACCAGGTAAGTCTTCCATACCCTGAACCATACCACGACGACGGTTTAAGTCACCCATGATATCGCCCATGTAGTCTTCTGGAGTTTCTACTTCAACTTTCATGATTGGTTCAAGAAGGATAGGATCCGCTTTCATGAAACCATCACGGAAGGCATAAGAACCTGCCATTTTGAACGATAATTCGTCAGAATCGACATCATGGTAAGAACCATCAAATAATGTCGCTTTGATACCCACAACAGGGTAACCAGCCAATACACCATTTTTCATACGTTCTTGAATACCTTTGTCTACCGCACCAAAGAATTCTTTAGGTACAGTACCGCCAACAACTTCTTCAGCGAATACGTATTCTTTACCAGCTTCTTCGACATTCATAGGTTCTAAACGAACATATACATGACCGAATTTACCTTTACCACCTGTTTGACGTACGAATTTGCCTTCTTGCTCAACAGTCTTTTTAATTGTTTCGCGGTAAGCAACCATTGGTTTACCAATGTTCGCTTCAACACCAAATTCACGCTTCATACGGTCAACAAGGATGTCAAGGTGAAGCTCACCCATACCAGCAATAATCGTTTGACCAGATTCTTCGTCTGTGCGAACACGGAACGATGGATCTTCTTTAGCCAAACGACCTAAAGCGATAGACATTTTTTCTTGGTCAGCTTTTGTCTTAGGCTCTACAGCTAAAGAAATTACTGGCTCAGGGAATTCCATACGCTCTAAAGTAATGACGTTTTTCTCATCACATAGTGTATCACCAGTGGTAACGTCTTTAAGACCTACACATGCAGCGATATCACCAGCGCGGATTTCTTCAACGTCTTGACGATCGTTTGCGTGCATTTGCACGATACGGCCAATACGTTCACGTTTACCTTTAACTGGGTTATATACTGGGTCGCCTTGTTTAAGCACACCAGAATAAACACGTACGAAAGTTAAGTTACCTACGAACTTGTCATTCATGATTTTGAATGCAAGTGCAGAGAACGGAGCTTCGTCAGATGCTTCACGAATCGCTTTAGTTTCAGCTTTGTCGTCAAGGATACCTTCGATAGGCTTAACTTCTGTAGGTGATGGTAAGAATTCAATCACAGCATCCAACATACGTTGAACACCTTTGTTTTTGAACGCTGTACCACAAAGCATTGGCTGAATTTGGCAAGCCAAAGTCTGTGCACGAATACCCGCAATGATTTGTTCTTTCGACAAGTCACCATTGTTTAGGTATTCATCCATCAATTCTTCATTAGCTTCAGCCGCAGCTTCAACCATGTTAGTGCGCCATTCTTCAGCAAGCTCTTGAAGATCTGCAGGAATATCACCATATTCAAACTGCATACCTTGAGATGCTTCATCCCAAATGATTGCTTTCATTTCAACTAGGTCAACAACACCTGCGAATGTATCTTCAGCACCAATTGGAATTACTACAGGTACAGGGTGTGCACCTAAACGTGTCTTCATTTGTTCAACAACACGGAAGAAGTTTGCACCAGTACGGTCCATCTTGTTCACGAATGCTAAACGAGGCACTTTATATTTATTTGCTTGACGCCATACAGTTTCTGACTGTGGTTGTACACCACCTACAGCACAGTAAACCATGCATGCACCGTCAAGAACACGCATAGAACGCTCAACTTCGATTGTGAAGTCAACGTGTCCTGGTGTGTCAATTACGTTTACACGGTGTTCTGGGAATTGTTTACCCATACCAGACCAGAAACAAGTAGTAGCAGCTGAAGTGATTGTAATACCACGTTCTTGCTCTTGTTCCATCCAGTCCATTGTTGCTGCACCATCATGTACTTCACCAATTTTGTGAGATACACCTGTGTAGAACAAAATACGTTCAGTAGTCGTGGTTTTACCAGCATCAATATGAGCTGAAATACCAATGTTACGGTAACGAGAAATTGGGGTTTGACGAGCCATGATTTCTTGCATTCCTAAATTTTGTTGTTTAAAACAGGACGCTTTAAGCTGCATAGCAACTTAAAGCGATTCGATGACAATTCAGTGAAACTGACTCACCACCCTCCTGACTAGGGGCTGTTTTATCCGCTTAGAAACGGTAGTGAGAGAATGCTTTGTTGGCTTCAGCCATACGATGCACATCTTCACGTTTTTTAATAGCTGAGCCTTTACCTTCAGCTGCATCAAGCAACTCACCAGCAAGACGTAAAGCCATAGTTTTTTCAGAACGCTTAGCAGCAGCATCTACTAACCAGCGCATAGCTAAGGCAGTACGACGGGATGGGCGTACTTCCATAGGCACTTGATAAGTAGCACCACCAACACGGCGTGCTTTTACTTCGACCATAGGACGAACTTTTTCAAGAGTAGTCTCGAAAAATTCAACTGGGTCTACTTTACTTTTTTCTTGAACGCGGTCTAAAGCACCGTAAACGATACTTTCAGCAATAGATTTTTTACCATCTTGCATTACGTGGTTCATGAATTTAGCGATTGTTTGGCTGCCGAACTTAGGATCCGGAAGGATTTCACGGGCAGCGACTACGCGACGTCTTGGCATTTTAATACACCTATAAATATGACACTTCAGGTTTATCCAGCATGAGTACAAAGTGTCATGTACTGTTCGCTGGCCTTACTACACGTCGCTTGAATTTCACAAAATTAAATGCAGAAATCAGACAAGCGAGACGATAAAGGATTGCGGTTCTACGTTCTTAAGAAAATGATCTTAAAAGATTATTTCTTAGGACGTTTAGTACCGTATTTAGAACGAGACTGGTTACGATCTTTAACACCAGCGCAGTCTAAAGAACCACGAACGGTATGGTAACGTACACCTGGTAAGTCTTTAACACGACCACCACGGATAAGAACAACACTGTGCTCTTGTAAGTTATGGCCTTCACCACCGATATAGCTTGATACTTCAAAACCTGAAGTTAAGCGAACACGGCAAACTTTACGCATTGCTGAGTTAGGTTTTTTAGGTGTAGTAGTGTAAACACGTGTACAAACACCACGACGTTGTGGACAAGCCTTCAACGCAGGAACTTTTGATTTTTCAATCAAAGTCGTACGACCCTTACGGATCAACTGATTTGTTGTTGCCATTTGGCAAATCTCCCGTTAATAAAAAGCCTCAAAAAAATACTACTTTTCGAGGGCACGCAATTGTAAGCGAAGATAGAAAAATGGTCAATATTCGAGGTGATGTCAAATATTGACCATTTCCTTGTATTTAGACCGTTTGAAAGCACTTACCAGACTTCATGCTGTGCTTTTATGATTTCTTTTTTGTAACTTTTTTCTTTACAGCGACAGGTTCATCATTTGCTTGAGGTTGAATGGAGGCAGACTGATCACCCTCCTCTGCTACACCATTATCGTCTACTGCATATTCATCCAACTCAAATTCTTCTACAGAGATTGCTGGTTTTTGAGGTTCTACATATTCGTGTTGCTCAAGCATTTGTTCCGCCAACTGCTCCAAACCCTGTTGAACTTTTTGACTTTTTTCAGTTTCATCTACTTTTAGAGAGTCTGTTTTCTTTTTAATGGTCACTTTAGAAATGGTCTGATGGTTATCAATCTTTATTTCCTGATCTAATTTAATGTCACTTGCAACCACATCCACTTTAGCAAAATGATCTAATAATTTTGGCGTTGCTTGCGCCAATAATTCTAATGATTTTTCATAAGCGGCTATAGCCGACAACTCGACACCCTGATGCTGCTGTAAATAACTTCGTGCATGGGAAAATATTTGTTGTGCTTTCTGATTTACATCTTCAACCAATTTCCAACTATATGCTGCACCAATGCTTGCACCAACAACGGGGGTCAATTTACCCAGCAGTGAAACTTTAGGAATATGATTCAACCAATCCCATTTCATTTCACCATTTTCATTGACCAACCATTTTTTTAGCGACTCAATATCATTACTTGAACCCAATATTTGTTGGAATTGAGAAATGTCATGTGTTTGCAACATATTTGATAAAGCTTTTAACGCCATCAATATACTTTGTTTCTCTGCAATCATGCCCAAATCAATTTGTTTAAAAACAAACTGAACAATATCTTGTTCGGTTTCTTTATTCAGTTCAAAACCATAAGCACGTCCAACTTGATAAATCATGCGTAAAGACATCACTAAGGACAGCGGAACATCAATCGCTGAACCGATGACGCCTGTCGCACCAGTTACAGCACCTTGCAACGATGCAATCCATTTATTTTGTTCTGCCAATGCTTGGCTAATTCGCTTGGAACGATCAACATCTTGAGTCAGTTCTTCTAAATCTCGTGCGCCTGCTTGATCAAGCACCAGATCGACAGAGCTTAAATCCGAGGTAAATTGATTCAGATGATCAAAAAAATAGTCTGATAATTTATCTGAAAATTCTGGGGACACAAAATTGGCAACACGATTCACTTTATTATATTGACGACCCAATAATTGTTTAGAAACATTGGGCAAATACTCACGCAACATTTGTTGAGGATTCTCATATTTCGACGATTCAAATGAACTCATATGACCTGCACTTCCCTCAAACGCCTGAACACCTCGTGAAGGGTGCATCGCCTTCGTCACCCTGTCTGAAGCGACATGGCTCAGCACACCCATTCCAGTTGTACTGATCTTTTTAGCCACTCCAAAGGCATTTGAGAAGAAACTATGTGAATGTTTATTATTACTATCTGTCATTCTTTATCCTCATTTTTGATTCTTACAATTATTGATAAATACTAGGCATAGTCTAAGTTTATCTCAATATTAATGTGTGTGTTTTAGTTAATTGCTTTGTGGTTGTTTCACAAATCCACAGACAGGGAAATAGGCATAATATTTGCCATAAGAATTCAAAATTCTTTCTGCTATCATGATTGCAATTCAAAAATATGAGCTGCGTGCCACCGGCTGCTGATTCCAGCGCCCGCAAGGCATGCCTCAATCTCACCATAAAGGGATCTGTAGATGAAACGTGTTGTAATCACTGGTATGGGCATTAACTCATGCATTGGTAATACATTGGAAGATGTCACTCACTCTTTGCAAAACGGGATTTCGGGAACACGTTTTAACCCCATTTATGCGGAAATGAATTTTAAAAGCCATATCAGCGCAGCTGCTGAACAGAACTTTGACGGCATTGACCGCCGCTTAAAGCGCTTTATGGGCGTATGTGCAATGTATGCCTATAACGCAGCATTGGCGGCTGTTCAACATGCTGGTCTGACCGCAGAACAGATTGGTGGCAACCCGCGCTACGGCATTGCTGGTGGTTCAGGTGGCGGCTCTACAGCCTCTGTGATGGAAATGAAAGAGCTACTGGACACCAAAGGCGCACGTAAAGTTGGCCCGTTCTTTGTGCCACGCAACATGTCTAACACCATTACAGCCAACGTCGGTGTTGCCTTCAAAATGCAAGGCATTGCACATACCATTACTAGCGCCTGTGCAACGTCTGCCGATGCCATTGGCTATGCCTACAACCTAATTCAATTAGGCAAACAGGATTTAATGCTGGCGGGTGGCGGTGAAGAAGATCACTGGTCACAAAGTTTATTGTTTGATGCAATGGGCGCGCTTTGCTCTAAATACAATGACACACCTGAAACAGCTTCTCGTCCTTATTCTGCTGACCGTGATGGTTTTGTGATTGCCGGTGGTGGCGGTTTCGTGGTGCTTGAATCACTTGAACATGCGCAAGCTCGCGGTGCAACTATTTTGGCTGAAGTTGTTGGCTATGCTGCAAATAGTGATGGTGCAGATATGGTTGCGCCAAGTGGTGAAGGTGCAACACGTTGTATCCTTATGGCCTTAGAAGAAGCCAAACAACATGGTGTAGATAGCATTGATTATGTAAATACTCATGGTACATCTACCCCAGCAGGCGATATTACTGAACTGCAAGCTATGGGCCGTGCTTTTGGTGAAGGTCATGTACCACCGCTTAGTTCGACTAAATCGATGACAGGTCATAGCTTAGGTGCTGCGGGTGTACAAGAAGCAATTTATTCGATCCTAATGATGCAAAATGACTTTATTGCACCAAACATCAATGTGACTGAGCTTGATGAAGGTACAAAAGGTTATGACATCGTACTTGAAAAACGTGACGCAAAATTGAATACTGTGATGAGTAACAGTTTTGGCTTTGGCGGTGTAAACGCCTGCCTCGTTTTCAAGAAATGGGATGCATAATCCCTAATAGGATTTTCGATGGATGCACCTTCTGATGCTTTCTTGTGGGTAAAAGCATTACATATTATTGCTGTGGTCTGCTGGTTCGCTGCTTTGTTCTACTTACCACGTTTATATGTTTACCATGCCATGAGTGATGATGCCGTCAGTCATCAGCGTTTCGAAATCATGGAACGTAAGTTGTACCGCGGCATTATGTGGCCATCTATGATTGCCACGCTCATCACGGCGCACTTTTTGGTCGATTGGGGCGATGCAACGCGCCACTATCATGAAGCGCTATGGTTTTACCTCAAAGTTGGCTTGGTTGGTTTGTTGGTGATTTACCACTTTGTTTGTGGTTATTACCGTAAAAAACTGATTGGCAATGCACATTATAAATCGCATAAGTTCTGGCGTTTTTTTAATGAAATGCCAACCCTGATTTTAGTTGCAGTGATCATTTTGGTGGTGGTTAAGCCGCAGTTTTAATCCAGAAAGTTTTTAAAAGCCTCGAATGATTCGAGGCTTTTTTTATTATCTTTTGTTTTCTTTGCAAACTAAGGCAATACCCTGCTGCCAATTCAGCGCTACAAAATCACAGGAAAATTTTTATTTACGTTCAGATTTAATCAATATTGTTCGAATTTTTAAATTCAATGGGGCTGAATAATATTTTTCAATTGCCCAACTCAAAATAAAAGTCCCGATAAAGAATACGGGCAACAATATTAATTTTTCGGTTGGCAAGGTTTGTTTTGGAAAATAGAAAACTTTAATCAAGCCCAAAACAATTAAATGAAACAAATACATTTCATAACTGCGTTGCCCGATCCAGAGCATCGCTTTAGACATTTTCGATTGAGCTACTGCTTGAGGGTTTTGTGCAAAACAAAAAATTAACACTGCGGATAACAATGCAAAAATGCTGATTCCCCACGTGCTTACTTCTTTAATCGGTGCATATAAATAAAGACCAATCATCAATAAAGAAATAAAAAGAATGACAGACTGATTCATTTTTCTATTCAATTGAAACCTTTGTACCATTAAAGCAGTTAAACAGCCTATTGCGATCCCATCAAAACTGGAGAAATAATGATAAAGATATGCGCCACTTTCCTCAGCAAAATGTAATGCACGAAAATACGGTGCATAACAAATCACGGCCAATAAAAACAAAATAAAGCCTTTACCACGCCCCAATAGCAAACAGAGCATTGGAAAAACCAAATAAAAAACTTCTTCTACCGATAGTGACCACAACACACCAAGCGCATAATTAACCCAGCCATATTGAATAATCAGAATATTCATCCAAAAACTAAAAGCTGAAAACACTGTTAAGCCATAGGACACTTCAATATCATTCGGTGCTTGATTTAAAAATGGCTTTAAACCAAAACTTCCGAGAATAGTCACCACTACAACCAATAAAACCAAACATGGCACAATGCGCGCAATACGGCGAATGTAGAAGTCTTTAAGATTGATTTGAGCGAGTGAAGCACTGCGTTGTAATGTGTGTTGGGTAATTAAAAAACCTGAAATAACAAAGAACATCGTCACGCCATAATTACCATTGCGGGCAATTAAAGTACTCAAGCTTTCTCCAAAGATATCTACGCCTAAAAATGTATCATGCAGTTTATAAGGAATATTAAAATGGTGGAATAAAACTAAAAGTATGGAGATTCCACGTAATACATCAATTTTATAATTTCGCATCCAAACTGTTCTTATTTTCAAAGTGTTCTATTAAATAATAATGATCATATAATTGCATTTAATTTTTGATCAAAATTAAGAAGCGTTATTTTTATATTCTGAGCATAGCTCAATAAAAAAGGGCTGATGTTGATACATCAGCCCTTTTTAAATTCAAATCATGACTAAAGCTTTTTGTTCAGCTTTTTCATGCGTGGCTTATACAGAATGTGATACGTTACCGCCAAAATAACCAACCATAATGGGCTAATAATTAATGCTTTTAACGTATCTGGCTCTAAGCTTAAGATCACTAGCGTAAACAATAGGAATGCCAAAACAATGTAGGACATCCATATACCACCCGGCATTTTAAAGGTTGATTTCGTATGTAGCTCTGGATTCAACTTTCTATAGCGTAAATAACACACCATAATTAAGCTCCAAATACTAATAAACAAAATCACACACAGAGAGCTGGCCAAGGTAAACGCTTCTATGGTGTTCGGAACAAAATACTGTAATGCCGCACCACTCATAATAAAAGCGCAAGAGAATACGAGGCCTTTCGCAGGAACAGCACGCGCAGAAAGTTCAGCCAACTTAGTTGGTGCTTGTCCTTCTTTGGCTAAACCAAACAACATACGACTGGTTGAAAACACACCACTATTCATTGAAGAAAGTACTGAAGACAAGACCACCAAGTTCATAATAATGGCTGAAACTGGAATACCTGCATGCAAGAACAAGGATACAAATGGGCTTTGATCTGCTGGAATTTCTGTCCATGGTGTCACAGACATCACAATAAATAATGCGAGAACATAAAATAAGATTATTCGTGTTGGAATAGCATTGACCGCTTTCGGTAGATTCTTTTCAGGATCTTTGGTTTCAGCAGCCATCGTACCAATCAATTCGACACCGACAAAGGCAAACAGTGCGATTTGGAAACCAGCCAAGAAGCCTTCGCCACCTTTAGGGAACATGCCGCCATGAGACCAAACATTACTAAAACTTGCGATTGAGCCACCCGGTGCTTGATAGTGAGTGAACACCATAAAGCCACCAATAAAAATCAAACCAATAATGGCTAAAATTTTAATCAGTGCAAACCAAAATTCAATTTCACCAAATAATTTAACGGTAAGTAGATTAATTCCCAAAACAAAGAGCACACAGCCTGCACTAATCAGTGCCTGTCCCATTGGGGTGAAGGTCATGTCTGGCGGTAACCAAAAGCCTAAATAGTTAATAATGGCGGCTAAATCTGCGATACCCACCAAAATCCAGCCTAACCAATAAGACCATCCAATATAATAACCTGCCCCCGGCCCGATTAAATCATGAGCCATATCAATAAATGATTTATAGTGCAAATTCGATAATAAGATTTCACCTAATGCACGCATCAGGAAAAAGAACATACCGCCAATAATCATATAAATGATGAGAATTGAAGGTCCTGCTAGAGAAATGGTTTTTCCGGACCCCATAAAGAGTCCTGTTCCGATCGCACCACCAATGGCGATTAATTGTAAATGGCGGTTCGATAATTTTCGCTGAAGCTCATGGGGCGACGATTGTGCGTCTTCATGCTGGCTTGAAGTGGTCATAAAATATCCTTTTTGACATATCCCTTAACGGGTAAATCATGCTTTTGGCACTTGAGCGTTCTACTCAATAATTTGATTTACCCGTCCAAGAATGAAACGAAATGGATTACATTTCATCTTCATTCTAAGTATTTCATTTGTTTCTCAACAACACCACATTACTTTTGTGCTGCTGTTACTGCGATTTCAATGAGCCAATTTGGGTTAACCAAATCGGCTTGAATTGTTGCGCGCGAAGGTGCCACACAACCCTGAAGCCAGTCAATCCAAATTGCATTCACTGTTGAAAAATCGGGTAAGTTTTTTAAATAAATTTGAACAGACAATAATCGGGTCTTATCGGTATTGGCCAATGCCAGTAATTCATCAATGGTCGCTAAAATTTCACGCGTTTGCCCAGCGACATCTGCATCGGTATTTTTAGGCACTTGACCTGACAAATACACCACCTGATTAAACACGGTTACAGCGCTCATTACTTCGTTACTGTTGATCTTTTGGATATCATGGTTTGACATGCTTATGTCCTTATTCTTGGTTGATAAAATTGACACGTGCGGTGACTGCACACATCAGTTCATAGCCGATTGTTCCTGAACTTGCAGCGACTTCATCGATGGGAAGAATCGTGCCATTGGACGATTTCCCCCAAAGTACAACCTCGCTGCCCACGTCCACATCTTCAATATTTGAAATATCTACTGCGAGCATATCCATACTGATACGCCCAATGATTTTGGTCCGAATTGAATTCACCAATACAGGCGTTCCTGTCGGTGAAATACGTTGATAGCCATCGGCATAACCACACGCGACAATGCCTATTTTCATCGCTTGCTCAGCAATAAAAGTCGAGCCGTAGCCCACACTGTCATGACTTTGGATGTCTTGAATGGCAATAATTTCACTGCGCAAGCTCATGCTCGGCTGCAAATTCCAATCTTGAATGGTGTGCGTTGGATAATCGGGAGAACTCCCATAAAGCATGATTCCACTGCGCACAGTGTCTGAATGTAGCGCTGAATGTCTAAGAATCGCAGCACTATTACACACCGTTCTTTCACCGGGTAAATCGCGAATCGTTTCTTCAAAAATGGTGTATTGATAGTCAATACCCGACTCGCCAAATCGATCACTGTCTGCATCGGAAAAATGCATCATATGGGTGATGCTTTGAATTTGATCCAGCTGATTTAATCTGTGCCAAGCATGTCGATAATGCTCAGGATGAAAACCTAAACGGTTCATACCACTATTCATTTTTAAATAAACATCAAAGTGAGCAACGGGAGAAAATTGCTCAATCCAACAAAGTTGATGTTCACTATGAATGGTAAAACTCAAATTTAACTCAAGGCAATCCTGTAAATCTTGCGCGGAAAAAATGCCTTCTAATAATAAAATTGCACCTATCCAACCCAATTCACGCAACCGTCGAGCTTCTGCAATATCGAGCAAGGCAAAACCATCTGCCGTTTTAAATGACGAATAGACATGTTCGATACCGTGACCATATGCATTGGCTTTAACCACAGCAAAGACTTTGCTATTTGGCATCTGCTGTTTGGCAATGGTTAAATTATGCTGCAATGCTTCGTGATGAATGATTGCAGTAATTGGACGTGGCATTTTATTCTTCCTTGAATAATCAATTTCAGATGATTTTAAGCAGCATGTGGATAGCGCAAAATAGACAAGCCATCCGTACTAATATCTGGCTTATGATTCATGACCAAATCACTGATTAATTTGCCTGAACCACATGCCATGGTCCAACCTAAAGTGCCATGACCAGTATTAAGGAACAGATTTTTATAACCTGTTGCACCAATAATTGGTGTGCTATCAGGGGTCATTGGACGTAAACCGGTCCAGAAAGAAGCCTGTGCTAAATCACCACCCGGGAATAAATCTTGGGTGACCATTTCCAAAGTTGCACGGCGGTCAGTATTCAAGCCATGATTAAATCCACTCAATTCCGCCATACCACCAACACGAATACGTTGATCAAAACGCGTAATGGCAATTTTGTAGGTTTCATCCAGCACAGTTGATTGCGGTGCAAAAGCAGGATCGACAATTGGAATTGTGAGTGAATAGCCTTTCACAGGATAAACAGGTAAATTCAAATTGAGTGGTTTAAGGAAGTCACGTGAGTAACTACCAAATGCCAAGACGTAACGATCCGCAGTTAAGACTTTACCATCGACCACAACACCTTTAATCTCATCACCTTCAACCACAAGTCTTTCAACATTTTGGTTAAATTTGAAATCGACACCTAAACCTTTGGCTAAATCAGCTAAGGCATTGGTGAACATATAACAGTCACCTGTTTCATCATTCGGCAAATGCAAACCACCGACCAATTTATCTTTGGCATGTTCTAAAGCAGGTTCTACTTTTGCAAGTTCATCTTTAAGTAACAGTTCATAATCTACGCCACATTCTTTAAGCACTTGAATATCACGCTGTACTGCATCAAGTTGAGCTTCATTACGGAAGACTTGTAATGTTCCTTTCGAGCGATGTTCGTAACTGATTCCAGTCTCTTTTCTAAGCTCTCGTAAACAATCACGGCTATATTCTGCAACACGGGTCATGCGCTCTTTATTGATGGCATAGCTATTTGGATTGCAGTTTTTAAGCATTTGCGCCATCCAATTCAACTGCCACATACTGCCATCAATATTAATGGCAAGTGGCGCATGATGTTGGAACATCCATTTTACGGCTTTAAAAGGAATCCCTGGTGCAGCCCAAGGTGTAGAATATCCAGGTGAGATTTGTCCTGCATTACCAAAACTGGTTTCTTCTGCTGGACCCGACTGGCGGTCTAAAACAGTTACGGTTGCTCCCTGCTGCGCTAGGTAATACGCACTTGCAACACCAATAACACCGCTACCTAAGACAATTACACGCATCGCTCTTCCTTTACGTATATTTAGTTTATTTAACTAGTATATTTTGCAATAAATAGTTTTTTTCACTGTTTTAATCACTATAATGTAGTTAAATTAATAAATTCAGTATGAAATAACCCTAAAAAAAGGAAAAAACTCATGCGTAAATTAGATCGAATTGATCATCAAATTTTAGAGATCTTGCAACGTAATGGGCGGATTGCAATTAGTGAGTTGGCATCACGGGTTAATTTATCGACCACACCCTGCTCTGAACGCGTGAAGCGTTTAGAACGGGATGGCGTTATTATGGGCTACTATGCCCGACTTAATCCTGAGTTGGTAAATCGTAGCTTATTGGTTTTTTTAGAAATTAAATTATCGGCTAAATCGGGTGATGTGTTTGATCAGGTTGCCCGTGACCTGATTGAAATCCCTGAAGTCTTAGAATGCCATCTCATTTCAGGTGAATTCGATTATTTGGTCAAAGCACGGCTAAAAGAAATGAGTGCCTATCGTCGCTTACTAGGTGATTTACTGAAGAAATTACCCTCTTCCGCATCATCACATAGTTATATCGTGATGGAAGAAGTGAAAGAAACGCTGTACCTCGATTTGAGATAACATTTAAGGCGAATAAGATAAACTGAAAATCGTCTTAAATGTAAATTTCAGCAAGGCTTTGCTGTAAAAAAGCGATTTACGCATCAGAAATCACGCAATCGCTTGATCAGAATTAATGCCCGACATGATTCAAAATTTCTGAAAATTGTTGAATTCGTGCTTTGGGTTGTGCCGCATCCAACTCTGCTTTTGAACCATAACCATATTCCACCGCAATGGTTTCTATTCCATAACGACGCGCACCAAAAATATCATGCTCACGATCACCAACCATTAAACATTCAGCCGAATCTAACTGTTCTTTTTTAAGAATATATTCAATCAAATAACCTTTATTGGTACGCTCCCCGTTTAATTCGCTGCCATAGGGATATTCAAAATATTGCAATAAATCAAAATGCTCTAAAATTTGTTTGGCATACACTTCTGGTTTTGCCGTTGCTAAAAATAGACGGTAGCCTTGTTGTTGCAATGCTTTTAAGGTTTCAGCCACTTGAGGAAAAACGTGGTTTTCATATAAACCCGTAACTGCAAATCGTTCACGATATCCCATTAAAGCTTGTTCAGCCAAAACATCATGTACATCGACATTTAAAATTTTTGCCAGAGAGGCTTTTAATGGCGGGCCAATAATCCAGTCAATATTGACATCATCGGCAATCGGATGACCAATTTTATTTAAACCATAACGTGCACTGGTGGTAATCCCCACTTTGGGATCCGTAAGTGTTCCATCTAAATCAATCAAAATATTTTTAATCACAGACTGACCCTTTTAACTTAAATTTTTACTGAATAAATACTATCGAGACTTGGCTCAAATTTGCCTATACTAAGGCAAATTTTGTCAAGAAGGATATCATGGTGCGCCCTACTGTACTTTGCTTTTCTGGTTTAGATCCATCAGGCGGAGCTGGCTTGCAAGCAGATATTGAAGCGATTGGTCAAAGTGGTGCACATGCAGCCATTGCTTGTACCGCCCTGACAATTCAAAACTCGCAACAAGTGTTTGGCTTTACAGCGACCTCTAAAGAACTTTTACTTGCTCAAGCCCATGCTGTGGTCGGCGATTTGCCCATTAAGTGTGTTAAGTCTGGCATGCTCGGCACCACAGATAATATTGCGGCTTTGGCTGAATTTCTACGCGAGCATCCAGACTATTTATATGTGCTCGATCCTGTACTCGTTGCCAATAGTGGCGGTTCATTAGGGAATCAGGAAACATTGGTTAAAGCTTTTGTAGAGCTCGTTCCTTTGGCGACAGTGATTACTCCGAATACTGTTGAACTGCGTGCTTTAACTGGTGAACAAGACTTAGAAAAAGCCACAGCAAAACTCTTTGAAATGGGTGCTCAAGCCGTTTTAATCAAAGGTGGACATGAAGACACCCCTGACTATATTCGCAATGCTTTATACATCAATACTCAATTGGTTTCTGAAACTCGATGCCCGCGTCTTGAAGGGGAATATCACGGTTCAGGTTGCTCATTGGCGAGCTTTATTGCAGGTCGTTTAGCGCAAGGTGATGAATTAAAAGTTGCTGTTAATCATGCTGAAGCATGGCTCTTTGGCGTACTGAAAAATGCTGAAATGCCTGTGCCAAATGGGCAGAGAATTCCTAAGCGCTTTTAATCCTCAAGCGATTAAAACCTGTTCATCCATTCGTTTATCGCTTGGAGATCAGGTTTTATCCTATTTAAAAAAGCCGCAACAGGTGTTTCATTGATCCATAAAAAAAAGTATGTATTCATACATACTTTGATATACATACCGCTTTAATTTAAGCTGTTAAATCTTTAATCGTCGTACTTGAACCATTACTTTTGACCGACTCAATTCCCTTTTCACGCGATTGCTCAGTTGCATAAAATTGACTGGTTCCAATAATTTGATGATTAACCGCTTTTAAATTAAAATAAGGCTTACCGTTTTTTGCTTCCTTGCGTTCAAAACGACTTTCATCTGCACTATTTTTTTGTACCGATTCAATCCCGTTTTGTGCAGAGGCTCTCGCCTTATATAATTCACTGGTCAAAATAACTTCACCATTTCCTGCTTTTAAAACAAAGCGATATTGTCCGTCACTGCTTTGACTCAACTCATACCATCCAGACATTGTGAACACCCTCTTGTTATTTTAAAGTTTATAAAAAGCATTATGTTGATTAAATATTAATCAATCTTGTATTCAATATAAATGACTTTTTGCTTTTTCAAAAGTATGTTTTGTTACGAATTGATAATGTGATTTTTTCTTAAAATATAGCTTCAACAACCCAAATGATTAAATAATTGATCTTGAGTCATCAAATCATAAAAGAGAATAAAATCTAGGATCTCATTAACTAATGCCAGTCAGTTAAAAAATTAACTGGCATTTTATTTTTTAAATTCATAATATTACTCGATACGCGAAAACGTCATCCGCAACTGTTCGAGGCAAAACTATTTTAAAAAAGTAAGGTTTCTGCGATTTATTAATCAATAAAAGGTATTTGACGAGTTTTGCGGATGACAAATGCCTTTGATTACTTTGGGCTTATCCAAAGTAATAGATTAGCTCCAAGTGTTTGATTTAAAAATATAAGACTCCGTCGTGAACAACTAAAAACTAAGGACTTTATTTCTAAAACCCTTAACTGGCTGGCATTCCATCATTAACCCTATTTGCTTGCTACAGATTAGACAATTTTTTTGCTATAGGTTGCTTTCTGCATTTCTAAAATTTCTACACAAATTTGTAAACTCAGTTGGCTTTGCTTAGGCAAATGCTGCTCAAGTACACTTAATAATAATTGGGAAATTTCCTGTTGTAACTCCACAGTTCGCCCTGTCAATAATGAAACTTTGGCGTGTACATAAGCTTGCGATTCATCCCCTAAACCAATGACATAATCATGCTGACAAACAGCACGACTTTTTACATCATTGGCCAAATGCACATAAGCGCCATCGAGCAATGCTTGGTTTAAAGCAAGCAGAAGTGGTTGCGGTGCTAAGTTTTCAATATTGGCTGAATATTCCAAATGAATATGTGGCATAACAAAAATCCTTTAAGATCATTGCTTCGTTATAGCATGCTCTATGCTGAATCAGCAGACCAATCTATTCATATTTAATCAATCGGTTCAGTAAATCCATTCCGCTCGCTTTAAAAAAAGCCCTCACATTTTAGCGAGGGCTTTTTGACTTCAATTACTGTTGGTTAAGCTTTTTTTACAAACTCAGATTTAAGTTTCATTGGGCCAAAACCATCTACTTTACAATCAATATCATGACCATCACTCGCATCTGTCAATAAACGAATATTTTTCGCTTTTGTACCTACTTTTACGACAGATGAAGAGCCTTTAATTTTCAGATCTTTAACGACTGTCACCGTATCACCATCACTGAGGATATTGCCATTTGCGTCTTTAATGATTGTGACTTCTTCAGCCTTGCTTTCACTCTCTTTCCACTCATGAGAACATTCTGGACAAATCAGCAAATCACCATCTTGATAAGCATATTCTGAGTTACATTTTGGGCAATTTGGCAAAGACATAAAAAACCTCAAAAATACTAATATAACATTTTATCTTCAAATCGATTGCTAAAACCCTATTTATTTTATGGAATAAACAAAGCTTCAACAGACTTAGCCTTGTTCTAACATCTGTTTGAGTACAACCACATGATTATCATGTTCATTTTTAGTAGCAGTAATTAAAGTCACTTTTTCTTGTTGAGCGACCTTCCGAATATACTGAAGCATCTCTGGCTGTTCCATCAGTTCTGCTTTATAGCGCTGTTGAAAGTCGTCCCAACGATGCTCAATGTCTTGATGAAACCATTTTCGCAACTCAGTCGATGGTGTGATTTCCTTAGGCCACAAATCAATTTTGGCATCTTCCTTTTTAATACCTCTAGGCCAAAGTCGATCGACTAAAATTCGTTTGCCATCCATGTCCGAAGCGGCTGTATAAATACGTTTTATATAGATATTCATGATGATCTATCCGTTAAACATATTAACTTTCCATCGAAATTCCAACCACCATCTCATCCCGATCCAGCTCTACACATAAAACATATTGAGTTACTTCTTCTGGTAGGGTGAAATCAATCCGATAATTTTCATCCTCCCCAAGCACCCAATCAATATGTGGACTCAGTTCTAGCACCTTTAAAATCTGTAAAGGTTGAGGTGTTGCAGTCCCTAAGTTTTTAAGCCAATACTCTGGCTCAAGCTCCTCTAGATGATGTTCAGCATATAAACGCACTGCATTATCATCGGTATCATTCTGATATACAGATAACATTGCAGCTCGAGCTTTCTGCTCTAATTTTTGAATTTGTTCAGTATTATTCACCTATTACTTCTCTCTTTTTTTATTGTCTTTACACTTATATTCATACCAGTAAATACATTAATGAAATTCATTAATATATAAGGAGGTTTTATTGATCTGGAATTTCAGGATTAACCAATAAAGCCAACAATTGCAATGACTCTTGCCATCCTAAATAACAGGCTTCAACTGGAATGATATCAGGAATCCCCGATTGAGTAATATTAACTTCTGTGCCCACAGAAACGGCTTTAAGCTGAATAATCACTTCAATTTTCCCTGATAAATTCGGATCATCAAACTGGTCGGTATAGCGCAACAACTGGTTTGCAACCAACTCATGATAGATTCCACTAAAACCGTGGCTCGAACCTGTAGAAAAATTACAAAAGGACATTTTATACGTTCCACCCACTTTAGCATCAAGATGATGAACTTTGGCGGTAAACCCATAGGGTGCCATCCATTTCACCAAAGCATCAGGGTCAATAAATGCTTTAAATACCCGTTCTGGTGGCGCACTGAATACGCGATGCAGTTTTACTGTATGACTCACGATTTCATTCCTTATTTTTGTTTTATGAGGCAGTCATTTTACGCTGTGTAACTTTAACTTTTGTATCGTTTTGGCTTTTATATGATTTTAGTTGAATCCATCATAGATAAAAAAAAGCATGAGCTTGCCAAGTTTTTTAGTATTTACGATTTCGTTTTAATACTTACCCGTAACTGGTTGCAAACTGTTGAAAAAGCTATCAGCAACATAACATTAAAATGTATGAGCCATATATGGCATAAGTACATGATGTACAGGAAGCTTTAGGCTATGTGGTAACGTCCTAATCGCTCCCTGTCATGTTTTTTCAAGTCACTTTCTTATCCGTAATTTGGACTTTATTAAGAAAAATCTAACTCTTTTTCAAATGCCTTTAACTCATAACGAGCCATTGCTAAGTTCGATTTAGAACGATCTAATACCAAATAAAGAAATAATGCATCATTCGAATCTAAAGGACGGATTAAATGATATTGCTTACCCAAAGTAATTAAAATATCTTCAATACTATCATTTAGTTGCAATGTTTTAGCAACCTTACGTTTTGAACGAATAACTTCAGTATTACCTGCTGCAGCCAGCTCTAAATCTACACCACTCCCCTGTGTTGCCAAAGCTAATCCGCTCTCACTATCCACCAATGCAGCTGCAACAAAACCATCTAAATTTGTTAATGTATCTAAACCAATACGTGCCATTTTTTACACCTCAATAATAGGGTTTCCCCTGAAAAATTTATTTATAAGCCAAGTTTCTTTCGAAGCTTTCCAAAAAAGCTTCGAAGTTTATTTGTCTGACCAGTTTCAATCTGGTTTATATCTGTAAAAAATTTAACTTCATCCGATTCAACAAACCGCCCCAATTGAAGCAATTTCGCACAGCCAACAAAATTTAAGATTTTTTCATCCGTTAAATTCAGATGTTGTTTAACGACCTCAATATTGGCACCTTCTGAAAAACAGGCTGCAATTTTCAAGTAATCTCGCCGACGTATATCTCTTTCAAACTGTGGCCAAATCTCTAATTTAAAATTCTGATTCAGTTCTACTTTCGGAAGCTGTAGCATGGAAGACTGACTTAAAATTAGCCACAACCAAACTCGCAAATCATAAATTAACTTGCCTTCAATTTGCTCTTGAACAATTTGACTCGTTGCATAGGTTTGGTTCAAAGACTCGTTAAACTGCAATCCAGTCATATTTTCTTCAACCCATACACGCTCTGTCCGTGTATCGACAAGTGCAATAAAGCCACTGGCATCAAACAATTGAATATACCCATTGCGTGGCGTAAAGATCTCTGCAAATACGTCTTCTATAGTCGCATCAGGTTTTAAAGCGACAGGAAATTTACTTCTTGTATCAAGATAAAATTGCCTATCATTTCGCTCAGATTCGATGGGCTTAATATCAGACAAAGTTTCTTGTGCAAGCCACTCATGCAAGTATCTTAAATTGGAAAATGGATAGAATAATTGATCATCAATAATTCGCCCCAAATCACTATTCGATTTGGTTAATCTCAAATATCGTTTCGCTCTTTCGTTTAATACCTTTTGAATACCAATCGAATTAAAAAAAACATCACTGACGAATAACACATCAATTTTTTCCTCAGCAATATTGACCCACTTAAGATGAGTATCTGAAGGCAGACATAACAAAATCTGAGTCTTCAATAGGTTTAGGTCTGTCGTATTTAAACCAAATATCGCTATTTTCAAAGCTTGTGTCATTTTAAAACCATATTAAAATCATAATATTAGCTATATCCAAAAGAATTAAACTTCTGATCTCAGCTATTGGATATTTCCGAAACTTTTTTAATTTGAGGCTTTGCCAAACTATCACTCAACTTTTTGAAGTAATACAACATTTGCCCCATCAAAATGTCTTTATTGGTCACAGCAACAATCACCATAGGATGCTGCGGATGGTCTACGGCAGTTAAAAACACTTTGCCGTTTTCCGCATCTAAAGTAATTGTTTGACATCCGAACAATTGAATTTCGGATATGAAAGCGGAGACCATTGCTAAGATTGAGCTACTTACGGCAGCAATTTTTCCGGTGTTCTCTATATTTTTTTTTGAAGCAAGCGACAGCTCAAAACCATCAGATGAACACAACATCACAAAATTTACACCACTCACTTCATTTAAAAACTCGTGCAATTCTTGGCTAGAAAATACTTTGAATTCTTGTCCGACTTCACGTGAATTAATCATTTTCTGACCTTTTATATATTTATTGCAGGTTGCATTTCTAATTTTGCGATTAGCGTTTCTATCATTAACAAAACATCATCTTTTTTGCGTGCATCAACTGCAAATAAGGGGAATTGTTTTTGATGAATTTGCATCCAATCCCGATATATTTTTAACTTCTGATCATGTTCTAAATCTAAATGTGTTACCCCAATGACAATATTCGTACCCAAATCTTCAAATGCTTTTAAATAGAACTCTAAGTCTTTCAATCTTTGGGAACTACTATGATCAATTAAAACGACGATACCTATTGCACCTTTACATACAATTGACCACATAAAATCAAAGCGGTCTTGTCCGGGTGTGCCGTATAAACCTATCTTAGTACCGTCATCTAAACTAATTTCGCCATAATCAATGCCGACAGTTGTTAACGCTTTTTGATGTGCTTGAGTGTCAGTATTAACTGCTTCTGTGCTGACAACACCAGTATCAGATAATGCTTTTATGGCAGCAGATTTTCCTGCTCCCATTGTTCCCCCGAAAACAATTTTATATTGCTGCAATATCACGATGTAAACCTTATTTTTTAGAATTAATGCGACATGTTTCACATTATATTTCAAATACGCGTTCAAAAAAAGGAATTTCAATAAATTTATTTAATTTTTCTTTTTAAAATCAATGATTATTTAGCAAAACTTTATAATCAACCGAGTCCTGCTTAAGCGAATCCTTCGCCCCACTGAATAGTTGGTTTATTTTAATGACATCACTCATCGGCACACAAACAGTGCATAAATTCCTGCCAAATAAAAGTTATGGAATTCATGCATAAATGAGTATTGTGCTAATGCTTCATCAGGGTAAAAGTCAGGTATGCAATGTGAGTTAATGTACATTCATCAAAAAATTATTTGCGAAGAGCAAGTCTTTTAAAATTTAGGAAGGTTTTTTGAATAGTTTGTTTTTATACTGAGTTCATGCGCTAAAAAAACTTTAAAGTTATTCAATTGAAGGCATTGATACCGAATATAGATGAATATAATTCCTGAAAGACTCAGCTGAGATAATCGGGTTCTGATTCATGCACCCTGTTGTTTTAGCGTTTTCAACAAATTGCTTCAAAATACTGAAAAATATCATCAATAACACAAAATAAAGCCGTATATGGCGTAAGTATATGATGGCTAGAAGCTGAGGTCGTAGTACTCCCTAAGGGTTTCCAGCCATCTTTTTCAAGTCAAATTCTATCCAAGCTTCGGATTAAATAATCAAATAAACTCATCTTTTAGGTTGATTCTTCTTCAACATCTTCATCATCATAGACATAAGCCATGCAGCCCCAACCATCGTATTCACCGCCATGTTGTTCTGCAATTTTGCCAAACCATTCTTCTAAATCTACGATGTCTGAATATTCAGGCTCCATATACACATAAATCGTAATCACCCATTCTGCTGTGTCAGAATCTTCATCTTCAAACATGCTGATTTTTTGTTCTTCTTTAAGTAAATAAAGTGCACATTTTTCAGCTTGTTCTTCAGTTTGAAATGCAATAGAAAATTCAATTTCATGTGCTTCTGTTAGGTCATCACCATCTTCAGCCATTTGCCACAGTACATTGCCATTGTCGTCATCTGGAAATTGTTCAAAATTACGTGTCATGGGGAGTTTCCTTATCTTCATTATGTACAGCTATACCATTGTACTGAGATTAGCTCAAGTTTGTTTCAGTTTAGCGATTTAATCCAATATGGCTGTTAAATCCTGATCAATAGATGACGTACATAAAGCAAAAAATATTCAAAATTTAATTCTGTAAAAGTAGCACCATCTAAGCTTTTTAATTTTAGCGTGAGCAACCACGTATGTTGATTAAAAATACCCCTCCAAAGAAGCCTATTATGATTCTAAAACTAGACACCCACAGCAGTAATCTATGGTTGTTTTACAATCCATACTTTAAAATGGAAGGCTTCCTCTTATTTCAACCTCTGCCCCACTCAACGGTTGCTTAAATGCCAAATAACTCGCATGTAATGCCATACGTTTCAATGGTGACTGTTGATAGTCAGGGTGATAAAACTGATCCCCTGTAATGGGATGCCCAATATATTGCATATGCACACGTAACTGATGCGAACGTCCAGTTACAGGCGTCAGTAATACGCGAGTGATATCATCTGCCTCAAAATACTGCACAGCTTGATACAAGGTTTTTGCCACTTTCCCCAATTCAAAATGCACCATCTGACGCGGACGATTTTCCCAGTCGGTCATCAGGGGTACATCCACACTGCCCTGACCTTCGAGTTTGCCTTGTACTAGCGCAATATAATTTTTTTTCACTGTCCTCGCTTGGAACATCTTGCTCACTGCAACTTCGGCATTGCGGTGTTTAGCAAACATTAAAATACCCGAGGTTGCCATATCTAGACGATGGGTGATTTTAGCATGAGGATATTTTTCAACCACACGTAAATAGGCACTGTCTTGATGCTCAGGCAAACGTCCAGGTACAGACAATAACCCCGCAGGCTTGTCAATCACCACCAAATCATCATCTTCATAGACTATGCAAAGTGGTTGTTGCGGAGGCATATAAACAAAATGGTTTGGAGGCATAGTGTACAGCGTAATCGAAAAATTTAAGGGCGAAAATAACAAGGCCTAATTCAGCTGTCAATCACTGTATAAGGCGGTATCAGCTTAATCTGCTAGATAATAATCCACTGTTGACACAACCCGTACTTTCTTTAAATACGGTGTATTACTGTCCCGATCTTCAATACTAAACAAGCCTTGATTTGCCGATTTAATTTTGCCTAAACCACTTTTAGAATCGGCAGCAAATTTTTCTGCAACACTGCGTGCATTTTGGGTTGCTTGCTCAATCATGGCAGGTTTAATTTCATTCAATTTAGTAAATAAATATTCGGTTCTTTGTCCAGAGTCATCGCCACCAAAGGCAATACCTTTTTTACCCAATACCACTAAACGACTTTGCGCCCCACGTACCGCATCTATTTTATGGGTATATACGGTAATGGTTTGATGGGCGGTATAACGTAGCGCAACATTTGCATCGCCGCCATATTGTTGGGCATATTTATCGGTGGTTCCGGGGGCAGCCGTGGTAATTTCCTCTGCCGTAAAACCTTCGCTTTTTAAGAAGGCCTGAATTTGCTGAGTATGGGTTTCCATTGTGTCGTATAACTGGGTCAGATCTTGGTTGGCTGAACTAAAACGAATGGGCCACACTGCAACGTCGGCTTTCACTTCACGCTCCGATAAACCTTTAACTGAAACAATCCGTTCATATTGTTTAATTTTCAGTGCGCTATTGGCTAAAATCCAGCCCGCGATAATCATGCCTAAGCAAATTAAACCGCCTAAAATAAGTGAAGGTTTGAGTTGATTCATCGGACTAAACTCCTTTTACCCATTATTTTTATCTAGCTTTTGTGGTTGTGTTATCGCTTATACAGCAGCATAAAAAATTGCTGACCTTATTTTTAATATACTTATCTTTAATATAAACGCAGGCTATATCACGATTCCCTGCATATGCAGCGGATGACCTTTAAAGTAACAGATTTGATCTATGGATATGAATTGTTCATTTGTATCTATACTTTCTAATTTAAAATTTACTCTATAATTTTGATTTATCATTATTTTTATATTGTTATTCTGTTTTATTTGATAGCGAATTTTTTAGGGTGTTGGGGAAAACATCATGTTTAACTTCAACAATTATAGCTTTGTAAGCGACAACTTTTAGCCTATAAACTTGTGATCTATAGCGTCCTAAGCAGAATCGAGACCTTTTGGGCGAGTACTACACTGACTTTATAAGTAACTGGTAGCATCTACTCTTTTCGATCCCCGTCACACCCTTGAGATATAATTTACCAAGATCACTTCGGGATTATTTCCCTAAGAAAAACTAATTTTTATATTTTTCAGTAATTTTTTTCACTTAAATTATTAAAAACAGTATTTATTACCATTTTAGATAAAATAATGATTTTTTATTGCATAAAAATACAATTTATTGGAATTTTAATCACTCTAAAAAACTTCACTTTAAGCAAAACAAATCGTGGTTTGAGATTTTCCTAAGGCTTTTGCTTGATACATCAGTTGATCTGCTTGATGTGTCGCATCTTCGCAATCTTTAGGTAAGCTATTAAAAATACGAATCCCCATACTAAAATCAATACCATACTCTTGTTTTAAACCGCTATTGAAAAACATTTCCCGTAATTTACGTGAATATTCTTCTGCACCGGCTTGGTCTGTATCTAGTAAAATCACCACAAACTCATCCCCACCCATACGGGCCAAAATGTCTGAACTGCGTGAAGATTGTTTCAGCACTTGCGCAAATTTCACCAGTACATCATCGCCTGCACTATGTCCTAATTGATCATTCACTGCCTTAAAACCATCTAAATCAATCATACCAACTGCAAATTGCATGCCTTTTCTGAGGCTAATTTTGTGCAGTAATTGATATTCAAAATTGAATGCACGTACATTATTTAAAGAGGTTAATGTATCTTGCATTGCCATCATGGTGAGTGCTGCAAGATTTTTGCGCACTTTAATTAACAACAGGGCAACAATACTAAAAAATCCTAATCGGACACATCCATTCCAAAAGGGAGCAAATGGCGTTGAATAATAATGTCCTGCGCTAAAGTCGGCATAAAGCCATGTCAGGCCAGATATGATAATCGTGGCCACGCTACTTTTTACGCTGTCATACCAAGCGGCAATAGATACAGGCACGAGGTAAAATACCGAAAATGCATATTCAAAACCTGTTGCCAGATCAATCCAACCCAATATTATAATGCTTAAAAAAATAGCAATTCGTCGGGCAAACGTATGGGTTGAAAGTACTTTTTCCAGTATATTCATTACTATGGAATGTCCGACATGATTTTTTATAGAATAATTGTTTTTAATACATTTTCACAGTCAAAATCCGACCAAAATTTAACTTGTTTTGGGATGAAATGGCTAAATAAAACTGCGTGATTGTTCTTGCTGATTAACCGCTAACCGAGCGATTTTTATTCTGATACTTACTGCTCAAAACTACTGTTTTTTTGATGAACAATCATAATTTCAAGCCATTGTAAATTGGCGCACTAAAGTCATATCAATCTAAATCAATAGAATACCTTGTCCATTTCATACGCTGTAAAATTTAAGCGTATTAAAGTAATTTTAATGCAATCAATGGCACAAGATTCAGTAACAGGATGCCAATTTTATAGACGGCCATCGCTGAATAATGAATTGCATCAAAGTTTTGATCCGACAATTTAAACCATTGCGTATGCAATTTTTTAATAGCACTTTTGGCAAAAATAAAAGCAAAAAACCAAATTAATAGAATGACATAGTTAATTAACGTGCAATAAAGCAAGAAATCTGTAAGTTGAGCGATATTCATTATATTCACCCTGTTTTTCTTTATTTTCTGTGTTTATTTTAGGCTGAATTTAGGTGTGATATACAGTTTTGTAGTTTAAATTTTGAGGGGATAAGTTTTAAAAGCATTTCATTGCATAACAAGCATATTGGAAGTTGCTGATTTTAAAAGTTTTCATGTAAAGTTGGCACATTGATTTCAAAGAATATCATCACCATGAAAACAAAAATGGCGCTCTTGATTATGCTTACGACACTCTCACTGAGTTCATGCAAAGTATTAAAAACGCATATTGTAAAAGTGACCAGTTCAAGTGAACCACAAGCACATGATATTTTATTAAAAACTAGCAAAGGCTATGTGTATTTGTCCACACAGAAAATGACAGATAAACAAAAAGAAATTTTAAAAAACCTACGTCCTTTTCAATGCTTAGAAATTAAAACACCTGAACAATTTGCCATGCAAAACAGAGAAGTTCGATTTTATGATTTTAAAATCAGATCCCTAGTCGAAAGCGATAAAGAATGCCGAAAAATTAAAGTCACGACACGTATTGAAGTACATTAATTTTAAAGCGGTTTAAAATTGTTTCCACCATGATCTCTAAACTGATTGATCGTGATTGGTTGTTATTGTTCTACTTCACTAAGTTATAAATAACAAAAAGCCCTATGGAGTAATAGGGCTTTTGTTTAAAAACAGGTTGTCTGTTTTATCAATGTCGCTAGGTACTGTTATTTTTTAAATTCAGTGCCATGGCATTTGGTACACGGGGGTAAACGGTCTGTACCAATTTCTAAGTAAGTGCGACGTCCGCACTGAATACAAAAATAGAAGCCTGTTCCGGGTTTTTCGCCAGCAGTAACCATTTTTGTTCTCCATATGTTTTTAGAAATGGTGAACAAAGTATAGACACTTTTTTAGCTTTGTCTATCAGTTATTTCAAATAAAAATGGTGTCATTTTTGCAAAAAATGAATCTACATATTCTAAATATCTAACAGTCCTTCTGGGGCTTCTGAATGTTTGATGCTGTTTTGTGGGCTTAACCAAACCACAAGGTTTGCCCATATATTTCGAAAGCATGAATAAATAGACATAGAGTCTTGAATTTCTACTAATCCACTTTCAATCATATTATCTAATTGTTGATTAATTTCGTCACATATACTTTTTATCTCATTTAAAATTTGATGAACAGTGCTTTCATCTATACCATCTACATACCTAGATTTAATTATTCTAAATATCCTTATATAAAAATCTTTATATTTTTCATCATTAATTGGTGCTGTAATAGGACAATTATACCCCCACCAAATATTACTATTTTGGGAAATCTTTTCTCCTAATATTCTACTAGTATTACATGCCCATAAAAAAAACTTAGTATTACTAAACTTATCAAAATCATCAAGTGAAATTATAACTTCCTTATTATTATCAAGAACTAGACAACTATCCCCATGCGACATTATCATTAAATAAGCATTATTTAAATGAGGAAATCTAGAATAGAAAGACTCCCTATTAGCTTGTTTTTCACAAATAAACACCTCATCACCATCAAGAATATTATTTGCAATTAGTAAATTTGCGCTAGTTTGCTCATCATACGATGTTACAAATAAAATTTTCACTTTTCAGCCTTTCTCGCAAGCATATCTCTAGCTATTCTTAACAAATCAGAAATATACTGTTTACCTAAATCCGTACCATTCTCTATTTCCTTAGAAAGCTCTAAAGCATTAAAAGTATTTCCATCTAATGTTTTCCAAACAATTTTTTCTTTAGGTAATTCTTGCAATAAAGTAGCAAAAACATCTCGTGGAATAGAGTTTTTTAGAATTTTTTCATATTTAAATGTTTCCAAATCTAAATCATCTAAAATAGAATTCAAAAAAACTCTTAATGATGGTGATCTTGAAACAGCTTGATTTATATCAATTGAATTAAAAACAAAATCAAAGGACTTATTATTTCTCCTACCATTATTAAATAAATTAAAAAATGTTTGCTTCGGATAAGGAATACTTTCAGGCAATGGAAATCTTTCTAATTGAGCTTTTTTTTCAGAATCCTCAACATTATTTATCAAGTTTTTTATATCAGCAAATAACCATGCCTCTATACAAGGAACTGCACAAAAAACTTTTATACTTTCTGATTCAACTCCTAATTGCTTTCTTGCTGTACCTTGTGAATCTGGCACATTATACTCATCTGAATCTATTAATATAAATTGACTGACATTTTCTTGGACTCTATAGCTATTTTTTAAATACTTTCTAATATTATTTTTTCCATTATGTACAAAATATTCAATATTATTATTTATTCCTAACACACTAAAAAACTTAGAAAGAATACACTTATCATCCTCTCCTTCTACATGAATCAATAACTCTTTCATTTGCTTACCAACACCAATAAGAACTATTTATTAAATATTAAACATTTACAATAATTTTATCAATATTATTAATACTTAGCATATTTCCTCCATTAAGAAAGAAGCTCCCTCTCTCATTCCTTATACAGCTTTAGAATTTGAGAGGGACATGATTAGACCAAAAATTTTACGCCACATTCCCTTCTAAAAAATCCTGTGCAAAGCGCTGCAATACACCACCCGCTTCATACACATGCACTTCTTCTTCGGTGTCTAAACGGCAGGTCACAGCCACTTCTACAATTTCATCACGTCCATCTTCAGTGGCACGCTCAATCACCAAAGTCAGGTCAGAACGTGGTGCAATGTTACCAATCACGCTATACAGCTCAGTACCATCTAGCTTTAAAGTTTTACGGTCTACACCTGCTTTAAACTCAAGCGGTAATACGCCCATACCGACCAAATTGGTACGGTGAATACGTTCAAAACCTTCGGCCACAATCGCTTCCACACCTGCCAAACGCACACCTTTAGCAGCCCAGTCACGGCTTGAACCCTGACCATAGTCTTTACCCGCAATAATAATCAGAGGTTGCTTACGGTTCATGTAAACTTCTATCGCTTCCCACATGCGCATGACTTCGCCTTCAGGCTCTACACGTGCTTTAGAACCTTGTTTCACCGTACCATCTGAACGAAGAACCATTTCATTGAACAATTTCGGATTAGCAAACGTCGCACGTTGTGTGGTTAAGTGGTCACCACGGTGTGTTGCATAGGAGTTAAAGTCTTCCTCAGGCACACCCATTTTTGCCAAATATTCACCCGAAGCACTGTCCAATACAATCGCATTCGATGGTGATAAATGATCGGTGGTGATGTTGTCACCTAAAATTGCCAGTGGACGCATATTGGCTAAAGTCCGCGGTGCAGCCAAAGCCCCTTCCCAATATGGCGGACGACGAATATAAGTACTTTGCGGACGCCAGTCATACAGTGGACTTGCCGCTTTTTCATTGACACCCAAATCAAACATCGGAATATAGATTTTACGGAACTGTTCAGGCTTCACAGCGACTTTCACCAAAGCATCAATTTCTTCGTCCGATGGCCAAATGTCTTTGAGGTAAATTGGGTTGCCATCTTTATCGTTACCGAGTGAATCAGTTTCGATGTCAAAACGAATGGTGCCTGCAATGGCATAAGCAACGACTAATGGCGGAGACGCTAAGAATGCTTGTTTTGCATAAGGATGGATACGACCATCAAAGTTACGGTTGCCCGAAAGCACCGCAGTTGCATATAAATCACGATCAATAATTTCTTGTTGAATTTTTGGATCTAGCGCACCAGACATACCGTTACATGTGGTACATGCATAGGCTACAATACCAAAACCCAATTTTTCTAAATCGTGTAATACCCCTGCTTCTTCCAAATACAAAGCCGCAGCTTTAGAACCTGGTGCAAAAGAGGATTTCACCCAAGGTTTACGCGTTAGACCCAATTCATTGGCTTTACGTGCCAGTAAACCTGCCGCAACAGTATTACGTGGGTTTGAGGTATTGGTACATGAGGTAATCGCAGCAATAATCACTGCACCATCAGGCATTAAACCATCGGTACGGTGCTCAACCACACCTGCAATGCCTTTGGCTTTTAAGTCGCTGGTTGATACACGTGCATGTGGATTCGATGGCCCTGCAATATTACGAGTCACAGTAGACAAGTCAAAATGCAGCACACGCGGATATTCTGCTTGTTTCATCTCCGATGCCCAAAGACCCATTTCTTTGGCATAGGTTTCAACCAGTTTAATTTGATCCGCTTCACGACCCGTTAAAGTCAAATAATCAATGGTGTTTTGGTCGATGTAGAACATTGCCGCAGTCGCGCCATATTCAGGCGTCATGTTGGAGATGGTCGCACGATCTCCCACCGACATGCTGTCCGCACCTTCACCAAAGAACTCAAGGTACGCACCGACTACACGTTCTTTACGCAAGAATTCAGTCAATGCTAAAACGATGTCTGTTGCGGTAATGCCGGCTTGACGCTGACCAACCAGTTCCACACCAATAATGTCGGGTAGACGCATCCACGATGCACGGCCCAACATCACATTTTCAGCTTCTAAACCACCGACACCAATTGAAATTACACCGAGTGCATCGGTATGTGGGGTATGCGAGTCTGTGCCCACACACGTATCTGGATAAGCCACGCCACCACGGTTTTGAATCACTGGCGACATTTTTTCTAAATTAATTTGATGCATGATGCCGTTACCCGCAGGAATCACATCGACATTTTCAAATGCTGTTTTAGTCCATTCAATGAAGTGGAAACGGTCTTCATTACGACGGTCTTCAATGGCACGATTTTTCTCAAAAGCATCTGGGTCAAAACCGCCAAATTCTACAGCCAATGAGTGATCGACAATGAGCTGGGTCGGTACAACAGGATTGACTTTAGACGGGTCGCCGCCTTGGTCGGCAATCGCATCACGCAGACCTGCAAGGTCAACCAATGCTGTTTGTCCAAGGATGTCATGGCAGACTACACGTGCAGGATACCAAGGAAAATCATGCTCTTGACGACGCTCAATCAGTTCTTTTAAAGATTGTTCTAAAATAGCAGGGTCACAACGGCGTACGAGCTGCTCTGCAAGTACTTTTGAGGTATATGGGAGTTTTGCATATGCGCCTGGCTGAATATCTTCTACGGCTTGGCGTACATCAAAATATTCGAGCTGGGTTCCACTCAGTGGTTTACGATAATTGTTATTCATAGCGTACTTGCCTCTTGACTCATTTTTTTACTGCATGTTTTTTTGATGACTAGTCACAATCGGTTCGTAGGCATTGTACGCTTTCAAAAAGCCATTTCCCAAATCGTATATATTTCATATAGTTAGATATAAAAACAGGGGTTTTTGAAATACTTGGTTACATATATTTTTTAATATTTACTCTAAATGTGCTTTTTTCTGCAAAATAGTGGAAAATCAGGCTAATTCTTTAGTATTAGATTCAGTATTGGTGAGCGATAAATGAGCAATTTAGCTTTTTCCTCATTCACACTAAACGGTGTGGATGCACAAAAATTCCTGCAAGGACAAGTCACTCTCAACGTTGCAGCTTTGGCTGAGAACGTGACGCGCTATACCGCGATCTGTAGTTTAAAAGGTCGGATTCAGTTTGGTTTATGGTTAACAAAGCTTAATCCTGAAAGTTTTGAAATTGTCACAACACAAGATCAAAGTGAAGAATTTGCCAAACATATTAAAAAATTTGGTGCATTTTCTAAGATGAAATTGGAACAAGCGGCACAGGTTTTCCCCACTTTAAATGATGACAGCACTGATTTTAGCCCGACTGAAACAGATGTTAATGTATGGCAACTGCAAGCGATTGAAGCAGGTCAAGCTTGGATTTCGGCAACCACTGCGGAACTGTTTCAACCGCAAGAATTGCGATTGCATCAGCGTGAAGGCGTGCATTATGACAAGGGCTGCTATATTGGTCAGGAAATTATTGCGCGTCTTTGGTTTAAGGCAAAACCAAAAAGTTGGTTGCACCTTGTTCAAGGTACAGGTGATGTTCCTGCCCCTGCAACTCAATTGAATAAGGATATCCAAATCGTCAACAGTATTGCCATTGATGGTGGTTACAAAGCATTGGTTGTGGCAAAACCTGCCGCACTTGAAGAACTGGGCTTAACCATTTTAGCTTTACCTGAAAGTTTAAATGGTGATGTGGCTCGTCCGCAGTAATATTTTTCAAGTTAGCCCTCAATTTTGAGGGCTAGTTTTTAAGATTGTTTTTGATGATATGCTTTTAAATCATCATCTAATGACCAAATAAAAATTTCACTCATTGAAAACTTTGAGCAACTTTTTTCGAACTCTTTGATTATGCTTAAATCTCCAAAACTAGTTCCTTCGCTAGTCCTTGTAGGCGATTTATTACGCTGAGCATGTGCTGGAAACTCATGTAACCATTCTCTAATTTTTTCTTGAGTATCCCAATCCGCTATGCGAAATGGAGCTTCGCCAGTAAATGTTTTTTCTAACGTTTCAACAAATCTTTCAGCAACTTCACGTCGAGTATTTCCATCACCATTTTGAGCAATATGATTTCCTGTTTCAATCACAACAGCCATCGGAATAATAAAACTACAGTCTAAATCAATATATTCGTAAAACTTTTCCCAGATTTCTTCTCGTTCATTATTCCTATTTGGTACATCTAAAATATTTAAAAGAATGCTCGTATCAATCAAACAAATACTACTCATTTGATGCTCCACGCATTTCATTTAACCAAGAAAGTGCTTTTTGCCTTTTATCTTCTTTTGAAATTGGATTTTTTACAAAACGGTCGACAATTCCTTGAGTGACTAATTCACCTAAAGGCCCTTGTGAGACTAAGCCGACATAATCATCTAAATCTGATAGCCGAACTAACCTACTATCACCTTCTTTAGGGTCACGATAAGCAAATACAACATCACCCAAAGCTTTATCTGGCAAAGCATCCATTAATGCAGGATTATGAGTGGACAATAATAATCTTAATTTTTTCTTTTCCGCAAAATAAAACATTGTTTCTAATAAATATTTTGCTCTCGACGGATGTATTCCATTGTCAATTTCTTCAATAACTATCGTTGAACCATTTGGGGCAGATAATATTGCAGCTGCAATACCTAAAATGCGTAATGTTCCATCCGAAAGTAATTCAATGCTCCACTCTTGTTCTTTACCACCAAAATTTTCAATTAATGCCAATTCAATACGATCACGATGATCTTTATAAAATTTTAACCCTTTAAAATCTTGCTCAGGTAAGCTACTAATAAATTTTAAAATATCAGCTTTATAGTCAATTTCTTTATTTTCCCATAACTTATATAAAACCCCAGATAAGTTTTGACCATTTTGACGTAATCGACTACTAATAGCACTTTCCTTACGCATTTCTGATGGTATAAAGTCATAAAAAGAAACAAAAACAGAAAAAATGCCTCTCATTAATAAAAAGTCAATATTTAGCATAAGTGCATCAGAATGATTGATATTATCTTTATCTTCTAAATAAGGTTTGAGTTGCTCATCAACTATATTATCAACAATTTTTAATACTGAACTATCACTATCTACATTAGATGATAACTCATCTATTAAGATTCCATTTCTTTGAAATTTTGGAATAAAAAGTTTGTTTTGAGAAATAAATTCATTAGCAATCAAAGTCGCAGGATTTGAACTAAATAAAGGCTTAAAAGCATTACTATTTTCACTAATCTCAAAGAACTTTTCTTGATTATTTCTTAAAATAAGTTCCTCACTTTTCACTTTTAAATTTTCAAAGTTATTTAATTCTATAGAAAAATTCCAATTTTCAAAATTAGCAATCAAATTTTTTGAAAGTGAAGCGCCTAAACCAAATATATCCTCATCCTTACAAAATAAATCCCTTATCTCTCCACGAAATATTTTTTCTGAATCATTTATTCTATTTTGAATCGTAGAAAGCTTTTCACCGCCAGCAAACCAACTTAAAAAGCGAAAAGCTTCAATCGCATTTGACTTACCAGAAGCATTTGCGCCAATCATTAAAGTGATCGGTGCTAAAGGTAATGTTTGACCAGTTTTATAGCTTTTAAAATTTTCGATCCAAATGCTTTCAAGCATAGTGTTGCCTTAACATCTTTAGAAATATAAATTTAGTCTATCTGAAAGCATATAAACATTCAAAAACATTCCTGAAACAACTTATTCCTATAGTTGAAATGATAGGAATAAGACTAATCTTTCCTCTTTACATAATAAACCACCCCTCCCTGATCATCTGAAAAATAGAATGATTGATCATCAATTCGATAGATATCACAAGGGCGGCCATACACAGTTTTACCCACTAAAAATCCATCCATAAATGTCTGTAGTTTTTGTCCTTTACGCATAATCACAATTTTGTACCCATGACCAATCGATGCATCAGTTGAACCATGCAAAGCAACTAAAAAAGAATTTTTGATCATGTCATCAGTACTTGTCTGATCAAAATAATCAAAGCCAAGCGCCGATGAATGCGCAGGGAAATAGGCATAGGGAGGCAACACATTTTTACAACCTGACGGACGTTTGAATTTTGGATCTGCAAAAATTTTACCATTCGACGAATAACACGAAGCCCAACCATAATCTGCATCACGTTTCAGTGCATAAAAAGTTTCATTCGGTTGATTATGACCCAAATGATCAACGCCTTGATTGGTGGCAAATAAAAATTTACCGATCCATTTCAAACCGACTGCATTGCGCAAGCCTTTGGCGAAAATCTTTTGTTCCGAACCGTCAGGATTCATTTCTAAAACGGTCGCTCGAACTTTTTCTTTCTCGGTGCAAGCATTGCAACTTGATCCAACTGAAACATAAATTTTCCCGTTTCCACCGACTTCGATCGTCCGCGTTAGATGCCAGCCACCATATTTATAGCTTAAACCGTAATCAGGAAAGGTAGCCAAAACTTCGGCTTTACTCGTGGGTTTAATTTCACCTTGGGTAAATTTTCGTCGGGTGAGTTGGTGGGTTTCAGCTAAATATAACCAATCTTGTCCTTCAGAGTCGGTATAAAACTGGACTGAATTTGGATTCTTTAAGCCTGTCATATAAGGAATGATTTTTCCGAATTGACCCGTTTCAGCATTCCATTCATCCAGAATATAAACGATGCCTTTTTTATTGTCGGTCAAATCGTGCATATCCGTGATAAACATTCTGCCCTCGGGGGATTTGGCGAAAAAACGAACTCGCTTTAAGCCCTCTGCCGCTGGAATGATTTCGTAATTTGGCGGGAGATTTAAAGAAAAATGCGTCCCGTTTTTCAAGTTTACTGCATGAGGAACAAGTTTTGGCTGCCCTGCTAAACTTGTCATTGAACAAACTAAACTTATAAATAAGATTGACAGTATTTTTATCATATTTGAATATGCCTCAATTAATCTTAGGAAAAAGAGCCTTCAATTTTATGTTATATAATTTGAATGAAGAGTACATAGCCAAATGCTTTAAGTTAAAAAACATTCAGACAGATCAATGAAAACAATCAAAATTTTGAGGAATCACCATTAACTACCTATTTATCTGTAGCCGTAACCAATGGCGTAGTCCTGAGTGGTACTGCCACGCAAGGGAACGATTTTGCGTTGGCTTTGGATACACACACGCTCAGCGGAAACCAGTAAATAGGCAAAACTCTAGTGTCAGCCAAAGATATTGTTTGGGCAGATCTGATTGCGGTGATGGAATACAAACACAAATAAAATTTGCAGGAAAAATTTTCAAAGCAATTGAAACACAAGACAATTATTGTTCTAGATATTCCTGACGATTATCATTATATGGATGAAGAACTCATTGAAATTCTCAAACTTTCAATGAGCACACATTTAACTTAATACTTTTAAAAATAGAAAATTACGTCTATTAAAAATTATGAAACAACTTATTCATATCTTTAATCACATAATCTTTAAAATGAAAAGCACGTGCATGCTTTGCATCAAATTTTGCAGTATGACCGTCTTTTTCAAAAATATAGACCCGATCTTCTTTACTCACTAAAAATTCCGCACCCAATTTCATTAATAACGCATCAATCTTATCTTCATCAGCAATAGATTCATCCTGACTTACTTTTAAATAGTTACGCTTAATACCTTTAATGAACATGGATCTACTCGCTATAAAATTCAACCGAGATTTAAACAAAAATTGGCTAAAAAGCAAAGTTCATTCTGATACTCATTTGACCTAAGCAGATTAAACTTCAATTTTTAACTTAAGCTTTCAAGCAAAAGTGAACATTTCTTCACACTGATTTAACATTCATTATGCAAATAGCTACGAAATTTTATTGCAATACACAAATCATATATTTACATTCACATAATTAAACTTATGATGTTGTACTTGAGTCTTCCCTATACCCCATAAACACATAAATGGAATTATGTGCATGTTTATAAAAGGTTTTTAATACTATGAAAAAAATCATACTTGCTAGTATCATCGCATTATCTTCAAATTTTGCTTTGGCAGAAACGGCAAAAACATCTATCGACCCTGCCTTTGCCAAAATTGAAACCATGGTCAAAGCCAAGGATATGAAGGGCGCATATCAAGAACTGGATAAATTAGCAAAAACGGGCAACCCGCAGGCCATCTATAATTTAGGTTACCTCACGCAAACAGGTCAAGGCACCGCCAAAGATGAAAAAAAGGCGATCAAGCTATACGAAGAGTCTGCCAATAAAGGCTACCCTGTTGCCAACTATGTATTAGGCAAAAACTATATGGCGGGTACTTTGGGTCTTAAACAAGACATCAATAAAGCCAAACAGTATTTAGAAAAAGCATCTAAACAAGGTTTTGATGATGCTACTGTCGATTTAGCCGTTTTGCTTTTTGCTGAAGGTACGCCTGCATCAGATAAATTGGCATTGCAAAAGTTAGACCCTTTAATTAAAAAGGATAACTATCAGGCAATCCATGCTAAAGCCTTATATGACATTAGTTTAGGCTTTAAAACTAAAAATGAAGCATCAATTAAACAAGGCTTAAAAGGCATGCAGGACTTAGCACAAAACGGCTATATTCCAGCATTGATGGCTGTCGGCAATATGTTTACCAATGGTAAGATCGTTCCACAAAATCTTGTAGAAGCGAAAAAGATTTTCTCGGCGCTAGCAAAAGAAAATGTGCCTCAGGCAAAAGAGTCTTTAGCGGTGGTGGATAAAATGATTGCTGAAACAGCAAAAAACCCGCCAAAAGCTGAAAAGAAAAGCTAAAGCGTCTCAACCCATAAAACAGCTAAATTAATTAAGCCCCTCTAAATGAGGTAATGCCAGTCAGTTAAGGGTTTTAGAAATAAAGTCCTTAGCTTTTTAGTTATTCACGACGGAGTCTTATATTTTTAAATCAAATACTGGAAGCTCATTTATTACTTTGGATAAGCCCAAAGTAACCAAAGGCATTTGTCATCCGCAAAACTCGTCAAATACCTTTTACTAATCAATTAATCTCAGAAACCTTACTGTTTCAAAGTAGTCTTGCCTCGAACAGTTGCGGATGACAGTTACGCGTATCGAATAACAGCATGAATTTAAAATAAAAAAGCCAGTCAATTTCTTAACTGGCTGGTATTCCCTAAATCAGGGGCTTTTTACTGTCACCCGAATTTACCACCAAAGTGCAATCAGGCTACTGATGCCAATAAAACCCAATATGGTGCTTAACATTAAAGCAGTTAAGGCTTTATCACTCAGTCCATAATTTTGCCCCAAAATACCCAACACAATGGGCATGGGTAATGCAGCAAGTAACGTCCCTGCATAAAGCATTTCTTGGCTGACATTCGGTAAAATACTGAATAAAACAAAAATCGTCAGTGGCATCAGTACAATTTTAAACGTGACTAAAATTACACTTTGTATATTCAGTGATTTTAAACTCATCCCGACCAAACTTGCCCCAATCACGAACAACGCAATTGGAGATGCTGTTTTACCTAACATCTCTAAAACTTGAACCACGTAAAATGGCAGCTGAATATTCAAAATGACACAAAACATTCCCAACACAATAGACAAAATAACGGGGTTTTTAATGACATTATATAAGGTTTGTTTAAGCAACTGGGAGGTCACTTGATGTTGCTGCATTCCCACTTCAGCAATGACTAAAGTTAATGCCACAATCAGTAAATTTTCAATCATCAAGGTCAAAGAAAGATAGATTGCGGCATGCTGCCCAATCAACATCGTCAGTATCGCTGTGCCAATAAAACCTGTGTTGGACATGGATGCACCCATTGCCAACACCCCAGATTCAGTCAAACGGCATTGAAAATATTTGCGATACAAAAGAAAAGCCAAAGCAAAAATAATCAGTGAACCGCCACCATAAGCAATGAAATAACTGGGATTCCAAATTTCATCAAAACGTTTACTGGCTAAAGCTTGCAGTAAAAATGCAGGTAATGCGATTTTAAAAACAAACTGACTTAAACCTTGAATATGCTCAGGTAAAATAAATTCAAATTTTACGCAAATAAATCCCAGTAGAAGCAGCAGGCATATTGGTAAAATAACAGTTAAGACCACAGCAACTTCCTATCTTCCAAAAGACCTCAATCAATTTCATTCCTGCCATTTTCTGCACCCAAACTTTAGTGTTGAAAGGGTTTAAACAGTGACTTCACACCATGTGGTTGACAGCGTAAATACTGTGGTGCAATTTCAATTTTCGCACCCAATGTTGCAGCAGCATGCCAAGGCCAACGTGGCTCATAAAGCAGCGCACGTGCCAGACCAATCGCATCGGCTTGCCCCTTTGCAAGAATACTTTCTGCTTGCTCAGCTTCAGTAATTAAACCCACCGTAATCACTGGAATATGAAGCACTTTTTTGACTGCTTCAGCAAATGCTACTTGATAATTGGCACCTATTTTAATGTCTTGCTGGGCATGTAATCCCCCACTCGAAACATGAATATAAACTGCGCCTAAATTTTCTAATTGTTTCGACAATGCAACGGTTTCTTCTAACGACCAGCCTCCTTTAAACCAATCTTGGGCAGAAAGACGTACACCAATGGGGAAATTTTCAGGAACAGCGGCTTTCATGCTCTGAAATGTTTCTATCGCCATCCGAATACGGTTTTCAAAACAACCGCCATATTCATCACTGCGCTTATTGGCTAAAGGCGACATAAACTGATGTAATAAATAACCGTGTGCTGCATGTAACTCAATTAACTCAAAACCCGCGTCAACCGCACGAATCGCCGCATTGCTAAAATCTTGAATAATTTTTTGGATGCCATTTTTTGACAGTTCCTGTGGCGCATGATCATGATCATTAAATGCAATATCACTGGCTGAAACAGTTTGCCAACCATGCGCTTGATCAGGGCTAAATTGACCTTTGCCATCCCAAGGTTTATCCGTAGATGCCTTTCTGCCTGCATGCGCCAACTGAATGGCAAAAGGCATAGGCGAAAGTGTCTTGACTTTTGTCAGTAATGTTTTAATTTGATCACGCTGTGTATCATTCCATAGTCCTAAATCAGCATAACTAATACGACCTTCTGGCTGTATAGCTGTTGCCTCAATTACACATAACCCTGCCCCAGACAATGCGTAATTCGCCCATTGCTGTTCATGCCAATAAGTCACTTCGCCCTGCTCGGTTGCAGAGTATTGACACATTGGGGCAATCACAATTCTATTCTTGAGTTCTAACTGACCAAACTGAATCGGTTCAAATAATAAAGACACTTTTTTGCTCCTTAGAATGCTTTGGTGATACTTAAACCCGTGCTCCAGCTCATTCCATCTGCGGGTTCGAAGAATCGACCTTTCGGCTGAGTAGCATCATTGACAATCACTGAACCGACATAGTTTTCATCAAACATGTTATCGATACGTGCATAACTACGCACTTTCCAATCATTATTTTTCCAGATATAGCCTATATTTGCCGAGGTTACGGTATAGCTAGGTGCTACATCGCTATTGGTGTCATTGACATAAATTTTATCCATATAACGCACATCGATGCCCGCATTAAAGCCCGTTTCAGGCTGCCAGCCCAAAGCAACATAAGCCTGATTCTTTGCGACACCCGGAATGTAGTTACCGCTATAAACGACTTTTTGAGGATCAGTATTGGGAATATCGGCATCGAATGTTGCATCTAAATAGCTATAACTGGCTTGTGCCGTCAAATCACGCCATAATTTTTTATTCCATGACAGTTCCACACCCTGACGCAAAGTTTTATCGGCATTCTGGAAGGTCGATCGACCATCCAATGTTCCTGCTGAAACAATATCGTCTTGAGTTTCACTGTGGAAAATTGCTGCGGTAAAATTACCAAGAAGATTTTGTGCTTTTAAACCCAGTTCATAATTGTCACTGCTTGAAGGTTTTAAAGCAAAATTAATTCCAGACGTTCCTGTGGTTGGGTAGGCCATTTCAGTAAATGTTGGTGTTTCAAACCCTTTGGCATAACTCAGATACGTGCTCAGTTGAGGGCTTATTTCCCAAGTGAATGCAGCGGAAGGCAATAGCTTGTCATAGTCAGTCTTACCACTATCATCAGCATTTGTCCCTTGAATATAGTGATCTTTAGATTGGTAATGCACATTGCTATAACGCAAACCTGTGTCTAAGCGCCAAGTGGGTAAAAACTGCCAAGACGCTTGTAGGTATGGGTCTAAATTCCATAAGGTATTATTTTCATCACGGCGTAACTTGCCTTTTACCCCATAATTTCCTGCACTATCAAAGTTTTCATAGCCTTGACGGTCTTCATCCATGGCATCAAAAGCAAATCCTGCGGTAAAACGTGTATTTGGTAGTAAATCTTTACCCGTCCAACGCAGATCAGTCCCGTAATAGTCACGGCTAAAATCAATCACACCACCTGCATGACGCGGATTGGCTTGAGCTGTGTTTGGAATGGATTGATATTGAGTAACTTCACGATGTCCCGCATAAGCCATAGTATAAAGCTCATGTTGGTCATTAATCGGTTTCGTCCACGTTAGTCCTGTTTGGGTTTGATTAATCTCTTTACGGACATCATAAATATTTTTTGCATCATTCACCTGTTTGGGATTGGCTTTCCATTGCTCTCGGGTTAAACCTTGTGGATCATCGGCATTCATATCCACATGATTCACAATCCAGTTCACTTTAGAACCATCTTCTAAATCCCAAGTCAGTTTGGCATTGCTTAAAACTTTGCGCGCTGCACTATGGTCACGATAACCATCGGTATCAAAATAAGAAGAACTCACCACATAACTTGGCTCTCCTGCTTTATCTGCGCCACCTTGTAAGGTCATATTGGCACGACCTTTATGATGACTCCCACCTGAATAACCTAACTCGATTGAATCACGCCCTTCACCTTGCTTGGTGCTGGTTAAAACAGTACCGCCAGAAGAATTACCATACAATGATGAAAATGGCCCACCCAAGACTTCAATGTGATCTAGACTGCTTAAATCAATATTCGAGGTTTGCCCCTGACCATCAGGCATGGTGGCAGGAATGCCATCGACATATAAACGAATCCCACGTACCCCAAAAGTAGAACGCGCACCAAAACCACGCATAGACAGTTGTAAATCTTGTGCATAGTTTTCACGGTTATTCAGTTGTAGACCTGGTACACCTTTCAAGATTTCAGATAAATTAACCGCAAGATTATTTTCATTATTTTTTTGTTCAATACGATAGACCGATGCTGGGGTTGTTAACCAGTCGGTATCGGTACGTGTGGCTTCTATTTTTAAGGTCGGAAGTAAAACAGGTTCCGTAGAACCTGCTTCTGCATAAAGATTTTGACAAATACATGCCGTCAAGCAAAGTAAAGTCATATTGATGGACTTTATCGATGATTTACTTTGCATTGAGAAGCCTCTATTTCGGATTAAAAAATGATTTTAGAGCTTAAACCAACTCTCAGCGCATTATCAACTTTCCGTAACAGCAGAATTGATCACATACTGTAACAACGGGGCTAACATGAATAATTTCAATGAATCATATGATTCGTGCAGCTTGATATTCTATTGTTCAGCTTATTTTCAATCTATTTCTGAACTCAGTTTCTTATAGTATGTGCACGACTCATCTTATGCTTCAATTAAAACTTGTATTCTCGACCATTCATCCCGATATTAGCCATAATCCATTTTAATTTGCTAAAAATGCCTGAACTACCTGAAGTTGAAACCACAAAAACCAGTTTATTGCCTTTAATTGAGCAAAAAGTCATTTCTGTTGAAGTTCGACAATCCAGTTTACGCTGGCCGATTCCTGAAGATATTCAAAAACTAACTGGGCAAAAATTGCTTAAGCTCACCCGACGCTCTAAATATATTTTGGCGGAATTTGAGCACGACAGCATGTTATGGCATTTGGGCATGTCGGGTAGTTTTCGCCTTTGTGAACCCCATACAGAATTGCGTAAACATGATCATTTGATCATTCAGTTTGAAGATATAGAACTACGTTACCATGACCCACGTCGTTTTGGCTGCATTTTATGGTTAGATCAGAACTCTCAAACCAAGTTAATTGATACTTTAGGCCCAGAACCTTTAAGTGAAGCATTTAATGCTGACTATTTAGCAAGCAAATTTAAAAAGAAAAATGTGGCCGCCAAAGTTGCCATTATGGATAACCATATGGTGGTTGGAGTCGGTAATATCTATGCCACTGAAAGTTTATTCAATTTAGGCATTCACCCTGCCCAGCCTGCATCTAGTTTAAGTATGCAGCAAATTGAAAAATTAGTGATCGAGATCAAACGAATCTTAAAACAAGCCATAGATTTGGGTGGCTCAACCCTACGTGACTATAGTAATGCCATGGGCGAAAATGGTTATTTCCAACAAACCCTATTGGCCTATGGCCGTGCGGGTGAAATGTGTGTGAACTGTGAAACCACTTTAGAAAATTTAAAACTCGGACAGCGTGCCAGTGTATTTTGTCCGCAATGTCAGCCTTTAAAAAACGTTAAAATGCTCACCAAGACACCATCTAAAGGGAATAAAGCATGAAATCTGCCATCGTGCGTCATATTTTAGTCAAAGACAAAGAGTTGGCCGAACAGTTAAAAAAGAAGATTAAAGCAGGTGCAGATTTTGCCCAAATTGCTAAACAGCATTCCACCTGTCCTTCAGGCAAAAAAGGCGGTGAACTGGGTGATATCAAGAAAGGACAACTGGTCGGCCCCATTGATAAGGCGGTATTTACCTTAGCTGAACGTGAATTGCATGGCCCAATCAAAAGTCAGTTTGGTTGGCATTTACTCGAAATTAAGTTTCGAATGGATTAATCATCCTAAATTCCCTTTTTTCGAACAGGGACTTCTCCTTCCAGAGTAAGTTTTAAAGCACTACTGGAAAATGAAGTGCAAGAAACGAAGATTGCAAGAAATTCAATTAAAAAAATGGCACTACACGTGCCATTTTTTATCCTTCCACAATTTAAACTTGTGGACGACGTTTCAACTCATCACGGATTTCACGTAACAATTCGATATCTTCTGGTGTTGCAGCGGGTGCTTCTACAGGCGCTTCTTGTTTACGCAAACGATTCATGACTTTAACCAGTAAGAAAACCACCCAAGCTAAAATCAAGAAATTAATAAATACTGTTAAGAAACTACCATACTGTAAAACATTGACCCCTGCTTTTTGTAATTCCTCAAGCGTTTGTAAATTATTCGGGTTATCTCCCAATACAACGAACCATTGTGAAAAATCAACATCACCACCTGTAATCACAGAAATTAAAGGCATCAATACATCTTTTACCAATGAATCAATAATTTTACCAAAAGCACCACCAATGATGACACCAATCGCCAAATCCATCATATTGCCTTTAATGGCAAACTCTTTAAATTCTTGAACGATACTCATGAAACTCTCCAGCTCGCTTTGTCATATTCTTTTATTAAAATATTTTTAAACCGTTCCATATCAAAAATGTGAAACAGTTCATATAGATGAGTAATTTACTCGGAATTAAATGCTTTTAGAATATTTAGTTGCTCATTTCAAACAAAAAAAAATGCTATCAACGAATTGATAGCACCTTTTTATGACCAAACGCAGTCACGGACAATAATTAAAAATTATTTACCGCGGTTACGTTTACGATCATTTTCAGTCAACCAGCGTTTACGAATACGTACTGATTTAGGTGTAACTTCAACTAATTCGTCATCTTCGATGAACTCAAGCGCTTGTTCAAGCGTGAAACGAATTGCAGGAGTTAACGTTAATGCTTCATCTGTACCAGATGCACGCATGTTGGTTAACTGCTTCGCTTTAGTTGGGTTAACCGTCATGTCGTCAGAACGTGAGTTCATACCCACGATCATACCTTCATAAACTTCTAACTGTGGTTCAGCAAATAGACGACCACGGTCTTGTAATGTAAACAATGCAAACGCTAAGCAAGTACCGTTAACCATTGAAACAAGTACACCGTTTTGACGCTTCGCTACAGTACCAGCTTTCGCTTTACCATAATGAGAGAAGCTTGAAGTCATAATACCAGTACCAGAAGTAATGGTTAAGAATTCAGAACGGAAACCGATCAAGCCACGTGAAGGAACAGTTGCTTCAATACGGATACGGCCTTTGCCGTCAAGTTCCATATTGGTCATTTCGCCTTTACGGAAGCCCATTTGCTCCATGATTGAACCTTGATGTTGTTCTTCAACGTCAAAAGTTACATTTTCATACGGCTCTTGGATTTCACCATCAATTTCTTTCATGATTACTTCAGGACGAGATACACCCATCTCGAAGCCTTCACGACGCATGTTCTCAATAAGAACAGACAAATGAAGCTCACCACGACCAGATACTTTGAAACGGTCTGGAGAATCAGTATCTTCAACACGTAAAGCTACGTTATGAATCAATTCGCGGTCAAGACGTTCACGAATATTACGTGAAGTTACGAATTTACCTTCGCGACCAGCAAACGGTGAGTTGTTTACTTGGAATGTCATCGAAACTGTAGGTTCATCTACAGACAATGGCGGTAAAGCTTCAACATTTTTCGGATCACAAATCGTGTCAGAGATGTTAAGTGCATCAAGACCCGTGATACATACGATATCACCAGCAGAAGCATCTTCAACGTCTACACGGTCAAGACCATGATAACCCATCACTTTTAAGATACGGCCGTTACGTGTTTTGCCATCTTTGTCGATTACAGTCACTTGCGTGTTTGTTTTAACCGAACCACGTTGGATACGACCAATACCAATTACACCTACGAAACTATTATAGTCAAGAGATGAAATTTGCATTTGGAACGGGCCATCAACGTCAACTTTAGGTGGTTCAACGATGTCAACAATTGTTTCAAACAATGGCGTCATATCTTCAGACATTGCTTCAACATCACGACCAGCAATACCGTTAATTGCAGAAGCATATACCACTGGGAAGTCTAACTGCTCGTCAGTCGCACCAAGGTTATCAAATAAATCAAATACTTGATCCATTACCCAGTCAGGACGTGCACCTGGACGGTCAATTTTGTTTAATACAACGATTGGCTTAAGACCACTTGCAAATGCTTTAGATGTCACAAAACGAGTTTGTGGCATTGGACCGTCTTGTGCATCAACGAGAAGTAATACGCAGTCAACCATAGACATTACACGTTCAACTTCACCACCGAAGTCAGCATGTCCCGGGGTGTCGACGATGTTAATGCGGTATTCAGTATCTGTACGTTTGTCTAACCATTTGATTGCAGTGTTTTTTGCAAGAATGGTAATACCACGTTCAGACTCAAGCGCGTTAGAATCCATAACACGTTCAATCTCGCCCGCGCGGTCACCGAGAGCACCAGATTGTTGCAAAAGTTTGTCTACAAGAGTGGTTTTACCATGGTCAACGTGCGCAATAATGGCAATGTTGCGGAGAGTTTTAATATCTGACATGTAAATTCGATACGCTTTAAATTTGAGGGCAAATTATACAGAAAAATACTAACTTTTAGTAGTGACAGTTTATTGACAGTTACAAGTTTTTTTAAAAAATCGCTCTTTTTTTGGTTTGTAAAGTCCTGTAACTCGATTAGAATAGCCATAAATTGCTGCTGTACCGTTTTCAAATGTCTGATTTAACAAACTCTCCCGAGCAAAAAGATCATCTTGATTTAGTTTATGGATTGAATGACCGTCCAAAACCATTCATCGCTTTTTTAGCTGCACTGCAACATTTATTGGCCATTATTGTCCCGATTATCACACCCGGCTTACTAATCTGTTTAGCTTTAGGCGTCTCAAAACAAGACACCAACATGATTCTTTCCATGTCTTTGGTGATCTCAGGGATTGCGACTTTTTTACAATGTAAAAAAGTGGGTCCATTTGGCGCAGGCTTACTGATTGTTCAAGGCACCAGCTTTAACTTTATTGGCCCTATTATTGGTATTGGTTCTGCCATGGTTGCAGCAGGTACACCTGTTGAAGCGGTCATGGCCTCTATTTTTGGGGTGGTCATTGCGGGTTCATTTATTGAAATGGGCGTATCTCGTATTCTGCCTTGGGTAAAAAAACTCATTACCCCATTGGTGACAGGTATTGTGGTGCTGCTGATTGGTTTGACCTTAATTAAAGAAGGTCTTATCAGCATGGGTGGCGGTTATCAAGCCATGAGCGATAAAACATTTGCCAATGCCGACAACCTCATCATGTCATGTACGGTACTGGCGATTATTGTTGTTTTAAATCGTGTTCGTATCGTCTGGGTCAAAAGCTCGGCTATTCTCATTGCCTTAGTGATTGGTTATGTTGTTGCTGGTTTTATGGGGCATCTTAATTTTTCAAGTTTAGAAGATACCCCCCTCATTCAAATTCCAACCCCGATGCATTTTGGTTTAAGTTTCTCATGGAGCTTATTTATTCCAATGGCATTTATCTATTTAGTGACCTCTTTGGAAGCGATTGGTGATGTCACTGCAACTTCAAAAATATCCAATCAACCTGTAGACGGCCCAGTATGGATGGAACGTATTAAAGGTGGTGTACTGGTCAATGGTGCAAATTCATTTTTGGCGGGTATTTTTAACACCTTCCCAAGCTCGGTCTTTGCACAAAATAACGGTGTCATTCAACTGACAGGTGTTGCAAGCCGTTATGTTGGGATCTGGATTGCAGTATTATTGGTCATTCTGGGTCTATTTCCTGCTGTTGCAGGTGTGATTCAGGCCGTACCACAAGCGGTGTTAGGTGGTGCCGTCATGGTGATGTTCGGTGCTGTTGCAGCTTCAGGCATTAATATTCTGTCTGGCATTCAACTTGACCGCCGTGCATTACTGATTATTGCCATTTCTTTGGCATTAGGCTTAGGTGTGGCACAAGTACCTCAAATTCTTGAACACCTGCCTGAATTAATTCGTAACATTTTCAGTTCTGGTGTTGCGACAGGCGGTATTGCAGCATTGTTATTAAACATTATTCTTCCTGAATCGAAGAAATAATTTCATTTCAGCATCAACCCTGCCCAGCATTGTCTGGGCAGAGTTTTTCAATGGCGAGATAAAAAATGGATCCTAGAAGTGAAGTTGTCATTCGACAGCACGAATATCTGTCTGGACGTGTACTACTCATTAATGCACCTACGGATGACTTACTTTCCAATTTAGAAAAAGACATCACTCCATGTATATGGACATGGAACTATAACGAATTACAATATTTTCAGTCCCAACAAGCCAATGTACATTTTGGTGTAGATCTTCCTGCAGATGATTTTGATCAAGCGATTATTTTTGTCCCGAAGTCAAAAGAACTGCTGAATTACATCCTACATAATGTGGTTAGCCGCTTAAATGTTGGTGCTTCAGTTTTCCTTGTTGGAGAAAAAAAAGCGGGGGTTGAACGTGCTGCCAAACAATTACTGCCGTTTGGCCCAGCCTGTAAATTAGATAGCGCACGTCACTGTCAGATGTGGCAAATGACGGTTGAAAAAACTGTGGTTGCCAAAAAACTAGATGATTGGGCACAACAATATACCGTTCCTACACCCAATGGTGACTTAAATATCTGTGCCTTACCGGGCGTATTTAGTCAAAATCGCTTAGATATTGGTACTGCGGTGCTGTTACCTTATTTATCACAAGTCACTGCGGGTAAAATTGCCGACTTTGGGTGTGGTTCGGGTGTCATCAGTGCTTATTTAGCAAAATTAAATCCAAAAAATCGGATTTTTGCCATGGATGTTGATGCTTTTGCTTTGGCTTCCACCCAAATGACCTTTGAAAAAAACAATCTTGCGCCAGAACAACTTGAAATTACAGCAGTGACTGGTATTGAAGATGCACCGCTATTCTTGCATGCCATTGTCAGTAATCCGCCATTCCATCAAGGTATCCAAACCGATTACAACGCCAGTGAGAGTTTATGTAAAACATCACGACGTCATTTAAAATCGGGCGGTGAATTATGGATTGTAGCCAATCGCTTTCTAAATTATCCATTATTAATTGAGCAAAATTTTGGTCAATGTACAACCAAAGCCGATCAACAAGGCTTTAAAGTGCTGTTCGCCAACACTCAAAAGAAATCTAAGGAACAATAATGAGTGAAATTGATCAACCACACTTACAGCGTAAACTTGGTGCTCGCCATCTGAATATGATTGCGATTGGTGGCTCCATCGGCACAGGTTTATTCCTCGCTTCTGGTGCAACCATTGCCAATGCAGGTCCCGGCGGTGCATTACTCGCTTATGCGCTTATTGGTGTAATGATTTATTTCTTAATGACAAGTTTGGGCGAACTTGCCACGCACAACCCCACTTCAGGTGCATTTTTTACCTATGGTACTAAATATGTAGAAGGCGGTTTTGGTTTCGCCTTGGGTTGGAACTATTGGTACAACTGGGCAATCACGGTTGCTTTTGAACTGGTTGCGGTTCAGTTCATTATGAAATTTTGGTTTCCAGATATTCCAGGTTTCTACTGGAGTGCCATTTTCCTTGCGATTATTTTTGCAATTAATTCACTGACCGTGAAAAGTTTTGGTGAAAGTGAATTTTTATTCTCACTGGTCAAGGTCATTGCGATTATTGTCTTTATTATTATTGGCATTGCCATGATTGCAAAAATCATCCTAACACCGAATATGGTCACTTTCTCCAACTGGACCAAAGGTGATGCGCCTTTTGTCGGTGGACTACAAGCCATGATTGGGGTGGCCATGATTGCCGGATTCTCCTTCCAAGGTACAGAAATGGTCGGGGTTGCCGCAGGAGAATCTAAAGATCCTAAAAAAACCATTCCTGTTGCCATTAAGCAAATTTTTTGGCGAATCCTATTATTTTATGTGGTGTGTATTTTCATTATTGGCACACTTGTCGCTTATGATGATCCTCGTCTTTTACAAGCCGCGGCTAGTGATAACATCACCCTTTCGCCATTTACATTATTGTATGAAAAAGCAGGTTTTGCCTTTGCTGCAAGTTTAATGAATGCAGTCATCTTAACTGCCATTTTATCTGCGGGTAACTCGGGAATGTATTCATCTACACGTATGCTATTTGACATGGCACGTGAAGGTCGTGCACCGAAATGGTTTGCAAAACTCGATACTCGTGGTGTACCCATGAATGCACTTTATGCAACGACTGCAATTGCAGCACTCTGTTTCTTAACCACATTTATTGGTGAGCAACAAGTGTTCAATTGGTTGCTTAATATGTCAGGAATGTGTGGCTTTATCGTCTGGTTAGGTATTGCGATTTCACACTATCGTTTCCGTAAAGGCTATTTAGCGCAAGGGTATAAACTGGAAGACTTAGCATATACAGCAAAGTTCTTCCCTTTTGCACCATGGTTCGCCTTTATCCTCTGCTCGATCATTATTCTAGGTCAAAACTATGAAGCACTGATTGGTGGAAAAGTAGATTGGCTAGGTTTGGCTTCGACTTACATTAGTATTCCGCTCTTTCTTGTCATTTGGTTAGGTTATAAATGGAAATATAAAACCAAGCTTATTCCATATAAAGACATGGATGTACAACCTGTCAATGTAGAAAATGATTAACTTGCCACTGAAATAAAAAGCAGCCTTCGGGCTGTTTTTTTATTGTGCAAAAATCATAAATGTCTGGGCAACTGGGTCTTTTGATATAGCTATAGCCAACTTCTCAACAAGCCACAATCATGCAAAATAAAGCACTTTAAAAGATGATTGTTCTTGTGCAGATCTGAGTAAAATTTTAATCACTTTTATGCGGGTGAAATGTCTTGAGTCACAAAGGCTGGGTTCAACCACAGAGCAGAAAATTACATGAGTAAAAATCAAACTCAGCATGTAATAACTCCGACTTTGAATTATTAGACTTTTTTCATAGGGTGCTTTTTGGTCAACAGAAGTGGTTCGTAAAGCCAAAATTAAAAATAAATTTTAGTAAGTATTGGATTCATGAATATGACATGGATAGCACACGTTTCCCATCCTTGCGCTGCATTTTAAATGCAGTACATTAAAACCTGCTCAGGATATTGTGTATAGGAAACAAAAGGTTTTTGTCTTGCGTAGCCGTGCTAGTGCTTAACCTTTCAAAAGTAGCGCTCATGCCGATGCAAAGGCATAAAAACTGAATCGATCAAATGAGACAGTGCTGATTTAAAAAAATCGAATATTGAACATTTTTTAATTTATGTAAATTACCCATTATAAAAATAAATTTTTCTTCATAAAAAAAGCAGCCTGACGGCTGCTTTTTTAACTCAGTTCAATAATAAATTATTGAGCTGGTTGAGCAATTACAGTACGGCTACCAGAAATAGTCGCGAATACACGACGGTTCATAGCACGACCTTCTTTAGTTTTGTTGTCAGCAATCGGTTGATCCCAAGCAAAACCTTGAGTAGACAAACGAGCTGGATCTACATTGTATTCATTTACAAGTGAAGATTTAACAGAGTTAGCACGAGCCAAAGATAAACGTTCGTTTAATGCACGTGGACCAGTGTTATCTGTGTGACCTTCGATGCGAGCAGTAGCGTTTGGATATTCAACTAACTTTTCAGCAACTTTAGCAATTTCTGGTTTGTATTGATCTTTGATGTTTGATTTGTTTGTATCAAAGAACACACGAAGTTCCATGTTAAGGTCTTCAGTCAACTCTTGTGGAACTGGTTGAACTGGAACAACAGGTTCAACGACAGCAACTTCAACTACAGGTGCAGCTGGTTTCAAGTGACCACCAAGAACAACATTTAGACCAGCTAAAGCTGTATAGTCCCAAAATTTGTTGTCAAAGTTATAAGTACTACGAGCTTCTGTACGTAAAGACAAAGCATCGTTTAAGCGCCAGAAAGCACCAAGACCTGCATTACCAATTGTACTTTCTTCTTCCCAATCAGCAGCTTCGCCTTGACCTTCATATTTAACATGACCAGCACCTAGTAATACATACGGCTTGATTTTGCTGTCATAGTTTTTAGTGATTAAGTCAGAAGTTGCATAGAAGTTACCAGCAAGTTGCTGTTTTTTATATTCAGCTACTTTAGTCCCATCAACAACATCAGTATTTTGGCGAGTAGCTTCAATATCACCCTTTACTTGAGAATATTCAACTTCAAAACCTAACCATGGCGTTAATTCAACACCAATCGCAGCACCAACGAATAAATCGTCTTGTAAAGCTACTTGATTATCTGCATCTTCAACACCAGAGAATAGTTTACCGCTATTGTTGTGTTGAGTTTCGTTAAAGTTATAACCAACCATTAATGGGGTAATAGTTACGCCAGCATTCGCAGCAGCTAAAGGTGCAGCAACTAGCATAGCTAGTGCAATACGACTCATTTTCATGGATTTATCCTCCAGAGATAACAATTGTTGTTCAAGCTCAAGCCTAAAATTTGGCTATCCTGAAATAGGTTTTCTAATACCCAGTTTTATTTTTAAGCTACTCACTATGAATCATACAAACACTTTATTTTTTTTCCAAGTGCTTGATAAATTTAATCAAGTGAATTATTGACAAAATTACTTACAATTTCCGTTGTAATTCGGTAATTTTTTACTCAATTTTTTGTTGCGAATAGCTTATGGTCACTTGCGAATTATTTTAACAGTTTTCTTAAAAGTTGAGTAATAAATATTACTTACAGAAAAAACGATTAAAAACAAAACATTAATAACATAAACAATTAAAAAAATACACCAAAAGGTTAATTCAATGTTTTTTAAACAAAAAAATGGTTTTACGCTCATAGAGCTGATCATTACGGTCGCTATTTTAGCGATTATTACAATCCTTGCTCTACCTTATTTTCATGAAATCATGGCTAAACAAGAAACAATCAAAACCACCAACAAACTGATTTCAAGCATTCAATTTGCAAAGTCACATGCAGCTCTTCAACATAGCAATGTGGTTATTTGTCCCAGCCAAGATAAATTAAATTGTCAAGTGAACCATTGGAATTCAGGTTTTATTATTTTTATCGATTCTAATAAAAACCGACAGGTGGATGCCAATGAATACATTATCCTGACCGAATCAACCGATTTAAAATATGGTAATTTAAATTGGAGAGGAACACTAAGCATTCCCAGTTTAACTTTTCAAGCAGCCAATGGTCTTCCTATTGGTTCGAATGGTAGTTTTTATTATTGCTCCACTGCTCAGCAAGCATCGCATAAAATCATACTCAGTCAGATGGGAAATGTTCGCATTGAAAAGCCCTTCACTTGCTAAGAACCCATGAGTCTACAACTAGAGACTGATCAGACTTTATTCCTCTGTTTTTTTCAATATACTGCTTAAGTTTAGAAAATAATTTAGTTAAAAGTAAATATCGGAGCAAAACAATGACAGACATCGTAATTGTAAATGGTGCACGTACAGCAATGGGCGGTTTTCAAGGAAGTTTAGCTGCTGTAACAGCACCCGAACTGGGTGCCGCATCTATTAAAGCAGCAATTGCTCGTTCAGGATTACAACCAACCGATGTTGAAGAAGTCATTATGGGCTGCGTACTTCCTGCTGGATTAAAGCAAGGCCCTGCACGCCAAGCAATGCGCCAAGCGGGTCTTCCTGACTCAACAGGTGCAGTCACTATTAACAAGTTATGTGGTTCTGGCATGAAAGCGGTCATGCAAGCAGCAGATATGATTAAAGCTGGTTCTGCTGAAATTGTGGTCGCAGGCGGTATGGAATCCATGACCAATGCACCTTATGTGTTACCAAAGGCACGTGGTGGTTACCGCATGGGTCATGGTGAAATCAAAGATCATATGTTCGTTGATGGCTTAGAAGATGCTGAAACAGGTCGCCTAATGGGTTCTTTTGCTCAAGATATGGCTAACACTCGAGGCTATACTCGCCAACAAATGGATGACTTTGCCATTCGTTCACTTAAACGCGCACAAACAGCCATTACCGAAGGCTATTTTGTAGATGAAATCGTAGCAGTTACGGTTTCATCACGTAAAGGCGATGTTGTCATTGATAAAGATGAACAACCGTTTAATGCCAATATTGATAAAATCCCAACGCTACGCCCTGCCTTTGCCAAAGATGGCACTATTACCGCTGCAAATGCCAGCTCCATTTCTGATGGTGCTTCTGCATTAGTATTAACGTCTGCGGACAATGCAGCGGCAAAAGGTTTAAACCCGCTTGCGAAAATTGTGGCTTATGCATCAAATTCTCAGCACCCTTCAGAATTCACTATTGCACCAGTGGGTGCAATTCAAAAAGCATTGGATAAAGCGGGCTGGACGGCTTCCGATGTCGATCTGTGGGAAATCAATGAAGCATTTGCGATGGTTACTATGTGCCCAATTGATGACTTTAAATTGGATGCGGAAAAAGTGAATATTCATGGCGGTGCTTGCGCACTCGGTCATCCTGTCGGCTCTACAGGTTCACGTATTATTTTGACTTTAATCCATGCCTTAAAACGTACTGGCGGTAAAAAAGGGATTGCTGCTTTATGTATTGGTGGCGGTGAAGCAACTGCTGTAGCAATCGAATTACTATAATCCCCCTCTCTAGCTTTCTCCCATCGGGAGAGAACTTTATCCCTCATCATTGAGGGATTTTTTTTGATTACAATTTATTCATTAATATTTGGGATATGAGCTGGTAAGTTGTATCTGTCAAAACAACAATATGGACATATCAAGATGCAACTCAATCATTACCTCAATTTCCAAGGTAAAACCGAAGCTGCTTTTAACTTTTATAAATCTGTTTTTGGTGGTGAATTTTCGTTTCTAAAAAAATATTCAGAACTCCCAGATGCGCAGGTTTCGGATAAAGAAAAAGATTACATTCTGCATGTGTCACTTCCCATCAATGAATTCACCATCTTAATGGGTTCAGACACCAGTGATCAATTCTGCGCACAAAGCTCGACCGTTTTTACTCAAGGCACGAATCATTATATTTCAATTAATTTAGATGCCAGTGAGCAAGCAGAAGCAAAACGCTTATTTGATGCTTTAGCCATAAATGGTCAAATTGAAATGCCTTTAGAAAAAACATTTTGGGGAGCATTGTATGGCGCTTTTACCGATCAATTTGGGGTGAAATGGATGGTCAATTGCCAATTAGAAGAAATGTAAGGTTTTCTTGAAATACAAAAAAGCCGGAATTTATCCGGCTTTTTTAAGTACTTAATTGAAATTAAGCACCTGTTTGATAACTTGCTTGTGCAACTGCCGTCGATGCTTGGTACGGATGTTTAAAATCATGTAAACCTGCTGCTGCTTCATGAATATCTTTACCTTCTTTCACCACGAAAGTATCGAAACCCGAACGCTTCAAATAGTTCAACACATCTTTAAAAATATCGCCTGTCGCACGAAGTTCGCCTTGATAGCCTTGACGACGCAACAATGCTGCAAATGAATAACCACGACCATCGTTAAAGCCTGCAAACTCAATAAAGATTGCATCGAGTTGATCAAGTGGGAATTCGTTCACTTCAGGAGAAGCATCCACAGTAATGTAGAGCGCTTTTTTGCCAGATACATTTGCAATTTGATCTAACTGTTCAACGGTTAAAACCACATCACCTTGTGGCAACACGCCATCTTCACCAATCACTTGATAAGTATTGTCTGCAATCGTGCCATCTTTAGAGAGCACTTGTAGTGCGGTATTAAGCATATGCACGCTCCTTAAAGGGTTGAATGCCAACACGGCGATAGGTTTCTATAAACTCTTCACCTTCAGTACGAAGATCAAGATAGGTATTTAAAATTTCTTCAACCACATCAGGTACACGATCTGCTGCAAATGATGGCCCTAAAATGTCACCAATTGAAGCATCATGATCCGCGTTGCCACCTAAGGTAATTTGGTAGAACTCGGCACCTTTTTTATCGACACCTAAAATACCAATATTCCCCACATGGTGATGACCACAAGCATTCATACAGCCAGAGATGTTGAGATCCAATTTACCTAAGTTGTAAATCGTGTCTAAATCATCAAAACGGCGTGAAATCGCTTCAGAGATTGGAATAGATTTCGCATTTGCCAATGAACAGAAATCACCGCCCGGACAGCAAATAATATCGGTGACAAAACCAATATGTGCGCGTGCCAAATTATTCACTTCCAGTGCTTGCCATACTGCAAATAAATCTTTTTGCGGTACATCAACCAATGAAATATTTTGTTCATGCGTGGTACGAAGCTCACCGAATGTATATTGATCTGCAAGATCTGCGATCAAGTTCATTTCTTCAGTGCTCATATCACCCGGTGCAATACCAGCACGTTTCAGTGAAATCGTAACGATACGATAACCTGTTACTTTATGTGCATTGGTGTTGATATTAAACCATTGCTTGAATTTCGGATAAGCTGCAAACAATTCAGTAAAATCTTCATCTGCATAATCTTGATAATCAAACGGTGTAAATTCTTGGTCTAATTTTGTCAAAATTTCAGGCTGAATTTTTAAAGTCTGAATGGTATGCGCAAATTCAGCTTCAACTTTCTCCGCAAATACCGCAGGCGTTAACGCTTTGACCAAAATTTTGATACGCGCTTTATATTTGTTGTCACGGCGACCATGCAAGTTATACACACGTAAAACGGCTTCTAAATAGGCGATTAAATCTTCACGTGGTAAGAAGTCACGAATAAAGCTACCAATGACTGGTGTACGGCCTAAACCACCACCAACTTTAATTTTATAGCCAATTTCACCTGCTTCATTCTTCACGATATACACACCGATATCATGGAATGAAACCGCTGCACGATCCGTTTCCGCCAATGCAGAGACTGCAATTTTAAATTTACGTGGCAAGAAGGCAAATTCTGGATGGAATGTTGACCATTGACGAATCAATTCACAGGTTGGACGTGGATCTGCAATTTCACCTGCCACCACACCAGCATACTGGTCGGTCGTGGTATTACGAATACAGTTACCTGAGGTTTGAATGGCATGCATTTGAACTGTTGCAAGTTCTGCCAACATGTCAGGTACATTTTCGAGTGCTGGCCAGTTAAACTGAATATTTTGACGCGTTGATACATGGGCATACCCACGATCATACTCTTTTGCCAAATCCGAAATTTTACGCAGTTGGTTTGAGTTCATTAAGCCATAAGGCACAGCAATACGTAACATTGGCGCATAGCGTTGAACGTATAAACCATTTTGTAGACGTAGCGGACGGTATTCATCTTCCGTCAATTTACCCGCTAAATAACGTTCCGTTTGGTCACGGAATTGTGCAACACGTTCATTGATCAGTTGCTGATCAAAATCAGTATATAAATACATGGCGTACGGCTAGTAGTTTCTATTATAACGATGCACAGCATAACGAGATTTAACCTATCAACAAAATGCGTTTTTTACATATTTAATAGCGGTTTTATTGATAAGGGTGTCAATATTTCACAGATATCGTGGGATACAGCAAAATCCTGCCGCCTTTATTCGATTTGATGTTCTTTTCACTTGTTTATCATTATTTCTCATATACAACGTAAATATTCAAATCTAAATAAGAAAATATATTGTAAGACAGAATAAAACCAATAAAAAAGCCTGACGAATCAGGCTTTTAAATCAACTACTTACAACAGATTATTTTTGATCGGGTAACGCATAAGCCACTAAAGCATCACCCATCTTGGTGCCAAATGAACCATGTCCACCCGCCATAATCACCACGTATTGTTTACCGTTGCTTTCATAGGTCATTGGGGTTGCTTGTCCACCTGCTGGCAAACGACCTTTCCAAAGTTCATCACCATTGGTCACATTGATTGCACGAATGTAATCATCCTGAGTACCACCAACAAACATTACGTTACCCGCAGTAGAAATTGAACCGCCAAGCATTGGCACACCCATTTTAAATGGCGGTAACGGAATACCCGGCATACTGTCACGAATTGTACCAATACGACGTTTCCAAGCCACTTCATGAGTATTTAAATCGACACCAGCCACATAGCCCCAAGCAGGTTGCTTACATGGCAAACCGAATGGAGACAAGAACGCACTGATTTCCACACCGTAAGGCACACCATACATTGGCTGAACACCCGCTTCAGTGCCCGCGCCTTTGGCCGTTTTTGGACGGTTCGGATCAGCTGGAATCAGTTTAGATACAAATGGTAAGCCAATTGGATTCATTACGGCAATTTGACGGTCTGGGTTGACTGACATGCCGCCCCATTCAAACACACCTAAATTACCCGGGAACACCAAAGTCCCATTTTCAGAAGGTGGAGTATAAATGCCATCGTAGTTCAATTTATGGAAAGACACACGGCAGATCAATTGGTCAAACATGGTGGCACCCCACATTTGTTTATCCGTTAATTTTTCTTTCGGTGCAAGATCAAAATCAGAGAACGGTTGTGTAGCAGCATAACGTTCACCTTTGGTTTGTGGACCACGTTTTACCGTTTGTGGCACAGGTTTCTCAGTAATTGGAACAATTGCTGCACCAGTACGACGGTCTAGAACAAAGACATTCCCCGTTTTAGTCAACACATAAATTGCAGGAACCAAATTCCCAGATTTGTCTTTAATATCGGTCAATGTCGGTTGAGATGGTACGTCCATATCCCACAAATCATGATGCGTGGTTTGGAAGTTCCATACCAATTTACCTGTTGTCGCATTGATCGCCAACATCGAGTTTGCATAACGCTCATGCAACTCAGTACGGTTCCCGCCCCAAATATCAGGCGTACCGACACCCGTAGGTACATATACAATATCCAACTTCGCGTCATAAGCTAAAGGTGCCCATGCGTTTGGCGAATTTTGAACATATTTTTGACCCGGTGCAGGAATGGCATTTGGATCTTCCGCGCCCGTATCAAAGACCCAAAGAAGTTCACCCGTATTGACATCATAACCACGGATCACACCCGATGGCTCTTCAGTTGAATAGTTATCTGTGGTTGAACCGGCAATAATAATGGTTGTACCAGTAATCACTGGCGGTGACGTTGGGATATACCCGCCCGGATAAGGGAATGGCATGTCTTTTTGTAAATCAACTTCACCATTTTTACCAAAATCTGTACATGCTTGACCCGTTTTGGCATTGATCGCAACAAGGCGACCATCATTGACAGGTAAAATGATTTTTTGAGGGCATTCTGCTGAAGTGGTTTTCTTCGCAGCTAAACTGGTTTCGAAACCTGCTGTATTGCTCGCATCAAAATACGAAACACCGCGACAGGTTAAATGTTGGAAGGTTTTATCCGCTTTTAATTTCGGATCAAATGTCCATTTCGCCTGACCCGTTGTCGGATCCAGCGCAACCAATTTTTGGTGTGTTGTACAGATGTACATATTGTCGCCAACTTTAATTGGCGTCACCTGATTGGTGGTTTCACCTGAGTCATTTTTAGTTTTAAAATCGCCTGTGTTATACGTCCAAGCGACTTTTAAGTCTTTCACGTTCTCTGAATTAATTTTATTTAATGGCGAATAACGTAGACCCGACTGAGTACGACCATAGGCTGGCCAGTCCGCGTCAGCAATACCCGGAATCGGCTGAGCAGTGGCAGGCTGCTTGGTCGTTAATTCCCCGCGAATTTCTTGCGGGTCATTAAATACCGCATAGATCATCACTGCAATAGTGATGGCCAATGTACCCGTCAGGGCAATTTTTGCACCTTTGGTATTGTTAAAACCACGAGTGACTGCTGGAATTAACAATAAAAGACCAAATAAACCTAAAATATCTAAACGAGGAGCCAATGCAAAGAAGTCAGAACCCACTTCCCATAAGCCCCATACCACTGTACCCAATACAAATATTGCATACACAATCAATGCCGAGCTTTTTAATTTTTGCAATAAAATTGCAGTAGCGATGAAGAATAAACCTGCAATGATGTAGTACCAAGACCCACCAAGCACTGCAAGATAAATTCCTCCAATCAGCAGGACTAAACCGAAAATGATAGCAACAATGGCTAAAATCGTTTTTAAACCTGAACCTGAAGATGGAGTATTCATATTAACCACCTATTTCTAAAATTCTTAATTGAAAAGCTCATACTTGTGAACAAGTATGAGCAGCTTTTTTTATTAGTTTTTAGATTTTAAATACCTAAGGCTACCGATATAGCATGTCTGAAAGCGTAAAAAACTCAAGGCTTCAGTTGTTACTCAAGTATTTATTATCTACAAACTAGAATGCTGTTTGAAACTTAACCCCGCCCACCCAAGCATTTTCGCCATTCTTATATGCACCGACATGACGAATATATTGAACATTCGGACGAATGGTTAACCAATTGGTTGCATGTAAACCGTAGTAAACTTCTGCATCATATTCTTCGTTACGACCATCATTCAGATCATCGTTCAGATTGATACGTGCAAGACCGAAAGCCATTTCGTCTTTAGGACGTGAATCCATCGCACCTTTATAAACCAGACCGATATTTTGCATATCGCTAACGTTGTTGGTTGCTGAATCATGCACAGTTACGTTGACAAAACCAGTGAGACCACGAGAGACATCACCTTTATGTGCCGTTAATTGTTGCTTCGCAACAAGCCAACCACCTTGGTGTTGATCTTTTTGATCTTGATGACCAATCACCACCGCATCGGCTGTGCTGTAGTAATAGCCAGCACGGTATTCACCCGGAAGTTTTTGTTCACCTGTTTTCGGTGTCCAAACCAGTTCCGTAGGAATAATGGCACCATGAGAACCATCAGTGCTGAGGTTAAAGCCTTTACCGCGCTCTAAATTTTCAGGATTGTATTCGTATGCACCCAGCTGTGCATAAAGGTCTGGAGTGACGTTATATTTCACCCGTGCAGCCCATTGGCTGACTGGCCAGTTGTACCACTGATCACCGACCCAGTTACCCACTTGCGAACCACAAAGAGCCAAATTCTGGAAATCACAGTCAAAACTATTAAAGTCTTCACCTTCACCAAAACGCCCCACTTTCACATCTAATTTTTGATCTAAGAATTTTTTCTTGATCCAAAAATCAGTTAAACGCCAAGTTTGTCCACGCCCCCAGACTTCTTGGGTCGAGCTTAAATGACCATTTTCAACACCCGTAGATTGACCATTTAAAGCATCTGAAGTTTGTGAAAGTGAACGACCATTACGCTCAGTCACGGTAATTTGTGCTTCAGTATCTTGCCACCCTAAGATTTTGTTTAAATCGAAATGAGCACCAATCGCGAATTGATCTGCATATTCAGTGCCATGGCTGGAAGCATGCCTTGCATCAAGCAAGGTTGCCATTTCACCCGTATAACCTAGGCTAAAATCATAACCTTTCGTCTGTAATTCAGTACGTTGACCATTCCAGTCACCGAACATCCAAGGGCTTTCAGATGAAAAAGTACGATTAGCAAAAGTACTCTGTATTGCACAACTGACTGCTAAAAAGCTAATTCCAAAAAATATTTTCCTACTATATTTATTCATCATTAGTGACCTTTTCAACAATATGTAACCTATGTATAGGTTACGCCTATTATTTGTGAATAATGATTTTTTTTGTTGTTTTTTGTTTAAATTTGGCGATATTTTATCACATTGTGATATTTAAAAAGAATCTTCGCCTAATTTTTTGCCAATATGTTTGTAGCTCATTTTTGAGCGTGAAAATTTAATCGGACATGCTAACTGAGGTTCTGTCTGTGTACTTTGCTCAGCAAGAGGAACATCAATCACCCATTGCCGTTGTTTTGCCAATGCAGAGTTTAATGCTTCATCTAATTGCAAAACGGGTTCTACGCATACATCTAGTTGTGCAAAAATGGATGTCCATTCCGTACATGTCTTGGTTTTAATTTTTTCTTGTAGCGCTTGCTTCACTAATTTTTGATCGGTTGCATCAAAAGAAGCACCTTTTTCTAAAAGGATAGGAAGCTCTAAAATGGTGGCTAACCCCGACATAAACTGTGGTTCAATACTGCCTACCGATAAATATCGACCATCAAGGGTCTGATAATAGTCATAATAGGTCGCGCCATTTAAATGTGATTGTTCTGCATACTGTTTGGTTTCCCCAGCTAAAACTGCTGCTGCTGCCATGCTATTTAAAGTGGCCACACAATCGGTCATTGAGATATCAATATACTGCCCTTGCCCACTGCGTTGACGCTCAATCACCGCAGATAAAATAGCAATCACCGCATGCAAAGAACCGCCCGCAATATCAGCAATTTGAATGCCCATCGGCGGTGGGCCACTGTCTTGTCGACCGCTATGCCCGACAATCCCAGAAAGGGCGAGATAATTAATGTCATGACCGGCCTTATCTTTATAAAGTCCTGTTTGCCCATAGCCTGTAATGGAACAATAAATCAATCGTGGGTTAATTTTTGCGAGCGTAGAATAATCCAAACCCAGTCGTTTCATCACTTCGGGCCTAAACTGCTCCACCACAATATCAAAATCAGCAATTTTACTTTTAATCAGTTCTATGTTTTGCGGATCTTTTAAATCTAAGGCTATAGATTTCTTATTACGATTCAAATAACTATGTGAAGTTGCTTGTCCATTGGCATAAGGCGGGAAGATACGAATCAGATCTGGGCGTGAAGGCGATTCGACATGAATCACTTCTGCACCTAGATCGGCTAAATACAATGTGGCAAATGGTCCCGGTAAAAGTGTGGAAAAATCGAGGACTTTCAATCCCTTTAAAGCTGTATCCATGTTATTTTTACTCACTCTATGTTGATTTTTTATCCATATTAGAAATATAAAAGTCATAAAACAATGTCATGTTCAGCCATTTACCTTGATCATTTCGGCAATTTAAGATGTAAACAAGGCAAAATACCCATTGTAAATTGCTATTCAAATAATTTTTAGCGTCATTTAGGTCAACTAAAGTGAATATAAAAGAGACTGAAGGATTTAACATGAGTCGCGATACGATTAGTATCCACTTCGTCAATGCCGCTCTCACAGGTGTCAAACGTCTAGGCATGGATGTCGAAACCTTATTGTCCCATGTCGGCATAGAGGCAGAATTATTACGTCAGCCTAAAGCACGTATTTCCCCAGAACAGTACACTCGTTTTATTAAAATGCTGTGGATGGTGACTCAAGATGAACACGTCGGCTTTGATATTCAGCCACGTCGTTTAGGCACTTTTGCCATTATGTGTCAGCTCATCATCCACGCAAAAACGCTAGGAGATGCTTTAGAACTTTCATCACAGTTTTATAAACTGTTTGGTGATGAATGGTCGGTAACACTGGAGCGTGACAAACACGAAGCACGCCTTGTTCCACTCATTCCCAAAAGTATGGACCCCGATCACTTCATTACCGAAAGTATGCTGATGATTTGGCATGGTCTAGCTTCTTGGTTGATTGAACGCCGCCTGCCTTTAGAACGCGTGCATTTTGGCTACCCTCGTCCTGCGCATGCAGATGAATACGATGCGTTGTTCTTTGCACCTGTCATGCAATTTGATGCACAGCGTACCGAAATTACCTTTGCTGCCGACTATCTAGATTTACCGCTTCGCCAAACGGAAGAAAATCTTGAAGAATTCCTGAAAGCTGCGCCTGCTCAGCTTTTGGTTAAATTTAAAAACACCAACTCTTTAACTTCACGTATTCGTGACGTATTAAAGAGCCAAATTGGTGAAGAAATGCCAACCTTGAATGATGTCGCTTCGATGCTCTATCTTTCACCGCAAACCTTACGTCGTCGTTTGGCTGCGGAAGGTAAAAGTTATCAAGGCGTGAAAGATGCCTTACGCCGTGATGCCGCAATCCATCTGTTATTGAATCCAAACTTAACCTTAGAAGATGTGGCACAACAAGTTGGCTTTAGTGAAACCAGTACCTTCCACCGTGCATTTAAAAAATGGACAGGTGTTACACCAGGACTGTACCGTCAATTACATGGCTATCATTAATCTTTCATGAATTGATAAAAAAGCCTGAGTATTACTCTAATGCCAGTCAGTTAAGAAATTGACTGGCATTTTTATTTTAAATTCATGATGTTATTCGATACGCGGAAACGTCATCTGTAACTGTTTGAGGCAAGACTACTTTGAAGCAGTAAAGTTTCTGCGATTACTTCATCAATAAAAGGTATTTGGCGAGTTTGGCAGTGAGGCGCACTGCGCCGTAAGATGCCTTTCTTGCGAACTCAAAATATATTTTGAGGCTTCTCATTTGGGCTTATCCAAAGTAATAGATGAGCTCCAAGTATTTGATTTAAAATTATAAGACTCCGTCGTGAATAACTAAAAAGCTAAGGCGTTAATTGTAAAATCCCTTAAATGATCAGCATTATGAGTATTACTCAGGCTTTTTTATTTCAATTGAAATCGCTCAAGCGTTTTAAAAACGCCTGCGCCTGTCTGGGTGATGTTAAACGAATGAATTGAATATGTTGATATTTAGAGTCTTGCATCATGACTACATATCTTTGTTTATTTTGTGGATATTTCTGAAGCATCCAGAGAAAAATTGATTTTCTGGATAACATCAATTTCCAGTTTTCCCTGTTATTAGAATCTTCCCATAATGGTTTTTGACTGAGAGCACGAGATAAAGTTCGTTTAGTCAGACGATACAGATTTAGAGAAAATGAATAATCCAACCAAATGACAGTATCAACCTGTGACCAGATCATCTCGATGCTTCGGGTATAGAGATTATCAATGACCCAACCTGTTGCAGCTGCCTCCATACTCGATTTAAGCTTGCAAAAGAATGCTTCATCTGCTGATTCCTGCCAATCGTCCAGCCATAATAAATTATCCAATTCAATATGTTCTAGCTTGATCTGGTGTGCCAATTGACGAGCAAAAGTGGTTTTTCCTGAGCCTGTGGTACCAATAATATTAATAAATTTCATTTTTTATCAGCATAATAAAAATGGCAGGCGAGTTTAACGAACTTGCATCTGCCTGTGAAGCATCAGATGCAAGTTATTCAAATTATTATCTTTCTCTCGCAGCAGTAATTAATTTTACTGCATTCTCACCTGTGACTTGCCAAGTCAGACAACGTACGCTGCCACCCATAGGACAAACACTTTCCGCATTGATCGGAATCACTTTTTTAGTAGTATTCTGCTTGATAATGCTCAATGCTTTTTGATCATGTGGCATATTAAAGGTTGGTACATAAATATTATTATAAGTCACGGTTGAGTTGAGATTGACCCCACAAGCAGATTCAAATCCGTCCCATTGTCCTTTGGGATTGGTTTTATATTCAACAGGGACTTCAACTATTTTTGCTGATGGAAATGAAGATCTTAGCTCATCCATGACCACGGTTCTAAATGATGGTGTTTTTGAGTAATCATTGACCAGTAGTGTGTTTTTATCCACCCAACTGACCATGCCATCGGAATGGGCAAGCACTTCTTCATCGGGTTCTAAAATTGCAACTTCTCGCGCACCCAAAGTGGTTTTTAATTCTTGTTTGGCTTCATCATAACTGAGTTCATTATCTTCCATAAACCGAGTGGTTGTGATCACACGACCTGCATAATCATCGACAAGATTGCCACCATCAATCATTAAATCTGTTTTGGCTCTTTGAATCTGATAACGATCTGCAAAACGACTAAAACTTTTTTGCACTTCCTGACTTTGCTTCTGGCTCATCGAAGCCCACGTATAGGTAAATTGCACAGGCTGCTTTGGATTAACCGTGGTGAAGTCACGCATCCAAATATCACGCACATCATCCACCAGTAAAATATCTTCGGGGACTTTGCCTGTAAAATAAGGTTTAGTGTCTTCATCGACCAAAATCACCACATTATCATTTCCCAAAATGGATTTTGCATAATTAATTTGGAAATCGACAATGCGTTGAAATGCTGATGTGTAGTAAGGATCATGGATGGATGGCGCAGACAAGACCAACAGCATTTTGTCATTAGCCACCTGATTCGAATAAGTCTGACTCATTTTATTTTTGCTCTCTGCAACATTATTTTTTCCAAGATCACCACCAGATGAATCACAACCGAATAAAGACAACACTAACAAAATGACAGCAGAGCGACTTTTTAGTTTTATCATTCTCTTTACCCCATATAATCAAGCACAAATATTGAAGATGCAGTCTAATTGAAAGCGAGCAAACACACGGCTAAAAAAGACAAAAATAAACAGCATGGCTAATCACAGCACAATTCCATCAGGTTGGCTAAAAAACTCATTTGATCTGATTCGTTCTGGTCATTGCACTTCAACAATTAATCATTAAAATCGAAAAAGCATAACAAATTTAAAGTCATAAAAAAGGATATTGTATGAGCGAGGCTTACATCATTGATGCCATTCGCACACCACGCGGAAAAGGAAAAAAAGACGGTTCACTCTATGAAGTGAAACCCATCACCCTACTGACGACTTTACTCAATGAACTGAAAGATCGTCATCAACTGGATACCTCTAAAGTCGATGATATTGTGTTGGGCTGTGTCACCCCGATTGGTGATCAAGGTGCGGATATTGCCAAAACTGCGGCCATTGCGGCAGGTTGGGATAACGATGTCGCAGGCGTACAAATCAACCGTTTTTGTGCTTCAGGTTTGGAAGCCGTCAATATGGCTGCACAAAAAGTCCGTTCAGGATGGGAAGATCTTGTGGTTGCAGGTGGGGTTGAATCAATGTCTCGCGTGCCGATGGGTTCAGACGGCGGCCCTTGGGCACTGGATCCTGAAACCAACATGGCAGCAAACTTTGTTCCCCAAGGGATTGGGGCAGATTTAATTGCCACCATTGACGGTTATACGCGTTCTGATGTCGATACTTTTGCCGAGAACTCACAAAAGAAAGCCGCTGCGGCACAAGCCAAAGGTTATTTCAATCAATCGATTATTGCTGTGAAAGATAAAGCAGGCGTGACAATTTTAGCTGAAGATGAGTTTATTAAACCCACTACCACCGCGGCAGGTTTAGCCAAACTCAATCCAAGCTTTGCCATGATGGGTCAAATGGGTTTCGATGCCATTGCGCTACAGAAATATCCTGAAGTTGAAAACATTAATCATGTGCATCATGCCGGGAATTCATCTGGCATAGTCGATGGTGCGGCTGTGGTATTAATCGCTTCTGAAAAAGCCGTCCAAGAACAAGGACTCAAACCACGTGCCAAAGTCTTGGCAACGGCATTGGTTGGTAGTGACCCGACCATCATGTTGACTGGCCCTGCACCTGCTGCACGTAAAGCTTTAGCCAAAGCAGGCTTAAGCATTGATGATATTGACCTGTTTGAAGTCAATGAAGCCTTTGCTGCTGTGGTCATGCGTTTCATCACAGAACTTAAAGTTGATCCAGCCAAAGTAAATGTCAATGGCGGTGCAATTGCAATGGGGCATCCACTGGGTGCAACGGGCGCAATGATTTTAGGCACATTGCTAGATGAACTAGAACGTCAAGGCAAAAAACGTGGACTGGCAACCTTGTGTGTCGGTGGTGGTATGGGTATCGCAACCATTATTGAATTGGTATAAGGAGAATAATCATGAGCGCAATTCAATATGAAAAAAATGCCGATAATATTGTCATTTTGACTTTAGACTCTCCCAACCAATCTGCCAACACCATGAACGCTGATTTCCGTGTGGCACTGGAAGATAGCGTTTCCAAGCTACAAGCCGATGCAGAAATTTCAGGCATTATTTTCCGTTCAGCGAAAAAAACCTTTTTTGCAGGGGGTGACCTCGATGAACTGATTCAAGCAGAGCCGGATCATGCCACAACATTCTTCAACATGATTGAAGAAATGAAAGCCAAACTACGTTATATCGAAACGCGTGGGATTCCTGTGGTTGCAGCCTTAAACGGCACAGCACTAGGTGGTGGTTGGGAACTGGCTTTAGGCTGCCATTATCGTATAGCCTTAAATGATGTTAAAGCTAAATTTGGCTTACCCGAAGTCACGTTAGGTTTACTGCCGGGTGGCGGCGGTGTGGTACGTATGGTACGCCTACTCGGTCTGCAAAATGCTTTTCCTTTCCTGATGGAAGGTAAGCAGTTTGGTGTTGATAAAGCCAAATCTTTGGGCTTAATTCACGATACAGCTGAGTCTGAACAAGAGCTTTTAGATAAAGCCATTGCTTGGATCAAAGCCAATCCAATATCGCAACAACCGTTTGATGTAAAAGGCTACAAAATCCCTGGTGGTGATCCCAAAACGCCTGCTGTTGCGCAAATGCTGGCGATTGCTCCAGCCATGCTGCGTGATAAAACCAAAGGCTGTTACCCTGCGCCTGAAGCCATTATGGCAGCAGCGGTGGAAGGTGCTCAGGTCGATGTTGATACGGCTCTGACCATAGAATCACGTTATTTTACTTACCTTGCCACGAGTCAAATTTCCAAAAATATGATTGGCACCTTCTGGCACGGATTAAACGCGATTAAATCTGGTGCAAGCCGTCCTAAAGATATTACCAAATGGAAAGCAACAAAAGTCGGTGTGCTTGGTGCAGGTATGATGGGCGCAGGGATTGCCTATGCAACGGCAAGTAAAGGCATTCAAGTTGTACTCAAAGACGTTACGCTTGAAAATGCAGAAAAAGGCAAAGCCTATAGCCAAAAACTGCTGGATAAAAAAGTATCACAAGGACGACTGACCGCTGAAAAACGTGATCAGGTTTTATCTTTGATTACTGCAACGGCTAATGCAGCAGATTTACAAGGCTGTGATTTAATTATTGAAGCGGTTTTTGAAAATCCAGAACTGAAAGCTAAAGTCACCCAAGAAGCTGAAAGCTATTTGGTCAATGACGGTATTATGGCTTCCAATACCTCAACCCTGCCCATCACAGAACTTGCCAAAGCCTCTAAAGACGATAGCCATTTTATTGGTCTACATTTCTTTAGCCCTGTCGATAAAATGCAACTGGTTGAAATTATTAAAGGTAAAAACACCTCAGCCGAAACATTAGCCAAAGCCTATGACTATGTACAGCAAATTGGCAAAACACCAATTGTGGTCAATGACAGTCGTGGTTTCTTTACCAGTCGTGTCTTTGGTACTTTTGTGCAAGAAGGCTTACGTTTACTTGCAGAAGGTGTGCATCCTGCAAAAATTGAAATGGCGGCTCTTAAAGCAGGCATGCCTGTAGGGCCACTCGCCATTCAGGATGAAGTGTCTCTGACCTTATCTGAACATGTGGCAAATGAGACCCGTAAAGCCCTACTTGCTGAAGGCAAAGACCTGCCACGTTCAGGTGCCGATGATGTGATTGAAACCATGATTCATCAATTTCAACGTAAAGGCAAAGCTGCGGGTGCTGGTTTCTATGACTATCCTGAAAATGGCAAAAAACATTTATGGCATGGCTTAAACCACTGGAAAAAAGACACGGATAGTTCAGAACAGGAAATGATTGACCGCTTCCTGTTTGTACAAGCGTTAGATACTTTGCGCTGTTTTGAAGAAGGTGTTTTAGAATCTGTGGTCGATGCCAATGTCGGTTCTATTTTTGGTATTGGTTTTGCGCCGTGGACGGGTGGTGCCTTGCAGTTTCTAAATCAATATGGTTTGGAAAAAGCCTTAATTCGTGCCAATACACTACAAGTAAAATATGGTGAGCGTTTTAAAGCACCACAACTGCTGATAGATAAAGCCCATGCTGGCGAAAAAATTGCATAATATCAGTTGATCCACACACCATATGATCACTCTTTTTCTATTAAAAATGAGGGTGATCATATTTCAAAACATTGCTTTTTCATTCAAAATATATCCTCTCTTTGATGTCCTTATATTCAGACCAGATCTGAATTTTATTATATTTAAATGAAAGATCGGGATTTTAATATTAACTTTAATCTCTTATTCAAATGAAAGGATTCGTTATTTAAGCATCGGCTTTCAAACAATAATGTGTTATAAAGTTACATAGATTCTGATTTATTTTTATCCATTTTGGTATTTTCTCATGACTAATAACACTTCTCCTGAAAAATCGCCTTGGGGTTGGAAAGCGCTCATTATTGCCTTTATTTTAAGTGCTTTTTTCCTTGGCTTTTTCTACCTTGCTGTAACCAACGAACCTGATTATATGCCAAGTCAGAAACGTGCTGAGAGCAATCAAACTGCTTTTAAAAATGCACCTGTGATGTCTCAAGAAGCACTGACTGAAGCTGAAAAACAGAAAAATATGAGTGGCGCAAGTGCGCCAGCAACCACAGAAACTCATCACATGTCGGCAGATGAGCATGCTGGAATGACAGAAAATAAAATGGCAACCGAATCTGAACATGGGCATTAATTTTTAGATTCAACCAATAAAAGCCACGAAGAAGTGGCTTTTATTTTTTAAACATCAATCATTTCAATCATTAGAATTCTTTCGTAAAGCAAAATTAAAAAAACTTTAGGAAATGTTCGATTCATGAGTGTGGCATGGATGCCACACGTTTCCCATCCTTGCGCTGCATTTTAAAGCAGTGCCTTAAAACTGGCTCAGGATATCGTGTATGGGAAACAAAAGGTTTTTCTTGCGGACTAAAAATATATTTTGAGATCCTCATTGTGACCTTTCAAAAGTAGAGATAATGCCTACAAAAAGGCATAAAAATTCAATCAATCAAATGAGGCAATGCTAGTTTTAAAGAATCGAATACTGAATATTTTTTAATTTATTCAAAATCAATCATTCCATCAAGTTAATAAAAGTCGCATATCCACATGTGCAATACCACAATCCAAATATTCATCACCCTGAACTTTAAAACCCAAACTTTGATAAAATGCGATGGCATGAACCTGTGAAGACAACTTTAAAAATTCACGCTGTTCATGTTTCGCCTGTTGAATAATTTCCAGCATCAACAAACGGCCAATGCCCTTGCCGCGATATTCTTTCAATACAGCAACACGCCCGACACTGTTATTTTTCAAAAGTCGTGCCGTAGCAATCGGCTGATGCTGATCTAAAACCACAAAATGTAAAGCAATGGCATCTTCTGCATCCCATTCATCTTCAGCAGCAATGAGCTGTTCATGAATAAACACCTGTTCACGAATCAGTTTTGCATCATTTTGCAATTCATCCCAACTGCCTGTGCGTATCATAAATTGGGTCATCAAAAATCATCTTCCTAGAAATAAAAAGCAGCATTGCAACTGCTTTATTCATTTTAAATTAACACTTTTCGCCAATATCTTGCTGATCCCACTGATGATTTAGCAGCAATTCAAGCGAGTGTTTTTGAATACCATACATTTGTTTTAACGCTACAATTTGCGCCAAAACAGCCTGATCAGGGGCTTCAAAATTTTGACGCTTGGTCGCCAAAATCATTTTATTTTTACTGGTATGTTCCAAAGCCACAAACTCAAAAACTTTGGTTTCATAGCCATAGGCTTTTAACAATAAGGCACGAATGGTATCGGTGAGCATTTCCGCTTGTTGTCCAGCATGAATCCCAAATTGCAACATCGGCTTCAGCACCGTTGGGCTTTGCATCTGTGGACGTAATTCTTTATGACAACACGGCGCGCACATAATCATTTGGGCATTTAAACGAATTCCTGTATGAATGGCAAAATCCGTGGCCACATCACACGCATGTAGCGCAATCATTACATCTAGGTGTTCAGGCTGATAGGTGCGGACATCGCCTTGGAAAAAATCCAGTTGTGTAAATTGCGACGCTTGCACCACCTTTTGACAAAATTCGACCATTTTAGGGTTCAGCTCTACCCCAGTGACAAATGGCGTTTGACCTTGTTTGGCTAAATAATCATATAAAGCAAAGGTCAGATAGCCTTTGCCCGAACCAAAATCAACCACCCGTAACGTATGCTCTTGCGCTGTAATTTGATCTAAAGCACCTGAAAAAATTTCCACAAATTTATTAATCTGTTTCCACTTACGCGCCATACTTGGAATAATTTGTGCTTTGTTGTCGGTAATCCCTAACGGTTGTAAAAAATAACTGTCCTGATCAACATAACGATGCTTGGCACGATCATGTCCCTGTTGCTGTTCTAAAGTCTGAGCCTTGGCTACAGCTTGATTTTTAGTGACCGTCAACATCGCTTTTTTCTTATTTTTTTTCAGTTGCAGCTCTTCTGTATGGGTCAAAATATTGGCTTGTTTACAGTGTGCCAATAAATCTTGAATGAGTTGCTGCGCTTCTGCCAAAGGATAATTTTTGGTGACATCCTGAGTCTTATAACGATACAAAGCACTTAAAACAGGCTGATCTTGTAATAGAATAACGCGTAACGTGATTTTCTCTAAATGTTCTAATTCACCTTTATATTGGCTTAGAATTATTCGATCAAAACTTTGTTTTTCAATGGCTTGCTGAAAGGCATCTAAGAATTGTTGTTCCTGAATAAAAGAAGAAGCCAATTGCGACATGAAGATAACTCGAATAAATTAAGCTGTGAGTGTAAAACTTCTTACTTTAAAGGTAAAATTTCATTACTATACAAGTGTATTTTTAATAATAGCAATCCACCATGACGACCTCCAATATGCAATCTTACGATCCACGTGAAGAAAAAATTAATGCAATAAGTCATGCACTGGGTGCAGTACTCGCTGTCATTGCGGGTGTCTTGCTGTTGATTAAAGGCAGTTATTTACCACGAGGACAATTTCTAGGCTTATGTGTCTATGCGCTCAGTATGATCCTGCTTTTTTCAAGTTCCGCCATTTATCACTTTGCCACTGACGACACCAAACGTTATTGGTACAAAAAACTGGATCACACTGCTATTTATTATTTGATCGCTGGAACCTATACCCCTTTTCTATCTATCGCAATTCCCACAGCAAAAGCGCATTACTTGTTAATTGCACTTTGGGTGATTGCTGCAATTGGTACACTATTCAAGTTAGTTTTCATTCATCGTTTTCATAAAATTTCGCTTTTCGCATATCTGTTGATGGGCTGGCTTGCAGTACTGGTCATGGATGATATGCAACGCTTTTTAAGTAAACCAGCCTTAACCTACCTCATCATTGGTGGGCTTGCTTACACCGTTGGTGCATTGTTTTATGCCTTAAAAAGAGTAAGATACACCCATGCTATCTGGCATGTTTTTGTATTGATTGGTGCTGGATCACATTTCTTAGCCATCTATCTTTACGTGATATAACCCTCTATTTCTACATTTTTTAGTAACCCTAAAGCCGTAGACATGAGTCGGTATTTCGTATTTTTTTAAGAAATTACGCCTTTTTTAAAAAGATTACCCTTTTAAAATTAAGTTTTTTTATTTTTACTAAGTGTAAGGTTCTTATGGCGTCATCAAATTCTATCGCTGCTCAAGAAGTAGCGACCAACTCAAAATTTCGTGTCCTTAGCGCAAGCCTTGTCGGTACAACAATCGAATTTTTCGATTTTTATATTTATGCCACTGCTGCGGTCATCATTTTTCCTCATCTGTTCTTTCCTGCAAGTACAGACCCGACGACAGCAACCATCCAGTCCTTAGCCACATTTGCTATTGCCTTTATTGCTCGCCCGATTGGTGCAGCACTCTTTGGGCATTTGGGTGACCGAATTGGTCGTAAGGCCACACTGGTTGCAGCTCTGCTGACCATGGGTATTTCCACCGTTTGTATTGGTTTACTGCCTACCTATGCGCAAATTGGTCTTGCTGCACCACTACTACTGGCACTTTGTCGTTTAGGACAAGGGCTGGGTTTAGGCGGTGAATGGAGTGGTGCGGTACTGCTTGCCACTGAAAATGCACCTGAAGGCAAACGGGCTTGGTATGGCATGTTCCCGCAACTTGGGGCACCTATCGGCTTTATTTTAGCCACAGGTTCCTTTTTAACCCTAGGCGCATTGATGTCTGAAGCAGACTTCATGCAATGGGGCTGGCGTATTCCCTTCATTGCAAGTTCCCTGCTGGTGATTGTCGGTCTTTGGATTCGTCTAAAACTGCACGAAACACCTGCATTTCAAAAAGTCTTGGATAAGCAAAAAGAAGTCAATATTCCATTTAAAGAAGTCATGACCAAACATTGGCGCATGCTTATTTTGGGTACGATTGCTGCAATTTGTACCTTTGTCGTATTTTATTTAACCACGGTCTTCGCACTCAACTGGGGAACCACAAAACTTGGTTATACCCGTGCTGAATTCTTAAAACTTCAATTGGTTGCGACATTTTGCTTTGCTGCATTCATTCCGCTTTCTGCTGTTTTTGCCGAAAAATTTGGTCGTAGAGCGACCTCTATTGGTGTCTGTATCGCCTGTGCATTATTCGGTTTAGTGTTCTCGAGTATGCTTGAATCTGGCAGCACAATAATGGTCTTCCTGTTCCTGTGCTTAGGTTTATCCTTGATGGGGATGACATATGGCCCAATCGGAACGGTACTGTCTGAAATCTTCCCGATTTCAGTTCGTTATACAGGTTCGGCCTTAACCTTTAACCTTGCGGGTATTTTTGGGGCATCTTTTGCGCCACTAATTGCAACCAAACTTGCCACCACGTATGGTTTACAAGCGGTCGGTTACTATTTAACTGCTGCATCCATCTTGTCACTGCTGGCTTTCTTAGCCATTCGTGAAACAAAAAATGATGACGTCAATAACCAAGTTTAAGTTCATCAAAGCCTAAAAAAACCAGCGTCATTTCACGCTGGTTTTTTTATATGATTTCTTCTGCGGTTAACATGGTTTTCTCAGATTTGTTCATCACTTAACATTTCTTGATAGATCTCTTCAAAGACCATGCGATCGCCACCGGCATTGTAATAACTCGGAACAATGTAAGTCACCAGTTGGCGATAACGTTCTGTGCCATATAAATGCTCAAGCAAGGCTTCCACATTATTTTCATTAAAGCCAAATGCCGCGATCCGTTGCTCAAACTGTTGATAAAATGCACGCGCAAATTCTGGCGTATTCACCTCATCCTTTCCTGCTTGCTGAAAATCCTGCTCTAATGTGATTAAACCCGCTTCGAGCTGTGCCGATTGCGTTTCTGTTAAATCAAAAAACTGTCCCACTTCTTGCGAAAAAGACATTGTCTCCTCCTATGGTTCTTATTTGATCTTTATCATAGCTTAAATGATCAACACACAAATTTATATTTCCGCGTTAAACCAACTCAATAATATCAATGGTTGGAGGGACACGAAAACGAAATGGTACACCGACCATTCCCGTTCCAACCGTAACAAAGACATCGGCATTTTCATGTTGATACAGCCCCTTTTTGTGTCCAAGAATAGAGACTTTCTTCATAATATAATTGGTGAGCCACGGCAGCTCAACTTGTCCGCCATGCGTATGCCCAGACAACATTAATGGCCGTGTTGGTAATTGTGGCACCATATCTACCGTATCGGGATTATGTGATAAAAGTACCCATGGCTTATCTTGCGGTAAGTCTGGCATATAACGCATATCGGTTTTTCCCGCCCATAAATCGCCCACCCCAAGCAAACGAAATTCATCAAACTCCACCATCTGGCCTTCAATATCAATCACATTATTGACCATCAAAGCATGTCTTAATAAATTTTGAATCGGGGGCCCAGGATACTGTTCATCATGATTGCCATTCACCGAATAAACGGGGGCTTTGATCTGTTTTAAAATCGCCAGTTCATCGGCAAGTGTGTTTTCTGGTTCATAAGTCCAATCCCCTGCAACCACAACCAAATCTGGATTCTGCTGATTAATTTTCGCTACAATAATGTTAAGCTGACGTTCATGCCCTGAAAATAAACCAATATGTAAATCGGCAATCAATGCAATTTTAATCGGCTGCTGCATTTTTTGATCGGGATTCAATTGATATTGCATGGTTTTCACCCCGACATGATGGGGTTCAATAAAGCGTGCATAAATTAGCAGACAACTGAGTACGAAAATAAAAATGGCTTCATGAAGAGAGTAATAGCCACTCCACCCTGCATACAAGCTAAAGAAAAATAAAGGGAAAAGTAAATAAGATAAATAAAATGCCAATAAATGAACAAAGGCTTTAAAGGGATGAATGGTTTCAGTACGCGTTTGGCTTAGCCATGCCTGTGCAACACCCCAAAGTCCGATCACGACAAAACTGATATAAAAATAAAAAACGACGGAGTGCGTATCCCACATAATAACTTCTCTAATGATAACGATGATATGACATCATTCATCTCTTTTGATATTTATCTTTTCACAGCTGGCACTTATACTCAAACCAATTTTTGGTATTGTTTATAAAATATGGCGCGATCTCCCCAACAAATAGCACAATTAAACAGCGGTAAAGGGTATGGTTCTTCTACCTATAAAACTGCTGTATTGCTGAGTTGTAGCCTCATTTTAGGGGTGCCTGCATGTTCAACACTCCCCAAACAAACACCTCAACCGATGGAATATGCGTTCGATACTGAAACGGAGCAAACCTCACTTGCTAAAATCGTTGAACCGTTAAGAGAACAAAATCCAAATTTAACGGGTTATCATATTCTATATGATCCGCTTGAAGCTTTAGCAGCGCGCATACATCTCATTGATAAAGCAGAAAAAACCTTAGATTTGCAATATTATATTTGGGATAACGATAGAATTGGTTCACTGGCACTTTATTCTATTATTAAAGCAGCTGATCGTGGTGTAAAAGTCCGTTTATTGATGGATGATAACAATGCTAAAAAAATGGAAGGGATTTATCTTGCACTCGATCAACATCAAAATATTGATGTCAAACTCTATAACCCCTACCGATTTAGACATTACCGTGCCATGGATATGGTGCTCGACTTAAAACGCATTAACCGTCGTATGCATAACAAAAGCTTTATTGCAGACAATCAAATTTCCTTGATTGGCGGTCGCAATATGAGTAATCAATATTATAACGTCAGTGACAATTATCAATTTTCCGATGTCGATGTCATGCTGGTCGGCTCTGCATCTGATGAAATTATTCATTCTTTTGATGAATACTGGAATGATGAATATGCATTTCCAGTAAAACAAATTGTTAACTCAAGACACTATGCCTTGCGTTTTGAAAGTTTAAAACAACAACTCAATACTTATTATCAAGAGATTACCGTACAAAATTATCTTGATTTAGCCACCCGATCACATAATGTTGAAAAGTGGCTCAATAATAGTATTCAATTTGATTGGGTCAAGGCCGAAGTCGTTCATGATTCACCGAGTAAAATCAAATCCAAAGCCAAAAAAGAACAATATTTAAATTTTCAGCTGATTAATCATTTAGAAAACCCAGAACACAGTGTGGATATCGTTTCAGCTTATTTCGTCCCTGAAAAGAAAGGCGAAAAAATGCTCAGCGATCTGGCTCAAAGTAATATTCAAGTCCGTGTCCTGACCAATTCTTTTAAAGCCAATGATGTCGCTGTCGTCCATGCCTTTTATGCTAAATATCGCAAAGATTTATTAAAAAATAAGGTAGAACTATATGAGTTTCTGTCTGCACCTGAAGCTGAAAACTTAAATGCCAATACAGAGGAAATTGCGGAAAAAACCAAAGTCAGCTTAAAAGGTTTAAGCCGTTCCAGCCTGCATGCCAAATTGATGGCGATTGATCAAAAACAAGTCTTTATTGGCTCTTTCAATTTCGACCCTCGTTCAGCCTATCTAAATACTGAAATTGGCGTTCTACTAAACAGCCCCAATTTAGCCAAAGCCATTCATGAGACAATGGATGAAAATTTATCTAAATATGCCTATAAGCTGGTTTTAGATGCCAATCAAAATATCAACTGGAAAATTAAAAAGCATAATGGTGACATTAAAATCTATCACAAAGAACCGAAAATGAAATGGTGGCAAAAAGCGGGGGTGAAAATCATTTCATGGCTGCCTATTGAAGGCTTTATGTAAGCCTTCCTGCTAGAAGCACTGTTTTCCTTCGCTGTTCATCTTTAGTCATTTACGCTGTCGGTTTGCAGAACGCGATGTTGTAATTGTGCTAAACCTTCGACCATTTTAGTTTGGACTTCTTGAGTCAAAGTCTCGACGGTATGCCCCTCAACCGAAATTGCTGGCAAGGTCATTAAATGAGCGGTAACTTTAGGCATTTCTAAAACATTTTTAACATGATCGATAAAACTCAAGTGACCGACAAACGGCGCGACCATATCCAGTTGTCCATGTTGATTCACATAACAAATTAAGCAAATTTGTATCGGACGATTGGCCTCAATCGCCGCGCCTAAAATACGCCCATAGATTTTTTTTATTTTTGAACCATCGGAAGTGGTCGCTTCAGGGAAAAATAGCACTGGAATATCTTGCTTTAAAAATGCCGTAATTTGTTCACGAATTTTAACTGAATCACCAGAACCCCGTTTAATAAACAGCGTTCCGCCCCCTTTAGCCAATTTTCCAAATAATGGCCATTTTTCAATTTCAGCTTTTGCCAAAAAGAAAACCCGAGCGCCTGAACCTAAAACAGCAACATCTAACCAAGAAATATGATTACTCACCCATAAAGCAGGTTGTCTTGGAATCTGACCATGAATTTGAACTTCAATATTAAATACTTTGCTTAACTGGCGGCAAAAATGTTGCACATAGCGCGTATTATTGGGATTGTTCGGATCTTTATATAAACGATGACGAAAAACCAAATAAAACCCTTGTATAATCGCCCCCAAACCAGCCAACAATTTTTTACTATATAACAAAAACTTAGACATACTATTTAACGACGAACTTTCAGTTACAGAGGATTGAGTCATAGATTGATCACTAATTACCAGATACAGCATTTAATCGTTTATGTACGGCCATTCTATACTGTTCATTTTCATCTTGCATTGATCATAAAAACCACCAAATACTTTTTTGCTGCATGATGAAAATGACTAAGTCTGCACTTTAAGCCAAAACACAAATTATACCCACAGCAATATCGCCAGAATAAGCATATTCAAATTCTAAAATTATCAATATTATCAATTTATTAAAATAAAATTAAAGAAATAGCTCGGGTAAATCATTGCCCTTTTTTTATTCACTCAATGTTTTGTTACGATGCATGCCGAAGTTTTCGCTATTTTTTACTATCGGGATTAATTTTCCACTAAAATGAAGTTTTCATGTAGTTGAGATTGCATTTAGTGGAATATATTGAGCAACATCAAGGTAGCAACCGTGCCCTATTAGTCAGTGTATCCGTACAACTGTTAGATGACCTTGATGTTGAAGAATTTCGCTTATTGGCCCAGTCAGCTGGTGCTGAAATTCTAGAACACATTACCGCTCAACGCATTAAACCAGATCCTAAACTGTTTATCGGCTCAGGAAAGGCTGAAGAAATCGCTGAATTAGCAAAAGCTTTAGAAGCAGACTTGGTGATTTTTGATCATGCCCTCAGCCCTTCTCAAGAACGTAATTTAGAACGCATTATTCAATGTCGTGTTATTGATCGTACTCGCCTCATTTTAGATATCTTTGCACAACGCGCACGTACCCACGAAGGTAAACTGCAAGTTGAATTGGCACAATTAGACTATCTTTCTTCTCGACTGGTTGGTAGTGGCATTAGTTTAGACAGTCAAAAAGGTGGTATTGGTTTACGTGGGCCGGGTGAAACACAATTAGAAACAGACCGTCGCTTACTGCGTTTACGTATTGGACAGCTAAAAGATAAGCTAGAAAAAGTTCGCCAAACCCGTATCCAAGGTCGTGCTGCACGGCAAAAAGCCGCTATTCCAACGGTCTCTTTAGTGGGCTATACCAACGCAGGTAAATCTACATTATTCAATATATTGGCCCGTTCCGATGTTTATGCGGCAGATCAATTATTTGCAACGCTAGATCCAACTTTACGCCGTTTAAATTGGGATGGTATTGGTGCTTTAGTCCTTGCGGATACCGTGGGTTTCGTCCGTAACCTTGCACATGCTTTGGTGGAATCCTTTAAAGCCACGCTTGAAGAAACGTTGGAGGCAACTTTACTGCTCCATGTCATTGACTCTAGTAGTCCAGATATGATGGAGCAAATTGAAGCAGTTGAGAAAGTTTTAAAAGAAATCGGGGTGGACGTTCCTGTACTGCGTGTCTATAACAAAATTGATGTTAGTGGCGAAGATGCCAAAATTGTCTATGCCAAGCCGCATGTCCCTGACCGTGTCTATGTCTCAGCACATTCTAAACAAGGCTTAAACCTATTACGCCAAGCCGTTCAAGAATGTCTGATGGGTCAACTACAAAGCTTCGAGCTGGTGTTAAAACCAGAATATGGAAAATTGCGCACTCAATTATATGCGCTCAATGTCATTCAAACTGAAAATTATGATGATCAAGGCAACCTGCACTTACATGTCATTATTGCCCCACAAAAACTGGAACAATTGATTAAACAAGCCCATCTACCGATTGACCAAATTTTAGGTCATAAAGCCACCCAGTTTAAAAGACCGCTTGAGGAATTTGAAATTAAAAGATAAATCGGTTAAAACGTGATAAGTATAATTTTAAAGTTTGGTAAACATGGACTGGATAAAAACAATCGACTGGCCTGCATGGATCGGTACACTGGCATTAATCATCTGCTTTCGTGAGGGAGCAGTCTGGTTAATGACACAATTGAATCATCCAGAACTTGGTAATCTCGTCGGTTTAATTGCTTTATTAATGACATTACTTGTTTGGAGAAATGTACATAAATTACCAGCACGTTTAGTCGATACCAACAATAAAATTATGAAAGAAAGTGCTTTTGCCTTTTTACCCATTAGTGCGGGTTCACTGATTATGTTGGTACAAATGGGCAAAGAGATTCCGCTTTTTCTCATCGTCATGTTCATCAGTACCCTTATTCCATTATGGGTGTATGCAAAAATGGCCAAACGCTGGTTATAGGGAAATCATATGTTCGCAGTACTTTCTGGTTTTATAATCACGCTGATGGCTTATCTGATTGCTAAACCTATTAATAAAAAACTTCCACAAGTTCCGATCATCGTAATTGGGATGTTCTTCATTATTGGGCTGTTGTTTGTATTTGGTATTCCTTATGAATCCTATATGACCCAAGTCAATCCTCTGTTTAATCATTTGCTCGGTTACGTCACAGTTGCCTTAGCCATTCCGCTAGCAGCAATGCGTTATGACGACTTACCGCTCAAAGCAATTGTGGGTATTTTGGTCTTTGCCAGTATTAGTGCCGTGGCATTGCCCATGGGACTTGCTTATTTATTGCATATGTCCGATGCAAGCATTATGGCATTTGCAACACGTGCTGTAACCACGCCCATTGCGATTAATATCGCTACGCTACTGCATGCCCCACTTAGTTTAGTCATTCTGATTGTGATTTTATCTGGCGTGATTGGTGCTGCATTTTCTCCATTTATTTTGCGTCATATTCATGATGAAAGAGCATCGGGCTTGGCATTAGGCTTAGCTGCACATGCCATTGGTACTGCCCAAGCATGGCAAAGAGGTAGCGTTGCTGGACGCTATGCGGCTTTTGGAATGGCCGTCAATGCTGTATTTACCGCCATATGGTTGCCAACATTTATACTCTATTTACAAAAAATGTGACTCAAAAATCACAATAACAAACAAATGATTGTTTAGTATAAAAAATAAATCTAGAATGAAAATGAGTCACAAAATTATCAAAAAGGAATTTGTTAATGAAAAGTATTACACTTTTAACAGCATTGGTTTGTTCTTCACTCAGTAGTCTTGCCTTTGCACAAGACATCACGGGGACATGGAAAAATATTGATGATAAAACAGGTTCATCAAAAGCAATTCTTGAGATTCGCCAAGAATCAAATGGCACATACACGGCAAAAGTTATCAAAATAACGCCACGTCCAGGCTATACCCCTAAAGAAACCTGTATCAAATGTCCAGCACCTTATACCAATAAACCCATTCTGGGGATGGACGTATTAACTGGGTTAAAATACGTTGAGGGACTCAATTTCAGTGGCGGTAAAATTATCGACCCACTTTCTGGCAATATTTACAGTATGAAAGCAAAATTGAGTGCCAATGGCAAACGTCTAAATTTACGTGGTTATGTTGGTATTTCGGCTTTGGGACGTAGTCAAACGTGGATAAAAAATGATTAATGCTGACAAAAAGCCACACTATGTGGCTTTTTTATTCACTATTGTTTAAGTAATTCACATTATTTTTGTTTTTTATGACGCAATATCTTGACTAATTTTCAGACCCTCATAATATGTTCTTAATCGATAAAAAAAATTACTCTCCATAAGCAAAGGAATTGATATGAAAAAGAATATTTTGCTTGTTACTTTTGCCAGTTTATTTTTTAGCAGCAATGTATTGGCACAAGATCTATCAGGAACATGGCAACAAATTGATGATAAAACAGGTTCACCGAAAGCCATTATTGAAATTCATAAAAGTTCAAATAATACCTTTATAGGAAAAGTTGTTAAAATTACCCCTCGCATAGGCTATACCCCTCGGGAAAATTGTGTCAATTGTCCTGCGCCTTATACAGATCAGCCAATTTTAGGTTTAGAAATCTTTAAAAATTTAAAATTTGAAGGAGAAAACCTGTACGCTGGCGGTCAAATCCTTGATCCGCTTTCTGGTAAGATTTACAATCTGAAAGGAAAACAATCAACTAACGGTAAACGCCTGCTTTTAAGGGGCTATATCGGCATTTCTGCTATTGGCCGCACACAAACCTGGATTCGCCAAGAATAGGCTTTTGCGCCAATTGAAGTTTTAAATGGCGATGGAATCGCATAGGAATATTTATGAAGCTAAATTTGAAATTGGGACTGCTGCTGCTTGGTGCTGCAATAAGTGGATCTGTATTGGCACAAGATTTAAGCGGTACGTGGCAACAAATTGATGATAAAACAGGCTCTCCAAAAGCAGTGATTGCAATCAGTAAAGAAAGCAATGGCACCTATACCGGCCAAATTGTGAAAATTACACCTCGTCCTGGTTATACACCAAGAGAAATATGTAATAAATGCCCCGCACCATACACCAACAAACCTATTTTAGGCATGGAGCTTCTCAAAGGCTTGAAACATGTGGAAGGCACCAACAACTATGAACATGGTCGCGTGATTGACCCACTTGCAGGCAAAATTTATGATGCAAAAATGAAATTGAGTGCATCAGGCAAACGCTTAACCCTCAGAGCCTATATGGGTGTTTCAGCCTTAGGACGCAATCAAACTTGGATTCGAATAGACTAAGCTGACAGCATAAAAAAGCCGCAAAATTGCGGCTTTTTTTATTTCAGGACTAGACACAGACAATGTGACTTAAATCAGCTTTTTAAAAAAGCTAAAAATTACAACATTGGATTATCGACTTTAAAAATTTCTTTGTCTTCTAAGCGATAAGCAACCAGTTGATTGCCCCACACACAACCACCATCGACATTTTGAATCTGAGAATTAATGGTTTTACCCTGTAATGCCGCCCAATGACCAAAAATAATCTGATGCGTTTTGGCAGCTTCTGACTCAAATTCAAACCAAGGCTGAAAACCAGCAGGCATTGGGTCATCCAATGAGTCTTTAAAACTAAACTCCATTTTCCCTTGCGCATTGGTTAAACGCATACGGGTTAAATAGTTGGTAATACAACGTAAACGTGCATTACCTTCAAGATCATCCGACCATAAATCAGGTAGTTTTCCGTACATTTCGGCTAAGAAAACATCAACTAAGTCAAAATTTTCATGACTAATAATGGCTTCAACTTCTTTAGCAAAAGCAAAAGTTTGCTCTGCCGACCAAATACATGGAATACCGGCATGTGTCAAAATGGTTTGATCATTTGGAAAAAGACATAACGGCTGTTTACGTAGCCAATCAATCAGATCATCACTGTCAATAGCATCAATCACATCACGCGTATTGTCTTTATCTTTGAGCTCTTTTAAACCACGTGCACAGGCCAAAAGTGTTAAATCATGATTACCCAATACCGTTGCAGCAACGCCACGATCAACCAACTTTTTAACAAAACGAAGTACACCAATTGAATTTTCACCACGGGCAACCAAATCGCCTGCAAACCAAATAAAATCCAAATCGGGATCAAATTTAATTTCTTTTAGTAATGCTTTCAAGGCTTCAAAACAGCCCTGAACATCACCAATCACATAGTTGTGTCGAATATCGGAGCGAGCCACTTTTAAGCCACCATTTGATCTGACAAAGCCACAAATTGCGCCATCGTTAAATTTTCTGGACGCGCCATCGGGTCAATGCCTACATTTTCAAAAGCTTCTTCTACTAACATTCCTTTCAAACTATTACGCAAAGTTTTACGACGCTGCGTAAAGACATGTGAAACCAAACGTGCCAAAGCTTTTTCATTTTTGGCAATCACAGGTTTCACCGCATAAGGCTCTAAACGGAATACGGCAGAAGTCACTTTCGGTGGCGGATTAAAAGATCCAGGTGGTACTTCAAATAAAAATGTCGGTTTGCAATAATACTGAATCATGACCGATAAGCGGCCATATTCTTTGGTATTTGGAGAAGCAGTAATACGATCAACCACTTCTTTTTGCAACATGAAATGCATATCTTTAATTTTATCGCCAAATTCCAAAAGATGAAAAAGCAATGGCGTTGAAATGTTATACGGCAAGTTCCCGACGACACGTAATGGGCGATCTTCTTGAAACAACGCAGTATAGTCATACTTTAAGGCATCCGCTTCAACAATGGTCAAACGCTCAGGATATGGCACACGCCCCGGTAAGCCAGCGGCCAAGTCACGATCCAGCTCAATCACCGTTAAAGCATCACATTCACCAATCAAAGGTGAAGTTAATGCTGCAAGACCGGGACCAATTTCAACAATATTTTCACCTGCACGCGGGTTGACCGATCGCACAATTTTGGCAATCACACGTTGATCATGTAAAAAGTTTTGACCAAATCGTTTTCGAGCCTGATGCCCTTCTTCTTTTGGGTTTAGGGCATTAATCTGATACATAAAAACAGTTCCAACGTGAAGGTTATTCACCAAAAAATCAGTGACGGGCTAAATCAAGGGCTAAATCGACAGCAACGTGCAAACTTGAACTTTTTGCCAGTCCAGTACCTGCAAGGGAGAGCGCTGTACCATGATCTACAGAAGTACGAATAAACGGTAAGCCTAAAGTAATATTAATGGCTTCACCAAATCCTTGAGATTTTAACACAGGTAAGCCTTGATCGTGATACATCGCCAAAACTGCATCTGCATCTTTTAAATGTTCAGGCGTAAATAAAGTGTCGGCAGGAAGGCTTAAACTCATATCAATGCCTTGTGCACGATAGGTTTCAAGCACTGGATTAATCACCTCAATTTCTTCACGGCCTAAATAACCGTCTTCACCTGCATGAGGATTTAAGCCACAAACCAAAATATGCGGCTGATCTATCTTAAATTTGGTTTTTAAATCATAAATTAAAATATCAATCACTTGATGTAGACGCTCTGCGGTAATGGCATCTGGCACATCGCGTAATGCAAGATGCGTGGTCGCCAAAGCAACCCGTAAAGTTTTGGTTGCCAGCATCATGACCACACGTTCAACACCCGCAAACTCTTGGTAATATTCGGTGTGCCCACTGAAATGAATGCCTGCATCATTTATAATTGATTTTTGTACGGGTGCCGTTGCAACGCCCACACTTTTACCCTGCATGGCATAATCGGCTGAACGACGTAATTGTTCTAATACATAAGCTGAATTTTGAGAATTTAATTTCCCCAAAATAACCTCTGTATTTAATGCAACATGCTCCACATAAAGCTGCCCCTGTGCAGATGTATCAGATTGTCCTTGATACTCAATCAATTCTATATGCTGATTTAAAATTTCAGCCCGCTGCTTCAGCATATGAATATCTGCCAAAACCACAATTGGACGCTCATCAATCCGATCTGCCAAACTTAGGCAAATATCAGAACCGATACCAGCAGGCTCGCCGCTGGTGACATATAGAGGAAGCATGGCTGACCTATGCAGATTTATTTCAGTACCGCTATTTTACTGAATCTAGAAAATAAATACCGTTGATTTTTATGTTTTTAGCTAGGACGATGTTGGAACAATGGCACCAGATAAATAAGCAATGAATAATCCAATATAAATAAAATAGCCATAACAGAGGCAATACTGCATGGCATAAGAAACCAATGAAACGTTAGAGGAAAACAGCAATACAGCAGATATACAAGGCTTAAAGTCACCATCAAACAGAGACCCTAAGCAATAGGAATCAATAAAATAAATTGCCCAATCATGCAAAGTAAAATGAGGAGTAAAGCCAAGCCCGACGTAATAGCAACCATTACAACCAATAATACAAATATGATCCACACCCAGCATTAGGTTGAATTATAAGATAATACAAAGGGATACATAATACTGGCAGAATATACGCAAATAAAATTAGCCCAATAAATTGAACTTTAGTACTCCCAGCTGTCATTTTTATTTTTGCTTTCAGCATTTTTATTTCAAATCAAATCATTGATATTCATTAAAATAAACAAATAGCACACTATCTTAAAAGTCACTAGTCAAATATTGAGCAATAGCCTATAATACAGCGCTTGAAATTCTATATTTTCATTGTGATTCACCTGTCTTTCAGGTAGAATTCGGTCTCCTTTTGTTTGGACAGATTCCATAGTCCAAACCAACTATAATAGGTAGTGGTTTAATGAAAACTCTCAGCGCTAAGCCTGCTGAAGTTCAACATGACTGGTATGTTGTTGATGCTTCTGGCAAAACTTTAGGTCGCCTTGCGACTGAAATCGCTCGTCGTTTACGCGGTAAGCATAAAACGTCTTATACTCCGCACGTTGACACTGGCGATTACATCGTTGTTATCAATGCTGAAGAAATTACTGTAACAGGTAAAAAAGCTCAGGATAAGAAATACTATCGCCATACTGGTTTCCCTGGTGGTATCCGTGAGACTAACTTCGAGAAGTTAATTGCTCACAAACCTGAAACAGTTTTAGAAAAAGCTGTAAAAGGTATGTTACCAAAAGGTCCTCTTGGTTATGCAATGATCAAAAAAATGAAAGTGTACGCTGGTTCTGAGCATCCTCATACTGCTCAACAGCCACAAGTTTTGGACATCTAAGGGATACAGCACATGGCTACTAATTATGGTACAGGTCGCCGTAAGACCGCAACTGCACGTGTTTTCTTATCAGCTGGTACAGGTAAACTCGTAATCAACAACCGTACACTTGAGCAATATTTCGGTCGTGAAACTGCTCGTATGGTTGTTCGTCAGCCTTTAGAACTTCTTGAAGTTACTGAAAAGTTTGACCTTTACATCACTGTTGCTGGTGGTGGTATTGGTGGTCAAGCTGGCGCTATCCGTCACGGTATTACTCGTGCGTTGATCGCTTCTGACGAAACATTAAAACCTGCTCTTCGTCAAGCTGGTTTCGTTACTCGTGATGCTCGTGAAGTTGAACGTAAGAAACTTGGTTTACGTAAAGCACGTAAACGTCCTCAGTTCTCTAAACGTTAATTCGTTTACCGAATCGGACAAAAAGCCTTGGTTTATCCAAGGCTTTTTTATGTCTTAATTTTTGTATATCGTCTAAATATTTTGAATTTTCATATTCAACTCATTACTAAAAAAACAATACCGCAATTACCTCGCCATCCTAAAAAAACCATGCTCAATAAAATCAAAGACAAGCGCATAAATTATTGCTCTACCACATCTGATTAAAATTTCTCTCATTTGTTCTCGTGATTTTCATGCTGAATTTTAGTATCCTATTCCATTCACTTTGCTTTGTTTGGGATTATGTCCGTCGAAACCGCACCTCTTCAAGGAATTACACTGTATAGCCATGCAGATGACTTTCGTTCACATTGGATTCGCTATGTCCTTGCCGAGAAGCAAATTAAATATCATCTTATTATGGTGGATGAAGACGACGAAGATCTCGCGAGCTTAAATCCATACAATCAATTGCCGATGCTGATTGAAAACGAACTCAAACTATTCAATACAGGAATTATTTCTGAATATTTAGATGATCGTTACCGTCAAAATAAACTCTATGCAGATGCTCCTGCACCTCGTTCAGAACAACGCCAATATATTTGGCGCTTCGAGCAAGACTGGTTAAAACTTGCCGATATTATGTTGCGTCACCCTGATAGCTTGAATGAAAAAGAAAAAGCCAAAGCCCAAAAGCAACTGCGCGATATACTGATTTCCTTAACCCCCCTATTTCAGCATTTCCCCTATTTCATGTCGGAAAATTTTACCATTCTAGATTGTATGTTAGCCCCCATCTTTTTACGGTTAAATTCAATGGGGATTGAACTGCCAAAACAACATTGCCGACCCATTTTATTATATTGCCAACGTATATTTACCCGTCCTGCTTTTACCAAGTCGATGACCATGCAGGAAAAAAACAAATATCGTGATATTTTAATTAATCAATAGAGTATTTTTCAATGTCTGAAGCAGAATTAAACCTCACTCCTACACGCCCTTATCTTGCTCGTGCAATTTATGAATGGATTTGTGACAACAATCTCACCCCGCATTTATTGGTCGATGCCACCCAACCAAATACTATGGTTCCAGAACAATTTATTCAAGATGGGCAAATTGTTCTCAATCTAGCACCTCATGCCGTACACCAATTAAATATGAGCAATAATACCATCACCTTCTCTGCTCGCTTTGGTGGCGTTTCGCGTGATATTTACATCCCCTTAAATGCGGTAATTGGGATTTATGCACGTGAAAATGGTCAAGGTTTATTCTTTGATCCAAATGAATATGAAGATACCCAAATCCCTGAAGATACTTTAAAATCAACCACACAGGCAGAAGAAACCAAACAACCTAAGAAAAAACCGAGCCTACGGTTATTAGACTAAAATAATATGGAGTAAGTTGATGGCTTTTGATTTAGTACAATATTTTGCTGAGCAGATTTATACTCAGAAGCCTCAGCTTCTCGAACAATACAGCAAAGAAGAACGAAAAGAGTATTTATTAGAAATTAATGCGCTGATATTAGGTAAGTTAATTACACTCTGGCGTACTGATGACAAAAAAGTTTATCAAGAAATAGCGTCACCCGATGAACTCTTTATCCAAGAGGTGGCACGTCATCTCACCACTTCTTCAAACAATCAATCTATATTACCTAAAAAGGAATTAGAGCAAACCGTCACTGAGATATTAAAATTACAATTGGCTGAGCTTAAACAACTCAATGATATTGGTAATCTTAAAATTCACGGATTACATGAACTCCTTATCGGACAAATTGAACATCTTTCAGGTCAAGCCGCTGACTGGGTTTGGCTAACAAATGGTCTATCAGAGCTAAAAGGCTCTAAACCGATCGTGCAAGAAGAGATATCATTAGACTCAACAATGAAGGAGTTTAATCAAATGGTCAGTCAACCACAAATTCATGCAAATGAAGATCTACACAATCACTCAGAAACTTTAGCAGTGACTGTTCCAAAGTGGTCAAAAATTTTTGAACCAATAGTCGCGCTTATTATTCTTTGGGTTTTATATTGTGCAGCAACTCAAATCTTTGTTTAATCACAAAAAAAGATAACCTAAATATAGGTTATCTTTTCAACAACCTAACATTCAAAATTACTCTCTTTAAAACTCCCGCCATGTATTAATATGTAATTTTACGTTAAATCATGTAATTTTATGGGTTTTTCGCTAGTTCTTACATTTGTTTACATTATCAAATAATTCCAAATATTACAGTAAAACAACACAACGAATATGCACTTATTTGGAAAAAATGTGAACCAATTCATATTTAAACCGACTAAAATGATCAACTTTTTAGCTGCACTTTTGATAACACTAGGTTAGAAAATTAATTACATTGATAAAATTAATCGCACTTCTATAATGAAATTAACTTGTTAACCAACAGTTCAAGCAAGCCAAAAACATATCAAATAATTCTTTATAACAATCAGAGAGAGAAAATAAATATGGCTAAAATATCACTTGATTCATTAGCAAATATCGATGGTTTCCATGCAGCTGCATTAGTTGATAGTGAAAGTGGCTTAGCACTTGCAACACAAGGCGGAGGTGATATTGATCTGGAATTAGCTGCTGCTGGCAATACAGAAGTCGTTCGTTCTAAACGACGTGTGGCAAAAGCATTAAATCTAAATGATACCATTGAAGACATCTTGATTACTTTAGGCAAGCAATACCATATCATTCGCCCACTTGAAAAAAATGATAATGTTTTCCTTTATCTTGTGCTTGATCGTTCTAAAGCAAATTTAGCTATGGCACGTCATGAATTAAAAGGCTATGAAAAAGGACTAAATTTTTCTTAAATCTGATAAAAAAGCCTTGTATATTTAGATCTACAAGGCTTTTTAGTTCTTAAATTCCCCTAAACCCAATTAAACAGGGTGAGCATATGAATAAGCAAAATCTCAATATTGCGATTGCCGGATTAAGTCTCAATCATTCTGAAGAGTTAAAAATTCAGCTCCGTAGCTTAATCCCACAAAACTATATGCTCCAATGGGTTACTGCTACAGATCCCAATATTGATTGCCTATGTATTGATGAAAGCTTTTACAAAACAGAAAACATACAGCAAATCATTAATAAAAAATGCTTTCCTTGGTTAAAAACATCAATACCATCATCAACCCAAGTACAGCTTGAAAATAACATCTTATTTTTACCTGTAACTGAACAAGAAAATTTATTTGAATGGATCAATCGCTCTTTGATTAGTGCTCCCCATAAAGAAACGCTATCTGATGAACTTCTGATTACGAATGAAATGGAAACTGAGACTTTAGATAAAAAGTTTTTTCTTAATTTATATGATATCCAGCATAACTCAAAATTACATTTACACGATGATGCTGGAACCTTAGCTGTCATACACCCTGCTCAAAATACGGCTTGGCTAAATACGCAAAGGACAATCAAAAGTACAAACCATAGTTTTCATTATAATTTAGCCAATACAACGGATCTAACCAAAGTCTCACGCAAAGATAAGTTTATATTACAGGATTGGCTATGGAATCTATTCTGGAACTCACCTGAAGTTATTGACAATTTAGCTCCTGAAGATGGTCATTATAAAATTCGTACATGGCCAAAACCATCTGATCAATCTAATCGGAAAATTATTTTTCAATTATCCGCCTGCTTTATACAGGGCGGGAAAATTTCAAAAATAGCAGAACAACTTAATTTGTCGCAAAATACAGTACGGCACTTTATCGCAACCAATATTGCAGCAAATAATATTGAAAAAATAAATATCTGGGACAAGCATTACGCCCCACCACCGCAGGAAATCAAACAAGAAGAGCAAAATACGATACAAAGCTTTTTCGGTAAATTACGCAGAAAATTTGGCTTTTAAGGAATAAGTTATGATTCTACAACAATATAAAATAGTTTTTGCAGGCTCAATGGGAGCAGGTAAAACAGAAGCCATTCGCTCACTCTCAGATGTGCCTGTTTTACTGACTGAAGCGTTTAATACCGATCAGCAAAGCCACAATAAAATGGAAACCACGGTCGGCATAGATTATGGTGAAGTCACCCTTGAGGATGGTATTAAAATCGGTTTATACGGTACTCCAGGGCAAAGTCGTTTTGATTTTATTTGGTCTGTCATCTGTAAAGGTGCTATTGGTGCCATTATTTTAATCGACCATACAGTTGAAAACCCGATTGAAGAACTCGAAAACTATCTCGATACATTTCAAAATCATACTGACAATATTGCAATTGGTATTACACATACAGATGTAGACAATACAAAATCAACTTTAATTTACAAAGATTGGCTGATTAGTCAGGATTTATATTCCCCTTTATTTTTTATCGATGCTCGAAAAAAAGAAGATGCACTCCTTTTACTTGAAGCATTAATCACCTCTGTAGAAGTTAATCATCAAATAACTGCATAAAGGAGTCATTATGTTTGCACTTAAAAATAACAGAGCAGCATCACCAGAGCTAATTCAATTTGCTAAATATCAAATTCAAGAGATTATACATAGTGTTAGAGGTGTTAACTTTATTATGCTGTGCTCAACAGATGGTTTTGAGCTTGCAACTATTCATAAAAAAGACAATTATAATAATGGAAAATTAGCGGCTGTCAGCAGCTCAATTCTTGCGATGGTTTCCGCTTTTATGCAGGAAATCCACTTAAATGGTTGCCAATCGATCACTCTAGATGCAGAAAATGGCAAGGCGATCTTAACCTCTGTTCCTTCAGCGAATCATCCTATGATTATTATTGCTTTAGCAGAGAAAGATATTCTTTTAGGGCAATTATTATACATGCTAAAGAATAGCAGTAATTTAATACAGCAAGAAGCTTCATAATAAAGGTGCTTGAGCTCTTGAATATTTTTCATCATTCCTAATATTTAACTTTTATTTCTTTTATTCCCCACATAAAAAAACACCCCAACGTTTAGGTTGGGGTGTTTTTAGGAATAATGAGCTGGCGATGACTTACTCTCACATGGGTAACCCCACACTACCA
>NZ_FNPK01000058.1 GCF_900107285.1 Acinetobacter kyonggiensis | reverse complement strand
GGACTATCACGAAATCATGTTCCAACCAAGCTACGCAAGGCTTTCAGAAAGACGATTCTAAAGCTCAAGCTAAAGAATATCGGAAAATGACTATTGCTCTAAAAGAGCGAGCTGGGGAACTGCTGTATAACAAAAAAGAATTAAAACAAAATCGGGTTTGTGGATGCGGAAAGCATCGAATTGATAAAGAACTACCTGTTGGAATGACTTACAACCAAAAAACAGGTTTGGCAGGTTATGACAATCTTCAATATTGTGGCTCGGTTTGGGTCTGCCCTGACTGCTCATATAAGATTAGCCAAGAACGAAAAACTGAATTGGCGGAAGCTATGAAAACCTGTCGCACCAAGGGTTTGCAGGTTTTAATGCTGACTTTGACAGTTCCGCATTATGCAGGGGATGACCTTCGAGATCTGCTTAAAAAAATGAGTTCGGCTAAACATGCGTTTTGGACGAATCGAAATAGCCGTAATTATCTTTCTGAACAATTCCCATTAGTGGGGCATATCACAGCAACAGAAGTTAAGTTTAATGATCGTAATGGATTCCATCCTCACTATCATATTTTGTGTTTTTCAGAACAGAATTTTAAGCAAGAAGACATTGATTTAATTCAAGATGAACTCTATGAATTTTGGGCTGAAAAGTGCGTAAAACATGGTCTTGGCAAGCCATCTAAAGAACATGGGTTGCATATAAAAATTGGTTCAAATGAAGATATGCTTGCTGATTATGTTAGCAAGTGGGGGCTTGCTTCTGAAATGACGCAAGCTCATCAAAAAATAGGTAAGAAAAATAAAGAATCGCTAACAATGTGGGAAGTTTTGGAACTTTCAACATTTGAAGCAAGTACAAATGACAAATATGGTCGAGTCTTTAAAAAATATGCTCAGGCATTTAAAGGGCGTGCTCAATTATTCTGGTCGAAAGGCTTGAAAGACTTGCTGATTAAGGCTTTGACAAAAGAAGAAGAAGAAGAAAAAGCCAAAAATGAGGCTGAGGAATATGCTCAATTTCTTGATGATAATCCACTGGTTTTGAGTATCCACGAAAAAGATTGGTGGTCTGTCTGTTATCACCGAAAAAGGGCGGAGCTTTTGGATCTGATCGAGTTGGATTATCAGCAAAATGGGCCAGATTCAGATTTGAAGATGACAAAAGATTTTATTAGTGGACTTAGGTTTACGAGTCGAAACAGTGGTCATAAAAATAACTGGGGAAGAAAATGAACGTAAATTTAGAAGTCGAATTATCAGATCTTTTATACAAAGTTAAAGAACTGCGTGTAGCTGCTAAATACATTTCTGATGAGTTAGCGCGAGAGGAAGTTTTGCGGATTGCTGATGATTTGGAGGCATCAGAAAATCGCATACGTGCAGAAATAGAATAGCGGGTTGGGGGTCAAGGGGGAGAATTCCCCTTGCTCATGAACTTTTAAAAACCCATTGGGGTTTTGGAAAGTGTAGTGAGTACACTTTCATTCTAAAAGTTATCCGTGAATTCTGATATCGTGATTTTTTTGGCATTGGATTTTTTGTATGTCTTTCGCTATATATCGAACTGCAAAACTTGGCTCATTTGGTGAAATAGGTGGTTCTCTTTCTCATACTTATCGAACACGACCAACTCCGAATGCTGATGAAAACAAGCTGCATTTAAATAAACATATTTTTGAAACTTACAATCAATGTTTTGATGCTCTTAAAAATGCTATCCCTGAAAAAAGAAGATCTAATGCAGTTTTATGTATTGAGCATTTAATCACTGCTAGCCCAGATTGGAATGGATGGGGGACTAAAAAAGAAGAAGAATTTTTTAAAAAGTCTTTAGAATTCTTAAATAAAAAATATGGTAAAGAAAATGTTATTGCTTGCTCAATTCATAGAGATGAAACGACTCCGCATTTAATCGTCTATGTAGTCCCTATTGATGAGAAGGGCGGTTTAAATGCAAAAAAATGGCTGGGTGGTAGAAGTAAATTAAGTCAAACACAGACTGAATTTGCGAATGAAGTTAAACATCTTGGGCTTGAAAGAGGTCTAGAAAATTCGAAGGCTAGACATAAAACAATCAAAGAATTTTATGCAGAAATTGAAAAACCGACTCCAAAATTAGAAGAAAGAAAATATGAAATTCAGCCTATTAATTATGATTTGATACCAAAAATGGGACTTCTTGAAACGACTTCAAGCTTTAATAAAAAATTGGAGGCGAGTTATAAAGATATCCACTTTAATTATGAAAATCAGATGCTTAGGCTAAAAGAGGAACATCATGAGAAGTTAAAAGAAACGGTTAATAGCTATGAAAAAAAGTTAGTAGAAAATGGGTTTAAACTTGAAAGATTAAGCAATGAAAATCAGAGACTCAAATCTGATAAAAAGCTGATTAGAGAAGGCTTTGAGAAAAAAATAGAACTTTTAGAGAAAGAGAAAAAGGAAATTACTAACGATAAATTAATGAGCTTAAGAGAATTTGGAAATTTTTCAGAGCTTAAAAAAGTTGATTTTCAAGCATATCGGCACCTAAAAGAGAAAGCCTTTGATGTAGTACATGAGCACAAGTTGACGAAAGAAGCAGAAAGAAGCGCACAGCTTGAAAGACAGCATAGAGAGCGTGAACGGCTGGAAATGGAGCATAGAGCAGCTTTACAGAAAAAGGTTGATCAGCATAGTGCTTGGGTGTCTCAACTCGCTATAGAGCGAAAAGAAGGGGTTTTTGCGCATGATTTAAAAGTTGTGTCTGCCAATTCTGAAAATCAATCTGAAAAAGCTGCAATTGCTGAACTTTTGCAGTTTAGAAAATTTCCTAAACCAACTTTGGAAGTTAAAGGTTTTAAAAGTTATTTGGCTGAGTTAGAGCAAGGTGATTTAAGTCGATTACCTCAACTTAAAAAGGCAATTGAGTGGAGTACAAGTAATGGTCTACTTCAAACAATTTCAAACCTGGAAATGACTGTTGATTGGAATGACCGAAATGTTGAGAAAGTCGTTTTTTATGCTTTTGAAAACATTAGTCAAGTTATTGAAAAGGAATTAGAAAAAACAAAGTATTCAGAAGTAGAAAAAATTAAAAAATTGGCAGATTTTGGCGACTTTGTGCGTGAAAAAACGGATTTGCTTTATAGTGATTATTTGCAAACACGTTTGAAGCCGCTCTATGAACGGGAGGAGCAGCGGAAAGAACATTTAGAGGCAATGCGTAAAATTGACCCAAATTACATGCGTGGGATTAGCTTGAATAATGAGTCTGAACCTGAAAAGCCAAAACCAAAACAAAGCCGTGGCAATGATTTTTCTATGTAGAATTATGTATTTGATATATAAGAATAAATACAAGAACTTTATGTCGAATACCCATATTGATCACTTTTTTTTATAAGAAAATGATAAATTTTGAATGTTAGGTTATGCGGGTTATAATATGAGCTAAGATAAACTTTAAGATGTGAGATGTAGGTATGTATGTTGGAAATCATGTTCGATTAGCTTCAAATCCCAATATAATTATGGCTGTTTCAAAGGTTAATAATGATGAAACTGTTGTTTGTAAATGGATTAGTAAAAGCAGTGAGAAGTTGCAAGTCCATATATTTGATAAGTGTCTTTTAAAAGTTGTCAGTGAAAATACTATTGAAGAAACTAAGTTTGATGTAACTGTTGGGCAAGTTGTTAAGTTAAAAATAGGAATGCATTCTTTAAAAGCTGTTGTTAATAAAGTTATTGATAGTGAAAGAGTAGTTTGCAGTTGGATAAGTAAAGATGATGAAGAACTACAGACCCAAGAAGTTGAAATATTTTTCTTACACAATCCTGCTATGAATATTAATCAGAAATCACTTGAGATGGCTTTTAGGTAAAATCAAAACGAGTGTCTACGAGTGATTGAGCGATATATAAATTTCGTGAGCCTTTCCCTCTGATTACAAGCTCCCTTTCGCTGAAATAAGGTAGGGGCAGAGCGTCACGAAGTGCGCGAACTAATTTTTTGCTGAAAAAGCTCGCGATTTGTATTTTTTTTACAGGTCTGTGCTAATTTCGTGATTCGCCATAGTTGCAATCACTTTGAAACAGTTGTAACTTCAAAACAGAATATTTATTTACTTTTCAGTAGATACAAAAAAACCCCGAATTAGTTTGGCGACTGAAGGGGCTTTAATGTACATGCTGATCAGAACGTCGGAACGTCAACATGCAAAGCTATTATAGCAATCAAAATGACATCCGCAAGCCACTAAAGGGGTTTGTAGGGTGCAAAACACACTAAACATTCAAAAATCAAACTTTCTAAACAGAAACGTTTTAGCGCATTCTGAAGTCACGTCTGCAAAAAAAAATCGCGCCCTTGGGACTATCACGAAATCATGTTCCAACCAAGCTACGCAAGGCTTTCAGAAAGACGATTCTAAAGCTCAAGCTAAAGAATATCGGAAAATGACTATT
>NZ_FNPK01000018.1 GCF_900107285.1 Acinetobacter kyonggiensis | reverse complement strand
AAAAGATTGAAAACCATTTTAAAGCTTTCGACTTAACCTTTTTTTACATCAATAATGGCTTCATTTAATGTCAGCATACTTTTTGAAACACCACCCGGCATCGATTTAATAATTGGTGGCAGACTGAACGAACCATAGCAGTGGTAATTTGAACTTCTTTACCTTGTTCATCCACAATATAACCACTATTAGTGGCAGGTTTATGATCTAAGACTTTCGAACTTTGTTTAATAATTACTTGGCTTATACTCATGTCATACCTCTTTTTTGCTAAGCCAAAAGGAGAAATTTGGCTTTGGCTACTGTGTATGCCTAGTATTAAAAATTACACTTCGAAAGTAAAATTTCAGATGTAACAAGTGTTTAACGATATTCTGTTACAATTTCAACTCAGAATGATATCGTATTGCTCTTGCGTATATAAATTTTCCACCTGAAACTTAATCACACGCCCTATAAAATGCTCTAAATCGGCTACTGCGGGTGCTTCGGCTGTTAACAATCGGTCAATCACCAACGGATGAGCAATCACAGTAAAGCCACTTTTTGATTCAAAAGCACGTGCATATCTTAAAATTTCTCGAAAAATTTCGTAACACACTGTCTCTGCCGTTTTCACATAACCACGACCCTGACATGTTGGGCAGGATTCACAGAGTAAATGTTCCAAAGATTCACGGGTACGCTTACGGGTCATTTCAACCAAACCCAGTTCCGAAACTTGTGTAATCTTGGTTTTTGCATGATCACGTTCAAGCATACGCTCGAACTGACTCATCACCTCTTCACGATGCTGTGCTTCTTGCATATCAATGAAGTCAATAATAATAATGCCACCCAAGTTACGTAAGCGGAGTTGACGTGCAATGACTTGCGTTGCCTCCATATTCGTTTTAAACACCGTATCTTCTAGTGTTCGTCCTCCCACATATGAACCCGTATTGACATCAATGGTGGTCATGGCTTCAGTCTGATCAATCATCAAATATCCACCAGACTTAAGCGCTACACGCGTTTGTAGTGCCTTTTGGATATCTTCTTCGACATTATATAAATCGAAAATAGGACGTTCACCCGGATAGTGAATCAGTCTTGTTTGCATACTGGGTACAAATTCAGCGACAAATTCTTGTAATTTGGCATGAATTTCACGTGAATCAACTGAAATTTTAGAGGTCGCTTCGTTGGCTAAATCTCGAATCACACGTTGCGGAAGAGGTAACTCTTCAAAAATAAGTGAAGGCACCACAATACTTTTTTGTTTACGTTGAATAAATTCCCAAAGCTTGGCCAAATATGCCATATCTTGGGCAATTTCTGATTCGGGAATCCCTTCAGCAGCCGTACGAACAATCACACTGCCCGGTAGCTGATGTGTGGTTTGAATAGGCTCAATCATCGAACGTAAGCGATTACGTTCCTCTTCAGACTCAATGCGCTGTGAAACACCAATATGATGACCATACGGCATGAGGACTAAATAACGCGAAGGAATTGACAGGTCTGTACTTAAACGAGCACCTTTGGTTCCAAGCATGTCTTTCATCACTTGAACCGTAAGAATTTGCCCCGGTTGCAGCAATTCAAATACATTGGGTGTGGGCTGATTACGTGGCCAAATCATATCATTGATATGTAAAAAGGCTGTACGAGATAAACCAATATCGACAAATGCCGCTTGCATACCCGGCAAAACGCGAACCACTTTGCCTTTATAAATATTGCCCACTAAACCACGTTTAACCGTGCGTTCTACAAATAATTCATTGACCGTACCATTTTGGATTAAAGCCACCCGACATTCCATAGGGGTGACGTTAATCAGTAGCTCGTCAGACATAATAAGACTCAAAACATTATAAAAATTCTTGTTCAGCAGTTAATTTAGTGCCTTAACTACTTTTAATAACTGTACTGCTTCGTATAAGGGTAAGCCCACCACATTACTATAACTTCCTTCAATACGAGGAATATAACGTGCTGCAACCCCCTGAATAGCATAAGCACCAGCTTTACCTAAAGGCTCACCTGTTGCCCAATAATCTTCCATATCATTGCGGCTTAATGCTTGAAACTCAACCTGAGTTCGTACCACTATACTTGATTTTTCGCGACTTGTACGCACGCAAACACCTGAAAATACATCATGTTTACGTCCTGAAATGGATTGCCACATTTCAAAAGCATGTTGCTTAGATTCAGGCTTACCTAAAATTTGATCATCTACCCCAACACTGGTATCAGCAGCAAGAATAATGGCATCGGGGAATTGCTCTAAAACCGCTTGAGCTTTCGCACATGCCAGTCGTTCAACATAGGCTGCAACATTTTCGCCCACTAAAACAGACTCATCAATCTCTGGACTAAAAATGTCGAAGTCGAGTCCCAGTTGTTGCAGTAACTCACGGCGACGTGGAGAACTTGAAGCAAGAATTAAATGCGCCATTTTTTCAGTACAAAATAAATCAGTGGGAAAACTAAAATGCTGCTCAACAAAGGCTGCCAGTGCCTTGCAATCGAAAACTGCAATCCACCCATAATTTGCGCAATCCAAGTGATAAATAAATGTGCCAATACAGCTAAAAAGCTAATTACCCACAGATTAGCAAAAGTCAAAATACGGCGTTCACGGGTTAAAAATCGTGCCACAAAGGTAATGACGACAAAACTGAAGGCATTCATGCCTAAAGGCGCATCAACCAAAAGATCGGTAAAAATCCCTGTCCCAAAAGCAAACCAAATACCACACCATGTTGGCTGACACATGACCCAAAACAGCACCACCAACAACATGAATAATGGACGCGCACCTGAAACAGCATAAGACAACGGATAAACGATGAGTACTGAACAAATAATGACGGAAAGCACAATGGCAATTAACGGATCACGATTTTTTTCAGAACGCAGTTTAGCGATTAGCATAAGGTTGCTCCATCGCTAAAGAATCGGAAAATAGAACCGCCACATGATGCCCACCGGCCAACTGTGCTGCTGGAATCACATCAATTTTGGAAAACTCACCTGAATTATGTCGATTCACCTTAGACACCGTTCCGACCAAATAACCCGCAGGGAAATGTGCACCCAGTCCAGAACTATAGACTTTTTCACCCACTTTAATATTGGCACTGGTTGGAACATATTCCATTTTCAAATGACCTAAATCACCAGTACCCGAAACAATGGCACGCATTCCAGTATGTTCTAAACGTACAGATAAAGAATGCTCTTTATCCGACAATAACATCACGCGACTACTATGTGGATAGACATTAATGATCTGCCCCATAATGCCTTTGTCATCCAGTACCGTTTGACCCACTTTCAGTTGGCTACTGGCACCGCGGTTAATCACAATAATATGACGAAGTGGATCTGCATCTGTACCAATCACTTCTGCAATTTCCATACGACCATCAATAATCAGTGGAGTATCGAGTAAGCCTCTTAGACGCGTATTTTCAGCAGAAAGTTCAGATAGTTTTTGCAGACGAACTTGCGCCTGTAAAAGTTCGGCATGCATCGCGGTATTTTCACGACGTAACTGCGCCTCGGACTTGGTTTGTTGATTGAGCCATTCTCGCGATAACACTGGATAACTTGCTAAGGCATAAATGGGATTATATGCCGCATACAAGACATCACGTGCGGGTTGAATCACATGCGGCATACGCCAATTAAAAAATAGCACAACCCAACATGTGATGACCGCAATGATAAATGAGCGAAAAGATGGCGGTTGTCTAGAAAACAGATTTGTTTGCACCCGCCTCGTCCTTAACTTAGCCTACAAATAGCATGTCATGATTTGGATTATCAAAGAATTCTAAGACTTTACCACCACCACGAGTCACACACGTCAATGGATCTTCAGCAACAACCACAGGTAAGCCCGTTTCTTGTGCAAGGAGTTTGTCTAGATTACGTAATAATGCACCGCCACCCGTCAATACAATGCCACGCTCTGCAATGTCAGAAGACAATTCAGGCGGGGTTTGTTCAAGTGCCGACTTCACCGCAGAAACAATATTTTGTAATGGATCAGAAATCGCTTGGGCAATTTCAACAGAAGTTACGGTAATTGCACGAGGCACACCTTCTGCCAAGTTACGACCACGTACTTCAATTTCAAGTATTTTTGAGTCAGGATCAAGCAAAGCCATGCCGACTTCTTTTTTAATCACTTCAGCGGTCGTTTCACCAATCACACAACCGTGTGCTTTACGTACGTAGTTAATGATTTGCTCATCAAAGACATCACCACCGATACGTAATGAATCAGCGTAGACACAACCTTGTAATGAAATAATTGCGATTTCAGTCGTACCACCACCAACATCGACCACCATTGAACCACATGCTTGCTCAACTGGCATACCTGCACCAATTGCCGCAGCCATTGGTTCTTCAATTAAACGAACATCACGTGCACCAGCATTAAAAACGGCTTCACGGATGGCACGGCGTTCTACCAAGGTCGATTTGCATGGCACACATACAACAACACGCGGTGCAGGTGGAAATAGACGTTTCTCATGCACTTTACTGATAAATTGATGCAGCATGGTTTCTGTGACTTCAAAATCGGCAATCACACCATCTTTCATTGGACGAATTGCAGAAATATTCGCAGGCGTACGACCCAGCATTTGCTTTGCATCCAGACCAACCGCGGCAACAATTTTTTGTGAACCACTATGACGAATTGCCACAACAGTCGGTTCATTTAATATAATGCCTCGTCCTGGTGCATAAATAAGTGTATTTGCTGTACCTAAATCAATGGCTAGATCGGGCGAAAACAAGCCAATTAGTCTTTTTAGAATCACGGAGACGTTCTCGATTAAACTTTATGTGGACGCAAGGTGGCAACTTTAACTAAATGTGATGATTTGAACAAGTCAATCGCTTATTATAACGCACGATATTTTGAATTTTTTTAATACTGACTCAGGTGATGTTATGTCTACATCGGATGCACAGCATTCTGCGGATTTAAATGCACAAACAGTTTCGGCAATCGCCAATCTTGCTCGATTGTCGCTAGATGACACGCAATCTACTGAATATGCTCAAAGTCTAAATAAAATTTTAGGCATGATGGACACCTTAAAAGGGATTGACACTGATGGTGTTGAACCACTTAAAAGCCCATTTGATCATCCACAACCTTTACGCGAAGACGTGGTTTCTGAAGATAATCATCGTGAAGAATATCAAGCTGTTGCACCTGCAACACAGGATGGCTTGTACTTAGTTCCTCGCGTGATTGAATAATTTTTATTCAGTTAAACCCATTAAATCAAATTTAAGGTAAAGAATTTTTTCTCATGACTGATTTACATCGCTTATCGATTCGTGAAATCACTGAGGGTTTAAGCCAAGCTAAATTCTCATCTCGCGAACTGACTGAACATTATTTAAAACGCATTGATAAAATTGATGCTCAAGTGCAAAGTTTTGTAACCGTGACCCCAGAACAAGCATTGGCTCAAGCGGATGCTGCGGATACTGCAATCAAAGCAGGTACTGCAACTGTACTGACTGGTGTACCGATTGCCCACAAAGATATTTTTTGTACCCAAGGGATTAAGACCACTGCGGGTTCTAAAATGTTGGATAACTTTATCTCGCCTTACGACGCAACTGTTGTAGCGAAAGGTAAATTTGCGGGTCTGGTGACTTTGGGTAAAGTGAACATGGACGAATTCGCCATGGGTTCAACCTCGGAGTCATCTTACTTTGGCGCAACCAAAAATCCGTGGGCACTGGATCATGTTCCAGGTGGTTCATCGGGTGGTTCTGCTGCGGCTGTTGCGGCTGACCTTGCACCGTTTGCTACAGGTACAGATACAGGTGGCTCAATTCGTCAGCCTGCATCCTTCTGTGGCCTTACAGGGCTTAAACCGACTTATGGTCGTGTATCACGTTTCGGTATGATCGCGTATGCATCTTCCTTAGACCAAGGCGGCCCAATGGCGCGCTCGGCTGAAGACTGTGCTTACCTGATGAACGTGATGGCAGGTCATGATGCAAAAGATTCAACCTCGATTGAAAAAGACGTTGATGATTATGTTTCAAACCTAAATAACACAGCGCTAAAAGGTTTACGCATTGGTATTCCTAAACAATACTTTAATGTTGCTGGCTTAGATGCGGACGTTAAAGCGCGTGTTGAAGAATCATTGAAAAAGTTAGAAGAAATGGGCGCAACCTTGGTTGAGATTGATCTCAACATGACTGAAGCTTATGTTCCGACGTATTACTTGATTGCGCCTGCCGAAGCATCGTCAAACTTACAGCGCTATGATGGCGTGCGTTATGGCTACCGTTGTGAAAATCCAGTTGATTTGATGGATTTATACAAACGCTCACGCTCTGAAGGTTTTGGTGCTGAAGTGCAACGTCGTATCTTGATTGGTACTTATGCGTTGTCTGCTGGTTATTACGATGCTTACTATGTCAAAGCACAAAAAGTACGTCGTCTGATCCAACAAGATTTCTTAAAAGCGTTTGAATCTGTTGATGTGATTGCCGCTCCTTCTGCGCCAACCACAGCATATAAGATTGGTGCTTCTTTAGATCCAGTTGAAATGTATTTGGGCGACATCTACACCATCGCGGTGAACTTGGCGGGTCTTCCTGCAATCAATGCGCCTGTTGGTTTTGATAAAGATCAATTGCCTGTTGGCTTACAGCTGATTGGTAACTATTGGTCTGAATCGCAATTGTTGTCTGTGGTGCATCAGTATCAACAAGCGACCGATTGGCATACTCAACGTGCGGCAATTGCTGAGGAGAATGCATAAATGACCAATATCTCAAAAACAGCTCAAAAGAAAGCTAAATCACTGTTGATTGATGGTTGGGAAGTGGTGATCGGGATTGAGATTCATACTCAACTCGCAACAAACTCTAAAATCTTCTCGGGTTCTTCAACCACTTTTGGACAAGACCCAAATACACAGGCTAGCCTTGTTGATTTGGCGATGCCGGGTGTGTTGCCAGTTTTGAACAAAGCAGTGGTTGATCTTGCCATTCGCTTTGGTTTGGGAATTGATGCTTATATCGACAAAGCATCGGTATTTGCACGTAAAAACTATTTCTACCCCGACTCGCCTAAAGGCTACCAAATTAGCCAAATGGACAATCCCATTGTTGGCTTAGGTCACATCGACATTCAACTTGAAGATGGCACAGTTAAACGCATTGGCGTGACCCGTGCCCATCTTGAAGAAGATGCAGGTAAATCAATTCACGACCAATTTGAAGGTATGTCAGGCATTGACTTAAACCGTGCTGGTACACCTTTACTTGAAATCGTGTCTGAACCCGATATGCGTTCGGTTGAAGAAGCGGTTGCCTATATTAAAGCGATTCACACTTTAGTACGTTGGTTGGGTATTTCTGACGGCAACATGGCCGAAGGTTCGTTCCGTTGTGACTGTAACGTGTCGTTGCGTCGCCCGGGCAATGAATTTGGTACACGTTGTGAGCTGAAAAACCTCAACTCATTCCGTTTCATTGAACAAGCGATCAATGTTGAAATTGAACGTCAAATGGAAATTTTGGAATGGGATGGCAAAATTGACCAAGAAACGCGTCTTTTTGATCCTGTGAAAATGGAAACCCGTTCAATGCGCTCGAAAGAGGAAGCGAACGATTACCGTTATTTCCCTGATCCTGACTTGTTGCCTGTGATTATTTCTGATGCTCAGATTGAAGCAGCACGTGCGACTTTGCCTGAATTGCCTGCGCCACGTCGTGAGCGTTTTGTGGCTGACTTTGCTGTGACTGAATACGATGCTCATGTATTGACGCTTTCACGCGAAATGGCTGACTTCTATGAAGCTGTTGTGGCGGCTTCTGGCGGTGCGGCTCAAGGTAAAGTGGCTGCAAACTGGGTGATGGGCGAATTCTCTGCTGCTTTAAACAAAGCGAGCCTAGACCTTGCTGAATCCCCTGTTTCGGCTGAACAGTTAGGCGGCATGATTGCGCGTATTGTTGACAACACCATTAGCGGTAAAATTGCGAAACAAGTCTTTGGCTTTATGTGGGATGAAGGCAAATCTGCCGATGCCATTATTAGCGAAAAAGGCTTGAAGCAAGAAACCGACACAGGTGCAATTGAAGCGATTATTAAAGATGTACTTGCAGCCAATGAAAAAATGGTTGAAGAATTCAAAGCGGGTAAAGAGAAGGCTTTCAACGGTCTTGTCGGTCAAGTGATGAAAGCGTCTAAGGGTAAAGCCAACCCTGCACAAGTAAATGAATTGATGAAGAAATTGATTGGTTGAGACTGATTAATTTTAGAATAAAAAACCCGTCTTAAGACGGGTTTTTTTAAAAACACATAGCAAAAGGTGCGATAAAACATTGCCCCATTAAGGGAGTAGTCACATTACCATTTTCATCAATTTCTCCCAAACGATAACCAAAAAATGAGAGTCCTGTTGTAGGAGTCACTCCACCACCGACTCTAACAAAACTTTGATCAGCTATAGCATGCTGAGCATAACTACCAATAGTAGACATATATTCCTCTTCATCTACAATTTTTTGCATAATTCTCATTGGAGCACGATAAATAGATTGATTACTTATTTTTTTAGCTTCTACTTCCTCCTCTATTAATTTCACAATATTATCTTTTTTATCACCAAGTAAAATATATTGTAATTCAGCTGAATCTAAATCAAATATTTTTTCTTCAATAAAATTTTCAAAACACTCAAACTCTTCTTCTTTTTCATTATATAGATCATTAGGTAATGTCTGGCAAACGATATTATGAGCTTGATAATTTTGCTCTATTGGACAATATCCAAAAATACAAACTTCAAATTTTTCTTTTCTATTCCCCGTATTTTTTACATGGGAATACATTACCTGTTTAGCAATATTATTTATCAAATAAATAACATGACGGATTGGGGGTAGTTTTTGTTTCAGATTAATTGACTCCACAATGGGAGTAGATGAGTCAACCAAACTTAAGTGTTTAAACAAGTATTCAGCAGTATTTTTAACAGCCATACTTAATAAAACGTTACCTGCTATTGCCATACCTAGGCTATGAGCAGTCTTGTATTGGATACGAATTGGGTCTAACGCAATCTTTAATTCAAGTTCATAAATTTTTGGAAAGATCTCTAAGCTTCTTGCTATGCTGCCCTGTGCATTTTGGTGGGTAATCCTACTATCTGCTGTTGCCCATAAATTTGACGAGTTATCTTCTTCATTTAACCACACTACAACTGAAGTCATAAAAATTTCCTTTTTATTAAATATTTAAATTAATTAATTAAATTAATTAAATTTTAATACAAATACTCAATCGATTTAAACATACACCACTTAAGAAAATGACTAGAAAAAAGTACCATTTATTTTAAAATTCAAAGACTTAGGATGTATTCAACTTTCTAAGTCATTTTTTATGAGGAATTCTTTGGAATCCCTCTCCTTGCTAAGCTTCGCTTCTCACCTTTTAAAATGGAGACTTTGTCACGTGATTAGTTTGATACGTGATATTCCCTCTCCTTTTTAAGGATGAGTCTTATTACACGCAAGAGGGAGACTCTTTTAAATTAACATTCTATTTAATTTAAACCCTCAAGCTGAGCATCACAACCAGCCCATTCATTAATATTATTTAGATATTTTAAAGGTTGTAATTCAACACGCTTACCATCTGGCATAATCTCATTAATTTCTAATGAGCATTGCATACTTGATGCATTATCTAATAGCTCATAATTTTTATTGGCAGCAAATTTATAAATCGCATCTACACCGCAACCACGTAGTTCCACACCATTATGATAGCTCTTATAAGCACTTATCGCTAAAAACCGTTCAGCAGGCAATTTAAACTCTGCAAAGCCAATCTCACTTGGAGGGAAAGGTATACCAAGCAGTTTTTGTTTATAATTTATTTGTTTACTCTGCATTTGTTCTTTAAATGTTCCAACACTTGCCACTTCTGGCAGCATTTGAAATTTAGGTTGCATAGATGTCATACAACCATTTGGATACAATCTCACACCAAAATTATCTTTATGCTCAATACGAATATTCGCAATGTGTGCAGCATTAGAATCTTGATACAGTTTTAAACCTAACATCTTTTTTGACTGATTCACCATCCCTGCACTACAACCCGTTAACCCTAACACCAATAAACTTATGACTATTTTTTTCATGTATTGAATAACTTACTTTAAAATTTTACGCAAATATTAACAAATTTAATGCTTAACTCAATTCTTTTTACCATTAAAAATAAGAACTTTAAGCAGTATCTCTTTTTTCAAAGAGATACTTTTATCTTTATCTCGTAATCCCCAACTTACTCCAAACATCAGGCGTTAAAAAAGTCATCACCAATTTATTTAAATCCACATAACGAATTACACCTTTTAACTGCTGCTTTACTTCAGGGTTCTTAATAATTTCTTCCCCCGTAATGCTGCCTAACTCCTGAAAACTGTCACCCACTGCTTGCAAACCTTCCGCCTGAATTACTGCTTTGGTCTGTGCTGAACATTGCTCGACTAAAATCCGTTGTAATACCTGCGCCACGTTTTTATCCAACTGTATGCGCTGTTCTTCCGTGACATTGCTATATACTTTCAGGTCAGGGTGTGCCGCCAAAGCCGCAAATGTCCATTGCAGTACCGCTGTTTTATCCGTCGTAGTCGTGGACTTGACCAAACAAGCACTGAGTTGATCAACTGTAGCTCCTGCTATTGCCACTTGTGTCGTGCCCAATACAGCCATTACCATCAACACAGAACGGCTTAAAGAAGAAAATTTACGGCGGGCAGAAGTATAAAGACGTGACATAAACTGATTTCCAAATAATCATCTATTTCTTTGTACCACAGCGCCAATGTTATCCCCAATTATGACTGTGTAAATTGTGCACATCAAAATGATTCAAGCTTTAGTAAAATGTGCATCGCTTAAATCCGTTTTTCTGCTCTTTATTCCATGCCCGCATAATTCCATGTTTCAGGAATATTCGGCTGCTGAGGTGCTTTATTTAAATCAATATTCAGGTTTCGACTGCCTTGATACGATTTCTCGCCTGAATCCGATGCTGGGGATACACTCAAATGATAACGATAGCGGAATTGCCACAGCATCGGCTTAATGGGACGGATATCTAAACTTAAAGCATCTTCATCATGGCAATTGCCTTTTGAGCTTTCATAGTCTTGTTCGGAAAAACAAGCACGAATCATTCGATTCAAACTAAACGGATAGTTTTTAATAAATGCATGCGTATTGCCTGAGTCCTTTAATTCATAAAAACTGGCGCGCTCGATGCCTGCTCCACCACCCGAATACATTTCAGAAAAAGTATCAATCACTGCAATGGCATAACGGTTTTGCGCCATCGGAAACAGCTTGGGAAATAAAAATTGCCCAGTCGATGTACCATCCTCTTGACTGGAAATATCGATATGCCATTGCTTCAACAATTTAAGCCCCGTTGTAGATGAGCTAAACTGAGCAATATCTGCACCAGATAACAGCCATAAACGCTGATCTGGGGTTTTTAGGCTACGCCATTGATCACGATGCTGACAAAGCTCTTTCACTTGTGCGCATAATTGGTTCTGCTCCTGTTGACTGAACTGTGCTTTTTTAAACGCCAAAATATCTAGAGGTGCAGCCAAAGTGGTCGAAATTCCTTTTATTTCTTGAGCAAATGCAGCAGAACTGAATGCCATAAAACAGCAAGCAAAAAGTATATTTTTCATTGGTTTCATTTCTCTATTTCATCTATTTATTTTCAAGTGATAAAACCATTTAAAGGTTTTAAGCGCATTTCGTTATATGCGTTTGGATCAAAGAATATGGTGTTGCACTTCAAATGCTAATCTAAGTCTTAAAAAAAGTGGATGATATATCGGAAAGTATTAAATTTATTAAGCTTATTGAAAATTCACAATCTATGAATGAAACGACTAGTAATAGGATAGAAAAAACAGAATTAACAACTCTTTAGGTCAAATAATGAAAATCTAAGAGTAAAGCGAATCCTGCATAATTCAAAATATTCTAATAAAATACTTTATTAAATCACATGACAACGTCATTCGCAGTTGTTCGAGGCCGGACTTCATTATTTAATAAAGTTTCTGCGAACAACTTAATAAGAGATGGTATTTGACGAGTTCTGCGGATGACAAAAAATCTTTGGTTACTTTGGATTTTCCCAAAGTAACAAACGAACTCCTAACATTGAATTACTATCGGGAGGGCTCTGTTGTGAAGTTACATATCCAAAGAGTATGGCCTTTTCAAAGAAATACTTTGCCCCTCATCAATCCTACGACTAAAGAAAACAATACCCTACTTAAAACAGCCATCTTATTCTGCTATGGTGAAACAAAACCTTATATAAATCAGATCTAAGAAAAGAAAGAGGGAAATATGTCAAAACAAATCTTAATGCTCGTTGGTGACTATGCCGAAGACTACGAAACCATGGTGCCTTTTCAGTTCCTCACAGGTTTAGGTTATACCGTACATGCCGTTTGCCCAGACAAAAAAGCAGGTGACAGTATTGCGACTGCCATTCACGACTTTGAAGGTGAACAAACCTATAGTGAAAAACGTGGGCATAATTTCGCCATTAATTATGACTTCAGTGCCGTCCATACTCAGGACTATGTCGGACTGGTCATTCCGGGTGGCCGTGCCCCAGAATACTTACGCATGAATGCACGCGTCATTGAAATTGTGCGTGAATTTGATGCCGTACAAAAACCCATTGCTTCTGTATGTCATGGTGCGCAACTTCTTGCGGCTGCTGATGTACTGAAAGGTCGTTTATGCTCGGCTTACCCTGCCTGTGCTGCGGAAGTTAAACTTGCAGGTGGTCAGTATGCAGACATCGCAGTGACTGAAGCGGTAACGGATGGGCATCTGATCACTGCCCCTGCTTGGCCGGCTCATCCTGCTTGGTTAGCACAGTTTGTTAAAGCATTAGGTGCGACCATTACCCTTTAATACAGGTCAAAATAATCTTCAAATGCAGATCTATTTTGCTCATTCCACTACAATGCAGTGGAATGAGCCTTAACTAAATGAGACCCAAATAGCAGCTAGATTAAATCGTATCAATAAGCCCACTATTCAAGAATTACCCCACAGATAAAGTTATTTCAATTGTTTCAACATGTGCTTCGCACCAGCATGATTATGATTATTCGCTAAGTTCTGCAAAATATTTTTAGCTTGAGCCTTTGAGTTGGAAAAACGACTACTATAACTCGGCACACTGGTAAAACAACGTGCAACCAACATCCCCGACTCTGCATAAACATTTGTACCATTGGCATTGGGTAATTTGCCAAAATTATACGCACGCTGCGCATTATTACAGGCATTCAATTGGTTTTGCCCTTTGTTCAAATCACGACGCGCAGCAACAAAAGCTTTAAGCTGCTGCTGTTGAGGTGTATCAACCGCTTTCTCGACTGGCTTAACAGGTGATTCAACCACAGGCTTGTCTTCTTTTTTAATTTCGCTTTCTTTCGCAATAGCTGCTTTGCTGGTTGTGGTTTTCACGGTCTGATTATTTACAGCGCTCTTTTTAACCACAGCATCGGTTGATATATTTTTATAAAATTTCTGACTTTCTTGAACCGTCATTACCTTACTTTGTAAGCTAACCACCCGCGTTTCGCTGCCATCCGTGAACTTACGTTCAGCCGTGGGTTCAATTGAAACGATCCAGCTTTGCCCATTACTTTGCACACACTTATATGCACCAATTCCTTGCTTGACATGACTATTGCCAGATAAACGTTTTTTCGCTGGTGCATCCTTGACTAAAGACATGCTGCTTTTGTACAAAAGTGCAAACTTGCCCCCTTTTGCGGAGCAATAATGGGTTAAATATTTTCTTGGATATAAGGATTGTGCTTCATTATTGCTTTGCTTCGCCCCCCAATCATAAACATATTCCTTTGCTTGACCATTTGCATGATTAATATTTTTTTGAGCAATTAATTCCTGAGGTGAAGTAAAATTTTTAACTGAATCTGAGCTTAAACTGTCCATGCTGGTACAGCCATGTAAAGCGATGCCAACTCCCCCCATCAAGATTAATGTTCTGAAATTCACGTATCAATGCCCAATTATGCTGTATAAAAGAAAATATAGGAAAAGACAAAAAATAACAAACACAAAACTTTGATTTTATTATCAATTTAACTTAATCTGGTTTTTACTTTTCACTCAAAACAGACTATAAATTGCCAACTTCCAAAGGTTTTAAAGTTAAAATAATAACCAGATAACACTTCATTTCCCCTTTTTAATCTTTCATCATTGGTTAAGGGTAAATAATCCCTCACGCCATTTGTCATTTTCTATTATGAGCAGATTCAGCTCTATTCTCTTTATGATGAATGGATCTCGACATGATTCAAAAATAAGTGTTTAACCCATTACCTCACCACACTTTCAATCAAATCTAAATTCCAAACCCCACCAGCTGCCACTCCTTTACACATGCCCGACCAACGATCTATGCTCTGAACGAAAGTTTTTCCATCCCAAATCCATTCACTCATCGACCAACAATCACCAATGCCACGACCTTTTTGTGAGCTACTGATCTCACCCTCGGCAAAATCTGAGGCAGACTCAGTCACAAAGGTCGCTTTACCCTTTAAAGAACCATCTATGACCCACGCGCCAAAACCTTCGTTATATGCACCGCGCCAACATAACGTGGTTGCTAAAACTTTTTGATTGCTGAGTTTATAGAGCTCTATTTTTTGCGATTGCACACCATTTTCCGTATAAATACCTTCACAAAAGCCATGACCATCTTGCAATTTAGGTTGTGCTGCCATCAAAGTTGTATATAAGGCTTTGTAGGGTTTGGTATCTGGTTTAAGGACTAAATAAGGCTTAGATGTGGTTTTAATTTTCTTCAGCATCAGCTTTGGCTGTGCAACCAAAACCTTCGATTCATCGGCTGTGCCCTTTTTGACTAAAGCCCCAACAGTACCAACACGTTTTTGAAAATCATCCATTTTTAATAAAGTAGCGGTCATTCCTGCATCTGAGATTTTCCATGAGTAATGAACATTCTTAAATACAATATTCACACTTTTCTGTGTTTGTTGTAATAGTCCATTGACTTGTGCTGTATTCAGTACGCCCAATAACGGTGCTTCTGAACCATCGACGGTGACAGCACCAAAGTCTTTTGCATTGACATAAAAGTGAATATTTTTAAGGTTTTTTTTATCTAGGGCCTGATCATATTCCGATAATGCAAATCTCATCTGAACAGCCTGTTTTTCGCCCGTTTTACGGATGATTAATAACGATGCTGGCATATTTTCTATACGCTCATCCTGATACCCCGCTGCCCGACAAGTCCCTGTATTACTACAATAGATTTCCCAATCTTGATGAGCAAAAGACATGCCTTGAATGGCTTTGGCATAACCCACAGAACTGGTTACAGTAAAACAAACTAAAACAAAGAGATGCTGAAAAGCTTTCATATTGTTCTTATCCTCATTTTTTAATTCATTATAGCGAGAATACCACCCTTTTAAATGTCATTTAATGACTTAAAATAAGGCCTAAATACTACAACTTCCTGCACTATTTTATGCACTTATCTTTTAGAATTAAAAAATGCCAATCAACTTCCAAACTGACTGGCATTCATTTTTTCAGGGCTTTTTATACTTGAAACTTAATGATCTAAAGTCGATTCAAATGCTCTTAAACGCTTATAAATTGAAAGCAATTCAATAATCGTTGGCCATGACTCAATTAAATATTGGAATGACTGACGTACATTGCCAAATACATTTAGAATTTGCATCATTAGACCGAGTGTAATCGCTCCTGCGGCAATACTGGGAAAGAGCACAAATAAACCGTACAGATTGTCCAATTGCATATACCAAATACGCACCATATTAAAATAGGCATAATGGAAATATAAACGGAAATAATTAAAACGAACTTTACTAAACAGCTCTTTTAAAGTCAGTGGATCAGCTCGATCAGCATAATCTTCCCCATACACTAACTCTTTACGATATGCAGCTTCCACTTTTTGGTTATTAAACTCTAAGCCGGGTAATTTATAACCGACCAACATCAATATAACCGTACCCAGTACAGCCCAACTAATGGCTGCCCAAACCAAAGCATACGGAATCTCACCAATCACAGGCAATTGCTTCACATGTGAAGACAACTGTAATAGCACCGGTAAAAAGGCCATTAAAGTCATTACGGCTTGGATCAAACTGACCCCTAAACTTTCAGTGGTTTTAGCAAAGCGCATGGTATCTTCCTGAATACGCTGCGATGCCCCTTCAATATGCCGTAATTGCTCCCAATGTGCGGTGTAATAGTCATTCATGGCTGTACGCCAACGAAAGATATAATGACTGACAAAGAATAGGTTAAATACGGCAATGGTGACATAAACCATTGCCACATATAGAAACGTCATTGTTTCACTATAAAGTAAATTGACATCACCGCCGCCACTACCCAGCATCTTCTGAATTAAGTCATAAAATGGGCTATACCAAGCATTAACCACAACATTGACTTGTACTGAAAACCAAATATTAAACAAAATAAAGGCCGATCCCCAAACAGACCACCCTTGCCATGGATTGCTCGATTTAAACCGCCAGAACAAAGCAAAAATTACAGTAGAGACAAAGAACCACAGATAAAACCATAAAAATGAAGGTGCCCAAAAACGACTTACACCAATCGGTAATTCAGCATCGTTATAGCCTGATGCAAAGCCTAAAAATGTGCCCCAAGCACTGCCACCGGAATACCATAAACTGATATTAACGACAAACCACAGCAGCAACGACAAAAAGAACCATTTCGGATTCGGAAAAAAAGATTTAAACATTCGGTTTGGGGATTCCTTTATTTTTCATTGGCAACTTCGTCCATCACTCAAAACCTAACAGGCTTTAAGACAAATGGCGATATCGGCTATTATTCTAGTCTTTTCATCTTTGTAGCAACTTATTCACTGTTTGTGAAATGTTTTTTCACGTGTAACATTTTTAATCTAGCGCCACATCAAGCAACAAAAGCTATCTTTTAACTCACAGATTGTTGGCTGCCTCTAGCACTTAGCATATCAATATCTTCTGCAATAAAAAATGTGATTGATCGCATCCAAAAAATATACTGATGCGGCACAGCAAAAAATCATCACAAACTTAAAAAACATAAATTTGACTATCCTTTTTCTGAAATTTAATTTACATTTCAAATCCAAATAGACGATCTCTAGTCGTTTGTTACTATACTATTCGCCTTTAATTAAAAAGATCTTAAAAAAATAATCGAATAATATTCAAATTTAAGCATCTTAAAAAGGCTCAAAATCAAAATTATTTAAGGTCACGCCATGCAATAACATCATGCTATAAGCTGCATATTGATTGCCAAAACTTATGCTAATTTTTTTGATGTATATCTCAATCTTGGTAAAATTGGTTAAACAAACAGCAAATCATGTTATTATTGCAATACATTCTGGCCACTGCTGGGGAAGCAATATGGAAAAAATCATTATTGAATTATTAAAACCAATCACGCTAAAAAAAGAAAATTGTCATCCTTTAATTTTTGAAGAAGGTACTATTTTAAAAGTACTGATGCACACACCTAAAGGTTTATTGGTCTGTGATGATTCAAATTTTAATTTTACTGTTTCTTTAAATGACAAAAATAAAATATGGCGTGAGCTATAAATTTAATTAAATTGTATCAAGTTAAAGCGATATTGTATGATTTCAATTTGAGTGCAATTCCCCCCCAACTTTAAGTTGAAGTCATACAATGATGCAATTTATGACCATAATTTAAACACTTTTCCAAAATGATGATTTCAACGGTGCTAAAAATTGAATATGATTGTTTAAGTGTTAAATTTTTAGCATTAGGCCTTTAAATAACCCAGTTTTTAACTGAACATCACTTGGATTATGCTTTCTTGCGTCTTAAAAATGCAAAATCAAAAAATGAATTAAGCATTCAGTCGGTGAGCCCATTCTAATGCAAAAGCAGCTACGTGAAAAAATCATTCAAGTCTGCAATGAAAAAATTGCAAAAAAAGGCAGTAATGTCGGACTGTCTTTTTATGCTTTTTTCGCCAACAAAAATGACAATCCTGAACTTCTAATGCAAGCGGCTGAATGGTGGATTAAAACGCATCAACTCGATCATTTTGAAAAAGCAATCAAGATCAAGCAACTGATTGAAACAGAAAAGTAAGCTTATGCTTTTTTAAGCAGCTGTTCAAAACTTTGCATATGAGTAAAAATAGCCTGTTTTCGTTGATATTGATCAATTTGCGGAACAAGGCGCTGAAAGTGTTCAGATTGGACATGTACATCTAAAGCAACACGGTCAGCCCACTCCTCAACAAAGATAAAATGTCCTTGATCTCGCAGATCATGATAAAGGTCGTAAGCGATACAACCTTGTTCCAATTTGGTCTTTGCCACCAACTCTTGGTACAAAGGCAAAACTAAATCAATTTTATCAATTTGAATAAAATCTTCTGCGAGAAGTTTAAGCATATTACTGATCCGACTTTATAATGCTATTCATCACACCACAAATAGCACAAAACATAAATATTAAAAGCCCGTGCTTAGAAAACTCAAATTAAGTGAAGTACAAATCAAGTTCACTCTTTTCTGACCACTTTATTATCTCACTGTACCCATAAAACTCACCACCGAGAACAACCAAATAAACAGCACAAAACTACGTTCCTTGGTAAAATGGGCAACATCTGTCCCATGTACAATATTATGACGGGTCATGGTCACGGTTGAACTACTATCCATTTTATAAGCGTCTAATTCAGCAAAATAAACATTCAACTCACAGGCAATTTTCGACTTATGCCATAAACTCTTTATTTCATGTCCCTTTAAACCGGGAACAATTTTATAAACATCTATAAACTTGGTATGGTTCTGTTTTAAATAACCTTTGGCAATCAGGACATCGGTCAACAACCCTTCCAATTGTGCATATAAAACTGGAATACAACCTGCAAAGCATTGCATCTTATACAGTTTAAAGGCTTCTTGAATCACCAAACGACGTTGAGCTTTATTTTCACCAATTTCAAGTGCATCAAAAGCTTCAAGCAATTCAGCTTGGAAATAGTCCGTGTGAATGACATCAAGAAGATTAAAATCAACATCGTTTTCATGTTGATTAATCAACGTCCAAATATGCATTAAATTCAACGCATCATTGGCAACTTTACTGTCAACAGGTTGATCTAACTGATCCGCCAAAACATTAAAATAAGGTTCATTGGCTGCAAGTACTTTTAGCATTTGAATGAGGTGTTTATGTTCAGCGGCAGACATTGACTGTAGATATTGATCGGCATCTTTTAAAATGCTTTGTCCGAGTTGTTTACCCTTTTCATGTTGCGGAATTCGGGTCACTTCTTGTTGTTCAAAATCTTCAAAATCGTCATCAATCATTTATATCTAACTCTGTAGCATCACTTTAGCTCAACATTATCCCTGTTATTGAGCCTGCAATATATAAAAAAATAGGGTTTAACGACTTCTACTCTTGAAGATTTAAACCTCAACAATACACTCAGCTTATTTTCAACAGAGAATTCAATCGATTTGATACACACTAAACAGGAGTTTTTCCTTTTCAGCAATCGCCCAATAATCATGAGCATTTTCTTTTTTAGCGCTCAACCTGAAAAAGTTCTGTTGTGAACATGCCTGCTCTACAATCTTAATATGCTTTTCTGAACCATAAACAATAAAAGAATCATGGGCTTTGTAATCATTATGATCTTTTAGCCATTCAGCTGGCTGTACATAATGCATATTCGAATGCCAACTTTTCCAGCGTTTTTTAATGGTCGGTTGAATACATTCAATCTGATTGCTTTGTTGTTTATTTTCGTGATTTCGATATTGAAGTAAAAATTCTTTTTTAGTCAGTTCGTCTAAAGGATAAACCACAACCCAATTGCCACTATCGCCTACATACATCCGCTGATAAAAAAATATGGATTCGGCTAAATGTGGAAAAGCTTGATGGTCATGATTTTGGCTCGTGACAATTCTTTCTGCATTTTTCTCATCTCTCATATTTCCAAGCCAAATCGAAAATGCGAGATATAAGCTAATGATCACAACCAACATCAATATAAACGTATAACCGACCAGCTTTAAAACTCCAGCTAAAATTTTATTAGAAAGATCAGTGAACTGTTTTATGCTTTTTTTAGACAAGGTATTTCTTATTGATTTTTCTTTTTCAGTATCTTACTCAAATTGGTTATAAATACTCAGGTAAGACCGATCCATTCATACTGGCTCAAACACCTTTTTGAAAACATTTCACCTATTCCTTTGTGCATCTTGCTATTAACTCAGGTAAAATCATTGACCTTGCAACACTTTGCATAACGACGAACGAGAGAGTTATATCCGTGCGAAATATTTTAGTCACCAATGCCCTTCCTTACGCCAATGGTCCCATCCATATGGGTCACTTACTCGGTTATATCCAAGCTGATATTTGGGTTCGTGCCATGCGTGCAATGGGACATAACGTGACTTATGTATGTGCGGATGATGCTCACGGCACTGCAATCATGCTACGTGCCGAAGCGAACGGTATTACACCTGAAGCGCAAATTGCCAATGTTCAAAAAGAACATATCCGTGATTTTGATGGTTTTAGCGTGCATTTCGACCATTACGATTCGACCAATAGCGATGAAAATAAAAATCGCTCGGAAGAAATTTATATTAAAAACCGTGAAGCAGGCAACATTGCCGTTCGCCCTGTCACGCAATTGTTCGATTCTGAAAAAGGCATGTTCCTATCAGATCGTTTCATTAAAGGCACCTGCCCGAAATGTAAAGCAGAAGATCAATACGGTGATGCCTGTGAAGTTTGCGGTACGACCTATAATGCAACAGAATTGTTAAATCCACGTTCAACTTTAAGTGGTGCGACACCTGTTGAAAAATCGTCAGATCATTACTTCTTTAAATTGCCAAATTTTGCTGAATATCTACAAAAATGGACCCGTGATGAAGGTCGTTTGCCTGTTTCAATTGCCAACAAACTAGATGAGTGGTTTGAAAATGGCTTGAACGATTGGGATATTTCCCGTGATGCACCATATTTTGGTTTTGAAATTCCAGATGCACCAAACAAATATTTCTACGTTTGGGTCGATGCACCAATTGGGTATATGTCAAGTTTTGAAAACTACATTAAAACTAAACGTCCAGATTTAGACTTTAACGACTATTGGAAAAAAGATTCTCAAAATGAGGTCTATCACTTCATTGGTAAAGATATCGTTTATTTCCACGCGCTGTTCTGGCCTGCAATGCTTGAAGGTGCAAACTATCGCACGCCATCAGGCTTATTCGTCAATGGTTTCTTGACTGTAAACGGTCAAAAAATGTCGAAATCACGTGGCACATTTATTAAGGCAGAAACTTATTTAGAGCATTTAAATCCTGAATATTTACGTTATTACTTTGCCTCTAAACTGTCTGATAAAGTCGAAGATTCTGACCTAAACTTAGATGATTTCGTGCAAAAAGTGAATTCAGACTTAGTCGGTAAAGTGGTCAATATTGCCAGCCGTTGTGCGAAGTTCATTAATACAAGTTTTGATAATAAGTTAAGTGCAACCTGTGCAGAACCAGAATTGGTGCAAAGCTTTATTGATGCAGGTGATTCAATTGCACAAGCCTATGAAGCACGTGAATTCTCTGCTGCAATTCGTGAAATTATGGCACTTGCGGACAAAGCCAATCAATATATTGATGAGAAAAAACCTTGGGCACTTGCAAAGCAAGAAGGTCAAGAACAACAAGTTCATGATGTTTGCTCAGTCGGGATTAACTTATTCCGTCAATTGGCTGTTTACTTAGCACCAGTACTTCCAACCTTAGCGGCTCAAGTTCAAGACTTCTTAAAACTTGAAAACTTTGATTTTGCTTCAGGTAAAACGGTTCTAGTGAATCATGAAATTGCATTGTTCCAACCGTTAATGCAGCGTGTAGACCCGAAAGCAGTTGCTGCAATGGTCGATGCATCTAAAGACTCTTTAGCGGCTGCGGCTGAACCTGTAAAAGTTGAGAAGAAAAAAGAGAAGAAAGCTGCCCCTGCGAAAGTTGAACCGAAAATCGGTGAAGCGGAAGTTATCGGTATTGAAGACTTTATGAAGGTTGACCTGCGTGTTGCTGAAGTTTTAGATGCAGCTCACGTTGAAGGTTCTGATAAATTGCTTCAATTGACTTTAAATGTCGGTGAAGCTGAACCACGCAATGTATTCAGTGGTATTCGTGAGTTCTATGCACCTGAAGACCTTAAAGGCAAATTGGTGGTCATGGTGGCTAACCTTGCACCGCGTAAAATGCGTTTTGGTATTTCTAACGGTATGGTACTTGCAGCCGGTAATGGCGAAGGTGTTTGGGTGATTTCAGCTGAGTCTGGTGCTAAAGCTGGTGATAAAGTGTCTTAAGATTTAATTCTTAAAAGAAAAGCCTCTACGTTGTAGGGGCTTTTTTTATGAATCAATTTTTAACGTGTTTTGAAATATATATTTGTGGCTTTAAACCAAAAAACTCTACTCTTTTTTTCCACGAATCAACAGCTAACAAAAACTGTATAGAGTTTATTTCGATCAAAGATGAGACAGGCTTCTCTAAAACAAGCCAAAGTGCAGCTGATTCAAGAATATCATCAAATGGAATTATTCCTTGTTTGATAAGTTCAACTGAACCTTTAGACTGTTCGATGTTATAGATTAAATCTTGAGGCTTTCCTGAAATTTTAACTGATATTATCTCATTATCTTTATATAAGTCAGCTACTTCAACCTTATACTTATTTCCTTTAATATCTAATGATTGTATTGCCGTCAATTGGCGATCTAGCAATTTATAACCATTATTAAGACTAAGATTCTCATTAAAATAATATTCTCGATATGTTAATTTATTAGTTAAATTTTCATCGTTTTGAATTTGATTTTCTTTAATTACCTTCCAAGCTAAAAAGTCATCTTCAATTAAATCCTGTCCAAATATTATGGGTATTTGTTCTAAAGATTTTTTTAAATATGCAGTGAATGTTTCATTGAATTTAAACCATTTTCCACATTTGAGAAAATATTGTGCATTTTCATAATTTGTATAAAAATCTAGAATCTCTTTCAAAGGTTGTGTAAAACGACCGCTCTCTTCTATCTTAAATTTCACATATAAATCATTAATACTATTAATATCATTATCTTTAATAAAATCAGATATTATAGACATATCAAAGTAATTACCTAGATCAAGTTTTGCGAATTGCTTACGCTCTTTTCTGTAAATTAACTCATAGTTATATTCATGAAATCTAAAAGAGATATTAATTCCAAAAACGTGTATTTCTTCAATACCAATAGATACATTCTGATGCAAAGAATCTATTATTTCAGAATCTAGTTTTGTTATTAAATTTAGATCGTTAACTGGCTCAAGTTTTGGTAATTTAATTATTTCTTCATTCCTTAAAGTATCAGAAATATCATTAAGTATTTGCGCCAATTCACTTGGAGATTTATTAATGTTTAGCTGAATAGAATCAGCAAAAATAATATTTTTGTCTCCCCATACTTCGTGATTTGAAGCTTTAATTTTTAGATGTTCAACTGATTCACCTGATTCATAGCTATTTATATTAAAGTTTTCGTATGATGATACTTCGTGTCTTTTTGTACCTGTGAAATATCTACTTTTTTTAAGAATAGTTGTTTTTTCATCACCCATTCTTACAGCCAAAGTGATTCCAAAATTTGGCTCAATAAATTTTGCTAAGTAGAAATGTGATTTTCCTAGACTAATAGCATATATTTCTTTCGGATCATCTTCATTTTTACAAATTAGCAAACCAAAATGGAAAATGTTTTTTGGAAATTTTTCCTGTGTGTTTAAAAAATCTTTATAGGTTTCATGCCACCAAATATCATTACCTTCAACATTCTCTGAAAAATAAAATGTCATCTCATAATTTTCATAAATTTGAGTTTTTTGCTCAACTAGACCAACTGATTTTATTTTTTCAAGTAAACCATCCATCTCTTCAAATTTTATTCTGTAAATGTTGTATGTATTACTCATAAATATCTCATCTATAAAGTTATTTCAAATTTAGAGTTTTTAATTCAATTTTCAAGGTATTTGAATAACTTATAGAAAAATAAAAATAATATCAATTCATTATAAAATAATTACTTAAGAAAGATTTTTATCACCTCATCCCCAAAACTAACTTCACCCCAAGCGCAGTCATCACTGCACCCGCAATACGATCAAATACCTTTTCAAATAGGTACAGCAAGATTTTACTACCAAAAATACCCCTCATAAATACTAGCCTGCATATGAGGGGTGGAAAAAGTAATTACTCTTTTAAATCCTCTCAAGCATCAACATAGTCCGCTTGATAACAATTGCGCCCTTGTTGTTTAGCCTGATATAAATTCTGATCGACCTGCTCTAAGAAGCTCATTTGATCGCACTGTTCCGTTGGAACAATGGTTTTCACACCCATACTACAGGTGACAAATTCTGAAACTGTGGATGTACAATGCGGTAATTGAGCATTTTTTAAAGCCTGCATTAAGTTTTCAGCAACTTGAATAGCTGCTTCGACATTGGTTTCTGGTAACACAACCGCAAACTCTTCACCACCAAAACGTGAAACCAAATCACGTGGACGACTACAGCAATTCGACCATAATTGAGCAATTTCTCGCAAACACTGATCACCGTTAATATGACCATGTCCATCGTTATATTGTTTAAAATAATCAAGATCAATTAAGAGGACTGACAGCGGCTTTTGCAACCGTATGGCGCTTTGCCATTCACGTGCAAAGAATTCATCAAATAAACGGCGATTCGCAATGCCAGTCAGACCATCTTTATAAGAAAACTCTTCCAACTGGCGCTGTAATATTTCTAACCGTTCTTCTTGTTTTTTACGTTCAGAAATATCAAACATAAATCCCACTAAAGAATCCACTTCGCCATTTTCTGTACGGATCACATGAACCACATCTCGAATCCAAATATAGGATCCATCTGCTTTTAAAGCACGATAATCTGCTTCATGGTCAATACCAGCAAGTGATTGTGCAACACAAAAATTAAAGGTTTTTTCACGGTCCAACTCATGCATACGATCGACCCAATCTTGCACCGTTTTCCAAGATGCTTGTTGCCAACCCAACAATTTTTCAATTTGCGGACCAATATAACTGAACTGTTTACTTTCCCAGTCGATACTCCACGGAATAGCAAGAGTCGACTCAATTAACGTTTTATAAACGACTTCATTGTATAATTGATTATTTTTAAATGGACTATTTGACATAAACTGACTCACTTTGATTTCAATCAGCACAGTTGCATAAGTCACTTTTACAGTATACACAACACTGATTTTACATTTCGAATATACACCTCAGCCTAATCAGCATAAGGCATCCTTACCTCAATCCGTACTTATTACTCCCTAAAGCACAGTTAATTTTATAGCTCACACCCAAGTATATTTTTCAATCAAAAAAATTAAAAGTGAAGCTTGATTTATCATCTAAAATTTTAAATTCCAACTGATAATGTAGGTTATAAATCACAATTGAGCTAGCTTTACAGCCATTTATTTACCTATAGTATAGAGGCAATTTTTCATGGGTTTCAAAAAACATGGCTGTTCATTTTTTTCATACATCAGACTGGCATTTAGGTCAGTTTTTCTATAATCACTCACGTCAGTATGAACATGAACAGTTTTTAACTTGGTTACTTGAGCAAATTAAACAAAAACAACCCAATGCCTTACTCATTGCAGGTGATATTTTTGATGTCATCAATCCTGCATCTGCTGCCCAAAAACAACTGTACCAATTTTTAGCCGATGCTCACGCGCTTGCACCCCATATGCAAACCCTGATGATTGCCGGAAATCATGATTCTGGTTATCGCATTGAACAAGTTGAACCGTTACTGGAAAAATATAATGCCAAAACCGTAGGCGTTATTCGTTGGAATGAAGACAAAACCTTAGATATAGAGCGGTTACTGCAACCAATTTATGATGTAGATCAAAAGATTGTCGCTTGGTGCTTAAGCCTGCCTTTTTTACGTAGTGCAGAAATTACTGGTTTTAATGAACACACCAGCAATAGTCAAAATGCCATTAGCTACCTACATCAACAATTAATTAGCGAAGCGAAAAAACGTAAAACAGATGATCAAGCCCTCATTTTAATGTCACATGCCCATATGCAAGGCGGTGAAACATCTGACTCTGAGCGCCCGATTATTATTGGCAATGAAGAAGCACTTTCAACCGCACTGTTTGATGAGGTGATTGATTACGTGGCGCTAGGACATTTACATAAACCGCAAAAAGTTCAGCACTCGCATATCCGTTATAGTGGCTCGCCCATTCCGTTGTCTTTTAGTGAAATTAATTATAAACACCAAGTAGTTGAAGTCATCATTGACCCTGCAAAACCAGATGAATCAAAGCTTCAATTTGAAGCGCTACACATCCCTCGCAGTATTCAATTACACCGCATTCGTGGTGAACTCAATGAGGTTTTTGCCCAGCTCAAAGCCTTAGCAAGTGGCAAAATAGACAGTATTGATCAACGTGAATATATCGATATTGAATATCATACCGATACCCCGCCACGGCCTAATTTAAGACAACAATTTGAAGATGTGTTGCCTCAAGAGCGCTATCGTCTGGTTAAAATTTCACGCCAGTATAAAAATAATGACCAGCAAAATCATGCTGCAAAAATTCAGCTCGAGCCGCCAACGCCAGAACAATTATTTGAGCAAATCTGGCAAAACAAAGGCTATGCACAAGATGCTGCGGTAGCCAAAGATTTTCAGACTTTGGTTCAAGAAGCGCGTCATTCACTTGAAGATAAAAACAGCATTTAAGGATCTGTCATGAAAATTTTATCAATACGTATAAAAAATCTGGCATCACTTGCTGGTGAACATTTTATTGATTTTGAAAGTGAACCTTTAGCCAGTGCAGGCTTAATTGCCATTATTGGAAAAACAGGTGCAGGCAAATCGACCATTTTAGATGCCATGTGTCTTGCGCTATTTAATCAAGTGCCCCGGCTAAAAGGCAGTGACGGTAAATTGCTTGATGTCGATGGTTCTGAACTGGCTAGCAATTCTCCTTTAACCGTATTGCGTCGGGGTACAGGACATGGCTTTGCAGAACTTTGTTTTGTCGCGCAAGATCAAAAACATTATCTAGCACGTTGGGAAATTAAACGTGCGCGTGAAAATGCCGCGGGTAAATTACAAAATGTACAACGCTCTTTAACCTGTCTGACGGATGGCGTCGTGGTTGCAGACAAAACCAAAGCTGTCGAAACCCATATTCAACAGATTACCCAGCTCAGTTTTGAGCAATTTACCCGTGCAGTCCTGTTGGCTCAGTCTGAAGTGACTGCATTTTTAAAAGCACGTGACAATGAACGCGGTGCTTTACTTGAATATTTAACCAACTCCAACATCTTTGCCAAAATTGGTGAAATCGCCTTTCGGAAAACCGCTGACATTGAAAAAGAACGTAAAAAACTTGAAGACGTTCTCGGTCATATTGAAATTTTATCTGATGAAGCAATTGCGGAACTGAATCAGCAATTTATAAACATCAATACCGAATACAAGACATTAGAAACTGAAAAAAAGCTTTTAGAACAGCAACAACAATGGTTTGAACACAAGCAAAAATTAGACACGGATATACACATTCGTCAGCAACAACTGTTAGTGCAACAACAGCAGTTTGAACAACTTGCACCGCAGCGCATACAACTGAAACAGCTTGAAGCCTTTGCCTTTATTCGACCAAGTGTGATTCAACAACATAAAGTTCGCGCTGAATTACATGCGCTTCAACCACAACTTCAAAGCAGTGAACAACAATTCATTGTCATTGAACAAGCTTTTCAGGCTGAAGAAAAACAGTTTAAACAGATTGATGAGCAACTCAAAATACAACAAGCTTTTGAACAAATCCATCATCAAGCCATTGAACAAGTCAGAACATGTATTCAAGAACGTGAATTTATTGGTCAGCAATTTAAAAAGACACAAGCAAACTTGCAACAGCTCAATCAAGAGCAACACCCTTTATTACAACAACAAATTCAACTCCATACAGATATAAAAAAACTTAAAGACCAACAACAAGTACAAACCGAACAACTCCATCAATCTACACATTTCGTCAGTTTGGATACGGGTCTATCGGCACATTTGACCCAGCTACAACGCTTTATTCAGCAATACCAAAACGTTGAACAGCAGTTTGGAAATATTGCCGCTGCGACAACTGCTTTAAATGAAAAACAGCAACAACTAAAAGCACTACAACAGCAATTTGGTCATGAGGATCAAATCAGTATCAAACTTGCCGATCAGCGTCAAAAGCGTGAGCAAACATTACAGCAAGTACACCATATTGGTTTAATTCAAACTCAATTCAAACAATTTAGCCAAGTCTGTGCAGAGCGGGAAAAAGTTAAAAGCTCGAACAGTGAGTTGACCCAAAAACTTGAGCAAGCGACACAACAGCAACAACAGACTGAACAAAAATATTTAGCACAGAAACAAGAGCGTGAAAGCTTACAACGTGTATTACAGCAACAACAATTGTTACATACCGAGAATATCGAAAAGCTTCGTGAACAATTGCTCGAAGGTCAGGCTTGTTTGGTCTGTGGCAGTACACAACATCCATTTAAACAAGATCATTCTGCCCTCTCACAAGAACTTTTAAACTTACAAGAACAGCAAGAGCAACAGGCGATTCAGCTTGAAAATCAATCTTTTAATATTTGGCAAAAAGCACAACAGCTTTTCACCCAGCAACATACAGCTTTAACGCAAAATACAATGCGTTTAAATGAGTTACAACAGCAAAGCGCGCAACTCGAACAACAGTTAAAATCCGCTTTGGATACGATGAACATCCCACTCGATTTCAATCCAATGCATAAAAATACTGAGCAACAATTACTTCAGTTATCAGAAAAATGTCAGCAAGACATTCAACAGCTTGATCACACTTTAGAGCAACTCAATCAAGCACAAAAAAATCAACGTGAGCAATTACAAAGCATTCAACACATTCAGCAACATTTATCGACCATCCAACACGCTGAACAAAATATTCAACACCTGATTGATCTGCTCTCAGCCGAGCAAAAACACGCTTGGAAAACGCAGACCTCCATCACAGCTAAAAACATTGAACAGCAACTGATGCAACGCTTACAACTTCTGCAAACTGCGGATACTCTAAACAAACAACTGGATGAAAAAACTCAAGAGCTCAAGCAACTTGAACAAAACATTGCCTTTAAAAATGAGCAGATTCAAGCCACTGCAACAGAAAAATTAGACTTTGAACGCCAAGGACAAAATAATAAAGAATTGGCCATGACACTTATTTTTGAGATGTCACAGACTCAGGTTGAAAAACCACATGAATGGTTAATGCAATATGACGAACAGCGCAAAAATCTACACTTACAATTCAACCAAGCGCGTCAAAACATCGATCAATCGCGTCAACAGTTTGAAGAACAGAAACGCCAACGTGATCAGCTCAAAATGCAACTGACACAACTTGAAATCCAACAAACGGCTTCTGCACTGGAAATCCAACAATGGCTCAATCTGCATGCTGATTTTGATGCCATCTTGATTGAACAACTGCGTCAAATTCCCAATGAACAGCAACAACAGATCCGTTTAAATATTCAAACTGCCGAACGTAGTCTAAATGATGTTCAATCTGCGTTAAAAACCATTCAGGAACAACTGCAACAGCATGCCATGCAACAGCCCAATATTGAATTTGAACAACTACAAACTCAAATGACACGCTTGGTCGAAAATCTGCAAAGTACCTTAGACATGCGAGATGGTTGCAAACTCAAATTGGAAGTTCATCAACGTAATATCAATAAACAAAAACAATTCGCTAATCAAATTCAAGCGATTCAACAAGAAGAACATCGTTGGGGCAAAATTTCTGGCTTAATTGGTGATGCTAAAGGTAAAGACTTCCGAGATTATGCTCAGCAATATCATTTAGATATTCTGCTTGAACATGCCAACCAACAATTGGCTATGCTTTCTCAACGCTATACCTTAAAACGCTTGGAAAACTCATTGAGTTTAGCCATTGTCGATCATGACATGGATGGTGAAACCCGTTCCGTCTCTTCCCTTTCAGGCGGCGAATCATTTTTGACTGCGCTTGCCTTATCGCTCGCGATTGCCAATATGGCATCGGGTTCAATGAAAATTGAATCGCTGTTTATTGATGAAGGTTTTGGGACTTTAGATGCCTCATCGTTATACATGGTCATGAACGCGTTAGATCAACTGCAAAACCAAGGGCGTAAAGTTGTGCTCATCTCGCATATTCAAGACATGCATGAACGCATTCCTGTACAAATTCAGGTCAAACCATTGGGTGCAGGTGCAAGTACCATTCAAGTGGTCGGTTAAGCAAAAACAAACAAGGCTGTAACGTCTCAGCCTTGTTTTATCTGAATTTTATACTTTATTGGAATAATCTCGCGCACCGAAAAGTGCCGTGCCAACACGTACCATGGTTGAACCTGCGGCAATGGCCTCAACCATATCTCCAGACATGCCCATACTTAAGGTATCCCAGTCTTCAGGCTGTGCATGTTCCTGTTTAACCGCATCAAAAAGTTGCTTGGCATCTAGAAAAGCATGGGTGTTGTTAGGTGCAGGAATCACCATCAAACCACGCAGTTTTAAATGCGGCAATTGGCTAATATTTTTTACCAACTCCGCCACTTCATTGGGCTGACATCCATCTTTGCTTTCTTGGGCATCAATATTGACTTGTAAACAAATATTCAGTGGCGCTTGATTGGCTTCGCGCTGCTTGGATAAACGCTCAGCAATAATTAAACGATCCACGCCATGTACCCATGCAAAACTTGCAGCCAAATGTTTGGTTTTATTGCGCTGAACATGGCCGATAAAATGCCACTCAATGGCTAAATCATTGAGATTTTCAATCTTATCCAAAGCCTCTTGTAAATAATTTTCACCAAATGCGCGTTGCCCTGTTTGGTACATTTCACGTAAGCACTCACTCGGGTGAGTTTTTGATACAGCCAATAACTGTACGGTTTCTGGCGCGCGCTGGGCTTGTTTACAGGCATCGGCAATGTGCTGTAAAACTTGATTTCGTGATGCTTGAAGACTATTCATTGACGAGGTTCTCATTTCATTCAGCTTTTTTTCACTCTCCCTTAAAACTAACTGTTGGTTAAGCTCTGGGAAAGCCTTATTATTCTAACAAAATAAATAACATTTAAATGATCTCGGGGAAATTATGGACATTACTGAACTGCTGGCCTTTTCTGCTAAAAATGGGGCATCAGACTTACACTTATCAGCGGGTATGCCACCACTTATCCGTGTCGATGGTGAAGTTCGTCGTATCAATTTACCAGCTTTAGAACATAAAGAAGTACACAAATTGGTGTACGACATTATGAATGATAAACAGCGCCGCGATTTTGAAGAAAAACTTGAAACTGACTTTTCTTTTGAAGTACCGGGTGTGGCTCGTTTCCGTGTCAACGCATTCAATCAAAACCGCGGTGCAGGTGCGGTATTCCGTACCATTCCATCAAAAGTTTTAACCATTGAAGACCTTGGCATGGGGCAAATCTTCAAAGATATTTGTAATTTTCCACGCGGTATCGTTTTGGTTACAGGGCCAACGGGTTCGGGTAAATCAACCACCCTTGCCGCAATGGTCGATTATATTAACGACCAGCGTTATGACCATATTTTAACCGTCGAAGACCCAATCGAATTTGTCCACGAATCGAAAAAATGTCTGGTCAACCAACGTGAAGTCCATCGTGACACACATGGCTTTAACGAAGCACTACGCTCGGCCCTTCGTGAAGACCCTGACATTATTCTGGTCGGTGAGATGCGTGACCTTGAAACCATTCGTTTGGCGCTGACTGCCGCGGAAACAGGTCACTTGGTCTTTGGTACACTACATACCACTTCTGCGGCAAAAACCATTGACCGTGTAATTGACGTATTCCCTGCTGAAGAAAAAGACATGGTTCGTGCCATGCTTTCTGAATCATTACAGGCTGTTATTTCTCAAACACTACTTAAGAAAAATGGCGGTGGTCGTGTCGCAGCGCATGAAATCATGATTGGTATTCCAGCCATTCGAAACCTCATTCGTGAAAACAAAGTCGCTCAAATGTATTCTGCCATTCAAACGGGTGCCAACTACGGCATGACCACGCTGGATCAAAGCCTAAAAACTTTAGTTTCTAAAGGCATTATCAGCCCGCAAACTGCGCGTACTATGGCGAAACAACCAGAAGCATTCTTATAAGTTTAAATGGATTTAGGATCTTATTATGGATTTTAACGACTTACTGAATTTGATGATCCAACAAAAAGCATCAGACTTGTTTATTACGGCTGATGTTGAACCATCAATGAAAATTAATGGTCAAATTTTACCCATTGCCAAAACCAAGCTAACGGGTGAAATTACTGGGCAACTTTTAAACTCCATCATGAGCGAGAAACAGCGCAAGGAATTTGCTGAAACGCGTGAATGTAACTTTGCCATCAGTAATCGTGACAAAACTGCACGTTTTCGTGTCAGTGCATTTCAACAACGTGATCAACCCGGTATGGTGTTACGTCGTATCGAAACTGTCATTCCAACCATGGATGAGCTGAAGTTACCGCCTATTTTAAAAGAATTAGCGATGACCAAACGTGGCATCATTATTTTCGTGGGTGCAACGGGTACAGGTAAATCAACCTCTTTAGCCTCGATTATTGGTTATCGTAACCATAATTCTAAAGGTCATATCATTACCATTGAAGACCCAATTGAATTTATTCACCAGCATGCAGGTTGTATCATCACCCAGCGTGAAGTTGGTATTGATACCGACTCATTTGAAATCGCATTAAAGAATACCTTGCGTCAAGCGCCCGATGTGATTTTGATTGGTGAGATTCGCTCACGTGAAACCATGGATTATGCGATTGCCTTTGCTGAAACAGGTCACTTGGTGTTTGCAACACTACACGCCAACAATGCCAACCAAGCAATTGACCGTATTATTCACTTCTTTGATGCAGACCGTCATAACCAGTTGTTTATGGATTTATCGCTTAATTTAAGAGCAATGGTGGCTCAACAACTGATTCCAAGTGTTGATGGTAAATCACGTCGTGCTGCGATTGAAATTTTAATCAATTCACCATTAATTTCAGATTTGATCCGTAAAGGTGAAGTACATGAAATTAAAGAATTGATGAAGCGTTCGCGTGAGCTTGGCATGCAAACCTTTGACCAAGCTTTGTTTGACCTCTATAAAGCCAAACAAATCACCTATAAAGATGCATTGAAACATGCCGATTCACCCAATGACCTTCGTCTACAAATTAAATTGTCTGAAGAAGGCGCTGAACGCTTAATGCATGCAAATTCGAATATCACTTTCGATGGTCAAGCTTAAAAGCAAAAAAACAGGCTTCATTTGAAGCCTGTTTTTTTATACTAAGATTACACCGTATTATTTTTTACGGTATGCATCTTGGCATTCTTGTGAATCACAGTAACCATAAAGGTTTAACGAGTGACCCGTTAAAGTAAAACCATATTTTTCAGCTACTTCATGCTGTTGATGTTCAATCACATCATTGGTGAATTCAACCACTTTGTTACAGTTTTGACAAACAATATGATCATGATGATCTTCTTGCATAATTTCAAAAACTGAATGATTATTTTCAAAATGATGACGTTGGATAATACCAGCAGCTTCAAATTGTGTTAACACACGATACACAGTTGCTAAACCGACATCTTCACCCTGTTCGAGTAAAGTTTTATAAATGTCTTCTGCGCTTAAATGGTGTTGTCTTGAATTTTCTAATAATTCCAATATTTTAATTCGTGGAAGCGTAACTTTAAGTCCAGCTTTGCGTAAATCTTGATTTGAAATAGGCATGTAAAAAGGTCTCTCAACAAATTTAAAGTTGGAATATGCAACAAAGTTTAGATGCAGTATGATCTATCCGTGGATCAAATGCATCATAATTAATTTGGGATAGTGTAGCAAAATGCAAAAAATCATGTTGACGTTGTTCGTCACTTCACTGCTCGCAGGCTGTTCGACCTTGGGCGTTTATAAAGTTGATATTCCTCAAGGAACACCCTTAACTCAAGCACAAGCTTCAAAAATCCAAGTCGGTATGAGCCACCAACAAGTTCGCTTTTTGCTCGGTAGCCCTACAGTATCAGATCCAATGAATCCTTTACGTTGGGACTACATCTACAACTATATACCAGGAACGTATGCTAAAAAAGCCAAAATCCCTGCAGCACACGGTCAACACTTAAGAATTTACTTCGATCAAACCGGCACGGTACAAAAGATTGAAGGCTTGGAAACGATCCCAGAATCTCAACCCGGCTTACCAGGATCAAAAGAAGCGATTCTAAATGCGCCTCCACTATAGACGCTTTAAAATAAAAATAAACCCCTCTATGAGGGGTTTTTCTTATCACTTCAATTGTTTAAAGCGATTTCCGCGGCAATAACGTCCGACTGGATTTTCAGCAGCACGTTTTCGACGAATATCCTGTGGATTAATGGTCAGTGCTCGATAAATCTCGACACGATCGCCGAACTGTAATCTTTGATCTGGATCTTGCAGTCGCACCCCAAAGACTCCCAAAGCAAGCGGTTCAGGTAAATCCGTCTGCGCCCGAATACCACTTTGCTCAATGGCATCGAAGGCAGTCATGCCCTGTTGAAAAGGAACAGCGATAAGAAACTGCTGATCTTGAGCGGCATATGCCACCCAAACCTGTGGTATCTCATTCATTAGAGCAATTGCCCAATAATCGAGATGATCGCCAAGATAATTGATACAGGCAGCACCACACGCACCGCAATACGCCACAAATTATAAAATAACTCATTACTGAAATTCATCGACTTACGTAGATGACTAATTTTCATGATCCATCCTGCAAAAACAGCATAGATTAAACAAATGACCAAGCCCCAAAGCATCAATAGTGTATTAAAAATGGGACTGATTGCAGGAATGGCCCAAATAAATACCGCAGCTAATATCACCAGCCATTGAATCGCGATATTTAATTGACGCTGTAAGAGTTGCTCACGTGCCATATTCAGTAACAGTGCCGATACACTCACGACAGCAAGCACAAAAGTAAAACTTGGAATTTCAGCATTTGCTGCAAAGAAAGCAAATGCAATCACTGCAAATAATTGTGCAATCCAAATAGGTAATGCAGTTTGAGTTGCAACCTCTTGTTGTTTAAGCACAGGCAAACTACTTTGCCAGTACAAGCCCATTCCGAGTCCACTGGCAACCAATGCTAAGACTGTAGCACTGCCCCATTCGCTAAATACAACAGCTGTCACATGCCAAGCAGGTAATGCCGTTCCCAAAATATTGGCGAGTATCAAAGAAGCCAACACCGCAACAACACTTAACCCAACAATAATTTGTCTAGGTGCAAAGGAAAGTGCAAGAGCAACAATGGCCAAGCATACGAATAATAAATTGGGCGCAATCCCATTGAAGGCAAAATGCCCCAATAATTGACTTGCATTAGACAGCATCCCCCCTGCTAAAAAAGGGATAAAAACAACAGCCAACCAACCAACTAAACGCCATTTTTGAGAAGCATCCGCATCACGCGTTAAACTTGACAATGCATTTAGAGCCGTGGTTTTTGAACGCTTGGCTAAGGCAATTTCTAAATAACAGATAGGTAACGCTAAAATAAGCATCGTCCCTAACCATAACAACCAAAAATCCAGTTGACGATCAACCTGAATTCCAACAATCGGTGCTAACGTGGCAATGATGATAAAAGATAAACAAAATGCCATCAGCGGCGATAGCCATCGTGACATAGCATTGTCCTGCATGATGCGATCCTAAAAAAAGTCTTCCGCTATTTTGCCTTTGTCATGGGGGAAAATCAAAAAGAAAAAGAAAACCATTATTGCTAATGATTTTCAGCGCAAAATTATGCTTACTTTTAATTATTTTTAGCTCTTTCTCTTTTTATGAAAAGAAACGAGAAAACCAATTTTTACCTTTTTTCTGTTCTTTTTCTTTAATAATCCCCATCATATTTTCTTTTACCGCCCCGACATAATCGGCATCATCGTGCTGAATATGGTTAATTAACCATTTTGATAGCACTTCATGTAATTCACCTTCAATCGCCTGTCCCATTTCAAAACGGTCACGATAAGATTCAATTTTTTTAATAAATAAATCATGTACACGTTTATGTGGTACGCGATATTTATAACCCGCTTCTTCTTGCAAAGACTCTTCGAAGGTAAAATGTGATTGAGTATAGTCAATGATATTATCAAGAATTTGTTTAATACGCTCACGATTAGTATGATGAGAAAAATCATCAATCTCATTGATATAATCAAGAATTCGTTTGTGTTGATCGTCAATCACATCGATACCAGTATTATATTCTGGAACCCATTTCATTTTCATTACGACCCCTATAAAATATATACGACTAATCACATAAATATATAATATATTGATTTTAAACAAATAAAAATGAACCAAAATGGTTGGTTTTAAGCTTCAAGCTCTAAAAACCAGATAACCACATGATATGTATTATTTTTATAATTAATACCAATTAAAAAGATCAAGTATTTTTTAACCAATATCGCCCCGAATAATCCAGTAAAACTGCGGTTATTATTGAATAAATCACAGTAATGATTAAACAGAATGGGTAAAAAAACAATCCATTTCCATGTAATTTAAAATAAAAAATTATAACTCTTTTATATTTTTATAAAAATAATTTTAAAATATTTTACCCATTAAAAAAGCGATAAAAATATTAAACCAGTATTGCTAAAATCCACAGCGATTAATTTTATGCTCTAATAGGCTTCTTTCATAATGCATTTTTTAAACAATAATAAATTCACAATGAATATTCCCTCTCCTTTTTAAGGAGACTTGCGCGGAATACCGCTCAGGGTGAGGATTTTATTAAAAAAATCCCCTCACCCTAACCTTCTCCCTGAACCATATATGGCGCAAGAGAAGGAACTTTCAATATTAATTTCACTGCTAATTGATGATTATTTGTTGATTTATGAAAGAGGTCTAATATTGATCTGCTTTGGTTATACGTTTTAATGCTGGATTTAATTTTTCACGTTCTAAGCGTTCAACATGGGTTTGCTGTTTCAAAATTGGCTGTCCATACTGAAATAAAATCATCTCACCAGGTGCAAAGGCTGTCCAAAGTTCATTTTGGGTTAAAGGCTCAGTGGTAATCACAGCGACCCTATCCTCAGGCGTAGTGACTTGACTAAAATCGACTTCGACATCAAGATCAATCAATTGCGCAGGTTTAAATGGATACTCTCGTACCAACCAATGCAATTTTGTAATCGCATAAGTAAATAAGGCCTGACCATTGGACAAACAAAAATTAAAAGTCCCGTGTTCTGCTATTTTTGGAGAGACTTCTGCCAACAAAGCAAAAATTTGATCAAGCTTCGGTTCATGATAACCAAACTTATTGACCAATTGATCGAGTAAAAAACAGAAAGCACGTTCACTGTCGGTATTTCCAACGGGCGTGAAACGTCCTGATAAAGAGGGATTGAAGCCATGCAAATCGCCATTGTGGGCAAAAATCCATTGCCTTCCCCAAAGTTCACGGCTAAATGGATGCGAATTTTCTAGGCTAATTTTGCCTTGCGTTGCTTTGCGGATATGTGCAATCACATTACGCGACTTAATCGGATAATTACGAACCAATTCAGCAATCGGAGATTCAACTGCCGATTGATTATCAACAAAAAGTCGACAGGCTTTATCTTCAAAAAAGGCTATACCAAAACCATCACAATGGTCTGAGGTAATACCTGCACGTTGAGAAAAACCACGAAATGAGAAAGTTACATCTGTTGGCGTAGCACAATTCATTCCGAGCAACTGGCACATAGTCTTCATCAAACGGTAAATATATGATTTTTCTATTTTGCATGACTCGAGATAGGGTTGCAAATCTCAATTTGGAATACCCATAACTATTTTATGTATTAATTCAATAATCAGCGTCAAATATGCAGTTTTATTTCAGGACAGAATACTATAGACAAATAAAAAGCCTCATAAAGAGGCTTTTTAATCATTTATTGCTTGGCACGATTGGTAATTAACGTCCCTACACCATGATCAGTGAAAATCTCAAGCAATGTTGCATGAGGAACACGACCATCCACAATGTGCGCGCTCACCACACCACCTTTCACCGCATCAAGCGCACATCCAACTTTAGGAATCATGCCACCGTAAATCACACCTGTTTCAATCAAGCGATCAACTTCTTGCGTGGTTAAGCCTGTGAGCAAATTTTTATTCTCATCCAGCACACCCGTAATATTGGTCAATAGAATCAGTTTTTCCGCACCGAGTGCTTCTGCAACCTTACCTGCAACCAAATCTGCATTGATGTTGTAGGTATTCCCCTCGTCATCCACTCCCAATGGTGCAATCACAGGGATAAAATCGCTATTGGTAAACATTTCTAAAACATCAGTTTTAACACCCACCACTTCACCGACTAAACCAAGATCAATTTGTTGTATGGTGCCATCTTCAGCAACTTTTTCCATCAACAGTTTTTGTGCACGAAGCAAGTTACCATCTTTACCGGTTAAACCAATCGCACGACCGCCATGTTGATTAATCAGGTTCACGATCGATTTATTGACGCTACCGCCCAAAACCATTTCAACCACTTCCATGGTCGCAGGATCAGTTACGCGCATCCCATCGATACGATCAGATTCACGACCCAATTGTTTTAAAAAGGAATCGACTTGTGGGCCACCACCATGCACCACAATGGGATTTAAACCCACAGTCTTCAACAAGACAATGTCACGGGCAAAAGAGCTTTCAAGCTCTGGATCGGTCATTGCGTTGCCACCATATTTCACTACTAGCGTCTTACCTGCAAAACGTTGAATGTACGGCAAAGCTTCAGTCAAAATTTGTGCTTTGCCGATGCCAGTGTGTTGATGTGGCATTCGCCTCTCCTTATTGAGCATCTAAAATGTCTTGTGCGATTTTTGGATATCGGTCACTTAACATGGAAACAAATGTATCTCGAATCGCGTTTAATCTTACAGGATTGTCTGCATCAAAGCGTACTGTAAAATATTCACCAGTATTCGATGCTCGAATAATGCCAAAACCATCTTCAAAATCAAGTCGTATACCATCAATTTTACTTAATTGTGCGCCAAAATCATGACTTTTAAGCTCAACATCATGCAATACAGCAGCAGGTACTTCACTATGGGTACTAATATAAGTATCTTCGGTACAATAGCGTTCAGGATAAATTTTTAATGCCTTTGATAAGGTTAAATCAGGCTGTTGACTCAAATATTCAAGCACACGTAAACCTGCATATAAGCCATCATCATAGCCAAAACCACGTCCGTCATTAAACACATAATGACCCGAGTATTCTCCTCCAAAAATGGCACGACCTTTGGACTGCGCGATGTAAGTTCGTAAAAAAGAACTCCCCGTACGAATCATTTTTGCCTGTCCGCCCAAGCGACAAACCGTGTTTTTCACCATAGTCGAACATTTCACATCAAAGACAACCTCGTGCCCTGGATGGGTTTTTAAACATATTTCAGCAAATAAAGACAGTAAGCGATCTGCTGAAATAATGGTTCCACATTCATCAATCAAAACCAAACGGTCGCCATCACCATCGAGTGCAATCCCAATATCTGCCTGTTGCTCAAGCACCGTTTTTCTTAATTCAACCAAATGCTTTTCTTGGGATGGATCTGGTGCATGATCTGGAAAATGACCATCCGCGTTACAACGGATTTCGATGACTTCACAGCCTATTTTCTTTAACACCAAAGCCGCACAGCGCCCAGCCGAACCATTTAATCCATCCAACACCACTTTAAACGGACGTTTTAACTGAATATCTTGCAATAGCGCATGCTGATACTCGAGACAATATTGAACAACAATTTCATGTTGCACAGGCTTAATGGTTACTTTTTGCGCTGGATCAAAAACATGAGTCGCACTGATCGCAACATGTTGGATCATGTCTGGACTTGGTGGTTCATGCTGAATAATCCATTTAATCCCATTGTCCCCTTTTGGGTTATGACTTGCAGTCAGCATAATTCCATTACCATCAAATTGACGGGCAATAAAATATAATAATGGTGTCGAACAACAGCCTAAAATGGTTGCCTGAATTTGATTTTCTTCACACACCTGTCTGATTATTTCTGCATACTCAGGACTGGTTAAACGTGCATCATAACCAATTGCAAGTTGAGTTTGTCCTGCTTGCTGATATTGAGCAACCAACCCATAAGCAATCGCTTTCACAAGTTCTGGGGTCAAAAGAGAGATATTTCCACGAATATCATAGGCACGAAAAATTTGTGATGGAAATTTTTTATTTTTAAAATTCATAATTATTTCTTCTACTTACCGTAGCCCATAAAATAAATAAAATATGGAATGCTTTATTTAGGTCAAAGTTCACAAGCAGTAAATCATTTAAAATGAGAAGAGCAACATTTTAAAAGCATTCCATGCTTTTTATCAATGGTAAAAATATTTATAAAACTTTAAAAAATTATATTTACTTGAAAAATAAATCATTTGTTTTTATTTTCAAATCAAAAAATAAATATCCTTTTAAATCAAAATAATGATTTACAATCAGATAAAAAACTACACAATTAATACCATGAATGACAATATTTTAAATCCCTGTTTACAGTGATTTTTATTATTAAATTTATTTTAAATCAAAGTACATCAAGCCTCGAACCTGATAAAAAAATAATCGGGTTATTTATTTATCAGGTCATTCATTTTTAAAGTAAATCTAATTTTTAGCCTTGACCCGTGTGACCAAAACCACCTGCACCACGTTCCGTTGCAGCAAACTCTTGTACTTGTTCAAATTCAGCATGGACCACAGGAACAAGAACATATTGAGCCAAACGCTCACCTGGTTCTAAAGTAAATGCTGTTTGACTGCGATTCCAAACCGATACCATCAACTCACCTTGGTAATCTGAGTCAATTAAGCCCACCAAATTACCTAAAACAATCCCATGTTTATGACCTAAACCTGAGCGCGGTAAAATCAAGCCTGCAAAGCCAGTATCTTCAATATAAATCGCTAAACCTGTTTTAACCAATACTGTTTGACCAGGTTCAATGACAGTCGCTTCATCTACACAAGCACGCAAGTCTAAACCTGCCGAACCCGAAGTTGCATAGGTTGGCATAGGCCATTCATTACCTAAACGTGTATCGAGTACTTTCACTTGAACTTTCATCTGTTCTTTCCTAATTGCATGGTTTAAAGAGTAAATTAACGCTTGATCAGCGCACGTAAATTTTCGAGATAATGCTGTGCTTGCAATTTGGGATCAATATTGCCTGCCAATTTTTTCTTACGACCTAGCCAGTCCAAATCATCTTGGGGTAACTCATCAAGGAAACGACTGGGTGTCATTTGCTTCATTTGCCCACCATTTTTACGCTGCTCTGCCAGCGTCATGGTCAAGCCTTGTCGTGCACGCGTAATCCCCACGTACATTAAACGGCGTTCTTCTTCAACCGTTTCTGCGGCAATCGAATTCTTATGCGGTAACAGTTCTTCTTCCAAACCAATCATATACACATAAGGAAACTCAAGCCCTTTCGCTGCATGTAGCGTCAATAGATTGACCTTATCGGTATCTTCTTCTTCTTGTTGTTGCTCCAGCATATCCAGCAACACCATCTTACGAATCACACTTTCAATGTTTTTTTCATCGACATCTTCAGCACGATTAATCAAACTTTGGATACTGCTATAGAGCACTTCAATGTTATCCAGTTTGGTTTTCTCTTGCGCAGGTGTTGCGGCTTGCTCTTTGATGTAATCGATATAGCCTGCTTCATGCATCATCTGACGGATGATCGGAACAGGTTCATCATCTTCAGTTAAGTTACGGGTAAAGTTACCAATAAAATCTGCAAATTCAGCAAGTTGAGTGGTCGCCTTTTTAGGCATCACCATCGTCAAACGCTGATCACCCGCTGCCGTTAACAATGACAAATGATTTTCTTGTGCAAATAATCCTAACTTTTCTAAAGTCACAGGGCCAATCGCACGTTTTGGTGTATTGATAATCCGTAAGAACGCACTGTCATCTTCTGGATTAATGATAATGCGCAAATAACTCATGATATCTTTAATTTCGGCACGACCAAAGAACGACTGACCACCTGACAATTTATACGGAATTTGCATTTGACGTAGCTGGGTTTCTAAAACCCGTGCTTGGAAATTACCCCGATATAAAATCGCATAATCTTTCCAATTTTTACCATTCATCAGTTTATGGGTAATCAGATCTTTGACCACACGTTCCGCTTCATCATCATCATTACGACAGGTAATCACGCGAATCACATCACCATGCCCCTTATCTGACCATAATTTTTTATCAAAAAGATGCGGATTATTACCAATCACCGTATTGGCCGCTTTAAGAATACGACTGGTTGAACGATAATTTTGCTCAAGCTTAACCACTTTTAAATTCGGAAAATCGTCTTTTAACAGCGCCATATTTTCAGGCTTAGCACCACGCCACGCATAAATCGATTGGTCATCATCGCCTACGGCAGTGAATTGTCCCATCACACCGACCAGCAATTTCACCAAAATATACTGGGCCGTATTGGTATCTTGATATTCATCGACCAGTAGATAACGCACACGGTTTTGCCATTTGTCGCGGACTTCGGCATTGTCTTGTAATAAACGGGTTGGCATGACGATCAAATCATCGAAATCTACCGCATTATAGGCACGTAAATTACGCTCATACAGTTGATACAAATGTGCAAATTGTACATCGTCTGCTGTTTCACACGTAGTATGTGCTTGTTCGGGTGGAATCAAATCATTTTTCCAATCCGAAATCATTTTCATTGCCTTAGCAATCAACTCTTTGCTTTCTGCCCCAGATAAATTATCGCGGTGCATTAAGTCCATCAAAATGCGCTTACAATCATCAGCATCTAAAATGGAGAAATTATTTTTTAATGGTGTATGTTTAAGTTCTAAACGCAGTAAATTCAAACCAAAAGTATGGAAAGTCGAAACCGAAAGACCTTTGGCTTCCTCACGAGATAATAACTTCCCGACACGTTCTTTCATTTCACGTGCCGCTTTATTGGTAAAGGTCATGGCCGTAATACGGTGCGCAGGAATACCGCAGTTCTGAACCAAATGCGCGACCTTTCGTGTAATCACGGATGTTTTACCTGAACCTGCCCCCGCAAGTACTAACAAGGGTCCTTGAGTATATTTCATGGCTTCAAGTTGCTTGTCATTGAGTTGACTTGCCGACGACATAGTATTTCCTCGTTTTGATTCGAGCTAGATTATAGTCATCTGAATCACACTTGCATAACCTGAAATACAAATTTGACATTCATGAAAAAACCACCCGAAGGTGGTTTTTATGAGTAAACGAAACTTATTTAGTTTCGTAAACAGAAATTTCTACGCGACGGTTTTGTTCACGACCAGCAGCTGTTGAATTATCAGCAATTGGAGAAGATGAACCATAACCACGTGCAGTCATACGTGAACTTGAAATACCTTGTGAAGCTAAGTAGTTTTTCACAGAGTTAGCACGGTTTTGAGACAATGGATTATTGATTGCATCACTACCCGTATTGTCTGTATGACCATGAATAACCAAAGCCAGTTTGCTTGAAGTACCATCTTCACGAAGAACTTTAGCAACGTCATTTAAAGCAGATTGGAACTGTGCTTGAATCGTAGACGAATTGGTCGCAAATGTTACGCTTGGCATAACAAGATTAATTGAACCATCTGGATTACGGCCTACATCAACACCAGTACCAGCCAACTCTTGACGAAGACGTTTTTCTTTCTTATCAAGAAGTAAACCCGCACCACCGCCCACAACTGCACCAATCGCTGCTGCTTGACCCATTTTATCTTTGTCGGCATTAGAATATGCAAGCCCTGCACCCAATAAGGCACCAATACCAGTACCAATGGCAGCTTTGTCATATTCCATATTTTGACAACCCGAAAGTGCCAAGGCCCCAACTACAGCTGAAATAACTAGTGCACGCATCGCATGCCTCCTTCTTGTGTTTTGTTGTATGGTGGAATCATGAATTAAAAAAAATAGGCATACCATTGATTTTTTGTAAATAACACAATCATTAGTTACATTTTGTAATATTTTATGTGAGTGTAGCAGGTTACTTAATCACAATTTCTTCATAGTTGCATGAATAGACTTTTTTATTTCAAATTCTACAATTATATTAAAAGATGAAAAAAGATTAAGCGACTTTATTTTAGGACTGTTTTATATGTCATCGCAAATTAAGAAACAACCTCTATTAAAAAAAATATCTCGAGGACTAACTGTTGGGTCGGTCATTACAGGAAGTACCTTTTTTCATGGCCCACCTGTTCTTGCACTCGGCTTAACAAAATTCGTCAAAAAATCGCGTAAAGTTGATGAAACCAATATTCAAATTACCAACAGTTGGTTAAGTGTCAACAATTGGCTAATTGATCATGTGTTACCCCATTTGAAATGGGACATTAGCATTGATGATGATTTAGAGCTGAGTATGCAAGGGCGTTATCTGATGACCTGTAATCATCAAAGTTGGGTCGATACGACAGTCAATCAATATTTTGGCTTAACGCGTATGCCTCTGACACGTTTCTTTACGAAGTGGGAACTGATCTTTATCCCTTTCATTGGACCCGCCTTTAAAATTTTAGGCTTTCCAATGATGAAACGTCACTCCAAAGAACAGATTGCAGCCAATCCTGAACTTAAAACGCGCGATCTGGAAGAATCACGCAAAGCCTGTGAACAATTACTCAGTCAACCTTTTACCCTACTGAATTATTTAGAAGGTACGCGCTTTACCCCAGAAAAACATGCCAAGCAGCAATCCCCGTATAAACATCTACTTAAAGCCAAAGCAGGCGGCTTAGCTTTAGCTTTAAATATTTTGGGTGACAAAATTGATGCTTTGGTTGATATGACAATTGTTTATCCTGATGGCGCACCCGGTTATGGTGATTTTTGGTTAGGCGATGTCAATCGTATTGCAGTCAATCTGCGTAAAATTAACATTCCAACTTGGGTATTAGCGGGTAATTATGAAGATGATGCTGCATACCGTGAACGCTTTCAACACTGGGTCGATGAATTATGGGCTGAAAAAGATCAACTGATTGAACGTATGAAACAACAATATCAAACCACTCAAGCCTAAATTGGCAAAGCCTTAATCTATGATGCAGAACAATATGAAAACCAAGTCTAAATATCACCATCTAGATCCAAATAGTCTGTCCTTCAAACTATTTCTGATTTACGACATCTTTATGGTGTTTATTATTATTTTCAATCTGTTCTGCTTATGTGCCAATCTGTTCTTGATGAGCAATATTGGCATCTGGTTTTTCCAAAGCATTCATTTAATTGATGTACTGAACTTTTATCGTACGCATTTACACCCTTGGGTGATCAGCACAGAAGCTTGGTTTATCGTATTTTTGATTGCCGAATTACTGATTCGTTGGGGCCTTGCCATTGTGCAACGCCATCATCAGCGCTGGTTTTTCTTTCCTTTCATTCATTGGTATGAAGTTCTCGCCATTATTCCGTATCTGCGCTTTTTACGTTTATTCCGTGCTGGCATTATTGCTTACCGTTTACATGAAATGGGTTATAAAATCATACCCAAGTCACTGCAAATCAAAGGGCAATTTTATTACAGTGTAATTATGGAAGAGCTTTCCGATCGAATTGTCATTAATGTACTCGATGGCATTAAACACGAACTACAAACCAGCTCAAGTCATAAAGTCATCATTCATGATTTGGTCGAACATCATCGTGTGCTATTTGCCACTGCCCTTGCCGATATTTTGCAGGATGCCCTGAGCACGGAATTACAGGCTCAACGTCATGTGATTGCTAAAAATGTCGGTCATATTGTCAACCAAGCGATTGAAGACACACCTGAACTCACTCAACTGCTTCGCCTCATTCCTTTGGTCGGTAGTCGCATTGAACAGCAAATTCAAAGCATTGGACAACGTTTGGGGGAAAATATCACGCAGGGCTTGATTGATCCTTTCACGCCCAATGTTGCTCAAAAAGAAAATGACCAGAAAAGTGAGCCCAATATTTATCAATATATTGCGGACAAAATTAGCACACTGGAAATTGAAGATAATCCACATTTGGAAAAACTGGTCGAGTCCGCAGTTTTTGAAAGTCTGGCGGCAATCCGTAAACAAGTCAAAGTCAAACAGTGGCTGATCCAGATGCAACAACAAGATCAAGTTAAAGAATGATCATGAGATAAAAATATTAAAAACACAGCTAGAGAAAACATTCAATTTGTTCTAGGATTTGCTCTATTTACAACATTACTTCGACATAAAATGAATGAGTCAGAAGTCTTAAGGAATAATTATGGCTGATATACGGATTACAGGCAGAATGGTTAATTTTACCCGATTAACTTTTGACACCAATGATCACCATGCAATCCGCCAGCAATTGACTCAAATGCTTCAAGAGACTGCCTCTCACGGCACTCTGGTCATTATTGACAGTACAGTAGAACAAGAACTGATTGCGCTTATTCAGTTGTTGATCAGCCTCGATTTACAACCTATGGGCGTGATTGATGGCCTACTGACCAATGAAGCACATGCGATTCAATTCCCTGTTCTACCCGCAGACAATAAATCCTTGCAGCGTATTAAAGCCACGAAAGAGCAAGTAGCTGAGGTCAAACCTGAACATTCTGATGAGCAAGCAGCCACGCCTGCAAAAGAAGAGCCAAAACCATCTCGTGTCGTTAACCATGTGACTTCTTATCACGATGAAATTTTACGCACAGGTCAATGTCTGGTACAAGATCATGGCGATATCATTCTTAATGCAGGTATTAATAGTGGTTCTGAAGTAATTGCTTCAGGAAATATACATATTTATGGTAGCGTCCGTGGTAGAGTCATTGCCGGCGCAGGCGGGAACCATGCAGCACGCATTTTCTGCCACTCCCTAGAAGCAGAATTGGTCTCTATTGCAGGCACATATTGTGTAGCAGACGACATTCCACAGCATGTCTTAAAAAAATCTGTACATATTTACCTGAATGACCAGCAAGAGCTTGTATTTGAAGTTCTAGAATTTTAATGTATAAATAAACACCAGAAGCCCCATATCAAAAAGGGGATTTGAACCATAACAGGAGTGGATTCGGTGGCGAAAATTGTTGTCGTAACATCAGGCAAAGGTGGTGTAGGTAAAACTACGACTAGTGCATCTTTTGCAACAGGTTTAGCCCTTCGTGGTCACAAAACTGTTGTGATCGATTTTGACGTGGGTTTACGTAACCTTGACTTAATTATGGGTTGTGAACGTCGCGTTGTTTATGATTTTGTGAATGTATTAAATAATGAAGCCCGACTTCAACAAGCCCTTATTCGCGATAAAGATATTGAAAATTTATACATCTTGCCTGCATCACAAACCCGTGATAAAGATGCCTTGACTGATGAAGGTGTTGCACGTGTGATGGATGAACTTTCACAAGAGTTTGACTACATCATTTGTGATTCACCAGCGGGCATTGAACGCGGTGCAATTCTGGCGATGTATCATGCTGATGAAGCCATCATTGTGACGAACCCTGAAATTTCTTCAGTCCGTGACTCTGACCGAATTATTGGTATGCTAGATAGCAAAACCAAAAAAGTGGAACAAAACGAAGGGCGTATCCGTAAGCATTTGTGTATTACACGATTCAATCCAGAACGTGCTGATAAACAAGAAATGTTAACCATTGACGATATTTCTAAAGATATTTTACGCGTACCAACTTTGGGTGTCATTCCTGAGTGCAAAAGCGTATTACAAGCGTCAAATGAAGGTAAACCCGTGATTCTTTTCACTGAAGAAACAGCGGGTCAGTCTTATGATGATCTTGTGGCGCGCTTTTTGGGAGAAGAACGTCCTTACCGTCATATTACGGTAAAACCTAAAGGTTGGTTAGCACGATTATTTGGAGCGTAAAAAATGGCAGGATTCTGGAGTAAATTATTCAGCAACGATGATAAACCTTCAAGCGCACAAACTGCTAAAGATCGCTTAAAAGTAATTGTTGCCTCTGAACAAGGTTTAGGTAAACGCTTAAGCCAAGATAAAATTGACCAAATGAAGAAAGAAATCATGCAGGTGGTCAATCGTTATGTTCGCGGTGTAGATGAACAACATATTCAAATGTCTGTTCGTTCTGAAGCCAATATCGAAATGTTAGAAATGAATATCAATTTGCCTGAAGAGCGATAATCTGAATTCTGATTAGTCAAGCAAATTGAATCAAGGCAAAATATGAGGCTGGATTAGCAAAGTATTACTTTGCCCAGTCGCAAGATGAGAAGCTAGGCTTCGAGTTGGCAGAAGAAAGTGCTACTTTCCTCAATCTGCCGCATATTTTGCCTTTTTATTTTATTCATACCAAGGAGATTGCGATGGCATTATCTCAGCCAGCAACGTTCAACGAAGAATGGTCAGACGAGCGTGTATTTGCCTATTTAACTCAGCTTCCTCCTGCAAGCGTGAATGGTGATTTTCACGTGCTCTACCATGCATTCAAACATATGCGTCCAAATGACTATGAGCGCTTATTGACTCAATTCGTGGCTGATGGCCGTGATGTCAATGCTACCAATCCTGAAGGCCAACGCATTCATGATGTGATTGCGGAATATCCTCGTCAACGGGATGAATTTTTAGAAGTTTTGGCTAAGTTTGCCTAATCAAATCTCTATAAAAAGCCTGACATCAGTCAGGCTTTTTATTTCCTCACTTCAATCCAAATTTATGAATCACAACATGTTAGATGCTTATCAAAAACTATTTGAGCTTATCGATAAAGAAACATTCTTTAAAGAAAGTCTAGAAAATATTATTTATATTGAAGATTCAAAAATTGAATCTCAATGGGAAATGCTGAAAAAAAATTTACTAAATAATGATCCGATGACAATTCGTAGCTATGGTCGTAACGGACGTAATTCCGAACTTTTTCAAGAACTTTATAGGGTTCTCTTTAATCATCATTCTATTCATATTGACAAAACGAATAATCAAACCCCAACAAAATTGCTTAAGGACTTAACACCGTATTGTAAAAAAACCACTCTTTTAAATGGGCCAAAACTTAGAATTATGAATTACCAAGTTTCACATTTATTTGGTCGTACAAAGAATCCTCTATTATTCACTTCTCCTTGGAATATTGCTTATATACCTAAGTATTTAGATCCCTTTACAGGACATGAATCTCAAGGTGACTCAAGTACCGAATTTAAAAAAATATTTAATGAACTGCTAGCCAAAAAGTTTGAAATATACATTCAAGACTATAATAAATTTATTGAAGAACATATTTTAGAAAGTCAAAAATTAGAGAAAGCAATCCAATCAGTAAAACTAAATTCAGATACTGACGATAAGATATTTAGAAAATTTGCAAATGATGCGCGGATACAATTGAGTAAAATTGAACTATAATTTTATTTCTCTGTCTAGTCCTGAAATAGGTTGACACTTATTTCAAACAAATGCCTGATGAATTTCATCAGGCATTTTTATTCAATGTGATTTTATTTTAGGTCAGCAAGATCATCAACACAGGAAAAGTAAATGCAAAGCATAAGGTTTGCAAACTAATCACCCCCGCCATCAGTTGACTATCTCCATTAAAATAGCGCGTTAAAATATAAGCCGCAGATGCCGTGGGCAAAGAACAGAACACCACCAAAATAATGGTTTCAAAATCATTTAAATTCAGCATAGAACATATAAAATAAGCCAAACATGGCACCACGATTAAACGCCCCAAGGTATTCAATAATAGTCGTATATAATCATGTTTAAGCTGAGCAAACTGTAAAGCCGCACCAACAGAAATCAAACCCAAAGGTAAACTCATACTGGCTAAAAATTTAAGCAATTGCTCCAAGCCAGAAAATAAAGACAGTTGTAGTAAGTTAAAAATAATACCCACCACACAGCCTAAAATTAATGGATTTTTGATCACAGAAAATAAAATTTGCCTCGGTTTTAACCCCTGTCCTTGTGAAAAAGCCAACACCGAAATTACATTCACCAACGGAATCGCCAAAGCAATCATCATGGCAAACATTTGCATGCCTTGAGCGCCAAACAACAACGACATAATGGATAAGCCAATATAAGTATTAAAGCGGATCTGGCTTTGTACATACACGCCAAAACGCGCTACTGGAATATGAAAAAATGCCCTCGCCATCCATAAAATCAAACTGCTACTGAGAATAATGATCACGAGTGCCAATAACACTTGAGTCAGCGTTAGCCATTCAAACTTCACATAAGCAAGATTATTAAAAAGTAATACGGGAAACAGAATCAAATAATTGAGTTTTTCAGCACCGCGCCAAAATTCATCGCTTAAAAACTGAGTTCGTTTAAAAATATACCCCATTGCAATTAAGGCCACCAAGGGAAATAGAGCGATGATAATATTCACGAATACATCCATTTGCACATAATATGCACTTTCACTTTGTCTAAGTGCACAATATAATACTCATTTATATTCATAACAAAATGAGTAAAAACTCATATCAAAATGACTTTCACACAACTAGAAATTTTTGTTTTAGTGGCTCAATATCAAAGTTTTACTTTAGCCGCTCAACATCTGAACATTACCCAATCGGCTGTTTCACATGCTTTAAAATCTTTAGAAAAGCACTGGGCCGTTCGTTTAATGATTCGTGAGCAAAATCAAATAGAACTCACTCAAATTGGTCAGCAATTACTGCTACATGCCAAAGAGGTGTTAAATACTGCACAAATGATGCAACAACAAATAAAAGCCTCGCATGGTATTCAGCAAGGAACCTTGCGAATTGGCTCCTTTGGTGCATCGGCATCCATTCATTTACTGCCTGAATTACTCAAAGCTTATCGAATACGCTATCCTCATATTGAAATATTTATTGAGGAAGGCACCGACCTTGAAGTATCCCAGTGGATTCAAGAACGACAAATTGATGTTGGATTTGCAGTATTGCCTCGCCCCCATTTAATAACTTACCCCTTACTGCAAGATATTTTTATCGCGCTCATCCCCAAAAGCTATCCTGTCTCAGAAAAAATCGCTTTAAATATTCAAGATTTGCAAGACTATCCTTTTATTATGACCAAGGCAGGCAGTCAAACCCATGTAGAGCAGTTGTTACGCCAATATCATGTTCAGCCAAAAATTCAATATCAATTGTCCCAATTATTGACCATTTTAAATATGGTCAATTTGCAGGAAGGCATTGCCATTGTTGCAGATATGTCGATGAGCTCCGAACTACTACGGTTACATCCGAATGTAGTGAAACGTCCCCTTATTCCAAACACTCAGCGCCAAATTGGGCTTGCAGTTAAAGATGAGAAATCCATCAGCCCCGCAACGAAAGCATTTATTCAATTAGCGCAAGAGATGTTCTATTTTAAGCAATAAATATCATAAGGGCATTGATCACTAATTTGTATTTTAGGGTAACGTCATTTACCAAAAGTTATTGATTTAAAAGCAAATGGCTACTATATTTCAAAATAAACCAAAAAAATAATGATCATGCAAAATATAAAAAATACAGAAACTGAAGTCCAAATACTGAATATTGGCATCGAAGAACAAAAAATCATGAGCCTAAAACGGTTCATTTTCTTATCTATTATTTCTTTTGGCCTCTACCCCATTTGGTGGATCTTTGAAGCTTGGCGATTTTTTATGCAGAAAGATGAATTAGATATCATGCCTGCCATGCGGACAATACTCGCTTATTTCTTTATCTATTCGCTCTTTAATAAAATTCAAACGTATGCTGAAAGGCAAGGCTATTCACAAAAAAATTCATCGCTCATGATGTGCATAGGATTTATCCTGTCATCCTTGCTATCAAGTCTGCCTGATCCTTACTGGCTCATTTCAGTATTCAATTTTGTTTTTCTCATTCCAGCATTTCAGGCGCTGAATTATGCAAAATTGAACTCGCAAGGGCTTCATACAGTCCAAATGAAAAAATTCAGTCTGCCGCAAAAATTCTTGATTGCATTTGGGATTATTTTTTGGATTTTGATTTTAATGGCTTTATTTATTTTAGAAACGCCACAATAGACCTTTGCCTATTGTGGCGCCTTAATCATAGGGCGTGCTATTAAACTAAAATTTCACGTTTACCATTTGCACCCATGCCGCTGACGATGCCATTTTCTTCCATTTGGTCAATGATACGTGCGGCGCGGTTATAGCCGAGACTAAACTTACGTTGTAACGATGAAGTTGAAGCTTTACGCGTTTCTAAAACAAAGGATACGCATTGATCATATAAAGCATCACGTTCCGAACCGCCATCACCATCTTCAAAACCACGTGAAGTGGGTTCTTCATCGTAAGGGGTCAAAATTTCATCAACATAGTTTGGAGCAGCACGTTCACGCCATGCATCACAGATATTGTTCACTTCATCATCTGAAATAAATGCCCCATGCACACGCTCAGGCTCAATTTTACCCGGCCCAAGAAACAGCATATCACCATGACCGAGCAGGTCTTCTGCACCACCCGCATCCAAAATGGTACGCGAGTCAATTTTACTATTTACCCGTAACGCCACACGGGTTGGAATATTGGCTTTAATCAAACCGGTAATCACATCCACCGATGGACGCTGTGTGGCAAGCAATAAGTGAATCCCCGCAGCACGAGATTTTTGCGCCAAACGAGTAATCATCTCTTCAGCCTTTTTACCTACCTGCATAATCATGTCGGCAAACTCATCGGCCACAATCACGATTGAAGGTAAAGGTGTTAAACGTGGCGCACGCTCTCCTACAACCGAGTCACTGGCTTTCCACGTTGGATCAATAAGATCTTCACCATTGGCAATTGCTTCTTCAACCTTACGATTGTAATCTGCAAGTTTACGAATTTTCAAATAAGACATCAGCTTATAGCGACGTTCCATTTCATTGACACACCAATTTAAGGCATTGACGGCATCTTTCATGTCCGTAACCACAGGGGTGAGCAAATGTGGAATATCGTTATAGTTGGCAAGCTCTAACTGTTTCGGGTCAATCAAAATTAAACGCAACTCATTCGGCGTATATTTCAACAACATCGATAAAATCATCGAGTTCACTGCCACTGATTTACCTGAACCTGTTGTACCTGCGACCAGCATATGCGGCGCTTTACCTAAGTCAGCAATGACTGGATTACCCGAAATATCTTTCCCCATTGCCATCGAAAGAATGCTATTGGGATCGGTAAAAGCAGGAATGGTCAATAACTCGATTAGACGCACCATTTCACGTGTGCTATTCGGCACTTCAATCCCGATATACGGTTTGCCCGGAATGACTTCAACCACACGTACAGATGCCATCGACATTGAACGTGCAAGGTCACGAGAAATATTGGTGACTTTGGATGCTTTAACACCTGGCGCTAAATCCAGCTCAAACCGAGTCACCACTGGCCCTGGTTGTGCTTCTATAACTTTGGCTTTGACATTAAACTCTTGCAGTTTAATCTCTAAAAGCTCAGATAAACGAGCCAATTGTTCGGCAGTAAAATTGACTTTTTTATTCGGATCAACCGAATCAAGTAATTCTAAACCTGGCAAGGTCGGTAAATCACGACGTCTTTGTGCCACTTGCATGGAAAGCGACATTGGTCGTCCCATTGAATCAGTCAAAGGTGCATCTAAGTCAAAATCATCTTCATCCGACGCTACAATATCTACAGGTTTACCCGCTGTCTCCTGCCAAACTTCACGAAACACATCTTTATTGGAGGAAATTAGTGCTTTTTCATCTTCTGAAATAATCGGTTGTGGTGGTTGAGTATTAATTTCTGCACGTACAAATGCGGATGACTGGGCGTAACTACTGCTTGTACGTACTGGAGCTGCTGGTTCTTTATCCTCAATTAATAAATCATCAACCAACAAATCATCTAGTTCGTCAAATTCATCGTCTAATGCAGTATTTTTAGGTGTTGTATGCACTAAAGGCGAAGCTGCGATTGTCGATGATGCCAATACAATCTTTTCTGTGGTAATTGATGGTGCAGATTCAACCTCTACAGAATTAAAAGGTGTGTGAACATCCGTTGCCGTTTTTCCACTTGGCACTGCTGCAAGCAATTCATCAAAGATTTCATCATCATCCCAATCTAAATTTTGCTTAGTATCAGATGCGACAGTTGATGCAGGCTCATCATGTACAACCGCTTTAAAATGTTCATTCGGTGTATGCAGTTCAGATTCTTCTGCTGCTGCTTTTAACAACGCATCAATATCTTGTTTATGTGTTTGGTTTTCATCTGAATTTAATGCACGCCAAACTTCACCCGTCGGTACAACACGTTGAGTCTTTTGTTCTAAACGATGAGCTTTTTCTAAAACTTGGTTGAATTCTTCTTCATCTTCTTCATCATCAATAATAAGCTGTTGCTGAGCATGCTGTTCTTTTTCAACCATATCATCAAACAAGCGCTCCGCAGCCTGATCTCGCACCATAGCGGATACGATTTTCACGTCACCATGTTCTGGTACAGCTGTGATGTTTTCGGTAACTTTTGCTGGAGTACTTGCCACTGATTTTTTCACTTCAGGGGTTGTACGATCAAATGCAGATTCCGTTTCAGGCACATTTTTATAAAATAAATCTTGTAAATACGCAGGCGTTGCCTTAAGTGTCGCCCATGTTTTATTCCACTTCACCCCAAATGCGAGAGTAAAAAGCACAAACCAAAAGACCACCAGAAAAATGGTTGCACCATAAATGGTTAAAATCTGTGAAAGACTTTCACCCAGTTCATAACCAATAATCCCGCCCGATGAATTATCCAAAGTATCTGCAGGAACTTGCCAATACAAATACAATAAACTCGAGGTTGCCAATAAAATAAAAAATTGCGCGGCATAGCGAAACGGTTTATTTAAAAAACTGTAAGGCCACCAGACTTGAATGGCTTCAACGAATAAAAAGATGGGAATCAGTAAGCTTGCCCAGCCCAAGAAACCAAACAATAAATCTGCTATCCATGCGCCTGCGACACCACTGGCATTTGACACCTGTTGAGTATCACTGGAAATATGCATCCAGCCCGGATCAAAAGGCGTGTAAGTCACTGTTGCTAGGAATAAATAAATTCCAAATGAGACTAAAAATAATGTCATTATTAAGCGCTGTGCATAAACACTCGACACCGCAGTCATATACTGTCCTGTAACCAATTTTTCATTCATGTTTTTGTAAGAAACTAAGACAAAATAGTTTCACAATTAAACTCGATATTATGCACCTGTTCCAAGAAAAAAGATGCAATATTATGTAGAGGCTGTTGTTAACAAATCTTATGAATTAAGTATCTAGTACCGCGCTCTTCTTGTATATAGCTCAAATCGATTTCAATGATCAATAATATCGACATTGAACGTCCACAACTGCTATCGAGTTTCACGTATAATTCCACAAATTTCTAAATAAAAAAAGGATGCCACGAATGAGCGCTCGTCACTCACGTTTGATTATTCTAGGTTCAGGCCCTGCGGGTTATAGCGCAGCAGTTTATGCTGCACGTGCCAACTTAAAGCCAACGCTGATTGCAGGCATACAGCTGGGTGGACAATTAACCACTACAACTGAAGTTGACAACTGGCCAGGCGACCCAGAAGGTTTAACAGGTCCAGCACTCATGGAACGTATGCAAGCACATGCCGAACGCTTTGGCACAGAGATTGTATACGACCACATCAACGAAGTTGATTTAAGCGTTCGTCCATTCGTTCTAAAGGGCGATATGGAGGAGTTCACCTGTGATGCCCTGATTATTGCAACAGGTGCAACAGCGCAATACTTGGGTCTAGAATCTGAAGCTAAATTCATGGGTCAAGGTGTAAGCGCATGTGCAACCTGTGATGGTTTCTTCTATAAAAACCAAAAAGTGATGGTTGTCGGTGGTGGTAATACTGCGGTTGAAGAAGCACTTTACTTGTCCAATATTGCGGCTCACGTGACTCTCGTTCACCGTCGTGACTCTTTACGTTCAGAAAAAATCTTGCAAGATCATTTATTTGAAAAAGAAAAAGAAGGCAAAATCAGCATTCTTTGGAATAATCAAGTCGATGAAGTTTTGGGTGATAAAACCGGCGTAACTGCGGTACGTTTAAAATCAACCACAGATGACACAACTCAAGATGTAGACGTTCAAGGCTTATTTGTGGCGATTGGTCATAAACCAAATAGCAGCATGTTTGAAGGTCAATTGAACTTGCGTGATGGTTATATTCAAGTGCAAAGTGGTACATCCGGTAATGCAACCGCAGCGTCTGTTGCTGGGGTATTTGCAGCGGGTGACATCGCGGACAGCGTTTATCGTCAAGCCATTACTTCAGCAGGTTCAGGTTGTATGGCTGCACTGGATGCAGAAAAATATCTGGATGCTCTGGCTGACTGATTGAAATAAATTGATTCAATGCAACAAAAACCGTCCTCTCTGGGCGGTTTTTTTATATGATAAAAATCACAGCACCTTTTACCGCACATTCATTTTTCACTCAGGCTAAATTTTATGCATACCTTAGCACCATCAGAATTTATTTTTCCAGACCCGATTGAGTCTGATCCGGATGGACAGGGACTGATTTGCATAGGTGCCGACCTCTCCCCTGCGACCTTATTTGAAGCCTATACGCATGGTTTGTTCCCGTGGTTTTCTGAAGATGAACCTATTTGCTGGTGGAGTCCTGAACCACGTTGCATTATTCGTCCTGCTGCTTATCGCCCAAGTAAGTCTTTAATACGTAATATGAAAAAGTTTGATTACAAAATTACGATCAACCATGCTTTTGAACACGTGGTTCGCTCCTGTTCACTGCCACGCAGCTATTCTGAAGATACTTGGATTTCTGAAGATATTATTGAAGGTTATTGCCAACTCTTTGATGCTGGTTATGGCTATAGTATTGAGGTATGGGATGAAAATAGAATCGTTGGCGGTTTATATGGAGTCACCATTGGACATGGCTGTTTTGGCGAATCGATGTTTAGCACCCAAACCGATGTTTCAAAAATGGCTTTTTATACGTTAATGCGCATTGGTCAGGAAAATCACCTGCCTTGGATTGACTGCCAATTGGTTAATGACCATCTTTTAAGCTTGGGTGCTTGTACACTTTCTCGCCAAGCGTACCTTAATTCGTTACAAGATGTTGTTAAACAACCCCCTATCGATTGGAAAAGATATCAAGAAGGTGTATTTTCAAGTAAAACAATAGTGCAGCAAGCACGATTAATTGAATGACAATAATAGAGGGATCTTGCTATGAATTCGTATCACCCAAAGTCCCGATTAAATGATTTACAGTATTATATTACCCCACCCCACAGCTGTAGCTACTTAGAAAACAAGTCTGCACGGATGGTTTTTTTAGATCCTGCACATCGGATTGACGTGGTCACGCTGTCTGAATTATCACGTACTGGCTTTCGTCGCAGTGGTGATTTTGTATATCGTCCTGAATGCCACTTATGCCGACAATGCTTATCTTGTCGTGTACCTGTAACTGAATTTCAAATGAATAGTTCGCAAAAAAAGGCATGGAAGCGTAACCAAGACCTCACGGTTAAAATCACACGTGCTGCCGATGCCTCCGAAATTCATTACCATTTATATGAACGCTATATTAATGAACGCCATGCAGATGGCGATATGTTTCCACCCAGTCTAGATCAATTTGAAAAATTTTTAGTGCATAGCTGCACAGAGAGTTTTTTTCTAGAATTTTGGAAAGATGATCAATTAATTAGTGTATCTAGCTGCGACACTCTAGATGATGGTATTTCTGCGGTTTATACTTTTTTTGACCCAAATGAAAATCGTCGATCTTTAGGTGTCTTTGCCGTACTTAAACAAATTGAATATGCCAAAGCTTTAAACTTACCTTATGTCTATTTAGGCTATTGGGTGCCTCATTCCGATAAAATGAATTATAAATCGCAATATGTGCCTTTAGAATTATTGATTGATGGGCAATGGCGACGTTTAAATCGCATGCTAAATCCAGAAGAAATTCAACAATTGGGAAACTCACTCATGACAACACTGCCCTCTGGGTGGAATAACCCAATTATTAAATAACCGTTTCTTTATTATTTAAACAGTTGTGAAAAATCATCACTACATGATTTGACCATAATAATGGCATGCTCACGCGTACCATTAGGGGCGGGATAATAATTTTTACGTAAATCGATTTGATGAAAACCGGATTTCTCATACAGCGCGATCGCCGCTTGATTACTTTCTCGCACTTCTAAAAAAATTTGCAGCGGATCATTTTTCAATTGCGCAATCGAAGCTTCAAGTAATTGATAACCCAATCCTTTGCCTTGTTGACTCGGATGAATAGCCATCAACAAAAGGTTTGCTTCATCTAGCACGGGTTGCAAGATACAAAAACCAACCACGTTCCCTTGCTGTTCAACCACAGTACTGTGATAAGAATCTATCGATTCTTTAAATTGTTGTTCCTTCCAAGGATGGGTTTGAACCAGTTGTTCAATTGCGGTGACTGCCGCGAGATCAGAGATGTGCATTGAACGTATCATGTGTAGAAACAACTTTTTAATTCAGTCATTTATATTATAAAGCATCAGCTCACAACACAAATACAAAAAAGGGCAATTTTGTTTGCCCTTTTAAATATAAGAACGCGAATCAGAATCCCAATTTTAGCTTCCAGTCTGCCAATAACTGATCTGTATTGCTATCATTTGGATGGAAATTAGGGCGGAAGAAATCTAACAGCTCAGGAATTTGGCGAGTAATAAAACCTTTACGACCATACATAAATTTCAACATATATTTACTGTCTTTCAATGTCAATTTTCGGTCAGTTTTCATTAATTGAGCGGTAAAATAAGATTGCGTTATAAAAATGAGCGTCATAGCAAGAATCATTGCTGTTGCACGCATTCCATATGCTTTCAGACCACGCCCATACATTGCTGTATAAACATCAAACACAACCGCTTTATGTTCATTTTCTTCAATTGCATGCCACATCCACAACTGATACATCGTTTTATTATTAAAGATGGCTTGAACATGTTTATTTTGTAACAATTCGGAGGCAATGACTGCGGTAAAATGTTCTAAAGCACAAGTCCCTGTTAAATCAATCATTTCCTTGCTAAAGCCAAATGGTTTTAGTAATTGAGCAACGACTTTTGTGCCTGTTTTAATGACTTTTGCGGTCTGATTTTCCATGGTTCTCACATCATAACCATATGCTTGGGCAGAAGAGTTAAAAGCCAAATGCTCTTTAGAATGCATAGCCTCTTGACCAATAAAGGCACTAATTTCCCTTTGTAAATCAGGATCACTGAGTTTTGGATTTTTACGTACTGCACGTGTACTATCAACAAAAAACTGTTCACCTTCAGGAAACAAAGCAGATAATGCAGTCATAAAATGGGTCAGTCCCGCATCATCCCCTGCCCAATAACGTGCCACTTCACCAAACTCAAAATCCATGCGACGAACAGGAAAACTTGCACCCGCACGATTTGAAATATTTACTTTAGCATTCATGCCTATTACTCCTAATCTTCTTTTTATTACCACTCTTGATTCATCATACGAGTTTAAATTAAGAGAATAAGGGCAGATCAGGTCAGAGAAATATCACCTAAGGACAGCTTTAGAATAAATTGTTAGACAATGATTACGTTTATAATTTTAAGGCAATAAAAAAAGCGCCCCAAAGGAGCGCTTTTTTCACACAATCAATACTTATGCAGTTACTTTCGCAACAACACCAGCACCAACTGTACGACCACCTTCACGAATCGCAAAACGTAGACCTGGGTCCATTGCGATTGGGTGAA
>NZ_FNPK01000016.1 GCF_900107285.1 Acinetobacter kyonggiensis | reverse complement strand
ATTTTATCGACTGGTGCACGTTGGAGAGAAATGAATGTACCGGGTGAGCAAGAATACAAAACCCGTGGTGTGGCGTACTGCCCACATTGTGACGGCCCCTTGTTTAAAGGCAAACGTGTTGCAGTGATTGGTGGGGGGAATTCGGGTGTGGAAGCAGCAATTGACCTTGCGGGGATTGTTGAGCATGTGACTTTGGTTGAGTTTGATACCAAACTGCGTGCCGACCAAGTGCTACAAGATAAACTCAACAGCTTGCCAAATACCACCGTGATTATGAATGCACTCTCGACTGAAGTCGTGGGCGATGGTTCACAAGTGACGGCACTTAAATACAAAGACCGTGCTACGGATGTAGAACATACAATTGAGCTTGCAGGCATCTTTGTACAAATTGGTTTATTACCAAATACGGATTTCTTAAAAACATCCAATGTTGCGCTTTCAAACCGTGGTGAGATTGTGATTAACGACCGTAACGAAACCAATGTAAAAGGTGTGTTTGCAGCGGGTGACTGTACCACTGTGCCATACAAACAAATCATCATTGCCACAGGTGAAGGTGCCAAAGCATCATTGTCGGCTTTTGATTACATCATCCGTTCAGGGCAGTAATTGGGTAAATTAAATCATTTATATTGAATGATAATACATAGGCTTATATCTATTTTTAGATATAAGCCTTTTTTCAATCGTTTTTTTATCAAAGGTTACATTTAATTAACAATTTTTTGATCTTTATTTGAGCTATTTTCGATTATATTCGCACATATCCCATTCATGTGGATAAAACAATTAAAAGGAAATATGACAATGAATAAACTACTTGTTGCTTTAGGTCTTGCTGCTACTGTTGCACTTGTTGGCTGTAATAAAGAAAAAGCGCCTGAAACAGGTGCTACAACTGGTCAACACATAGAAAATGCTGCAACTCAAGCAGGTCAGGACATTAAAAATGCTGCTGACGAAGCAGCGGCAAAAACTGAAGCTGCAACAGATAAAGCGGTAGCTCATATTGATGCCGCAGCAGACGACGCGGCTAAAAAAACTGAAGCAGCGGCAGATGATGTAAAAACAGCAGCAAAAGATGCAACTGCTGCGACCGCTGGTGCGGTTGAAAAAGGTGCCGCAGATGTTAAAGAAAAAACTCAACAATAATTTTATTTTGTAAATAAAAAAGCTCCTGATTTGGAGCTTTTTTATTTTAATCAACCTTGCTTTTTACGTTGCATTCCTTATATGGTTAAAGTGCTAAAATTTTCTAAGAGCATGTTTATATGTCATATTCTCATCATAATGAAAAACATTATATTCATAGAACTGGTTGGCTTCGTGCCGCAGTACTCGGGGCTAATGATGGGATTATTTCAGTCACCAGTTTAATTATAGGGATGGCAGCGAGCGGAGCATCAACTCAAGTGCTACTGATCACTTGTGTGGCGGGTCTCATTTCAGGTGCAAGCTCCATGGCTGCTGGTGAATATATTTCCGTAAAATCACAAGTGGATATTGAAGAAGCAGATCTACATATGGAGGCTAAAGAATTAGATAAAAATCCAACACATGAACTCAAAGAATTAACCCAGATTTATATCATGCGCGGTTTAAACCCAGAGTTAGCGCATGAAGTTGCCGTGCAACTCACTGCTCATGATGCCCTTGGCGCACATGCACGTGATGAAATAGGTATTCATGAAAATACGGCTGCCAACCCATTACAAGCTGCGGGTTCATCTGCTCTTGCCTTTTCATTGGGTGCACTCTTCCCAATGTTCTCTATTTTAATTAGTCCAGATCAATATGTTGCAACAGTCGTCATGATTGTAGGCGTTTTATCCTTAGCTGGGCTAGGTGCTTTATCGAGCTACTTTGCAGGAACATCTATGCTCAAAGGCAGTTTACGTGTCGTAATTTGGGGAATTATTGCCATGAGCTTCTCTGCATGGATTGGTTCAATGTTTAACGTCCATCCCATGTAAATGAATTGATTTGTACTGATATAAAGCATCAATTACGCTCATTTAAAAAGACTATATGGCTCATCTTTTCCTTTATCGGTAACAGCATCAGGGTAAAACATCATCCTATCTGCTCCCCTAGTGAACGCCCACAACCCCAAATAAACAGGCTATTAATCACACATTTTTAGTGATGAAAAAACCCCTTAAATAGGGGCTTTTTGAGTTTTGGTTTTTTAAATCTAATTTAAGGCTTCTTTTAAATTACAGCCAAAACCCATAATTTCTTGTGCCTGACGGTACGATGTATAACGATTTAAAATAAAATCATAAAATTGATCTGCATTTGCAAAACTTTTTGCTAAATCTTCATGCTGCGCATGAGGCAATTGAAGCTGCCCTATCAAACTCAAATTTTGATGCCCCAAATGATACATTTCAGCAAAATAACCATTCATCATTTCACAATAGGCTGTTTTAACTGGTTTTAAAGACGTTCGACTGACTGCATGTAAATTTAGAGTCTTAAGCTGACGACTATCAAATACCGACTGGTCTGAGAAAGCAATACTATTGGTTTTTTTAAAGGCTTGATAATCCTTCGATAATTTTTGATTCAATAAATCCAAGCGCTGTTGCAAGCTTGCAACATCCTGAACTTGATACTTTTGAGGATCAATTTGTGTTTCATTTTGTTCAGAAGATGAACAGGCTGAAAGCACTAAAGTTGAAATTAAAGTCGCTAAAATTAACGGCTTCAGCATAAATTGTCCAATCATCACCGAATACAGCACAATATTATGCCTGAAAATATCCAGTCAAATTGATTTTTCATTTTATTAAACCGATGGATTGAACTTTTATACGCTCCAGTGTGAAAGGTTATTTTCAAATTTCTTTATTTAAGAAAATCAAAAAAATAATCATTTTATTTCGTAAAGAAATAACGAATATTATTTGCTTAATTTCTAGTGCTTGGGCAAAGTAATCTGTACTCGTAGGAGCTAAATATGACTTTATTAGAACAACTCGATATTAAACATCCTATTTTCCTTGCCCCAATGGCAGGTGTTTCTACCCCTCAATTGGCAGCAGAAGTCTCTAATCAAGGTGGTTTAGGTTCACTCGGCTTGGGTGCAAGTTCTGCTGAAGCAGCACGCCAACAGATTTTAGAGACTCAAGCGCTGACTCACCAAGCCTTTCAAGTGAATTTCTTTTGCCACCAAAGTTCAGCTTTAGACCATGACCTTGCAAAGCAGTGGATTCAATATTTAATTCCTCAATTTGAGAAATATAATGCAGTTCCTCCAACTGAATTAGAATGTATTTATCCAAGTTTTTTAGATCATGATGATTATTTAAATTTAGTTTTAGAAACAAAGCCTAAAGCAGTCAGTTTCCACTTCGGCATTCCACATCCACATCAAATTCAAGCATTAAAAAATGCTGGGATTATGACTATGGTTTCAGCAACCAATCTAGTTGAAGCACTTGCAATTGAAGCCGCAGGTATTGATATTATTATTGCTCAAGGCATTGAGGCTGGTGGGCATCGGGGCATTTTTAATGAAACATTTGACAGTGCGGTAAAAACTTCTGATTTGGTTCAGTTGTTAAAAAAACATTGTCATTTACCGATCATTGCTGCTGGTGGTCTGATGAATGGACATCAAGCCCAGCGACTCATACAATTAGGTGCTGAAGCCGTTCAACTGGGAACTGCATTTGTACAATGTAAAAGCTCAAATGCCAATGCTGCTTATCGAAAAGCATTATTCAATACCCCCATTACTCAAATCACGGAAAGTATTTCAGGCCGTCCTGCACGTGGTTTAATTAATCATTGGCATACTCAAATCGATCGACCTGAACGACCTAATGTCGCCACCTACCCGTATTGCTATGATTTGGGCAAACAACTCAATGCCGCAGCATCAGCCCAAGGAGATTTTGGTTTTTCTGCATTCTGGGCGGGAACAAATGTCGCTCAAATTCGTGAAATGGAAGCTGCGGATTTAGTCAATCAACTGGTGTTAGAAATGAGCCAGACGCAATAAGGTAAATGATAAAAAGCCTCTCCATTAAAATGATGCCAGTCAGTTAAGAAATTGACTGGCTTTTTTATTTTAAATTCATGATGTTCTTCGATACGCGGAAACGTCATCCGCAACTGTTCGAGGCAAGACTACTTTGAAAAAGTACAGTTTCTGCAAGTTATTAATCAATAAAAGGTATTTGGCGAGTTTTGCGGAGACAATGCCTTTCTTGCGAACTCAAAATATATTTTGAGGCTTCTCATTTGGGCTTATCCAAAGTAATAGATGAGCTCCTAGTATTTGATTTAAAAATACAAGACTCCGTTGTGAAGAACTAAAAAGCTAAGGAGTTTATTACAAAACCCCTCAACTGATCCGCATTATCTCAATTGAGAGGTTTTTTACTCGCCACGCTTTATTTTGTTTCAAGTAAATTGATCTGTTCCACCTGAACATCACTCATGATTTCACCTTGCGCTAAAAGTTCATCAAAATAGGCTTCAACCACTTTGTACTGATCGGCCGTACTTTCTACTTTATACATATTTTGACGAAATTCATTACTGGAACGTAAACCTTTGGTATACCAAGCAATATGTTTACGTGAAATACGACAACCAGAGTACTCACCATAGAATTCATAGAGTTCCGATAAGTGCCCTAAAAGTACATCCTTAACCTCTTGAATATTCGGTGCAGCTAAATGTTGACCTGTTGACAAATAGTGAGAAATTTCACGAAAAATCCACGGGCGACCTTGTGCTGCACGACCAATCATAATGGCATCAGCACCCGTGTAGTCGAGCACATATTTTGCTTTTTCAGGACTGTCGATATCACCATTGGCAATCACAGGAATACTTAACATTTGTTTGACTTCTTTAATCAAACGATAACGTGCCGTATTTAAATACATGTCCTCACGCGTACGACCATGCAATGCCAATGCAGCTATGCCCGCTTGTTCTGCACGTTTTGCAACACGCATAATATTTTCATGACCATTTAAATAACCCAATCGAGTTTTTAAAGTCACAGGAACATCAACTGCGGCAACAACGGTATCTAAAATACGCGCGACCAGATCTTCATCTTTTAACAACGCTGAACCAGCTAACTTATTACATACTTTTTTAGCAGGACAGCCCATGTTGATATCAACAATTTGTGCACCATTTGCCACTTGAAAACGTGCTGCCTCAGCAAGATCTAATGGATCTGAACCTGCAATCTGTGCCGATATCGGGGCAAGCTCGCCATCAAAATTAGCACGATATAAACTTTTTTTACTCATGCGTAAGGTCTGGTCTGATGTCATCATTTCACTGACTGCATGCCCAGCACCAAAATATTTACATAACGTCCGAAATGGACGATCCGTAACACCTGCCATCGGAGCTACCCAAATCTTGTTACCTATTGATCTATCAAACAATTCTTTAATGGCGTTGTTTTGACTCAATTTATTCAACCTCGTTTAACTTCGTTTAGTCGCTTCTTATTGACTTCAAGTGCCTTAGTGTTGCACCCTATTTGCACCTTATAAAAGTTATGGTGCAAATCTTATGGGTACGGTCACTAAACGCCAATTAAAAGATGGCACAACTCGCTATCGTGCCCAAGTTCGTGTTCAACGTAGTGGCTACCCAGAATTCAAACAATCAAAAACATTCAGCAAAAAATCATTGGCTGATGAATGGATTAAGCGTACAGAAGCAGCAATTGAATCTGACCCTGAAAGAATGCTCAACCCTGAGGTTCAATTAAAACAGAAAACACTCAGAGAATTTATTCTTCAGTATTTGGATGAAGCGGATAGTTTTGCGAGAACTAAAACAGGTGCACTACAGCATATCGCTAGTTTAGATATTTCTGAGAAGAATATCTATTCTTTAACGCGACAAGATTTTTCTGACTATGCCATCATGCGAAGAAAAGGAGATCCAGCAAAAGGCACTGACGGAGTTGCACCCTCTACTGTGCTGAAAGATCTAAGTCATATTAAAGCTGTAATTATGCATGCTGAATATGTGTGGGGTGAACCATTAGAATCTGTTTTAGTAGAATTTGAGAAAGCATTAATTGGGCTTCAAAAAGCACGCATTGTCACAAAGTCAAAACAGCGGGACCGCATTCCAACCGCAGAAGAATTGCAAACTCTTACCAACCATTTCTACAAAAACTGGAGAAGGGTTAAAAACTCTACCCCAATGCATTTAATCATCTGGTTCGCCATTTATACGGCACGACGAGAAGATGAAATCTGCACCCTACGCCTAGATGATTACGATGATCTAAATACCCAGTGGTTAATACGAGATGCAAAAAATCCAAAGGGATCTCTAGGCAACCATAAATATGCGCATCTAGAACCCAAAGCCATCAACATGATTGATGAATTTTTGAAGCCTGAAGTACGTAACAGAATGCTTGAACTTGGTTATGATAAAAATTATCTAATCCCTGTAAACACTTCTACTGTTTCTACCTACTTTACTCGTGCATGCAAATCATGCGGTATTGAGGATTTACGCTTTCATGATTTGAGACATGAAGGTGCTACACGGTATGCGGAGGATGGTTTTACAATCCCCCAGCTACAAACAATTACTCTGCATGAATCTTGGAATACACTTAAGCGATATGTGAATCTAAAAAAGCGTGGCGTGCGATTAGAATTTGATGATGCTATTCGAATAGCTGAAGAAAATTATAATAACTTTTATAAAGAGTGGAATAAAAAGCAGCGATATATAGCATCAAATGATAAAAATGAAGCTTTCAATGACGATGAAAATATTGAAGTTGAATTTGATTTTATCAAAAAGCATATTGAGCTATTTATTGAAATCCATAAAGACAACAAATACTTTAAACGTATTCATGTAAGTAAATTAAATAGCAAAAATCCATTTGCGTGGGACAATCTTAATAAAAGATTTTATGCACAAGACATTCAGCTATCTTGGGTAGATTGGTTTGTTGAGAATGGTCGGGTTGATTGGGATGAGTTGCCAGAAGGATCCACGCACTTTAGTATTAAAGAGCTTACGGTAGTTAAGAAATTAAAAACTCGCACCTATTTATGGGATAGCTCAATAAAGGGATGGATTGATAGTTTTGGACAATATCATTTAAATGAAGATCAACATATAAAAGAGAATAAATAATGAAAGTATCTGAACTGACTTATGGACAACTTCCCACTACCCTAGCTCACGTAATGAAAGTTAAAAATGCACCGACACTAGACTGGGAATTATGTGGAAAGCTAATTGAGAAAGAAAAAATAAGTTTGATACGATCGTATTCAAGATGGACTGCTTTTTATGTTGGTCCACGTGCTGATAGTAAAGAAGCTGAGCAAACCGCAGATACAGCGATTGAGGCTATTGTGAAATGCTACATTGAGAAAAAATTGGGTTCTGAAATTTAAGGGAAACTAATTAAACTTGTGGAGCATTAATCAAATAGTAAGCGTGGAACACAACTATTCACGTAAAAAGCCCAATCGGGGTTGATTGGGCTTTGATGAAACAGTTAAACAAATGATTTATATGAAAATAAAAAGAGCATTTCGTATAAGGTGTATTATGTTAATTTTAGGAAAACTTTAAAAACTGGTTACCTGAGATGATCAGAGAGGCTAAAGCTGTGGTACTTAATTATATCTATATGACCAATTTACCAATTTATGTTTATTTCTTTTATTTTTTAATTGGGATTGGTTTAAACGTCGTTTCATATAATGTTGCTATTAATAATTTTAACACTACACAAGCCCCATTCTTTGTGATGTTCCTACTATTTGTAGTTGGTAACATTCTTCTTATTCTCCTTCTCCCATTAATAGGTTTTCATATTGGTTTATACTTTTTATTAAGTATTATAATTCCATATGCTGTTGTTTGGAGAACAGATTTTTAAATTTGGAGGAGTCTTTGTCAAACTGGTTTTTGTATTTAAGTCTTAGTACTTTAATTTTGTCTATTTTCTTAGTATATATTTTTCTAAGAAAAAAGAGATTTACAATAAAATTGTCCATTTTTATTTTTATTTTGGGGTGCGTAAATTTTTATTTATCTCTCTTATTTTTGACAAATAATTTTTAATAAGACGAAATTGTTTTTGTTGTACACTATTTCCAAAGGCCGCTTGATTAGTCTATTTAACATACCAATCCTTATACAAAAAAGCCCTCACCTGAGGGCTTTTACAATTCCATCATGCCTTGCCTTACAATCATTATATTTAGCCACAGTATCAACAGACCATAACATCACTGCTTTACCCTGCCCTGATTCCAATTTTTGAAGATCAGGGCAAGGCTCAAGTAAATTAGCTGGAATCGCTGTTAATAAGTGAGTTGAGTTGCTGCAACCCAGAATCGTCAAAACAATGCTGCTGATACACAGGACGCTCAACGATCTTTTGCACTTCACGTGTAACTGTTTCGACCTGTCTACGCTGTACTGATTTTGCTTTTTCATAATCCGCGCTCACTTGATTAATTTCATTCTGTTTTTCGGCTAAAGCTTTTAATTTCTTTTGCTCAATTTCTTGAATTTTTGCTGTGCATTTTGTGTCAGCTTCTTTGAGTTTTCCGCTTAAGTGGTTTGTGTATGCAAGCTGTCCGAAGCAGATAAAAGAAAGGACCGCAATTGCGATCCAGTATTTGAATTTCCATAAAACTATAAGTATTGGCATTTACTGTGTCCCTATACATTTGCTGTGACGTTCCACTTGTCGCACCCAAACCCCATAGCAGTTGTTGGATCTAACCGAGCAATCACGTTTCGCTGCATATTTCCATTTCAGTAATGAATCACAAGCCTGTTTGTATTTGCCCTGTTTTAGATTGCGAAGCATTGAAGATTGCGACCATGCACCAGTACCGAATTGGTATGTGAAGTCCATATAAAGATCATATTCAGTTTGAGAAAGCGGAACGCCAAGCAAAGTTTTATTGAAAATCTTGGCATCTTTATCGATGTGAAATTTCAAATATTCAGTGGCTTGCTTCTTTGTAATTGGCGCATCTGTAATTTTCACTTTCTGGCCATTTGGGTAAACTGTTGTACCAGTACCGACGGTAGCGACTTTTACGCTGTCATAATAAGGTTTTAAAACAGTGCCTTCTTTGCTTTGTGTGTAGTAAATACCACTAGCACTGATTGCAGTCAGTATCGTCACAATGACTTTAGTTTTGTTTGACATTACATTCCCCTTTTGCTTTTTGCAGTGCTAGCTGATGTAACTCATCTGCACGCTTGTTTTCTTGCCGCTTGTAATACCAGTTGATTAAAAAACTCATAAAGCTAACCAGTAGACCTGAGATTGCGATAACTAGACCCAATGCCGTGACTGGATCTAACCCCAAAAACTTCCCGGATAATCCTGCTATTGAGCCACCAACTGCTGTTTTTGCTGATACTGAAGTAACTGCTGAACTTGCCTCAGCAATTGCTTGCCCTGTCGTTTCAGACATGCCATTCCCCTTTTTTTGGCAATAAAAAAGCACCTTTCGGTGCTCTATGTTGTTAAAACTTAAACTTCGATTTGTGCAACAGCACCCGAGGGTGCTACCCGCTTAATTTCCTGCCCCGATACAAATACTCGAGTGTTGACTGCATATTTGGTACTACTGGTGCACATCACCAAGCCGCTACCATCCACCACTAAAACTTTGTACTGTGGATGGTCTTCATGGGTAATAGTCCCCACAAATTCGGGCGCTTTAGGCATCAGATCGAATAAGCGTTTTAAGGCATTACTCATCTCGATTCACCCGCTCAACCTTAACGGTTTGATTCACAACAGCATGAGTGAATGAAACACTGACACCATCACTAATTCCCCACCATTCAGCATTAAAAGCAGTTAATTCACCTGGTGCACATTCACCTACTTCAACGCTAATGGGCATGACCAAACTATGGGTTTCAACCATACCGGCTTTGGCTAATTGCGCTTTACCGTAAGCTCCCATACTTTCTACCGTAAACAATGGACTATTCACCGTTTCCAGCAAAGTATCTGCACTGGTCCCTGTCCGTTTGACTTGACCCGTTAAACCTGTTTGATCATTACTTAATGTAATACCGTTATAGTCCGGGTAAAGCTCATAATCTGTAGATTGGTCTTTGGTTAAGCTTATCGGTATCAACCGGTCATAATCAGCAATGGCAATCGGATCCCAGAACGTCTTCTTATATTTCGGTTTAATCGTCAGCGTGTTGCTGTTCTTCTCGCTATAAATAAAACCACCGGCACTTTCCACAATCAATTTGATTGCTGCGATCGGGGTTAAGTTTGAATAGCTCAAGCTATTGATAGGCAGGATCCAACTCAACTCATCAATCAACTGCCAATTTAACTGTATTGAACTATTCACACGATCTAGTTCTGCTTGGCATAACTGTCTTGCAGTACGTTCATTCTCTTGTAGAAATGAACGTGTGGGAGCATAAGGTGCATCCAATAATGCGGTTTGACTACGACCCGACAAACTATAAGTTTCTTGCGCAAAACGACGAGAACGACTGCGATTCTCAAGCATCATATGATGTTCAAAGCCATTCACCATGATTCTCAAAATCACCGGCTGCCCTGCAATCGGCTCAAGTTTTGTAATTTCAGATGCAGGTACGGTCAAGCTATAGGACCAGCACCAGCGGCTACGGTCCGTACTGTAATTTCCATCCAGTACATTAATTTTCTCGCCATTATCCAAGCGATTCACAGATAAACTATTCAAGATATACCATCCGTTTCGATTCGGAATTGAAGGAATACAATCATCAGCACCAAAATTTAATACGACGTTGTGGGGATCCACTTCATGACAAAGACAAATGAAATTAAGATCAGTTGAGCCCGCATATTCAGGAATTTCAGGCTGTGGCCAAGGCTGAATTTCATGTTTTCGATAGTGAATCGCTTTGGCTTTATCCCATGCAATTTCACTCGCAGTGATGAGTTCAAGGCCTTTATCCCATTCAAATATGAAATGCTTTTCAAACACATGTGCGACTTGATGTGAGTAAGTAAACGTCTTGCGCTTACGAACCAATTCCACCCAATCGCTGTTTCGATTAATTCTTAATTTTTTCGACTCTTCAAAAACCAAAGTTCGAGAAATAAACAGCTTTTCATTTTCCTGCCACTTTAAATAAGCACTACGTGACAGCCCCGTCATTTGCTCATGAATGATTTGAACCGCACGATGTAGCGTCTTGGCCTTATCAAAACCAACAGATGCCTGATTGCTTAATCTCAAACTGCACTCAAAATAAAAGGCGCTGTTATGCGCCTTAAATATTGGTTTTGCCCATCGAATTTCCGGAGCAATTAAGCAGGGTTTTGCCCGTTGATATTCTGCAATCCAGTGGGCTTCAATGCCCAGAATATGGTTAATATCATTGATAGCAGATATGTTTGCCTGAATGATTGTATTAACAACAGCAAGCAAAGTGCCGCGATTATCGACATTTTCCCAATTTGTACCACTGATTTCAGCCTGAATATTGGTATTAATCGTAGCAAGTAAATCACCATGATTAATCACTATTTCAGTATTTGAACCCTGAATAAATGCTTGAATACGAGTATCAATAAGCGCATTCAAAACACTTAATTGTGGTTCAACATCACCAAAATTTAATACCAGATTATGACTATCGACTGGCGTAATTGGTTGCTCAAAATTGAGTATGACGTTATGTGCATCTGGTGGCGTGTAAGACATTGACCACCTCTAAATTAGTATGGTTTTAGAATGATACTGTCGAGCTTTTGGCTTGAACCTAGTGCAATATCAACGCTATTTAATACAATATCGGTGCCTGATGTGCCGATAGTAAAATCAGCATAAGGTTCATCATTGCCATTGTATAAGCGAGCCCAGACTGCAATGCCTGCTTTGATTGCAAGAGCTGTGTCTGTTGAAAATAGTTCAATTCCATCGGTTAAAACTTGCTTTATACAAGGCTTAGGTAGTGATAAGGTGCACAGTGCATTTGTAGGATTTGCTGCTGTTTCAATGCTTGCTGGCTTGGAATCACTGTAATAGATAAAATGTGCTGAGCCACCACCAGTATTCAGAAAATCGGCATGAGCTTGCAGGGCTAAAATCCCTGCTTTTTTGGATATTTGTACTGTCATTTCGGCACCACGTTATCTTGAATGATGGCATTGAACTGTGAAGCTGGATGATGAGTAACGGTGAAAAACTTGGTTTTAGTTAAGTGATTGAACTCATAAAACCCATTCTCATCAGTAAGCTTGTCAGCAATCAGTCGCCCTGAAAGTTTTTCAAACAATCGTACCCTGCACGGGATCGGCACCCCCATACCCTTCACCTGGCCTTTAATTGATAACCCATTATCAAGGGAAGTTCCAACAAGAGTGTTGGATCTATTTATAGCGTTAAGTGAATTGATCATGACAAGTCACCTAATTTTAAAAGCACTTGCCCGATTTGCCCGTTCATTGCTGCCACGTTTTTAGCTATAAATAATTGCTCACCAAATGAAACAGTTGTTAAATTTGCGTATGGCAAATTAGAGTAAAGCCATTTTATATTTTTAAATTTTGCTCTTAAAACACTCCCTTCTAAGGCATATACATCAAAAGCTGAAAGCCCTGAATACGCGTCGTTGCTCAGTATGTTGCCATAACCGCTATATACAGTTGATAAAAAGCTTTTTGCATTGGCAATTGCATAAGTAGCTTCATTTTTATAATTCCTATGCAAGAGACAATAATTTGTATTATCAGCACTCAAAGGGGTTCTCAGGATGTTGTGTGTGTTTGCGCTCGCATCTTTTGCATTTAGTGTTGATGATAAAAAGGTATTGCCATTATCAACAGAGATGAGTGAATCTACTGAGCCAAAACCATAAATAAACCCGGCCGAATAACCAACTCTAACTTCAGGGATAATATAAAAATAATCACCTGTACCAACTAGAATCCATGTGCAGTTGCCGTTTGTTGGTGCTTGATAATCAATACTATATGAGGCATTTGAAGATTCTGTAGAACTTGCATAATACCAGCGCGCCCAACCGTTCACGGCAGACGTACCACTACCTGTTCCAACCCAGTTTAGGTTGGGATTTGAAGAATTGTATGGTGCTTGAACCCCAAGCAACGCATCAATGTCAGTCATATCCTCTACGATTCCGACTTTTGCAAATTTTGCGTAAGTTGTTGCATAAGCCGCATCAGGCTCATCAACAACCCTTAAAAAAGGTCGACTCGATAAAAGTAAATTTTTAGAGCGATAAGCTGCTTTTCCACCAACCGTCGCATGGCTGCTTGAAAATGGCTTTTCCCAGCCCAGTGGTGGTAATGATGCAGAGATTGTGCCGGTAGCAGTAGATATTTCTGGTAGGGTGACAAGTTCAAAAGTGATAGTGGTTGAGTTTGGTACAGTTAAAACCCGGTGCTCACCATTGAATTCAGCCTGATTAGCGCCAGTAATTTTAATTACTTGATACTGTATTAATTTGTGCGGAGCACTAAAAACAGCGGTAACAGTTGAGTCCGAAGCTGTGAGAGATGAGACTGTGCCTATTTGAATACCATTCACTAAGCACGCATTCAAGACATCAATCATTGATCCATAAACATTTTGAAGTTGCGGTGCACTGTTATTGGTATGCACATAAAACTTAATATCTGTACTTGCAACCATTTTTATTCACTCATAAAAAAGACCGCATAAAGCGGTCATGTTTGATTTAAATTTTAAACAATGCGGTCAATATCACCACGAAGCATGATCTGGAATTGATCTGACAATACAGTGGGTTCGGACTGTTTTACGGTACGAATCACCCAGACTGGGAAATTTGCAGCCACAGTATTGAATCGCAACACATTACCACTCGCCCAACCTGCACCCCAGCCTTCTTTTTTTACTTTAAAGTAAGGCGCGTCCGTGACCGGATTAATCGGTGCGAAATCACTATTTACTGTGCCAGTAGCTCCCAATTGCCCTGTATATTCTCCAATACAACGAAAGTCTGTTGTGCTTGTAAAGACGAGTGCCCAGCGTTCCTGAATCGCACCATTATTCGTTGTCAGAATCGGATAAAGTGCATCATTGTAATTCGCTGAAATTGCACCACCTGTAGGCTCATCAGCCCAAGCATTCGACCATGTCGGCTGTACAAACTTGCGTGTGTAACGCGCTTGCATATCACCAATCACTAATGCAGACCCAACAATTGAATTTTCTGCATCGTAGTTATGGGTAACTGGCTTAGTAAACGTAATCTGTCCATTGATCTGTACATCACGAATGAGACCCATATCTTGATAACGATATTTGGCTTTAAGTGGTGCAACCAATGTACCTAGAGCAAAATCACCATTCAGTGTGAATTTACCGTAATCATAATCCACCACATACATGTCATAAGGAACTTTGCTTCCTGCACTATCTTCAAGCTCACACCATGAAATCCGCTGGTCAGCCAGTGAATAGGTTTGTCCTGCTATATGATTCGGCAACTCATAAGCTTTTGAAGCACTGATAATTCCAATATCACCGACTCGAAAAATCGGTACACGGCCATCCAGTGGCAAACGTGTTGCTGACAGACCAAGAATTTCACTATCAAGCGGAATATAAGTATAAGCAATGGCGTTATAACGAACCGACGAGGCATCGATCCACACCGGTACATTGATATAGGTCTTACCAAGCTCATCATATTCGAGCAAAGGATCGTACCAGTCATTGGCTTCAATCTCGGCTCGGTTCGCTACAGTAATTTCAGTTTTGGTATAAAAATAGATATTCACAAAACCAGTATCATGATTAATAGAACCATGTGCATGACTGGTTTCAATCACGCCATTCTCATCTGTGGTCAATGTAAGTTGACCGAACTCTAGTGAAGCAACAACCACTGTAAGTGACTGAGATCGAATCGGAATAATCGGTGTTCGAAAGCTGATCCGGTTCATTGGGGGTAAATCTGTTGTGGTAGTAAGCGACTCTAAAACAATCGTGTTATCTACACCCGGTGTCCAAGAATCAATTTCGACTTTACCGGTGCCATATTGAATGATTCCTGAAGCAATGCCACTGTTATTTGATGGATTCACGTTGCGGTAAAGCGTACCAGTACGATCAAGAAAGGTATCAGACCCGACTTTAAATCGAGCTGAACCTGTCAAAATTTGCTCATCAAAGCCAGATGATAAATCCAGTCGCAACTTATCAGCAGTAACAATACTAGAACTAGAATTGAGACCCGAGGTATCACGATATTTCACTGAAATATCGACCTCCTGATACGCCCTCAATGGGGTTTCGGTACTTTCAATTTTAGATGTTGCGGGTAAATAAAAAGACATAGCGCCTCACATTACGCAGAAGCGTATACAGTCGTTGGTGTGTAAACCTGCTTAAATTGTTTGGAAGTTAAAATAGGAGTGACTTCAACTGCACCAGTGTTGTAATTAATCGTGCCTTGAATATCACCGGTACTACTGACTAGATTACCGATCGTGCTATTAATCGGCACATCGAACACTTTTGCTGTACCGTTGTTCTGCCCCAGTTGATCAGAAACTGGAATACTTAACTCAACACTGTTCGGTTGAATGGCTGCACCCGTACCAATGGTGAAACTGAGCTTCTGATTACTATCCGGTGCGACTGCTGACTTAGTTTGCGTAAGCTGGTTGCCATAGTTATAAATCACTGTGAATTGCGTGCCTTTGGGTGGGATTTTATTGGGAATAATTTTCCCACTACCTTCTGAGTAGTTGATTTCACCCGTTGCATCACCTGTGAATTTGCCCTGAGCATTACTCACCGCAGTTTTCGCCACACCTTCAAGCAACCAATTTATAGTCACACCCGGTGCAATACCTGCTTGCCCTAAATTAAACTCAAAAGCCGCCTTATTCACACTCAAATTAGAGCGCACAAAAGTAACGATCGGTGTGCCCCAGAGCAGTAAAATAGGTGTATCCACATCAGGCAAAGCACCCGTGGTCAATAACCAAGATCCAGTTTCATAGTTGATCCGACCTGAACCAAACGAACTGCTCGATCCTTTTAACTGCCCTGAACCATCATCTTTTAATTCGTAAAACTTGCCTTGCGACATATACGAAATTGAAAGGCTTCCGGGTGCTGGAATCGGGACCAGTACACCTGTCCAATTGGTGCTTTGATTGTTTTGAGTCACAGGCATAGCATAAGACTGAAAATACTGATTTGGAGCCGCTGCGGGCTTAAATGTAATAATTAATGTTGTAACACCAGTTGTTGCCGATGCTGTCCACTGAATTAACCCACGCTGATAGTCAATTGTCCCTACCTGTGTACCACCCGATGTTTTAAGCAGCCCACCTTGATCAGTCACTGGTTGGCCAAACAATGTAAAAGCTACACTTGATGGCATCACAGATGAGCCAATATACAAATTCTGGCTGACACCCACTGTTGTTGGAAAATTGGCAGTAATCAGCCCATCATTCCCCGGCACCAAAATGGTACTTTCACCCGCAGCATTGACATCAACAATCGGCGATTCGGTTTGAGCTGAAGGGATAATCTGACTGAAGATGCTTTTTGCATTAACGGTGAATTCACCCACATTTGCATCTTTAGCTAATCCAGTCGATGCATAGTATTTTCCGGTATCAGCCACCATCGAATCACGAATAATGGTTTTTGATGCCTGACCGCTATACCACTGCTGTGCTGAAAGACCTACATAATCCGCATCCAGTGCATCATTAACGATGTAAGTGGCAATCTTATACTCCACATTCTTACTATCAATCACGATGATTGCAGTACGGGTTTCAACCTTTGTAATCCGTAAATACTGCTCATGCTCTAAAGCCTTGCCTTCATCACTGATTAGAACAATGGTGTCACCCACAGAACTTTCAGTTTCTTGCGGAAACATCGCTACTTGCAATAACTTCATGCCCTGCAAGTGTGTGTCCAATGGTGTGCCAGCAATCTGACCACCTTTGGCCGAATAGTTTTCTACACGGTTTTTAGCACTACGTCGTTCATCGGTCCAGTTCTTTGTACTGAATAATAAAGCCGATACATTGGGATCTTTGGGGTTTTCAGAAATGAAGACCGTGGCCCCCATCAATTTATCCGTGTCGTTGGTGGTGACGGCAGGAAAGATCTTACGCATGGATACATCGCCCATGGTGCGATCTAATTCTGACACATCGTCAAACAAGTTGTTACTCTGACCATCAATAATGATCTGGCCATTATATTTACCACCCCCATCATCATTATCGGTCGATCGCTCTGACTCATAGAGCACCAAATCTTTAGTTTCAATTGGCATGGTCTAGCTCCGTAAAACGCATGGTGACGTTGTAATAATCATCTTCAGAAATAGTCGGCAGATCTTTGACCGGCTTCGCTTCTAATGCCCCAGCCTCATGATTAAAAATCACATTGAAATGTCGGTTATCGTGCGGATATTCAAACTCAAGCGTGAATTGCTCTTGTAATGCAGACCAAGCAAGCAGACTTCTTAAATCACGGCGCTTGATCCAGCCCATTTCTTTGTCTGCGGGTACAAGTGCAATAGAGCGACCGGACTTTTTCACACCTTCCTGAACAATCAAGGTACCATCTATGGCACGTTCCAATTTCTGCTCAATCGGCTTCCATTCAAATTCATCAGACCATAAAAAGCCGTCTTCTAATGAGACGGCTTCAGATGTTGATTTGCGTACGAGTCGCATCGTTAAGAACTCCTTTTTAGCATTTCAAATTCACGCATGATTTCCTCCATTGTGTCGACATCTTGCTGTGAACCAGTCAAAGTTGCTGTCTTATTTCCACTGACCAATTCGATTCTTGAGTTTTTAGTGGTTACATTTTCAGGGATACTTGGAACTGGCGTACTCACCTGTGGTGCAAGACTATTCACATCAACGGCGGGTGCTTTAGATGTCGATCCTGTTGATACAAGATTATTACTGCTCATTTGACGCAACAGATCATTGATCTTGTTGGTACCATGTTGAGTGGTTAAACCCTTAGATGCTGCATTATTAAACTCTTGCTCGATTAAACGATTCAGTGCTGGATTGCCACCCTTACCCATACCTTCAGCTTTAGCATCACGATCCGCTTCCATCGCTTTGGACCAAATCGAACCTGCTAATTTCTCGGCTTCTTTATCGTCATAACCTTTGGATTTAAGTTGTGAAACAACATCGGCTTTACTGTATGAGTTGTAGTTATAAATCCCTTTACTTAATGACTGCCCCTGACGTTTCATTTCAGCATCGAATTGGGCAGAGGCAGCATCCACAGCATCGGCCCAAGCCTGTTCAGCAGATTTAGCCTCTTCACGTGCAATACTTCCGGCATTTCGATAACCATCACCGATACCATAGGCAGAATCCCGCACACGGTCATTTGACTTAGTCCACTCGTCCATAGCTTTAACTGAAGCTTTGCCAGTATCGTCGATTTGAATTTCAAGATTACGACCAGCATTCGCTGCATTTGTGGCAGATATCACTCCAACATCACCTGACACTGCCGCGGCTTGAGCAGCTTTTTCATATGCCTTTTGAACACCTTCGGCAGTCGCCTTTCCACTATCTCGAATGGTGATGTAGTCCATCAAAGCTTGCTGTGCAGCGAGCTTTAAGTTTTCTTTCGTTTCAATACCGAGACGTTTAAAGGCTTCAGTAACAGGATCAATATCATCTGGTAATTTTTGGGCCTGTAGCTTAATTGCAATTAAGCCTTGTTCAACCTGACTTGTAGAAATCTTCCCTTGATCACCAAATTCTTTCAGCTTAGATTTTGCAAAGTCGATTTCAGCTTGGCTTTTAGCTGTTTCTAGCCATTTTAGCCATGCCTCATAAGTAACTTCACCAGCCTGCTTTCCTGTAACCCCTAAACCCTCTAAACCAGCTACAAAGTTATTAACATTGGTTTCACCTTCTTTAAATTTCGCTGAAACACGATTTAAAGAAACATCTAAATCCAATCCAAGGGCTACTGCTGCTTTACGCGCCTTATCTGTAGCATTACCTTGGTTTTCAGTAGCTTTCGCACCATCATCCATGGCTTTAACTATGGCTTTTCCAGCACTATCAAACTCAATTTTTAGGTTTTGTGCTGCAAGCGTGGTTTGTAGTGTTTTTTGCGTGGCAACATCGGCAGCCTTTTGGGTGCCATCGGCTGCGATTAGCTGAGCATTTACCCAATCTTGTGCTGCCTGAATTTTTGCATCAGTAATCTTTTTGCTTTCAGCTTGATACTCTTTTTCTTTAGCATCAAGCTGAGCAAGACCATTTATGGCGGCATCAATAGCTGATTGATCACCTGATTTGCGTGCATCCTGCAACTGTTGGTTTAGTTGAATACGCTCATCACTTATGGCTTTATAATCAACCTTGTGTTTTTCCTCTTGAGCTTTTAACTGGTCAAGAGTCTGTTGACTATCAGCGATTCGCTCCTGATTTTTCTCCTTGTCGGTTTTGCCAATATTTTGAATCGCTTCAATAGTCTTAGATTCAAGGTTTTTAGCACCATCAAAACCTTTGGTGAAGTATTCATCAGATTTAGCTCTCATTGCCTCCATATCAGCAATAGCTTTCTCTTTAACATCACCCCACGAAAGTACGGATTTAAGCTCATACCAAACAGCCGCCAAACCATAGAGCGTTCCAGTGAATAGATTTACACCAATACCAATGGTTTTGAAGCCATCACTTAAAAAGCTTAATGCTATATTTAGTAAATCTATGAATTTTTGGAATCCACTGACTTGTTCACCAGCTGGGTACAAACCATCTGTAAAACTCAGAGTGCTAGATAAAGCATCACTGAAAACATCATGAAATGCCTCACCGACTTCTAGCACAGTATTAAATAGTGTTTTGATGGTGTCATAGACACTGATAAGTGTAGTTTTTAAAGAATCAATCGTGCCTTGATCATAAATATTAGAGTAATACTCTCTAAATCTAGTAAAGCCATTTCCAATGTCATCAATGATTGGCTTAAGTAGACTCATATTATCAGCAAGTGTAGATAACCACTGAGCTGCTGTAGCGGATGCCCCATTAGACTGATCTATCTCACCAATGAGGATTTGCCAAGATGTTGCAATCTTTTGTAATGCATTGCTAACAGTAAGAGGAAAGCTGTCATAAGTTTTCTGAACAGCATCTTTCTGACTTAGTAAGGCTTTATAGACACGCTCAGCACCCAATTCACCATTTTCAGCCATCTTGCGAAGTTCGCCAGTCGTAACACCAAGACCTTTTGCAAGCGCCTCAGCAACTCCGTAACCACCTTCCATGATGCTGTTAAATTCTTCACCACGTAGTACACCACCTTGCATGGCTTGAATGAATTGCTGTACTGCTGCTTCACTGGCTTCGGCTGAGCCTCCACTCGTTTGGATTGCCTGATTAATTGTTTTGGTTAGGTCAAGTGAATTCTGCTGTGTCATCCCCATTTCTTTACCGACTGCATTGAGTCGAGTAAATAGACTGCCTGTGGCTTCTAGACTGGAGTTAGTCATCAATGCAACTTGATGAACGCCGGCCATTGCTGATGTGAAATCACCACCATCTTTAGTGGCAATATGGATGCGTGCTGATAAGTTTGTATAGCTATCCGCTGCTTTGGCCAACTCATTAACCCCGAGACCAACCCCAAGTGCAGCCATCGCACCAACAAGCGCATTTACAGCGAATTTAGCGCCATCCATACCTTGCTGTAGACCTGTGGTGTTCGCCAACAAATTTAATCGAAAGTCTAAATTGCCAGCCATCTGCTTTTCTCCGGGCAATAAAAAACCCACCGAAGTGGGCTAAATTCAGTCATAAAAAACCGCCACTTGGGCGGTTCTTGTTTATTGGTTAGCTAGGACAGTTAAACCAATTTGGACGAGCCATAAATCTCTGTCCTGTTGATAGCGCAATAACTTTACAGTTCACATCAATCAATGGTTCATTTAAGTTATTTCTAAAGTCTAATATTCGACTAACCTTTTTCGCAGATTCATTTGCTCTAACTACTTTGTGAGCATAGTAAGCAAATTTCTTTTCGTCGATAATTTTAACAGCCATTAATACAGGAACAATCTCATCATTTTCCAAAATTATAGCTTCAGCCAATTGCCTAATTAGTTCATAGGTATCCTTATCAAACAAGGAAGCCTGCTTACCCGCACTGCTATATAAAGCAATCAAATGATGTACATATTCCACAGCGACAGGAATCGCTTCGTATGGAATCTCATCAATACTATTAGTACCAAAGCGCTGATTGATGATTTTCCAAGCCTCACTTGAATTTAAGTGTTTCGTTTTAGCTACAAGCATGGCGTGCGCATCATGCAAAGGTGTGCGTTCAGATTTGTGGGTTTTGGCAACTGGTTGCCCTACCTCACGATCCAAAATATCTAAAACCCATTTACGGAATTGCTTAGCAATATCTGTTTTGGAAAACATTGCTATTAGATGGCAACCACGCAGGGAAAAGATGCGGATCGTTTTAGTTAAATTTTTGCTTTTCTTCGAGACACTCAAATTGAGGGTCTCGACAGAATCATTTGATTTGACGGTTATCGTATTAGTCATTGATGGGTTGAACTCATCCTGATTACGATCATACACCTGAGTTACTGCATCCGATTTTGCATAACCAAGAGCTTTAGCTAACTCAGTTGCTGTTAACCAAATTTGACCGTCCTGCTGAACAGGTGTGAAATTTACTTCATTGAAACTTAATGCTAAACTACTCATGTTGTTTACTTCCTTAGTAATGACTTCAATCAAGCCCGACCGTCCAAAGTTCTGGGCTTTTTTGTTGTCTGTGATATTCATGCTTTCGCACTCTCTTGTTGTTTCAAAAATTGCTCAACTGCTTTATTGATTAAATAACTCATTGAGCGCTCTTCATTCACAGCTTTTTCTTTTAGTTGCTTGTGCAACTCAGGTGGAATACGTACTGCTACCTGTGTGTCTTGTCTTGCCATACTAACCTCAAATAAAGCACCGTGATCACATTAAAGCACAGCGCTTCATTGCTGTAAAGCACCGTGATGTAATATATTCTTTATATCAGCAATAGAGTCTTTCGTACATGGCACGTAATGATCCTCAAATGAACCTCCGTGTACCTATGGAGTTGAAAGAAAATATAGAAAAGGCAGCACTTGAAAATGGTCGCACTATTACGGCTGAAGCTGTTTACCGTCTTGAGCAAAGTTTTAGCTCTAAAAACCAACCTACAAGTTACTCAGAAATAAATAACAAAATTAATAACTTAACAAAATTAATTGAAATTATGCTAAAAAAGCAAGAAGGAAAATAGAATGGAATTAGTCGCTGGGGCGAATACGATTATACCAACATCACTAATAAGCATTGAAATTCAAATTTTTGGTATCGACAGTTCTGAACTGGACTTTAGTGCATATTCTCTAGCAACAAATGCTAAGGTTTGTAGTGATGATGATATGATTTTCTATGGTCAATTACATAATAAATCCCAAACAATTAAACTTATTCAAGCATCCTCAAGTGTTTATTTTCAAATTAATTTCCCAGAATTAAGCCCTCAAATTAATAAGATTTCTATTTGTGCAACCTTGGCAGATGAACAGCAAAATTTTTCCTCTGTAAACTATCTTAATATTAAAATTAAAAACTCAAACGTTATTGCGACAAGTAAAATTACAGGACAAAATCGCTCAGAAGTTGCTTTAATTATTGGCGAGTTCTATAGATATCAACAAAGCTGGAAATTCAGATTTATATCTCAAGGCTTTAATGGTGGTTTAAAGTCTCTAGCAGAGCATTTTGGGGTTAACATTGCAGATGAGCAACCTCTCTCCGAAGTATCACCTCCCCCTATTCCCTCTCAAGCGACCAGCGACACAACACCAAATATTAGTAATACATTAAGAGACATTCTTTTATCACCTTTAAAATTGATTGAAAAACGTAAAAAGCAGAAAGAACTTCAATTAAAGCAGAAAGAATTTCAATCTAAATTAAGCCAATATTTATCAGATGGAAAATTAACGAATCAAGAAAGGCAACAGTTGGATGAATTTTGCATCGAACATGAATTGGATAAACAGCAATTATTTAAACAATCAAGCTTATTGATCAATAACTTTTTACATTTCACTTTAGCTAATATCATTGCAGATCGATTCGTTGGCAAAGATGAGCAGGACTTTATAAATTGTTTATGTGACTATTTCCAACCAGATCAAAGTATTATTTCAGAAATAAAAACAACAATTCAAAGAGTTAACAATATTGCAAAAATTAAAAAAGGCGATGTAAATCCAATTCAAACAAATCAAATTGTTGTTAAAAATTCTGAATTAATCTATCTACATCAGAAAGATGTCTTATTAACTGTGCAACGTAAAAATGCTAATAATATCGAGCGCTACCGTGGTGATCTTTTTGTTACAAGTGAAAGGATTATTTACAAATCTGACAAACCCAAAAACATCTTAATATCTAATATTATTTCTTATGAAAGTAATAAAAATATGATCTTTATTACATCAAAAACGGCAAATAATTCAGGCGAATTTTACATTGGTAAAGATGTTGATTTTGTAGAAGCTCATATTGAGCAATCAGTAAAACGCTTTCATCGACAAATTGATTTACGTCAGTCCACAAACAATACTAGACATATAACACAAGAAACCCGCAATACTGTTTGGCAGCGCTGTAATGGGAAGTGTGTTGAGTGCGAATCCACATCATACCTTGAGTTTGATCATATTATTCCTTTTTCAAAAGGTGGCTCTAATTCAGAAAATAATATTCAACTTCTATGTAGGGCTTGCAATCTAAGTAAGAGTGATAGAATTTAAAAAAAGCACCCTAGGGTGCTTTTTTTTATTCTTGCATTGAAGTTAAAATGCCATTTTTAAAATATAGGTAACGCCCCTTGGAGTAACCCAACCCCCTGTATACCCACTGCTCACTCACACCATATGCATTAACTGTTTTATTCACATCATCTGGGTATCCCCAGCTAGATTTTTCCGCTGCTAAAGCAGACATTCCAATCCTTGGTTCTTTGCGCGAAATCATTTCATGCATCTCAACCTCATAACGGTATTTTGCTAATTCTTTGGCCTTTTCGTTGGCTTTAGCTTGGCTTACTTTTTCAATAAGCGCCTTACTCCCCGCACATGGCTTGCCTTGATAAACAGTTTTACCGCTTACTGTGCAGGTATACACATCACCGGCCATGGCATTAACCGAAACGAGCACGGATAAGATGAGTATTAATTTTATGAACATTTTTTCATTGCCCCACATTATTAAATTCACAATCAGCGCTCCCAGTTAATGCTATAGACCTTCCCGTCAACAATCGTGATTTCATATTTCACACTGTCTAATGGATATAGATAAGTCGTTGCTTTGTGTGGCCAACCTTTACGATCGTGAATAACATGGCTATAAGATGACTTTGGATCTCCAAGCACATCGATCATTTTGTTGTGTGAATCATTTAAGCTCACAAAGCCAAAACTACCACGTACTGAATCAACACTGGTCGCAAAAACAGTAGATGATAGTGTTAACAAAATCGCTAAAATAATAATTTTCATGAATTTACACCCTCGTTTTCAAAGAGAATATCTAATCATTCGGTAAAAGTCACCCGTATATTATTCCTTCAGTCCTTCAAAGAACTTCGCAAACTCTTTGGCATTCGCATGATGTGCTGATCGAATCACACTCGATAAATACTGCAATTTATTTTTATTGTCTTTCTGAGCTGATTTTAAGTACTGATCAAACGCACCATAAGTCATATTCATAATGTCATCAGGACGATGGCCAGCACTAATTAAGAATTGGAATGAGTCGAACCATGTTGATTCATTTGATTGCGCTGCTTTCTTACGTCCACGTTTAGGCTTTTCGTATTTGAAGTAAGCATGGTTTACATTGAGAACCGTTTTAAGTAGTTGCTTAAACTCTTGCTCATTCACGGCGATTTTAAGCAGTGATTCTTTTGTTATATCGGTTACGCAAGCAATCATTGAAATGACTTGAATCGTATGAGCTGTAAACAACTCAGTCAAAATCTCATCTGAATAATCTCTACCTTTAATGAAGTTTTTAAGTACTTCTGCATGGCTTGCCCAAAGATCAAAATCTTTCATCTGGATCTGACGTACTTCAACATCATTACCCAAGACAGAGATTTTAATACTTCGATTCGTTGCTAAGAAAAAATCATTCATGATGGAATCTCGAAAAAGCCACCCGAAGGTGGCGTTGGTATCCCTTTCAGATTTGAAATCTAGAAGGGCTCTCTTTATTCACCATCTTTTAAATCTAAAGATGGTTGGGCCTGCTTAATTAATTCATCTAATTTTTTAAGTATCTGTGGTCTAATCTGCTTACCGCCAACACTAAGAATTCGACCTGCATTTGAAAGTGTTTCTTGCCACTGGTCTGCGAGAATTGATAATTTCCCAATTTCAATCTGAACACCACTCAATGTGTTACGCGCTAATTCTTCTTGTTCAATATAATATTTGCGAATTTCATGACCTTTTTCATTTCGCTCCATCATCCCGAGGTGTTTGGTCATGTCTACTGAAATAATGTATTCGGTCGTTGGTCGACCACCCTTTAGGTTTTCCTCTTTTTTGAGGATAACCATGTAATCAAAGTTTTCTTCAAACTTGCACTGCTTAACTCGGCGTTTAATCCAATCCGAAAAGTCTGTCTTAACTTCCAGCATTTTGTGTAGCTCGCGAGCATTTACACCTAGTTGAACTTTTCCATTTAATTCAACTTCGATAAATGGAGTTTGGTTTTCAATTTTTACGATTGCATTCATTGCTTTACTCCGACTACTCATTAAAAAAGAAACACTGGCAAGAAGATGCAATGAATAGCCGAAACGACCATCTTCCTTTCGAACCGTCGCTCTAGCCAGTGGTTTGCCCAAATTGCAGGCATTAAAAAAGCCGACTTGTTAAGGCCGGCTTCGCTTTACGAAATATAAAATCTTGTCAAGGGTTTGGTAAAACCCTACAGGGGGTCACTTAAAACACAGGCACAAAAAAAGACGCTTATGCGCCATGTCTTATGCCTGTTTTGTTCTGATTAATCTAAATACACAATACGACCAAAACCACCAAGTTTTTCATCTTGCTGCTTGGTTGCATCTGCTAGTGCTGAACCTTTAATTGAGATTTCACCAGTTTCTTCATTAATGAAATCCATTTCACCATCCACTGACGGCTTAAAACGCCATAGTTCAAGTGCTAACTTTTTATCATTAATTGAGTTAATACCTTCAAATAAATAATAATATTCAGCATCATCCGGCATGGAGAAAATCACAGTAGCCTTTGCATCACCTGTTGTGTAATCAGCAATAAGTGGCTGTGTAAGACCTGTGATATCTAAAATTTTAACCTTACCGAAACTTGCATCATAAGAATAATGCTGACCTTCAATTAGTTCCGTCGGTGTGACAGCTTTAGAATCACTAATCATCAAATCAGAAATATTAAACCCATCAAGTTTGATCGTATCGCCAACTTTCAGACCAATACCAAGATTTTTGTCCTGAATATTACTGGTTGCTATTGCTTTAATTTCGGCTTGGAACGCCAAAGCAATATCTTCCTGCTTTTGCTCATCCATTGTGATTTCAAGCTCAACATCACGGGCTTTAGTCCACTCCCCAACTTTTTGACGTTTACCCGACTTGCTTTCGTACCGTGCAAATGTCTCAGAGGAGATTGTCAGCTTAACGCCAGTTTGGTTGCCTAGCTCACGTAAAATTTTAGTACCATCAGGCAGGTTGCGCGCTAGATGTGATGCCCCTTGCAGAGACAGAAATTCGTAGCCATTCGACATGACCTACTCCTAAGTTAATAATTTTGATTCAAATAAAAATGGAAAGTATGCAAAGCCTGCCGCTGATCCAACTTGAACACCTGCATTTACACGCTCAAAAGGCCGATAACCTGTAACTTTTGGATCAAAGCCCTGCATTTTTGCCAATATTTCACGTATGAAAGGGTCAGCAATTTTTCTAATATTTGATGTTTCTTCAAGCTGAGCGGATGCATCTTGAACGGCTAAAACAACCAACCATTGCTGTGTAATTGGTGCAGATCGGCCACGGCCCACACTTTCACCCACTTGATCACCGACATAAATCACGTTCAATGAGGGTGATACATTAACTACTTGAAGCATGTCATCGATGCTAAAAGGTGTGTTGATTGCCAAAATGCCTTCAATATCTTTTAACCGCTCGACAATCACAGGCTCAAGCGCAAAATAATCACTTTGCATTCATTAATAACTCCAATAAATATTCTTCAATTTCAAACAAGACTTCTTGAGAGTCATCAATAGACATACCTAAGAATGGGCGTGCAGGAATAATCACACTCTGAATTTGAGCCCAACCACCCATCGTTGTTTTGAACTTTAGATATTTTCCCGATTTAGCTTTAATCGTTGCGCCAAAGTGCATGACAGGTGCATAAAATACATTAGTACCAACAATGACGCGCTTACCGCCATCCAAAACGGTGTACTTGATTGAGTTATAAAGCCGACTCGTATCACGCAGTGTTGTACCGCCTTGTAGTTTTGCACGCCATGATTTTTGCCATGGTTTATCATCAGTTCCTATGCCTGTGTTAATACGCTGCTTAGTATTAAACTCAAGAATCGAACCAATGTTATGCATTAACTTGGAATGATCACCTGCTTCCCTTAAAACCCGATTCAACCATTGAGTGATCTTTTCTTGACCATGAAATTGAATAGAATCAGCCATAATTAGATACTCGGCATGTTATTCAGAATCGAGTCACCAAATACACCACCTGTGTAAGTCGTGCCAATCGGCACTGTTGAAGGTTGTTGTTTCGGTGGATCGGGCAAGGTTTCGTTTGTTACAGCATTCTTAATTAGTAAAGATGCCTTATTGTTCGCAATAAGTTTTAAGAACGCTATTGCATCCTCATAACGTTTTCGAATCTCGTCCGAGGCTCTAGACTTCCAGAGCTTGTACCGTGCAATGTCACATGCTAAGCGCTTTAAATTCTGCGGTGTTTCAGTGAGCGGGAGTGAATAACGCACAGCAATATAGCCGTCAATTTCTTCACTTGCATCTTGAAGCGTGGCCTCCACACTCATTGAGTTTTCAGCCTGTATACTCGCTTCAAGTTGCTTGACTTCACGCTCACCGAAACGCAGAACCATATCATTACGGTCTGCGTACATAGATCACCCTATTTGTCAGCTGGAGTGGCAGCTTTCTTTGCTTCGGCAGTCGCTTTTTTCAAAGCAGCTTGAGAATCAGCTACAGCCTTTTCAAGCTCAACCACCTTGGCTTTAAGCTCTGCATTTTCTTGATCTGATTTGACCTTTTCATCGGTCATCAGCTTATTTTCTGCTGTCAGATCCGTATTGGCCTTTTCAAGCTCAGCCAATCGTGCAGCAGTACCATCTTCTTTTTGCTCTTCAGGCTCTTGATACTCTTCAATAGCGCCAGATGCTAAAAGGGCTTGAATACGTTTCGCATCAAGCCCTTTGATTTCTTCACCCGGCATAAATTGCCCGATGGATTGTTTAGCAATGTACTTTGGCATTTAAGCCTCCTTATAGAGTAATAAAGCCAGTACCACCACAGATACCATTTTTATTACTTGGTACTACAAGTGGTGAGGATTCAGTTAAAAGCATGATTCCGCTTGGATCTTCTTCATACCATTGGCGATCGAAATACTCCAAAGCCAAACCATTCGCATGAACGTTTTCGATTTTACATTGAGTCACATAACCATTTGTGTCAGCAATCATTGCAAAGTAGTCCTGCGGAATAAAACGTTTTGTCTGGCCTTTATTTTTATAGGTTGCATCGTAAGTCCAGATCTCAATATCACCCACGTAACCTTTAAACTTAGCTGAACGTGATGCGGTAAGCTCAGGGCGATAAGGAATGCTAATACCTGCATAGGGCGCTACAAATTTCGCTTTAAAATCTGCATTTTTTTCCAAGACAGACCACACCTTTCCTGTGGTTAAAATCATCTTGGCCTCACCCCCATCTTGATCCAACATACGTTGAGCCATGATATCCATATCATCCACCGGTTTAGCACCCGCTTGATCCCAAGCAATCGCTGGGGTAAATGCTAAAGATGCGCTACGCCCATACGAAACAACGTTCTTCGTATAGTCATCTGATTCAAGAATAATTTGACCAGTAATGACTAATTCTGTAGCCATTAGGATTTTACGATTATCAATAGAATCGTGATTACGTTTTATTGTTTCAACTTGAGCAATCATATATTGCTCAGCAGAGCTAAGCTGATTGTTTCCAGTTGAAATGATCCCCGCATCACGCATACGAGCTAATAATGCAGTATCCCATGCGGTTGCAGGTGTTACTTGATTCTTCGGCTTAAGATATGCAGGAGTGACATGATTCACTTGAATCGCTGTCGTGCGGTCAAATGATTTACCCGGTATTTGTGGTGCAACCAGTGGCGCAATGTCAGATTCAGTTTCAAGCTCAGCGATAGGCACCGTACTTGTAGTGAATGATTTGCGACGAGGGAAAAGCTTATCCAAAAGCCATGTATCCATAGGCGCATAATTCGAGTGAATTAACGCTAATTCATCAACACCCAGTAGTTCAAGTGGAGCGTTATTAATTACAAAACTTTGTGGCATGGGTTACACCTTCGATAATTCAATGTTGTTTTTTGATGCTTTGGCGCGTACAGCATCATATTTATTTGCAGCTAAAAGAGTGCCTGAGATTGAGATAGCCTCAACACTAAACACACCACCAATAAAGTATGGGATTTCAGTTCCCTTTGCTGCTGCTTGCGTTGCTTGAGCTGCTGTTAAGGTTGCACCGCAAATAACATCCCACGTTGATTCGTCCGCAGCATGAGTTAGAACATTTGCAGCAGATACCACAAGTAAATCTCCTTCCTTGTATGCGGTAGCTGTTGTCACTTTCCCGTTGGCACGGCGCGTTTTACCAACATCCAAGTTAAATGGACGTGATTGATGTGAGGTTGTGATAGTGGTCATGGTTTAAGCCCCTTTATTTTGTGCCGCAAACGCCTTAGCCCCAGCGGAGAATTGATGTTCTTGCCCACCACCTTGCCCTTGTTGCCCACCTTGATTACCTGTTGCTTGGTGACTGAATAAATGCGCCAAGGCTGGGTTTGTTCCCGGTGTTTTTTGCTCTGGTGGTTTGGTCACCGAGAATTGACGTAATTGCTTAGCTGAAAATGCAAATGTCGACTCATCAAGAGTCTTCATTTCAGCGATATCTTCAGCACTAAATTCTTTGCCTAAGTCTTTACCTAGCGCAGTGATTTCAGCTTCACGTTTTGCAGCAGAAAATTGTTTATTTTGCGTTTCAAGCTCGGTATTTTTCAGCTTTAACGCAGCAATTTCCGCTTGTGCTTTTTCTAATTCGGTCACGTCTGTGTCCTCTGGTTGATTAAAGTTTTTTGGAGAGTGGCTTGCCGCCACGGCGTTTGTATTGTCATCTGCACCCAATGCACAAAAGGACACTTCGCGGATACGACCACCACGAAACACCGTGATTGGTCCTTGATATGTTTTACCGTTTACAGAAACTGTTTGATCAGCTGCGATTTCTTCAGTTGAGCTTGGCTCGATACGCACCGACATCTGCCAAGGAAAGCCGTCATCTGAGTCTTGAGCGACTTGAGTACCGAACTCGTTTGAAAGCAAGCTACCTTCGATCTTTAAGCCTTCTTCATGACTAACCGAATGTGAGTTAATTGCTCCGGCACGTTGACTGGTTCGATGCTCTAGCAATGCGGGAATGCGACCTTTGATTTTAATGGTGTCTAAATCAAAAATGATTCTCTCCCAGTACCAGTGATCGACAATCGGCTCACCGCTATACGCAATGCCAGTGAATGTACGTTTCTTCTTTCCTTCTACAGGCTGCTCAACCGCAAACTGACCTAGCTCAAAGCAAAACTGGTCTTTGGATTGTTCATTTGGATCTGGCATTTTCATGCTCCATAAAAAAACCGCCAGTCGCGGCGGTCTATGTTTAATTTTTTACTCAACCCAAGCTATATACAGTGTTATTCGCAACAAATAGCCGTGTAGCAACCTCACTGGTCTTTCTAAGCACTATTTCAACATCGGATATACTCACGACCTCTAGATTCAAATCAGGGGCAAGTAAAGCGCCATTCAAACCATTAAATTTAGTCAAATCCAATGCAGCACCATTTGCATCTGTAATGACAATATTTTTCCCTGCTTGTTCCGCAGTTCTAAATAATGTCGGTGTTTGAATGCCGATGACATTGCCTTTCTGCAAATTCAATAAATCAAAACCTTTGATATTGTTGCCTGAAATCTTAGTTTTAAGATTCTTGGCAACACTCATAAGTGAATTAAAAGACCGCTTCATCCAATTCACAATGACACTGGATTGTGTATCGTCTTTCATGATTGAGGTTTTGAATAGATTCGTCAGTGATTGTTCATCTTCACGAATCAACTCAGTCAGCATCCGCATAGCGCTTGGCTCTACATCTTTATTTTTATCAATCACGCGATCAACGATCACTTCAAGATTCTTTCGAGATTGGCCAGACATTGGTTGAAAGACTTTAACAATCTCGTCATTGGCTTGTTGAGCAATCAATGCCTCGTCTCTCACCTTGATCAATTCAGATGAAAGAGGTGCATCAACTGCTAGTGCTTCAGTAATCTTTTCCTGAACCACCACATTTAAATGCTTTCCGTAACTCGCAGGACTTACAGCCCAACCTTTATCAGGCTGAACACCGGGCAATTTATCATCGGGTGTAATACCCAACTTTATTGCCTGAGCTTCGGTTAAGGAATCAATTCCACAGCGACACATATAACCATTTGGAACGTAGTGTGTCAGCCAAAACGAGTCATCAATGTGCCGAATAATATTGTTCAAAGCTAGATGACTTGGGCGAACTCGACTGTCAGTTAATGATGAGTACCGTAAATAAGGCCGATTGGCTTTATTCTCTTGCTGTTGCGTCCAAATGCCATGTGCATAAGCGCTCTGAACATTGGTGCGAAAAATATTATCAAGATGATGTGGGCTTAGCTCAATGCCTTCAGCTTTAACTTTCTTCTTAAAGTCTTGAAGGGTCGATCCACTCTCAACGGCCTTATTTGCAAGATTAATAACAGTGCGGATCTGATCTAGTGATGCCAAGCAACTGACTGTTGTGGCGTACTGCCTTGCATTCAAATCCAGCAAATAGAACTCTTCAGGTAGAACAACTTTCTTATCACGCGCATACCGCAGAGCATCTGTATAACTAATCGTCATTACTTGCTCCGTTGCACATATCCAATCACGTCAAATAAGTACAAAGCTCTAGCCATTGTTTCAGTGAACTTTTCAACAGACTCACCAGACATCAAGCCATAAAGCTTTGTTTGCAGATCATTCACATCACTTGATGTCTCAACCACTTTCATCAATTCGGATTCAGAAAACAACTTCTTATCAATTTCAGAAATCTTTTCATCAACCTCTTGCTGATTAGCATCCAAGCCCTGCATGTCAGCCTTAAAACTAAATGCACGTTTTGGTAATGCTGAGAATTGAGTGTTAGCCGGTAATTGCTGAACCTCTGCAATATCACCATCCTGTAAGCCGTATTCACGTTGGAAGTACTGCGGTGTCAGATTAGCACCGGCATTTTTTAACTTAACATCACGATCAGCCTTAGGTTCTTCAAGCGACTTTTCCTCACCAATGATAATTCGGTGGCGCTCCCAACCATTCAAATCACATAAAGCATTCAGAATGGCTTGAATCGTAGGCATGATCATGCGGATGTCAGCTTTATATTTGCTGTTTTGCACTTCCATATGAACATCACCAAGCGCACGACTTCCTGAGCCATCTGTGCCACTTGTGAGTGTCTGCCCCAAGATTACCTTTTGGATACGGCGTTCTAAGTTTTTATCAAAGGTGTCATACGTGCCACTCGCATTACCTGAGCTTGACCCTGCGGCTGTAACCTCTACCGTATCGGTAGCACTAACCGCCAATACACGACTAGCATGAGCACGAAGTAATGCATCTCGCATATCATCGTTCTTTCCTACAGCAGATTTACCAACAAGCATTGGCATACCGAACTGCTCTACAAACTTAGCCCACATTTTGAAGCCATTGTTTTTAAAGAACCAAACCCAATAAAGCCGACTCAATAAAGCTTCGCCATATGGGTTTTCATAAGTAGGTTTGCAACGGGTCAAGAAGTGCTTGAAGTGTTGATCGCACTCTTCATCTCGACGAGATTTGCTGTGATTCTGCAATAAGATTAAGCGACCATCATTTTTTGGTTCATACCACTGCATTGGCTTCTCACCAATCCACTTAAGACCAATAAACGGCGTAATGATGTCGCCATTAATGTGCAAGGCATTTTGGTTATAGACCGCTTCAAGAACTGAATATCCAAACCAACGTGCATTCTGAGCACCGATGACAATTTCAGACCACCACTCACGCAAATGATCATTTAAAATCTGTGCTGTAGTGCTATCCGCTGGTTCTAATCGCCATGGTGCAGATTCAATTTTATCTTGACGTTTTTCGACGCATTGATAAATCTCATCGTCATACATCATTACTTTTAAACGATGACGCGTGATACCTGCTTTACGCAGTACCTCATCACCATCTGGCATTTTGGTTAAGTAATTAATAAGTGCCAGTTCAGCTTCATGTAAATACAATCCACCCGATTCAGGCTTTGCGTTTTCAGACTTTTTAGATTTCTTAGCCATAAATAACCTATGCAGCCGGTGGGCTGTAATTCATCATCATTTTTGCTTCCATGATTGCATCTGCTGTTGGGTCGAATTGGTCATCATGGTCATGCGTCATTTGCGCATTCAATGATTCAACTTCTTCAAAATAAGCAGGCTTCCATGGCGCATTCCTAGGAACCATCACAAAACGATCTTCGGGATGTTGTTCATAATTGTTTTCAATGTGTGGAGTTGCATCCATCCAGCGTGTCAACTTATCAATATTGCGCTGAATTGGGATTACTGGGATTTCAGACTCTTTTGCCAGTGTTTGAATAAGCTGCGTACCCGATGCTTTATCCTCTACCTTCATGTATCGAATAGGCTTGGTACACCAATCAAATGCTTTATGCTTATTTAAAAATTCTTTGGCTTGCCTATTAAGCTCTGGTGCTTCCCACTTACCTCGTAACAAGTCAATGATGTAGAGTTTTCCATCTACACCAAGACCCACCAAAATAAACACTGAATAATCGTTATGCTCTTTGGTTTTTTGCGCTGTATCTGCAAACACTGCACGCCATTGAAGTTCTGGCAATTCATCAAACAAACCGAACCATTCCGACTTAACCAGATCACCACCCAGTCGCTTAGGTTTTTGCATGTACTGACTTGAAAATGTGTATCGACTTACGGTTGCACCAGTTTTATCTTGACCGCCTTTTTCGAGCTGCAAGAGCGATTTAAGCGTTTCTTTTTTGGGCCAGTATGATTGACGGCCCAGATCGTCACGCTCCACATCACGTGGTACTAACTTTTGAATATGTTCTGGCAAAGTTTGAATGTATTCATCATCAATCAATGCCGGAATAGATACACATTCCCAATCACCCGGTAAATTACCCGTCATAACAAAATTAGTTGGATCTTCAGAATGTAAGCGCTGCATGATCATGATAATTGGTGTATCTGATGTAGCCTTACGCGAATTGACTGTATTAAGAATCTTTCGATTGGCATTATCACGAGCATTCTTACTAAATGCTTCCTCAGGCTTTAAAGGGTCATCAAGAACGATGGCACCGGTAAAACCATTATCATCCAATGTACCTGCACGACGACCTGTAACCTGCCCACCCATTGAAGCTGAATAAACATGGCCAGCCTCATACCCTTCTACTGTTGTTTTCCATGATGCTTTTGCATCTGTACTTTTGGATATATCAACAGGCCACATACGCTGAAAATCTTCCGACTTCACAATATTTCGGGCTGTACTTGATACATCCTCAACCAAAGATTGGGAAAAGGATAAATACAAAAACCGTGAACGAGGATTAAGCGCTAGCCCACGAGCCAATAGGTTTGTTGTAAGTTCAGTTTTACCTGCACCCGGAGGGACATTAATAACCAAGTTTGGAATCTTTTGCTGTACGACCTGATCAATCAACCAAGCCACATACTCATGATGCCAATTGACCATAAACTTAAAACCCATACGAGGCTTAAAGAACCGCCGAGTGAAATATAAATGCTCATCTTCACACAGCTTTTTTTCAACCTGTGTTTGCAGATCCATTTAGTATTCCTCTTGGGCTTTCCTTACGGCTTCATCAACTTGGGCTTGGGTTGCTTGAACCGTAGTTGTTTGTAATGGCCCACCACCTGCGCCAGTGATTTCCTGTTTATTTGTGTACTTACCACCCACATCTTCAGCCGCTTGCTTGAGAATACTTAAAGCAGCTACACGGTTCTTGCCATGCTTTTGATATTGGTTCTCCATACGCTGCAAACGTACTGATAAATTTGCAATAGGGATGTTTTTCGGCTTTTCTAAAAATTCCTCTCGTGTAGCTTCAAACTCAGCCTTTAGTTCTGGGCTTAGATTTTCACCTGATCGCTTAGTAGGATCATATTTTTCACACTGCTGTTTTGTAACAACGACCCCATAATCTTGGTGGACAAGCTCTGCTGTCTCAGTTGGGGTATTAAATACTGCAAGTGATCGTACTATAAAGAGTTTTACCTCCTTTTTTAAGACTGCCATAACTCATCATCCGTCCACCTACGTCCACCTAAACAGGCAAAAAAAAGAGCCCTCAGGCTCAATTAATCACGCACGTTCCACAACACGCAGCAATATTAGTTTCTGATACAAACGGCGCATTCTTCGCGATTTCTAAAAGTCGTTTTACTGACTCGTCAGCACCCCATCGTTTTGTTTCACCGAAGAACACTTCCACATCATGGCCAGCCAAGTAATGCTTAGGTAAGCCAGTGTTATCACTATAAATCGGCTCACCATCTGCATCACGCTCAACACCGACGTGATAAAGCTCATGCTCGATGAGCCGGCAGAATTCACGGTCAGTTGTGTTTTCACAGTAACTCGCATCAATCGTAATGAGATAAACAGGTACAGCGCCAAACCAGTCACGCATCTGTTGTTCTTGTCGCGCCTTCTTCCATCCACCTTGATTGAACATCACTTTTTCACACTGGCCCAAGACCATACGCTTTTTTGCCATACATGCAGATGAAGCCCAAGCGAATGCTAAAAAGGTTTCATCATCGTGCAGTAGCTCTGCAATATGATTATGATCAGGATTATGCAATTCACCACCAATGGTCAACCAATTTTTAATGACCCACTCTTTTAGATCCACGGCGGGTGCAAGCAGAATTGCTTCTTGTTCTTCTGCACGATCAATTAGGTCTGTCGGTGGAAATGGTCTGATCTGTTCCATTGTCTAATCTCTCTAACTGACTTTGAATCCAATTAATTGCATAACCTGACTCAATTTGATGAGGTTCAAGACGCACAAACGTGTAACCCATTTCCTCAGCAACATCGTACCGATCAAAGCTCCAAGCCTTCATCGCTAATTTACCGCCCCGACCGCCTGACCAAGGACTACCCGCTATTTCAATAAGCAGTCTTAACTTCACGATATGAAAATCAAAGCGCCAGTGCTTAGTAGGTTCAAATTGAAATTTGCGTTCATAGCCGATCGAATGTTCTTCTAATTCTTGAAATAAGGTTTCTTCTGCTTCTAAGTACGCTTCTTTTGCCTTCGGTAGTGGTTTGGCGCGAGGCTTTGTTTTGGGTGGCCGTTTCTTGGTTTTCCAAAAATAGGCATCTGCGTCCATAAATTCTGCCCATTAAAAAACCCGCACTGAGCGGGTCATTGTTAAATAAACCTCAATATCGGTAATATCTTTTCAATTTTTTTTGGTAAAGATCATCGATAAAACTCCACCCAATCAAAGCCACTATCAATGGAGCCACTATAATGCCCCACTTTAATATGCCCAAATTATCCATAATTGTTGGATATAAAGGCTTCATATTTAAAATTTCAAAGTTCGCTATTTTTGATAAAACTGGAAAATAAACTACCGCAGAAGCTATAACCAATAAAATCAAAACATAACTACTCCAAAAAACACTTGGAAATGCTTGCTTAAAATCATCCAATTGCCAAAGCTTTTCCTTAATCCAATCCATATAACCCTCAGAATATTATTAATTATCTAGGTAATATAGAGGTGTGTGCTTAAATTTCAAGAGCAGAATGCAAATTCTTAATCTGCTCTTTCAGCCGAATCATAATATTGTCCATAGCGACCAGTTCACTATGTCTTAAACCTGTGCGACTCAAATTTTGATACTTAATCAGTTCATCACAACAGAACTGCAAATCTTTTTTAGCTTGTACACGATCTGTCATGATGAATATTCCTTATTTGAATTTTCCCAATCGACGCGCATTTAAACGGCGTTTCTTTTGGCTTAAACGATTTGGTTTAGATTTATATTTATTTGGCTGATTTAAGCGCATAACTTGAGATAAAGCATTTAAGCTATTGGTCGCTCGATCCATCCCATCTGCAAATACTGCACTCATACCTAAAAATGCTGTAATAGCACCTAATAAACCACGACGATTCATTCGCATATTTACCACCAATAAGAAAAGAAAAACCCCAACATAAGTCGAGGTTGTATAGTTTGTTTGATGGAAGGGGGCTTTAATTAAATTGCATAAGTTTCAGTCTCAACCTTATCCCATAAGTCTATAATTTGATCGCGATGATCAATTGGTTTAGAGCCTTCAATAAGGTAAAAGATTTTTGTTGTTCCAAGAAGATTGATCTTAGTTTTCTTGTAAAGCTTTCGATTTAAAGAAATTCCTTTACTTTTTTCACCAAAATCAGTGATTTCATTTTTATGCAATTCTTCAAGTGGAACATTTTGTCCATTCCAATTTCCACCAATAAAATATGTCATATAAAACCTTACTTAAAGTAAATAATAGAGGCTTCATAATGAACAACAATCAACAAAAAAACAATAGAATTATAGCACTAACATATTGATTTTTAATACTATTGTATTATTTTAAAACCACAACCCTATGAATTACCTGTTCTTTTTTTGCGAAAAAATATTAAAAATAAAACCCCGCCAATAATGCATATTGAGCGGGGCATTATGTGCCGTAATACGTTCGGCAAATTTTAATCATCTTTACCGCATTTACGGCATTCTTGTGTATAGCCATGTTCATGATCGTAATCAAACTCATAAGCATGGAGGCAGAATAGTTTACGGAGGAATTGGAGCACTTTGTTCTCCTTACAAAAAAAAGCCCACATCCAGTAGTAGTTGGGTCTGGGCTTATAAACTAAGGACCTTGGAAGGTCAGAAACTACAGCTAGTTTCTAATAACAATTTTCTATACTAACCGACAAACCCACATTGGCAAAATATACCAAATAACAAAATAATGCTAAATAAATCAAATTATTAGTTATTCTTAATCTATTGTTTAGAATAAATAATAATCATGATCAATGACAGAGCTTTTGTTGTTAAATATCTGGTGCGCCATACAGGACTTGAACCTGTGACCATCCGCTTAGAAGGCGGATGCTCTATCCAGCTGAGCTAATGGCGCATAAAAAAGGATGTGGTGATCTGCCACACCCTGCCTTAGATTACGATATTAATCAGCTCGGCAACCGATCTACCGCTACTCAACACGACTCACATTTCAAAGTTAGCTATTGAATTTGCTTTTATGTCTTTCGTTCTTTTTGAGTTTTGGGAGTCACCCCCAATGGCTCTGTGGCTAACTCAGTGCTTGACGAAGTCACACTGGATTCAAACCAATTTATACGGCTGGTTTCCGCATCTCACCGTTTGCGCTTATAGCTGAACAATGCACAGCGTCACAAATCAAAATCGCCCTTAGGGTGGCGCACTACCCTTACGCATATACTGGCATGACTACTCTCCAAATAAATCACTTGTGCATGTCACAAGCACCTTTATAAATTTCAGACAATAAAAAAGCCCTGCATTTCTGCAAGGCTCCAACCGTTTTCATTTGCGCTGAATTGGTTATGTTGTTTTTTAATAGCAACAGATAATTTATACCACTTTTTAAACAAAAATAAAGCTTCTGGTAAAAAAATACCCATCTCATGGGAAGACGGGTATATAAACTTTGAATTCTAAAAAGCCCACCTTTCGATGAGCTTCTTACTGTGCAACTTACATACTTCGTGCACGATAACTGAAATATGCCATATCCTGTCCGGACATGCAAGTTATTCAAGTCGCAATCTTTTATCATGCCCATTCATGTAGAACTTACCTGCAAAAACCATATTATCTATTGATGTTTTTCCCAAGCAAAATTCATTCGCCATTTGACGCAACGACATCCCTCGCACACTCTTCTCAATGAATAACAACACAGCCATTTTTGCCGATGTACAAATCAATCTTGAATTACGCATTTCAAAGATCATTTTTCGCACCTCCTCAGCTTCAAAGTCATCAATCATGCAAATCAACTGATCCTTTCGAAGTACCACCCCTTTGTTATTCTCGCAAATCAACCAGTAAATCTGACTCACCCCCAAATCATCTGGCGCATTTCCTGACTTCATGCGACAGGTCTGAATGTATGCACCGTACTGTTTTAACCACTCTTCAACTGTAAATACTGACCAATCCATCACTTGTATTTTAGCTACTGCATTCATCCCTATACCCCTTAAATCAAACTCAAATCTAAAATAGTCATTGTTCCCCAGTGAACCGCACCAGTATCAATCCAGTAGCAGTTATCACGCTTGCACGGCCTCTGAGTAACCGTATGCCCCATGATTACCGCATCAACTCCTGAAACATGGGTGTATTGTTGGTTTTCTTCATCCAGTCGGTCACGACCCCATATCGCCAAATCAACTGGATCTCTACCATCTATTTTTTTAGAAAAAGGGTTGGCGAGAACCTGCTTAAATTCATCCCAATTATTTTGTTCAATATGCCCATGCACAAAGCCGAACTTTCTACCATTGTGGTTAACCTCAAGAGCAATCGGTAATGCAGAAAATCTTTTGGCAATTTGGTATTGATCCTCAACGCTCAGTTCATAAAACCACTCTCCACCATTTGATATGTGGCAGCGCTTAGAAGGAACATCGCATCTCCCCCAAATACATAAATCCTCATGATTCCCACGCACTGATGTGAACCAAGGCTGTGATAGCAATTCAATGCATTCGATATTCTGAGTACCGCGATCCACTAGATCACCTACCGCAACCAGTAGATCCTTTTCAAAATCAAATCCAATAGTGCCCAAACGATTCATAAGCAAGTTATAGCAACCATGAATGTCACCAACCGCATAAAGCTTGCCTGTTATCTCTTTATCCCAAACTTTTACTAATGCCATCCCAATCACCCTATTCTCTTTAAAATTTCTTCAAGTGCTAAACCGCTTTTTACTTGTTCAGTGCTGTACCGATACACCTGATAACCCAGTGCTGTAGCTGAGTTATATTTTTCCATATCCCCTAAATACCCTTTACCCCGCGTATGCCGACCACCACTCCAAATCCCACCTTCAACCTCAATCAAAATACCCATTCCAATTAAATGAAAATCAGCTCTCCACTTCCGATCTGCATTAAATTGAAACTCCTGTTCAAACTTGATCTTGTGTGCCCTTAAGTGCTGAGATAAAACAGCCTCACCTTCACTCACCACACGTTCTTTCTTGACCGATGCAGGACGCTTGGCCCTGCGCTTCGGTTTGTTGATTTTTTTATATTCAGCGAGTGAGATTGATGTCATTTACCACTCACCTACCTGCCGAATTACTGTTGTAATGGCTTTTAGTGTCATTTCTATATCTAAGGGATCTCGTAAAAGATCGGCAATCATTGAAACTTTAGACTTGTACTTCTCAGCCGTTTTTTCAGCAACTTTCTGCTTGCGATCAATTTCTGTATTGAATGCAATTAATTCATTGTGCTCTTGCTTGAGCTGGATATAACACTGCTCCATGTTATTGAGCTGGGCTTTTAATTCCTTAATCTTGGCTTCCTGATCCTTAAGAATCATCAAAGGAAATTGCCAGCGATACATGGTTGAATTTCGCTTGTTATGCTCTTGTAGGCACTCGTCATACATACGACCAAACCAAAGCTTGTCTTCAGGTGCATGCTCGTTGTAAAAATCACAACAAAACTGAATGTACTTTTCTTTTAATTCACTCATCGCTCAATCACTCCAGTCAAAGGGCTAATGTGGTTGCCAATGTCGGTGCAGTGGTCAGCCTCCACACTTTTAACTTTCTGAATTTCATTATTGAACATTGTTAAAAAATCAAATGAACCACCACTCGCCACAACAAAGTCTTGATGAACTTCTTTTACTGTGTAAATTGTCATATCAACAGCACATGTGTATTGCACTTGATCACCAACCACCAACCCCAATTTTTCGATTAAGTTCATGCATTCACCCCAAATAGTTGTTTTGCTTTACCTGTTAGGTAATAACGCTTTGCTTCACCAAGCTTTGAGCGACCTGTATATAAAAGATCAGCCTGAACCATACTGTTTAGATAGCGCTGAACACTACGGATATTTACTGACTGCATGACTTGTTGCTGAACTTCAGATGCGGTAGCAACACCTGTATTTCTAATCGCAAGTAACACATCAATTCCGACTGATAAAACTCGTGCCTTTCCACCTGTATTTCTGCGCATATCGACCTGATTTTGATCTTTCATAACCACCCCAATGCAAAGTTATTATTTTCAGAATTACCCATCACCGCACACAAGAAAATCAAAGCAAGTAGACAGATAAGTAGGATTGATTTGTTTTTCATACTAAATCCTCCATCACTGCACCAAATTCACCAATCAAGGCAATTTGCTGTTCACACCATGCTTTACGGAATGCAATCTCATCCGCCTTTAATTCACTATTGTTGTGGTCGAAAGTTATAGCCCAACACGAGCCATGTTTTAGAAGAAGAATCACGCATGTATTCAATTCAGGACTAAGCACCGCATTGCTGAATTGTGATAAGTGTTCGAGTCTGGTCATGCCGCACCACCTAAACCTTGCAATTGATCAATCGCACTACTATCAAGATTAGAAAACTGGCAGTACTTCAATTGCGAATGCATATACGATGTGCCGCTTTCACCATGTCGGTTTTTGCCTAAAATGGCCTCAGCAATTCCTTGGTACTTAGATTCTTTGTTGTAAATCTCATCCCGGTACAAAAATAGAATTTGATCTGCATCTTGTTCAATCGCACCTGATTCACGCAGATCTGACAACACAGGGCGTTTGTTAGGACGTTTCTCAAGTTCACGATTTAACTGAGACAGCAACACCACAACACAATCAAACTCTTTGGCCATCGCTTTGAGTTCACCAGTGAAATATGCAATCTTCAAATCTTCACGAGCAAATGACTTGGTGGTCTTCATGATCTGAAGGTAATCAATAAATACAGCGCCCACAGAACCATACTGGTGCTTCACCTTGCGGATCGACTCACGAATGTTTGCAATTGATGGACGCGATGTGTCATTGATCTGCATGCGCACGTTTTTAAGCATGGCCACTGCTTGCGTGTAGGCTGTAAATTCCTCTTGTGGCAATGTATGTGGTGCATTGCGTACCTTGCTGATATCTGCTGGCCCTGCCGCGCAGCACATACGCATTGCAATCTGCTCCTTAGGCATCTCCCCCGACATGATCAACACTGGTTTTTGCTGAAATATCGCAACATTACTGGCAATCACTTGAAGCATCGTGGTTTTACCCATCGCTGGTCGTGCAGCAATCACCATCAAGCAGCCTGGTTCAACATCGCCTAATTTTTTATCTAAATCATAGATCCCTGTCTGAATGCCTTTGATCATGGTTTTACCCTGAGTCAACGCAGTCATTTTTTCGTGCATTTCAACAAACGTATTTGTAGCTGCATCATGAATATGAAACAGTGATTCACTCGCTTGCTCAGTGTTGATTTCAGCAAACATACTTTGTGCTTCTTGAACAAGATCACCACGGCTGACAGTTAAGTTTTGAGCTTTGAAAATAATCTTTTGCGCTTCAGCTTCAACTTTTCGGCATGTCGCAAAATCTTTTAGTTTTTCAGCATAAGAAATCAGGTTGTAAAAACTTGATGGAGCATCTTGAAGAACTTGCATCAAGTACTGCTCTCCACCTGCCTGTTCACTCATGCCGTGCGCAGCAAGGTGGTTGTTTACCAAAACTGCGTCATAGGGTGTGTTCTTAGCATCAAGCTCCACCACGGCCTTAAAAATCGCTTTGTGGCGTGTTGAGTAAAAATCATCTTCAGTGAGGAGATTTTCAACATGGCTGTAAGATTCAGCAACGGTCATCAACGCAGCAAGTACGGATTGTTCAATCTGCAAATTATGAATTTTGGTATCAAACATTGCTGCCTCCTAAAAATCCTTTTGGTTTTGAAGGAAGGTTGATCAGTGACGGGTTTTGTTGTTCAGTTTGGACTGGTTGTGGATTTTCAAGTTGATCTAATTCGGCGTTGGTTTCTTGCCAATTCCATGCAGCCTTGAAAGTTTCCCAACCACGAACAACAATAATTTGAAATGCGCGCTCATTCGAAATACACGCTTGCTTCGCTTGACCAAAAACTAGCTTCAGAACATTTTCCGTAATTGGTTTTTTCTTCTTGTTTCGAAGATTTGTGTATTCAGAAATGGTTTGCTCAGATACTCCATTTTTGATGAGAATTTCTTTTGCCGAGAACTTTTGAGTTTTTGATGGTGCGACTGCACTAATACTCTCTGTTGTATTCTCTGTAGTATTCTCTGTATTAGATGGGCTGATCTGCGCATCTAGTTGTCCTGATTTGCGCATCAAGTTGTCCTGATCTGCGCAACTAGAATGTACGATCTGCGCATCTGGTTGTCCTGATTTGCGCAACTGTGATGGTGTAAGGGTTTCAGAGTATTCAATTAGCGCTTTATACAGATTTTCACGCTCAACCCTGAAAAAAACCTTGCATGGAACACCTTTCTTTCGTTCAGAGATGAAACCTAGATTTTTTAGTATTTTTCTAGCTGTTTCTTGCTCTTTTCGAGTAAGACCGGTTTCCATGGTCCAATCAGAATGAGTCTTAAAAATCCACCCATCGTTGTCCTTGGTTCGTGATGTCCAATACACCAATTGTGACAGCATGAGTGCGCCATTAATGCCACACCCAATGAAAACATAATGCTTGTTGAATGCAATTGGCTGTTCGTTCATAGCTTCAATTAACTTGATCATGGGAATGGTTGTATTCACGCTGCACTCTCCAATTTGTGAAAATGCCTATTCAGAACTGCAACAAAATCTACCTTCACCGAACGAGCATAACTGTCGGCAACTTGTGAATTAATTTGCGAGGATTTGCGATATTCAGAGCGTTTAATTTCAAGTAATTGAGCAAGTGTTGGTTTCATGCTTGCACCTCTTGAAAATTTGACGGTTTTTGTGCTAAATTACTTTCCATTCATGGGTTCCATATTTGTGAATATCTAAAAGCCTGATTCTCTAGATCAGGCTTTTTCTTTGATGGTGCTTTTAATTTGCTTAGTCATTGAGCTTAAAGTGCGCTGCATGTCGTAAATTGCACCCAAGATATTGTTTAGGTTTTTGGGGCAAGTTCCATCTGTTCGGGCTTTTCTAATCAACTCGCACACATCACCCTTCTTTGCACCTACTTCTAAGAGCATCTCGAACATATCGAGTTCTTTTTTCTCTAGGCATTCAGGAAGTTGAATACACACCTTGCTGTGCATTTCTGCTTGTGCATGCAGCATTCGATAATCGTTCGTGAATGACATAAGCGTGTTGGCTTCATCTAAGCGCAAATGGTGTGTCTGGTTGTTCTGATTAACCTTGTTGCTTAGCATGTGAGAGCTCATCCCTAAGCGTGGAGCCAAGGAAGATGCTCCACCTGGATAGTCATGCACTGTGTTATATGCAGCATCTGCTAAATTCATGTTAAATCCTTATTTCATTAACGTTTCTTTAAAACATTGACCGAGTGATAATTGGTTAAGCGGATAAGGCTTGGTGCCGGATGTAATTAAAATCAGCATCAGGACAAAGCAAATCGCAACTTACTAAGCTGTTGCTCTCTTTATCGATCTTTATTGCGAGTGATGCGCTGCATTTACTGTTGCCATACATAATTTGATTCAAGTAGCCAACCGTTGTTGAGCACCGTTTAGCAAAAGCGTCTTTATCCTGAGCAGAAAGGCCTGTAAGAAAAGATTTAAGTTCGCTCGTATTGCTAGAAGACATGCTGAATCTCCTGATTAGTAATATTTAGTAAATACTAATTTTAACTACTAAATAAGTCAACCAGTATTTAGCAATTACGAATTTACTTTTTACTAAAAACTATATGAAATACTAAATATGGATAAAATTGCTTTAAGACGCACAAATTTGCGCACAGCTATAAACGCTGTTATTGAATCGAAAGGATTTAAATCCGATGTTGCTTTTTGTGAGCACTACGATTTAAACCCAAGCCACATATCTCAACTGTTAAATGGGCATGGGAGTTTTGGGGAAAGAGCTGCTCGGAATTTAGAAAAAAAGGTTGGCTGGGAAGAAGGCTTATTAGATAAAACATCTTTATCACCCAGCAACAATGAAGGTAAGACTACATCACCATCAAATAATGGAGGTATTAGAATTGCCCCGATTGAATTCAGGAGTAGTGAATCAAAACCTACAAATGTAAGAATTCCTGTTCATAAGGATATACGTGCATCATGTGGCACTGGTATTGAAAACTTCCTAGAGGATGTTAGTGAATACCTAGATATTGATCCGTACATTCTTAAGGTAATGGGCGTTCAAACCAAGCCTGAAAATTTACGCATCATTTATTCTGATGAGTACAGTATGTGGCCCACTGTGGCTCCCAATAGCCCTTTATTTATTGATGTGTCGGATAAAGACCCCGATGCCATTAAAAACGGAAATGTGTACGTTTTCACACACAATCATGAATTAAGAATGAAGCGTATTTTTGTTAGCTATGCAGGAAATAAGACTGTAAGACTCTCAAGTGACAACCCCGATAAGGTTAGATACCCAGATGAATTTATTACAGCTGATCAGCTCAATGAAATTAATTTTGTTGGGCGCTTGGAGTTAGCTTTGGTAAAGCCGTAAATACGATAAAAACTCTTAAAAAAGGAAAACATAATGATTGCAACACTTAATAAATCAAAAACCGCACTAACGATTAATCGTCAAGAATTTAAATTGGCATTAGATAAAATTGGCGCAGGAATTGATAAACAAATAGCATCGCTTAAAAAAGCCAAGCAAAGCTATGACGCTGCGGAAATGGCACGCGAGGTCATTAGTGAAGCAAATATCTTTGAAGCTATTATTGAGGGCTTTAACGAAGCAGAAGGTACTAATTTAAAGCTGACCGACATAACCAACCTTGAAGTGGCACAAGGATGGTTGGATGAATTTGTAGAAAAGTATTCCGATTAAAAGGATAAAATAATGAATGATAAATACGAACTGCCTGAACTTTACTTATATCGAGAACTAACAAGCGGTGAGCAATTAGCAATTAATCAAATGCTTATTTCTTATGTTTGGGAGATTGGTTGTCTCTTCAATGTGCATATGAAGAATAATGTTAAATCATACAATCTGGTAAAACTAACGAGTGTCAATTTTGAAAATGATGCTACAAGTGTTTGGGTTCACTTTGAAACAATAACAGGTGAAAGCATCGGTATACCTCTAGATTTCCTCTCAAAAATAGAATTTTCAGGGCAAAAAGAAATTTAAAAACTGCGAACCCGACGCGTATGAATTTTAACAAAGAAGGAATCGTATATGACATTTGATAGAGATTTTAGTAGATACGCTCCACAAATTGACTTTGATATGCCTGAGTTGGACGAACTAGATTTAACGCTAGCTGAGATTAGGGAGCTTAGTGATGATAACCTACTAAAGCTTTTAACGGGCGAATCTGATCAAGGTTTTATTTCACCCCCTTTATTGCAAGCTATTAACCATGAGTATATTAGAAGGCAAATGGAGATAACATCCAAAACCCACTGGACCATCCTGCCAACTTTTATAGTCGCCTGCTTGGCAGCAGTATCTTCTATAGTTTCTCTTGGTATTTCAATCTACCTTCTATCCCACTCATAATTGCATTAAGTAAATAAATACAACAACTAATGCTATGAAATTAATGGTACTGAAAATTATCGAAGCAACTAGTAGTAGCTTAATAGCCTTCAGCTCTTTATTGTCGATCATTTTGCACCGCCTGTGTTCATAGTTGTTAATTTTACAACAAGCACTCATTTATAAAAATATTTTACTGCGAACCCGACGCAGTCCTTTGGATCGGGTGGAGAGATAAGTGAAAATTGAATTTCAGTATTTAGCTAAAGGTGCAGATCGACCTGATAGTGTGACGTTATCCGATGCAGGCTACTTGGTAGAGCAAGGTGAGCCTACCCCCTTTATAGGTGATTGCATTATGCTTGAGATTTGCAGCCCGTTAGATAAAAAAGGAAATTTCGGTCACTTTAAAGTTGTTGCACGCCATTTTATGTACTCACCCTCAGGGCATCAGCAAAAACACATGGTTATTGTTGTCACTGATGCAGATGATACCCCTGAGAATAATTATAGAGAATGATTCATCTCTAATACTGAGAACAAATCTTCGAATAGTGCATTCACTGGATCGCGCTTACTATTCTCAGTATAAGCTAGGAGTTGGCTTTTATAGGTACGCAGCCGATGACGTAATGGATCATTAAGGACAGCCTGAAGTAAATCTTGCCGTGTTTTACACGCTTCAGTGCCAGCAAGTGTTTTATCGCAAACCGCTTTTATAGTTTGATCCATGGTATCTAGACGCTCACTACTTACTGATGTATCTAAAAATACAAATTCTTCAGCTATCTTGATTTGCTCTTGAATAACAATTGGGTTTTGAGTTGTAGCTACTAGAGCTGTATACAAATTCGCTCGAAACTCTTCTTTAGTCATCTAATAAACTCCATCCAACCCATCCCTGTGATGGGTTTTCTTTTGTCTATTAAAACATAATACTAAATTTAATTACTAAATATTTAGTAAATACTATTGACATAATATTTAGTAAATACTAAATTACATCTCACCAGATAACAAAAAAGTCCCTGACATTCGACCGACGGGACTTTTACTCAAAGAGCGAGATAATTATGAATCAAATCCCATCCCACAGTCAAATGCCGACGTTCGTTAAGAACGAAAGCAATACAAAGCCTGTGCTTTATCAGCATCCTAAACCTGAAGAAATGCGTGTTTCTTTTTGGGTTAAAACCAAAGCAGTTCTGAAAGAAGTGGCTGCAATCTCTCTGATCGGTATCACTGTTGTATCAACCGTGTTTACAGTCCGTAGCTGCTCAAACGAAGTAGATCGTCAGCATGCCCAAGCGCTTAAACATCAATTGCAGTTTTCTGCTTCAAGTGAAGGAGCGCGCTAATGACTACTTCTATTCTTGTTATGCCTTTTGGCAAATATAAAGGCACTGCGATTACAGAGCTAAAACTAAGCTATGTGAATTGGTTGCTTACTTTGGACAACTTAAAGTCCGACTTGCGCTTAAGTCTTGAGGCATTGGTTGCTGAACGTAAACGTCGCCAAGCTTTCGCTATCGGTATGCAGAGTTCGCATATTCCTTTACATGAACGTCGTGCGTACAAAAAACGCATGGGCTGGGTTGGGGCTTAAGGGGAAATATCATGAGTTTAAATATTATTTCTGCGGATCAAGCATTGAATGTTAGTGCAATTATTACTTACATCTATGCCGATCCTGGTTTGGGTAAAACATCATTGGGCTTCACTGGCGACAAAGCTATTTCCTTTGACTTTGACCGTGGTGCTCATCGTACTGGTGAACTTCGTCGTGGTGCAGTGGTTACTGTTCAACAATGGGCTGATATTGAAAATATCAAAGAGCAAGATTTAGCGCCTTACAACACGGTCGTCATTGATACTGTTGGTGCAATGTTAGAAGCCATTAAAACTCATTTGCTCAAGACAGCAAATAACCGCCAGCAAGATGGTGCACTCAAGTTAAAGGCCCAAGGCCTGGCTAACATGAAGTTTAAGCAGTACATCAATACCCTGCTGAGCTTCGGTAAAGATGTTGTATTTATTGCCCATGCATCTGAGGATCAGAATGGTGATCAAGTTATTTACCGCCCAGAGCTTGGTGGTAAAAACCGAAATGAGTTGTACCGTATAGCCGACATCATGGGCTACATGACAACCGTCACCACTGGTGAAGGTAAAAATGCTCGTGTCATTAATTTCAAGCCATCGCCTACACATCATGCTAAAAATTCTGGCGCATTGGGTGGTGAGACTGGTGAAGTATGGGTGCCAGATTTGAAGTCACACCCTACTTTTTTAGCTGACTTAATTGCTCAATCCAAAGCTCACATCAACACATTAACACCTGCCCAGTTAGCTTTAGCTAAGGCAGTTGAAGACTTGGAAAACTGGAAGCAAAGCTGTGAAGAGGCAGTTTATCCGAGTGATTTAAATCACCTGACTGAAACCTTAAAGTTAGACAAAGAGCACGTTTATTACCAAAACATGCGCCAAGCAATGCTAGCTCGCGCCAAGGTTTTAGGATGCACTTTCGATATCCCGCGTGAAACATGGATAGAGCCACCAGAGTTCAATGGCATTACCGAAGCTCAGCGTGATGAGCTTCAAAATCTACTTGCACAGGCAAACCTAGATGTTATGGCCTTCTGTGAAAATCAAGGCATCGACAGCCTAATGGCAATTGAAGCTTCAAAATTCAACGATGTTAAAGCCCACATCATCAATACAACTCAAGGTCAGGGAGCGGCAATCGCATGAAAATTTTAAATGGTAACGAAGCTTTTGCGGCAATGGCAGCGGGTCAGAATATTGAATGTCGTTTGATTCACCAAGACCATGGTTTCCAAGACATTAAGCAATTTACGGCAACTGTTTATTTTGATCCTCGCTATGAGTTCCGTGTTGCGATTAAGTTCTTCACTATTGGTGAGATGCAGGTGCCTGAAGCAATTCAAGAGGCACCAGCAAAGGGTGTGCAGTGCTTTGCGCCTTCTATTCTGACCGAAGAATTAAGCAAGTCGTTCAAATGGAAAAGCTCAAACTCTGATTTGATGCTTATGGAACGTGGCCAAGTGCATCTGATCCAAGAGCATGCCGAAATCCACGCTCAAGCCTTGATTAAAATTAGCCTTGGATCTTTTGAAAATACCCAAAATTCAACATCAAATGATGTTGTAGAAAAGACATTTGATAGTCAGTCAAATATTCAAATTACTGAGCAAGGTTCTGTTACCACGGTAAAAGAAACTTTATCGAAGGACTTTATCGAAACCGATTCCGTTGATGAAGACGGGGATCTAAAAATCAAGGAGCTTCAACGACTACAGGTTGAAGCTGAAAACCTTATCAAGAATGGTATTGGCCAACAGGTTGAAGACGATCACGAGCATCAAGAACATTTAGAAATATTGCTCAATGATATTGCTTTAGCTAAGACACCGATTGAAGCAAATGCCCAAATCAAATACACAAAATCTTGGACTCAAGAACAGCGCAAGCCAGTAATGCAAGCCATTAACAAACGCTTGATTGAACTCAAGGCTATGGAGGAACCTAAGTCCGAAGAAACCCCTTCACTCATGGTTCAGATCCAAAATGCGCCCGACCTCACTGCCTTAGATGTTTTGGAAATCGATGTTGGTAGTCGTCACCCGGATATTCAACCGAAGTTGATGGGCTATGTGAAGAAACGTCGCTTTGAGTTGGAAAATGGGGCTGGTCCAGTGGGAGCACCTCTATGAGCTACCACTACTCCACTATCACCCGGACTCTTACCGTGTTCGGGGCGAAGATGACACACGTTTTTAAAAATACCGGTGCTGGCGAAATTGAAGAATTAGTCACTGATGCAAAGTTTAAAGAAGCGAGTTGGAGAGCGTGATGGAAATTCCAAAAAAAGAAAGAGAGGTTTTTGAAGATCAAATCATCGCAGATGGCTTTGTGGAATTTAGTGGATATTCGTTAAAAAAGGATGAATTTGAAGGTTATGTTGATGAGCGAGTTGAATGCGCTTGGTTTGCATACAGTCAAGCTTTCAGAAGAGCTACGGAACAATCTCAGGCAGTACCTGAAGGTTTTGTTTTGGTGCCGAAAGAGCCAACTGAAGAAATGATACGCATGGGTGATTTGGCGTTTGCATATGATGAGTGTGTAGATGCGAGAAAGATATACAAAGCTATGATTGAAGCACAGGAGCAAAGTCATGATTGAAAAACCTATCTTAAAAATTGGCGACACGATCAAAGCTGAATTTGAAAACTTTTTAGGTCAAATGATTGTGGTTACTGGTGTTGTTCGACGCATTGATAGCTCAAGCACAATCGTTGGTAACGACATTACTGATGGTGTTTCGTTTTTTGTAAGTATTGATGAGATTTTAGAAATTAATCATGAATCAATTTTATCTGGTTCAGTTCTGAACAGTTTGAAGGAGGTGTCATGAACGCTAAAATTCTTGACCCCTGCTGTGGCTCTCGCATGTTCCACTTTGATCGTCAAAATCAGAATGTGATTTATGGAGATATTCGGACTGAAAGCCATATTTTATGTGATGGTCGCTCGCTTGAAATAGCACCAGACATTGAAATGGATTTTCGCAATATGCCCTTTCCTGACGATTCATTTCATGCAGTAGTATTCGATCCACCCCACCTTATACGTGCAGGTGATAAAAGTTGGTTAGCCTTGAAGTACGGGAAATTAAATCAAGATTGGCGTGAAGACCTAGCCAAAGGATTTTCTGAATGCTTTCGAGTACTCAAGCCTAATGGCACATTAATTTTTAAATGGAATGAAACACAAATTAAAGTCAGTGAAGTTTTGGCTTTAACGGATCAAAAACCATTTATTGGCCACCCAAGTGGTAAACGTGCAAATACCCATTGGATATGTTTTATGAAGATGAGTTTGAAGGAGGTGTCTTGATGGGAGCAGTTAAGAAAATTGAGGAGCCGATAGACATTAGTTTTCTATTACTAATGAAGTATCGGAAACCAGTAATTTCACTTTCTGAGTTATTACCGGATTATTTACCTCACCTGACTATCGAGCAGGCAAATAAGCGTGCAAATAAATGCACCCTACCATTTCCTGCTTTTAAATCAGATGGACGCAACTCACCTTTTTATGTACATTTAGCTGATGTTGCCTTCTGGCTAAATTCGATTCAGAAAGAGTCTAGAAAAGACTGGCAAGCGATGAATGACTAAACGTAAGTTATTGATAAAAGCCCTGAGTGGTTGCACCGTATTTGCACCTTGCACCACTCAAAACCACATAAGACAATGATAATAATAAATATTTATAATGTATCTATCCCACCTGCCATAGGAGCGACAATTAAATTATTTGACAGTTGATATGGACCAATATACATATAAATTCATCACTTTTTCGACCGACATAGTATACTGCATCTACTGTATTGGCTCATCCTTTTGGAACATGTTTTCATCCTTATGAAAAAAACTCTTTTTATTTCATCTCATTTTAAATCCTTGAGTATCCTTGCATTGTCGCTAAGTTTAGTGGCATGTGGTGATGGTTCTTGGTGGTCAAAAAATAATGAACCGACTTTAGAAGAAGATCAAATTAAACGCCTAGTCCCACCACGGGTGAACAATCGTAGTTCATGGGCTAAAGATATTTTTAGTATTACCAATCAGCTTGATATTCCTCAAACCAAAGAAAATATTTGCAGTATTGTCGCTGTTGTAGATCAAGAATCTAACTTTGTCGCTGACCCACAAGTTCCGGGTTTAGGTGAAAAAGCAGTGAAAGAAGTCCAAGACCGTTTAGAAGAAAAATTTAAAGATAAATTAGGCGATGGTTTGGGCGGAACAGTTGCGGGTTATTTTCAAGAAGTTTTAAAAAATCAGCCAAGTCCTGAAGATAACTATTTAAGTCAAATGCGTCGGGTGAAAACTGAACGTGAACTGGATGAACTATATCGCGAAATTTTTGCTTATATGTCCAAGCACTACCATGTCAGTGCATTAACGGGCGCAGCAAAATTAGTGGGCCAAGACATTGGTGAAAAGCTAAATCCAATTACCACATTGGGTTCAATGCAGGTTCATATTGGATATGCTAAAGAACACAAACGCCAAGGTGGCAATATTGCAGAATTACGCACTGACTTATATAGCCAATATGGCGGTTTGTATTACGGTATACATCGTTTAATGATGTATCCTGCGGATTATGATAAAGCGATTTATCGTTTTGCAGACTATAACTCAGGTATGTATTCAAGCCGTAATGCAGCATTCCAAAGTATGCTCAATGATCTTACAGTCGCTGAATTAGACTTAGATGGAGACCTGTTACTTTACAACAAAGATGGTTCAATTCGCTCTGTCAGCAGTCAATCTGAACGTGAATTGATTAGTGTGTTTGCAACCAATAACATCTTGGTCACACCACGTCAAATTCGTACAGACTTAAAGAAAGAAAAAGATAAAAGTTTTGAAGATACAGCAACATACCGTGCAGTAACTAAGCTTTACAAAGAGAAAACAGGTAAAAAACCTATCTATGCCATCATGCCTGAGGTCGTTATTTCTGGCCCTAAACTTAGCCGTGACTATAATACCAACTGGTTTGCAACACGCGTAAATGGAAGATACCAATCATGTATGCAACGAGCAAAAAGAATAAAAATTTAGCGCTCTTCGATTTTGATGGAACCCTGTGTACAAAGGATAGTTTCACGGGGTTTATATTTTATGCGCTATCTAAACGGCATATCGTCAAACAAGGGATTAAAATCCTACCGTGGATCCAAGCCTATTATTTAAATGCCTACCCTGCACATGCCATGCGTTCTAAATTATTTCGTGCAATGTTTACGCATGCCGATGCACTAGAATTGCAACAAGTTGCTCTAGAATATGCAAACAGCTTAATGTCCCAACTAAATCCTGCATTACTTAAACAACTTAAGCAACATCAAGCTTTAGGGCACGATATTGTATTGGTTTCAGCATCGGTAGATATCTATCTAGAACCGCTCTGTCACTTATTAAATATTGATTTAATTTGCACGCAGACTGAAAAAATAAATAATTTATATACGGGACAATACACAACGCCAGATTGTAGTTCAGAACAAAAAAGGCTACGTATTTTAGAAAATTACCCTTTAGCGAATTACGCTGCGATTTATGCTTATGGCAACAGTCATGAAGATAAAGAAATGCTGGCTCTTGCAAATCATGCCTATATGATCGGTGTCAATAAAATACTCCCACCACTGCCGAACAGTATTCAAATTGCCATTTAACTTCAAAATATTCAGTACCTTGATTATTTTCGATCTAAACAATAAATCAAACCATTAAAATTGAACAAAAATTCAAATTAAACTAATGTTTTATTGATAAAAAATACTGTGATAGTATCTACATAAATAATAAATACAGTGCATAACAAACAATAAATAAGGGTAAATGTATCATGAATTTATTTAATCCCCCCAAACAAGTAAAAGGTGTATATATTCGTTTTGGCGAAAATCCTTTTGTGTTGCTGTCCTTATTTTTCCGTCAGGCTAAAAACCAAAATTGGAGTCAGCAAGAAATTACACATGTATTGGATAAAGCAAAAAAAGGCAATTATGCACATTTAGTTAAAACACTTAAAGCGCATATCCACCATTAAAAAAACCACTTCATTTAAAGTGGTTTCTTGGTGCAATATTTCATTTATTTCTTAAATGGAAATGCATATTTTGCTATACGTTTAAGTACACTACCATATTGTTTCAATAGGCTGGCATTGTTGTAATTCAAGCCATACTTTTCACATACAGCCTGTACCTTCGGTGCCATTTTACGATAGCGACGTGCTGGAATATCAGGGTATAAATGATGTTCGATTTGATGACTTAAATGCCCCGTCAAAATATGAAATGCTTCTGAACCGGTTAAGTTCGATGAACCACGAATCTGACGCATATACCAATGACCGCGACTTTCATTTTCCAGTACTGTTTTTGGAAACACCTCAACGTCTTTAGTGAAGTGACCACAAAAAATAATACTAAATGTCCAAATATTACGAATACCATTCGCAACGAAGTTACCCGCTAAAACAGGCAAAGCCGCTGGACCTGCAATTAAGGGAAAAAAGACATAATCTTTAAACAGCTGTTTGGTGATTTTAGTCTGTAAAGGTTTCCACTCTTCTTTTAGTTCCTGTTTCGTCTTACGACCAAACCACACTTTGCCGATTTCAAGGTTTTGAATTGCAACTCCCCATTGGAATAACAAACAAAATGGAATGGCGTAAATAGGTTGTAAAAGAAAGCCGGGTTTCCAACGCTGTTCAGGGAAAAGACGTAATAATCCATAACCAATATCGTCATCCATACCTTTAATATTGGTATAAGTATGATGTTTATAGTTATGGGTTTGACGCCAATTATCCGCTGTGCCCACAATATCCCACTCATAAGTTGGGCCATGGAATTTTGGATCATTCATCCAGTCATATTGACCGTGCATGACATTATGACCCAACTCCATGTTTTCCATGATTTTAGAAAAACCAAGTAAACCTGTACCTAAAAGCCATGCTGGTGGAAACCATCCTGCAAATAAACAGGCACGACCCGCGATTGATGAATAACGCACGGTTGAATAAACACGGCGAATATATTTGGCATCTTTTTCACCAATATCATCTAAGACTTCTTGTTTAATCGCATCTAGCTCACGTGCTAAAGCATCGAGTTGAGATTGAGTAAGCTCGCCATTTTTAGGGTTTTTAAAATATTGCATTTTAACGGGCATATTCATAATATTGGACTCACTTATAAATCAATAACAAGGTCAGACTGAGCTGAGTTGACACATATTTTCAATACATTACCGGGTTCTGCATTTTGACTACCATTCACCATATTTTTGGTTGAACCTTCAACTTTATTGCAGACGCATTTATTACAAATACCCATACGGCAACCATGAGTGGGTTTGATATTTTGCTGTTCCAAACTGGTTAAAATGGACTGACCTTTTGGAATGGCAATGACTTTTTTAGATTTCAACAAAGTTACATTGACAAAGCCAATATCTGAACTCTCTAGCGGTGTCATACTAAAAGCTTCACTTTTAAAACTTTGAGCATGTGCAAATAACTGTTCAGCTTGCGCTACAAATCCAGATGGACCACAAGCATAGACCACGTTATTTTCGATATTTGAAATTAATGCGGTATGCGCTACATTTAAGCGCTCACCAGCATCATCTTCTTGAGTATAAAAAACTTGAAATGTAAAATTAGGATATTGTTCAGCGAGCTTCTCAAAATGTGCTTTAAAAGCAACATCGGCATATTCTCTGACCCAATACAATAATTTTATCGGTGCTTGAGCCATCCGATTGGTCTTGGATAATGCTTTGAGTAAACTGAACATTGGCGTAATACCACTCCCCGCAGCCAGCAATACCATCGCTTGAGCTTGTTCAGGTAACAGCATATCGCCATAAGGCTGACCAAATTCAAGAATATCGCCGACTTTAGACTGCTCAGCTAACCACGAACTGACTTTACCCTGATCAACTTTTTTAACGGTTAATAACACATGTTGTGCATCCAGTTGAGTCAAGCTGTAGCTACGTTCATAGCGAGTACCATTGACACTCACAAAAATCGGATGATGCTGTCCAGCTTGCCCTACATCAAAATGACGATTGAACTGAATGGTTAAACTCACCATGTTTTGAGCAGAATTTTCTTTTTGAACAATTTTGCCCAATGCTTGATTGAGAGACCAAAGGGAGTTAAATTTTTGCAACCAAAAATTAGCTGCATGCTGATCAATAACAATTTCAGCAAGTGAACCTAGGGGAGATTTGGTTTTTTCTAAAACATGCATAATCAGATACCACGCGATTGAATTTGTATTATTATACACATGTATATATATTTGTATATACACTTGTATTGTTTCTATTCATTTCCCATGTGACCAAGCAACCGCTATAATGTTTGAGTGTCTTTAATCTCTTGAAAAATATGAACCAGTCTTCAATTAAAAAAAATGTTACTGCCACAATTGATGCACAAAATTTTGCGCATGAGCCAGTTGTTGTCCGCACAGTCGGTCGAAAAGCAACGATTACCAAAGAAGAACTGTTTCAAGCTGCGCTCAATTTAATTGGGCCTCAAAAAAGTATTTCATCCCTAAGCTTACGTGAAGTTGCCCGAGAAGCTGGCATTGCACCGAACAGTTTTTATCGACATTTCAAAGATATAGATGAGCTTGCAATTGAATTGATTGATCGCTCAGGCAATGTATTACGCCAAATTTTACTTGAAGCACGTTTAAAAGCCTCGAAACAAAACAGTATCATTCGCAGTTCTGTTGAGGTTTTTATTGAACAATTGGATGCAGATGAAGGTAATCTAAGTTTATTACTTCGTGAAGCCTATACTGGCTCTACCTCATACAAATTAGCCGTTGAACGCCAATTAAATTATTTTCAGCAAGAACTCAAAGACGATCTAATTCTGTTAGAACGCTTAAATAACAGCAAACTGTGCCACCCAGATTTGGTAGCAAAAGCAATTACGCAATTGGTCTTTAATATGGGTGCTAAACTTATTGATATCCCCATCAATGAACGTAAAGAAGTGGCAGAGCAAACCATGATCATGATTCGCATGATTTTAGAAGGCGCACGTCATTTAGATGAAGCCAAAATAAACTAATAACTTAGGCTTAGGAGTGATCACTTATTTGAGTATCTCCTTTACTGCTTTAGCATCATTTTTTCATTACTTTTTTTGCTGAGCAATAATGTGTTTAACCAATTCGGCTGTTTTTTCAGGCTGTTCTAAAGGGAACATATGCCCGCCTTGCATCAAACTATAATTAATCTGATAAGTCTTTTGTATACCTTGTGGAAAACCTTGTTTATAAAATGGACTCTTGTTTGCACTAATTAAATGGACAGGTACAACAGGTGCTTTTCTTGGTGTACGCCACCACCACGCAGGTACAGTTCGAAAAATTTCAGCTTCAATGACTTTAGGGACAGTTAAAGTTAAACCACCACGCTCAGTATCTTCTTGTAAACCATAGCTTAAAAAATCTTGAAAACAGGTTTCATCAAAATGTCGGAATAATTGATTATGCCGCATTGAAGTATATGCATGCGCATGATCTTTCCAATGATCTGTGCGTTTCAAGGTAATTCCTGCTGGTGTAAATTGATCAATGGCTTTGAGTTTTAATTTCTTTGCAATCTCAAACATGGCTGATTTAGAACCAATCACAAAAGGCGGATCCATAATCACCAATTGTGAAAATAAATCAGGACGTTTATAAGCACTCATGAGTGTTAATAACGAACCAAAGGAATGCCCCAGACCAACCACCTTTCTACCCTGAAATTGTTGTTCAACATCATCAATAATTTGATCAACCAAGTAACGCCAATCATGGGTAATCGGGTACTGTGGGTTCATTCCAATCATTGGGATGGACTTTAAATCAAACTCATCTTGAAAATAAGTAAAGAATTTTTGATAACTTTGCGCAGGAATTCCATTGGCATGAGTAAAATGAATTTCTGTTTTCATAAATAATTCATCAGCCATTCGACTGTGCTCTTCTTTTGATAAAGTGATTAACCGAATTACTAGCTTACGTAAAAATATACGGAGATTAAATCAATAAATCATCAATAGGCTGACTTCAAAGTCAATTTTGCTCTTAATACAGCAATACTCAATAGAACGCTTATTTTTGTGAAACAAGCAAAGCTTGATTGGCTAAAAAAGTGGCACCACAGGTGGTTTTATCTCCAGCGAGTACCACTCCTCGCCCTTTTACTAGTGTTGACTGATCTGCCGCAATGGATGACACCACAACTTGGCATTTGGGACAATAATGTTTCATTCCATGCAAATGTACTGCAATACCATTGATAACAAATGTGTTTTCACATTCAGATACGATGCCGCCATGTGTCGTTGAAGACCCCATCGTCACTAAAGATTTAGCCATAATTTTTCTTATATATTTTTTAAATTTATGTCCTATTTTAACATAAGCTGAATTCTAAACGCCAGAATCCCCTATGCTTAAAAATATAAGAAAATAAAAAAGCACCCGAAAGTGTAATACCAGTCAGTTAAGGATTTAGAAATGAAATCCTTAGTTTTTAGTTGTTCATGATGGAGTCTTATATTTTTAAATCAAACACTTGGAGCTCACCTATTACTTTGGATAAGCCCAAATGAGAAGCAGAGCTTCGCAAGAAAGGCATCTTGCGGCGCAGTGCGCCTCACCGCAAAACTCGCCAAATACCTTTTATTGATTAATAAATCGCAGAAACCTTACTTTTTTAAAATAGTTTTGCCTCGAACAGTTGCGGATGACGTTTCCGTGTATCGAATAACATTATGAATTTAAAAAATAAAATGCCAGTCAGTTACGAAATTGACTGGCATTAACCCGAAGGTGCTTTCTTATTTCATTCAAAACTTAAGGTTTAACCACCACAAGCACTTGAATGGCTTCAGGTGTGACAGACAAGCCATCAAGCAAGCTAATGCCTTCTTTTTGCAATTTTTGTAAACGTGCAATTTCATCTTCACGAATACTTGGATTAAATTGCTTAAGATAAGTTAAACGGTCAATTTCATATTGCCATTTATTGCCATACACTTCTTTGGCTTGTTGTTTAAAGCTTGGTAATGCTGCCTTTGCAAGATCCAAAGCTTGTACATAACGTTGTTCAATCACATCACGGCGCGCTTTCACCACCTGACGGCAGCTATTACTGTCCAAATGATGTAAATAAGGTTTCAAAATATCGGGTGCAATCTTATTCGATAAATCCTGACCTTTTTCACTCAATAGAACACGAATAAGTTGCTGCGGCAGGCTTGACGGTAAGTTCAAGGCTTTCGGTGCAACCACATCAACTTTAAACCATACTTCCAACAACACCGAACCTTGTGGTAATGCCGCAGATTTCAACACAGCAACATTGGTACTACCAAAGCCTTGTGTATTAATCATTTCCATGACACTTTCTGTGAATGGATGTTCAAGGGTTAAATACTGCGCATCTTCACGGGTTTGTGCTTGGTCACGATAGAAAGTGGCTGTCATGCCTTCTTCATCGAGCGTTAAACCTTGAACCTGCATTTGATCCGTTGGTTTAATAATTACAGTACCGTTACTTTGCTCATCGAAGTCGATATTGGTCGATGCCATGAAGCGCTTCATAAACATTGGCAACGTGGTGTTGTCATCATAATCTTCAAGTGCTTTCACAATTTCTTGCGCCACTATAGGACGACAAGAGTTGTATTCTAGCAAACGGTCACGACCTTCCTGCAATTCAGCTTCCAAAGCTTCGCGCTGTACACAGACTTCTTCAAGTAAATCTTCAAACTGTTGACCCAAATCATTCAACAAACAATCTTTTAATTTAATAATGAAGTTTTCTTGCAGTGTTTGAGCCGTAGGTGAAATATTACTAAAAATATTTAAACCTTCATTGTACCAACGGAACATACGCTCTTGTGCTGTCCCCACTAAATAGGGCACATGAATTTGAATACGGTTTTCTTGACCAATACGGTCTAAACGACCAATACGTTGTTCTAAAACGTCTGGATTCGCAGGTAAATCAAATAAAATGAGGTCAGAAGCAAACTGGAAGTTACGTCCTTCAGAACCAATTTCTGAACAGAGTAAAATTTGTGCACCGTAAGAATCTTCAGCGAAATAAGCAGCCGCTTGGTCACGCTCAAGTAAGCTCATGCCTTCATGGAACATGGCAGTACGAATACCCGCATGTAAACGCAGTACATTTTCCAGCGCTTCAACCACAGGGCCAGTACGTGCTATCAGCAATACTTTTTTGTGTTTCAGTCCTGTGCGAAGCATTTCCATCAACCACATGACACGCGGATCATGTTCCATCCAAGCACCATCAAGCTGTGCTTCTTCAGGCCACATTTGTTCACGTAATTTACCATCTTTAGACCAATGTGCTGGCGCAGGTAATGCAGCAGGTTGACAGTCACGACCTGGGAAACCTTGAATCGCTTCACGGGTATTACGGAATAAAATACGACCTGTACCATGACGGTCTAATAATTCATGAATGGCACGGAAACGTTGTTCTGGCTCATCCTGAATACTATGCCCGAGTAAACTTTCAATAGCAGATAAATGACCTTGTTCTAAAGGCAGATCTGACATCAACACTTCCGCAATTTTTGCAGTGTGGTGATATTGCACTTCTTCATCTAAGAAACGATCAAGTGAACTAAAACGCTGTGGATCAAGTAAACGTAAACGTGCGAAATGGCTTTCTACACCCAATTGTTCTGGGGTTGCAGTCAGGAGTAAAACACCCGGTGTTTTTTCAGCAAGTTCTTCAACAAGGTCATAACGGTCATTACCACCTTCTTCTTCACTCCACATCAAATGGTGTGCTTCATCGACCACAAGCAGGTCAAAACCAGCTTCTAGCGCCTGCTCACGTAAATCATCATGATCGACCATTAAGTCCACGCTGGCAATGATGCATTGCTCAGTCAAGAATGGATTTAAATCAGGATCATGCTCTTTAATGGATGCTGTACGGGTTAAATCAAATAAAGAGAACTGTAGATTAAAACGGCGGCGCATCTCAATCATCCACTGATATTGCAGTGAATCGGGTACTAAAATCAAGATACGTTCTGAGCGACCTGTTTTAAGTTGCTGATGAATAATCAAGCCCGCTTCAATGGTTTTACCCAAACCCACTTCATCGGCAAGTAAAACACGTGGTGCAAAACGCTGCCCTACTTCATGGGCAATATAAAGCTGATGTGGAATCAGACCGACACGTGCACCGACCATGCCTCGTAATGGACTCGCTTTCATATTGGCTTGCATAAGCAAAGCTTCAATACGCAGGTCATACCATTCTTTATAATCAATTTGACTGGCAAGCAACCGATCAAGTGGTTTAGACAACTGAATATGAGCGCCCACGCGAGTTTCATTTAATGATTTACGCTCTTCAGTCCCGTCTTCTAAAGTACGCACCACGTTATAACGCACCACACCATGACGATCTTCAAAAGACTCAACATTCCACTTGGTGCCTTCTTGATCTTGTAATTCATCTTTAATGTTAAAAACAATACGCGATAAAGGTGCATTATTACGTGCGTACACACGTGTTTCATCACTTTTCGGGAATAAAATGCTAACCGATCGTTCATCTACATCAATAAGAACCCCTAAACCAAGCTCTGTTTCTGTATCTGATAACCAACGCTGACCAATAGCAAACTGATGCAATTTTTCCACCTTTATCTAAAAATGAGGACACTAATTTCAAACTCAAAACCTGATTAGTATTTGAGCAAAAAAATAGGTCTTTAAGCAATATATTTTGACATAAAGCCCACTAAAAAGTGAGCAAATTCGATGACGATTAAAAAGTTTTTATCTTAAAAAGGAACAGGATAATAAAACTCCACCAATTCCTCTGTTTGAGGATGGTAAAAACCCAAGTGTTCAGCATGTAAGCATAGACGGGGAATCAACTGTTGCTGTTCCAGTGTTGCATATAAAGTGTCACCCACAATCGGATGCCCCAGATACTGCATATGTACGCGGAGCTGATGTGAGCGGCCTGTAATAGGGGTAAGTTTGACACGCGTGACCGCCTGCCCTTGAAGTTCAAAATGTTCAATGGCTTGCCAATGCGTTAATGCAGGCTTGTTATGATGAATATCGGCAATATGTAATGGCGGATGTTCAGGATCGTAAATTACCGGCACATCAACCGTGCCTTCGCCCTCAAGATGTCCGGCAACGACCGCTTGATAGGTTTTCTCGGTTTGGCGTTCCTGAAACTGACGGGAAATGGTTTTTTGTCCCCATTTGGTCAGGCCAAACACCAGAATACCAGAAGTATCACGATCAAGACGATGAATCAGTAAGGTTTGCGGTTCTATTTTTAATAATCGGTTGATCACGCAATCTTGTAAATCTTCAGTTTTACCGGGAACGGTGAGTACACCTGCAGGCTTATGGATCACCATAAAATCTTCGTCACGATGGATCAGGTGTTCGGTTAGAAAATTACTCAATGTTCAATTCCAAGCGGATCGCGAAAACAAGCCGGCAATGATAGAAAGCTTGGCGCAGAATTACAATGCGCAATGCTGCAATTGACGACGGATTTTCCGATTTTGCTCAAAAATTATTTCAATCTCGTGTTATGAACGTGCTGATTGCAATATAAAACCCGCCAGTTCATGCATACAAGCATGTTCTAAAATATCTTCATATCGCACATTTGCACCATACGCGCGCCAAATGCCGACCAAAGTGACAATGGCGATAGAATCCAAACCGTATTGTCTCAAATCGACAGAAGGATCAATTTCAAGCGCATCCATGTTCAACTGCTCTGCAACAGCAAGCATAATTCCCTTGGTTGAAATTACATAATTTGACGGTGCACTTAAATTCCATAGCCGAGCCAAACTATAGCTAGACATGTGATGCAAACCTTGTGCCGAGATATTTTCAATCCACTGAATATGCTGGTCTTGATTCGACAATAAAATCGCATCATCAACCACACAAATTTGCGCGGAGACACTTTGTAGATGCGGCAAGATCTGCTTGAGCATCGGACTCACCTGCCCTGCAAATATCATTTGTGGATTCGATGATGCATATTCACCCAAATGTTGCATCCCCTGCGTTAGGTCATCGCCATACAAATCAACAATTGGAATGTCTAATGCTTTGGCTTTATTGCTGATCTGGATTAGATTGCTCATCAAATCAGTGTCTTGAATTCCGGCCTGCATTCGCAAATTTTGCAATCCAACAAGTACCAATACTGAATTTGCAGCAGAAAGCTGCCATTTGGCTTGAGAGGGTGCAAGTTGGATTTTTTTGGGCATGGGGTAAAGCATGAGTAGCTCTAATAAATATTAAACAAATTAATGCTTATTGTAGTTTATTCTCATTATTAGAGCCATTTGAACAGTTTTTTAAGCTTGCTGTTATTCACCAATTAAAATGTCTATGCGATAAACCATTTAAAATGTCCTGTTTTTAACCACAAGAGTCAAGCACAGGATTTAAATTTCTTTG
>NZ_FNPK01000034.1 GCF_900107285.1 Acinetobacter kyonggiensis | reverse complement strand
ATCAAACCGTCCGCTAAGAAAATCGCAAAAGCATATATTCTAAAAGCGGACATTTTTACTTTGGAGAAACCGGACATTTCTATTTGGGGCTTACAAAGGCATTTCGTATAAGCGCCATTATGTTAAATAGGGCATTTAAAGAGATTGAATATCTATAATTTTTGTTAGGATCATTGCACTCTAACTAACGTAATATGTTTATTTACTAATAAACCAAATTTAAGGAAATTTTTGTGGGCGGTATACCAAAACCTAGACCATGTTTTTTAGATGAGCAGATTAAATCTCACATAGACAATGGTAAACAGGTTTATAAAAACCCAAAAGGTAATCGTTATTATACATGGGATAGCTTACACGGTGAGATTGAAGTCTTTGATAAACGTGGGATTCATCTTGGTGTTTTCGCACCTAATGGTCCTCCTCCAATTAAAGAAGCTGTTCTTGGGCGTAAAATTGCTAAACCAAACTGAGGTAACTATGAAGACTTTTATTTTTGACTGTATTAACGGTGATGCTTTAATAGATGAACTTGATGACTATGTAGATTATTGGACTGAGCATGGAGAGCAACTAGGTTGTTCACTAAGAGAATATCTAGGTATGTCTGTGAAAGAATATGGATATTTTTTGGTTGATGAGGATTATCTAGCAGATATTATCTACGCCCAAGAGCATCAACTAGATATTGATGACGTGATAAGAGATGCTGAAAATAATTTACCTATGGCCGCACGTGCTGAAAAAGCAGATCAAACAAAAAAAATTCAAGATTGGTTAAATGACATTGAGGATAAATAATCTGTGAAACGTGAGGAAAAGCTAGCCCAAAAAGTATTAAAAAAATATAACCTTGTACCGCCCTATAGCATTATAGAGCTCGTCGAAAAAAAGGCGACTATTGCTTTCCATACTTTTCCATTCAAAGCAGATGGAATCACTGTAAATATTAAATCAGATAAACCAAAAATTTATATCAATAATGCTTTTGGTATCCCTAAAACACGCCAAAAATTTACAATTGCGCATGAATTAGGTCATATATTTTTGCCATGGCACAAAGGCACTATTGCAAGTGATATTAATGAATACTCTATCTCTACACATATAATGTATAGAGAAATGGAGTCTGAAGCCAATAGGTTTGCATCTGAACTACTTATGCCTTCTGATTGGGTTAACAATATACTTGAGCAAAATATTTCGTTTAAAATACGGTTAGAAAAAATTCTTCAAGATGCCGGTGTGTCTTTAGATGCAGCATTAATTAAAATAGATAATACTTGTACTCAAAGAAGAACCATTGCTGTTTTTAATAATAATGTATGTATTCAAGAAATAACTGGCTCAAAAGCTAAAACATCTCATTTTTATGAAAAAAAGTATTCTGATGTTAAGGAAAAAATTTTTTCTTTAAATAGTGTTGAGGAATATGAAGAGTTTTCTATCTATGGAAAGGATTTTATTACATTTATCATCAAAGAACCTGATTTAGATGATTTTGATCGTGTAGATCACCGCCCATGGCGAGAAATACTAAAACAAATTTTAGCTGAAACAGGTACTGAAAGTTATCTTCCTAATATTAATGCATCAGTCCCCTTTCCTGTTAATAACGCAAAAAAAGAGGGAATAACAAATGTAAAAGAGGTTTGTGCTTTAGTTAAATTAAATTATAGCCATAAAACTAATTTAAATGATGTAGTAAGCCATAATCTATTTCCCATATACATTCGCAAACGTGTTGAGGAGTTAATGGCTAAATGGTAATACTCCAAAAAACTACCTAGATTAACAGTAGAAAATCTAAAATTAACATAATACACCTTATACGAAATGCTTTGATTTATCCCTTCTAAATCATTATCTTACTTCGAGCCGTTCCAGTATTCAGCGCACTGGAACGGCTTTTTTGTGATTATTCACGTTCCACGATTACTTATTGAGCAATGTTCCAAATTTTTGATTAGCTCAGTTGAATAATACCCTTAGCCATTTGGCAAGAAAAACCGGCTCAGAAAGCCCCTTTTCGGTGGCTCCGGTTCAATCTGCTCCGGCACTGGAATGCGTTTATTTTCCGTTTGTTCCGGAGTAGTCAATCCCTCATCTTTCGGCTCTGGTTCTGGCCGAGAATTTTCTATCATTTCAGAATGAGTAGTAACTTTATGTTCATCTAGCTCTGTCTTTGGTTGTTCAAGCTGACCTTTAAACTCAATTCTATGGGTCAAATCCTCTATATGCTGCATCAAAGACTTTTCTCTTTGGTTGGCTAGATCTAACTGATTTTTGAGTAGAGAAATTTGATCTTTCAATACATTTTCAATCTCGGATTGAACACGTACTTGTACATCCTTCTGGGCGTGTTCAGTACGTGTACTGGACTGAACACCGATAGGATTACCATAGACCCTGATAAGTTCGGATAAATCTATAAGACCATCATGATCCCTTGATAATTCACCATTTTTTATAGCTTCATATATTGTTGTTCGTGACTTTTTAAAAGCTTTACTTGCGTCCATAACGCTGAATTTTGTTGTGTTCAATGTAATCCCTCAGTGCATGTACAAGGATGTTTAGGTAAACATCCTACCTGAACATGAAGTTTATTTTGTGTTAAATCCTACCTTTCTAAGATATGGCAGAAGTTCTTCAAATTTCTCTTTGTCTTGTAGCATTTCAGCAACTCGAACTGCAAATTGTGCATAGCTTTCTGTACCTTGAGAATATTTATTCATATCTGGAAGTTCAGAAAGTTTATTAGCAAAAAGGTGACGTTGTGCATCCGTCATTTTTGAGAAAAGTTCAAGTGAAGTTAACGTTTTAGAGGTAATTACTTTCTTTTGCTTAAATGTGAATGAGAACCCTGAAATGTTACGACCTTTTTTATGTTGCTCACATTTAACATTAATGTCTGTGTGCTCATTAACTTGGGCAATAGCTAGATTTAACACCCGATCCTTGAAGTTCCCCATTCTAGTGTATTCATCATCGAGAACACCTATCTTCTGCCTGAACTCTGCTAATTCAATAACAGGTGTTTGGCCAGTACTACGCCAAGCAATCAATAATTCGTATAAACGTACAGCATAAGCACTACTAAGATCACTAATCTGTTGTAGCTCATATTTTGTGAATTGTTCTTCTAAACGCGTAATAAGAGGCACGATAGCAGGTGCAAATATTAACTTTACTGTTGCTTCATCATCAATGTATCTAATTTCACTGACCCAACGACTTAGGACATTCTCAATATTTCCTCTTTTATTTACTTCTTGATAGCTAAATTGGCGTGCGAATAAGTCTTTACACGCATCTTTGAGAGCTTGATAAGCTGTTTGTCGTGCAACATTAAACTGGTTTACATAACTCTCTGCATGAACTTCTAAAGGGTCATTTGCATTGATACCTCTGCCACTACCTCTTGCCTCGACAATGGCCAATAGAATTAACCGTTGTTCTACTAAATCTAAATTATAACTAGCATTTATTAATGCATTATCTTTAACAACTAAATCCCGCATCTTATTTATCTACATTATTATTTATGAATATAAGTCTATATTAATAATTATGTAGATTTATGCAAGGTAAACGTAGTTAAATCTACAAAAAATATTACGAAGACTTATGGTAGGTAAACGTAGTCATATTGGTAGGTAAACGTAGTCATATTGGTAGGTAAACGTAGTCATATTGGTAGGTAAACGTAGTCATATAAGAGCTATAGCCCTTTAAAATAAAGGTATTCAGCTAGTCTAAAAGCATTTAAAAACTTTAAAAATTATTAAAAGCTTTTGGAAGGAAAATTGCCCTATGTTTTCGCTACGCTCAAACTCTATTGAATCTCGCTTTCGCTCGATTCATGGGGCAATTTTTTGGATCATTCAGTTGTGACTTTTAAAAAGCAAAGGCAAGAGCAAAAGCAACTCGGAATTCGCTTCGCTCATAAAACTTTTTTACTCGCTTTGCTCGATCTAGGCTCAATTTTCTGCATGTGATTTACCCCTATTTAGGGTTCACAGCCTAAAAAGCTGTTTTTCAGGGAGTCTAGGCGCGACTTTTTATTGGTCGCTCGTAGACACTCGCTCTATATCTGTCATTGAGAGGCTTAAATTCGCGATTTTAGCCTGATTACAGTTTTTTATAGAAAAAGGGTGCTTTATTTAAAAAGTGGGCTTAAAACGCAAATTAGCGCAAAAGAAAAGGCAGCCTCCTATGGAGGACTGCCTTTTGGTGTTGATTTTTCAGTGTACAACCCACTAAGCGAACGTGCTCCTCGCCGAGCCTCTATTTTAATTCACGCTTGGTATGAATTCGTAGTTATCAACTTACGACATCTTCTCAGGAATGAGGAAGCGAATCTATGACAATTCCCCGGCTGCTAAGTAACGGCAATCGGATCAATATCAGACATAGACAAACTTCAACTGCAATTTTAGTTCCGCAGTCAGGATTTCCTATAACACTTCACCGCTAGTTTTCTTTCGATCACATCGTTGCTGCATGAAATGCCAACAGCAGATTCGTTCAAGCCAAGGCTTGTCGGAACCAACTTAGATGTTCAAAGGCGCAAACCTTTACGGAGCCACCGCAAAATTTCTTAATAGTTAATTACCAATATATAAAATCAATAGGATTACTAATCCGATTAATCATAATGTTAATCAGTTTTCACTCGCGCCAATAGGTTGATAACGTTTCATAGTTATAGAAGTTGCCACACCTCACCTATAAAACTTTGTCTTTGTTTCTAGATATACACCGTATTGCCTTTCGTTCATTTACCGCTTACGTTTTTATTCGCTCGAAGTAAACTCATTAATCTAAATCAAATACAACAAATTCAAATTAAACCTAATCAGCAACTCTCCCTCTCTTATTAATCAAACCTTATGCCCTCCTCTAGTGAAGTTTTCAGTTCGAAAGCCTATATTATGGAACCACCATAAATAATCATCGACTTAAGAGATTCCCACTTTAGCATTAACAGTCTCTGTCATTTTTAAATAAAATAAATCAACTTCTAAGTAAAAATAACGATCAGTACGCCCATCTGTTCCACACAATATCAACTATTCCTGTTTTTTGAGGTAAGAGTTCCAAAAACCCTCATTATTAGTCAATATCAAGCTTCATTACAGGTAGAGCACTTGATCAACGCAAAGCAACATGCTTAATCTTCTATCGAAGATCTCCAACGTGTCACCGTTACTGGCTTGAGCTATCCATAGACCTTAACAACCGACTGAATATGTCATCAACGACAAGTCAATTCAGTCAATCGTTAAGTGCCGATCAGTCCAGATTTCTCCTCATGACCCTAGTACTTCACAGTACTCTCATAAGCCCACCAGTGCGCAACGCATACCGCCCTTTGAAGGAATTGAAGCGGTAAACGTGTGTTCCTAACGTATCTATCAATCCATGAAGATACTCACACTCTCTGTTAAGCAGGGTTGATCATGTCACCATGATGCCCGTTTCAGTGTCGCCCAACTATTCAAAATTATTTATTTGGAAATTCAGTACCCATTTCATAGGGCTAAGTTCTGAAATTCGCAGAACGGGTCAAAAGATGGGGTCTCACCATCTAGTGCCCTTCGCAGCCGCACCAACTACCTTTCGGACGTATGCAGCTACACGGTCTTTAGTATGCGATGGCTGTCGCACACACATAGAAACAACAAGACAAAGATTTAGAAAATTTCACTCACTGAACGGCTAACTCAGGAAAGTTCATTTCATATTTGGCAGTTACAAAATTAGCAGAGCTGAAGTGAAAATCAATGCAAATAGCGGGTACACGGTGATCTGACAGGAACTCTTATTTATGCAAAGGCCATCAATCGTGGGTTTCAGTCAAAATATGAGAAAAAAGCGGTCGCAAATATTGATGCTTTTTAGCCTCCCTTTTATACAAAGGCCAATTTCTCAAAAAAAGATCAATATTTAGTCAAAGTGATTTTTTAATGAGGTGTGGATATTTAGATTTTAAGCGTCAAAACTTGATCGAAAATGGGTTGTAAATCGGGTCAAAATCATTGGAAAATTGGTCATAGATGATCGTTGTTACTCCATCTTTTACTTATTTTTTTGCAGGAATTCGATAGTCAAATAAATTACTGATATCCTGAAAATGTAATTTTATAGGTATTAAAAAATGAAAAAATACGGTGTTGAGATTGTTGATCGGCCAAAAATTAAAGCGACAAAAATACTGGATTTAAGCAGTAAAAAAGGTGAACTTCTTGTGAGAAAGTTGACCATAAAAATTTTAAACAGGCATAAAAAAACATTTCAGCGTTTAGCTGATCTGTAATTTGAAATTAAAGAGGCATTTTTAGATATAAACAAACGACTGAATCATTTATTTAATGATTATGAATAGAATAAATAAAACGTTTTGTTAATATTAATTTGACAGTAAATGAAACATTAATTAAACATTAATTTGTTTATAATCAATTATTTACATCATTAAAAATAATGTGTTAACTTCGCTTTTTTCGGAGTCTCACATGAACCTTATTGAGCAAAAAAAATGGATAGGAATTGATGAAAAATTATTTATTACGCATTCGCTTGAACGATTTTTTGAGAGAAAACTAAGTGCTCGACAGCGAGCCAATTTTTTGGGAAATAATTTTGATCGGATTGAAAAAACAATTAATGTTTCAATTCAGTCAGGTCGTCAAGTTGATGATATAAATGAACTTTATATAAGATTTGGAACTTTTGATTACGATAGAAAAAACGGTAAGCAAATTATTATTGCTCGGATTTCTTTCAAAGAAAAAAAACAAAAAAAAGGAAATGGCATTTCACTACTTCTAAAACTTTGTGAAATTGCTGAAAAATTTGATTATAAAACTATTCGATTTGAAGCATCAAACAAAAATTGTAGAAATTTTTGTAAAAAACTAGGATTTTCAGATAGTTGCTCAATAAGTAGAGCTGATTTAATCTTCAATTTGCATGATTATTTATTTAAAAAGTCGGCCGAAAAATATCTATTTTAATGTTTGCTAACAGACTATCTTACATTTTTAATAAACTATTCAAAGTAGCGTAGAGAAACTAAAATTGATGAAAGAGTGTATTACTTTTTGAGCATTTTACAGAAAAGAGTATTTTTTATGATAACACTTGTCGAAAAACGTGAGATTGATTTGGATGATTTTAATACTGCTAAATTAGTGGAACTTAGTCTTTCTTTGTCGACTGTAGAAGTAATCACAGATGATGCCATTGTCGATTTTACTGATGACGATGGCGGTTATTGATAGAAAAACCTAGTTTTTCAGATATTGCAGTGTTTTCTGTTTCTCTGAATATTTATAGATCCTCTAATTTCGTATAAGAGATTTTATGCTAAATGAAAAGACGCCTATGTAAAGGCGTCTTTTGAATATTTCTAGATTATTGAAAAGCTTGTCTTAGAACTTCACCTTTCTCTGTAGAGGTTTGGCTAGTTGTAGAGTTTTCATCATTTAGATCTAAAATGTCTTTTCTTTTTTCAGGGCCATAATATGAAATAAATTTATTTATAGACTTATCCCATACTAAATAACTGTCGTTATATTCAGAAGTAAAACGATAGCCATCTTTTATTTTTTTAAGCTCTAATCCTTCACGTCCTAACCAATAGTTAAGAACATGATCATATTTACCGGCTTCATTTTGAAAGTAGATATCTATAAAGCCATCACTGTTTCCAGTGAACATTGAGTAAGCACCTTCACAGGTAACGTCTGAAGATCGGATAATATAGTCTTTTAAGCCATCATTATTAAAATCTACATTTACTAAAAACCCTTTACGGAAAGTGATTTTAGGATTTTTAACTTGCATTTCTTCATCTTCAGATATGCCTTGGCAGGTATCTATATACTCACTTTGAACTGCTTCTTTAATTTCTATAGGAAGCTTATTGAAAGAAATACTATTATTTTTTACAGGGATTTCTGCTAAAGAATTTGTACAAAAAACAGCTATGGCTGCAAAACCTATTAATTTTTTCATTAATAAACCTATTTAGTTGGATTTTATAGAGGTCAATAGGTATATCTAAAACCTTGTGCCATCATACAATCTTGTATCATTTCAGCTTTTTCATTTTGATTAACTTTAGCCAAACCTACGTCATAGCGACATTTTGCTAAAGTGTTATTAACATCGTGTGGAGTAATTCCTGCTTTTCTCCACATAGGTTGTGATGTACTACATGCAGAAAGTAAAAGTGTTGAAACAGTTAATGCCCCAATAATTGTTTTTTTCATAAAAAACTCTATAAAATTTAATGAAATAATTTTTCTATTCTATCAAATTTTATGAATTTTGTAATAAAAATGGGAGCCTATAGCTCCCATTTTTTATGGATGATTTTTTAGTTCATTCAGCATGGCATCACGCAGAATCTTATTCATTCTTGTCTGATAGCCTTTACCTTGGGCCTTGAGCCATTGCATTACATCTGCATCAATACGAACCGTAGTCACTTGTTTAGTCGGCTTATAAAAAGGGTTCTGTACTGCACTTTTCCAGAAACTTTCATCAAGCTCAGGAATGTCAGAACAATCTATTTCACTGTCTGGGCGCTTAGCCAAAGCTTCAAGTCTTGCCTTTTGTTCTTCAGACAAAACAGGAGGATTATTCAAATCCATTTTGTAAGTAACGGTTTTGCTCATACTGTTTCCTCTCTTTTTTCTCTGCCTGTCGTGCCGAAATAATGCGGATATGATCCATCCCATTATGGTCTTGTACCGTGTGGGCCACCAATAAAACAGCTTGCCCATGTACCATACCTATCGCTTGCCAACGATATTCACCATTTTCAAAGCGATCTTGTTTATATAAGGCATGAGCATCGTAAAAAACCAATGTCGCATCTTCAAAAGCTACACCATGTTTTTTGAGGTTTGTTTCTGCTTTATGCTCATCCCATGAAAACTCAATTTTCATAGTTGCATCGCTTTTTGTTAATATGAAAATGTTAATACAAAATTGTAAATTTTGCAAAATTTAGCCAATTTTTCTTGGCAAGAACTATCAAAACTGCACATAAAAAAGCCGACTTGTTTCTAAGTCGGCTTTTCGGTGCAAATTACTGGATAAGTCGGCCACCCATTCTTGTTCGTGGTCTACCACTCATTCCTATTCCAAGTCGGCCACTCAAATTAAAAAAAATAAGCTTTTATTTTTGAGAAAATATTTTCTCTCTGTACGACCGGCCTAAAATCTCAAGTTCATAAGATCTATGTAAAATCCGATCCATGACTGCATCTGCAATGGTAGGATCTTGAAACTGCTCAAACCATAATTTTTTAGGAACTTGGCTTGTAATTAAAAGTCCACCGCTCTGAGATTGCTTATCAATAATTTCAAGAAAAGCTGGTGCTAATGATTGATTAAATCCACCTAAACCAAAATCATCAATAATAAGCAATTTTGCAGTACATACTTTTTTCTTGAAGTCTTTGATTTCACCTAAAGTGATTGCATTGGCAATTTCATCAAATAAGCTAATCGCATTAAAATACATCGTGCTGTAACTGCGATGACAAGCCTCTGCTCCAAAAGCGCAAGCTAGCCTCTAAAGAAATTTACAAATGAGCTGAAAACTACACTCAGAAAAATGGATCAACCCAACACACGTTTAGATGGAGTAAAATAATGGCTTTAAGAGAGTTAAATATACTTAATGATTGTATTGAGGCTATTTCAAATCAATCTTTAATATTGGATATTAATAATAAAGCGTTTTTGGATGATATACAGACCCTTTTAGTGCAATATTTTGAAACGTTTAATAAAGTTTTAAATGAAATGGAATATGATAATTTTTCTGTGGATTTTTTTGTCGATTATGGAAAGTTGATCATTTATCCTGAAAAAAAAATGCCAGAAGATTTAATTTATATGTTTGATGCAGAAAGATTAGATCCATATTTTTATCTAGTTTTTGAAGAATACCTAAAATATTTCGAAAATCTAAATGTGAGTGAAGAAGTATTTGATAGAGAATTTGAATCTAAAACCAATGACGTCATTGATTGTGTAAGTAAAGCTATAAAAAACATAAATGAAAAAGACAAAATTTTAGAAATGCTAGGTAAACCTAAATTGGAAATCAGATATTTTGGTGTAACGAAGGAAGAACTTTTAAAAAGTGAAATACTACAAAAATAAACTTTTAATGAAGAGTGAACTTATAGTTGTTAGGTTCACTTTTTTATTTTTAGGGGGGATTACCCGTGGATGAATGGGTTAGAAATTGAAATTGATAACCCATTGGTTCCTATGGAATTGATGCCAGTAAAACCATTAGATTATTATAATTATGACTTTTTAGATCCGAATTGGAAGCCAAAAAGCTTTTGGGGCAGACTATTAGGACGGAAGTGAATTCATAGTAACTATCCAAATGAAAGAAGAATCAGTGTCCTGTATGATAAGAATATGCAATTTATCTAAGAATTATATTGCTGAACAAGCTTTTAAGAATAGGTTTGGGCAATAAAGCCTTTAAATTCTATTACTGAATAAACCCTAAGTGGCCGACTTGAAACAGGAATAAGTGGTAGGGAACGAATAGGAATAGGTGGTAGGTTTATGCAGGAATATGCATTTCGGGTTTGCGTCCCCGATTTCTTGTAGTATAACTTTTTGAAATATAACACTATTTATTTTGCATTTCGTATAACGGCCATTATGTTAAATGGGAAATAAACATAAGTGAGATACAGACATTTTTTCTTTATACTGAGGTAATTTTTTGATTCGAATAAGATTTCTATTATGACTGAGGGAAAGGCTTTACTGTTACAGGCAAAAGTTACTGATAAAGATTTAGATACTTTCGAGAGCAAACTCTTAAATTTGTGCCAACAATATTTTTTAGATCCATTAAAGTCAGATCTTTTAATACCTAGCCGTTTAAAAGACATTATAAAAAAATATGAAGAAAAACAAAGCCTAAGTAAATTTGAAGAAGTATATATTCATGAGTATATGCTCAGATCTTTAAGCGGTTTCCTGCCAGACTTTCAGAAAAAAATTAGACATAAAGTTGAATTAGAAAGAGTAGCTGAGGAAAAAATTCGTCAGGAGAAGTTGAGACTGGAAGCTATTGAAAAACAAAAGTTGCTTGAGTCAGATCCTGTTTATATTGCAAAGCAAAAAGAAAAAGCATTACTAAAAAAATACGACATTAATGAATATCTATCAGGGGCATCACCTACAGAGCTTTCTGAAATTTTGAATAAGCTAGAAAATGAAACAAGACTTTCTCAAGATGAGGCTGTTTGGTTAAATACAATAGGTAAAAAATTCTTTACTGCCAAAGTTCGTCATAAATTTCATCGATTAGAAGCTAATTATTATTTGCAGGAATATGCAAAGAACACCAAGAACATTTGGAATGCTATTAATGCTAGCAGTCAATTAAGAAAGTGTAAGGAAAGTGTTGAAGCAGAAGAATTTTTAGAAAAAATTTCCACTAATGGTATCAAGGATAAAAAATTATTATCTGCGTATTTCACTACTCTTGGTGGAGTTAGACGTGATCTTCGCAAGGTTAACGTCGCCATTGATAATGCATCCAAAGCTCATAATTTAACTCCAGATAATTATCGTCCTTGTACTTTATTAGGCGCTATTTATATGGAAACGTATCAATATACACTTGGGCATGAGTGGTATGAAAAAGCTAGTGAACGAGGTGCAACAAATCAATCAATTAATGCTGATCTTAAAAGCATTATCTCTAAGATGGATAAAGCTAAACGTAATGAAATGATTGAACATTTATTGAAGTTAGATCCTCACGCATACTCATGGCTAAAGTCTCTAAAAACAGCCGTAATAAACAAGCCTACAAGTAAACAAAATAAAGTTGAGCAGTCAGTAAAAGCTCAGAAAAAAGCATCGCCACCACAGCCAAAGAAGAATGCTCAAAATAAGCAGCCTAAAAATTCTGAAAAAAGTTTAAAGGCCCTTTTAGAACAGGGAGCTAAGGCACACAATTTAAACCAGCCAGTGAGCCTATCAAAACCCTCATGCATGAAGCCAAAGAAGAAATAATTTATTATTGAGTTTCGCTAAAATTAACATAATACACCTTATACGAAATCAAAAATGGGAGCGATAAGCTCCCATTTCATTGTAGTACTCTCACTCTCTGATCAACAATAATCCAAAGAATCAAGCTTAGTCTTTTCTATTTAGACTGACTTTCTATACGTGCTTTCTCGTATGCCTGTACTTTTTCCAGGATAGGATAAAAATCAAAACCTTCATCCTTCATCGTTGATATGAGCGATACGATCACAGCCAAATGAGAGGGGACAAATCCAACTTTATTATAATTCGTAATGGAGTTAGGTCTCATCCCGAGTAATTCAGCAAATTCTTTAATTGAAAGACCCGCTTTACCGATAAGTCTATGGAATTCTTCGTAAGGCATGAGATTCAAATTTAACAAATGATAAAGTGCAAGTATAACATAGGCTATTTCTTTACATAAAACACCAAAAAACACATAAAAATATGTTTACAACACATATTTTTATGTGTTTAATTATCCATATCAAGCCTATGCTTCTGTATCGGATTTTTTTATGAATTACTTCACTCAACCTCAGCTGTTTATCTCAGCAAAAGCAAAAAAACTAGGATTACAGTTAATCAAAGAGCTTTATATTCAACGTAGTGCCCGTTTGGCTTTTTATTTAGATGTGAATCCCTCTTTTGATGGGCATGAGGCTGTTTTATTTTGGACTGAACATTATTTAGCAGAATACCCAGATGCAAATTTTTCAGATATTCAGCAGCAATTTATACGATCTATCCCAGAATCCTAAACTTTTTTAGTAACTGTACAACGGACTTTTCCTGTGCAGAAACAGAGAGTGCGTTCAAAATTCTGTGTCTGCCCAATTTGCTAGAGCTGAATCAGAACGTACAACCTCTGGGGACAGATTACTCGTAGGTCTTTTGATTATCGACTTAACATAGAATCACTGCGAATTTCTTATGTTCGACTACTAGGCTATTGGTAGTAGTTTTCGTTAGGCATTTACTTTATTCATCATCTTCTTTAAATAAAGATTCGATTTCATCCCAATGCGGAAATTTATGCTTTTTGGTCACGACTTCAAATTGTAACTCCACGCAACTCAATACTTTTTCAAATAAGTCAAAAGAACCAGTGAAATGACCGTTTTCAATCTCAGAAATTGTTGTTTTATTGACTCCAGATTTTTCTGATACAGTCTTTTGTGTATAGCCTAAATTTTTTCTGGCCAATTTTATTTTTTCCCCAATTTCTTTTCTAGAAGCCATTTCCCTTCCCAATTTCAAGCTATTTTGTTCGCTATATAGCGAAGTTTGCATGTTTTATGTGTGATATTCGCTATATAGCGAACATTAATCATCCGGTTAGAATTACTTTATTAATAAAGCCAGTACGTACTTTATCCAGAATCTTTCTGAATTTGCTCAATAGCAATAATACGATTTTAATGGCTATTCAATTCAGCAATTCACCAACCTGTTTTTCTTAGTTATCCAAAACGGTACATTTTCAAAAGAAAAGGCCATTCTTCCCTGAAGAAGTATTTGTGCCAGATTCATTCAGAATAAGTAGGCAAAAAAGTATAAATCTAGACAAAATAGTCATCTATCTCATTCATTTTATCTAGATGGTTAGGTTTTTTTATACTAATCCGAGAAGATTTATACTGAAAACAGTACATTTTCAAAAAATACGTTAATAAACATGACCAAGTAACGTGCAGCAACAGACATTTTTTCTGCAGAAACAAAATTAAAAATGCAGTAACAGACATTTTTTCTGCAGAAACAAAACTGAAAATGCAGTAACAGACATTTTTTCTGCAGAAACAAAACTGAAAATGCAGTAACAGACATTTTTTCTGCAGAAACAAAACTGAAAATGCAGTAACAGACATTTTTTCTGCAGAAACAAAACTGAAAATGCAGTAACAGACATTTTTTCTGCAGAAACAAAACTGAAAATGCAGTAACAGACATTTTTTCTGCAGAAACAAAACTGAAAATGCAGTAACAGACATCTTTTTGCCGGAAACAAGCGCAATCTAAGCGAAAAGCACAGCATTGTTTTGATTTTCACATTTAAGCAATAGTCTTAAATATCAATAGTTTAGGTTCAATACCTAAAATATTGATCAGGGGTTGAGGGGAAGGATTCCCTCACGGACTGTAGTTTCTCGAAGAGAAACTGTTAAGTGCGAATTAATAAAAAATAAAATAAATTTTATTTTTTATTAATTAAATCCATTCGCCCAATAAGTTATGCTACAAAGCATAATGAAATTGAAGCGAATGGATTTCTGGTTAAAATGCAAAACTCTGAGTCAAAAAAACGTGGACGACCGGCTCTTTTACTCAACAAAGCTGAGTTAATTGCATATATCGAGTATGTAAAAAAACACAATGTACGAGATCAAGTCACTCAAAATGCAGTTCATGAAATTCAAGCATCTCAGTTTGAAATGCAGAACTTATCACCCACTGCATTAGTCATCGTAAAACAAGCCATTAAACCATTTCGAGAACTTCAAAAAGTTGAGCTGCTTTATCAAGAACTTTTAAAAAGTGCTTCACATGATTTCTTTGAAAAAAAGTTTGTCGAGTTATATCACCAGTATCAAAAAACCTCTGAAGATCAGACACTGAATATTCTCAAAACCATGGCGACTCAATATTTGCGCTTCAAAGACAACAAAGCAGATGAAAATAGCTTAAAACTGTATCTCAGCCAGCTCGAGAAGAAAGAAAATAAAGCAAAACGGAATGCTGATAACAAGAAGAAATTTGAATTGGGAGGAGCACTATTAGCATTGTTAAAAACAAAAAATATTGATGTCACTCAACTGACTGCAGCACAAATGATTCGTGCGATTTTTAATGAAGATATGCACTTTAATTTAGCAAATTGCAATACGATTATTTTTCAAGAGATGCTCAATGTTGGCCTCAGTGACACTAAAGCCAAGACCTTGTTTCCTGTGGTATTAGATCGACTCATCGATTATAAGGATGAAGATGGTTTACCGATTTATTTAAAAGAAATCATTCAGACAATGGCTCAAAATGGCTAGCTATCACCTGCACCTCAAAGACAAACCCAAAGGCTATGCACTCGAACATTATTTCTATATTTCTCGATTAGAAAAATATCAGCATGTGCGTGTCAAAAGCCAAGAAGTTTTAGAACATATCGAACCCGGTCGTTGTATGCCAGCCTGGGCGAAAGATCCTGCTAATTTTTGGAAAGCAGCGGATACCCATGAGCGGGCCAATGCCAAAGTGTACATGGAATATGAATTAGCCCTTCCCAATGAACTCACAGCAAAACAGCGTAAAACGCTGGTAGAGGCATTTTTAAACGAGCATGTGGCTACCTATCAATACCCACACTCTTACGCTATACACAACGTTAAATCGAGAATTGGAGGTATTGATCAACCGCACTGTCATCTCATGCTGTCTTTAAAAGCCAATGATGGCCTTGACCGCACGCCAGAAACCTACTTCAAACGCTTTAATCCGAAAAACCCAGAGAAAGGCGGGGCGAAAAAAAGACAACTGGATGAAGGCTTTTACAACTACCGCTCATTCTTACTGTATATCCGCAAGGAATGGGAAAACCATATGAATCATGCCTTACGCCAATATGCCCCGACCTTGACTTACCAAATCGATGGACAAGAGATCATAATCCCCAATCGAGTATCGTCTTCAAGTTATAAAAAATATAATTTAGATCACGGCACCTTTTACATTGCCGAACCCAAGCTCGGGGTCGGAAGTCAAAATAATTCACCTGAATATTTAGAACAGATCAAACAGATCCGCGAACATAACCAACAAGAATTTGAACGAGAGCAACTACAGAAACATAAAGAACTCAATTTTAACGTTGAACCGTTTTATAGCGTCAATGACCAAGCCTATAGTAGCCTAGAAGTAAAAGCGTTATTAAATAAGTTAAGTCCAGAAATGCATGCTGCTGAGATTAAAGTGATTCAACAGCAACAAGCTTTAGTCGATCCATCATTTAATCATAAAGATCCAAACCCCAACCTTGAAAATCAATCGACACTTCACATTAAAAAAGACACCGGCTTTAACTTTTCAATGTAACAACAAAGATCAGCAAAGCGAGTGTCTACGAGCGATATCAGCAAAATTTGCGCCTAGACTTCCTGAAAAACAGCTTTTTAGGTTGTGAAACCTAAATAAGCGTAAATCACCTGCAGAAATAAGACTCTAGACCGAGCGAAGCGAGTAAAAAGCTTTATGAGCGAAGCGAATTCCGATTCGCTTTTGATCTTGCTTTTGCTTTTTTTCAAAGTCACGAAAATATTAACTAAAATTGCCCCTTCGAACTGAGCGAAAGCGAAGTTCAATAGAGTTTGAGCGTAGCGAAAACATAGGGCAATTTTTCATTCCTTTGGCTTTTAATTATTTTTAAAGTTTTTAAATGCTTTTAGATACCTTGAAAGCCTTTATGCAAAAGGATTTCCTCAGTTATATAGCAACGTTTCCTCGGTTATATAGCAACGTTTCCTCGGTTATATAGCAACGTTTCCTCGGTTATATAGCAACGTTTCCTCGGTATTTGACAACAAATATTTATTGTGTTGTCATAACAACATAATAAAACAGTTGCTAAATAAAATCACATGACAGATTTAGTTGTAAAATCAAATAAGCTTGTACAAGCCTTACAAAGTCTCAGCTTAAGTGAAACTCGCCTTTTGCAAATCGCTATTGTTGATGCAAGAGAAACAGGGCAAGGACTTTCAACTGACGAACCTTTAGAGTTGAATGCTACTCGCTATGCCGAAGCATTTAATATCTCACCTGATGCTGCATATTTAGTATTAATAGAAGCTGAAGATTCTTTATTTAAACGGCAATTTACTATTACTAATGATGATGGAAGTCTGACTAAGAGCCGTTGGATCCAAGACGCTAATTACAGGAAAGGAGAAGGTAGAATCTTAGTTACTTTGACTCGTGTAGTAATAGAGCATGTGACAAAAATAGATGGTTTTGAACAATACTTTACTAGCTATCATTTAAAGAAAACTTCAGATTTTAAAAGTGTCTATGCAGTACGTTTATATGAATTACTGATGCAATGGAAATCTATTGGTAAAACACCTATTTTTGAAATAGATAAATTTAGAAATCAGTTAGGTATAGGTATTAATGAATATACGCGAATGGAAGCTTTTAAAAGACGTGTACTAGAAATTGCTCTTGAACAAATTAATGATTTTTCAGACATTACAGTTAAATATGAACAGCAAAAAAAAGGCCGTTCTATTTCAGGATTTTCTTTTACTTTCAAACAGAAAAAAATAACTAATAAAGAAACTATTTGTACTCAAAAGAACATAGATATAGTTGCAAAAATGACAAATGCTCAACGCCACTTGTTCTCGAATAAACTTGCCGAACTTCCAGAAATGGGGAAATACTCTCAAGGTACTGAAAGCTATCAACAGTTTGCAATACGGATTGCAGAGATGCTTCAAGACCCTACTAAATTTCAAGAATTGCATCCTTATCTTCAAAAAGTTGGTTTTAAAGCTGTATAAATTATAGGCTTGATCATTTGTCTATTAGACAGTCTAATAGACAATACTTTTTGACAAGATTAGGCATAACTTTAAATTATGAAAAGCCTTTCAGTTCTTGAATTATCTAAGCTTTACAACATAAATAGACAGACTATTTACAATCATATAAATAAAGGAATTTTAAGTAAAAATTCCAATAATAAAATTGATTTTGCAGAAGCTATTCGGGTATTTGGCGAACCTACTAAAAAAGAGGGTGTAAAAGAGCCTGTAAAAATAGACAGTCCAAATTCGGCAGAAATTTTACTGCTTAGACAGCAGATAGACATGTTAAAAAATCAAGTATCAGATGCCAAAGAACGAGAAGTCTTCTACCAAGAGCAGATTGAAGTTATGCAACGTCTATTGGAGGCACCAAAATCCAATATGACTACGTTTACCGATCAAGAACCGGTACAACCTAATATGGCCAAAACAGATATCGAACCTGACACAACAGAGCCTAAATATGACGGATTGACTACTCAGGTTGAAACCGAGAGTAAGCGTATCCCAGTGCCTGAGCATGTTGAGCCTGAAGCACCGAAAAGAGGCTTTCTGAGCCGGTTTTTCTTACCGAATGGCTAAAGTCATTATTCAACTGAGCTAATCAAAAATGTGGAACATTGATTAAAGAATAGGCGTGGAACACGACTATTCACGTAAAAAGCCCAATCGGTGAGGACTGGGCTTTGATGAAATAGTTAAACAAATGATTTATATCAGAATAAAAAGAGCATTTCGTATAAGGTGTATTATGTTAATTTTAGAAAATCTTTAAAATACTGAACCTTATAATTATTCTATATGCTCATCTTGAGAGGCTTCTTTAACTTTTTTCATAAAGAGAGATCCCAAAAAACCAGCTAAAGCAACGCCTGCTATGATTGGATGTACTAAAGCTCCAATATTAGTTAAATTATTAGTGCTAATGCTACTCTTACTAACTATACGAGGACCTATAAAGGCTAAACTCCCCCCAGCAACACCAATTACATTTACCTCTTTGTTCTTTAATGCCTCATCTAAAGCATTAAAAACTTTACATGGTTCTACACCATAGAAAGCACAGAGTTGATAAACCTGAACCACTGCAAATCTAGATCGACCATTTTCCATATTAGAAATAGCTTGCTTTGTTACTCCTATAAACGTAGCAGCTTCATCCTGAGATTTTTTTTTATTTTTTCTAATGTTTGACAGAATCAAACCAAGTACAGCATCTATAGATGTATTAATCTCACTATTCATAACTTAAACCAACAATAGTAACTTTTTTAATTATACATCAATAAGTACAATCAAATAATAGAGTACATTCATATTGTACAAAAAATGTGTAATATGTTATAACCAAAAAAAATTTAATCTAAAAAGGAAGCTACCTAAATGAGTTTTTTTGATTCCTTGCTATGTCACGCGTCTAATATGCATTGCAAAATCCATGATATAAAATGCGCTATTCAAGATGCAGCATGGTCTGCTGAAAAGAAAGTTTATAAGTCTATTGATTATGTTATAGAAAATCCTGCAAAAAGTGCAGCCATAGCTACGACAACAGTTCTATCTGCTGGTGTTGCATATGTTAACGCACCAGTTATAGCTGTAGCGATCGCAAAAACAGGCGTTTTAGGAAAAACTGCTACAACAGGTGCCGTTATTAGTAAATTAACGGGTGCCCCTTTAGCTAGAGCTTCATTAGCAAAACTAGGATTTGGTGCTATTTCTATTGGAGGTAAAGGAATAGCTGGTGGAAAATTTGTAATTGCTACAACAACGGCTACAACAACAGCTACCGTTACTGTAGCCGCAAGTAAATTAAACAAAAACAAATCTAAATGATCTTAACTCTCTCAAGTTCCCCACAGCTGTCTGGCTGATAGTGAACTTGAGAGAGTTTCGGTAATACTCGGTTCTGTCGCATTAAGGCGAACTTGGCCTACTATTGAAATTTATAAATATAATAACAAATACTTAAATAACTTTCTCCATTTAACATAATGGCGCTTATACGAAACGTACTTGTTAGAACCCATTTAAAGTGTCTATATTCTCACCAATAAAAATGTCTAGTTTATGATGGTTTTTATCACCATGGACTGGATATAAAATATAGAT
>NZ_FNPK01000049.1 GCF_900107285.1 Acinetobacter kyonggiensis | reverse complement strand
AGATTTTGTCACATACGGTCTGCGTCGTTATGAATAAAAAATGTGGTTATTCGCCGATTCAATTTGAAAAGCTTATTTAAAGTTGAGATTGGCGTGATAATTTAAAATTTTATGATATTGATATACAATTATTTATTAGTATAAAAGAGCTGTTTTAATCCTTAAAAGGGGAGGGCCTTTTCTGTTCGAGTGGTATCAACATAACTTTCCAACTCCTCCATTGTAAAAAGATAAGTCTGCACCTGATGCTTAAAACTTTTTATAGCAAAATCAAAATGTGGTTGGTTATTGCTTTACCTATAACAAATTCCGCCTGATAATTAGCAATTCTCCCCATATTTTCACAAAAAATGAAGGTTTACCGATGTTCTGGAAGAGTGCCCACATTTCCCGATCGTAGAGTTTAAGCTATCGCATCTGACATGGAGTCATAACACCAAGCTTACGAGCCTGATATACAACTTTAACAATAAACTATTCTTTAAAAGTATCATTTAAAGCCTGTTGAACTGCATCTACACGTGTTTTACAGGCTTTGTATGCAACCATAGACTCTTCAACGATTTTCATTAAATTATCGATGTCGGGCTCTTCTTGTGACTCTAATAGTTCAGCATTCTTTTTAAGGACATCATAGCCTTCCTTGAAAGAGAGTTCGTTTTTACTCATTATTAATTACCTTCGTTACATTTGCTTGAATGGTACCATCCTGTAATTCTACTTGGATGTTATCACCTGAAATCTGTTGTATAGAGCGAATAGCTTTCCCTTCACTACGAACAATTCCGTAGCCTTTAGCCATCACGTTTCTTGGATTCTGGATTAGGGTTTCACGCATCAGTGATTCGACTTGATTCGTTGCTAGTTTGATCTGTTGCTGGGCTAAGTAATGTAGGGTGCTTCGCATCAAATCTACGCTCTTATTTGCTTCATTGATCTGGCCATGCGCAAGCGTTTTAATCACTCTCATGTATTGGTCATTTTGGCTTTGGTATGCCGTGATTTGATGTTGAGATAAGAGCTTGATGGTTTGGAATGAATCTAAGACGTCCTGCGTCCGTTCAGCAATTAGATTGCGAATACCTCCAATTACCTTACTTGGTGTGTCAAATGAACGGTTTGCAACTTCATCTAGTATCGTACGGTCTTTTTCGTGACCAATGCCGACCCAAATTGGCACAGTTCGTTTGGCCAATAAGGCAGCCAGTTCGTAATCATTTAAATAGGCAAGGTCGTTTACAGCACCACCACCGCGGATAATCACGATGAGATCTGGAGGGGTATTGAAATCGGTAGCCCATTGTCTCAGACCATTACTTAGAGAAGTGATAATACTCTGTGCAGCTGTGTTCCCTTGGAATGTGGCTGAATAGTATTTGAAATGACATACACCAGCTTTTTCTAAAGCGTCAGCATCTTTTTTGAAGTCACCTAGACCTGCAGCATTTTCAGGAGCAATTACCAGGACATTCTGAATATCAAAGGGGGTAGGGATGAGTTTGTTTTTATTTAATAGGGGCTTTGTTGCACAAACCTAGCATCAAAAGCTTATTCAGCAATATAATTTCAAAATGAATAAGCCTGCCTCTAAAATCTACCGTACAACCAATTGGTCATCCTATAACCGAGCCTTAATTAACCGAGGTAATATTTCCATTTGGCTTGATCCAAAGACTCAGTGGTATGCACAATCACAAGGCAAGCAAGGTCGAAATCAAACCTACTCCGATACAGCGATTCAATGCTGCTTAATGATCAAATTACTATTCCGACTCTCTTTACGTATGGTCACAGGTTTTGTTCAAAGTCTGATTAAACTCTCTGGATTAGATTGGACAGCTCCGGATTATTCCACCCTTTGTCGTAGACAAAAGCATATTGATATTGCGATTAGCTATCAAAAAAGTAGTGATGGACTGCATCTACTCGTAGACTCTACTGGTTTGAAGTTTCTTGGTGAAGGTGAATGGAAACGCAAGAAACATGGGGCTGAATATCGTCGCCAATGGCGTAAGCTTCACATTGCTATAGATGCTAAAACCCTGCAAATACGTGCAGTACAACTCACCACAAATAATGTCAGTGATTCTCAAGTACTCGAAGATTTACTTGCTCAAATTCCCTTGGATGAACCAATTGATTCTGTTTATACAGATGGTGCTTATGACACAAAGCACTGCCGACAAGTCATTTTAGATCGAGATGCACATGCGATCATTCCACCTAGAAAGAATGCAAAGCCTTGGAAGGATCAGCAAGCGAGGTCTATAGAGCGGAACGAATTATTAAAGACAGTCAAACGGCTAGGCAGATCGCTTTGGAAAAAGTGGTCTGGTTATCACCGTCGAAGTTTGGTTGAAACCAAGATGCATTGCATCAAATTATTAGGCGATAAATTAACAGCGCGGAGTTTTCCAAGTCAGGTGAATGAGATCCATGCACGCATGGCAGTCTTGAATAAATTCACAGAATTAGGTCGCCCTCATACCCAAGTTGTCTCTTAAATTTGAGTAGCTTAAGGGAACTCAGCCTTTCAAACCTTTATGCAACAAAGCCATATAGCTTTACGCTTCGTGCTGAGTATTATGAATACTGAGATCAACTGATTCGAGTAGTACTGATTATGAAATTCTGTAATGTTGCTTAATGTAGGATTTTTTGTAGCTGGGATCTCGGTTCTGAGTTTAAGCTAGTTTCTCGTATTACATGCTAAAGTTTCTATATAAGACACTATCTCAAGAAATGAATAATGATGAAGGTACTTATCTGTCAATGCCGTTATTTGATGCTAAATCTGCAATCTGTCATCAGCTTTTGACCGCCGCGGCTGCGACGCCATACGCTTTTGCAAGCGTAGGCGAAGCAATTAAAGGGTAGTCCGAGGGAGCCAGCAGAATATGCTGATTATGCTTCATAACGTGCTCCCAAAAGACGTTCAGCACGTTCAATCAGGTTTTGACGTTGATGGGTGCGGAATGACCAGAGCGAAGGGGTATGATTATTTTGATTGAGTTTTGCGACTTCAGCGATTTGTTCATCATTCATCTGGCGCATGCATTGACGAATAATTTGGTGCGCATGTTCAAGCTCGGTCAGCAAGGAGTCTGCAGTATCGAGTGCTTGATAAAGCTGGGTTAAAGTTTGACGCTGGGGATTTGAAATGCTTTTGCCAAGTTCAACAATCAGTTGAGAGGCTTGTTTTTTAGATGTGCTAGTGTATGCACCATGAAATTTAGCGTTCATAGCAGTGGTCCTAGATAAGTTTTAAATACTTACCAGCATTACTTCTCACGGTAATGGTGGCAGCGAGACAGGGGTGAGAATACTGAATCTAGGATCAGCCAACCTTACGGTTGCCCTATCAAGCTGCCATAACGACTGCTAAAACAGTAGACAAAAAAATAGCCGCGAGTGCGACATTAATTTGCACCTAGATTGTATCAGGTTCTCACGCCTGAACACAGATTTTGCTGTGTCCTATAAGCTTATCTGCGTATCCCGTGAACTGTCAACGCTGTATTTGATTATTTTTACAAAACGCAACATTTCATTAATTCATTGATTAAGCTTTAGTTATTGGGGAAGTCTGACGGCTGGGTCTACCTATGATGAACAGGCATGTGTCGTTTGATACGGCATAGCATTTCTTCACAATAGCTTAAAAAGAATGAGTGTTTGGCGAAGATCTATTCAATCATTTTATTCATTTATTTTATTCAAGAAGAGCAGTTCATTTTAGACCGATCCATAGCATCAAAATGAGCCCATCGATGGTTTTAATTTGAGCTTATGGGCGAAATCAACAACTTAACTGAATTTATTCAAACCGATCATGTGAATTTTATCGTATCGCGAAATTGACTAAAGCGCTGGATAAATCTAATATGAGCTCGCTGGCCTACATTGCCAGTCGGTTTTGACAGACCGATTCATCTAGCACATGAGGTTTATATTTTTGGATATAAACTGAATGTGGGAATCTTCACGTCCCCCTTTTTTTCTATGGTAGGACGGAAGGGGGACACTTTCGGGTGTGCTGATTCCTAGATGATCAGTCTGTCAACCCCTTTTCGTTCTGCCACCATTATTTGACAGTAATTTGGTAGAACTTCTATTACATCTAGGAGCTTCTCATGCTGTACCGATTTATTCTTTATTGTGCCTCCGCACCTGTTCAACCTTGTTGTGTCATTCAACAGGGCATACAGCACTGATTTTAAATTGTAAGCTGTATTAAAAAAAACATTTTTACACGAACAATCTCTAAGGTGGATGGCTCAATCACGCCTATAAAAAAATACTTATTTTTATATCCCCTTGTGATTGTCAATTGCATTGAACATGCGGGGAACAATGATGTCTGAATTCACTCAACCAAAAATCATTCCAATCGAAAATCGCCCACCAAAATCTAAAGTCTTTGTGAAGTGCATTGTGGCGCCGATCGTCATCTTTTTAATTATGGCCAAAGTCTTTTCCTTTGGCTGGTTTGGCTCTCTATTCTTTGGCATCTGGCTGTTGTGGTTTGTGATCACTTATTACTTCTATGAATATGGCAATACCTACTTTGCAGGCATGACGGAGCAACTGACCCGCCAAGGTGAATAACGATAAACACCACTTTTTTGGAAGAATTTTTAATTAATAAAAAAAATAATATGTTTAATATTAATAATTTGAGATTTATTTTTCAATTTATTTAAAGTTTTAGAAAATTAAATAAAAAAAATGGTATAAAAGTTTGTATATGATTTTAGATTTATTTGAGTATGATTTTTGATCAGCTTGCAACAAATACAACTGTGTTTCTTTATCAATTTATGTTTCCATTCGCTGCTAAAATTGACAAGTTGACTACTGTGAAAGCGCAGCTTAAGCGCTTAAAAAATCTTCAACCGCGAAATAGTAAAAGTAAGCAGTCCAGTTTCAAAAAACTCTACATAAAGATCTGGAAGCAAATTTTAGTTATTTTAAAAAATGAGCGAGAAGTACGTGCAAGTGTGAATTATGTCCCACAGCTACAGTTAATCCTAAGACTTGATACATTTATCGATCCACAATTCCATCAAGAAATTTTTGGTGACGACAAAATATTAAATGCTCATTTTTTTATAATTTTCTTTGATTTTCGTAATGAAGATATCAAAAAACAAGTCTTAGAAATTTTCAAATATCGATCATAATCTTTTCTTCAACACTTTGATGAAGCAGAAAATTTGAGCTGAGATTAATAAAACATGAAAGAAAACTTTTTAGAAGATTATTTGAAATTCCAGCAAACTGCTATGTTGAAAGAATTTGCTGGATTAAGTGAGGATGATTTAAAGCAAATTAATTTGCTTAAAAGTGGCGCAGCTAAGATCTATCAAAATATTGTTGAATCACGCCAAATTGGAGCCGATTATCTATATGCTGCATTCACATACTTCAGTGTTTACTTATCTAGGACTTACGCACTATCATTTATAGACTCTCTGTGGTAGCAGATGATTTTTATCGAGAATAAAGTCATCAATGAAGTTTTTGATCATTGGTCTAAATAATTTCTTCTGCCAATGATATACATTTTCAAAGATCCCCTCAAACTGGTTCTTTTGTATCTCCACGTAGGCCATCAAGGCTGAAAAAATATGATTCAAAATCAGTTTAGACCGTCTTACTTGAAACTTTTCAATATGACAAACCTGTTTAATCACTCGGTGATATTGTTCTATTTTCCAATGACTTGAATGTAATTCATGAAAACCCTCAAAGGACAATAAATCATCTTCATCTTGATACACAATATAAAACCTCTGCTGTTCTTTTAACTGAGTCTTAAATAATTGTACAAAGCCAAAATCTTTGAGCCAGACCACTTGACCCTGATGAAAATTCGGCAATAAACGCAGTTGAAACCATTGTCCTTTTTCTGGGGAAACCTTACGGTTACAGTCGATACCAAACATAAATCGAATACCATGTTTTCTTATGGTTTTTAGATTTGCAGTCGATGAATACCAACTATCACCTGTAATAAATTGAATCTTTGCACCCCAACTAAGTACTTCACTTAACATATCCATAAAGTAATCATTCTTGGTTTTACCCTCAGATTTGTCATAAATTCGGAAATTAATTGGAATATTTTGACCATTCTGATCTGTCGCATAAGTTGACAAAAACAACTAAACATGCGAAAAGACATTTTTGGTTAAACGATGTTTGCACATGCCACGGATTGTTACCGTCCCACTCAGCTTAGAACAGCGTGCACAACTAATTCTCCTGACCAAGCATGCAGCACATTGGCGTGAAAGACAACGTGCCCAAACCATTCTCTGGCTTTCCGAAGGTAAAACTGTTGCCGAAGTTGCTGCGTTACAAGAGCGTATCCCAGAAACCATAAGGCTACAACGCCGACATTGGGAGCTACATCAGTTTGAATCGATTCAAGAAGGTCATCGCTCAGGCCGTCCCAATACACTGACCTCAAACTATCAGGCTCAAATCTTAGAGTGGGTCAACACAAGCCCACTCAATGCAGAACAAATCCGAGTCAAACTGCATGAAAAACACGGTGTATCCGTGTCTGTTGAAACTCTTCGCAAGTTTTTGCGAGATTCAGGCATGGTCTTCAAACGCACCCGCCACAGCTTGAAAAAAAAGAGACCCGACCGCATTTGGACAAGCGCAACAGCAGATTGAAGCATTACGTGAGCAAGCGGCACGTGGTGAAATTGTATTGGGCTATGTGGACGAAACAGGATTTTCGGCTACGCCAGATAATCGTTATGCATGGACAAAGATAGGCGATGTTCATGCGGTTGATGCTGTAAGACTAAAGCGAGTTAATGTGATGGGTTGTCTGCTGTCAACGGGTCATCTGATCACCAGTTGCCTACAGGAGTCCGTTAACAGTCGCTGGTTTTATGCCTATTTGATGGGTGTAGCAGCACAGGTGAAACGCAGCTATCAAGTTCCTTTGGTGTTGATTGTTGACAATGCCTCGATTCATCGCAGCAAACAGATGGTAGATTGGCGCAAGCTTCTTGTACAAGAGTATTCAACGACTTTGTATTTTCTACCTGCGTATAGTCCTGAGCTGAATAGAATTGAGATGGTTTGGAAGCAGATGAAGTATAACTGGCGGGATTTTAAGGTGATGAAGGCAGATCAAATAGAGCGTTGGGTTGGGCAGATTTCAAAGGGTTTTGGTAATGAATACATGTTTACTTTTTAGTTGATACTTATTCCTTGCTGGGTCATGTCACACCTTCAGGTATCTGAATCTATGCCTGCTGAATTAGGTCTCTTTGACTTAGTGATTGTGGATGAGGCATCACAATCATCAATTGACGTATTACCCGTTTTAATGCGTGCTAAAAAGTTATTAGTTGTGGGGGATAATAAGCAGGTTTCTCCGAGTAATGTCGGCCTAGCAAGTGCTCAAATTGATGTATTAAGGAATCGTTATCTACATGGTCAGCCGCATGCTGCATATTTAACACCAGATATGTCTTTATACGACATGGCTTCTTCTATCTATGAGTCAAGTGTGATGCTTCTAGAGCATTTCCGCTGTCATCCTGCAATCATTAGTTATAGTAATAAAAACTTTTATGGTAACCGTATTAAGCCAATGCGACTATCGAAGAAGTCTGAGCAGTTAAGCCCAGCTTTAGTCGCAATTTATACACCGCAGGGGTATAGAGAATCTAAAAACAGCAAACATATTAATCGAATAGAAGCGAAAGCAATTATTGAGGAAATGAAGCTACTTATTAAAGATGAACGATATACGAATAGATCAATTGGCGTGATCTCGTTGCTAGGTCCAGCACAGGCTGAGTTCATTCAATCAGAAGCTTTGAATGAGTTTGGCGCAGGTACTCTTACCCAAGTTCAATTTGCTTGTGGGGATGCTTCAGCATTTCAGGGTGCAGAAAGAGATATTATTTTCTTATCTATGGTAGCAGATCCTCAGAATTGTCATGCTTTGAGTCGATCCGATCATGAACAGAGATTCAACGTGGCTGCAAGCCGTGCTCGTGAACGGATGTATCTCGTCCATTCCGTGAGTCGTGATCATATATCTCCAAAAGATCTAAGGCTGAATTTACTCAATCATTTTTATGATTTGCAAGAAGATCAAAAAGCAGAGGTGGATCAGGAAATTTGAACAACACTTATAAGTGATATTTTGCTCCCCAAATGATGTTATAAACATCAATATATGGAGTATTTTATGGCACGTAGACCAAGAAGAAATCATTCAAATGATTTTAAAGCTAAGGTAGCACTTGCTGCGATTAAAGCAGAAAAAACACTTGCTGAATTGAGTGCTGAATTTGATGTTCATCAAAACCAAATTATCGACTGGAAAAATCAACTGATTTCAGCTTCCTCGCAAGCTTTCGATCAATCAAAAGCTCCAACAGAACCACCCATCGATCTAAAAAAACTACATGC
>NZ_FNPK01000002.1 GCF_900107285.1 Acinetobacter kyonggiensis | reverse complement strand
GTATTGCCACACGCTATGACAAATTGGCTCAAAACTTCCTGTCAGCAATCTATCTTGCTTCAACAATAATTTGGCTTAATTGATGACACGCCCTAGATAGAGTGATTTTTAATTTCGCTTTATGGAAAAATGGTTTTAATAAAACTTTAGCAAAAGAATGGAAAGTTTTTGCTATACAAATGAATAATGACCATCCACAAATAGAGGAATTGGGTTTTAAGTTTAATCCAGAAGGAAATTGGTATTTACCAATTCGAAGTTTGGATTCAAAGCTGGTAATAGAGAGCTACGAAAGTGATACTTTAGAAGATGCTTTAACTCCAATAACTGAGGCATTGGATAAGGTAAAGCAAGCACATCCTTATTTTGATCAAATTGTGCAGGCAGCGATTGTAAAATTTGGTCGTATTGAAAACGAAGAATAACAATTAATTTTCTTAGTAAAAATTTGCTCGGATTAAAATCCGAGCAAATGAAAAATCACTTATGAAAAATTCGTGCTTTATCACGTTGCCAGTCACGATCTTTTTCTGTGGCACGTTTATCATGCATTTGCTTACCTTTGACTAAAGCAATTTCAATTTTAGCTAAACGACCTTTCCAGTAACACGCCAGTGGTACACATGAATAACCTTTTTGATTGACTGCGCCCATCAATTTTTCAAGTTCACGACGTGAAAGCAGTAACTTGCGTGTACGGGTTGCTTCAGGAACCACATGCGTAGAGGCTGATAATAAAGGTTGAATCTGCGCCCCAAACAAAAATGCTTCGTTGTCTCTAAAAAGAATATAACTTTCAGTAATGGTCATACGTCCAGCGCGTAAAGACTTCACTTCCCAGCCTTGTAATGAAAGACCAGCTTCGAATTTCTCTTCAATAAAATAATCATGGCGAGCGCGTTTATTCTGCGCAATAGTGCCACCATTATTTTTTTTAACTACGATTGATTTCGACATAATACTAATATTCCAAGATTAACTATATTTTGCCTTAAACTCGCTCCAAGGTGAAGTGATTTCAAATTTAAGGAGAATGTTCGCTAAAAAGGAAGTTTTTGTTAAACTATCGGGCATAAACAATAAACTAGAGTACAAACGGATGTCTAAAACTCGCGTCATCTATCCAGGAACGTTTGATCCAATTACCAATGGTCACGTTGACTTAGTTGCCCGTGCAGCAAGAATGTTTGATGAGGTGGTGGTTGCAATTGCAATTGGACATCATAAAAACCCAGTTTTTAGTTTAGATGAACGGATTCGATTGGCTAAAATATCTTTAAGCCATCTTTCTAATGTCGAGTTTGTTGGTTTTGATGGTTTATTGGTAAACTTTTCTCGTGAGCAGAATGCGACAGCTGTATTGCGAGGATTACGTGCTGTTTCAGATTTTGAATATGAGTTTCAGCTTGCGAATATGAACCGTCAGTTGGATCAACATTTTGAAACTGTGTTTTTAACACCTTCTGAGCAGTTTTCATTTATATCTTCGACGATGGTTCGAGAAATTGCACGTTTAAAAGGTGATGTTGGAAAATTTGTACCACAATGTGTGGTCGAAGCCTTTGAACGTAAGCATCAACAAGGTTGGTAGCGTGTCTTTATATATTACTGATGAATGCATCAATTGCGATGTTTGTGAGCCTGTTTGCCCAAATGAGGCTATTTTTATGGGTGAAGTCATCTATGAAATTCACCCAAATTTGTGTACGGAATGTGTTGGGCATTATGATCAACCACAGTGTCAATTATTCTGTCCAGTCGATTGTATTCCACTCGATCCAGAGCATGTGGAATCACAAGATGAGTTGATGGATAAATATAAAAACCTGATTGCTCAAAAAAGCACAAGCAATTAGTGCTGAAGTTTGATAAGATGCGCCCCGAAGTGAGCTAGACGATCGCTGCTGTGGAAATCTTCGTGATTGAAGCAGGGGAGGAAAGTCCGGGCTTCATAGGGCAGGGTGCCAGGTAACGCCTGGGCGGTGAAAGCCGACGGCAAGTGCAGCAGAGAGTAGACCGCCATCTTTGCAATTTCCTTTCGGGGAAACCAAGAGAGATGGTAAGGGTGAAAGGGTGCGGTAAGAGCGCACCGCGTGTCTGGTAACAGTTCACGGCAAGGTAAACCCCACCAGAAGCAAGACCAAATAGGAATCCTGAGGCACGGCCCGTGCTGGATTCGGGTAGGTCGCTTGAGCGTACGAGTGATTGTACGCCTAGAGGAATGATCGTTCACGACAGAACCCGGCTTATCGGCTCACTTCACTAATTCTTTACAATTATTGTGTGATATTTCTTGACAAAAGGTTGTTTGAAATAGATAATATGCGCACAGTTTTGGCTATGTAGCTCAGTTGGTTAGAGCACCGCACTCATAATGCGGGGGTCACAGGTTCAAATCCCGTCATAGCCACCATTTTCATAGACCACGTTTATAAAAACGTGGTCTTTTTTTATGCTTAAAATTTCATAAATAAGTTTAATTTATTGAGCAACTGTATAAAAAATAAAAAAACTCAAACTCATATATGTTGAACGTGCACCCGCCAGTAGTGTTGATATTACTGTGTGGAGTGCGTAGCAATTAAACATTATTGTTGAATGCTATCCATAATTGAGTAGAAGTATATTTGAAGGGTTTAAAATCTATTTTGCATGTGGTTTTGTAGGTAATGAGTGGGCTGGGGTTGGGTATTTGTTGAGTACAACATAAATCCATGAGTATAAAATGGCTTTTAAACCGACTATTCACATTGCACTGAGTTTAGATCAATTTTGATATTTTGGCGTTGTTGGTTATACATATCTAAAATCTTCTGTTTTTGATCATGATTAAAAATTTGGTTCTGCAATTGCTCAATTTTATGCTCGGTGAGGTGTAATTGAGCACAGTGTATAGCAATTATATTTTCTTTAATGATTTGAATTCTTTGTTGTTCCTTTTTGTTTTCAATTTGATATAGCTTTTGCTGCGCCTTGCTTAGTTGTACTAAGCTGCGCTTTTGTTGCATGCTGAGCAGTTGATGATTGTTGATCCATTTGGCCACATCCATTCGAACACCGTTATAATCTACAAAAAGAGGTGAGAGGACTTGGCAACCTGAGCTAATAATGGTGATTAAGCCTAAGCATACTAATTTGAATTGATTCATATTTTATCTGTTTGGTTAGGTTTTTAATTGAGAAGATATTGTGAAAAATAACATGAATAAAAGAAGGTTTTGTTTAAAATTTAACTAAAAGCTTTTAAATTGTTTAAAGTATGAACATTCGAAAAATAAAGGACTTGACGCTACTCGTGTAAATTTAGATAATGCGCGCACAGTTTATGGCTATGTAGCTCAGTTGGTTAGAGCACCGCACTCATAATGCGGGGGTCACAGGTTCAAATCCCGTCATAGCCACCATTTTTATAGACCATGCTCTCAGCATGGTCTTTTTTTTATGGGTCGAAAAGTGGAAATCGGTTTGTTTAGAGTGAAATGACCAGACAAAACTTACATATTGTTTTCTATGTATTGCTGTATAAAGTGATGCGTGGTTTCATTTAGGTAAAAAGGTGAGATTAATTCTTTTACAATCCCGTCCAATAAGCCTTGTTGTTCCAAAGCTTGAAGGGTGTAGGGTAGAAAGCGCAATGCTTCCTGATGTAAATCTGCTTCATCTAGTCCTACAGACTGTAATAATTCTTGTAAGTTATATTCCGCAAAATAGTCATAAAAACAAGCAACCACATCTAAAATAACATGTTGTAAATAGTCGGCTTGTCGTAATTGTCGCCATGTTTCATACACCAAGATGAAAAACTCCTCAAAGTCGATCGCTTGAAATTGAGAGAAGGTTTCTTTGAGTGTTCTTTGTTTAATATCATCCCATAAATGTCGGCTAATATCGGCAAGCTCTTCATTGGGTAATAAAATGATATTGCCCAGTTGTTTGAGCAATGCTTGAGCGAGTTGCTGTTCAAGTTTGAGTTCAATATTTTGTTGTTGGTCTTGAATAAAACTGAGTATTTTAGAACCTAGACCATAGTCGTGTGTATTGAGCTTACGCAAATGATCGAGCCAAGGGGTGTTGCTTTCTAGAATCTGATTTGCAAGCTGTAAACTCACGTGTTGTATTTGTGGCGTATGTAATAGGTTTGCTTGAATGTAATGACGCAGCTGGTCTAATTCAAGAATCTTGGACATCCATAATTCAAATGATTCATCGGAGAATAACGCATTCATTTGAGTGTTGCTGTTGATCGCAAGTTGATGAATTCTTTGTGCAATCACACCAATAAATTCGAGAATTTCTGCGCCTAAATTTAATTCAAACGCATATTTTTGAACCACACCTTGTAATGCTTCAAGTTGAATGAATTGTTTTAATAGAATTTGATCTGAATGGCTGTAAATATGATGAACAAATTTTTCGATGTATGGATTATTTTGTTCTGACAGTAATTGCTTTTTAATAAAGCGAGTTTGCTCAAGCATAAGCGCTTGAGCAAACTGTTGAGCGAAGTCAGGCTTAGACACCTGCTATCCATCCGTTGGCGATTGGATAGCGACGCTCGCGGCTAAATGCACGTGAGCTGATACGTGGGCCAATCGAACCTTGACGACGTTTGTACTCGTTACGGTCAACTAGGCGAATCACTTTTTCAACCACTTCTTTTTCAAAGCCTTTGGCAATGATGTCATCTTGGCTCATATCTTCTTCAATGTAAGCATAAAGAATGGCATCAAGAATGTCATAAGGCGGTAGAGAGTCTTGGTCTTTTTGATCTGGACGAAGTTCTGCAGAAGGTGGGCGAGTAATCACACGTTCAGGAATGACAGGTGTTTCTGAAATGCTGTTACGATATTTTGCCAATTCAAATACGATGGTTTTATACACATCTTTGAGCACTGCGTAACCACCTGCCATATCACCATATAGTGTGCAGTAACCCACAGCAAGTTCTGATTTGTTGCCTGTAGACAAAACAAGATTACCGAATTTATTCGATAAGCCCATGAGTAATGTGCCACGTGCACGTGCCTGTAGGTTCTCTTCAGTAGCATCAGCAGGGCTATTGCCAAAGAACGGATATAGTGTGTGCATGAAGCTGTTTACAACTGGATTGATTTCGGCAATACCAAATGTTACACCCATGTTTTTGGCTTGTGCTGCGGCATCTTCAATACTGATTTGAGCGGTGTAAGTATAAGGCATCATGACCGCTTGTACTTTATCCGCACCAATTGCATCAACTGCGATTGCCAGTGTTAATGCTGAGTCAATACCGCCAGATAAGCCTAAAATGACACCTGCGAAACCAGAGCGTTGAATATAATCACGCGTCGCTAACACCAAACCTTGGTAGATTTCAGCCATTGTGTCCAAAACGGGGGTAATGGTGGTCACTTTAAAGGCTTTTTGTTCAGCTGCATATTCAGCGTAATACAGATCTTCTTTAAAGCTTGGTGCTTGTAAAGCCGTAGTACCATCTTGATTGATCACAAAGCTGGTGCCATCAAAAATGAGATCATCTTGACCACAAACTTGGTTGACATACACCAAGTTAATGTTGAGTTGTTTAGCAAGTTCACTCATGGTGGTCAGGCGATGCTGAGGTTTACCCACTTCATAAGGTGACGCATTTAAAACTAAAATCGTTTCAACATTGAGTTGAGAGAGTTGATGCACCGTATTGAGTGACCAGACATCTTCACAAATCAGAATACCGAATTTATGACCTAAATATTCAAAAACCAGATGTTGTTGACCTTCGCTAAAATAGCGTTTTTCATCAAATACACCATAGTTTGGTAGGTTTTGCTTGTTGTAAATACCCAGTACTTGACCATCTTTCATGACCGCAGCAGCATTATAGCGTTGACCATCTTCTGTTTGGTTAACAAAACCAAAGACCACAACAATATCTTTGATTTGGCTAAGTAGCTCAAATGCTTTTTGTGTGCGTTTAACAAGACTAGGGCGAAGTAATAAGTCTTCCGCAGGATAGCCTACGGTTGAAAGTTCAGGGAAGACAATTAAATCAGCTTTTTGTTTTTTGGCTTCATTTACTTGGTCAAACATTTTTTGAGCATTTGCTTCGATATTGCCAATATGCGGAGAGAATTGTGCAAGGGCAATTTTAAAACTTTTCATTCCAACTTAATCCTATACCTATAGGGATATATACACAGACTTTTGATTTATTATGGCTATTAGTTCAACGCTGTATACGTGACGATAAACAAATAGATGTTTAATCAATAATTAGCAATTGGATACTATATACGAATTGCGGCATTTAATGAGAGAAAAACAAAAAAAAATCCGAATTAAGACAAAAAATTACAGCGTTAATGAGAGAATAGTTAAGTGAAGGATGTGTGGTGATTACCAGATCAGATGACATGACTTATGAAATCTATATTAAATAATTTAAATCAATTACTTGAAATTAAAAGCCGTCAATTAACTCAAGCTGAAAAACAGCTTGCCCAGTCTGTTTTTGGTGCGCATTTACAGTTGGATGCTATTCGGATTGTGGCGCATCGTGGCGTCATTAAAAATTATGCCATCAGCCCAAATGGTAATGTTTATTTTAATCCTCAAAACTGGTGTGAAGACTTCTCAAAGCAGTCTTTGCAGCAGCAGTCATGGCTGATTCATGAACTCACGCATGTTTGGCAAATTCAACAAGGCTTATCCGTAGTTCGGAAAGCGATATTCAATCGTCAATATGATTACATATTAGAGCAAGGTAAACTGTTTTTACAGTATGGAATTGAGCAACAGGCGCAAATGGTTCAGGACTATTTTATGAAAAAAGCACATGGGCAAGAGTGTCAGGCTTATGAAGCCTGTATTCCGTTTTTGTCTCAAAAAGCATGATTCTGTCCTGAACTGCTAAATTGCGCTAAAAATTGTTAGACAAGCAAATTTAAAGTCATAATTTGCTAATCAGTTGATGTGAATTGCTAATGGCATAGAGGGTGGTATCGCTTAATTTTTCTACATAGTTCGGTTTTTATTTTTAAGTTGTAGACAGAATGACGCTTAGAAATAGAAGTTGCTCAACATAGGAAAATAAGGTGTCGCCATGTCATTTGCACAATCTATAAAAGCTACATTTGCAAAGAAATTTGCAGGTGCGCCCTTTAGCTTAGATCAACAATCTCCCATCGTGCCTATTCGTCATATGAAGTTTGATTTCGATCCTCAGCAGATTGATTACAAGTTTTATATGAATGCCGAATTGGCCAGTGCTTATTTTGCATCATTGTCGATTTTTCTCACCTATGGTGAGGACTTGGTGATTGATACCGCACGTTACCATCGTAATTTGATTCAAGATCCGCTACTCAAGCAACGTGTGACTTCGCTGATTGGTCAAGAGGCGTTGCATTCTAAATTGCATGAAGAATTGAATGATGCCTTTTTACAAGTCGATTTGCCTGTGAAGCTATTTCGTACTTGGGCAGGTTGGGTCTTTGATTATGGTTTTAATCGCTTACCACAACCGATGAAATTATCATTGATGGCGGCAATTGAGCATTTTACTGCTGTTTTAGCTGAATATATGATGAATCATGAAGATATCTTTTTCGCTTCTCAAGATGAAAAACAGCGTGCGATTTGGATGTGGCACATGTTGGAGGAGTCGGAACATAAAGATATTGCTTTTGATGTCTTTCAGACTTTGTCGAATAACTATGCTTTACGTATTGCTGGATTTTTCCCCGCACTGATTACGATTTTAGTGCTGATTTCAACTGCATCGTTACTGGTGCCTTTTTATCGCAATCCTAAAAATTTGATCAGTTTGAGTTACTGGCAAGATATGCGTCGCAGTGTTGGGCTGATTTTTGGGCTAAAAGATGGTGTCTACGGCAGCAGTATTCAGCATATTTTTGATTATTTACGTCCTGATTTTCATCCGAATGATCATGATACTTCGGCATTTCTTGCTTATTACAAACAGCGTTTGCTTAATCCTATCGATGGTGTGTTGGCGCCTTATTTCGTCAAGGAGTTTACCCCAGCACTGAAGGTTTAAAAAATAGAACTTAAATAAATACAAAATAAATGGAATAAAAATATGGCTATTTTTTCAAAAAAGTTGGCGCCTACAAAAAATGCCTATGCTGTGGTCACAGGTGCGGGAAGTGGTATTGGGCGTAGTTTTGCTGTGGAGTTGGCAAAGCGTGGTGGCACCATTGTTTGTGTGGACATTAACTTGGATGCTGCCCATGAAACGGTGCAGATGATTAAAAGCCTCACCTCGGCAGAAGCTTTTGCGGTGCAATGTGATGTGGGGAATCATGATCAAGTAAAAGCTTTGGCCGATCAAGCTGAGCAACTGATGAATCATCCCGTAACTTTGTTGATTAATAATGCTGGCGTGGGTTTGGGTGGGAAATTTGATGAAGTCTCACTGGAGGATTGGCAGTGGTGTATGCAGGTTAATTTATGGGGCGTGATTTATGGTTGTCACTACTTCGTGCCTAAATTTAAACAACAAGGTTATGGTGCAATTATTAATGTGGCTTCTGCGGCAGGATTTACTGCTGCACCTGAAATGACTGCTTATAATGTGACTAAATCGAGTGTATTGGCGTTGTCTGAAACGCTTTCAGCAGAATTACGTCATGCAAACATCAGGGTAAATGTACTTTGTCCAACTTTGGTGCCGACCAATATTATGAAAAATGGACGCTTACCGAGTCATTATTCGGAACAAGCCGATGATTTATTGATGAATCATGCTTTTACCACCAGTGATCAAGTGGTGATTAAAACACTGAATAATTTAGATGTAGGTCGGCTTTACACCATTCCTCAACCTGATGCAAAATTGTTCTGGTTGATGAAGCGTACTGCACCCAGCTTATATGCGAAACTGCTTGGGATGGGTTATCCAATCTTTAATAAATACATAAAAAAATAAGAAGGTTAATAGAATGAATATTAAAACTGAACTTGATGTCGCTTTAACAAATGATGATGCAACGACACTACAAAACTCAAAACCAGTTATAGGAAAACCCACTAAAAAGCGTAGCTCAGCTAAAGCTAAAAACACAGCAGATCATGATGTACAGCTGCCTAGTCATGTGTATGACACGATTGTTGTGGGGGCTGGGATTTCTGGAATTGCCGCTGCGGTAAAACTCAATAAAGCGGGTTATGATAATTATATTGTGATTGAAAAAGCGGATCGTGTGGGCGGAGCGTGGCGTGAAAACACTTATCCCGGGTGTGGTTGTGATGTGCCATCTGCATTGTATTCATTTTCATTTGCACCGAGTTATAAGTGGAGCCATTTATTTGCCAAGCAACCTGAAATTTTAAGTTATTTGGAAGAGGTTGTAGAGCAATTCGATATCCAGCAAAAAATTGAATTTAATAATGAACTCATGAATGCAAAGTGGAATGAGGCAAAACATGAGTGGCAGCTAGAAACCCAAAAAGGGACTTATCAGGCCAAAACTGTGATTTTTACCACCGGTCCGATCACTGAGCCTTCCATGCCTAAACTTAAAGGAATTGAAACCTTTAAGGGGGAAATGTTCCATTCTGCACGATGGAATCATGACTATGATTTAACCGCTAAAAAAATTGCGGTGATTGGAACGGGGGCATCAGCCATTCAGTTTGTGCCGCAAATTCAACCCTTGGCGAGTGAATTGTTTATCTTTCAGCGTACTGCGCCATGGGTGCTCCCTAAACCTGATTTTCCATTGGGGGAAAAAGGCAAGCTCTTGGTTCAAAAAATCCCAGCAATTCAACAGAAATGGCGTGGGGCGGTTGCAGGCTCATTAAATATCATTAACTTTGGTTTACGTAATCCAAAAGTTTTAGAACCAGTTAATTTCTTAAGTCGGAAATTATTAAGTTGGCAAATTCGAGATCTACAATTACGTAAAAATGTCACCCCTAATTTTTCGATTGGTTGTAAGCGTTTATTGTTTGCCAATAATTATTATCCTGCATTACAAGCAGACAATACGCATCTCATTCCATATGGTTTGGTTGAGGTGGAGGGCAATACGGTAATTGCTGCCAATGGTGAGCGACATGATGTGGATGTGATTATTTGGGGCACGGGTTTTGAGGTGTCTCATCCACCGATTGGAAAGCGGGTTAGGAATGCTGAGGGGCAGTTACTTGCGGATTTGTGGAAAGACAGCTCCCCTGAGGCTTTTTTAGGCACCAGTATTGAAGGTGTGCCAAATGCCTTTCTGGTACTGGGGCCAAATATTTTAGTCTATGATTCATTTATTGGGATTGCAGAAGCACAACTGGACTATATTGTCAGTGCTTTGGTGAAAATGAAAAATCTGAAATTTATTCGGTTTGAAATAAAAAAAGAAGTGGTACGTAAACATAATTTTAGGCTGCAAAAACAGCTACAAACCACTGTATTTAATAGTGGAGGCTGTAAAAGCTATTACTTAGATGCGCATGGGCGTAACTTTGCTGCTTGGCCTTGGTCGTTGGCTAAGTTAAAACAACAACTTAAAGAAATGAATTTACAGCACTACGATATTGTTCATTGATAAATCAATGGTTAAGATATTTTTGCATATAAAAAACCACCCCGAAGGGTGGTTTTTTAATCATTAATTCTTAAGAATTAACGACCTGCGATGTCACGTTGAACTTCACCAGTGTAAAGTTGACGTGGACGACCGATTTTGTAAGGGCCGCTGTGCATTTCTAACCAGTGGCTGATCCAGCCAACTGTACGTGCAAGAGCGAAGATTACTGTAAACATTTCTGTTGGGATACCAATCGCTTTAAGGATGATACCTGAGTAGAAGTCTACGTTCGGGTATAAGTTACGTTTGATGAAGTATTCGTCAGACAACGCAATACGTTCAAGTTCCATCGCAAGCGCAAGTTGTGGATCGTTAATACCTAGCGCGCTAAGTACTTCGTCACACGTTTCTTTCATTACTTTTGCACGTGGATCGAAGTTTTTATAAACGCGGTGACCGAAGCCCATGAGTTTAACTTCTTTAGTTTTAACTTTTTCCATGAACTCAGCAACATTTTCTACAGTGCCGATTTCATCAAGCATCTTAAGAACAGCTTCGTTCGCGCCGCCGTGAGCAGGGCCCCAAAGTGCCGAGATACCCGCAGCGATACATGCGTAAGGATTAGCACCAGTAGAACCAGCTAAACGTACAGTCGATGTAGACGCATTTTGTTCATGGTCAGCATGAAGCGTAAAGATACGATCCATTGCTTTAGCAAGAATAGGGTTAACTTTGTAATCACGATCTGCTGGAGTCGCAAACATCATGTATAGGAAGTTTTCAGCGTAGCTTAAGTCGTTACGCGGATACATGAATGGTTGACCCACTGTGTATTTGTAGCTCCATGCAGCAAGCGTAGGAACTTTAGCAATCAAGCGGACTGCTGTAATTTCACGGTGATCAACATTTTCAATGTCTAAGCTGTTGTGATAGAACGCAGAAAGCGCACCTACTACACCAACCATGATCGCCATTGGATGAGCATCACGACGGAAACCATTGTAGAAGCGGCTAACTTGGTCGTGAACCATTGTATGGTTACGAACTTTAGCATCAAACTCTACTTTTTGTTCGGCTGTTGGAAGTTCGCCGTTTAACAATAAGTAGCAAGTTTCTAGGTAGTCGGCTTTAGTCGCAAGTTGGTCAATCGGGTAACCACGGTGTAAAAGAATACCTTTGTTACCATCGATGAATGTGATTTTAGATTCACATGCAGCTGTTGCCATAAAACCAGGATCAAAAGTAAAGTGACCTGCGGCCAACACATCTTTAACGTCGATTACATCTGGGCCCAATGTGCCGCTGTAAATTGGTAATTCAATTTCTTTGCCATCAAGCTGTAAAACGGCTTTTTTGCCAGTTGCGTCAGACATTTAATCGATCTCCTGTCCTGGTGAGTGTTTTATCCGACTCGTAGTACTCATCTTTATAATGCGCGAATCAGATGGATCAAAAATTTGCTATAAGATTAGTGAGTACTGAAATTTTGTCAATTATACTTATGGATAAAACTGATGCCCTCACAGAGGTTTAGTTTATCGTCCCTAAAATAAAAAATGAATAAAATCACAGCACCGACGCGCTATAATAAGTGAAATTATTCGCTTGGTGCAGAAAAAAATATAAATATAGCTTCAATTGTAAATGTTTATAAAAAAATACAGGTTCTATTTTTTGAACAAATGGTGCTAATCTCTTTTTACGAAATCTATCTAATTTTCATAACTTACATTCATTTTTGTTCAAATAATATTTCATTTTGTTGCCTTATTTGGCATTAAATTCGAATGCATTTACTGTGTTTGATTGGTTAAAAAATGACTCATTGAGAATTGCGGGTTGGTTAAAATTCAATCTAAATGCGTCATTTTTTGCAATTTTTTTAAGTTTAAATCTATTCGCTAGCATAATTTAATCATATTTATTTTTAGCTAAGTCATTATTTCATTTGGTTATATATCTAAATTATCTCCAAAAATAAATAGTGAACATTTTGATAGGAAATGCAAGTCCTCCTATATAAATGAAAGCACATAGATGTGAGAGAGGATATTCTAAATATCTTTAGTCTAAATTAAAGTGGTGTCTAGAGGTCACTAAAGGGGTGTAGACTGGGTGGTTTACTTATAAAAACCAAAGGTATAGCTATGGATTAAAGCTAAATTATTGGTTTATATAGAATGTTTTTTATTGTTAATGATTCTTGTTTATAGATTTTTATTTAAAAAGCAGTCTTTGATTGTTTGTATTTTGATAGTTGACGTTTTATAATTCAGTGTCGTTTTAAGTTTAGGCGTTGCTGGAGATAGCAATTACCTAAAAATGCTAGCTTTCCTTCGAATTAATTCCAACAAACTCCAGATGGAGTTTTTACTTACAGGATGCCCGCTGTGAAAAGCAACAGACCTGTCAATTTGTCCATGGGTCAAGTTTTAGAAGTAAACTTAAAATCCCCTGTGGCTATTGCATCAATTCTACACCGACTCTCTGGTGTCATCGTATTTTTACTCGTACCAGTACTTTTGTGGCTTTTAGACAAATCATTGTCTTCTGCTGAAGGTTTTGCTCAAGTTCAAGCAATCTTTGGTGGCTTCATTGTGCGCTTCATCGTATGGGTATTTGTAGCCGGCTTAATTTTCCACTTTATTGCGGGTGTTAAGCATTTACTTGCAGATATCGGTATTGCCGAAGAACTGCAAAGTGGTCGAATCGCAGCTACTATTTCATTGATCTTGTCTGCAATCGGTATTGTTGCAGCATTTGTATGGATTGTTCTCTAATGAAAAGTGCTACAGGTTTAACGGGTTCAGGTTCTCGCGATTGGTATATCCAACGTGTAAGTGCTGTTGTATTAGCTGTTTATACTGTTGTGGTGTTGGGTTGGATCCTTTGTAATGGCGGATTTAACTATGAACAATGGTTTGGCTTTATGATGACATTACCAATGAAGATTTTATCTTTATTGGCAGTCTTATCTCTTGTCGCACACGCTTGGATCGGCATGTGGCAGGTATTCACTGACTATGTGACTACTCGTCAAATGGGTCCTTCAGCTTCAGGCTTGCGTTTGGTGCTGACATCAGCAGTGATTGTTGCTGTATTTGCATATGCAATCTGGGCAATCCAGATTTTTTGGGCGAATTGATAGGAAAATGTCATGGGCGCTATAACCCCTAAAGAAGATTATTCAAATATTCCAAGCCAAGCTTTCGATGCAGTTATCGTTGGTGGTGGTGGTTCTGGTATGCGTGCTTCATATCAACTTGCTCAAGCGGGTTTGAATGTTGCAGTGCTGACTAAAGTATTCCCAACACGTTCACATACTGTTGCGGCGCAAGGTGGTATTGGTGCATCTCTTGGTAACATGCAAGACGATAACTGGCATTATCACTTCTATGACACAGTAAAAGGTTCTGACTGGTTAGGTGACCAAGATGCAATCGAGTTTATGTGTCGTGAAGCACCAAAAGTGGTTTATGAACTTGAACACATGGGCATGCCATTTGACCGTAATGCAGATGGTACAATCTACCAACGTCCATTCGGTGGTCACTCTGCAAACTATGGTGAAAAGCCAGTTCCACGTGCATGTGCTGCTGCCGACCGTACAGGTCACGCGCTTTTGCATACGCTTTATCAAAGCAACGTGAAAATGGGTACACAGTTCTTTGTTGAATGGATCGCACTTGATCTGATTCGTGATGATGAAGGTACTGTAATTGGTGTAACGGCAATTGACCAAGAGACAGGTAAAATTGCGGTATTCCAAGCCAAAGCAACATTGTTTGCAACGGGTGGTGCAGGTCGTGTTTACCGTGCATCAACCAATGCTTATATCAATACTGGTGACGGTCTTGGTATGGCAGCTCGTGCAGGTATTCCATTACAAGATATGGAATTCTGGCAGTTCCACCCGACGGGTGTTGCGGGCGCAGGCGTCTTGTTGACAGAAGGTTGTCGTGGCGAAGGTGCAATCCTTCGTAACAAAGACGGCGAACCGTTCATGGAACGTTATGCACCAACTTTGAAAGACTTGGCACCACGTGACTTCGTATCACGTTCAATGGACCAAGAAATCAAAGAAGGTCGTGGTTGTGGTCCTAAAGGTGATTATATCCTGCTTGATATGACACATTTGGGCGCTGATACGATTATGAAGCGCTTACCATCAGTATTTGAAATTGGTAAGAAATTCGCAAACGTAGATATCACTAAAGAAGCGATTCCTGTAGTACCAACAATCCATTATCAAATGGGTGGTATTCCAACCAATATTCATGGTCAAGTTGTTGTTCCTGAAACTGCAGAAACTGTCGCTTTAGAAGCGGGTTATGATCAGGCAACGGATACTTACAGCACGAACAATACTGATCGCAATTATGTAAAACCTGTCAAAGGTTTCTATGCAATTGGTGAATGTTCTTGTGTATCTGTACATGGTGCGAACCGTTTAGGTACAAACTCATTGCTTGACTTGGTTGTATTTGGTAAAGCGGCTGGTGAACATATTATCGACTACGTGACTAAACATCACGGCGAAGACTATACGCCAGTTCCAACGACTGCATTGGTTAACACCATGAAGCGTATTCGTCATCTTGATGATTCAACTTCAGGTGAAAATGCACAAGACGTTGCAGATGCAATCCGTGACATCGTACAAGACCATGCTGGTGTATTCCGTACTCAAGCATTGCTTGACGAAGGCGTGAAGCAAATTCTTGCTATTGAGCCACGTGTACGCAATATCCACTTAAAAGACAAATCTAAAGTATTTAACACAGCACGTGTTGAAGCGCTAGAAGTTGAAAACTTATACGAAGTCGCTAAAGCAACGTTAATCTCTGCTGCAGCTCGTAAAGAATGTCGTGGTGCGCATACAGTGGTTGATTATGAATTGCCTGCGGATCATCCGACATACTCTTATGGTCGTCGTGATGATGAGTGGATGAAACATACTTTGTGGTATTCATCAGACAACCGTCTTGAATACAAACCAGTACGTTACAGACCGTTGACTGTAGACGCTATTGAACCTAAACCGCGTACATTCTAATTAGGAGAATAAAGATGAGTAGAGGCACTCGTACTTTCGAAATCTACCGCTATGATCCTGATAAGGATAAAGCACCGTACATGCAAACTTTTAAACTTGAATTGACTGATAAGCACCGTATGTTGCTTGATGCGCTTCTTGCTTTAAAAGTACAGGATGAATCATTAACATTCCGTCGTTCATGCCGTGAAGGTATTTGTGGTTCGGATGGTGTGAATATTAATGGTAAAAATGGTTTGGCTTGTTTGTGGAATTTGAACGATTTACCTGAAAAAATCGTGATTCGTCCACTCCCGGGTTTGCCAGTGGTTAAAGATTTGGTTGTTGATATGAACCAATTCTATACTCAGTATGACAAAATCCAACCATTCCTAATCAACAATCAGCCATCTCCTCCAAAAGAGCGATTACAGTCTCCTGAAGAGCGTGAGCATTTGAATGGTTTGTATGAATGTATTCTTTGTGCATGTTGTTCAACTGCATGCCCATCATTCTGGTGGAACCCTGATAAATTCTTGGGTCCTTCAGCATTGTTGAATGCATATCGTTTTATCATCGATTCACGTGATACAGCAACTCAAGATCGTTTATCACGTCTTGATGACCCGTTCTCGTTGTTCCGTTGTAAAGGGATTATGAACTGTGTATCAGTTTGTCCTAAAGGTCTAAACCCAACTAAAGCAATCGGTCACATCCGTAATATGTTGTTAGATCAAGCGGGCTAATCTGCATCTGTTAAAAAAAGCACACCATATGGTGTGCTTTTTTTATGCTTTTAATATTGTTGTGATTAATGCTGTTGTGCAAAAAAAACACATGTAAAAATGCTTAGGGTTAAGCAGAGCTTTTCGAGTGTTTATTTGAATGGCTTAAAATTAAAGTTAAAATTGATTAAAAACCGATTTAATTGTTGTGAAGTTGTTCGAATCGGCAATTAAGGCATTAATCTTGAGCCTGAATCTGCAAAGTTGCTGTTAAAATGTTACCATATAACGTAAATAAAGAGGGCGGGTTTAAATATTGTGCTCTCTTTTGTTATCTGTGATTTGGTGGTGTAGGACTATGGTCTACATTGAATCTAATTATTAGATAAAGCACCATATATTAGATGGAAATAATGGTTATGTATTTCGCAAGTTTATGAGAGGTATGTGTCAAAAAAATTAATTGTAACTAGAGAACATGTTAGGATTTAACACCAAGCTATATGTGAAAAAAGTACTTTGTTTAGGGATGTTTTTTCAACATTTTAGATTGTATGTAGGGTTTATCAATAGATATAAATCGCTTTAGAAAAATTAAGCCATGTGCTTATTTTTTCTAAGTCGATTTGCAAAAAATTGCTCGATTTTGGTCGAGTATTTTAATGAGTGATGATGCCGCTGAGGGGCGTTATGATTCATTGTTCACATTGGGTTATTCCTGATGTAGTGATAACGCCCCATGGCTTATGCCTTGTGGGGGATTAATGTCATATTACCAATTTGACATTATTAATCATGGGGTAGCTTAAAAAGCATCCTGAAATGTTTTTGCAATAGGAAATGGGTCCACAAATGCAAGAAGTTGCTGACGCACTGCGTCTTGACACTGAACTTTCCGCTGACAGTGCAGCGTATATTGAAGAACTTTATGAACATTATTTGACGTCACCAGATTCTGTAGGATCGGACTGGCGCGAATATTTCGATAAATTCCCTAAAGGTGATCAACCACATAGCAATGTACGTGAGCAATTCCTTTTATTAGGTCGCAATTCAAGTCGCGTTCAACCTGTTGTTCAAAGTGCTATAAGTTCTGAACATGAGCGTCGTCAAATTGGCGTAGTACAGCTCATTGCTGCTTATCGTAATCGTGGTCATCAAAAAGCAAAATTAGATCCTTTAGGTTTGGCTAAACGTGAAGATGTTCCAGATTTAGATCTTGCTTCACATGGCTTAACGAAATCAGATTTAGATACAGTCTTTAATGCAGGTAACCTTGCCCTAGGTAAGTCTGAAGCGACTTTAGGCGAAATGGTTAACGCAATGGAAGCAACATATTGTGCTTCTATTGGTGTTGAATACATGCATATTGTTGATACCAAAGAAAAACGCTGGATTCAACAGCGTCTTGAAGGTGCTAAAGGTCAATTTGGCTTTACTGCTGATCAGAAAAAGCATGTTTTAGAACGTCTAACCGCTGCTGAAGGCCTAGAAAAATTCCTAGGCAATAAATATGTTGGTGCTAAACGTTTTGGTGTTGAAGGAGGTGAGTCTTTCATTCCAATGGTGAACGAACTGATTCAACGTGCAGGTGCTGTAGGTTGTAAAGAAGTCGTGATTGGTATGCCACACCGTGGGCGTTTAAACTTACTTGTGAACATCATGGGTAAAAACCCTGCTGATTTGTTTGGTGAGTTTGAAGGTAAATCTATTCACAAGAAAGGTTCTGGTGACGTTAAGTATCACCAAGGTTTTTCTTCAAATGTGATGACACCGGGTGGCGAAGTTCACTTGGCATTGGCATTTAACCCATCGCATTTAGAAATCGTTGGACCTGTAGTTGAAGGTTCTGTGCGTGCGCGCCAAGTCCGTCGTAAAGACATTGGTGGCGATGACGTATTGCCAGTGATCGTTCATGGTGATGCGGCATTTGCAGGTCAAGGTGTCAACCAAGAAACCTTCCAAATGTCACAAACCCGTGGTTATACCGTAGGTGGTACAGTTCATATTGTAGTGAACAACCAAGTTGGTTTTACTACATCTGACCCACGTGATGCACGTTCTACCGAATATTGTACCGATATCGCGAAAATGATTCAGGCTCCAATTTTCCATGTAAATGGTGATGATCCTGAGTCTGTATTGTTTGTTGCTCAATTGGCACATGATTTCCGTCATACCTTCCGTAAGGATGTTGTGATTGATATGTTCTGCTACCGTCGTCGTGGTCACAACGAAGCGGATGAGCCAGCTGCAACTCAACCAATGATGTATCAAGTGATTAACAAAAAAGCGACCACACGTACGCTTTATGCGGATCAATTGGTGCAACAAAATGTATTAGATCGTGCAGCAGCAGATCAAATGGTAGAAGACTACCGTGCAGATTTAGAAGCGGGCAAACACGTTGCCAATGCATTGGTACTTGAACCAAACGAAAAAATGTTTGTCGATTGGACGCCTTATTTGGGTCACGATTACACAGATATTTGGGATACCACTTTCCCAATCGAGCGTTTGAAAGAGCTTGGCACGAAAATGCGCGAGCTTCCAGAAGGCTTCGTGATGCAACGTCAGGTGTCTAAAGTGATTGATGATCGCTTTAAAATGCAAACGGGTGAAATGCCGTTAAACTGGGGTGCCGCTGAAACTTTAGCTTATGCGACTGTTTTGGATGAAGGTTACTTATTCCGTTTAACCGGTGAAGACGTTGGTCGTGGTACATTCTCACATCGTCATGCAAAATTGCATAACCAAGTGGATGGTTCAACTTATATTCCACTATGTAATTTGAAAGAAAACCAACCACGTACTGCAATTTATGACTCATTATTGTCAGAAATGGCGGTGTTGGCATTTGAATACGGTTATTCAACGACTTTACCGAAAAGCTTGATTATTTGGGAAGCACAATTCGGTGACTTCGCAAACTGTGCGCAAGTGGTTATTGACCAATTTATCGCTTCGGGTGAAACCAAGTGGGAACGTGTTTGTGGTTTAACATTATTGCTTCCACACGGTTTTGAAGGTCAAGGTCCAGAGCATTCATCTGCACGTTTAGAGCGTTTCTTACAGCTTTGTGCTGAAGACAACATGCAAGTGATTACACCGACAACGCCTGCGCAGATTTTCCATGCGATGCGTCGTCAAGCCATTCGTCCAATTCGTAAACCAATGATCGTGACTTCACCGAAGTCATTGCTTCGTCATAAACTTGCAACCTCTACTTTAGAAGAGCTTGCAACTGGCACATTCCAGACTGTGATTGATGAAGTGGATCAAATCAACAAAGCAGACGTTACGCGTCTAGTACTTTGTGGTGGTAAAGTTTACTACGACTTACTTGAAAAACGTCGTGCAGAAGAACTGAATAACACTGCAATCGTTCGTATTGAACAATTGTATCCGTACCCAGAACAACGTATTGCTGAAGTATTTGCTTCTTATCCGAATGTAAAAGAAATCGTTTGGACGCAAGAAGAACCGAAAAACCAAGGTGCTTGGTTATTCATCGCACCTCGTTTATATGATGACGTGATGAAAACGGGTAAACAAGTTCATATTAGTTATGCAGGCCGTCCAGCTTCTGCTGCGCCAGCTTGTGGTTCACCATACTTACATGCAAAACAACAAGCTCAGCTCGTTAATGACGCACTTGCGATCGTAGCTGAACAATCAGGAGATTCTAAATAATGGCAACCGAAATTAAAGCACCGGTATTCCCAGAGTCAGTTGCTGACGGAACAATTGCAACTTGGCACAAACAACCAGGTGAAGCCGTATCACGTGATGAAGTCATCTGTGATATTGAAACTGATAAAGTTGTTTTGGAAGTTGTTGCTCCTGCTGATGGTACGATTGTTACAATCATTAAAGGTGAAGGCGATACAGTTCTATCAAACGAAGTGATTGCTCAGTTTGAAGAAGGTGCTGTTTCTGGCGCTGCGCAAACTCAAGCCGTTCAAGGAAACGTTGAACAAGCTGCGTCTCAAACTGAAGCAGGTGCTGCGCCTGTGGTTGAGCGTGCTCAACAAGTTTCTGATCAAGCACCTGCGGTACGTAAAGCATTAACTGAAACTGGCATTGCTGCTGGTGATGTTGCGGGTACTGGTCGTGGTGGTCGCATCACTAAAGAAGATGTTGCAAATCATCAAACTAAGCCAGCTGCGGCTGCGGTTGCACCGTTAAGCGTGGCGATTGGCGAACGTATCGAAAAACGCGTTCCGATGACGCGTCTTCGTAAACGTGTTGCTGAACGTCTTCTTGCTGCAACGCAAGAAACTGCAATGTTGACGACGTTTAACGAAGTAAACATGAAACCAATCATGGATATGCGTAACCAATATAAAGATGCGTTTGAAAAGCGTCATGGAGCACGTCTTGGCTTTATGTCATTCTTCGTGAAAGCTGCAACTGAAGCGCTTAAACGCTACCCAGCAGTGAATGCATCGATTGATGGTGATGATATTGTTTATCATGGTTATTATGACATCGGTGTTGCCGTTTCATCTGAACGTGGTTTAGTGGTTCCTGTATTACGTGATACAGACCGTATGAATTATGCAGAAGTTGAAAATGGTATCCGTGCATACGCTGGTAAAGCGCGTGATGGTAAATTGGGTATTGAAGACATGACTGGCGGTACGTTCACTATTACTAATGGTGGTACTTTTGGTTCATTGTTATCTACTCCGATCTTGAATACACCACAAACTGCGATTTTGGGTATGCATAAAATCCAAGAGCGCCCGATGGCGGTAAATGGTCAAGTCGAAATCTTGCCAATGATGTATTTAGCACTTTCTTATGACCACCGTTTAATTGATGGTAAAGAAGCAGTAGGTTTCCTTGTAACAATCAAAGAATTGTTAGAAGAACCAGCTCGACTTATTCTTGACCTATAACTAATTTATGATAAATCGCCCCTAACCCCTCTTTATGAAAGAGGGGAAAGTCCCCCTTAGAAAAAGGGGGACTTAGGGGGATTGAATGGAGATAAAAATGTCTCAACAGTTTGATCTTGTTGTGATCGGCGGTGGACCAGGTGGTTATGAAGCAGCAATTCGTGCGGCTCAACTTGGTTTTAAAGTTGCTTGTATTGAAAAACGTATTCATAAAGGTAAACCATCTTTAGGCGGTACATGCTTAAACGTGGGTTGTATCCCATCGAAAGCATTGCTTGACTCTTCACATCGTTATGAAGATACAGTGCATCACTTAGATGATCATGGTATTACCACAGGTGACGTGAAGTTTGATCTTGCAAAATTACTTGCACGTAAAGACAAAATTGTTGACCAATTAACTATGGGTATTGATGGCCTTTTAAAAGGTAACGGTATCGAGTGGTTAAAAGGTACAGGTAAATTACTTGCAGGTAAAAAAGTAGAATTTGTATCTCACGAAGGTGAAACTCAAGTTTTAGAGCCTAAGTACGTGATTCTTGCAACGGGTTCTGTGCCAATTAACATTCCATCAGCACCAGTTGATCAAAACATCATTGTTGACTCAACTGGCGCACTAGAATTCCAAGAAGTACCTAAGCGTTTAGGTGTGATTGGTGCAGGCGTGATTGGTCTAGAGCTTGGTTCTGTTTGGCGTCGTTTGGGTGCTGAAGTTGTTGTATTTGAAGCAATGGATGCATTCTTACCAATGGCTGATAAAGCCTTGGCAAAAGACTACCAAAAACTGTTGACTAAGCAAGGTATGGATATTCGTGTTGGCGCGAAAGTTGCTGGTACAGAAGTCAATGGTTCAGAAGTTACTGTTCAGTACACCCAAGGCGGCGAAGATAAAACTCAAGTATTTGATAAGTTGATCGTTTGTGTCGGCCGTCGTGCCTATGCAGAAGGCTTATTGGCTGATGATTGCGGCATTAAACTGACTGAACGTGGTTTGGTTGAAGTTAACGATTGGTGTGCAACTTCTGTTGAAGGTGTATATGCAATTGGTGACTTAGTACGTGGTCCAATGCTTGCACATAAAGCAATGGAAGAAGGCGTAATGGCTGTTGAACGTATTCACGGTCATGCGGCTCAAGTAAACTATGACACGATCATTTCTGTGATCTACACACACCCAGAAGCGGCGTGGGTCGGTTTAACAGAACAGCAAGCGATCGAGAAAGGCCATGAAGTTAAAACGGGTCAATTCGGTTTCGCTGCAAACGGCCGTGCAATGGCTGCTGGTGAAAATGCTGGTTTCGTGAAGTTTGTTGCTGATGCGAAAACAGATCGTTTACTGGGTATGCACGTGATTGGACCTGCTGCGTCTGATATCGTACACCAAGGTATGATTGCACTTGAGTTTGTATCTTCTGTTGAAGACTTACAATTAATGACTTTCGGTCACCCAACATTCTCTGAAGTGGTGCACGAAGCTGCACTTGCAGTGGATGGACGTGCGATTCACGCGATTCAGCGTAAACGCAAATAAGATTCAAAAAAGAGCGACTTAGGTCGCTCTTTTTACATTTGGTGGTTGTTTTTATTGGAACAATCATCTAAAAATAAAGATAAGAAAGATTTTAAAAAATGCCAGTACTGCTTTGACGGATGTCTGGGTATTGGTGGTTCATAACAAAGCGAAGAAGTAATAAAAGGTTATTCAATGAATTTACATGAGTATCAAGCAAAAGCGTTATTAAAAAAATATGGTATGCCAGTTCAAGAAGGTGTACTCGCAACAAATGCAGAAGAAGCTGTAAAAGCTTTTGAGCAACTCGGTGGTAAATTTGCGGTCATGAAAGCCCAAGTACATGCCGGTGGTCGAGGTAAAGCGGGCGGTGTAAAAGTGGTGAAGTCGGCTTCAGAAGCCGCTGATTATGCCAATCAAATTATTGGTACACGTTTAGTGACCTATCAAACCGATGCCAATGGCCAACCTGTAAATAGTATTCTTGTTTGTGAAGATGTTTATCCAGTTGAACGCGAACTTTATTTGGGTGCAGTGGTTGATCGTTCCAGTCGTCGAGTCACATTTATGGCATCTACGGAAGGTGGTGTCGAAATTGAAAAAGTCGCTGAAGAAACGCCTGAAAAAATTATTAAAGTTGAAGTGGACCCTTTGGTGGGGTTGTTACCATTTCAAGCACGTGAAGTCGCTTTTGCACTGAATTTAAAACATGGACAAATCAATCAATTTGTTCAAGTGATGACTGCGGCTTATGCGGCATTTATTGAAAATGATTTTGCTTTGTTTGAAATTAACCCATTATCTGTACGTGAAAATGGTGACATTTTGTGTGTCGATGCCAAAGTGGGGATCGACTCGAATGCATTGTATGGTTTACCTGCGATTGCCGCGCTACGTGATAAATCGCAAGAAAATGAGCGTGAGCTAAAAGCATCTGAGTTTGATCTGAACTATGTAGCGCTTGAAGGCAATATTGGTTGTATGGTCAATGGTGCGGGTTTGGCGATGGCGACCATGGATATCATTAAATTGTATGGTGGTCAGCCTGCAAATTTCCTTGATGTGGGGGGAGGCGCAACCAAAGAGCGTGTGATTGAAGCCTTTAAAATTATTTTATCAGATACATCCGTTCAAGCTGTTTTGATTAATATTTTTGGTGGAATTGTACGTTGTGACATGATTGCTGAAGCAATTATTGCAGCGGTTCAAGAAGTAAATGTCACTGTACCTGTAGTGGTTCGCTTAGAAGGCAACAATGCAGAGTTAGGTGCAAAATTACTGGATGAATCGGGTTTGAAATTGATTTCTGCGAATGGGCTTGCTGATGCCGCAGAAAAAGTTGTTGCTGCAGTGAAAGCGTAAGGAGTATCAATCATGAGCGTATTAGTAAATAAAAACACCAAAGTATTGGTACAGGGCTTTACCGGTAAAAATGGTACTTTTCATTCAGGACAAGCACTCGATTACGGTACAAAAGTTGTAGGTGGTGTAACACCAGGCAAAGGTGGTCAGGTTCATTTAGATCTTCCTGTGTTTAATACCATGAAAGAAGCCGTTAATTCGACTGGTGCGGATGCTTCCGTGATTTATGTTCCTGCACCATTTGTGTTGGATTCTATTGTGGAAGCAGTAGATTCAGGTGTTGAATTGATTGTCGTGATTACTGAAGGCGTACCGACTTTAGATATGCTTAAAGCAAAACGCTACCTTGAAACATATGGTAATAACGTGCGCTTAATTGGGCCAAACTGTCCGGGGATTATCACCCCAGGTGAATGTAAAATCGGCATTATGCCGGGACATATTCATCAGGCAGGTAAAATCGGGATTATCTCGCGTTCAGGTACATTGACTTATGAAGCTGTGGCTCAAACCACCAAACTTGGTTTAGGTCAGTCAACGTGTATTGGTATTGGTGGGGATCCAATTCCAGGTATGAATCAAATTGATTGCCTGAAATTATTCCAAGAAGATCCACAAACCGAAGCCATTATTATGATTGGTGAAATTGGTGGTACTGCGGAGGAAGAAGCTGCGGAATATATTCAATCCAATGTGACTAAACCTGTTGTGGGTTATATTGCAGGTGTGACTGCTCCTAAAGGGAAGCGTATGGGGCATGCGGGTGCCATTATTTCAGGGGGGAAAGGAACTGCGGAAGAGAAATTTGCGGCCTTTGAAAAAGCGGGTATGGCTTATACGCGTAGTCCAGCAGAACTGGGTTCGACCATGTATGCAGTACTGAAGGAAAAAGGTTTGCTTTAATAATTCAAGAAGTAATAAAAAACCCTCAATTCATTGAGGGTTTTTTATTACTTGATATTTATGGTACGACAGCGCAATAGCTGATGATGAAATTTAAAATGATCAGTAATAATGAGAGATAAATAATCTTTTAACTTGGGCATTCAAGCGACCAACGTACAAGAACATGGTTAAATTATCAATAAAATGCTTTATGAAAAAGCATAGCATTAGAAAAAGAAAGATATTTTTCACTTTTAAATTAATGTGACATATATCATGTTGGTTAATAAAAATACAAAACTAAACATGAAAAATGATTGATGTTATTAGGTTTGAGCGTATTGTTTATAAGGGAATACAACAATTAATAACAATGAATTAAGAGTACTTTAACTATGAATAAGATGAATTCTAAATTAAATATACTTACTCTATCCTGTGGAACTTTACTGTTTTCTACATTGTTGCATGCAGAATTGTTATATAAGGACTCTGCCCCGCAACGTGAAGAAATAGTAAGTTTAATTAAGCAAGGGCAAGTGGATGTAGGTTTGCAAAAACTTAGACAATTACTCATGCAGCAACCCGATGATCAGAAATTGATTGCTGATTTTGTTGTAATCGCCTATGAAAATAAAAAATTTGTAGAATCTGATGTTAAATACTTAAATGGCATACAAACTGCACAATTTCCAGAATACGGAAAAGTTAATGTTATTAAAGCATTACGAGATTTGAAAAGATTTGAATTAGCAGAACAATGGGCAAAAAAATTCGCCGAGACCGATCAAAATCAAATGTGGGGGGTGTGGATCGGGGTATTACAGGCAGAAGCAGGAAAAACCCTTGAATCGAAAAAAACTTTGGCTCCGCTTGATATCAACTATATTGACCCTGACTATTTAGCACAACTTGCTTATGCCTATCGCATGTTAGATATGCCGATTGAAGCATTGAATGCCGCTAGCCTAGCCGTTGAAAAAAATCCCAATAGCAGTACGCAAGAACAGTATGTATTGGCACTTATGGCAAATGCTGATTATGCTAAGGCTGAAAAATATATTCAAGATAATGAAGTACTCAGAAAACAGCCTCAACTTAGAGCGAGTGCCAAGATTAGTGAATTCACCCAACGTATTCAAAATGCAGTACAGTATTACAAAGTTTTAACTTATCGTGATCGTGGAAATATTGCGTATAAACAACTTAATCAAGTTCTAGCTGATATGGCGAAGTTTGAATCACAATTGCCTAATGATCAAAATATTAGACGTCAATTCTACTATGAATATATATATGCTTTAAATGAGCGAAATTTGTCTGGAAAAGTACTTGAGCAAATTCCAAAAATTGGCATACCGATCGAGCGAATGCCTGCCTATGTACGTCAATCGATTGCGGATGCCTACTTAAAAAATCGACAACCTAAATTGGCTGAAGCACTCTATAAAAATTTGTTGAAGGAAAAGAACTATCAAACCTATGAAATTTATTCTGGCTTGTATTACGCCTTAATTGAACAAGAAAAGTATAAAGAAGCGAATCAATTGATTTTAGCTATGGATAAAATCTTGCCCACTTTTCAATATAGTAATGCCAAAGGGGTTGATAAAGTTACCCATGATGATCGTATTGAATATATAGCCTTGGTGGGTCTCAATTATGTTTATCGCCATGAGTATGCCAAAGCTGAAGCGTATTTTGAAGATCTGGTTGCAAAAGCGCCAAATAATATCATTTATCAAAATCACCTTGCAGAAGTACAACGCTGGCGTGAACAGCCACAGCGTTCTGAAGAAACCTTGGCACTGTGGGATGGTGTTGAACCCGTTGATCAGGCTATACGAATCAATAACTTACAGAATATGCAGGCCTTAGGTCATATTCCAGAATGGCGTAAGCTGAATGCTTATCTCATGGAAGCGATGCCGGGGGATTCGGGTGTTGTAAAGAGTAAAAAAGAACTTGATGATCGTGATCGTGCATCGATTCAGCATATGAGTACTTTTTCAAAAAGTGACTCTGATAATACGGCTTTGCTCAATCGCTTGAAAGGAAGTCGTGAACAGGACAACTTGACCCGTATTAATAGCCCATGGTTTTACGATACTTTGCGTACTTATGTCGATCATAGTATTCGTTCGGCTGATTATACTGAGGGTAAAATTGACGATCAACGCGTAGGACTAGGTTTGGAATGGGAGTCGCATCGTAAAGCTGCAAATATTCTACTGTCTCAAAGTCTAGATGGGGCTAATGATCGTTTTGGGGTTGAACTTAATTGGTCGCAATGGTTGGGTGACCATTTGCAGTATGTTTTAGGCTTCAATAGTCAGGCAGATATCCCATTACAAGCGATCAAAAAAGGCAATGAGGGGAAATCTTATACTGTTGGGTTGAACTTGCAAAAAAATGAATCTCAAGAAGCAGGGGCAGCATATCAATTAACAGATATTGATGACGGTAACACACGTCATGAAATCACAGGTTACGTTAAACAACGAATTTTTGCGGCACCCCATAATATTACCAGTGCCACTTTAGGGGGCTATTACGGTCACAATGATAAAGTACTGGTCGATTATTTCAATCCTAAAGAAAGTTATAGTGTCGAACTGGGTTTACAACATGACTGGATCACTTGGCGTAGACATGACAGAAATTTCACACAACATTTTGAAGCAACTATAGGCACTTTTAGACAAACATCATTTGCCTCAGAAATGATTTATAACGTTTTTTATCAACATGATTGGCAACTTTCTCGAACTTGGAATTTGAACTATGGCATAGGGTGGGGAACACATCCGTATGATGGGGAGGATGAAAAAAGAACTTATGCAACTCTTGGCTTTAAGGGGAATTTCTAATGAAAAAAATTGCAAAAAGTTTATTTTCTTCAATTTTAACAATAGTTTTGGTGGTTCCTGCCGTTAGTTTGGCTCAGAATGTGACAAAAACTGCACCTGAGATATCAGATAATTTATTTGTCACACTCACTTTTCATGATGTGAGAGATGATGTTGCAAGAACAGGGGATCGAGATCTCTATGCAATTAGTACAAAAAATTTAGCACAATATTTTGCATGGATTCAGCAAGAAGGTTGGCATCCTATTCGTTTAGAAGATGTGTGGCAAGCTCGTCAAAAGAAAAAACCGTTGCCAGCTAAATCGGTATTATTGACTTTTGATGATGGAGCATTAAGCAGCTATACCCGAGTTTTTCCTTTGTTGAAACAGTATGATTTTCCAGCGGTATTTGCGATTCCAACCAGTTGGATTAATGGTAATACTAAAGATGCCGAGCAAGCTTATGGTCAACATAATCTGATGAATTGGGATCAGATGCGTGAAATGCAACAGTCTGGTTTAGCCGAGTTTGTTTCACACTCAGACAACCTGCATAAGGGTATTGTAGCTAATCCACAAAATAGTATGCAGCCTGCTGCAATTACACGTGAATATTCACCAATGTTTTCTAATTATGAGTCTGATCAAGCCTATTCTGATCGCGTATTTTCAGACTTAAAACAGTCGAAGGAAACTTTAGATTCTGAACTGGCTATTAATAGCTTAGCTATTTTCTGGCCTTATGGGGCTGTGACCAAGGAAAGTGAAGAAATTGCGGCAAAAGCGGGATTGCCCATGTCCTTTAGTTTAGGCAGTATGTCGACCTTGGCAGACTCGGGGGCAACCTATCAACGTGGTCTGATTATGAACAATCCATCGCCTGAAATGATTCATGAGGAAATGATGGATTTTTTGACTTTTGCACGTGCTGACTATAAGCAACGCAAAAGTTTTATTCGTTTCGATTTGGCAGAAATGCTGAGTCCAAACAATCAAGTTTTTGATCAGAAATTAGGGGAATTTTTAAATCAAATCAATTCATTAAGCAGCAATACAATTTTATTGAAAACAGTGGCCGATCAAAATGGTGATGGAAAAATAGATACTGCTTATTTTCCAAACCAGCAATTGAAAATGAGTCAAGATTTGCTCAATCGTACTGTTTGGCAAGCGCGTACCCGAATTAATAATCGTGTATATGCAGAGCTACCAGTAAGTTTAGAAACAAAACAAGGGTTAAATCTTGCGGAGTTAACAGCTGATTTGGTCAAAAACAATTCTTCAATTGAAGGGTTAATGATAGAAACAGGTGATGAGTTTTCATGTGCTATTGAAAATAAAACATGGGATGCAGCTTGTAGCCAGAAAATTAATCAAGTTTTTAAAATTAAAGAGCGCACCAAAGAACAGGCAAAATATTATACGAATATCAGTAATAACTATCAAACTGCATTAAAAATGACTTTGAAGGATAAGCATATAGAGGGTTTAAAACCTTTACTTGAACATAGTTTAAATTATAGTGATTATCTATATCTTGATTTTGACCCAGTAAGTCAGCCTGAAATATTTAAAGCTGTACAAAAACAGTTGGAAAAGTTAAATGATCAACAAAAACAACGTTTGATTTTCAGTTTTACCATTGATCCAAATGCATCAAAAAGAGAGTGGAAACGCTATCAACGCGATTATCAAGTGTTGAAAAAGTTAGCGATACAAAAAATTGGGATTAATAATTATCAATTGGCACAAGGACAGCGTGTTCAGGAAAACCTTTATAGAGAGTTAAGCTCGAATAATAGTCCATTAACTTATCTTAATCCTTATGAACAAGCTAATGTTAAGGAGAGAAAATAATGGAAAATTTAAATCTACTGCAATTCAGCGATTTCTATTTTGGCTTTGCTTTCTTCTACCCGCTATTTATGGCTTGGCTGTGGATTGCCGGTGGAATTTGGTTTTATTTAAAACATGAACGTAAACAACCTGTATTGCCAGAGCCCAGTGAGCATGCTTGCAGCATTATTATTCCTTGTTTTAATGAAGAGGCGCAGGTTAGAGATACGATTAAATTTGCGATGCAAACCCAGTATCCAAATTTTGAAGTTATTGCAGTCAATGATGGCAGTAAAGATGGAACTGCTGAAATTTTAGATGAACTTTTATTGCAATACCCAAAGCTTAGAGTGGTTCATTTGGCTGAAAACCAAGGTAAGGCTTATGCCTTACGTGCCGGAGCGATGGTCAGTAAAAATGAATATTTGATTTGTATTGATGGTGATGCTTTGTTACATCCATATGCTGTGTTATGGATGATGCACCATTTAACCCGTTATCCCCGAGTTGGAGCTGTGACGGGTAATCCACGTATTGTGAACCGATCTAGTATTTTAGGTAAAATTCAGGTGGGCGAGTTTTCATCTATTATTGGATTAATTAAGCGTGCACAACGAACCTATGGGCGTATTTTTACCATATCAGGAGCAATCGCGGGTTTTCGTAAAACGGCATTAGACCGCATTGGTTATTGGCGTGACGATATGATCACGGAAGATATTGATGTGTCGTGGCGTTTGCAGTTTGATCATTGGGATCTGCAATATGTACCCAGAGCACTGTGTTATATCTATATGCCAGAAACATTAAATGGGCTGTGGAAGCAACGTTTACGCTGGGCCCAAGGTGGGGTTGAAGTTTTGTTTGCTTATCTTCCACGTTTATTTAAATGGAATTTACGCCGTATGTGGCCGATTGCACTAGAGTCTGTGATTAGTGTGCTTTGGGCATATGCCATGACTGGAATTATTATCTTATATTTATATGGTCTGTTTTTCTCTTTACCAGGAGAATGGGCAATTCAATCGCTCTTTCCTCAATGGTATGGCGTTATTCTAGGTGTAACGTGTCTGATCCAATTCTTTGTTAGTTTGTGTATTGATAAGCCTTATGATAAAGACCGAATCTTCAGGAACTATTTTTGGGTGATTTGGTATCCTTTGTTCTTCTGGATTCTCACTATGCTAACCACTGTTATCGCATTGCCAAAAACAATTTTTAAAACTCAAAAACGTGCGCGATGGGTCAGCCCAGACCGTGGATTTCGAGGAGAGCCAGAAAATGACTAATATAAAAGAATCTTTTCTTATTCAAGATGAATCCAAACTAGAACTCCCAGAATATATTGACCGACCTGAATATGTGCGAAATAAGAGCGTAGGTTACAGTTTACAAATTGCGGGTTGGTTTGTTTTTATGTGGTTGTTCATGCCGCTGATCACGGTGTTTTTTTGGTGGTTTGAAGGTAAAACAATTTATCAGCAAATGGTGATACAAGCAGAACCAAATAGTCAGTTAAGCCTATTAAATCTTACCGTGATGATTTTACTCTTTATTTGTGTGTTGCTACTTTGGGCAAGCTACAACTGGGTTCGCTTTGTTGGTGATGAACGACGTACTGCTCCAGTAGAAGTGGATGAACAACAGTTGGCAATTAGTTTTAAAGTCAATACAGCCGATATTTTAAATATGCAACAGGCTAAAAACCTGACCCTTTATTATGATGAAAAAGGAATGCTTGAATTTTTTGAGGCTAATCACCAGTTAAAAAAGCGGATTTCAGCTTAGATGGCTGAGGGTGTTCATTCACAAAATCATCGGGGTAATAACCAATATGTTTTACCCCATGCTTTTCTAAAAACTGGATGGTCTCGGTAATTTCTTGAGTTGAAATTTTTTGATTATTGATCCAATTCACGGCTTGAAGTTCAAAGATGGTACGATCCAAGTTCGGGTCGTATTTTTTACTTTGTTGAATTAAGTCCAAATAGAATTGTTGATGATCATCTGCCTCTTCCATATAGGGCATCGCCATGATGGCATTGTAGTCATAGTATTGATAGGTACTAGGCATAGACTGGCTAAACCAATTTTCACTTTCAGGATTTAATACCACAGGTGCATACATATTTCGTGCCGTGAGTATATTGGGTTGTTGTTGTTTAATAATTTTACTAATGCCTTCCGCAAATTGATCTAAATAGGCTGTTTTGAATTTCGCTAATTGTGATGGTTTAGGATGCTTCGATTGTTTTAATAACTGGTCAGCATTAAAGCCCCAAGATTGGTACATCTTTTTGGCTATGTTGGAAGAGTCTTCATAATCACTGAGGGTAACGTCATCATGATAGAGCACGCCATCGACTGAATTTGATTGCATGAAATCTAAATAAATTTCTGAGACATATTTAAGATTTTGTGGATCAAATGGTGATACTCGAATATAGCCTTGCTTTCCGCCAGCACTATGTGAAACATAGGAAAGCTTGTAGCGTTTAGGAAACTCCCAAGCCATTAAGGGCAGCCATGCATAAATATGTTTAACCTGCGTTGTGCTACGAATTTGGCTGACAAGCGTGGGAAATAGATTGTCTCTTAATGGGATGTGTCTATTTTTAAAGTAAACTTGATCTGCTGACCCATTAGCATCTGGATCAGCAAAAGCTTGTAAAAAAATGGTGTTGGGTTGAATCATGTTTATGCGTTTCAATAACGCTTGAATATTCTGTCGTTGTTGTTGTTTGTCTTCATCATATACATAGTCAATGTCGATATGCATAATTCGCATTTGATCAATTTTACTTGTTCTCTTTACAGTCGCCGTGGTTTTAGAGGCTGTATATTGTTGAACAATATCATTGATCGGGTGGTGTTGAATTTCAGCTAAACCTGCTGATGTCGATAAAGGAAAATAACCTAAACTCAAATAAAGACAGTGAGTAAAACGATTTTTGTATAAATTTTTAAAATTAATCATTTTGAATAGTACTCTTTTTAGTAAAGGATGGATTTGTAATGCTTATTTCGTGATCGAAAACAAAAGTTTGAAAGTGGCTTTTTAGTATTCAAATTATTGTTTATAAAAAGTTATTTTGTTTGAAGTAAGTCTTGAATAATCAGTTTTTTCATTTTAAATAATGCGGTGAGTGCATGAGGATTGTTTGTTAAAATTTCCCATAAATTTTGCGGGACAATTTGCCAACTGACACCAAATTGATCTTTACACCAACTACACTGGTCTTCAGTACCATGTAAGGTGATGGCATTCCAGTAATAGTCAATTTCAGCTTGATCTTTGCATTCAATCACTAAGGATACAGCTTCACTAAATTCGAAATTTTGTTGAATGCCACTGTCCATGGCCATCAAGGTCAGGTCGTTGGCTGTAAATTGAGCATGTTTTACTTGTCCAATATATTCTCCCTCGCTATATTTTAGAACACCTTGAAATTGAAAGTGCTTAAATAGAGTTTGATAGAAATTCAATGCTGTTAAGCATTGTCCTTGATATGAACCGCAATACATAAGTGTCGGGACAATTTTTTGCTGATTGACATCCGATAATTGACCTAAATAGAGTTGCCAGTTAAAACCATGTTGGTCTTGTAACCAACCATAATAATTACTCCAAGGATATAGACCCAGCTCCATTCGTGCGAAGCCACCATCAATCAATTGTTTCCAATATTCATCAATTTCAGTTCGACTTTCACAAATTACCATAAAAGAAATAGAAGGGTTAGGGGTGAAAGGGGGGCCACCATTAATGCCCATAAATGGAACACCTGCGAATTGTACTTTTAGTGCAGTGTCATGTTCTTGTATGATTTGGCTGTTTGGAAAAATAGAGCAATACCATTCTAATGCAGTTTTAGCATTTTTTTTAAACCGCAAAGCAGGGTAAATAGAGTGAGTCATTATTGTGCTCTATATGTGCAGTATTAGCAGATAATGTAGCTTTTTTTCGAGTTAACTTAAGTAAGTTTACGTGGATTGATTGTATAAAATTTATTCAATTTAAAATAAAAAATGCAGCGTCTAGGCTGCATTTTTGGCTGCTAAAGCCTTACTTTATTGAAGTGGTTTGAGGTTTTAAACTCTGAGTTAAGCCATTGATATCACCCCCTTGAATACCCAGTTCATTCATCAGGCTATCAATCAGTGGCGCTTGAGTACGGTAACGTAATGCACTATTCACCACTTGATCAGATAGGGAAATTTGTCCTTGATCTGAATAACCTTCACCTTGCACACTATTGCCGCCGATACCGCCTAAACCAGTAACTTGCAAAATCTTAATATCATCAATATTTTCCATAGGTTTAACGCTTTCACGGATAATTTCTGGTAAATATTTCAATAATGCCAAGCGAATCTGCATTTCGACTTGTTCAGAAGACAAGATATTATTGGCTTCATTCACAGCACGTGTACCTTCAGCATCGACTTGGTATTGTTTTTCCATGGCTTGGGCCAAAAGAATTTTTGCATCTGCTTCACCTTTGGCTTTCAGGCGTTCTTTCTCTGCATCTGCTTCAGCAGCGATGCGGATTGCTTCTGCATCGTCAATCGCGGCTTTTTTCCCAGCTTCGGCTGCGACCGTGATTGCAATGGCATCTTTTTCTGCCGCTTGTTTTGCTGCAACCAGTTCAACGGCTTTTTGACGTTCTGCACGTTGTGTTTCACGTACCGTAATGACTTCTTCTTCTGCTTTTACTGCTTCTGCGCGAGCACGGTCGGCAGATGCTTTGGCTTCTGATTCTTCACGAGATTTTTCTGCAATTGCAATGGCACGGATTTGTTCAGCCAATTCAATGGTTTTTTTCTGTTCCACTTCTGCTTGTTGAATAATCTGTGATTTCTGAATGTTTTGACTTTCCACATCACGGGCAGCAGTGATCCGTTTTAAATCGACTTCACGTTCAGCCGCAATACGTGCTTCTTCCGCTTCACGTTTTTTAGCCGCTTCTTGCATGGCAATTTCAGCCAATTGTTCAGCTTTACGAATTGAAATTTCACGCTCTTGTTGCATTTTTGCATATTCTTCTTCACGCAAAATTTGTAAACGTGCTTGTTCTGCTTCTAGGTTTTTGGTTCGAATAGCAAGGTCGGTATCTTGTTCAATATGGTTGCGCTTACGACGACGGTCTTCAATGGTTTCCGTTAATTTGGTTAAACCTTCGGCATCGAAGGCATTTTGCGGGTTGAAATATTTAAAGCCTGTTTGATCTAAACCCGTTAAAGACACGGTTTCCAGTTCTAAGCCGTTTTTAAAGAGGTCTTCAGAAACCACTTGTTGAACTTTTTGCACGAAATCGACACGTTTCTCATGCAGTTCTTCCATCGCCATTTCAGCTGCTACTGCTCGCAGTGAATCAACAAATTTGCCTTCAACGAGATTTTTCAGTTCATTGGGTGACATGGTTTTTTGCCCCAAAGTTTGTGCTGCTGTTGCAATAGATTCAGCTGTGGGCTTAACTCGCACATAGAATTCAGCCATTACATCCACACGCATCCGGTCACGTGTAATCAGCGCTTGATCATCTGCGCGGCGAACCTCAAGACGAAGCGTATTCATGTTGACTGGAATTGTTTCGTGAAGCACGGGAAGGACAATGGCACCACCGCCTAAAATGACTTTTTCCCCACCAAAACCTGTACGGACAAAAGAAATTTCTTTACTTGAGCGTTGATAAAGTCTGGCAATAATAATACCAATAATGACCAGTGCGGCAAAAATAATACCTGCAATGACTAAGATGTTGTACAAATTTGAATTTAACATTGTTATCTCAATTATTTTATTGGAAGTTAAAAATTAAAGGGTAATGGCTTGAAAACCGATTTTAGTTTTTTGGGTTAATACAACAGATTGACCTTGGCGAAAAACTTCATTTTGTTCTGGTTCAACCAACACATAGTGCATTTGCCCAAATTGATCTTTGACTTTGGCTTGAGCTGGTGAATTTATTTTGGCTTCACCTAAAATAATTAGCGCTGTGCGCCCAATGAGTTCTTCACTATAAATAGCTGTGGTTTCATCTTGCGGTAAAATTTTCGCCATAACCATGGTGCTATAGCGCACAAGAGGCATGCTGAGGAATAAACATGCAGGTGCAATAATCCAAGCACTAAAAAGTCTGCTGTAAAATGATGAAAAATGCTTTGAAGAATGAAGCCAGTTAAACCATAAATGGTTAAGAAAATAATCAACCAAACAAACAGTGGAACACGTCCCAAATATAACCAATCTAACACTAGGGTAAATAGACTCTGATCAGCATCTATTGTAATTTCGGCATGTTGTGCAGATGTGAAATCATTGGGTAAAAATTGTTCTAAAAAGCTTTGAGAACCACCACCCAATAACAGCAAAATCAGTTCTAAAATGCCGAATAACAGCATGAGGAAAATTGAAACGCTAAAAATGAAATTGGACGGATGAATAAAAAGTTCCCACATTATTTTTTTCTCTGTCTTTATGTTAGTAAGTTATTAAATGTTATTGATTCTTGTTTATAACTAAATCTAACTCAAGATAGCATTGAAGGATACTTTTGTCTAAAGAAATAACATGGTTTTATGATTATCAATATGATGATAGTGGTGACTTTAAGTACATTATTTTTAATCAATTCTTTTGTTGAAATGAACATAAATTAAAATTTACATCATCAAAAAGACGCTCAGAAAAAATCAAAAGCTAGCGATGACGAACATGCTGTTCTATAGGTGAAATGACGGGGTAGAACAAGCTCATTTTAATATAAACAGGTTTGCATTCGCACCTGCATGTCTAAGGCTTGCTGTACAATAAAGCTTTTCATCCAATTATACTGTTGCCCCATGGGATTGGTTTTAATCGCGCTATTGAGAAAGTCTAACTTTTCGTGGTGAAACAGTTGGCTTTCAATGGCATCTTCTAATTGGGCGCTATTTGTCATTAACGGCAGATGGATCAAATAAAATGCTTTGGGATAATTATAAAAAGCATAAAGTAAATTAAAGGCTTTCTGGTCTGCTTTTAAATGCCCAGCGCCAATTTCATAGCTACGGTCTTGATTGCTGTGGGTTAAACCAAGCAAAAATTCAAATGTATTGTTCGAAAGTCGTAGACCAAATTGCAGACCAATTTGGTCAGCTGTCAGTTCATGTTGAACAAAATTATTCAGGATTGAACCATCGTCATTTAAGGGTTCTTGTAGTGCCAATAAATGTGAATGATGTTGATAGATAGAGCCTGCCAGTTGTGCATCTTCTAGGCTTGTTTTAACGGTTTCGATAGTACGGTCTAGCGTAAGCATCATTCAACACAACATAAGGTATGGGGAGCATTTAGATACTGTATGAAATTTTTAAGCTGAATAAAATAGATCTTTTGAATAAGTGAGCGGTCAGCTTATATTTTATACATTCCTGTGCGAAAGTTGTTGTATTCTCTTTATTTAAGTAAAATCATAGCGTATTTAAAATTGATCATTAATAAAAACTTATACTTATTATTAGATAAGCTCTATATGATAATTTTGCATATCAATATAATAAAACAAGCAATAGTTCAGATAACTAAATCTTTATAATGAATATATATATTTTAAAAGTGTAATAAGTACACGTTGATCTGAGCTGGTGTTGTCAATGTCCATAAATGAGGAAAGACTTACTCATCTTAAACAGCTTGAAGCTGAGAGTATTCACATTATCCGTGAAGTGGCTGCCGAATTTGAAAATCCGGTCATGTTGTATTCTATTGGTAAAGATTCGGCAGTCATGCTGCATCTTGCGTTAAAAGCATTTTATCCTGCAAAACTTCCATTCCCACTATTGCATGTCGATACAGGCTGGAAGTTCAAAGAGATGATCACATTCCGTGACAACATGGCAAAAACCCATGGTTTCGATTTGATCGTTCATCAAAATAAAGAAGGTAAAGACGCTGGGATCAATCCATTTGATCATGGCAGTTCAAAATATACCGATATCATGAAAACTCAGGGCTTAAAACAAGCACTGGATAAATACGGTTTTGATGCTGCCTTTGGTGGTGCACGTCGTGATGAAGAAAAATCACGTGCTAAAGAACGTGTTTATTCTTTCCGTGATAGCAAGCATCGTTGGGACCCTAAAAACCAACGTCCTGAACTTTGGAATCTTTACAATGGTAAAGTGAACAAAGGCGAAAGTATTCGTGTGTTCCCATTGTCAAACTGGACTGAGCTTGATATTTGGCAGTACATTTACTTGGAAAGCATTCCACTTGTACCTTTATATTTAGCTGCAGAACGTCCTGTGGTTGAACGTAGCGGTACACTCATCATGGTTGATGATGAGCGTATGCCTTTAAAAGAAGGTGAAGTTCCACAAATGAAATCGGTACGTTTCCGTACTTTAGGGTGTTACCCATTAACGGGTGCGGTTGAGTCAACTGCCAATACCTTACCGGAAATTATTCAAGAAATGCTGCTTGCCACAAGCTCTGAACGTCAAGGTCGTATGATTGACCATGATGAAGCAGGCTCGATGGAAAAGAAAAAGCAAGAAGGCTATTTCTAATTTCCTTAAGAAAGTCCCTCTTTAAAAAGAGGGATTTAGGGAGATTAAAACCGATTTCTAACGAATTTGTGGAGTTTGAGCAATGTCTCATCAATCTGAACTGATTAGCCAAGATATCTTGGCATATTTGAAACAACACGAAAATAAAGACTTATTACGTTTTTTGACTTGCGGTAATGTCGATGATGGTAAATCTACCTTAATTGGTCGTTTACTTTATGATTCAAAATTGATCTATGAAGATCAATTACAAGCCGTGACTCGTGACTCTAAAAAAGTGGGTACGACAGGTGATGCACCTGACTTGGCACTTCTTGTTGATGGTTTGCAAGCAGAACGTGAGCAGGGTATTACCATTGATGTGGCATACCGTTATTTCTCGACTGAAAAACGTAAGTTCATTATTGCCGATACACCGGGGCATGAACAATATACGCGTAACATGGCAACAGGTGCATCTACTTGTGACCTTGCAATCATCCTGATTGATGCGCGCTATGGTGTACAAACGCAAACGCGTCGTCACACTTATATTGCAAGCTTGCTGGGTATTAAGAACATTGTTGTTGCGATCAACAAAATGGACTTGGTGGAATTCTCTGAAACACGTTTCAATGAAATTCAAACTGAATATGCAGGTTTCGTTGCTCAATTGGGCGACCGTAAGCCAAGCAACATCATCTTTACGCCAATTTCTGCATTGAATGGCGATAACGTGGTGAATGTTTCGGAACACACACCGTGGTACAAGGGCGAAACCTTAATGGGTACGCTTGAGTCGATACAAATTAACCGTGATACCGCGAAACGTGATTTTCGTTTCCCTGTGCAATATGTGAACCGTCCTAACCTCGACTTCCGTGGCTTTGCAGGCACTATTGCGCTAGGTGAAATCAACGTGGGCGATAAAGTTGTGGCTTTACCATCGGGTAAGTCTTCAACGGTGAAAGAAATCGTCACGTTTGATGGCAACCTTGAACATGCATTTGCAGGTCAAGCGGTGACACTCACGCTAAACGATGAGATTGATGTATCACGCGGTAATATGTTGGTACGTGCGGATCAGGGTGTTCCTGCAATTTCTCGTTCTGTAAAAGCGACTGTGGTCTGGATGGCGGATCAACCGCTGGTGCTTGGCAAGTTATATAACTTAAAAGTGGGTACGCAAACTGTTCCTGCAAAAGTGACTGCCATTAACTTCCGTACTAATGTGAACACGCTTGAGCAAATGCACGTGGATCATCTTGATCTTAATGCCATTGCCAATGTGACTGTTGAATTTGATGCGCCAGTGGTATTTGACCGTTATCAAGACAGCCGTTATACAGGTTCGTTTATCTTCATTGATCGTTTAAATAACGTAACGATTGGTGCGGGCATGGTGGAAGAATCTGTTGAATGGTCTGCGCATAGCAACCCTGTAACAGCAGAAGACCGTGCAGCACGTTTGGGTCAAAAACCTGCGTCTATTACGGTGTCGAACAAAGCTTTGGAAAATGCACAAGCACTTGAAAGCTTATTGCTTCAACAAGGTATTGTGGCAATTGCTAAAGCGGATTTAGATGCTGCACAAGTGGCATTGCTTCGTGAAACAGGGATTGCGGTGATTACGACTGTGACTGAAGGTACAGATGTCGCATTTACGCAAGATGCTGTTGAAGAGTTGGCTGAAAAAATTGTGGAATTGGTTCGTCTTTAAGAGATGAGTTGATTTGAAGAAACCCACCGTTAGGTGGGTTTTTTTTTGGTAGGACTTATGCTTTCATTCATAATATCTATAGGAAAAATATTATGAATGAAAGATTTACAGATGATGTAAGAAATAAAAAAATTGAGTTAAATTGTACGGAAATTTTAATTTATCAAAATAAAGGGATGTGTTTAAAAGGCTATGGAAAAATTAAGATTAATAGCGTTGGCACAATTTACTTAGATTTTATTTGCCAAAGTGCTTATAACTTGCCAGAAATTGAATTTTTTTCTACCAAATATCCCAAAAATGATTTAATTGCTGAGCAGGTTTTAATTTAATTGGAAAAACCTTAGATGGTCGTACTTTTACATCAAAGAGTTTTAACGTAAAGCTAAATCATCAGATTTATTTATTACCAATTCAAATTTATATTTTTCTTTCTTATATAGAGTTTTCTGAGAAAGTTAAAAATGAAATTAGCTTTCTTTATTTGGAAACACAGCAAATTTTAGAAATACCAAGTAATAAAATTAATACAATTACTTCAACAATTGGCGATTCAAGATCGGAACGTAATGAAACTATTTTTAGCCTTTTTAATGATAATTTAAAATTTAGATATGTTAAAAATTATCAAAATAAAAGCTATATAGAGTTAATAGGGAATTTTCAAACAAACAGAACGCATGATTGTCTAAGGTTGTACTATGGGTTGACAACAGGGTGTCTTCTTCAATTTTATTATTCATTTCAGCAAATAAAAAAAGAAAGAATACAAAGGATTAATTCAATAAATACTAATAAAATTGATCATAGATTCTTTCAGGTGTGTCCGACAAATATAAGTGTTGATAATAAATTATCTTTGGATTTTCATGAAAATTTTCTTGTAATAATATTTAAATTAGCTGCTGAAAACGAAAATATATTTAATAGTGTTTTTGAGCAGTGGAGTCGTTTGTGGGATGCTTCTAGATCAACTCAGCAAATTCTAAATTTAGTGATTACAACCTCAGTTGAGGGGTTGTTGAATGATATTTTTATACCTATATTTGAGGAAGATGTGGATCAGAAATTATTGGATGAAATATCAAATATTAAAAATATTATTAAGGCGTTGGATATAAATCATAGTTACAAGCAAAGGTTACATAACTCAATTTCTTATTTAAAGAATATAACAGCAAATAAAGCACTTAATTTATTGGTGATAAAAAAAGTTTTAACTAAGGATGAGGTGAAGGCATGGAAAGAGCTAAGAAATGAAGTAGCACATCCAAAAAATAAAATTTTAGATATTGATGATCAAAAAAAAGTTGAGAGTAATTTTCTATTGTGTCTTAATTTATTTAATAACTTGATATTTCAAGCCTTAAGATATGATGGGGTAAGGTATTATTTTACAAATGAAGATAGTCCTAAAATTACTGAATTCAAGCATTGCCAAGATTTATTAGATAAATCTTAAACCTGTGTTAAGATATATCTTAATTAAATAAAGCTATATCTTAATTATGCCTAAAACTCCCAATCCAGAACTGCTCACAGACCTCGAAAGTTCCCAAACCCTACGTAAACAGCGCTTATTTGAAGCAGGGCAAATGAAACTCTTAGCCCTGCATCTCATCTCGCTTGCACCGAAACACGGTTACGACATTATCAAAGATATGGGTGATATTGTCGGTGGTGGTTATATCCCAAGTGCAGGCACCATTTATCCAACCCTGAACTATCTAGAAGAGCATGAATTTGTTGCTTCAATACTTGTTGCGGGGGATCGTAAGCAATACAGCATTAGCCCAACAGGCATAGAACATTTAAGTGCTCAGCAAGATCAAGTAGAAAGCATTCTTGGTCGTTTTGAAACCCGTCGAAAAATCCACATACAAATAGAATATATCGACATTAAACGTGCAATGGAAAACCTGAAAGCATCGCTACGATTGAAAATTCAACATACTGAATTAACTCCTGAACAAGTGCGTTGCATTGCAGACAAAATTGATCAGGCTGCCGTAGAAATTGGCCGTTTATAGGAGTAACACGTGAAACAGCATAAATATAAAATTAGCGTTGAACATATTACCGATGTAACAGGTAATCCATCGACCTACGCAGAAGCACTCGAATTTACCACATACAACCATGACGATATTTTTAAAGTATTGGGTTTTATACAAAAAACAGAACTGCTCGATGGCGAATCAGCAAAGGCTTTCGCAGTTGGGTTAAAACTGTTTGGTGAAGTATTACTGGAACATAAAGACGTGCCTTTGTTTAAAGAGTTTATGCCTCAGTTTGTACAGTTTATGAAAGCATTGAAAAAATCTGCACCAAAAGAAATTTAACTGTTATTAAATTGATATATTTAAGGTATTTAATGTCAAATTCTCTTCCAAAATTTCATCCTAAACACATGGCTTGGCTTATGCCTTTAATTTTGTCATGTGTCATGAGTGGTTCACTATCATGTTTTAACTTATTGATGAATAAAGGCTGGGTTGATGGATTTATTTCGATCTGGCTACATACGTGGGTGTTGTCTTGGTTGGTGGCTTTTCCATTAATTCTGGTCTTTATTCCATTGGTACGTAAACTGCTGATGCCTTTTGTTGCTTCACCTAATCATTTGGCAAAGTAATGCGGATAAAGTTAGATCAAGCACAGGTATTTTTTATCTTGATGAAGTTGGCTTAAGACATAAGTCCGACCTGACTTCATTCCTTACTCTATCTATGTTCAAATAAGCTCAATAAACTTGATAAGTAACGAATAGGGAAAGCCGTCATGTCACAAGCAACCATGCAACAAGTCATCATTACCGAAGTGGGTGGCCCAGAAAAATTATCTTATGAAGCCGTCGCTATTCCAACTGCACAAGCAGATGAAGTCTTAGTGAAAGTGCATGCTTTTGGTATTAACCGTCCAGACATCTTGCAGCGTCAAGGCTTATATCCGATGCCTAAAGGTGTAACACCTGTGCCGGGCTTAGAAGTGGCTGGCGAGGTTGTTGCAGTTGGGGAAAATGTCACTCAGTTTAAAGTGGGTGATAAAGTTTGTGGACTGACCAATGGCGGTGGTTATGCAGAATATTGCGTTGTGCCTGAAAGCCAAACTTTGAACATTCCTGAAAATGTCAGCTTTAGCCAAGCGGCAGCTATTCCTGAAACTTTCTTTACTGTATGGGCGAATGTGTTCCAAATGGCGAAAGCCAAAGCAGGTGAAACTATTTTGGTTCATGGTGGAACCAGTGGAATTGGTACAACTGCACTGATGCTATGTAAAGCACTTGGTCTTAAAACCTTTGCAACGGTTGGTTCTGATGACAAGGTTGCTGCTATTGCAGAACTTACAGATGCCATTAACTATAAAACTCAAGACTTCGAACAAGTGGTTAATGAGAAAACGGACAATGGTGGCGTAGACATTATTTTAGACATGGTGGGTGCACCGTATTTAGAACGTAATTTAAATCTTTTACGTCGCGATGGTCGTTTGGTCTATATTGCATTTTTGGCTGGAGCAAAAGCCAAAGATGTAAAACTTGGTCAAATTATGATGAAACGCTTGACCATTACTGGTTCAACTATGCGAGCGCGTACCACGGCTGAAAAAGCTGAAATTGCTCAAGGTTTAAAAGACACTGTTGCACCACTTTGGGCAAAAGGTGAATGCTTACCAATGATCTACAAGACCTTTAAGTTTGATCAAATTGTCGATGCGCATATTGCGATGGATATAGGTGATCATGTTGGTAAGATTGTGGTGGAAGTGATTTAAAAATTTAAGTTGTCTTAAATCCCTCTGTAATAAAGAGGGATTTTTTCTTTCTGTTTTAAAAGGTGAGCAGTGCTGCCTAAGATGGGATTCAAAACCAGAAATAGAGATTAGAAATGAATCGTTAAGTTTTTATGATATAAAAATTGTTAAACTCAAATTTTAGACATAAAAAAACCAGCATAAGCTGGGATTTTTATTGCACCATTTTAAGAAGTATTAAAATGGTGCCCGAGGCCAGACTCGAACTGGCACGCTTTGTGGGCGGGGGATTTTAAATCCCCTGTGTCTACCGATTTCACCACTCGGGCATTTTAACAAGATGGAGGCGGAGGTCGGAATCGAACCGGCGTACACGGAGTTGCAGTCCGCTGCATGACCACTCTGCCACCCCGCCATGTCTTGTTGATGCGTATATTAGCAACCTTTGAAAAAAAAACAATACTATAAATAGTGTATATGCACATAAAATCGGCATATAGAATAAAATCGGCTAAATAATCATGTATTATTTGCGAAATTGATTCATATCTACTCTGGAGATGTGCCGTGGCATTAGTTTTAGATGGTCGTGCATTGGCAAAACAAATTGAAGCTGACTTGTTAACACGTGTAGAAGCGTTAAAAGCAAAAACAGGTCGTACCCCAATCCTTGCCACGATTTTGGTCGGTGATGATGGTGCATCTGCAACGTATGTGCGTATGAAAGGGAATGCTTGCCGTCGTGTCGGTATGGATTCATTAAAAGTTGAATTAGGTAAAGAAACCAGTACTGAACAACTTTTGGCAGAAATTGAGAAACTCAATGCCAATCCAGATGTTCACGGTATTTTGTTGCAACATCCAGTACCAGAGCAAATTGATGAGCGTGCATGTTTCGATGCAATCTCGCTTGCAAAAGACGTAGATGGTGTAACTTGCCTTGGTTTTGGTCGTATGGCAATGGGTGAAGCAGCATATGGTTCTGCAACACCAGCGGGCATCATGACCATTTTAAAAGAAAATAAGATTGAAATTGCAGGTCAACATGCGGTTGTTGTGGGTCGTTCTGCAATTTTGGGTAAACCAATGGCAGCGATGCTGTTGCAAGCTAATGCAACAGTTACGATTTGCCATTCACGTACTAAAAATCTTCCAGAATTGGTAAAACAAGCGGATATTATTGTTGGTGCAGTGGGTAAAGCTGAATTGATCCAAAAAGACTGGATTAAACAAGGCGCTGTGGTGGTTGATGCTGGTTTCCATCCACGTGATGGCGGTGGTGTAGGTGATATTCAGTTGGTGGGTATTGAAGATGTGGCATCTGCGTATACACCTGTTCCGGGTGGCGTAGGACCAATGACCATTACCACGTTGATTCGTCAAACGGTTGAAGCTGCTGAAAAAGCTTTAGGTTAATTTGATTGATATGAGTCTCGACGGAGTCTTTTCGTTGTAACTATTGATGTAAGAAGCTCGTATGTTACTTTTGTTTCGGCAAAAGTAACCAAAACCATTGCCATCTACAGAACTCGACCTATTTAATCTTTGATTTAATATGTCGCAGAAACATTAATTATTTAATGATGGTCTGCCTCGAACAGCTGTAGATGGCATATCGTGTATCAAATTATCGTTGTAAATTCTAATAAGTTTTCAAGGCTTATCTATGAGCTGTACTTTTCAATTTCCTCAAGCCCCAGAACATTTGCGTAAAGCTTTACATGAAGTGATTCCACATTGTGAGCTTGTAGCTCAGCAACTGCCTGAGACACCCATTTCACTGTGGTTGATTCCACCTGTATTTCCAACCGATCGCTTGGATGATGAGGTGATTCGTCGTATTTGGAACGATACGCCGTATTGGATCTTCTGTTGGGCTTCAGGGTTGGCAATGGCACAGTGGTTGCTTGCAGAGCCGCATCATGTCAAAGATAAAGTTATTCTAGACTTTGGTGCAGGATCGGGCGTAGTGGCGATTGCAGCGAAAATGGCAGGCGCAAAACGTGTTATCTGTTGTGATATAGATCCCATTAGTTTGGATTCCTGTCGTGCCAATGCTGAATTAAATGCTGTGGAACTCGAATATTTAGATGATCTGTATCAAGCTGAGCAAGTCGATGTGCTCTTGGCTGCGGATGTACTTTATGACCAATGCAATCGTTTTTTCTTAGATGAATTTCTGAAATTTGCACCAGAAGTCTGGGTGGCAGACAGCCGAGTAAAAAACTTTAGTCATCCGAATTATCAAAAATTGGATGAACGTAGTGCCACCACTTGGCCTGATTTGGATGAGTCGAAGGAATTTCGTAATGTCAGTTTCTATAAGACGCTGTAATTAGCGTCTTATAGAATTTTTTACTTAAGAGCAGGTATAACGAACCACGCGCAATGTGCTCGGGCGAGTATTTAGCGCTTGGCGAGTTGCATAATCTTCGCTGTTGTATAGGTCGGGCGTGTTGCTCAAGCCAATACTGGTACGGCTGTTACCAATTTGACGACCCGATTTTTCGAGTTGAGTGGCAGGGTTTACAATTTCATTGATACTTAAAATACTGAGTGTGTATTGTTTATTTGCACCTAGAACTTTTTGGCATGCACGTTGTAATTTCTTTGCATCCATTTGTTGGTTTTGACGACCAGCCAAAGTATAAGCCAGTGTAGCAGTATTATTTGACTGGCTTTCAATTTGATAGCCCACATTGCCATTGTATTGGCGTGGAGTGCTTTGACACGCAGTAAGTCCAAGCGCAATAAAACCTAAGCCAAGCAATTTATAGGTATTGTTCATCTTCAAAAGTTCCAAGCGTTATTATTCTATTGAGTATGCCATAAGCTTATTTTTTTAACGATCTTAGATCGGTCTATATTGCATAAAAAAGCTTTCCAATGCTGAGCTTTTAGAAAGCTTTTTTAGATGATTGTTCAACTAAGTTGCATAGGTTTAGTCATCAGTAATGATGTTGTCCTGCAAAAGAATATTGGCAAAACAAATCCTTTTAAAAAGCTCCTCAATTAATGTTCTTTAATTTCTGAATGGTGTTTGGTGTCTTTCATAAAAATATAAACAATCAAAGAGATAGAAATTAAAATAGTGACATAAATGAAGTACCAAGACTCATGTCCCGCTTCTTTAAAACTGAGTGCGAAAAATTCTGCTGTTCCCCCAAATAGGGTGTTGGCAAGTGCGTAGGGAAGGGCGACCCCTAATGCACGAATATGAGCAGGAAACATTTCGGCTTTCACCACGGCATTGATGGATGTGTAACCTGTAACAATCACTAGACCTGCTAAGCAAATCCAAAATGCTGACCAATAATCTTGAGTTTGTCCTAACTTGTCAAAGAGGAAATAGGTAAATAAAACACCAAGTACACCAAAGCTAATCATGAGTGGTTTTCGACCAATCCTGTCAGATAAAGCACCTGCGAAGGGTTGTAAACACATGAAAATAAAAAGTGCTAAGGTGGTGATTTGCGTAGCTTCAGGTTTGCTAAATCCAGACGTATTCACCAGATATTTTTGCAGATAAGTCGTGTAAGTGTAAAAAGCAACAGTACCACCAGCCGTTAAAAATAAAACTGTAAATGCTTGTCTAGGATAATGTTTAAACAAGGAAAACATGCTGGATTCAGGTTGGTTTTTATCTTGTTGTGCATTTTTAAAAGATTGCGTCTCTAATAGTCCGCGACGAATATAAAAGACCACAATAGCGAGGCAAGCACCGATAAAGAATGGAATTCGCCATCCCCAAGCATGGAGTTGTTCTTCGGTGAGTACAAATTGCAAAATGAGTAAAACGCAGAGGGCGGTAAGCTGCCCTGCAATGAGGGTGACATATTGAAAACTGGAAAAAAAGCCGCGTCGGTTTTTTTCTGCCATTTCACTGAGATAGGTCGCACTTGCACCATATTCTCCACCGACACTTAAGCCTTGAATGAGTCGGGCAACCACTAAAATAATTGGTGAAAATATTCCAATTTGATCATGTGTGGGAGCAATCGAGATCATCAGAGAGCCAATACACATCAGTGTCACAGAAAGGGTCAGACCTGATTTACGTCCTTTTTTATCTGAGTAAATGCCCATAATCCAAGCCCCAATCGGGCGCATTAAAAAGCCAACAGCGAAAATGGCAGCAGCTTGGAGTAATTGTGCGGTTTGACTACCTTTGGGGAAGAATGCGTGGGCAAAATATAATGTAAATGCAGCATAGACATACCAGTCATACCATTCAACAAGGTTACCTGCTGAGCCACCCAGAATGGATTTGACCCGTGTTTTCGTGTCTAAATTTGCTTGTGGGACATTTTGTTCAATCATCTGTACAAGTCCATTTTGTTATTCTTTTTAAATGGTAAACCAATTGTTTTAACGACATAAGCATATGGATTTTTAGTTTTGTACAAAAAGTGTGCGGTATTGGTTTTTTAAGCAATCGGTTTAAAGAAAAGGAGAATAAGTTGCTGCTGTAAATGCTTTAAGTCCTGATGTGAAATGGTTATTTTATTTTCCTTAAACTGATAGATGATTTCTCGGTGTCATTTCACTTTAAATAGTGTTAAGTTTCCTAAAATAAGAAGAAGTTTAAGCCCAATTTTTTAATAATATAAGGGAGGTAATCATGCAAGTTAGTCATCCAGTTTATGATGTAGTTGTTGTGGGTGGTGGTATTAATGGCATTGGTATTGCTGTTGACGCTGTAGGGCGTGGCTTGTCTGTATTTTTGTGTGAAAAGGATGATTTAGCCAGCCATACTTCTTCAGCGAGCAGTAAGCTTATTCATGGTGGTTTACGTTATCTTGAGCATAAAGAGTTTCGCTTGGTACGTGAAGCTTTAGCAGAACGAGAGATTCTGTTGGCCAAAGCCCCGCATATTATTCGTCCTTTGCGTTTTATTATGCCTCATCAGCCCCATTTACGTCCTGCATGGCTGATTCGAACAGGCTTATTTTTTTATGATCATTTGGGTAAAAGAGAAAAATTAGCAGCTTCAACTCATCTTACTTTTGATGCAGCAACAAGCCCTTTAAAAGCAGAAATCACTCAGGGTTTTGAGTATTCTGATTGTGCTGTAGATGATGCACGATTAGTGGTGTTAAATGCGATACAGGCGCGGGAACGAGGGGCTCATATTGCGACCCAAACCCGATGTACATCGGCTTACCGTGAAAATGGCTTGTGGGTGATTCAGTTAGAAAATACGCAAGGCAGTTATACCGTTCAGGCTAAAGCGTTGGTGAATGCTGCTGGGCCGTGGGTGGCACAATTTATTCAACAGAATTTAAAACAAAAATCCCCTTATGGTCTTCGGCTGATTCAGGGCAGTCATATTGTTGTCCCTAAAATTTATGCAGGGGATAGGGCTTTTATTCTGCAAAATGATGATCATCGGATTGTTTTTGCGATTCCTTATTTAGATCAATACACCCTAATTGGTACAACGGATCATGAATATCAAGGTGATTTAAATAAAGTCGATATTACCCAGCCAGAAATGGACTATTTATTGGATGTTTATAATGATCACTTTAAGCATCAATTAGCTCCTCAGGATATTTTATATACTTATTCAGGGGTGAGGTCTTTATGTGATGATGAGTCTGATAATCCATCAGCGATCACCCGTGATTATACTCTGGCTCTCTCGCAAGAGCAGGATGCACCTTTGCTTTCGGTGTTTGGGGGGAAACTCACCACCTATAGAAAGTTAGCAGAATCTGCCCTGACACACTTACAGCCTTTTTTCCCAACGATGAAAAAGCCTTGGACAGAAAAGGCTTTATTACCGGGTGCCGAGAACTTGGTTTCAGTTGAGCTTTTAATTCAGCAGCTTGTACAAGCGGTTCAGGATGTACCTTTGCAATTGGCTTCAAGGTGGGCACATGCCTATGGCTCAAGGGTATGGATATTTTTAAACAATATTTCAATGTTACATGAGCTTGGGCAGGATTTTGGGCATGGTTTATATGCGCAAGAAGTGGACTATCTTGTAAATCAAGAATGGGCGATGAAGAGTTCTGATATTTTGTGGCGTAGAAGTAAATTAGGTCTAGAATTTACTGAAGCTGAGATTCAAGTTTTGGATGAATATTTACTTGAATTGCATAAACGCCGCGCCATGTCTGCTGTAGCTTAATTTTTTGATTGGATATTTTGAATTTCTGGGTAGAAATGGCAATTGTTTTTCCAATTCCATCAGGTTTTTGCGATGTCAGCTTTGAGTGGGTAGACGCGAGTGTTGTTATAAATTTTATTTTGAGTGATCGGGTGTTTATACATAAAGAAGGTCACAGCAGTGACCTTCTTTATGTGTTTTAAATCATTAGATCTCTATGCCGCCCAGTGCTTTGCAGTCAACGGGAGTATTCCATTTTACTGCTGTTCCCCACATTACTGGTCGTACAACGCGCCAAGGCCAGAAACCGAATCTTTGGCTGGCATTGTAGTTGATGACGACGTTACCACCCACTTGATGTGCTCGCTCTGCAAAGCGCGGATACAGCTCTACTACGCTGCCGTATGTACCTTTGGCAACTTTAATACGCTTTTTAATCTGAAATTGGCTGGAATCTGGCGTACCTTTGATTGCACAAATATGAAGAGCAGGTTGTTCGGTAGTCTCTGGTTTCGCCATGGCTAGACTAGATAAGCCGAGTAAGCAGGCCGTCAGTGTGAATGTTTTTAGCATGAGTTGCCCCTTGTTGTAATAAAGTTTTTTAGATTTTTTTGTAATGTATAATTCTAAAAAAAGGTCGCCGAAGCGACCTTTTTTTCAATTTAGATTAAGCAGATTTTTTAACTGCTTCTAAAAGTTCATTTTGACGTGCTGTTAGAGCAGCGGGTAAACGCTCACCCAGTTTACTGAATAATTCAGTATGGCTTTCAAGCTCTTTGATCCATTGGTCTTTGTCTTGCGCTGTTACGGTGTTGAATTGCTCTTTAGAGAAATCAATACCTTCCCAGTTTAATTGTTCGTAAGTTGGAACTAAACCGATTGGTGTTTCAGTCGCTTCAGCCCGACCTTCACAACGATCAATCATCCACTCAAGAACACGCATGTTCTGACCGAAACCAGGCCATACGAAGTTGCCTTCAGCATCACGACGGAACCAGTTTACGTTAAAGATTTTAGGAAGTTTATTGCCTGCAACTTCAGCTTTAGCTGCAACTTGTTCACCAAGTTCTAACCAGTGAGAGAAGTAATCTGCCATGTTGTAGCCAGCAAATGGAAGCATCGCAAACGGATCGCGACGAACAACACCTTGTTGACCAACAGCAGCAGCAGTGGTTTCAGAACCCATTGTTGCAGCTTTATATACGCCATCAACCCAGTCAAACGCTTCAGAAACTAAAGGCACTGTGTCTGCACGACGACCACCGAAGATGAATGCAGAAATTGGAACACCCGCTGGATTTTCCCAGTCAGCGTCAATTGAAGGGCATTGACCCGCAGCAACAGTAAAGCGTGCATTTGGATGTGCTGCTTTTTCTGCGCCAGTGTGTGGTTGACCTTTCCAGTTGGTTAGGTTAGCAGGTGCTTCTTTGGTTAGACCTTCCCACCAAACTTCACCGTTGTCTGTTACCGCAACGTTGGTATAGATCACGTCTTTATGCAGTGTTGCCATACAGTTTGGATTGGTTTTGGTATTTGTACCCGGTGCAACACCGAAGAAACCAGCTTCAGGATTGATTGCATATAAGCGACCGTCTTCACCTGGTTTGATCCAAGCAATATCGTCACCTACAGTTTCAATTTTCCAGCCTTCATAACCTGCTGGTGGAATGAGCATTGCAAAGTTGGTTTTACCACAAGCAGAAGGGAATGCCGCTGCGATGTAATGTTTTTCGCCTTGTGGATTAGTCACACCAAGGATCAACATATGTTCAGCTAACCAGCCTTGTTGACGACCCATAGCTGATGCAATACGTAAAGCTAAGCATTTTTTACCTAGCAATGCATTACCGCCGTAACCAGAACCGTAAGACCAAATTTCACGTGTTTCTGGGTAATGAACGATGTATTTTTCAGGGTTGCAAGGCCATGCAACGTCTTTTTGATTTGCTTCAAGCGGTGCGCCTACAGTGTGTACGCAAGGAACATATTCACCATCAGTACCAAGAACATCATAAACAGCTTTACCCATGCGAGCCATTTTAGACATGCTGACTGCTACATAAGGAGAATCAGTGAGTTCGATACCGATGTGCGCAATATGAGAACCTAAAGGACCCATAGAGAAAGGAACAACGTACAAAGTACGACCTTTCATCGAGCCATCAAACAAACCGTTTAAGCGGGCACGCATTTCAGCAGGCTCTTCCCAGTTGTTTGTCGCGCCAGCATCTTCTTGTTTTTCTGAACAAATGTAAGTACGGCCTTCAACACGAGCAACGTCAGAAGGATCAGAATTAGCAAGATAAGAACCAGGATGAGTTTCTTGGTTAAGCGCTTGCATAGTGCCGTTAGCGATCATCAAGTTAATATAACGTTGATATTCTTCTTCGCTGCCGTCACACCATTCAATTTTCGCTGGTTTCGTTAATTTTGCAATTTCTTCAACCCATGCAATAAGCTTAGGGTGACGAACGAATTCTGGTGCGTTCACTTGGGTCATGGTGAGGCCTATCTCGAATGTGTACAATTTAACTGTACAAAGTACAATCTGAGTAATGGAATACATCACTCAGATAAAATATGAAAAAAAAGTGGCTGTATTAAAGCATAAAATCATAAAAAAAATAAGACCAAAGACGTGCTGGATTTCTATGGGTGGTTTAGCTTGATTTGTTATAAAAACCATAAAATACAATTGTTTATTGGGTTTTTTTAATTCATATCTCTTTATTTAATGTATTTATGAGTGTTATTTATTTTAATTATGTTTTTAATAATCAGCTACTTATGTGTTACTTCTTTATGAGAATTGTTATTGATTAAATAAATGGTGCTAATTCAATATTTACATAAAGGGGCTTTAAATAATAGCTCAACTGGTTGAAATTAGAACAAAAGCTTTAATTGTGTATAAAAATGTTTAAACAGCACAAACCATTATCCATTATCTATAATGCAAAGTCAGGATTTCACGCTTCAAACCAAGCTGAGTTTTATGAGCAAATCATCAATCGGTTATCTAAGCATGGTTTTGAAATTCAGTCTTTTGAAATCAGTTCACAGCGTAGTTTTGATCTCTTGATGCAAAAGGTATTGGCACGGCATCGGGATTGCGAACATAAAGGGGTTATTGTTGCGGCAGGGGGCGATGGTACTTTAAATGCCGTCGCTGCAAGTTTAATGGGTTTGGATATTCCGATGGGAATCTTACCCTTAGGTACTTTTAACTATGTTGCTCGGGTGCTGAATATTCCACTGGATTTGCTTGAAGCCACAGAAGTTATTGCTACAGGAACCACCAGAAATATTCACGTGGCACAGATCAATAATCACATTTACCTAAACAATGCCAGCTTAGGCTTGTATCCGTTATTTATTCAGAAGCGCGAACTTTACAATCAGCGTTTTGGTCGATTTCCTTTACATGCGTATACCTCAAGTCTGGATGTGTTAATTCGTGATCGCAAGGAATTGAAGCTTGAGGTTGAGGTGGATGGTAAAAAGTATCCAGTGAAAACACCGCTGATTTTTTTTGGCAATAATCAACTGCAATTGGCGGAAATGAATTTGAAGATTGCCAAATGCGCAGAACTTGGACAGGTTGCTGGGGTGGTGGTCGCTAAAAGTGACAAACTGACCTTATTTAAAATGCTGTGGCAATTGATTCAAGGAAATTTGGAAAAAGCCCCAGATGTTTACAGTTTTGCCGCAGATGAAGTCAAGGTTCATTCGAAGCGCAACAAGCTGACCGTTGCCATCGATGGAGAAATTGTTGAAATGCAGCCGCCATTAAAAATTACTGTGCGGAAAAATGCGTTAAAAGTCATGGTGCCTTATGATTCTGCACCTGTCTGATTTACATTTTGGCACTGAGAAATCTGCCTGTATGGCTGCGATCAGGCTATTTTGTCTAGAACATGAAATTGAAGCTGTTGTAGTCAGTGGTGATTTAACCCAACGTGCGCGTTATACACAGTTTTATGATTGTAAACAGTTTTTGGACAGTTTGAAGCTGCCTTATTTGGTCGTGCCGGGGAATCATGATATTCCACTGTATCATTTATGGAATCGGGTCTTCAGTCCATTTACCCGTTATCAGTTGTTTTTTGGCAACATGGAAACCACACTTGAAACAGATCACTTTTTTATTGTGGGTGTGAACAGTATTCGGCGGCGTTATCATACCAAAGGGCATATTTCACTGGAGCAAATTCAGCAGATTGATCAGTCTTTGCAGCATGCACCGCCAAATAAAATTAAATTAATTGTGGCGCATCAGCCTTTTTATACGCCTCCAAATGCTGAACATGGCGTAAAAGATTGTCCAATATTAGGGCGAATGGCGCTGGAAGTGTGGAGTAAAAGTGGTCTAAATGGCTTATTACATGGTCATTTACATCATACTGCTGTTTATGATTTAAATGCGCTTTACCACTTAAATGTGAGTCATTCTGTGTTAGAAATTCATGCAGGAACAGCAACTTCCTATCGCTTACATGGCGGTTTGCCAAACAGTTTTAATGTAATTCATTCTAATTGTGCTATTGCACATTATTATTTTGATAATGCGTTAGGTGATTTTGTTCTGCATAAAAGAAATGCGGATTAAGTCCAGAAATAGCGAGAATTGAATAAAAAAAAGACAAAATCATAAATATTTTTTCATTTTACCCTTGAAGCGTTTTTTTCCATCCCCACAAAAGTGTCATCGAAATTATTTTCTGATAATGACCCACGGAATAATTAAGTCATTATCAATTCACTGTATAAAGACCTGTTCTTACAATCAGGTAGATGGAGTTTCAAATGAGCAACATTCGTCCTTTACATGATAACGTTGTTATTCGCCGTGTTGAAAAGGAAACCAAAACAGCGGGTGGTCTAATCTTAAGCACTTCAGCAGCTGAACAGCCTGCTCAAGGTGAAATCATTGCTGTAGGTAACGGTAAAATTACAGACAATGGCGTGCGTGCTTTAGATGTTAAAGTTGGTGATAATGTATTGTTTGGCGCATATGCGGGAACAAAAGTAAAAGTTGATGGTGAAGAACTTCTTGTAATGAAAGAGTCTGATATTTTAGCGGTTTTAGAAGGCTAATACAGACCTGTTTTATTGAATCAGATTCTTGAAAAATTAAAAATATTTGGAGTAAGTCATGTCAGCTAAAGATGTAAAATTTGGTGATTCAGCGCGCAGCAAAATGATTGCAGGCGTAAACGTACTTGCAGATGCAGTAAAAGTTACTTTAGGCCCTAAAGGTCGTAACGTTGTTATTGATCGTTCTTTTGGTGCACCGCACATCACTAAAGATGGTGTAACTGTTGCTAAAGAAATTGTTTTAAAAGACAAATTCGAAAACATGGGTGCTCAACTGGTTCGTGAAGTATCTTCAAAAACCAATGACATCGCAGGTGACGGTACAACGACTGCAACTGTATTGGCGCAAGCTATTTTGAATGAAGGCATCAAGTCAGTAACTGCGGGTATGAACCCAATGGACTTGAAACGTGGTATCGACCTTGCTGTTCGTGCAGTGGTTGAAAATATTAAAGCAACCGCTAAACCAGCTTCAGACACGAAAGCCATTGAACAAGTGGGTTCAATCTCTGCAAACTCTGACACCACTGTGGGTAAACTCATTGCACAAGCAATGGAACGCGTGGGTAAAGAAGGCGTGATCACGGTTGAAGAAGGTTCAGGCTTTGAAGATTCACTTGACGTTGTTGAAGGTATGCAGTTTGACCGTGGTTATATCAGCCCGTATTTTGCAAACAAACAAGAAACGTTAACGGCTGAACTTGAAAATCCGTTCATTTTGCTTGTTGATAAAAAAATCGGCAATATCCGTGAATTGATTGCAGTGTTAGAAGCTGTTGCGAAAACCGGTAAACCGCTGCTTATTATTGCTGAAGATGTTGAAGGCGAAGCGTTAGCAACACTTGTTGTTAATAACATGCGTGGCATTATTAAAGTATGTGCGGTTAAAGCACCTGGTTTTGGTGACCGCCGTAAAGCAATGCTGCAAGATATCGCGATCTTAACTGGTGCAACTGTGATTTCTGAAGAAGTTGGTATGTCTTTAGAAACTGCATCATTACAAGATTTAGGTACAGCGCATAAAGTGACTGTTTCTAAAGAAAATACAGTACTTGTTGATGGTGCAGGTAATGCAGCTCAAATTTCTGAACGTGTTACTCAAATCCGTGCACAAATTGAAGAATCAACGTCAGAATATGACAAAGAAAAACTTCAAGAACGTGTGGCTAAATTAGCAGGCGGTGTTGCAGTCATCAAAATTGGTGCAGCAACAGAAGTTGAAATGAAAGAGAAGAAAGACCGTGTAGACGATGCACTTCATGCAACTCGCGCAGCGGTTGAAGAAGGTGTAGTTGCGGGTGGTGGTGTTGCGTTGGTACGTGCTGCTTCTGCACTTGATGGTTTAGTTGGCGTGAATGATGACCAAAATGTTGGTATCAACATTTTACGTCGTGCAATTGAAGCGCCTTTACGTCAAATTGTTGCCAATGCGGGTGATGAACCATCTGTAGTCATCAATGCTGTTAAAAATGGTGAAGGTAACTTCGGTTATAACGCTGCAACAGGTGAATATGGCGATATGCTTGAAATGGGTATTCTTGACCCAGCTAAAGTAACGCGTTCTGCACTTGAGCATGCTGCATCTGTTGCTGCTTTAATGTTAACAACGGAATGCATGATCACTGATATCCCAGAAGACAAAGCTGCTATGCCAGATATGGGCGGCATGGGTGGTATGGGCGGTATGATGTAATCTGCCTTTGAGTAATACTTGTTGTTGTAATTTTTTATAAATATTACTTTTATATCAAGATTACGCACAGTGTGACTCACATTTGTTTTTGTTGTAGAAAAGGTCGCTTAAATGCGACCTTTTCTATGCTTGGATTTCATGTTATTTCCAACTGATTTAAGGCTTGGATGTATCTCAGTTAATGAACACACTTGGTTCATTTATGCTTTTAAAAGATTTATTCACACAGGTAGGCTTCTATTACGACTATATCTGTGCCTAGAAATAATTTTTAAGCCTATGCTAATGCAGAGGACGTGTTAAAAGAAACAAGCAAAACTGCACATATAGCGGGTGTTAAAATAGAAACGAAAGTCATTAAAAATCTAGTGCTTGGGGAAGCTGTATTTCTGCTGCGATACAGCTTAAGGCAGATCTTGTGATAATAAGATCTAATGATTGTAAAGGTTTGCAAAATGCTGTTAGGGGAGTATAACAACAGATATCCTTTGTTCGACAGAACTTATGGTCTTAGTGATAGATTTTAATTTTATATAGAATAAACAAATACTTAAATAATGAGGAGTCTTTAAATGGCTAATTCTAAAAAACAATCTAAAACCATGAAAATTGATATTGGCATCTCTCATAATGATCGTGCCAAAATTGTTGAAGGTTTATCCAAACTACTTGCTGATAGCTATACTTTATATTTGATGACCCATAACTTTCACTGGAATGTTACAGGGCCACAATTCAATAGCTTACATAACATGTTTATGAACCAATATACTGAGCAATGGAACGCATTGGATATCATTGCTGAGCGAATTCGTGCTTTAGGTTTTCCGGCTCCCGGGACATATAAACAATTTGTAAAATTAACTGCAATTAAAGAAGTGGAAGGCGTTCCAAAAGCACAGGAAATGGTCAGTTTATTGGTCAATGCTCATGAAACTGTTGCGCGCACTGCTCGAGCTATTTTCCCGATTGTCGATGAAGTAAATGACCAGCCAACAGCCGATATCATCACACAAAGACTTGAAGTACATGAAAAAACAGCATGGATGTTAAGAAGTCTTTTAGAAGAGTAAAAATAGACATCTCTCTATTTAATATGTGGATTTTATTTATAAAAGTAACCTAAGCTCAATGGGTTACTGTTAACTTAAAAAATCTGTCTTATTTCTCGTTGAGTGAGTGAGACAGATTTTTGAATGCTCTCTAAAATATATAATTTTACAGAGGCATGGTACTTTTGATTGATGTACTACGCTTTTAATTTGAACTGGAGAAGCTCATTGCGCGCTGCTCGCTATAAATCTGTGGTTATTATTATACTGCTTATGCTCACAGCTGGTTTTGCGGTATTTCATTGGTGGCAGGGGCCGCTGTTGTCGAGCTATACCGTTGCGTCGATGCCATTGGTACAAACAGTGGTTGCGACTGGGCGAGTAGTAACGGTGTCACGCACCCAGATTGGCAGTGAAATTACTGGGGTGGTACTTGAGCGGCTTGTGCAAGAAGGAGATCGGGTTTCACGCGGTGATTTGCTGTTGGTACTGAAATCGGATGAGCTGACTGCTCAGGTACGGCAGGCCGAGGCTGCGCTGACCGAGTTGGCGACCAGCAGGCGTCCACAAGCTGAAGTGGATTTGGCGAATGCGAAAGTACAGTTTGAACAGGCTCGCCGTGAAGCGGAGCGTAGACGCAATTTGACTGAACCTGAAATGTTGTCGGCCGAAGCTAGGGAACAGGCGGAGAAAGCTGAGAAGGTTGCCCGCAATAACGTTAAGTCGGCTCGCTTAAGAGTGGCCGCACTGGCACCCGGTAAAGTTGAGGAAGTTTTGCTCCGTGAGCGTCTTGCTGCGCTACAGGCACAACTTGCTAAAACAAAAGTACGTACCGAAGTGGCAGGTACAGTGCTGACACGTAATGTAGAGCCAGGCGATCTGGTACAGCCGGGGCGAACTCTGCTTACTATTGCACTTGATGGCAGCACGGAAATTCGTGTGCCGTTCGACGAGCGAAATTTACCACGGCTTGCTTTGCAGCAAAATGCGGCAGTCATTGCCGATGCCTATCCAGATAAACCTTTTCCTGCCCGTATCAATTTTATTGCACCCAGCATTGATCCACAGCGTGGTACGGTGGAGGTTCGGTTGGCGGTTAATCCAGTGCCTGAATTTTTGCGTCAGGATATGACCGTATCGGTGAATATCGAAACTGGCAAGCGAGAGCAAGCGTTGGTTATTCCAAATGATGCTTTAAGTCGTGTGCAAGGAAATAAGGCAGTGGTGCTGTTGCTGCGAGATGGAAAAATACAGCGTCAACAGGTCAATCTAGGTTTACGTGGTTTGGCCATGTCTGAAGTGATGTCAGGTTTAAGTGCAGGTGATCATGTACTGACTGATGCTGAATCTTCACTAGCGGATGGTACGCGGGTACGCTTAAAGCTGCAAAAAACACCATTTACTCATAATACCAATGACGCAAACAGCAAAAATGAATTGCCGGTGAAATTCGATTGAAAATTTTTTTCGGGCGACTTTGGATCGAGTGGACTATTGCGATCAGTTTTTTGCGCGAGGGGCGTGCGCAGTCCACCATGATTACTGTGGGTGTTGCAGTGGGTGTGGCTGTGATTGTGTTTGTTACGGCTTTAATGCAAGGTTTACAGTCCAATATTATCCAGCGTACCTTAGGCACTCAGGCCCATATCCGTTTGCTGTCACCAGATGATGTGAACCAAATAGTACCACCAGCAGTGGGTACTCTACAGTTGTTGCAGGAAGATAAACGCCCACAGCGCTTGCGCTCTATCAACAATTGGCAGCAAATTACAGCAACTCTAGATCAGTTGCCATTACTGACAGCTGTGTCACCAGTCGTATCTGGGCCTGCATTTGCCCAGCGTGGTGATGCTTTGGAGTCGGTGGCATTGGTAGGTATAAATATTGAGCGTTATCAGAAAATCATCCCCCTTAAACAGTATCTGATCAGTGGTCAGCTACGCGTGGGAGCCAATGATGTGCTGATTGGCAGCCAATTGGCTGAAGATCTGGGGGTGCAAGTAGGCAATAAGCTGCGACTGGATACTGGTCAGCAGAACAGTGCGGTGGTAAATATTGCCGGTATATTTGAACTGGGGGTACGTGAGCTGGATGCTCGCTATGTCTATCTAGATTTGAAGCAAGCACAATCTTTACTCGGTCTCCCCGGTGGGGTCACGGTCATTGACTTAACCGTCGCAGATATTTTTCAGGCAGAAAATGTGGCTGCGCAGGTTGGACGTCTGACATCGCTGCAAGCTGAAAGCTGGATTAAAACCAATGCGCAATTAATGAATGCGATTTCAGCGCAGAGTCTATCGACCAGTATGATTATTGTTTTTGTGGCTATTTCGGTAGCCTTTGGCATTGCCAGTGTATTGTCAGTTAGTGTCGTACAGCGCACCCGAGAAATTGGTATTTTGCGTGCGACAGGCGCGACTCGACAGCAAATTTTACGAATTTTTCTCTTTCAGGGTGCGCTGTTTGGCTTGCTTGGTTCAGTTCTGGGCAGTTTGGCAAGTTACGCATTGGTGTGGGTATTTAATAATTTTGGCCCGGGTTTATTTTATATTCCCGTGTCTATCGAGCTGATTATGCTGGCATTATTATTGGCCATACTTACTGGTGTGTTGGCTGCTGCTGTACCAGCACGCCGTGCAGCAGCACTGGATCCAGTGGAGGCGATTCGTCATGTCTAAGTCTGCTGAAGTGTTACGCCTAGAGGCGCTGCGTAAGTCTTACAATATTGCTCAACCCAATGAGGTTGAGGTGTTGCATGGCATTGATCTGTGTATTGAACGCCACGACTTTGCTGCACTCATTGGTCCATCTGGCTCTGGTAAAAGTACTTTGTTGAATATTCTTGGCTTACTGGATAAACCCAGCAGCGGTGAGCTTTATCTTTTGGGGCAGGCGACAAGTGGCATGGATGATGCTGGACGCACTGCACTGCGCGGCAACAGTATCGGATTTGTCTTTCAGTTTCACCACCTTATTCAAGCTTTTACGGCTTTGGATAATGTGTTGATGCCATTGATGCTGACAAGAGGCAAACCCGATAAATTTGCGATACAGCAAGCATATGAATTGCTTGCCGCAGTTGGTCTGGAAAAGTTTGCTCATCGTAAACCGAATGAACTCTCGGGTGGTCAGCAACAACGGGTCGCGATTGCCAGAGCACTTATCACTGAGCCAGCATTGCTTCTAGCCGATGAACCTACAGGTAATCTGGATACCCAGACGGCTGCTGAGGTTTTTGAGTTATTCCGTAAAGTGAATCGTGAGCGAGACTGTGCAGTACTGCTGGTTACGCATGATCCACGTCTGTCAGCGAACTGTGATCGAACCATTAATTTGGTTGATGGGCGTATTGAAAGTGATTCGAAAAATAATTAACGCAGATTTATCCATTTAACCGTCAGCATATTTAGAGCAATCAAGAATGAGCACTTTATTGTCATTTATATAAGGTTTATTTTTAAACTAAACTATATAGCCAAGCATAATTTAAGTGCTGTAAAGCATTTCCAATGCATCTCAAAGCGCAATATCTTGAGATAACAGTCTGCTTGTTTTTTGTTTGCCCAACCTATTTTTGCGCATAATGGGGTTGTTTAAAATTTCCAATAATTTTTTTAAAAAATGAGAATGATCTTATCGTCATTTAAAACTTATTATTTTCTATAGAACACACCGCCAAAAGTCAGATGAGGTATCTAACTTTTGGCGAGTAGTACGAGAGTGCATATAAAATAATTTAAAATTTAAACTGTGCAGAAACAGAAGCATTTAAAGGTTCGCCCGGTTGAACCCATAATTCACTATAACTAGAAACATAGTACTTTTCGTCAAATACATTGTTTAGGTTTAGTTGATAACGTAACTGCTCAGAGGGTGAGTAATAAGCATTTAAATTGGTTAAGGTATAACTTGGCAGATTGAAGCCATTATCTAAGTTATGTCCACTACGTTCCCCAACATGAATGATATTTGCTCCAATTCCAGCACGTTGAGTACCGTGTAATAACCATTCGTATTGGCTACTTAGAGAGGCTTGATGTTTTGGGATATTGCTTAAACGAGCACCTTTTGCCAAATCTTGGTCTTTTTCAATTTTAGCATCAGTCAAACTATAGGTTGCTGCTATTGTCCACTGGTCTGTGAGTTGACTGTTTAAATCAAATTCGATGCCTTGACTGCTTACTTCCCCAGCAGTGGTCTGAAAGTTAGAGTCAATCGGATCAGTGGTTAACACATTTTGTTTTTTTATTTTAAAGAGTGCCATACTCACTAAACTTGCTTCATTTAAGCGATATTTTCCACCTAATTCATAACTTTGCCCTTGTTCTGGAGCGAAAGTCTCGCCTAAACGATTGATACCGCTATTCATGGCAAAAGAATGTCCATAGTTGCTATAAATAGACGCTTGATCTGAAATTTTAAAATTAATACCTACACGTGGGCTATTACGTTGCAGGTTTTGTTTGTCTTGCTTTGCATTTAAGTGATTTTCAAAATTTTGTTGGATATAGTCGTAGCGATTACCAATTAAAATACTCCACTGATCATTGAAGAATATTTGATCTTGCAAATTAATCGCAGCATAGCGTTGTCGTTCTTGCGTGTTGGTAAACGCTGCCAGCTCAGGAGCATACACACCATATATAGGTTGATAAATATCGATGGTATTTAAATAACCAGTACTATGGTTACGGCGTAATTGATATTGTTTAAAATCGAGTTGTCCTAATTCGGTTGCAACCAGTAATTCGTGGCGTGCCCAATTCTGATCAACTGTGCCAAGTAACTCATTTTGCCATAGAACATCTTCACTTTGATAATCACGATAACGGCGCTGACGCTCTAGAGTTTGTCCATCTGCCTGAATACGACGTGGCTCAGTTGAATAACCGACCATTTGAGCATCTTTATAGCTGATAGCTGTTTTAAAGCGCCATACATCATTTAAAGCATGATTTAAACGTAGCTGGAAAAAATGATCCTTTACGCGCATGTCTCCATCACTGGGTTCACCAGTAAAGGTCTTAGGATCCATCACAAATTGTTGATGAAGGGTGCTAACCCCGCGATCAAATGTACCCATATGCTGGGTAAATTCACTGTCGAAATCCAGTTGGGTTTGATCTGAAATTTTCCAAGAGAGTTGAGGCGAAAAGAACCAGCGTTCACTAGATACATGATCTCGAAAGCTCTGATTATTTTCATGTGCTATTGCAAAACGATAAGCAATTTCATCATTTAAAGGTGCTGTGTGCTCGGCACTGAAACGATATTGTTCGAAGGTGTTGGTACTTAAGTTAATTTCACTTTCAGATTGCCAAAGCGGTTTTTTACTATTGATGTTCAGTAACCCACCTGTTTCACCACGGCCATATAGTGCTGCGGCAGGCCCTTTTAAAAAATCGAGAGATTGAATATTGACCATATCTTTGGGTGCACTAATACCACGATTAACACTTAAGCCATTACGAATGATTGCTGCACCTAAACTTGGATCGCTACTAAAGCCACGAAAAGAGTAATTATCCCAAAATCCACCGCCATAGTTGTTTTGATGAAAAACACCACTGACTAAGGTGAGCACATCGTCAATCCGTTGAGCATCTTGTTGCTTTAACGTTTCGGAATCAATAAAAGCACGATTGAAGGGAACATCTAATACATCATGTGAAAATTTGGTCGCAGCAGTATTTTTTTGCAAATCATGCTCCGATGAAGCCTCAGCATGAACTTTAATGGTTTCTAACACCGTCATATCATCGCCCCAAGCAAAACAGGAAATAAATGAGAAGCTCAAAACAGGTAGAAAAGTGGTCTTGTATTTCATTATTAAGCAAAGTCCAAAGATAAATGAATATTATTGTTATGATATAACATATCGTTATTTTCAGCCATTCATGTTTATGGCTTTAGAACATAAATTGCTGTGATTACAATTAATTGAGGCATGAGGAGGCTTAGTGTTATTTACAGGAATATTGGTATGGTTATTTTAGACAATGATTCTCACCAAAATAATCATCTAAGTCAGATAAGTTATTCGACCTTAAAAATCCCCACATAGTGCGGGGATTTTCTTATTCTGAGATTAAACTTGAAATTATTTAATTTTAATATAAGTGGGTGGGGAGGGTTTAGGATAAACAAAGGAGACAAGCTCATAACGGGTTTTATTGGGAGCAATGAGGCTATTTTCTATTGTTGAAATGTGCTCATTATTTTTTTCATCGACTAAAATAATATCGTTGTCGCGTAACTTAAGTACACGATCTGAGAGATTATTAATTTCAAAGAGATACGTTAGTTTTGTATTTTCAATGCTATTCAGATTTATTTTTTCTATTTTAAATAAATCTGCCTGTATGCTGACATGTTTAAGTGCATTATTAACTTCAATATGCTGTACTTTCGGAATTTGATATTTTTCGAAATTTTCAAAGCGGTTTTTATTTTGATCAAGCAGTTCAATGAACTGATTATGCAAAGCAATGTAATGAATTTTGTGGGTTTTATCTTCGACTAATTGCACCAAATTAGTATTTTGAGCATTGAAATGAAGTGTTCCCGAAGATTCTTTTTGCTGCTGCTTTTGCTTAAAGAATTGAACTTCTTTTAAGGTATAGGTTTTATTTTGATTCAGTTGTAATGAAATCAGTTTTTTTTCACAAGAATGACAAGGAACGAACGCTTTATACTGGCCAAGCCAGTCTGGAACTTGAGTCTGCACCGATTTTAAGGAGTGTTGATGTGGATCAGCATCTTGTTTCATTGAGGACGTACTTGATGATTTCTCACAACTACTTAAAAAGAGTATGGGAAAAAAACCGAGCAAAATCATCGTTTTTTTCATAATGAGCATCAAATTATAAAAAAGGTTTTTTTAAACATAATCACAACTGAATGATCTATCTAGTCTAGATGAGCAAAATAAGTCATTTATTTGTAGCAAATCATGATTAATGCATCAGAAAAGTAGCCAAAAAAGCCATCTTTCAGGCTTTTTCGGCTAAAAATAGCGGAATTAATTCAACTTTTTCTGTAGTTTATAATTAAGCTTAGAGTCAATCGCTTTACCTGTATCCATCTCACGTGCTTCAACAAAGTTTTCACCGACAAAGAATTTACGATTTTCTCCAGCTTTATCTAAACTAATCACGGATGGATTGTTCTGATCAAAGCTAAATGTTCCTTTAACTTTAAATTCATTGCCTTTTCCTTTACCGAGATATTCTTCTGTGAGCTCATAGGTTTTATCTGCTTTTAATTCAAGTTCTGTTTCAATTCCTTCGCAGTCTGCACAGGGGAAAATGCCTGTATATTCACCCGCCCAATCCAGTGAAGTTTCGGCTGTGTCACCCATTGGCATTGCAGGTTGGGTCGCTGTAGTTTCAGTCGTTTGCGTTGCTGTAGTTTCAGGTGCTTTATTGGTCTGCTGAGTATCATTATTTGGTTTTGTGCATGCACTTAAAGCCAATGTGGTCAGAGAGAGAATGAAAATTATTTTTTTCATGAGGTGATTCCTAAGATGTTTCAATGCAACTGCTAAAACTACGAAAAAAATGAAGTTTATTAAATATAGATATTGTTATGCTTTGTTATTCTGTACATGGATTTTGATTGATTCCGCTTTTATCATTTTTAAAATAAGGTCATGATTTTCGTCAAGAAGAGAAATTTTGAAAAATAATGAAGCAATTAATTTATACATTTATACATTAATTGATTATTTATTGATCGTATTGTGCTTTCATATTTCAGCCGCATTGTTAGAATCTGCACACTTTCTTAAGTGTGGTGTTTTTAGGTGTTCGAAAAATTAGCTGAACAAAGTTTAGAAATGATGGGATGGGAACTGGATAATCATTGGCCGCTTGATTTAGATCAATGTGTCATGATTGCCGCGCCACACACCAGTAATTGGGATGCCTTATACGCACGTTTAGCACTTAAAGCTTTAGGCGTTAATGTTCGTTTAACCATTAAAGACAGTTACATGAAACTGCCATTTGGTCCATTTGTAAGAGCGATGGGCGGAATAGGTATAGACCGAACGCCAAAAAATGCAGGTGAACCTCGTCTTAGTATGGTTCAGGTCATGACAGACTTATTTAAACAGCATCCAAAGTTGGTGATGTTGGTAACACCCGAAGCGACACGTGCCAAACAAGAACAATGGAAAACAGGCTTTTATCATGTTGCCATCAGTGCGGGTGTACCGATTGCTTTGGCTTATATGGATTATGCCAAGAAAAAAACGGGCGTAGGAAAAATTGTATATCCGACAGGGGATTATGAGAAAGATATGGCTGAAATTATGGGTTTCTATGCTCAAATTAATCCTAAATTTCCAGAAAAATTTAGCGTAGATACACGCTATTACCCTGAAGCATAATGTTTAAAAAGACAGGGTGTGATCCCTGTCTGACTTTAAAGTAAGGCTTAGATTGCTCCATTACAAAGATCTGAGCTTAATGTTTGATAATTTTAATAAAAAATAGAATTTCATCTCATTCATCAATTTATTTGAATTCATTTTTTATTCAGCAAATGTCGGTTCAATCCCCCCTAAATTTTGGCAAGCTGCTTTGTAAATGACATATTGCTGCTCAATGACTTCAGTTAAGGGCATATCAAATAATTGTTCACCATCTTTATAGCTTTGTACATACAAGCTGGCTTTTTGATGGCTAGAGGCTAAAGATTGTTCGTGATAAGTGGTTATAGAATTATGTGTCATTTGTGCACTTTCAATTTTATTACATTGAAAATGTGAGAGCATTTTTTCAGCAAGTTTGACTTCACGTGATGTACCCAAGGAGCAGGCAGTGAGAAGAATAATCCCTGCTAATAAAATCAAGGTTTTCATTTTTAAAACGACTGGTGAAGGGAAGCCGATATTGTATAAAGTTTTTTTTATTATAAATGCTTGATTGCATATTGATTGGCTGTTTTTTGATTAAATGAAATTTGGATTAATTGCGAAACTTATTATAAAAGAATAAACCTCACAATCAGTCTGAAAGTTAGAGCAGATTACTGAACATTAAGAAACAACCAGATGAAAATAAAAGACTTAAAACAATATGTTTAAATTGTTTTTCTGAAATTTTATAGAATAATTTTGCCCCTAAAATGGCAGGGAAACTGACAAAAATAAGCAAGATCAGCAGATAAGGGAGTAATTGTATATCCAGTGTGCCTTGGACTAAATATGCGAGTAAGGTAAAGACCTGAATGCCGAAGTTGAAATGGCGTAAAATATAGCGCTGTTCTTGTTTGGATAAGTTTTTGAGCATCAGCCAAGCGGAAGGCAGTGCACCACAAAATCCGCCTAAACCACCCAATATTCCACCGATAAAGCCAACCCAACTATCTGCAAATTTTCCGGCTTGTTGCAGGCGTGGAAATTGTGGATTAAAAAGCATCATCGGGCACCACACAATTAAAAATAAGCCTAAAATTAATTTAAAGGTATCGGCTTGAATAATGTGGAGTAAGTAACTGCCTAATGGAACGCCAATCATACCCGCAATTAAATAAGGTAAAACCAGTGATTTATTCAGATGAACTTGTTTCGGTTCATTGGATAAAGAAATAATATGGCTCCATACCGACGCAAACACCACTAAAGGTGCGGCAATCTGAGGAGAGAGTACCCATACCCAAAAAGACATGGCAATTAAAGCGAAGGCAAAACCTGTAAGTCCTTGTACAAAACCAGCGACTATTGCACCAAGAATAAATAACAGCCAAGTCATAGCGATGCGTACAAAAGGAAAGTGAGCAGTATTCTAAAGATGAGTGAAAAAGCCAAGTCTATATTTAGCTGTATTTCTGCAAATTAAAGTAGAAAATTTAATAAAAAAGGATTCCATAGTGGAATCCTTTTGCATTGGGTTTAATTAAAATCTTGTTTTTGATATAGCCCAGAGCGTACTGTTCCAGCTTTGGTTTGTTTGATTTGTTGCCAAGACGATGGCAGTTTTAATTGGGTTAAGTCACGATCTGCTTCAACATAAATGAAACCCTTATCTTTAATTAAAGGGTCTGCAAGTTGAGCCAGTTCTTGCCATAAATCCAAACTATAAGGTGGATCTAAAAAAACCAAATCAAATTGTTCTTTGAGCGTAGGCAAGGTTTGTTGTGCCGTTGCAATTTTTAATTTTGCACGTTGATTGGTGACTTTAAGCAATTGCAAGTTATTGGTTAAAAATTCAGCTTGATTGCGATTCGGTTCAATCATGATGACGTGAGCTGCGCCACGTGACAATGCCTCAAAACTTAATGCACCAGAGCCAGCACAAAGATCTAAAACGTGAGTATTTTGAATATCCCACATTAACCAGTTGAACAACGTTTCACGTACACGGTCAGGTGTAGGACGTAAACCATCCACACTGGCAAAAGGAAGTTGGCGGCGTTTCCATTCACCGCCAATAATGCGGAGTTGATTTTTCATAGATCATTCACCCTGTACTTGTTGTGGGCTGGTTAATGCTGGAGCTTGAGTTGTGGCTTGAGGTTGATTCGGATGAGCCGCACCCGTCACAGGAGGTGTACCACTTGGTAATTCACCGGGTTTAATTCCTGCTGTCATTAAGCCACCGCTAATTTGATGCGCTGCGGGACGGATTGGGTTTTTCTCACGTTTAAGTAGCCAATAATCAAAAATAGGACGGGCTAATTGTGCAGCTGAACCGCCGTGTTTACCATTTTCCCAAACCACTGCAATGGCAATTTCAGGATTTTCAGCTGGAGCAAAACCGACAAATAAACCATGATCCAGTTGACGCTCGGTCAATAATGATTCGTTATATTTCTTTCCTTGGGCAATACTTTTAACCTGTGCTGTTCCTGTTTTACCTGCAATTTTATACATAGGGGTGCGGATACCACGACCCGTACCCGTGTCAACGACATCGACCATTGCATCTCGCATTTTAATCCAGTCTTCAGGTTGCCCATTAAACTGAATTTTCCCATTGGGTGCATTGATAGGGGTATATGGTTTTGCACCATGACTTTCGCGCAGTACATGCGGGGTAATGTGCGAGCCTTGATTTGCTGTAATTGCTGTTGCCATTGCCAGTTGTAATGGGGTCGCTGTAAAAGCACCTTGGCCAATACTCACGGAAATGGTTTCACCTTTTAGCCACTTACTTTTACGGGTTCGCATTTTCCATTCTGGATTTGGATATAAACCTGTACTTTCGCTGGGTAAGTCAACACCTGTTTTTTCACCAAAACCAAACTGGCGCATCCACGTATTCATTTTGTCGATACCCATACGGTAGGACAATACATAAAAATAAGTATCACAAGATACATTTTGGGCTTTATGCATGTTGACCACGCCATGCCCCGCTTTTTTGTGGTCACGGAAACGGTGGCTATCGCCAGGTAAGGTGAAATAACCGGGGTCAGAAATTGCCGTATTCCAATCGACATATCCATAATGGATCCCGCCTAAACCAAACATTGGTTTAATGGTTGAACCGGGAGGGTAGGCACCTTGAACAGCACGGTTATAAAGCGGTTGGTCTAGGTTGTCTCGTAATGCGCTGTAATCGGTAGTGCTAATGCCTGTGACAAATAAATTGGGATTAAAACTTGGACTAGACACCAGTGCTAGAATTTCCCCCGTTTTCGGGTTCAGTGCCACAATTGCACCTCGTCGCCCCGCAAGCTGTTCTGTCGCGACCACTTGTAAGCCATAATCAATCGACAGATATAAGTCATTGCCACGAATGGGATCTTTACGTCCTAAATTACGCAGCACATTGCCGTGGGCATCTGCTTCGACAGATTCATTGCCTGGTACACCGTGCAAAAGTTCTTCATAGGATTTTTCAGCGCCAATTTTGCCAATTAAGTTGGTGCCTGCATATAAGTCTTTATCAATGGATTTTAATTCTTTGTCATTAATACGTCCCACATAACCAATCACATGAGCAAACAGGTCACCATGTGGGTAGTAGCGAGTCATTTGGGTTTCTATATTGACCCCAGGAAACTGGAATTTAACTTCACTAAATTTAGCGATATCCGTTTCAGTTAAATTAAGTTTAAGCGAAACACGTTCTGTTTTTTTTGAGGTTTTAATTCGACTGCTAAAACGGTCTATATCTTCTTGAGTCAAGCCCAAAATTGGAATTAAGCGTTGTACGGTGCCATCAATATCGTCAACATCTGCACGAGACATGGTTGCTGAAAATACAGGGTAGTTGTCAGCGAGCAAAATACCATTACGGTCATAAATGTAGCCACGTGCTGGTGCTAAAGGTTGCAAGCGAATTCGGTTTTGATCCGATGCAGTTGAAAACTCATCATAATGTGAGATTTGCAAGTAAGCATAACGAACAATCAGTAATAACAGAAAGAATGCAACAATCCCGGCCGAGATAAAAATTCGATTGCGATAAATGCGCTTTTCTTGTTGAGCATTTTTTAAAGGAAAGTGCTGCTTCATACGTGATCGACTTACATACAGGAGAGTGGAAAAACCAGAGGCATATTCTAATGCATATCATCATTTTTTGATATTTGTTCAGGTAAACAGTTGGGCTTGTTTAGCTTAAACTTTGACTTTACAGACATTAAAATTGTAAAGTGCAGTATATAAGAGTTCTCATAATTCTGCTAAAGTCAAAATTGAAAAAGGACTGTATTAAAAATAGAATTAGGGACCACGATGAAAAAAATGACAAAAATGTATCCTTTATTGGCATTTTTTGCGCTAACCAATGTAGCGTATGCACAAGATAATCCATATTTACCAGAAGCTAAATTGACACCAGAAAGTGCAACAGCATGGAATTTAGGGGCAGGATTTACACAAGAAATGCTTCATATGAATGTAGAGTGGGTAAATCCTTATGGGATTGCTTATGCTAAAGCAGGTGTTTTTATCGATGATGATTATACTGCGGGTGGTCAAGTCGGATTTCGCTATCCTTATCACCTCACTGGTAAAGATAAGAATGGCTATTATATTGGTGTCTATGCGGGACATATTGAAAGTAAGGGCGTAGACAATGAGTATAAAGCGCGATTGGGTGCAGGGGTTGATTTAGCCTATGTGTTATTGAGTTCTGAACGGATTAGTACTTTTAGTGTTGGTATTGGTGCGGGTGAAGAGCTTAAGGATAAATCGGGTTATGTGGTTGCTGAGACACAGCCAAGGCTACAATTTTCCTATACCCTAAGTATTGGTTTATAGTAAAAAAAATTGATTTTATAACATTTATTATTTTGTGATTAAAAATTAAATATGGATTTTATGCATGCTTGAGTACGTCAACGAATTGTGGCAAACCTTCTTGAATCGTCCTGATTTTTGGGCAGTACTAAGCATTATCCCAGTCACGGCTTTTGTCACTTGGGCGCATGTGTGGATGGCGCTTAAAATGGTATTTTATCCGCTTACTTTTTGGGGATTCCATTTAGGTCCATTACCTGTCGGTTGGCAGGGAATTGTGCCACGTAAAGCGGGTCGTATTTCAGGCATTATTACCGATAACACCTTATCCAAATTGGGCTCTTTGCGTGAATTTTTAGATGCAATGGATCCTGAAGATATGGCACGGATCATTGGTGAGCAAGTCGGTTTGGAACTTGAACACCTCATTGATGAAACGATGCTTGAACGTAATGCTGTCCTTTGGGAAAACTTACCTTATTCGATTAAACGTCGAATTTATGCTCAAGCGCATAAACAATTGCCGGGTATTTTAAGAGAACTTGTGACTGAGCTGACCATGAACGTCGAGTCACTTGTTGATATGCGTGAAATGGTGGTTCGCCAAATGGAAGGTGATCGCCGTTTAATGGTCAATATGTTTCTTAAAGTCGGTCAGAAAGAGATCAATTTTATTTGGCATATTAGTGCGCTCATTGGAATGTTCTTTGGTGTATTCCAAATGATTGTTTGGTTCGTTGTACCATGGCATTGGACTGTACCTTTTTGGGCATCTATTTGGGGCTTTTTGACCAACTGGATTGCGATCTGGATGGTGTTTAATCCACTTGAACCACACTATGTACGTTATCCACAATTCTTTGAATTAACTAAAGATCGTAAATTCCCGTGGGTAAAACCCGTGATTCCACGTATTGGCACATACAATATTCAAGGCGCGTTTATGAAACGTCAGGATGAAGTATCAGATGTCTTTGCACGAGTAGTCACAGAAGACCTAATTACGTTAAAATCCATTATGACGGAAATGATGTATGGCGGGAAGAAAGATAAAACTCGCCGCCTTGTTAAACGCCATATTAACCAAATTATGGAAACACCTCTGGTTAGAACCTCTTTACAACTCTCTTTAGGGCCAAAAGAGTATGCAAAACTCAAGACAGACTTGATCGATCGCTCAATTGAAATTACGATGGTGCCTGTATGCGACCCTGCGTTTAATGCGAGCCGTGCACAGAAAATCTATCAAATGTTTAGAGAGCGTATTCTAGAGTTGACACCAAGAGAGTTTCAAAATTTATTACGGCCTGCTTTTCAGGAAGACGAATGGATTTTGATTGTTCTGGGTGGCGTAACTGGATTTATAGCAGGTACAATACATTTGTTTGTGGCTTTCTTATAATTAGATTAATTGGATGCTGGACTACATGGTGAATCAATAGATTTGGCATGAACAAAGCGTCATATACATTGTTAAATGAGGATGTTTTTTTATGCGCATTATATTACTCGGACCACCTGGAGCAGGTAAAGGCACACAAGCTCAGTTGATCTGTAAGCGCTACAATGTCCCACAAATTTCAACCGGTGATATGCTCCGTGCTGCAATTCGTGAAGGTACTGAATTAGGTCTTAAAGCTAAAAGCGTGATGGAGAGCGGCGGTCTTGTATCTGACGAGCTAATCATTGGTCTTGTGAAAGAACGTATTGCTCAACCTGATTGTGTAAACGGTTGCATTTTTGATGGTTTCCCACGCACGATTCCTCAAGCAGAAGCTTTGGAAGGCGAAGGTATTAATATCGATCATGTGATTGAAATTGATGTTCCAGATGAAGAAATTGTACAACGTCTTTCAGGTCGTCGTCAGCACCCAGCTTCTGGTCGTGTTTATCATATGGTTTACAATCCGCCTAAAGTGGAAGGTAAAGATGATGAAACTGGCGAAGATTTAGTTCAACGTCCAGATGATCAAGAAGAAACCATTCGTAAACGTCTTGGTTCATATCATACTGAAACTGAACAATTGGTCGGTTTTTACCAAGGTCGTGCAGCGTCTGGTGAAAATGCACCGACGTATGACAAACTCAATGGTCTTCGTCCAATTGATGAAGTTCAAGCAGATTTGTTTGCAATTTTAGATCAAGCAAAATAATTCATATGCCATAGTGCGGTGAATGTTTTGACATTAAAAGAGTCCTAAGTCATATTAGGGCTCTTTTAATTTGTGCAAAATTTTGAGGATGCTATCTTGCTGAAAATGGGTTTAATTGTACTGGTGATTGTATTTGGTCTTGTGGTATTGGCCTTAATGGTTCAGAGTTTTAAAGCTTTACGTCACGTGCAAAAGCAAGAAGCGGCAGAAAAGAAAAACAGCCAATCAGCGCGTCAACTCCATCCGAAGTTGCAACAGAAAAATAAAGATCAAAACTAAATTTAGTTTTGGTCTTGCAGCATTTTTATTGCAATGCTTTTGGCTGCGCCAAATTCAAAGCGATCTGGCCACTGGCAGACATCAGACACCACACATTCATTGCACTTGGGCTTACGGGCAATACAACAATAACGACCATGTAAAATCAGCCAATGGTGTGCATCCAGTATAAATTCTTTAGGAATCACTTTAAGCAGTCGCTGTTCAACTTCGAGCACATTTTTGCCTACCGCTAAACCTGTACGATTGCCTAAACGAAAAATATGGGTATCGACTGCCATGGTCGCTTGTCCAAAGGCGGTATTAAGCACCACATTTGCCGTTTTACGCCCCACACCCGGTAATGCTTCTAAGTCAGCACGGTTGTTGGGTACGATGCTATTATGCTTCTCGATCAATATCTTACATGCTTTAATCACATTTTCGGCTTTAGCGTTATATAAGCCAATGGTCTTAATATATTGCTTTAAACCATAGACTCCTAACGCATAGATTGCTTCAGGTGTATTGGCAATCGGAAATAGCTGGTCGGTGGCTTTGTTGACACTCACATCGGTTGCTTGTGCAGAAAGCGTAACCGCGACTAAAAGCTCAAAAGGACTGGAATAATTGAGTTCAGTTTTCGGGTTGGGTCTTTGCTCACGTAATCGCTCAAAAAATACCTGAATTTGTTTTTTAGTCATATTCTTTACAGGCATTTTACATTCCTTGACAAGCATTGAGCTGTTGGTTGAGTTCATCTAAGAGCAGACGTTTTTTTGCATCATCACGAACGCTGAGCTGTTTTTCTAACTTTTTGATTTGTGTTCGAATTTTTGCCAACTCAATGGTGGATTGAGCATCTAACTGAACCGCTGGTTTATCTTCAATTTGCGTAATCAAGATGTCAGGCACACGGTCATCTTGAGCTGAAAATTGAGCAAATAATGCAGTGTCAATATTGGCACGTACCACAGGGCCCTTACGATGGGTACGTCGTTGTTCTTCACGTTGAATATGTGAGTAATAACGATTGCGTAAGTCATTTTGTTCGCTAATACGTAATGTCTCATTCGGTAAAATGTGATCATCTTCAATTAAATCAATGCAGTCGACAGGGCAGGGCGGAATGCAAAGTTCACAGCCCGTGCATAAATCAGTCAAAATGCTGTGCATGAGTTTACCTGAACCGATAATGGCATCCACAGGACAAGCGCTGATACATTTGGTACAGCCAATACACTCATCTTCACGAATAATCGCTTTCATGCGCTGTGGACGACCATCACTTTGAATAGGCCAAACACTTTCTTCGGCGTGTAATTGAGGGCGTTTAAGCAGCGCTGCAAGTGCATCAGCGACAGGTTGACCTCCAGGGACACATTTATTGGCTTCTTCACCTTCTGCAATGGATTTGGCATAAGGTAAGCATCCATCTCGATGACCACATAAACCACATTGGGTTTGAGGAAGTAAGGCATCAATATTTTGGATGAGAGCAATTTGAGAATTCATGTGTAAACCACAACTGCTAAAGAAATAGCAGCATACAGAAAAGAAGATTGAGTCAAGATGTGCGATTTTAGCATGATTTTATTGTTTAATCTCTTGCCCGAAAATAGCGCCATGAATGCATTATTATTGAGCAAAAAAGTCAATGAAAACAGCGATGAAACATGCTGGGGTTCAGCGAATTTAGTTGGTTATAGTTAATATAAATATATGTTATTAAAACTTTTTTTCATTTTTTTTAAAATAACTATTGTGGATTGGCTGCAAAAGATATTTAATATTTTGCGCCAAAAATTATCACTTTTTAAAAATTTGATCAATTTTGATCCATCTTTCTGCTGAGGATTAAGTGTTGAAATATAACAGCCTTAACGACTTCCTAGACTACGTTAAATCACGTGATGCACATCAACCCGAATTTCTACAAGCTGTAGAAGAAGTCATGACTAGCCTTTGGCCGTTCATTGAAAAGAACCCACAGTATGCTGATCACGGTTTGCTTGAACGCTTGGTTGAGCCAGAACGTGCGATTCAATTCCGTGTTTCTTGGGTCGATGACAAAGGTCAGACTCATGTGAACCGTGCTTTCCGTGTACAGTACAATTCAGCCATCGGGCCATTTAAAGGTGGTATGCGTTTTCACCCATCGGTGAACCTTTCAATTCTTAAATTTTTAGGTTTTGAACAAACATTTAAAAATGCTTTAACCACACTTCCTATGGGTGGCGGTAAAGGCGGTTCAGACTTTGATCCTAAAGGTAAGTCTGAAGGCGAAATTATGCGTTTCTGCCAAGCATTAATGATTGAATTATACCGTTACCTTGGTTCAAATACGGATATTCCTGCGGGGGATATTGGTGTAGGTGGTCGTGAAGTTGGCTACATGGCTGGGATGATGAAAAAACTCAGTAATGACACTTCATCTGTATTTACAGGTAAAGGTTTGTCATTCGGTGGTTCATTGGCTCGTCCAGAAGCAACGGGTTATGGCACGGTTTATTTTGCTGAAGAAATGCTGAAAACTAAGGGTAATTGCTTTCAAGATAAAGTGGTGACTATTTCAGGTTCAGGTAATGTTGCACAATTCGCTGCTGAAAAAGCGATGTTCTTAGGGGCTAAAGTGGTTTCACTTTCAGACTCTGCGGGTACTGTGTATGTGAAAGACGGCTTTACCGACGAATTGTTGGCTGAAGTGATGGAGCTTAAAAACGTTAAACGTGGTCGTATTTCTGAATTCGCGTCTAAACATGGCTTTGAATATCTTGAGGGCAAACGCCCTTGGTCAATCAAATGTGATATCGCGCTGCCATGTGCAACTCAAAATGAGTTGACAGGTGAAGATGCGCTTGCATTGATTGCAAATGGTGTGATTTGTGTTGCTGAAGGTGCAAACATGCCATCGACTCTAGATGCTGTTGAAAAATTCATTGAAGCCAAAATTTTGTATGCGCCGGGTAAAGCATCAAATGCGGGTGGTGTGGCGACTTCTGGTCTTGAAATGTCGCAAAATGCGATTCGTTTAGGATGGACTTTCGAAGAAGTAGATGAGCGTCTACACGCGATCATGAAAGAAATTCACCGTAACTGTGTTAAATACGGTACTAAAGAAAATGGTACTGTGAACTATGTTGATGGTGCGAACATTGCAGGCTTTGTCAAAGTTGCGGATGCAATGTTGGCTCAAGGCGTATTCTAATACCAATTTTCATCAATATCTCAATATCCTAAGAATCTCCTCTCTTGCGAAGCAATGCTTCTCATCTTTATTAAATAGGGGAATATCACAAATCAGATTAGTATTTGAATTTGTGTCACTCCTCCCTTTTTCAAAGGGAGGTTGGGAGGGATTTGAGTTGATAAAAGATGATCATTTAATTTCAAAAATTGGTATATGATTTTACTTTCTTGAATAATAAAAAACCGATGCTCTGGCATCGGTTTTTTATTACTGATATGAACAGCTTATTTTACGGTTGCGCGTTCAATCGTCATGTCATGTACATAGGCATATTTAGACTGATCTGCGGCAGGGTTCTTAATTTCATAACGTTTTACACGAATGATTTGGCGCTCATTGGGATTATGTTCAAAACCTTCAATATGGTTGTAAAACAACGTCCAGTCTTTATCGACCTGAGTTTTAACACCGTTTTCTGCGTATTTAATTTCACGTACTTGCAAACAGGTTTGTGGTGCTACGCCTGTACATTTTTTTGTTTCTGGAGCAATTTCAAGAAAAATGGTTTCAGCTTGCGTTTGATATTGTGTTTCAGGCGTCATTTTGCCTTCGAATACAATTTTTTGACCTGTTGCATCAATAAGCGTTAATGTTGGTTTATTTACATCTTGTGTATTTAAAACAAAGGGAATAGTACGTTTAGCAAAAAGTGAGCTGGAGAACTGTTCTTGTTTCATTAATTCGGGTGAACAAGCCATCATGGTTGACATCAAATCAGCAGTGACAATTTGACCTTTCTCAATTTTCCATGATGTACCTTGAGTATTACAACCTGTTGCAATACTTAAATGTTGTTGATCATTGAAATTCAACACAAGTGGCTTATTTGTGCCTTGTGGTTGATAAGACCATTGGTAGGCAGCGAGTGTTTTATCTGCATTTTGTTGTTGAACCATCGACACGGCTAAATCTCCAACTTTTTGCATATCGCTAGATTGACAAGCCGCAAGTGTTAATGGAAAAAGGGCAATCGCTAAAAATTTAAGTTTCATTTTAAAAGTACTTGGTTTTGAAAGATTTTTATAAGCATATCGTATTCGTGCTCAAAAAAAATGGATACATTTTGAGGTATTAGGTATCAAAATGTATCCATAACTATTATTTTGTTGATTATTGATAAAAAGTTATGAATCAGTCAAAACGATAGATATCCATACCCAGTGAACCCATACTAAAACTACTGTGGACAATGTTGAAGCGCTGACCAGTTCCCATTGTAAAGAACAGTGGGGCAAAGTGCTCTAAGGTTGGATGATTTCGTTTTGCATAGGGAATTGTTTGCCAGTCCAGTACAGCATCATAATTTTGATGAGTAAGTTTGCTCACGACATAATTACGGAAACTGGATGCCCATACAGGCACTTCAGTCGGTTCGCCACGCCAAGCTAACTCAGCTAAGTTATGGGTGATACTGCCCGAACCAATAATTAACACTTGTTTTTCACGCAGTGGAGCAAGTGTGTGACCAATTTTATAAATATCTTCAGCAGACCAGTTCATCGGTAGTGAAATTTCTACCACAGGAATATCTGCATCAGGATACATATGTAGCAGGGGCATCCACACGCCATGATCACGCGGACGAGTGCTATTGGCATGAGCCGCTAAACCTGCATCTGCTAAAAGATGTAAAATTTCTTCAGCAAGTTCTGGTTGACCCGGTGCGGGATAGCGGATTTCATAGAGTTCAGCGGGAAAACCACGGAAATCATGCCAAGTTTCGGCACGTACACTTGTACTTACTTCAAGTGAGTTACTTTCCCAGTGTGCAGACATCACAATAATGGCCTGCGGTTTAGGCAGATTCAGGCTAAGTCGTTGTAATGCAGGGCCAACTTGTTCTGGATTAAGCGCAAGCATGGGAGAGCCATGTGAAATAAATAAACCGGGTAAAGTTTGCAAATTCATAATGATGCGCCTAATTCAAATTATATTGACTGGAGCAATGATGTCAAAATTAACCTATAGATAAAAGAGGGTTTATTTCAACATCTCGTTGCATAAACAGAACAATAGAAAATAGTCTTATTCATTTTTATCAAAATTGCTCGATGGTATTTACCATAATTTCAGTTTGATAAAAATTCAATAGAAGACTTCTTTCATAATTCATTTTTCAATCAATATAAGTCGTTCGTAAAGTCAAAATTAAAAATAAATTCTAGGAAGTATTGGATTCATGAGTGTGGCATGGATGCCACACGGTTCCCATCCTTGCGCTGTATTTTAAAACAGAGCCTTAAAACTGGCTCAGGATGTCGTGTCTGGGAAACAAAAGGCATTAGCTCTACTTTTGACCTTTCAAAAATAGAGCTAATGCCTACACAAAGGTATAAAAACTAAATCAATCAAATGAGGCCGTGCTGATTTTAAAGAACTGAGTATTGAGTATTTTTTAATCTATGTGGGTGATCTAATAAAGGACTCAGCAGGTTTATTTAACCAGCCCGATGATAAGGATGATTGTGATTGATGGTCATTGCACGGTATAACTGCTCGATCAGCATCACTCGAACCATAGGGTGAGGTAAAGTGAGCTTGGACAATGACCAGTGCCATGCAGCCGCTTTACGCACCGCTTCCGAGTGACCATCTGGGCCGCCAATTGCTAATACCACATCATTGCCTTCAAGCATCCATTCTTTCATGGTTGCAGCGAGTTTTTCAGTGCTAAATTCTTTGCCACCCACTTCAAGTGCAATCAGGGTTTCATTCTGTTTAAGCACATTTAAAATGCTGTCACCTTCAATTTGACGATATTTTAAGATATCGGCTTCAGAATCATTTTTCCCGCGTTTTGCCATGGGTAATTCAATAATCTGAGTTTGCACAAAAGGTTGGATACGCTTGAAGTAATCTTCAAAACCAGTGAGTACCCAAGCAGGCATTTTTTGACCGATGGTAATAATACGGATTTTCATAAGATTTGATGGTTTAAGAGTCTGCACTATTATAAGCACTAAAATGCTTTTTACTTATTTTGAGCAACAAATTGCAATTGAAAGTTAGTATGTGATGCTGTTTTAATCATGAATAGTGGAGTAAATATAAATAAAAACCATGGACGAAGAATAAATGAGAGCAAAAAAAAATCAAAATATAGGCTTATGCTTGGGCACATTTCTTTTCTCTATTTTTTTGAGTGCTTCAACATGGGCAGCACCTAACCTGACGACAGCAAGCACGAATAATTTAAAAGTCTATTTGGAACAAATTATTGGTACTGATAGCTATCGTAATTATAAAAATATAGAAGAATTACAGCGTGTTTCGGCATGGATTAAAGAACAAATGCGCTTGTTTGGTATTCCATGTCAATATCAAAATTATTCGGTCAATGGTTTAGGTTATCGTAATGTAGTGTGTACTTTAACAGCGGGTCATGCGGACAAAGTGATTATAGGTGCACATTACGATGTCTTTGGTGAGCAGCAGGGTGCTGATGATAATGCTTCTGGTGTAGCGGGAGTAATTGAAACTGCACGTATTCTTGCGCAACAGAAATCTCAACTCACGCAAAATATAGAATTTGTATTTTATACCTTACAAGAACCGCCGTTTTTTAAAACCGAGCAGATGGGCAGTTATATCCATGCCAAATCGGTACAAGCACAAAAAGATCAAATTCAAGGTGTGTATATTTTAGATATGATTGGTTACTTTGATGAAAAATTGGTGCAAGAATATCCAGCCGGTTTGAAGTGGGTTTATCCTAGTCATGCGAATTATATTGCTACGGTGAGTAATTTACAGTCTTATGATTTGGGCGCGAAATACTGTGAAGAAATGCGAACACTGAACCGTTTAGAGTGTCAAAGATTGGTTGCACCTTCTTTTGTTTCAGGAATGGAGTTCTCAGATCATCTTAATTATTGGAAGTTTGATATTCCAGCAGTGATGATTACCGATACCGCTTTTTTTCGAAATAAGAATTATCATACCGAAAAAGATACTTTAAAAACGCTGAATATTGGAAAAATGGCCAATGTAATTGATGGTTTGGTGAATAGTTTACTAACGCCATTGCCATCTAAGCCATAAAAAACGCAGTCCACTAAGAAAAATGGGACTGCGATCAAAAGGTCATCCACCTGGAGATGTAGATGACCATTCACACAACAGCTAAAATAGAAGCTTACAGCGCATCTGTATTTCTATATTTGTGTTTCTATAATGAATAAATGAGGTCAAGCGCTTGGTTTTTCAAGTTTGCTATATATCTCTAATATAGCAAACTAAGCGCATAAAAAAAGAGAGCCGAAGCTCTCTTTTTTGTATCAAATTACCATTAATGACGTGCAGCTTTACCTTCAGCGGCCGGTTTTACAATCGGATTTTTTGGCAAAGGTTTTGGCATTTCTGTTAAAGCCAATGGCAAAATATCATCGATACTTTTCACGGCTTTAATTTCTAAACCAGCTTTGACATTGTCTGGAATTTCCACCAGATCACGTACATTTTCTTGTGGGATAAAGACTAACTTAATGCCGCCACGGTGTGCTGCAAGTAGTTTCTCTTTTAAGCCACCAATACGCATGGCACGACCACCTAAATTGGTTTCACCTGTCATTGCAATGTCCGCACGAACAGGGATACCTGTGAAGGCAGAAACCAATGCTGTGGTTAATGCTAAACCAGCAGATGGACCATCTTTTGGTGTTGCACCTTCAGGTAAATGCACGTGAACATCGGTTTCTTCAAATCGTGCAGCTTCAATACCCAGTGCATCTGCACGGGTACGTACCACAGTCATTGCAGCGGTAATGGATTCTTTCATGACATCGCCAAGTGAACCTGTCGTGATGAATTTACCTTTACCTTTTACAGCTGCCACTTCAATCGACAGTAATTCACCACCGACAGAAGTCCAAGCTAAACCATTGACACGACCGACTTCAGCTTCTTCTTCTGCCATACCATAGTCGAATTTATGTACGCCTAAGTAGTCAGATAAGTTTTCCGCAGTGATGTCGATATGCAAGTTTTTGGCTTTTTTGCTGACCGCTTCTTTGACCACTTTACGGGCAATTTTTGAGACTTCACGTTCTAGGCTACGCACACCGGCTTCGCGTGTATAGCGACGCACGATGTCACGAATCGCTTCTTCATGAATGGTCAATTCTTTGCCGCGTAAACCATTGTCCTTAATTGCTTTAGGCACAAGATAACGGTCTGCAATATTGACTTTTTCTTCTTCGGTATAACCCGGAAGACGAATCACTTCCATACGGTCCAGCAAAGCTTCTGGAATATTCATACTGTTTGCAGTACAGATAAACATTACTTCAGACAGGTCAAGATCCAGATCTAAATAGTGATCGTTAAACTTGCTGTTTTGCGATGGATCAAGCACTTCAAGTAATGCAGAAGCAGGGTCGCCACGGTAATCTTGCGCCATTTTGTCAATTTCATCGAGCAAGAACAATGGATTCTTGACACCGACTTTGGTTAACGATTGCACAATTTTACCCGGCATCGCACCAATATAGGTACGACGGTGACCACGAATTTCCGCTTCATCACGCACGCCACCTAAAGCCATGCGGACAAATTCACGACCTGTGGCTTTGGCAACCGATTCACCGAGTGAAGTTTTACCGACCCCTGGAGGCCCAACTAAGCAAAGGATAGGCCCTTTGAGTTTTTTCACCCGTGATTGAACCGCTAAGTATTCAACAATACGCTCTTTAACTTCATCTAGACCATAATGGTCTGCATCTAGAATTTCCTGTGCTTTTGCCAAGTTAATACTAACTTTACTGGCTTTATTCCACGGGGTATCTAAAATAGCTTCGATATAGTTGCGAACAACTGCGGCTTCACTTGAAGCAGGTTGCATTGCTTTAAGCTTGCGGAATTCTGACTCTGCTTTTTTGCGCACATGTTCAGGTAAATCGGCTTCTTCAAGACGACGTTCAATTTCTGCAACATCATCTTCAGCACCGCCATTCATGTCAGAAAGTTCGCGCTGAATGACCTTCATCTTTTCATTGAGGAAATATTCGCGCTGGTTTTTCTCCATTTGGCGTTTTACCGAGTCATGCAAGGTTTGTTCAATCTGTTGTTCTTCAGATTGTTGCAACAGATAAGTCATTAACTCTTGTAAGTGAGCTTCAAAATCATCGTGTTCTAAGAACTTTTGTTTGACATCAATGTTTAAAGGCACACGGGTTGCGACAAAGAACACCAGTTGCAATAAATCATCAATTTTATTTGCAGCAGTAATCAATTCACGTGCATTACGTAATTTTGCTTCTGCATATTGTGCAAATAAAGTGCGCAGTTCTTGTATACGTGTTTCTTGAGATTCTGCTTTAATGTTGACTGTCATTGGGCTAATTGCATGTTCAGCCGATAAATATTCATCATTTTCGATGATTTTTACCAGTTTAGAACGATGTAATCCCTCAATTAATACTTTGATACAGTTTTCATCATTTTCATGATTCACAACTTGCACAATCTTTGCGACAGTACCGTATTGATATAGGTTGTCGTGATCAATTTCTTCTGTAAGCGAATCTTGTTGCGCAACAACAAATACGAGATTGTCACTGTTACGAGCCACGTCAACTGCTTTGATCGATTTTTCACGACCTACAAATAACGCAATTTGCATGTGTGGATAAACCACAACATCTCGTAGCGCTAAAAGCGGTAATACGCTTGGAACCTGTGGTTCTAAGGTTTCTTGATTCATAATAATTTCAGACATGGGCACTCCTAATGAGTAACAATGGTGTTGCCATATTTTTATAGTGATGTGTATTTCAAAAATTACAAGGGGAGCTGCACATAAATTGTATGATAAATACTTAAATAATTGATTTAATGCTTATAACAACAGTCAAAAATGCCAAATTAACGTTTAAATAACCGCATGTGTAAGGGTGTAATAAGTACATCGAGTGGCTGATCCCAAACCTGACGGGGAAGTCGCTCTTGTACCAGTTGAAAGTCATGTGCAATGCCTAAGCGCAAAGGCTTATTTGGCGCACTGGCAAGGGTTTTATCATAAAAACCGCCACCCATTCCAATGCGTGTCCCGTAAACATCACATGCCAGTAAAGGCATGATTAGCACATCCAGTTTTGAGACATGCATTGCACGGCTTGCCATCGGTTCTTGCATGCCAAGAGGATGATGTGAAAAGCGTTTGTTGCGATATTGTTGTTTTGAAATTTTGACCCAGTGCAATTGCTGATTCATGGTGCAAATCATGGGTAAATAGACCTGTTTATGCTGTGCGAAGCAATATTCAATCATTTGCTGGGTCTGAATTTCACCAAAAGCATGTAAATAAATACCGACGCGCTTTGCCTGTTGTAGCTGTGGAAAATGACGTAAGCGATGTAAGATTTTGCTGGAGGAAGACTGTTGTTGGAATTTATCGACTTGTTTGCGCTTGGTTTTAAGTTGTTGTCGTAGTGATTTTAAGTCGATAGACATAAGTCGTTGGTCCTAAACGAAAAGTTCAAGTGTAGAGTAGGGTGTAAGTTTAACTGTTTTTAAGTTCTTTCAATATTGGGCAACAGTTATTATTGGCTGTTTTACATTCATCAATCCACGTTGAAAGGCGTTGTTTTAAGCTATTGAGTTCTTGAATTCGTTGGTCAATTTTGTCCAGACGTTGTTGTATAACATGGCGAACTTGTTCACGGTCTTCAAGTTGTAGCTGTAATAACTCCTGAATTTCACTGAGCTGTAAACCCGCATCTTTAGCCTTTTGAATAAAGCTTAAAGTTTCAATATCTTGGCTATTATAATAACGATAACTTTGAGTGGTTTCCGGAATACGCATTAAGCCAATGCGTTGATAATAACGAATGGTTTCGACATTGACCTGACATTGTTTAGCCAGTTTTCCAATGGTGAGCATAAAAGTATCCTCAATATGACTTGACTCTGTACCTAGGTACAGACTTTATGCTAGCACAATTGAATAATTAAATGGGTAAGTCTGATGAGTGAACAAGCTAAATCTTCTTGCTGTACAAAACAACAATCGAGTCCGGAATGGGTCAAAGTAGATCCTGTTTGCGGGATGAAAGTTACCGATTTGTCTAAACCCAATATTGACTATAAAGGGCAGCGTTATTATTTCTGTTGTAAGGGTTGTTTAAATAAATTTGAGCTAAATCCTGAACAATATCTGCTGTCAGCTGAGGGAAATGAACCGAAAAAAACCGGTTGTGGTTGTGCTCCAAAAGCTAAAACCGAAGAAAAAACGGCTTCATGCTGTGCGCCTCAAGATCAACAACCTGTAGCGCAATCATCGGGCTGTTGTGCTGGAAATAAACCGAAAACAGCAGTTCAATCCATTGAAACGGTGGTTGACCCCGTTTGTGGTATGCAGGTTAAAACCGATTCTCAATATCACAGTATTGACCAAGACCATGGCTATTATTTTTGTTCTGAGCGTTGTTTAAGTAAGTTTAATATCGCACCTGAGCAATATGTGGTTTCAAAGACTCAAAGCGCTTCATGCTGTGGCACAGAAAAACCACCAGAACCGAAAAAACAGTCATCGTGTTGTGCGGGTGGTCATGCGGTAAATTCTTCAGGACAAACAGAAATTGATCCTGTCTGTGGCATGTCGGTGGGCACATCAACCGATTTAAAAACAGATTATCAAGATAAAACCTATTATTTCTGTAATCCATCTTGTTTGGATAAATTTAAACAGGATCCTGAATTTTATTTAATTCCTCTCGATGAACGTCCTGTACCAGAAGGTGCGGCAGATATGGATTATACCTGTCCGATGGACCCCGAAATTGTACAAAAAGGCCCGGGGACTTGCCCGATTTGTGGTATGGCTTTAGAGCCTATGCAACCAACCTTGGATGATGCACCGAACCCTGAACTGGTAGATTTTAGCCATCGTTTTTGGCTGACTTTGCCTTTGACCTTAATTGTTTTTGTCTTGGCGATGGGTTCGCATATTCATGCCTTTATTCCACAGCATATTCAACCGTGGATTGAATTGGTGCTTTCTATTCCTGTGGTGCTTTGGGCGGGGAAACCCATTATTGAGCGTTGCTGGACATCTTATAAAACACGTAACTTAAACATGTGGAGTCTCATTGGAGTAGGGGTATTAGCGGCCTTTATTTATAGTGTGGTTGCAACTGTTTTTCCATCCCTTATTCCGATGGAAGCCAAAACAGGTCATGGCGTGGCGGTGTATTTTGAAGCAGCCTGTATGATTGTGTCTTTAAGTTTGCTTGGGCAAATGATGGAGTTGAAAGCCCGTGCCAAAACTGCTGATTCATTAAAGTCATTACTGCGATTGCAATCCAATACTGCAAAACTGGTGCAGAATGATCAAGTGGTCGAAGTTGATATTGGCATGGTGAAACAAGGCGATATTCTGCAAATTTCATCGGGGGAGCAAATTCCACTGGATGGTGTTGTGGTTGAAGGCAAAACCTATGTCGATGAAGCGATGATGACGGGTGAACCGGTTCCAGTCAAAAAAGAATTAGATGATTTAGTCATTGGCGGAACGGTGAATCAGCAGGGCAGTATTCGTATTCGAACCACTGCGGTGGGTGCAAATACCACACTCGCTAAAATGATTCAAACCGTGGCAGAAGCGCAACGCTCTAAAGCACCATTACAACGACTTGCCGATGTTTTTGCTAAATATTTTGTTGTTACAGTGCTTATCATTAGTGTGCTGACCTTTATCGCTTGGATGGTCTTTGGCAATGCACAATTTGATTTGGCATTGATGTGTGCCGTGGCTGTACTGATTATTGCTTGTCCTTGTGCTTTAGGTTTGGCAACTCCCATGTCGGTAATGGCAACCACGGGGCGAGCTGCACAAAAAGGCGTATTGTTTAAAGATGCCGAAGCGATTGAAGCATTAAGTAAAGTCAATACTTTGGTGATTGATAAAACAGGAACATTGACTGAAGGCAAGCCCAGCCTAAAAGAAATTCAGTTATTGTCCGATCAGGTGACACAAGCTCAGGCTGAACAATGGATTGCATCGATTGAACAGTATTCAACCCATCCTATTGCACAGACTTTGACGAAATTGGTTGCGGCAACTGAACTGCTTAAAGTCAATGATTTTGAAGATGTCACGGGCTTTGGCGTAAGAGGTCAGATTCATGATCAAATGCTGTATGTTGGCAGTCAAAAGCTACTCGATCAATTGGGTTTAAACTTAGAAGCATCTGTTCAGACTCAGTTACAACAACAACGTGCAAAAGGCAATGTGATTAGTTTCTTGGCCAATGAGCAGGATGTTTTGGCGTATATTTCGATTCATGACGCAGTTAAACCAAATGCGCATCAAGTGATAGCACAATTGATTGCCGATGGTGTGGATGTTGTCATGGCAACGGGTGATCACGAACAAAATGCAAAACTGGTGGCCGCAGAGCTTGGCATTCAGCATGTTTATGGCAACTGTACACCGACTGAAAAATTAGACATCGTGAAAAAATATCAAGCACAGGGCAAAATTGTAGCCATGGCAGGTGATGGTATAAATGATGCGCCTGCACTTGCTCAAGCCAATATTGGGATTGCAATGGGTAATGGAACGGATATTGCCAAACAGACGGCACAAATTACCTTGGTAAAAGGTGATATTCGTGGGGTGGCGGATGCCATTCACATGGCAAAACTGGGTGTCAAAAACATGAAACAAAATTTGGCATTTTCATTTGTTTATAACGGCTTAGGTGTGCCTGTTGCAGCAGGTATTTTTTATCCATTGACGGGTTTGTTGTTGACACCAATGTTGGCTGCTGTTGCCATGTCACTAAGTTCATTATCCGTGGTGATTAATGCTTTGCGACTGCAAAAGTCTAAATAGCCTTAACATAGTTCTAAATAAGTTTAAACAGCTCAAATACGCTGCGATACCCAAGATAAATTTCTTGGGTATTTTTTTGGCGCAGAAAGCAGGAACTAAATGAAGTAAATAAGTTCATGACATCGGTCATAAATATGAAAAAAGTTGCTGATCAACATAGCGTATGCTGAATAAGAATAATGTCTGAAATGTCGCTAAATATAGTTTGACAGTTTTAGCCTTCAATCAAATTTTAAGCATTTAAATTTAACGCACCACAACTGTGCAATTATTATAAATTTTGGAAATGTATGTAAGCAAATTTATCACCGCTTTAAATGATGATTAAAAAGATTAAAATAAGCTCAAAATTTTATTCGAAAGCATCGGTTTTTTTATTCACCTAGATATATTGAATTGAAAAAGCAGATTTTTTTATCTTTATTAGATTAAAAAATTGTTTGTGTATTGGTATCAAATTTTAAAATATACCATCGCGGTAAAATCGGGCTAAGCTAGTCGCTTGTGAAGATATGATATACATTTTTCTGTATACCATCTTCATGACTTTTGAAATGAGATAGGAAATGACGACAGATAACTTGGTGATTAAACAACCTTTATATATTCCTTATGCAGGAAATACGCTTTTAGAACTTCCGTTGTTAAATAAAGGCTCTGCGTTTACCGAACAAGAGCGTAGTAAATTTAATTTACATGGCTTAATTCCGCATGTTATTGAAACGATTGAGGAACAGAGCCATCGTTCATATCAGCAATATTGCTCATTTAACGATGCGATCAATAAACATATTTACTTGCGTAATATTCAAGATACCAACGAAACCCTGTTTTATCATCTACTTGAAAATCATTTAAGTGAAATGATGCCGATTATTTACACCCCAACAGTGGGTGAGGCATGTCAGCAATTTTCGGATATTTACCGCCGTCATCGTGGGATCTTCATCTCTTATCCTGATCGCGATCATATTGAAGACATTTTGCATAACGTCAATCGTAAAAACGTTAAAGTAATTGTGATTACAGATGGCGAACGTATTTTAGGTTTAGGTGATCAGGGCATCGGTGGCATGGGCATTCCGATTGGTAAACTTTCCCTGTATACCGCTTGTGGTGGTATTAGCCCCGCGTATACCTTACCCATTACTTTGGATGTCGGCACCAATAACCAGCAGTTGTTAAATGATCCTATTTATTTAGGTTGGAATCAGCCACGCATTAGTGGTGATGAATATTATGATTTTGTTGATCATGTGATTGCAGCGATTCAGCGTCGTTGGCCAGATGCACTGATTCAGTTTGAAGATTTTGCGCAAAAAAATGCCATGCCATTGCTGAATAAGTATCGCGATAAAATTTGCTGTTTTAATGATGATATTCAAGGGACAGCAGCCGTTTCAGTAGGCAGCTTAATTGCAGCCTCACATGCAGCAGGCAAACAGTTAAAAGATCAGACCGTTGCCTTTTTAGGTGCGGGTTCGGCAGGTTGCGGTATTGCTGAACAAATTGTGGCACAAATGATGGCAGAAGGCTTAACTGAGTTCGAAGCACGTGCTCGTGTCTATATGGTCGACCGTTTCGGTTTAATTACTGAAAATCAGCCAAACCTACTGGATTTCCAAAGAAAATTAGCACAAAAACCTGAAGTGATTGCCGAGTGGGGCAATGCTGAAGAAGTCATTTCTTTATTGGATGTAGTGAAAAATGCCAAACCCACGGTATTGATTGGGGTTTCGGGTCAACCGGGTTTATTTACAGAAGAAGTGATTCGCACACTGGCGGCCAACTGTGAACGTCCGATTGTTTTACCGTTATCTAATCCGACGTCACGTGTTGAAGCGGTGCCTGCGGATATTATTCAGTGGACGGATGGTAAGGCGTTAATTGCGACGGGGAGTCCATTTGCTCCAGTGAATTATCAGGGCAAGATTTATAATATTTCGCAGTGTAATAACTCGTATATATTCCCAGGCATTGGTTTGGGTGTGATTGCGTCAGGTGCTACACGTGTGACCGACAGTATGTTAATGGCTTCAAGCAATGCCCTTGCAGATTGTTCACCGAAACTGATTGATCCCGATGCAGATTTGTTGCCCGACATTGATTCAATTCAACAGGTTTCAAGAATCATTGCTTTAAAAGTGGCTCAAGCGGCAATGCAGGCGGGTGTTGCACCGATTGTCAGTGATGAAACTTTAGCGAAAGCCATTGAAAAGCATTATTGGAAACCTGAGTACCGCAGTTATAAACGTATTACTTTTTAATATGTGAATAATCATATATTGCCCCGAAAATCTTTTTATGTTGATCAATGAGATTTTTGGGGTAAATTTTATGATGGATAGTGTTTATATTTAATTTATATTTAAAAATTTTATCGTCATCATGAGGTATAAATTTAGCGTATTTTTTCCTTTGTAAGTGAAGTTAAATCAAATAAGAAACGGTTGAAATTACTGTGTAAAAAACTTTATAAGTATTTTATTTTACTTAAAATATTTATCTAAATTATGTATATTAAATTATCTATCTAAAAATATAAAACGTATAAAAATGGAACAACTTAACCCATCAGACTTAAAAGCTATTCTTCATTCTAAACGCGCCAATGTGTATTACCTTGAACATGCACGAGTCATGCAAAAAGACGGTCGTGTTTTATATTTGACTGAAGCTAAAAATGAAAACCAATATTGGAATATCCCGATTGCCAATACCACCGTTATTTTATTGGGCACAGGTACATCTATCACTCAGGCAGCGATGCGAATGTTAGCCAGTGCTGGGGTGTTGGTGGGCTTTTGCGGTGGCGGTGGGACGCCACTTTTTATGGGCAGTGAAATTGAGTGGATGACACCGCAAAGTGAATATCGACCGACAGAATATATGCAGGGTTGGATGCAATTTTGGTTCGAAGATGCCAAGCGTCTAGCCGTAGCCAAACAATTTCAACAGGCTCGTATCGATTTTATACGCAAAGTTTGGGATAAAGACCGTGATTTAAAAGAACAGGGTTTTTATTTGGATGATCGGGATATTCAAACTGCACTGGATGGTTTTGAAAAGAAAATTCCTAATACCACAAAAGTCGGTGATTTACTTTTGCATGAAGCGGCAATGACCAAACAACTTTATAAAATTGCTGCAACACGTAACAAAATGAGTTTTGAGCGCAATCGTGAACAGGGCGATTTAGCCAATGATTTTCTCAATCATGGTAATTATTTAGCCTATGGATTGGCAGCGACTACACTTTGGGTTTTAGGCATTCCACATGGTTTTGCGGTGATGCATGGTAAAACCCGTCGTGGTGCTTTGGTGTTTGATGTGGCAGATTTAATTAAGGATGCTGTGGTACTTCCGTATGCCTTTATTTGCGCAAAAGAAAAGTTAAGTGAGCAAGAGTTTAGACAACAAATACTTCAGAAGTTTACAGAGCATAAATGTTTAGATTTTATGTTTGATCAGGTGAAGGAAGCGGCTTTATCTTCTAAAAATGGAGATGAAGTATGATTGTCACCTTTGTTAGTCAGTGTGAAAAGAAAGCTTTAGCTCGAACGCGTCGTGTATTGGATGCTTTTGCTGACCGTATTGGCGATAACACTTGGCAAACGGTCATTACCGAAGATGGTCTAATTGCCGTTAAAAAATTATTACGCAAAACTGTGACTAAAAGTACAGCAGTCAGTTGTCATTGGATTCGGGGCAGGCGTAGAAGTGAGTTGCTGTGGATTGTGGGGAATCGGAATAAGTTTAATGCGCAGGGGATTGTACCTGTGAATACAACAAAGAAAAGTTTGGCACAAAATAAATGGGAGAATGATTGGCATTATTTGCCTTTAATAAAAGCATTGGTGGCAGTTTCTGCTTTACTACATGACTGGGGAAAAGCAACAGTTTTATTCCAAGAAAAACTAAACTCAACGAGTAAGAATAGTAAAAAGGGTGATCCATTGCGACACGAATGGATCTCATGTCTCTTACTTAATGCTTTAGTACAACATTCCGGTGATATTGAAAATGATGAAGCATGGCTAAATTTATTACTTCAACAGAGCTGGAGTGAAGACGCATTAAAACAAACCATTACGCAAAATTTAGATCAGTCCAAAGCTTTAGATCAACTACCGCCTATGGCGCAATTGGTTTCTTGGTTGATCGTTTCCCATCACCGGTTACCCGATTTAAAAGAAGAAGATCGTCGAAAAGCTTATGCATGTACTCCAAAAGAAACACTTTCAAGTTTATTAAAAAGTATTGGTGCGGATTGGGGATATCAAAATAAATTTGAAGAAAATGATTATAAGCTACGTTTAAAGCAATGTTTTGAGTTTGAGCAAGGTTTACTGAGCCAGTCTACAGAGTGGACAAAACAAGTCAAAAAATGGTCTGGGCGTTTATTACAGGAATTAGTTCATACAGAACAAATTTTTGCCGATGGTAGTTGGCGGGTCATATTGCATCATGCGCGTTTATGTTTGATGTTAGGCGATCATTATTATTCATCTTGTGATGCAGATAAAACATGGAAAACCAAACTCACCTTGATTGCTAACACGGATCAAAAGACGAAGCAGCCAAAACAGTTCTTAGATGAACATTTGGTCAATGTGAGTAAAAATGCCTTATTGGTGAGTCAATCTTTAAGTCGTTTGGCTGAAGATATGGAACCTGCTTACGATATTCAAAAACTGAAAAAGAAAAGTCCAGATGGTTTTGAATGGCAAGATCAAGCAGTCAAAAGCATTCAGCAATTTGTGCAAAAGAATGAGGGCGCTGAAAAACAGGGTTGGTTTATTGTCAATATGGCAAGTACAGGTAAAGGTAAAACCATTGCCAATGCCAAAATTATGCAGGCACTTTCACCGAATGCTGATTCACTACGTTACATCCTTGCTTTGGGTTTAAGAACCTTAACTCTACAAACAGGTGATTCTTATCGTAATGATATTGGTTTGGGCAATGATGAGCTTGCAGTCCTGATTGGATCTAAAGCGGTTCAGGAGTTACACCATCAAAATACGCAACAGAAAGATGAAATAGAAAATGATTTTGCCGAGATAGGCTCAGAATCTTTAGAACAACTATTAGATAACGAACTTGATTATGAGACGATGCCACAAGCCGATTTTATGAATGCGTTATTTCCACAAAATCAAGCGGAGCGAAATAAAGCATTTTTATATAAACCTGTTTTGGCTTGTACCATTGATCATATTATGTCTGCCACTGAAACCAAACGCGGCGGAAAATATATTTTGCCATGTTTAAGGTTGTTGTCTTCAGATTTAGTGATTGATGAAGTTGATGATTTTAATGGGCAAGATTTAATAGCAATTGCTCGATTAGTGCATTTAACAGGAATGTTGGGACGTAAGGTGATGATTTCATCTGCGACGATTCCACCTGCATTGGCAGAAGGGTTTTTCAATGCCTATCAGCAAGGGTGGCAACTGTATTGTGCTTTTAAAAAGTTAAAAAATACTGATGTTATTAGTATGTGGGTAGATGAGTTCAAAGCACCAATACACATGATTCCATTAGAAAATAATCACAATATTATTTTGGATTATAAAAAGGCACATGAAAAATTTGTACAAATTCGTGCTAAATATTTATTGGAACAAGTAGTGAAACATAAAGCATATATCATTGATTGTGCTGATTTAGTAGCAGAAAAAAACACACAGCAATTAGATGAAAGTGTGCAATCACAATATTTTGAACGTATTCAACAGCATGTAGAGAAATTACATCACGATCATTATACGATTGATGAAAAGACAGGTAAAAAAGTTTCTTTGGGAGTCATCCGTGTTGCCAATATTCCACCCTGTGTTGCGCTCACGCAGTATTTACTCAATGCAGAATGGTCGTCTGATGTAGCTGCTCGAACCATGGCATATCATAGCCGACAAGTTTTATTGTTGCGCAGTGAGCAGGAACATCATTTAGATATCGTTCTAAAGCGTAAAGAAAAATTTGGTGAACAACCCAAAGCATTTTCAAATCCTGTGATTCGAGAGCATTTAGATTCTACACAAGCAGACAACGTCATTTTTATTTTAGTGGCGACACCTGTGGAAGAAGTTGGACGAGACCATGATTTTGATTGGGCAATTGTTGAACCTTCTTCATATCGTTCGATTATTCAGTTGGCAGGTCGGGTACTTCGGCATCGTAAATTAGAACAAGATATTGAAAAGCCGAATATTGCGTTGTTGCAATATAACTTAAAAGGTTTAAGGAAAGCTGATGTTGCTTTTGAAAAACCCGGTTTTGAAATTAATTCTGCGAAAGGAAATTTTAAATTAGACAGCAAGAATCTTGCTGAACTGTTAGATATTCAAAAAATTGAATCAGGTATTAATGCTATTCCTCGCATACAGCGTAATAATCCATTGCAACCAACTAAAAAATTAGCTGATTTAGAACATGCTGTGATGGCAGATGCTTTAACATCTTATGAAAAAGTAGGGGCACAACCTTTAAATGGTTGGCTCACGCAAAAATGGTTTTTAACGGCTTTGCCACAACGTTTTAATGCATTTAGACAAAGCTCACCGAATATTCGACTGTTTGCCGTTTGGAAAAACAACAAGCTTATATTTTGTGAAAAAGATGATTTTGGTAAATATATTGAGCGGACAGATTTCTACAGCATTCGGCATGTTGTATTAACTGATATAGAAAAGCAGCGACTTTGGTTAAATCGGAATTACAACGACATTTTGTGTCGTATGGCAATTGAAAAAGTATCTGAAAGTGAGGATATTAATACTGATATTGAAAATTTATCAAAGTGTTACGGAGAAATAATGCTTCCTGAATATGACAGTGAAAAAAAGCTGATTTATTCAGAGCAATTGGGTTTAGTGGTTTTGAATAAAGATAAATAATAGGGGGGATAAATAGATAATGACAGCAAGTATTGAAGCATTTTTAAATGAACGGAAAGAGCTGTGGCTCAAAGATCGGTTAAAGAAAGTAGAAAATGAAACGGTAATTGCTGAATTACAGCAGCAAGCCAATGAGCGGTTTAGTGTACAAGAATGGTTGTCTGATGCGGCTAAACGAGTCAGTCAACTTTCGATGGTGAGCCATCCAAGTAAATTTAGTCACCCTAGTGCGAAAACATCCAGTGTGATTGTTCAAGCAGACTATTCAGTCGACGGATATTTACGTAGTGGTAATGTGAATTATTCCTTAGATGTCTTTGGTAATGCTGCTGCAATGGATGTTTTCAAATTTTTGTCAGTCAATTTGGAAAATGGGCAGACGATTTTAGATGCCTTTGAACAACAAAATGAAGATTTAAAACAATTTATTCAACATTCCTCTTTGGATTTTGATGCTTTACGCTTAGCTTTTCTTGTGATTAAAGAAAATGATACGTCAGTAAAAACAGATCATTTAGTAAAGCAGGTCTATTTTCCTGTTGGCGGAGAAAACTACCATTTACTTTCATTACTCACACCTTCGGGATTAATCACCAAATTAAAGCAAAATATTGATGCAATACGTTTTTCAGATGCAACAAAATTGGCAAAAGAACAACGTAAAAAGAATGAACTTGATGATGTGGGTTATGCCGATGTTTATGATTTAACAGTGACGGCTTATGGTGGAACACAACCACAAAATGTCAGCGTATTAAATAGTCAAAATGCAGGACGGGCGTATTTATTATCCAGTGCACCACCTCAATTTGAAAAACGTAAGGTGAAATTACCAACTAAAGATTTTTTTGCGCAGTGTCTTTATTGGAAAAAATTTAATCATGAATTTTCAATATTACAAAAGTATGTTCGTTCTGATCTAAAAGAAACGGAGCAAGTTGTAAGCAATAGGCATATACGAAAAAAAATCAGACAAACAATACAGCAAATTATTTACGAAATTTTGTTTATAGCATTTTGTATCCGTAGAAATCAGTCAGGATGGTCGAATAAGGAGTATTACCAACATTTGCCATTGGATCAAAGAATTTGGTTAGATGAAGTACATTGGGAACAAAGAGAACATCAAGAAGAATGGCGTGATGAAATTTCACGACGCACAGCAAAATGGATATTAGACAGTTATGAAAAGTTTATGAGCCATTCAAAAATGTTTAGCGATCTAGAAATTAAAGAAGTCAAAATAGTGGTATTAGAAATACTAGAACAAGATAAGGAGTTTTTCTAATGCGTAACTTCTTACTGATTCCACATTTAAAAATTCAAAATGCCAATGCCATGAGTAGTCCATATACCATAGGCTTTCCTGCAATGACAGCATGGTTTGGTGCGGTACATGCCTTGCAACGAAAATTACAAGCTCAAGGTTACACAAAGATTGTTTTAGATAAAGTTGCGGTAAGTTGTCATCACTTTGATTTACAAACCTATAAGGGGCGAGGGGATTTTGTACATTCAATTGTAGGCACTGCAAATCCGCTTGATAAAGATGGTAATAGACCTGCTTTTATTGAAGAAGCACGTTGCCATCTTGAAGTTTCACTATTGATTGAATGTCAAAATTTAGACCCTGATGAAGAAAAACGGCTATTGGTAGATGTACAAAAATTAATTTTAAGTATGAAATTTGCCAGTGGCGATGTATTGGCAGTGAAAAATTGTAGCTTGCAATATTTTGATGAAGATAAAGACCAAAATCAGCAACTCAAGCCTCTTTTAAATAAATTAATGCTCGGTCATGTCCTTATTGAACGTCGTGACTTGGTCATTGAAAGTATGAATGAAGGCAAAGATGCCTTAGATGCTGTACTGGATTATTTAAAAGTCACGCATAGTTCCGCACAAGATGAAAATGGCAAAGTCACATGGTCATCTAAACGTAAAACTACGGGCTGGCTTGTTCCAATTGCAGTTGGTTTTCAAGGGATTTCTGAATTAGGGCAAGCAAAAAATCAGCGTGATGCAAATACACCCCATCGTTTTGCAGAAAGTGTGATTACGCTGGGTGAATTTATCATGCCTTATCGTATCGAAAGTCTAGATCAATTGTTATGGAAATATCATATTGATTTAGAAGATAATTTATACCTTTGTCAAAACTTAACAACAACGATTTAAATCATTCATTAAGGAATAAAATTCATGGCTAAAAATGAAAAAGCAGTTGCAAGTGTCTTAGCATTTGAAAAGAAATTAGTACCATCTGACGGATATTTTTATGGGACAAATTGGGGAAACCGTGCTGAACAAACAGCATTGAAGTTAATTGAAAAATCAGTACGTGGTACGATTTCAAATCGTCTCAAAGCAGCGGATGCTGATCCACTTAAATTGGATGCTAAAGTGGAAAATGCCAATTTACAAAAAGTAGATGCCTGTTCAGTGGGTGAAAATCAGGACACATTAAAAATTTCATTTAGCTTAAAAGTGCTGGGTGGGGTGGAAAAACCATCCGCTTGTAATAATGAAGCATTCTTTAAGTCTTATGAAGCCGTAGCAAAAGACTATATTCAGCAATATGGTTTTACCGAACTTGCTAAGCGTTATGCATTGAATATTGCCAATGGGCGCTTTTTATGGCGTAACCGTGTGGGGGCTGAAAAAGTTGAAGTAGTTGTCACGGTGAATGATCAACAATCAGTTAGCTTTAATGCTTTTGAATATTCACTTCATGACTTTGATACGGTTGACAGCAAAGTTCAGGCATTAGCCGATCAAATTGCTTCGGCTTTAAAGGGTGAGTTACCGTATTTACTATTAAAGGTTGAAGCGTATGCTTTGGTGGGGAAAGCGCAGGAAGTTTATCCAAGCGAAGAACTTGTACTAGACAAAGGTAAAGGCGATAAAAGTAAGATTTTATATCAAGTGAATGATGTCGCGGCAATGCACTCTCAAAAAGTTGGAAATGCACTACGTACTATTGATACGTGGTATCCAGAATTTGAAGATAAACAAATGGCGATTGCAATTGAGCCTTATGGTGCAGTGACGAATTTAGGTAAAGCGTATCGTACCCCAAAAGAGAAAAAAGACTTTTTCACACTCTTTGATAAATATGCTTTGGGTGAAAAGTTAGAAAATGCTGAACAGGAACACTATGTCATGGCTGTTTTAGTCCGTGGTGGTGTATTCGGTCAAAGTGCTAAGGACTAAATATGAAATATTACCAAGAAATCACGCTGATTGATCAAGCCGAGATTTCATCGTATTTCATTTGGTCAAAGCTCTATACGCAGTTGCATATTGCTTTGGCTGAAATAAAAGATACAAATAATAAGGTGAATATTGGTGTGTCTTTTCCTCAATATCGATTTAATCAGGAAAAAGGTATTGGATTTTTGGGTGAAAAGCTTCGGCTTTTTGCCCAAAATGAAGCTGATTTGAAAAAACTTGATCTTAAAAAATGGTTAGATCGATTAACTGATTATGTTCACATCACTTCTATTCGAGAAGTCCCAGAGAATATAAACGGTTACGCTATTTATAAGCGTAAGCAAGTTAAAACCAATGCTGCACGTTTGGCCCGCCATCGAGTAAAACGCGGTGATATTGGCTTTGACGAAGCTTTAGCTCGCTATAGCAATGTAGTGACAACGACGAATTTGCCATTTGTCCAAATGAAAAGTTTAACTTCAGATCAAATGTTTAAACTTTTTATAGAAAAGCAAAATGCTGAACAATCTGAAAGTCAGGTTTTTAGTACTTATGGTTTAAGTTCAGAGTCATCTGTACCAGAATTTTGACCCAATATTTTTTCACTCTTTAACAGTTTAATAAAATCAATGAGTTATAAAAGTGGGTTGAAACTTGGGTCTTTTGTAGATTATGAGTATTAACTCACTGTTATAACTTTATTTTTTGCTATAAAATTACTGTTCACTGCCATGTAGGCAGCTTAGAAATGGATGAAACAAGGAATTCGCGACTTCAATTAGTTCACTGCCATGTAGGCAGCTTAGAAAAAGGTGTAAATCATGTTCTGGCCAAACTGTTTGTTCACTGCCATGTAGGCAGCTTAGAAATATAGCAAAGTAATCACAAGTATAAGAAATGAGTTCACTGCCATGTAGGCAGCTTAGAAAGGCGTGCTTGCCTGATCATTCTGACCATCTACGTTCACTGCCATGTAGGCAGCTTAGAAAATCATCATTTTTTTATGGTGATAATCAAGAAAGTTCACTGCCATGTAGGCAGCTTAGAAAACGATTATAACCTGCACCACTCATCCATTGACGTTCACTGCCATGTAGGCAGCTTAGAAAAACTCTAGTTACAGAATGGTGGGAAACTTCAAGTTCACTGCCATGTAGGCAGCTTAGAAATAATTACGACAACGGCGATGCATTTATTTTGCTGTTCACTGCCATGTAGGCAGCTTAGAAAGCCATCTGTTGCGCTCAGTACTGTTACTTTCGGTTCACTGCCATGTAGGCAGCTTAGAAAGCCTGAAACTGTATTCCATCGAGAGTTTTCAGCGTTCACTGCCATGTAGGCAGCTTAGAAATATGAGGGCACTATTCGAAATGGCGAACTCTTGTTCACTGCCATGTAGGCAGCTTAGAAAGCAATACGAAATTCATAGGCCGTATCAATAAAGTTCACTGCCATGTAGGCAGCTTAGAAAATCCCATGTAGGCTTTAAAAACTGGTAACGACGTTCACTGCCATGTAGGCAGCTTAGAAAAAGGGATGCGAAAAGCCTCGAAAGAATCTAAGGTTCACTGCCATGTAGGCAGCTTAGAAAATAAACAGGAATGATTGGGATGTTCTTCCCTGGTTCACTGCCATGTAGGCAGCTTAGAAATTATACACTGAACGAAAATTATCGCTCAGCTCGTTCACTGCCATGTAGGCAGCTTAGAAAACTGTTTACGAAATTCAATCTCATGCGCTTTTGTTCACTGCCATGTAGGCAGCTTAGAAAAATATCATTAAACATTCTATTGAGTGTTTTGTTGTTCACTGCCATGTAGGCAGCTTAGAAAATTGTTAAAAACTCAAGGTGTTAAACGAGATGGTTCACTGCCATGTAGGCAGCTTAGAAAAATTGGGGTTCTTATTCTATTGTTTGTAAAAAGTTCACTGCCATGTAGGCAGCTTAGAAAGATCCACTTACAGACGACGGGAAAGCCACGATGTTCACTGCCATGTAGGCAGCTTAGAAAGACGAGATGGCACGCTGGGCAAGTCAGGTAAAAGTTCACTGCCATGTAGGCAGCTTAGAAATTAAAATACCGATCACTTATGCAAATTATAAAGTTCACTGCCATGTAGGCAGCTTAGAAATATCTATCTGAAGTGAATAGAGATCATCTTGAGTTCACTGCCATGTAGGCAGCTTAGAAATGTTGGATACTTACACCCAATTGTGACTGTGCGTTCACTGCCATGTAGGCAGCTTAGAAATTTCAACTGTATATGATTCACGCCTTAGTTTCGTTCACTGCCATGTAGGCAGCTTAGAAAAATTCAAACGAGCAGCACCAGCGATAGCCAATGTTCACTGCCATGTAGGCAGCTTAGAAATCTGAGCGCTTTTCATGAGCAAAGATAAAACCGTTCACTGCCATGTAGGCAGCTTAGAAAATAGCGGGAATATTGTCGGATCATGGGAGGTTGTTCACTGCCATGTAGGCAGCTTAGAAAACAAGGAGATGAAGCGTGAGCTATAAAACAATGTTCACTGCCATGTAGGCAGCTTAGAAAAGCAGGGATTACCGTTCCATTTGGCAAAGTTGGTTCACTGCCATGTAGGCAGCTTAGAAATCGATGAGGTTCGCGGTGAACCACTACTGAGCGTTCACTGCCATGTAGGCAGCTTAGAAACGTCCCAGTCACTACCAAGCCCGCGACCATCCGTTCACTGCCATGTAGGCAGCTTAGAAAATCAAATTTTGCACCGTAATCTAGAGGGTTAAGTTCACTGCCATGTAGGCAGCTTAGAAATGATTTCAGAGTAACAACAAATTCAGGAGAAAGTTCACTGCCATGTAGGCAGCTTAGAAATGATCTAGAAACGCAAGGTTATGTGTCATTGAGTTCACTGCCATGTAGGCAGCTTAGAAACCGCTAAATTCAGGGTTTGGTGGAATAGCTTGGTTCACTGCCATGTAGGCAGCTTAGAAAATGCATTAAATTCATACCCGTACCACTCCTTTGTTCACTGCCATGTAGGCAGCTTAGAAACCACGCTTGATAACCATCTGTTTCGTGATTTCCGTTCACTGCCATGTAGGCAGCTTAGAAATGACCGTGGTGAATGGAACAATAATTCCACAGGTTCACTGCCATGTAGGCAGCTTAGAAAATTAGATGCGCTTTATTACGGCAACAATTACAGTTCACTGCCATGTAGGCAGCTTAGAAATTAACCCAGCCAAGCATTGCACCCCAAAACTTGTTCACTGCCATGTAGGCAGCTTAGAAATGATACATCTGATGGACAAATGACAGGATTATGTTCACTGCCATGTAGGCAGCTTAGAAATCAAAAAGTTAGCGACGGCTTAGAGGTGCGTTGGTTCACTGCCATGTAGGCAGCTTAGAAAGCTTATCCCAGACGGCCAACCTACTGTCAACCGTTCACTGCCATGTAGGCAGCTTAGAAATTCATTAGGTGGAGGTGGATTATCAGTAGAAGGTTCACTGCCATGTAGGCAGCTTAGAAAATCATCAATAACACGCTGACATACAGAAGAATGTTCACTGCCATGTAGGCAGCTTAGAAAACCTTGAGCAGTGGTTGATGTTACCGAAACACCGTTCACTGCCATGTAGGCAGCTTAGAAAGTTTCCGCCTTCTGCTTGAACTGAATCCATGAGTTCACTGCCATGTAGGCAGCTTAGAAATTGACATAACGACCAACCTAAACCATTAAAATGTTCACTGCCATGTAGGCAGCTTAGAAACAATACTAAACTCTGTCACAGATGGATATTGAGTTCACTGCCATGTAGGCAGCTTAGAAATGATAATGATGCTCGTGATGTTACTCCAAAGCGTTCACTGCCATGTAGGCAGCTTAGAAATTATATGCACATGGTTATGACTGGTCGGGGACGTTCACTGCCATGTAGGCAGCTTAGAAAAGTAGCAGTATTAGTCGTATTTTCTAATGCTTGTTCACTGCCATGTAGGCAGCTTAGAAATCAAATACATGGCCTTTGCACTTATTCCACTTGTTCACTGCCATGTAGGCAGCTTAGAAATTCATTAGGTGGAGGTGGATTATCAGTAGAAGGTTCACTGCCATGTAGGCAGCTTAGAAATATTCAATCTTTGCCAGGGAAAATTTTCGATTGTTCACTGCCATGTAGGCAGCTTAGAAAAGCCGCGTCGATACGTGTGCCCTGAATGCGATGTTCACTGCCATGTAGGCAGCTTAGAAAAGAAACAGTGTGATCATTGAAAGTTATTAATCGTTCACTGCCATGTAGGCAGCTTAGAAAGCACACTATATTAATAAATTTCTTCGATTAGTGTTCACTGCCATGTAGGCAGCTTAGAAAATTCATACGTGCAATGCCCGCCATGATGTATGGTTCACTGCCATGTAGGCAGCTTAGAAAAAAAGACCAATACAGCGCCGTCCGATAATAGCGTTCACTGCCATGTAGGCAGCTTAGAAATTTGTAGCTCTTCAAAGCTATCAGCTAGGACTGTTCACTGCCATGTAGGCAGCTTAGAAAACATCATCAACCCGATCTGGTGTTGGTGTGGTGTTCACTGCCATGTAGGCAGCTTAGAAATATGCACCTACACGCTCATTTCTACAAGAGAAGTTCACTGCCATGTAGGCAGCTTAGAAAAAGAACAATCCACCCAAAAAATTGAGTTGATTGTTCACTGCCATATAGGCAGCTTAGAAAACTTACCCCATTGTGCCAATTCATTCTGCATCGTTCACTGCCATATAGGCAGCTTAGAAATTTTCAGGGCAATATGACAGCTTAGTTGCAAAGTTCACTGCCATATAGGCAGCTTAGAAATGAAAGTATTTCAATGACGAAGCAAGGGGCTATGTTCACTGCCATGTAGGCAGCTTAGAAAATACATCCGTCATCTCAATGCTATAAAAGCCAGTTCACTGCCATGTAGGCAGCTTAGCAATTCATCAAAGCTCATGTTAGAACTTAAAGCTATCAGGAGCATTTGGAATAAGATGAATACGTTTTACTCTAAATAGGAACAGGTCGATTCAACAATCAAAAAATTAGATTTAATAAAGCCAGTGCATGACATCTGTGCGGAGTTTTTCACTTACTATATACTTTTTTGTAAAATATATTCCCAAATGAGATAACCTAAACCGAATCCAATGAATGCATAAAGTGTGATGATGAAAAATACAAAACTCGCTTTGTTTTTCTTTTTTAATGAATTCATATTGATGCCCACTGCTTAGCCTTTAAGATAACATCATTATGTCGAGTTTAGCTTTAAACGTGTAGATACAAAAAATGATTAAAAAAATATAACAGATTTATGTGTTTTTATTCATCTGTTATAGTTATGTGCATATAAATCCAACAATAGAAATTATAAAATACTGACTTTTATGAATCAATTGAGGCTTTAAACGAGATAAATTATGATCGTACAGAAGGGTTATTTATAGCATATTGAATACATTCAACCACCTGTGACAAAGCAAATTTAATCCGATCATTAAAGTCAAAAGAACAATTAATCCGTAAGAAATTATTTTGTTTAGCAAAGTTAGCATTAAATAAGACGCTGGGTGCAATGCTAATATTTCGAGCTAATAGTAGCTGATAAATATAGACACTCTCTATATATTCAGGTAATTCAATCCATAAGAAATAACCTGAGGGATAATAGGCAATTTTACATACAGGTGGTAAATGTTCTGTTAGATAAGCATAAAACTGTTTTTTATTACGCTCCAAGGATGAACGTAGGGTTTTAAGATGCTTTTCATAATGACGGTGTGATAAATATTCAACCAGTGCATTTTGAATAAATGAATTGACCGATAGTGTACTCATTAACTGAATATGTTGAATATGTTCGGAAAATTTTCCTGCATAGACCCAGCCCACACGAAAGCCTGCGCCTAATGTTTTAGAGAATGAAGAACAATGTAGCACCAGATTTTGCTGATCAAAGTATTTCATTGAGAGTGGTTTTTTATGGTCATAATGCAGTTCTTCATAGACATCATCTTCAATCAAATGAATTTCATACTGATGTAATAACTTTGCCAATTGAAACTTAATTTCATCACTCACGGTAAACCCAATCGGATTATGACAATTCAGCATCAGTAGACACACCTTGATGGGGTATTTTTGAATTGCTTGTTCAAAGGCATTCAGATCAATTCCATGTTCAGGATGTTCAGGAATGGTAATCACTTTTAAGCCCAAGCGTTCTGCCGCTTGCCATGCGCCATAAAAAATAGTCTGTTGCAATAAAATATAATCACCTGCTTGCGTCATGGCTTGTAAAGACAAGTTCAAAGCATCTAATCCACCCGATGTAATCACAATGTCTGACGGGTCAGTCTGAATCCCTTGCATACAATAGCGTTGAGCGATTAGTTTTCGTAAGGCGAAATTACCAGGTGGCAAGCTGGGCGTTTGTTCATAGCTCAGTCTATGTCGGGCGAGTTGTCCTAAAGTCTGGATTAATTTGGCTGAATAGAGCAATTGGCTATTCGGAAAAGCAGTGCCAAAAGGAATAATCGTATCGGGTTGAATGGATTTTAAATATTGAAATACAGTCGAGTTAATTTCAATTTTAGCATTGAGTGTGACATTCTGATTTTGTTCATCATTTGCAGGTTGTTGTGCAACCACAAAATAACCCGACTTTTCTTTTGAATAAATCAGTCCTTGCGCTTCCAGTTCTTGATACGCATTCATGACCGTAATCAAGCTAAAACCCGATAGTTCTGCTTGATGGCGCAAGGAGGGCAATTTTTCATTGGCTTTCCAAGTGCCATTTTCAATCAATAATTTTAGGCTGTTGGCAAGTTTTTCAGATTTATACATAACAATTCAGGTCATCATAATGTAGATAAAATATGGATAGATCACTCTATCCATATGTTTTTATCATAGTTGCTTGGCTACTGTAACAAGTCAATTCAGTCCAATCTGGAAAACCATGAATGTCGATAGATTGCATTAAACTGCTATGACGGATAAGCAAAATATAACAGAACTCGGAACAGTCCAGCAATCAATGCCAATCCTAGAAATCCAACTAACCATAGGACAATAAACCATTGGTTTGAGTTCATTTTAGACATCAGTTTATTCATTAAAAATGCCTCCAAAAATTAATGATAACCCTCATCGCCAATACGAACTTTGTCACGAAATACCCAATAAGATAGGAAGGTATAAGTCATAATGATCGGGATCAAAATGACTGCACCAACCAAGGTAAATTTCAGACTTGATTCTGGTGATGCTGCTTGCCAGATGGTCACAGATGGCGGAATAATATTTGGCCATAAACTGATAATAAAGCCAGTAAATGCGAGAAACACCAATGCCAACGTATAGATAAACGGTTTAACATCTTGCTGTTTCTTGCAAGCAGAGATAATAAGCCAGACAAAAAGTAGCACTAAAATTGGTACAGGGCTGAAATAGAAAAGATTGGGTAAAGAGAACCAGCGCTGTGCAATTTCAGGATGGGTAAATGGAGTATATAAGCTGACACCCGCAAAGATAATCAACAAAGCAATGATTAACTTTGGCATAAGTTGATACATGGTGTGCTGTAAGCTTGCTTCCGTTTTAAGAATTAACCAACCACAACCCAGTGCTGCATACATGGCAACCACACCTATGCCAGAGAAAATAGAGAAAGGTGTCAACCAATCCCACGCACCACCACTGTAAATTCCATGCGTGGTTTCAATTCCCTGAATATAAGCACCAAGAATCACACCTTGAAAGAAGCTAGATAGAATCGAACCCCAAATAAAGGCTTGATCCCACAAATATTTGGTACGCGTTGCTTTAAAACGAAACTCAAATGCAACGCCACGGAAAATTAAGGCCACCACCATGAAGGTAATTGGCAGATAAAGTGCGGAAAGAATAGTCGCATACGCCAAGGGGAAGGCAGCATATAAACTTGCCCCACCTAGCACCATCCATGTTTCATTGCCGTCCCAAACTGGGGCAACGGTATTCATCATTACATCACGTTCCTGATGATCCTGAATGAATGGGAATAAAATCCCAATCCCAAGGTCAAAACCATCCATAACGACATAAATAAGGACACCTAGACCGATAATACCGACCCAGATTAAAGCCAGATCAATCATGATGTTTCTCCTTATTTTGATCTGTCGTTGATGTTTCATCATCAATCATTTCATCCACAGCACTCAGTGGACGTAATGGGGTTTTAAAATGACCCAGACCCGCTGTTTCTTCAGGTGCTAAACTGTCTAAGAACGCAGGGCCAGTTTTAATCAGTTTGAGCATGTAGTAAATGCCGCTACCAAACACCACGGTATAGACCAACACAAAAATAAGCAGACTAAGACCGACTTGATCCGCTGTGACAGAGTGGGATAAACCATCCCGAGTACGCATCACGCCATAAACTACCCACGGCTGACGACCGACTTCAGTGGTGACCCAACCTGCTAATAAGGTAACATAACCCGTAGGCCCCATGATGATGGCAAATTTATGGAACCATGAGCTTTCATACAATGAACCTTGCTTACGTAACCAGAGTGCAATCAAAGAGAGCAGTACCATCAACATTCCCAGACTGACCATGACACGAAAGCTCCAGAAGACGATTGGTACATTTGGACGATCTTCAGCTGCAAAATCTTTTAAGCCTGTGACTTGACCATCCATCGAGTGGGTGAGAATCAGACTCCCCAAATGAGGAATGCCGAATTCGACTGCATTGCGTTCATTTTGCATATCTGGAATTGCAAACAGCAGCAGTGGCATTGCATGATCACGATTGGTTTCCCAGTGTCCCTCAATCGCTGCCAGTTTTGCAGGTTGATGTTTTAGAGTGTTTAAGCCGTGGTGATCGCCAATAACGACTTGTAAACATGAGGTGATCAGAACCATCCATAAACCCATAGAGAATGATTTTTTAACCAAAGTATCACGACGCCCTTTGAGTAAATGCCATCCTGCTGTACCGACCACCAGTAAAGATGACACGAGGAATGCTGCGGTAGCCATATGGGCAAAACGGTAGGGGAAGGATGGATTAAAGACAATGGCCCACCAGTCGGTAGGTACAATAATGCCATTTTCAATGGCAAAGCCTTGCGGGGTCTGCATCCAACTGTTGGAAGACAAAATCCAGAACATGGAAATACAGGTGCCAATTGCCACCATGAGCGTTGCAAAGAAATGTGCTTTTGGACTGACTCGTCCCCAGCCAAACAGCATAATGCCGAGAAAACCAGCTTCAAGAAAGAAAGCACTTAGCACTTCATAGGTCAGTAAAGGCCCCGTAATACTGCCTGCTATGCGTGAGAATTCGCTCCAGTTAGTACCAAACTGATAACTCATGACAACGCCTGATACCACGCCCATACCAAAGGCAACAGCAAAGATTTTAATCCAGTACTTGAATAAATCTTTATAGATCGGGTCTTGAGTACGCAACCATTTCCATTCCAGTACCGCAAGGAAACATGCCAGACCAATAGAAGTAGCAGGGAAAATAATGTGAAAAGAAACAGTAAAAGCAAATTGTATGCGCGCTAATTCTAGAGCAGTGAGTCCGAGGCTCATATCACTCTCCACATTGTGAGCAGATCATTGCGTTTTACATGACGGATAGAACAACAGTCAGTTGATAAAACAGCACAAAAAGTAAGAGATCGTTTCATTTAAACCACCGATCAAGAGGAATTACTTTATCTTGCATCACAATTTAAATGATGAGTAGGTACAGAAAATTGCTTAAAAAAATATAACAGTTTGAACTGTGATTTTTAAAACTGTTATATTTTTTTCCAATGTTTTTGTAGCTATACATTTGAGCAGCATCACGACAAAATCTATTTCAGTCTCATGAGTGGCTATTTGTTAATGCATCAAGTTGGGATCGGACATGACGGATCGGCATTGAATGAGCAAGTGAAATACTCATGAAATATAGATTCGAAGCAAAATGGTGATGCAATGTTTGTTACAGAGAAATTGAATACACTCTCAGAACTCATCGAAACAAAGAGTTTTTCTGAGCAATTAAAGAATATATTGCAACAGCAATATGTCAATTTAGAAGCAACATTATTACGTGCCAAAGTTTTACGTGAATTTTCAAAGCTTAAAGTTCATTATATTATTCAATCTGAAATTCAAGCAGAGCAGGCAAGTTTAGCTTTTCTTTTTGCACCTTTTATTTTAGCGAACCTGAATAAAACAGTGATTTATAATACACCTGCAACGGAGCCTGTTCTTAATATTTTGAATACTTATTATCAGGCAGAAAAAAAGCAGACTTTGAAAATAGACGAAGTTTTGAGCACTTTAAATATTTATTTAGATTTAAGTCTGACTGAATTAGAGGAGAGTGATTTTTTATATCTGTCCCTTATTAAAGCCCTGTGTAGAGCGGATGTTTCAAGTATTTTCATTATTACAAATTTGAACATTAATCCTGAAAAACGAAATGAATTAGAAATATTTTTTAAAGTGAGTATCCGCCTAATTAGCACACAGCATCAGGAAAAAATTATCGATAGTGGTGAGCTGAATACGCGTAAATTATTATTTAAAAACAAAGATGCAGACTATATTAAACTTTGTGAAAAATTTTCAGAAATTAATGCTGAGCTGCTTCAGTATTGTGATAGTTATAATACGCAGCAAAGCATTCACTTAATTGAAGATATGTTCTATGCCGAGCATATTTATGAAAAATTATCTGTTTATGCTGAATATATGCAAACCTGTCTACAACATCAAAATTCTGTATTTAGTCCTCGTCTTTAACTGTGTTAACGCAGTGAATGGCTTGAGGTATTCTTAATGGATTTATTTTTAATTTTAGCCAAATTTTTATCTGTAATTGAAGTTAAATACATATTTCGATATGCAGTTAAAAGAAAAATCTGTATTTAAAATTTATAAACACATCTCCATTGGGCCTTTTAAACAGCAAACTTGTACAAGTTGAGTACATCATTAAGTCATGTTGAGTTCATTCCGTTTAAAACAGCTGCGAGTTACGTTATTACAGATTCTTCTGATCCTGATAGTTTGGGGCTTTGCTTATAGCATTCAAAAATTTTTACATTTACCAATTGCATCAGGCGTGTTGGGTTTCTTCATTCTATTATTTTTGCTTGAAATGCAATGGATTCGACTAGAGCAGGTGGAACACGGTGCTAACCTATTGTTAACTGAATTACTTTTATTTTTTATTCCGCCTGTGGTTGGGGTTATTCAATATCAGCAATTACTCATGAGTAGCGGATGGAAAATCGTCATCGTAATTTTTATCAGTACTTTTCTGGTGATGGCAAGTTCAATGCTTAGTGTCAGGATGTTATTAAAACAGGATGAGGTTAAATAATGTCACTTTGGGGAATATTTTTCTTTATATGGACGCTTGTGTGTTATTTCTTTGCCAAGAAATTATTTATACACACAAGAAAGATTTATTTTTCTCCCATTATTATTGTGCCCATATTGAGTATTTTAAGCATTCTCACTTTTCAGCGTACTTTTCAGGATTATTACAGTTATACCCAATACTTAGTGGCAATGCTCGGGCCAATTACTGTGGCATTTGCAATTCCTGTATTTAGATATAGAACGATGATCCGTAAATATTTTAAAGTTTTAATTATCACCTCCAGTATTTCGATGTTGATTGGTATTTTAAGCAGCTGGTGTTTGGCAAATTTACTTAATATTGAGCAAATCGTAAAAAATAGTTTATTGGCACGTTCGATTTCTATCCCATTTGCCTTAATCTTAACTGAAAAAATTGATGGCTCTATTAGTCTTATTCCACTTTTTACTGTGATTACAGGATTAGTGGGGATGTTATTTGGAGACCTGTTTTTGATGTGGATGAGATATCCGCATCGGATTGCTTATGGTGCTGCATTTGGTAATGCTGCACATGCAATGGGGATTGCTCGGGCGCAACAACGTCATTCCGAGGAAGGGGTCGTGGCAAGTTTGTCGATGATTATTTCTGGCATAATTATGGTTCTATTTGCGCCACCCGTGATTGCATTGATTAAAATGCTGTTATAGCCTGAATTTTATTTAAGCCAACTGTTTGAGTGATGAATCATTGTTTAAGCAGAATGTGGTTTATTGGGGCTTAAAGCATCCTGAAGATTGTAGTGGTGAGTTTGAGTCATAGTCAGTTAAAAAGAATCAGACTAGATTGTTGAAAAAAATGAATAATAAAATCATGTCACTATATGCATACGGCATGAGTTGTCGTGACATTGCAAAACATATCACAGGTATGTGTGGACTGGATATATCAGATGTAGCAGTGGCTAAATTGTTTGTATTTGATCAGGATATGATTTATTTAGGCGAAAATATGGCGCGTTAGAGAGAATTTGAGCGAAGCAAAAACATTAAGATCACCGTGTTTTTTCATAAACGGAGATCTTAATGTATAAGTCTATTTTAAAATTCATGCTGCCTGTTATCGGGTTGACCGCTGGATTCGCACATGCTGACGAATTCAAATTAAAAAGTACCGATATCGCGCATGGCGTATTCATGAAAAATAAGTTTGAATTCCAAGGTTTTGGTTGTTCGGGCGAAAATAAATCTCCGCAGTTGTCATGGAGTGGCGCTCCAGCTGGGACGCAGGCTTATGCAATCATGGCTTATGATCCAGATGCACCGACTGGCAGTGGCTGGTGGCACTGGCAAGTGGTGAATATCCCTGCTGAAGTGACGTCAATCCCATCTGGTAATGGCAAGCTCGATGATAAAGATGTTATTGATGTGAGCAATGATTATGGTCAAAAAGGATTTGGGGGAGCGTGTCCGCCTCAAGGTCATGGCGCACATCGCTATCAATTCACGGTGTATGCACTTTCAAAAAAACTGGAATTACCTGCTGATGCATCTGGGGCATTGACAGGTTATATGGTCAAAGCCCATTCGTTGGCATCAAGTACGATCGAAGCTCTATATAAAAGATAAAGCATTTCAATAGCTTCTTGAGCTATTGAACATGTAGCTCAGGAGGCTGTTGAATCTTATTCGCAATACATGTTTCTTAAACGAAGGAAAAATAACATGTCTGCTCATAAACACCTCGTTAATTAGCCATTTTATCTAACTTAAAGGTGTCTACAAAATCGGTGACTATTCACTTGTTCAATCGCAGCACAATTACATTCAAGTATACCTATCACACAGTGATTGATTTTATGGGTAAGCATTTTATTGATAAAGATAAAATTGTGAGGAGTTACTCTATGGTCGACGAAGATTATGGCATGCTTGAAGTGTGGCTAAGCTGCTTGCAGCGTAAATAGGATGATCTTTTTTACACTCGTGGGAATGACATTTACAGCAAATAGTTGCGGTTTCTCCAACATAACAAGAGGTTTTACAGGGAACAGTATTTTTTATTATTCCCATAAAATGAATAGCTTAAAATTTAATCTTGGTTATACTGGTGCAAATTCCGATGGTGATTGCACCTAGCTCTAGAATACAGTAATGAAAATGATGTGTTGGGCATTTAATATGTTGATTTAGGGGATAAATCAACTGCGGTAAATGGGAGCAACAATAAAGATGCAATCAGATTGTATTACCTAAACAGATCATGAGTTGGCAGCTTATTCTTTATATGAACACATTAATACACTGCGTTCTGGTAAAGATGGCTTCTAAATATTTCAATTTAGAAACCTAGCAGCAATTTTGTTCGGGTTGTAGCTGCATTTAGACACATGTCCAATACAAAATTTAAATTCATAAATGGTTTACGCTATTCTGGATATGGTTGTCATCAGAAAAATTCGGCTTTAGCTTTCAGCTATTTCTTAGGTTTTTAAAAGTCTTAGATTTATCTATGCAGTATTAATTTAATATTAGGGGTAGAGTTTCAGGATATAACGATCAATAAATAGCTGATATCCCGAACGCTTAATTATGGATAATATTATTGTAGTCGCTAAAGAAGCGGTTAAAAATCAGTCGTGTTTCCCTTTTTCAGTTTATTCTTCTCATAAAGAGCAGATGATTACCAATGTGCCTATTATCAAGCCATTACTCATTTTTATACTCAGTGGTACTAAACAATTGGGTAAATCTGGATCGGTAGAATGTCTGTCAGGTAGCTTTGTATTTTTATCGAACAGTCCTCGAATTGATATGCGAAATATCCCGATTCAAGAGGAGTATTTTGCGGTACTGATTGATTTCGAACACGAAGATTTTGCTGAACTCCCTAAAAATTCTGCGCCGTATAAAAAATATTTTCAGGGTGAAATAAACCCCGTGCTTGCTAGCGCACTTTGCCAATTGATAGAGTTTTCATCAATCGCACCATCTCAAGTGATGAGGTTGAGAAAAAGAGAAATACTCGAGATTATCTATCATTCTGGTTACAAGGATGTTTGCAATATCGTTGAGCCTCCAAGCTTAAGTGAGAAGGTTCAGTCCATGATCTCAAATGATATTTCTTGTGATTGGCCTGTGGATTTGATTGCTTCTAATTTATTTATGAGTGCTTCAACATTAAGACGTAAGCTTAAAAGTGAAGGCAATAATATCCAAGATATTCGCAATCGAGCCCGATTAGGTCATGGGCTTCATTTGTTACAAACCACGCAATTTCATATTGGCAATATTGCAGAGCAATGTGGTTATCAATCTCAATCTAGATTTACCGAACAATTCAAGATTCTTTTTGGTATGACGCCACGAGAAATTCGTAAAACAAAAATGCTTGATTAGGGATAATTTATGACGTATTCGGATGTATTGTGACTCGACAGATACATTTATGATTTGTTTGCAACACATTGCAAAGCAAATTAAGGAATGAAGATGAAAAAAGTCGCGGTTATTTTATCAGGCTGTGGTTATTTAGATGGAGCGGAAATTCGAGAGTCTGTTTTAGCGCTATTGGCATTGGATATAGAAGGTATTGAATACAGTATCTTTGCACCAGATATGCAGCAACATCATGTAGTGAATCATATCACTGGTGAGCCTGATCCATCTGCGAGCAGAAATGTACTACAAGAGGCGGGCAGAATTGCTCGGGGCGAGATTAGCCCGATTACGGAACTTAAAGCAGAACAATTTGATGGTCTTGTTATTCCTGGCGGTTTTGGCGTTGCAAAGAATCTATCAACATTTGCCTTTAAAGGTGCTGAGGGTGAAGTAGATCCCGTGGTCGTTGCTGTTCTAACAGATTTTAAAACAAGTCATAAACCAATCGGTGCAATATGTATTTCTCCTGCATTATTGGCACTAGCATTTGGTGATCTTCAGCCTACACTTACCATTGGTAGCCATGCTGGAACTGCCGCAGAAATCGAAAAAACGGGTGCTGTGCATCAGGTATGTGAAACCAATGATTGTGTTATAGATACGACCAATCGCTTGGTTACAACACCAGCCTACATGGATGATCATGCCAATTTAAAGGATATTTTCCAAGGGATTACTAAGTTGGTGAAAGGCATGGTCGCCCTTAGCAAATAAGGTTTTGTTCTTTATATAGGGGCAGGGTAATCACTGTCCTTATTGGCTTCGCTTAATAGCTTGAGATGGCACAGTGCTGAATCGTTTTGTGAATTGCTATATTCGTCTTCCACTTCCTAATAGGTTTATAGAAACACAAAAACTGTTATATGAACCATGTGCTGACCTGTATTTGGCATATTGTAAATTTAATCGACAATATTTTGATGTGAATTTGTTTGATGAACTCTCAATTCTGCTTCCAAATCAGTTGCTGTCCTATCCAAGTATTAGGCAAAGTGAGTTTTTGGCGGGGCGTTATACAGCCAAAGTAGCACTGTCTGCAATGCACCAAAGGGTTTGCTTGGAACAAGTAAATATTGGTAAGCATAAAGAACCGATATTTCCCCAAAATGTGATTGGCACACTCACGCATAGCAACAGTATAGCAATGTGTGCAGTTACTCCTTCAAGATTGGTCAGTTTTGTGGGAATAGACATAGAACCGATTATGACAAAAACCGATCTTTCGGGGATAGAGGGCAAAGTTTATTCGTCAAGAGAACTTCATTTATTGACTGCAAAAGGAATAAGTAAAGAAATAGCGGCTACATTGATCTTTTCTGCAAAGGAAAGCGCGTTCAAGGCTTTTTCTAAGCAAATTCATCATGGTATTGATTTTCATCGTTTTGAACTATCTGGGTTTAGCTATTTGAGGCATTCACTCACAATGAAATTTGATGTGAGAGAAGTCAATTTTGAGGCTCAGATTATGGTTTCAGCAAAAATACATAAACAGCACGTTTTAACGCTTGTAGCTCAATAACAGTAACTAATTCATAGCTAAAAAATAATTTAAAGTCGATTTATCTTCTATTTGAGTACACCATAGTATTTTTCTATGCAATTAAACTCAGAAGGGCAGTTGTGGAACACATCCCCCGTATTGCGCTGATTAAACTTAACTGCTTTTTCTATTCCTGTCAGCATTATGCAAGGATAACGAGGCATCAGAATTTTAAGGTTTATGCAGGGTTGAGTTATTGTTCTGCCAGATAGAAAAAATATTATGCTTTCAAAGCTCATATCATGATGAATACATCGATCATAGGCTTTGATCGTTGAGGTACTTAACTGCGGGTGAAATTATATTTTTTAACCGATATGGAAGGTTTTAAGGCAAATAAGAATATTGAGCCATTATGAATAGCTGTTAAAAGTATTTTTTACTGACGAAATTTTAATTGAAACCACATTTAAAAATAATTTTTAGTATATTGATTTTATATAAATTATTGTTTTTAGAGTAAATAAAAACACTCCGATGATGCCGCTGCATGTCATTACCCTTGAACCCTAAAGTTCAAGGTGGACGCGACGCATACTTGCTGGGTTTCCTACTCGAAGGCAGGCATACACTCTAAATATACAGAACACAATCCAATGGTGTTGATATCGGCTCAGGGGAACTTGACCCGCTGGCGAACACCTCAGAGATGTAGTAAGTATAACGAATAATGTGGCATTGGCAAATCTTCAGTGTGCAGTAACTGTAAACTTACATTTCAAATGCCGATACTTTGTTCAGTTTGAATAAAAACTAAACTAAATTATCCACATCTTCTAAAATGGTTGCGAGTAAACGCTCGCAATGTGAATACTCTTGCAACGACTTATTCATCGCCAGTACTTCTTGCATCAGTTCTAGCGCCACCATAATAATCAGTTTACTTGGTTCAAGACGTGGGGCTTTACGACGAAAATCATCATATTTTTGATTTAATAATTCAGCGGCGCGCTCTAAATCACCTTTTTCACTTTCAGTCGTGGCTAAACGAAAAGTATGTCCCAATACACGCAACTCAACAGCAATTTGTTCAGTCATGATTAAATGTCCTCATTTGCTTCTGTTGGGTGAGCAAGTTGTTGAATTTCTTGCGCGTGATGATCCTGAGCCGTGCCTAAAATAGACAAGCGCTGAATAATGGCTTCGACTTTTGCTTTGGCATGTTCATTTTTTTGTAACAATCTTTCACGTTCTTGCTGAAAACCCTGAATTTCCTGTTGAGCAAGACGCTGTTCATTTTGCATTTTTTCTTTGATGACACGTAATTCATTACGTTCAGCAAGAATTTCCTGAAAACGATTCTTAAGATCGGTACAACTTTTTTCTAAACGACTATAACGATCAGCCAGTGAGGTCGCATCCGTATTCAATTGCTTGAATTGAGACTGCGCATCACTTAATTGCTCGCTAAGGTTGTCTATTTCTTCTTGTTTCTGGGTAATGATGCCGTTTTTTTGCACAATTTGGGCATGATGATGATCGGCAGAATTTTCTTTTGCCGCGTTGAGTGCATTATTTTCACTTTCATAATGCGTAAGTCGCGTTTTTAAAACGCCAATATGCGCCTGTAGACGCTGTAATTCTTCTAACATATCGTAGTCGCACAGTATTGCAAACAAAGGTAATATATACGAAGTATAGAGATTGGATAAACGAATGCAAGACGATATTTCAGGTTGGTCGGAATGGCACCACAATTTTTCAAAAATTGAAGAGATTTCAAGCCCAAGTGAGTTACATGGATTACTTACAGGTATTGTTTGTGTTACTCAAGCACCTAAAAGTGAAGAATGGCAACAAATTTTAGCAACGCTTGAAATTCCAGCATTGGATGATCACGTTCTGAATTTGCTCGCAGAGGAAGCAGAAGATATTTCTCATGCTTTATCAGATGATGAACTGGACTATTTACCACTGCTTCCTGATGATGAACACGTTCTCGCTGATCGTGTTCAAGCGTTGGCAGATTGGTGTGCAGGGGTGGTACTCGGTTTTGGTTTGGCTTCAGGTCATATCCGTCAAGATGAAGTCGAATGGATTGAACATCTTCAAGATGTTGCAGCAGTCGAATTTGAAGAATCTGACGATGACGAAGAGGGCGAAGCAAGCTATCAGGAACTTTATGAATTTGTGCGTTTAATTCCTGTTAGTCTGTCTTTGGGACGCAAAAAAGTGGAAATTGCAGAAACACCATTGCTGAAAAATCTTCAGCCGCAATTGAAACAAAGTACAACTGCACCAGAAACAAACAATATTGTAGAAATGTTTACACCGCATCGTCCAAGCTAACTCAGACGACTGTGATGTAACAACAAGCGATGTAAAAGTTATCAACTCCACTCATAAAAGATAAAAGTACCTCTCAATGATGAAACTGACTCAAGCAGATTTTCAGGAACGTCGCGACCGCCTAGCAGAAGAAATGGGTCCGCACAGTATTGCGATTATTGCCACCAGTCCGGTTGCTATGCGTAACCGTGATGCAGATTATAAATTTCGTGCGGACAGTAGCTTTTTCTACCTGACGGGATTTGCCGAACCTGAAGCAGTGGCAATCATTGAGACCTTTGAGTCTATAGATGAAGGTTATACCTATAGCTTGTTCTGCCGCGAACGTGACCGTGAAATGGAAATCTGGCACGGTTACCGAGCGGGAGTTGATGGTGCAGTAGAGGATTATGATGCCGATGAAGCTTATGCCATTGATCTGCTGGATGAGGAAATTATTGAGAAATTGCTCAATAAGCAAAAACTATTTTATCGCATGGGGCAACAAGTCGATTTTGATGCACGTGTAGCCAAATGGATTGCTGAAGCCAATGGCGAATCGCGTAAAGGCTCATCTGCACCTGCACAGGTGATTCAACTCGATCGTATTTTAGATGAAATGCGTTTGCATAAGTCGACACAAGAAATTGAATTGATGCAAATCGCATCGACTATTTCAGCTCAAGCACATACCCGTGCTATGCAAGCGGTTAAGCCGGGCATGATGGAATATGCGCTTGAAGCCGAACTGAATTATATTTTTGGTCAAAATGGTTGTGTGCCTTCGTATAACAGTATTGTTGGCGGTGGTGCAAATGGCTGTATTTTACATTATGTTGAAAATGACAAAGTACTGAAAGATGGCGATTTAGTCCTGATTGATGCGGCTTGTGAATATCAACTGTATGCCTCGGACATTACCCGTACTTTTCCAGTCAACGGCAAATTTAGTCCTGAACAAAAAGCGTTATATGAGGTTGTTTTAAAAGCGCAACTTGCAGCGATTGATGCTGTGCGTATTGGTAATTCGTATAAAGAACCACATCGTATTGCAGTACGTATTTTGGTGCAGGGTTTACTTGATTTGGGCTTGATGCAAGGCGATATTGAACAGATTATTGAATCTGAAAGTTTTCATCAATTCTATATGCATGGTACAGGTCACTGGTTGGGTATGGACGTGCATGATGTCGGTTCATACAAACAAGATGGAGACTGGCGTACCTATGAAGAAGGCATGGCGGTGACAGTTGAACCGGGTCTTTATATTGCACCGGATGATGAAACTGTAGATGCGAAATGGCGTGGCATAGGCATTCGTATTGAAGATGATGTGGTTGTGACTAAAAATGGACCACGTGTTTTAACTGCTGCAGTCGTGAAAACGGTTGAAGAAATTGAAGCTTTAATGGCAGTTCAATAAGTTGAATTTCATTTAAAAAAGCTGACCGAATGGTCGGCTTTTTTCTTTATAATTTTCTAAAAATAATGACTATGAACAAAATACAATGAACGATTACGCACCGCTTTACAGTAAAGAAGAAAAAATTAAAAAAATTGTCTTGTATAGCCTTTGGCTTATTCCTATTGGAATTTTATATTTTGGCATCATCCCATGGTTTAAATCAACAAATTGGTTTTTATGTCATCCACAAGGCTATGAGATTTTTTACAAGGGCTTATACCTTGGTTTTTCAATTTTATTTCTGCTCATTCAGCTCTATGAATTGCCGCAAAATTTTAAAATTATCCGTTTAAAGCAGTACCCGTTACCTGAACAAAAAACATGGTCGCTACAAGCTTATGCTTATGGGGCTAAAGCCACATGGCGATCCTATGTGAGCCTCGGTGGAACTATTTTGCTGATTGGTCTGATCATCTATGTTATTCCACTTACGAATAAATTGGTTAATGAAATAGATCAGAACAAGCTTGCTCAGGAACGTGCATTGCAATGTCAAAATTCTTAGGCTTGATGTAATATAAATTCAATCAAGATTATAAGTATCTAAACCTTATAGATACTACAAAAAGGATATACGCATGCAGCAAGAAGTGATCATTGTCGGCGGTGGTATGGTCGGGCTAAGTCTGGCGTTAATGTTGGCCAAGGCAAACATTGCGGTTAAGCTGTTAGAGGCGATTAAGTACCCGAATTATGATGATGTCAATCTTGCGCCATATCACTCCAGTTTTGATGCGCGAAATAGTGCATTGTCGCGTCGTAGTGTACAAATTTATCAAGAACTCGGTTTATGGCATGCATTGCAAGCGCATGCGACCCCAATTCTTGAGGTGCATATTACTGAACAAGGTAGTTTTGGTAAGGCACGTTTAAAAGCAGAACAAGAAAAAGTCGAAAGTTTTGGTCAGGTGATTGAAAATGCTTGGCTGGGGCGTGTACTTCTTACAGAAGTTCGCAAACAGCCGCTGATTGAATTAATTGATGGCGTACAAGTTACTTCACTGACGCAAGACACCGATCAAGCATTGATTGAGGCGATACGTGGCGAAGAACATTTGTCATTACAGGCAAAATTGGTGATTGCTGCCGATGGTCGTGATTCATTTTGCCGTAAAGCCCTCGGTATTGGTGCAAGCGAACATGATTACGACCAAGTTGCAATTGTCACCACAGTACAAACGTCGAAACCGCATAAGCATGTTGGCTTTGAACGCTTTAGCCATTTAGGGCCTTTGGCATTATTACCTTTACCGGGTGAATATCGTCGCTCTGTAGTTTGGCCAGTGAAAAAAGGCACAGAAGGTGAATGGCTGGGCGATGAAAATGACCAACATTTCCTTGATGCTTTACAAGAAACCTATGGCGACCGCGCAGGTAAATTCCAAAAAACAGGTAAGCGCTTTAGCTTCCCATTGTCACAAGTACTTGCAGAAAAACAAGCTATTGGTCGTGTAGTGCTGATGGGGAATGCAGCACACACCATTCATCCAGTGGCGGGGCAAGGTTTTAACCTGTGTATGCGTGATGCTTATGTATTGGTGCGTTACTTGACTGAACAACTCGCACAATCGGATGATATTGGTCAGCCAAGTATGTTACTTGCGTATGAGCAAGCGCGTTTAACTGATCAACAACGTGTGATTAAATTCTGCGATTCTGTGGTACGTGGCTTTAGCAATCAAAATCCGATACTAAAATTTATCCGAAACACAGGTTTGGTGGCTTTTGATACCATTCCGGGCATTAAACCGCTTGTTGCCAATTATGCAATGGGGTTAAAAGTATGAGTGACGTTTTAGATGTGCTAGAGGTTGTCATTATTGGCGGTGGTTTAGTTGGTGGTTTAACTGCCTTGCTGCTTGCTCAAGGTGGCGTGCAAGCAACGGTTTTAGATGCGGCTCCCATTTTGGATGAAGCTAAAACTTTAGCCGTTGCCAATCCGCGTGTATTGGCCTTAAGCCAAGCGACTATTCATTTGCTCAAAACAGTCCAAGTCTGGGACAAACTTGCACGTCACATGCCTTATAGCGGTATGCAAGTGTGGAATAAAAATGGCTATGGTGAAATTAATTTTGGACAACCTAGCCAAAACATGCCCCGTGCTGAACAGACTTTGGGTTCGATGGTGGAACCCAGCGTCTTGAATTTAGCCATTCAGCAAAAAATGCTGGAACAGGTGAAAGATTATCGGACTCAAGTCAAAGTTGCCCGTGTGGAACAAGGCGTTGGGGTTTGGCATATTCACCTTGCTGATGGTTCTCAGTTAAAAACCAAATTGGTGATTGGTGCTGATGGTGCAAATTCATTTGTACGCGAGCAAGCTTTTATCGACATTGATGTTTTGGATTATAAGCAAGCGGGTTTGACCTGTGCGATCCGAACGGCACAGCCACATCTGCATGTGGCGCGTCAAATTTTTCTTGAAACTGGCCCACTGGCATTTTTACCGATGGCGAGTTTAAAACCTGAACAAGAGGGTTATTGGCAATCGATTGTCTGGACATTACCAGACGATTATGCAGAAGAATACGCAGCTCTGGATGATGCAAATTTTTGTGCACTTCTCACCCGTGAAAGTCATCATATGTTGGGTCAAGTTCTAGAGGCAACGCCACGCGCACAATTTCCACTGAAAGCACGGGCAGCACAGCAGTATGTCAAAGCAGGCTTAGCGTTAATTGGTGATGCTGCACATGTGATTCATCCTTTAGCAGGGCAAGGGGTGAATATTGGTTGCTTAGATGCCGCTATTTTATGCGATGTGTTGCTGCATGATCAAAAGCGTGGTGTATGGGCACACGAGCAAACCCTACAGCGCTATGAGCACCGCCGTAAAGGACAAAATGATGCCATGATGCACAGTATGTCTGCACTGGGGTGGTTGGAAACGACATCGCTTTTTCCAGTGGTATGGGCGCGAAATTTGGGCTTAAAACAAGTGGAACAGCATGCGATTTTAAAAGATGCCTTTTTGTCTCAAGCCAATGGATTGCAGGTTTTAAAACAGACCATGTATGCCGTTTAATTTTGAAAATGCTGCTTTTTGTACAAATATTCATATAAGTTTACTTTTTTGATTAAAAAAGATACGAATTTTTGATATTTAACTCTATGCGAAATGCTCAGAGATTGCTAAATTTCTTCCTAATTCGCATCCAATTTAAATTGGATCAAGAGAAGTCATTTGTGGGGAGAAATAAAGATGACGGATATGAATGACTACGATGACGTAGAAGAAACAGCAGTAGATGATGATGAAGCCAAAGCGGCTGAAAAAGGTGCATCTGACAGCAGTGAAAACAGTGCAACTGATGGTGATATGGCAGAAGCTGAAACATTGACTGTGACAGCAAAATTGAAGCAACGTCAGGCATTGGAAGATGAAGTTGCAGCCTTTCTGGCACGTGGTGGACGCATTACGGAAGTTCCTGCGGACGAATCTGCAAAAGACTAATCTTTTTTTGCTCCATGTTGTCAGAGATATAAAAAAGCATCACTTCGGTGATGCTTTTTTAGTTTTGATGAACTAATTCTTTAATCTTTATTGGTGAGTTCCAACGCACGTTGATACGCCACTTTCTTTTTAATGCCAGTCAAGTCCGCTGCCAGTTGCGAAGCCGCTTTGACCGATAAATCTTGCAATAAACGCGTTAATAACTGATCTAGTTTTTCTTGTTCTAAATCTTTCTCTTGCGTTGCACCACCAATGACTAAAACAATTTCGCCTTTTTGCTGGTTACGATCCGATTCAATCAATTGAATTAAATCTGCCAAGGTCATTTTTTTAATGGTTTCAAAGGTTTTAGTAATTTCACGAGCAAAACCCACAGGGCGGTCTGCCCCAAAAACATCTGCCATATCTTTAACTGACTCTAAAATACGGTGTGGTGCTTCATAAAAAATTAAAGTTTGTGTTTCATCTTTGAGCTTTTCTAACTGAATCAGGCGTTGAGATTGACGCGAAGGCAAGAAGCCTTGAAAACTAAAACGGTCGCTAGGTAAACCCACCGAACTAAGTGCGGCAATTGCAGCGCAGGCACCGGGTACAGGAACAACACGGATATTATTGTCTTGTGCGGCACGCACCAATTTAAAACCCGGATCACTAATGAGCGGTGTACCCGCATCACTAATCAATGCCATGTTTTCGCCGTTCAGCAATCTTTGGATCAAAATATCAATTTTGTTACTTTCATTATGCTCATGACAAGCAGTGAGTGGAGTTGATATATTATGGTGCTTTAATAATTGAGCAGAAGTACGTGTATCTTCTGCCGCGATAATACTCACTGACTTTAAAACATCAATAGCACGATAAGTAATGTCATCTAAGTGCCCAATTGGGGTCGCTACAACAAATAACTGAGCACTCATAAGGTTTTTCCAATGTTGAATAATAAAAAGAATTTGATAGGTTTTATCCTGTTTGGCATTTTTAATTATGCACAAGCCGAAGTATTGGTCATTTTACCTGAATCGGGGCCTATGGCGCGAGCTGGATTGAGTATCAAACAGGGCTTTATGAGTGCTTATCAAGCATCGGGCATGAAAACCTCGATTAAATTTGTAAACTCAGATCAGAAATCTATGGCGCAACTGTTAAAACGCCATGTGAGCAAAAGCACGCAAATGATTGTTGGGCCTTTAGCGCGCAGCGAGGTGGATATTGTAATGCAGGCGAACTTGAAACTGCGTATTTTGGCTTTAAACGATGTCAGCAACCAAGCGGAAAATGTGTGGCAATTTAGTTTGTCGAAAAAACAAGATGCGGATGCACTGAATCAAGTGTTCGAGCAAGATAAAATTAAACAGCTCTATGTTTTGCGTCAAAAAGGATCGGAAGCTGAAAGTGAACTTTTTTTGATGTCGTTAATGGGGCAGACGCAGCATGCTATTCGCATTGTGGAAGAAGTGCCCCAAAAGCTGACCAAGCAGCAGGGTTTATTATTGCTTGGTCAGCATGAATGGATAAACAGCCTGATTAAACTGCCCACGCAGCACATTTATGTATTGGCCAATGCCATTGAACAAGATCAAACCATACCTCAGGGCGTGAAATTTTGTGATGCACCCGCTTTATATAGCCGTGTCTGGCCCGATCTGATACATGCCTATCAACAGAACCCTGTTGCGATGTCCTATCAGCGATTATTAGCATTTGGTGGCGATGCTTGGCAGATCAGTCAGCAGTATTTACAAGCGCCTCATTTGAGAAATCTTGAGTTTCAGGGACGTACAGGACTGATTCAACTGAGTGATCATCAAATTCATCGTGTACCACATTGTTATGAAAATACTCAAAAAGGTTTGAAGGTGTTGTAATGTTAGAGACGATATCTAGCCCATTAAACTTGGGGCAGTGGGCAGAGCAGCAGGCTTTAAAGTTATTACAAGCGCAGGGTTTTACCTTGATTGTTGCGAATTATCATTGCCGCTATGGGGAAATTGATCTGATTGTACAAAAGGATCAAGAATTGATTTTTGTGGAGGTCAAGGCACGCTCAGTGACGCAATATGCACAATCATGTGAAACGATTTCATCCTCAAAGCAAAAGAAGATTATGAAATCAGCACTGTGCTTTTTAAATGCACAGCCGCAATTCCAAGAATTTTATTGCCGTTTTGATGTGATTTGTTTTGATTTTTTCCAACAATTTGCAAAAAAGATACAGCAAGATTTTTCTAAATGCCCTTATGATCAGCAATGGATAGAAAATGCTTTTACTTTTGATCAAGAGTTTATTAATCTTTGAACAAAATTAGAGTATAAATATTGCAATAAAATAGAATTTAAATGGATGATTAGGAGTCTTGCTGAGTGTTTAATCGTATTGCAATGACGTTACTGTGTGTAGCAAGTTTATCTGGTTGTGCGAGCTTTATATCAAGTGGTACAGGGTCAGCGCCAGTTGGAACAGAAAGTGGTGCTCGTTCACTTGGACAGGTATTTATTGATTCTTCTATAGAACGTACTGCTAAAATTAATTTATATAAATTAGATTCACGCTTTAAACAATCTCGTGTAAATATTGAAAGTTTTCACGGTAATGTCCTGCTTACAGGACAAGTGCCAGATGCGCATTTAAAGCAATTGGCGGAAGATAATTTACGTGCGATGACGGATGTTAAAACGGTACATAATTACCTTACCGTTGGCGATCAAATTGGTTATAGCAGCATTATGCAAGATACCACAGTGACGGCAAATACACGTGGTCTGATTATGAAAGCTGTAGTGGTCTCTGATAGTAAAGTGCGTATCCATACCGAAGATGGGATTCTGTACGTGATGGGGCGTTTAAATCAGGCAGAGATTAATGATCTTAATCAAGTGCTTCAGCAAGTGGGTAATGTTACTAAAATTATTACCTTGATTGATAATGTTGAACAATCACGTGCAGTGACTTCAAGCTTTAGTAGTCCAGTTGTCAATGCCCAACCTGTTGAACAAACACCTGTAGCAATCGATCCAGATCAAGCAGAGCCTACGAATGCTCAATAATGTTACTCGGGTCATCACAAAAACGTTGCATCAAAAAGTAGAATTGGCGAGAACGCTGTATAAAGAGTTCCGCCTTTACGATTTTGGTAGTTATGTCTTGAATCGTTTAACTCCTCGAAAGGGTTATACGCTGAATAAAAATATTGCTTATGGTCTAAAAGCACGACAGCGCTTAGATATTTTTTCTGCCGAAGTCGCACGTGAGCAACGCCCTTTAATTGTGTTTGTACATGGCGGGGCATGGTTGCATGGGGACAAAAAAGACTATCGCTTTGTCGGTGAAGCCTTTGCGAAAGAAGGCTATGATGTTGTCGTCATTAATTATCATCTGGCACCGAAATATGTTTTTCCGAGTTATATTGATGACTTGAATTTGGCATTAAATTATCTGACGCAGCATCAAACGAAATTAAAGATTCGCACTGAAAAAATAGTCTTGATGGGGCATTCAGCGGGTGCCTTTAATGTGATGTCGGCCATTTATCATCCGAAGCCTTATGCTTTGCAATGTCGTTCTCAAATTCGCGTGATTATTGGTTTATCGGGACCTTATCATTTTGATTATAAAGATGATCCCTTATGTGCAGACGCATTTGATCAGAACGTACCCTATCAAAATGTCATGCCGTATTATTTTGTTGAAACCAATGAAGTTAAGCATTACCTGTTTTTAGCATCGAATGATCAAGTGGTCGGTCGTAATAATTCAGAAGATTTTCATCGTATTTTGCAGGAAAAGGGCAATCATAGCCAAATGATTACCATCTCTGGTACGGGGCATGTTTCCATTATGGGATCGGTTTCGAGTTTGTTTAGCCGTTATTTCCAAACCAAAAAACAAATTTTGGCGGTTTTAGAGGAAGCGCTAAAACCTTAATTTATAACCATTCACGAGTGTCATCTGCCACAGGGTGACCTTCAATGACGTGCTTGATCATCGCGTATGCAATGCTGCCTTTAAATGGAATTTCAGGCAGTTGATCAAATTTAAAAAATTGCGCATCGCTAATTTCTTCTTCTTGAAGTTTGATTACTCCAGAAGCATATTCAGCACGAAAAGCGAGCATGAGATTGCTTGGGAAAGGCCAAGGTTGGCTGGCAAGATATTGGACATTTTTTAATTTTAATCCAATTTCCTCGAAGGTTTCACGGCGTACAGCCTCTTCCAAAGTTTCCCCAACTTCGACAAAACCTGCTATGAGACCGTACATATCGGTTGTATTTTTTGCATTTTTTGCCAGCAGAATTTCATCATCACCGCGTGTAATTACAATGATAACGCAAGGTTGGACACGGGGATATTGATGATAGCGGCATGCAGGGCAAATCATGGCATGTTCAGTCGGATGTGCTTCTGTTTGATGCCCACAATGACTGCAAAATTTATGGTTTCTACGCCATTCTAAGAGTTGAATTGCACGACTGGCATATTCAAATTGCTGGGTATCCCAAAGCGTCAATAATTGACGGATGGGAACCAACTGTAAACCTTGAGGAATAGCTTCATCTTCACGTAAATCACGGGCAATCACTTGATCGCCTGCGTGAAAGTAAAGATCACTTGCTAAACTTTCAACTCGAGGAAGTTGAAAGTTTTCATCCACTAAAAGTTGATGTTGATGAAAAATATAAGCAAGTGATAGTTCAGACATTAGGCAACAGTTTTCAGTTTTTCGCTACTTTGCAATGCTACATTAAACATCGACTGTAATACAGGCTGTTTGTATTTTAAATTGTCAATCATCATATCGGCACTGGCTAAAGTGTCGAGCGTATAATTGATGTGTTCAGGGTTGATCAATCCTGACGTTTCAATTTGCTGTTGGATAAAATCAGCCGCAGTTCTTAATGCCGTTTGACCTGCTTCAGCATTTAAGAACAGTAATGCACCACCAATTTCACGTAATTGGGTCGGAATACTTTCTACTATCGTAAGATTATTGTCTTGTGCATATTGCATTAAGGTTTGACTAGACAGATCAACCAGCATCTTCGCTTCATTGAGTAAAGCTTCATGTGCTTCGTCTAAACGATCTAACGAAATATTCATATTGTTAACACGAAGCTGTAAACGGCTTGAAGTGTGATGACGCTCTAAAACCCCAATTGAATTCATTGCAGATAAAATACAATTCATCAATTGTTGTGCAAAACCTTCATCTTTTAGCACCTCTGCATCGTTAAGCAAACTGGCTTGGCGCGATAAATCATTGAAGGCTTCATTGAGATTTAACACTTTGAAAATATTAGCCAGATTGTTTAATTTCTGTTGTAATTCTGAAGTTTTCTCTGCGGTCATGTTTTGATAGTTATATTCGATGTCGTTACGAATTTGTGCCATTTCACTGGTCACAAGTTCACTAATCGTATGCATGGTATCAAAATCAGGGCCATATAAATGACGGCTGAAGACTTGTAATTGCGTATCTGTAAGATGGTCGTCACCAATGTTTAATTGGTTACGAATATGCTGTGCAGCATCATCTTCTTGGCTAATACACAAACTTAAAATATTGGCTAAATCGGACAAACTTGGTTTGAAACGATCAGGTGCATTGAAATATTGGGCCATATTTCTTTCAATGCTGACTAAGGTGCGTAAACGTGGGTCATTGAGCAGCAAATGATCCATCTGATTAAACGCGACATGCACCAAATTCCAATATTGTTTACTTGGTGTATTTTCAGCAAGACCTGCTAAATATGCACCGACTAATTTAATGGCTTGAAGATCAAATTCAGTTTCATCTTGTTTAATCATCTTGTTCAAAGATAATTTATACAAGCGATGCACATATTTAGATTTTTCTAATGTAGGTGCTTGAGGCAGTTGAAAATCTGGGGTGATGCAGTCAAGTAGCGACTCGATATGCTGACCTTCATGGGTAATTGGTTTACCCAAGACAATTTCCAAACGATTGAGGGTGTCGAGTAGGAATTGTGGGATTTTAACTTCGCGTAAGCAAATAAATTCGATATAGCGCTTCAACATGGTGGTGCCTTCACTTAAAGCAATCACCTCTTGCGTGTTAATTTGCGCAGGATTCCCCATAATTTTACGCATTAATTCAGCTGAATATTGTGCAATTTTAGCCAAACTTTGCATGTCAATCAGCGCCAAGACTTGAGCACATTGCTCAAATTGATTGAGCGCATCATCAATACCAAAAGGTAAACTTTGGTCTTCTGCTAAAGTACTCACCGCTGATTCAACTAATTTAATTGAGTTATCAACCTCATTTTTTATTATCAGCAATGCAGTTGGGTCAAAATGAATAGAGGTTTGGTAAGACATGTATCTGCACCTTTCCTAGGGTTTTATCTGTTTATGAGCAGCCAATTAAGGCGAAACTTCTTTACGTTTAACTATAACTTAACTGCTAAACGTTTAAATACAAAAAACACTAGAAATGTAGATTTTATTTTGCAAAAAGACAGGCTATTCCATGTTTTTCTTCAAATTGTTTGATCCATGTCTCATGTTCGTCAAGTTCTTGTGCTGAAGGATAAATGATTGGTAGATCAACCTGTACACTTTGCTGGCGTGCGGTTTGTGCTTCTTGTTGTTCACTTTCAGTCAAGCTATCCATATCGAAGGAGACTTGACCACCCGTCATGGCAAGATAAACATCAGATAAAATTTCCGCATCGAGTAACGCACCATGGAAAGTACGGTCTCGTTGTGGAACTTCATAACGGCGCACTAAAGCATCAAGGGAGTTTTTTTGCCCCGGATGCTTATTTTTCGCCATAGCCAAGGTGTCGGTGACGGAACAGACTTCAGAGAGGGCAACAAAACCTGCGCGTTTAAACTCCATGTTCAGGAAGTTCATATCGAAGGTGGCGTTATGGGCAATAATTTCAGCACCTTTTAAGTAATTAAAAAGTACCTCTGCAATTTCTGCATACTCAGGTTTGTCTTGCAAGAAGGCATCTGAAATACCATGAATATTTTCAGAGTCGCCCACAGGTTTTTTCGGGTTGATATAAATATGAATGGAGCTGCCCGTAAGTTTACGGTTCACCATTTCAATCGCACCGACCTCAATAATACGATCCGTATCTTGGAAATAAAAACCTGTGGTTTCTGTATCTAAAATCAGTTGGCGTGGGCCAAATACTTCTTTGCTTCGAGGGGTAATAACAATGTGTGGATGCGCTGATGCAGAAGGTGTGGCAGTACTCGATAAAATTTCTTGTTGCGGCATAATATAGTCTTGCACCGTTTCAGTCTGAGCAATTTCTACTGTTAAATGTTCTGTAATTTGATCATCATTTTCTAAAATTTCATCGTCATCTTGTGGGTCAGAATCCATTAAATCAAAACCAAAAGGGTCATCTAACAACCAATCTTTTTCATCTTTTTTTTTATCCATATCGACAACGACTGTGGGTGTTTGATTTGCATTTGCAGATGGATTTTTCATTGACTCAAGGGTTTGGTCTGCCCCTAAATTTGCCAATTGATCTGCCATTTCATTACCTGCATGTCCTGCATGACCTTTAATCCAGTGCCACTCAATTTCACGACCTTGGCAGGTTGCATCCAGTAATTTCCAAAGATCTGGATTTTTAACATCTTTCCAGTTTTTCTTTTTCCAGCCGTGAATCCACTCGGTAATGCCTTGTTTGACGTAGTTCGAATCGGTCCAGATAATCAATTTGGCATCGGTAGGGCAAAATTTAATCCCTTCAATTGCCGCCATTAATTCCATACGATTGTTGGTGGTGTGTGGTTCGCCACCATAAAGTTTGTGTTCTTTAGATTCAGTAATGACATATGCACCCCAACCGCCTAAACCAGGATTGCCGCGGCAAGCGCCATCGACATAGAGTGTAATTGTTTGAGTCATATAACCAAATCCGAACAAGTGAGAGTCAAATTAAACAAAGCGAGTGGTATATTGTATAACGCAATTGCAGTTTAGAACCGTATAACATGGTTAATTTTTAATTTCTTGTAACATTTATACTGAAATAGCGCTAAATTACAGCCTTGTGTCTACGACATGCTTCACTACAATGGCATATCTAAAAAATAAATTTTATACGAGTTGTTTGGATTCCTTTATGTATAAACCAACCGCGATTTTGTATCAGCCTTCATTACCTCAGTTTTTAAAAATTACTGTATTGGGTTCAGCCTTAGCTGCTTTAGGTTTGACGGGCTGTTCCTCAAGCCAAAATGCAACGCAAGGATCAAAATCAAAATTGGTGGGTTCTGGATATCTAGATGCCAATAGCTTGGATTCTTTAGAAGATTTACTTTCTGCAACCGATATGCGTGCAGTAGAGGGTGATCGTCTGTTAATTTTAAAACACGGTGACGTTTGGAAGCGTATGACTGTTGGTTTTAAAATGGATCAAACGCATTGGGACTCTCGTATTGAGGCGCAACGTGGTTGGTTTATTTCGCGTCAACCATATTTAGATCGTTTGAGCGCACGTGCTTCGCGCTATCTTTATCACACGGTGAAAGAAGCTGAACGTCGCGGTTTGCCAACAGAACTGGCTTTGTTACCGATTATTGAAAGTTCGTATGATCCCGCTGCGACCAGTAGTGCAGCCGCCGCAGGGATGTGGCAGTTTATTCCCAGTACGGGACGTATTTATGGTTTAAAACAAACCAGTTTATACGATGGTCGTCGAGATGTGGTTGAATCAACCCGTGCGGCGTATGAGTTTTTAGGTGGGCTGTATAACCAGTTTGGTTCATGGGAGCTGGCTTTAGCCGCATACAATGCAGGTCCCGGTCGTATCCAACAAGCGATCAATCGTAATAAAGCCGCAGGTTTACCAACCGATTATTGGTCACTGAAACTGCCGCAAGAAACTATGAACTATGTACCGCGTTTCTTGGCTGTGGCTCAAATTATTAAAAATCCAAATGCTTATGGTGTGTCATTGCCACCGATTGCCAATCGTCCGCATTTTAGGGAAGTCGCGATTGGGGCAGTAAGTTTAAATGAGGTTGCTGCGATTACGGGTTTAAGCCGTGCAGAGCTCTATCAGTTAAATCCGGGGCATCGTGGTGATCGTATTGATAGTGAAAGCCCAATGCGCATTATTATTCCTGCCGATTTAAGTCCATCAATTGATACAAAACTCAAAAAATTACAATCAAGTTCGGGCAGTTTATGGGCAAGTGCAGCACAGCCCTTTACCCCAGAAAGAAGTAATCCGCCTGAACTGAATACGCAAGTGATTAATCCGGTAAAAACAGCACCACCGATATTAGTGACCAATACAACCAAAGCATCTCAGCCTGTCGCCGCGACCACAGTGAAACCTGTGAGTCCTGTGGTGGCAACACAAAGCTCAACTAAACGGATATCTACCCCTCAAGGTTCGGCAGCATTGGCATCTTTTGCTGCAAATAGTGATATCCCAAGTGCACCACGTATTCCTGTTGCGGTCACTCAAGTTGCCAATGTTAAACTTGTAAGCGTTGAGCCACCGTTATCTGCACGTGAGCGTGAACAGATTTTGGCGGCAGTCAAAGCTGAAGGTGAAAATAAAACCGTAGAGCAAGTGCTTCAGCCCGTCGCCAGTAAAGCTGAGCAAGACAAAGTGGTCGAAGAAATTAAAGCAATCGCACCGCAAGGTACAGAAATTACTGATCCTTTTGACGGTAAAATCAAATTAACCGCGATTCAAACCAGTCAGTCAGTTGCCGAGCAACAAGGGAAGGAATTAACCAAAGGATTCTCGTATCCAAAAGGCGTAGCTGAAAATACCAAAGCGGATTCTGACGAAGCCAAACGTAACCAAGGTAAAAATTACGTGAAGACGGATTCAGAAATTGTTGTCGTGCCGCCTAAAGGCAAGCGCAGTACCTATACGGTGCTTCCGGGGGATACGCTGGCAGTGATTGCCATGAAAAATGGTTTGAATTGGCTTGATGTGGCGAAGTGGAATCAGATTGACCCAAGTTCACCGCTCTATGTCGGAACCAGTATTTATTTATACGATGCGAAGCCACAAAATACAGAATCATCTACACCGCCTAAGACCAAAGCAGCACCTGAAACCTATGTGGTGCAAGCCAATGATAGCTTAACGGGCATTGCGAGCCAATTTGGTCTGTCGGTCAAACAACTGGCGGATTACAATGATTTAGCTGTAAACAGTGGCGTGCGTGTTGGGCAGAAATTAGCATTAAAAGAAACCGCTTCGGCAAATTCGAATAAAACAGAAAATAAGGTAAGCAGTGCAAGCCCAGTTTCTAAAGTAAAGACCAAGCCGTATGTGGTTAAACGCGGTGAATACTTAAAACTGATTGCAGACCGTTATGCTTTGTCTAATCAAGAATTGGCAGACTTAACCACGGGTTTAACTTCGGGCAGTCATTTAATGGTGGGACAAAAAATTAATGTTCCATTACAGGAAGTAGATACCAAGGTAGACAGTAAACCGGAAGAAAAATCCACCCCTGTTAAAGTGGATGCAGCAATTGTAGAACCATCGTATAAAACTGAAAATTATCAGGTACAACGTGGCGATACTTTGTATAGCATTGCAGCACAATCAAAAATGTCTTTAACTGAACTGGCACAGCTTAATAAACTTTCTAATAGCCGTGGTTTACAAGTCGGGCAAACTATTAAAATTCCTGCGGGTTCAACGGTTCCCGAGAGTTACACGGTGCAATCGGGTGATAGTTTATCTGCCATTTCTGCGAAATATAATTTAGGCATGGACTATATTGCTAATATCAATGGTATTAATCGTAATACGGGACTACGTGTGGGACAGCGTTTAAAACTGAGCGGTGAAGAACCTGTCGTAAGTAAGATCGAAGCAAAAATTGAAAAAGCCAGTGCAGAAAAGCAGAGTACTGAAAAACAGAGTGATACCCATGTGGTGAAATCGGGTGAAACACTCAGCAGCATTGCGAAAAAATATCACTTACAGTTGGATTATTTGGCGACTTTAAATGGTTTGTCGCGTACTTCAAATGTACGGGTCGGGCAACGCTTAAAAATTGAAGGTGATCTGCCAAAGCCTGAAATAAAGGTGGATGCACCAAACAGCAAAGCCGCGAAACCATCGCGCAATACTGAAGCCTATACGGTAAAACCCGGTGAGTCTTTAAATGCCATTGCGAGTCGGTCTGGAGTGTCGGTGGCTGAATTGGCTGCGCTAAATGATTTAAATGCCCGTGCAAGTTTACGGGTAGGTCAACAGATTGTGGTTCCTAAAACAGTGGCTGACTATAAAATTAAACGCGGTGATACCTTGATTGGTTTGGCAAACCGTTATGGCGTGGATACTGGAAAACTCGCTGAAATGAATGATATTCAAACGAATACTCAATTGCGTATTGGTGAAGTGATTAAAGTTCCAAACTTATAAAACATGCAAAGACAGGGAGTGCTTTTACATGTTATTGGCTAGCGCAAAACGCTTTGGTTTTGCCTGTGGACTGGGTCTTCTGACTCAAGGGGTGTGGGCTGCTGTGCAGACTACACCGTATATTGCCGTACATAGTCAGCCGAAATATGCTGGCTTGTCTGTCATGCCTTATGCCAATGCCCATGCGCCGAAAGGGGGCTATTTAAGTACCGCCAGTAATGGCACGTTCGATAACTTAAATAGTATGAATGGTAAAGGCAGTTCCACAGATGGGGTTGAGCATCTGTTTGATTCATTGATGTCAAGTTCACTGGATGAGCCTGGGGTGATGTATCCTTTGCTGGCAGAAAAAGTCACCTTTGATCCTAAAAAAATGCAATATGTCATTTTTCATTTAAATCCAAAAGCACGTTTTAGCGATGGCAGTGCCGTGACAGCACAAGATGTCAAGTTTAGTTTTGATGCTTATCAGACTAAATCCAATCCGGGTTTGCAAATGTATTTGGCTGATTTGGATAAAACTGAAGTCTTGTCCAAATATGTGGTCAAGATGAGTTTTAAATCGGACAAAAACACGGAAATGCCGCTGATTTTGTCGCAAATGCCGATTTATTCAAAAAAGGATTGGCTGCATAAAGATTTTACCCGCGTCACTTTGCAACCTATTTTGGGTTCAGGGCCTTATTTAATTGATCGCATTGATGCTGGTCGCAGTATTACCTATAAATTGAATCCCAATTATTGGGGCAAAGACTTAGCGGTGAATAAAGGGCGTTATAATTTTGCGCGTTTGAAGTATGTCTATTACCGCAGCTTAGACATCGCTTTTGAAGGTTTTAAGTCGGGTCAATATACCTTGCATGAAGAAATGACTGCGCGCAAATGGGTTACGGAATACAATTTTCCTGCTGTGAAATCGGGGATGGTGGTGAAATATAGATTTCAGCACCACAATCCGATTGCGACACAAAGTTTTGTCTTTAATACGCGCCGTGCCCCTTTTAATGACATTCAATTTCGTCAAGCCATCAGCAATGCTTATGATTTTGAATGGCAAAATAAAGCTTTGTTTTATGGGCAATATCAACGCTTGCAGAGCTATTTTTCCAACAGTGAACTTGAAGCGAAAGGTGTTCCTAGTCGGGCAGAAATGGCCATTTTGAAGCCGTATTTGGCACGATTAAATCCGATTCAACGTCAGGGGGTGCTTAAAGCTTGGCAATATCCAATTTCTGATGCCAGTGGTTTTAATCGTAATAATTTGCTCATTGCACGGCAGCAGTTATTAAAAGCAGGTTATACCTTCCAAAATGGACGATTACTGGACAGCAAAGCCCAGCCCATTCAGATTGAATTCCTCATTCATCAAGAGGGTTTGCAGCGTACGCTGATGCCATTTATCCGCAATATGAAGCGTTTGGGTGTTGATGTTGCTATTCGACAAGTCGATGTGCCACAGTACATTGAACGAATGCGGAGTAAAGATTTTGACATGACCACCAGCGTGATGCCACAGTCACTTAATCCGGGCAATGAGCAGGCGCAGTTTTGGGGCAGCGCATCGGCAGATCAGCCGGGGAATTATAATTATTCGGGCATTAAAAATGCGGTGATTGATGCTGTCATTCAGCAGGTTATTCAGGCACCAGATCGCGAACAATTGGTGCTGAGAACCAAGGTGCTCGATCGATTATTACGTGCTGGTTATTATCAAATTCCGACTTATGGTAAAGGTGAAAACTGGTTTGCCTATTGGAATATGTATCATCAGCCTAAAGTCAAACCAAAGTTATCATCGGGGATTGACTATTGGTGGAGTGATGCCGAACAAGCCAAAAAAATCACGCATTATTTACGTCAACAATAAGCAATCACCAAGGCACAAGGAACATTGTTTCGATGGGCATATATATATTAAAAAGACTGCTGCTGATTATTCCGACCCTGTTTTTCATTTTACTGATTAACTTTGTGGTGATTCAAATTGCACCGGGAGGGCCCGTTGAGCAAGCGATTCAACAAGCGGAAACTTTTCAAGGTATGGGTGCAACGGGTGGTGAAACTGCGCATAGCAAAAGTAATTATCAGGGTGCAAAAGGTTTAAGTGAGGAAATGGTGGAGAAGATTAAAGCCCAATATGGTTTTGATCGACCTGCACATGAACGCTTTTGGACTATGCTGAAAAGTTATGCCAGCTTTGATTTTGGCACCAGTTTTTTTAAAGATAAGCCTGTTACCCAATTACTTTGGGAAAAAATGCCAGTGTCCTTGTCTTTGGGCTTATGGAGCACTTTGTTAATTTATCTGATTTCGATTCCTTTGGGGATTAAAAAGGCGCGCCAACATGGCATGCTGTTTGATAAATCGACCTCAATGTTATTGGCGATTGGCTATGCCATCCCATCTTTTGTTTTTGCCGTGTTACTGATAGTCTTTTTTGCCGGTGGCTCCTATTTTCAATGGTTTCCCTTGCAGGGCTTAGTGTCTGAAAATTTTCACAGCTTAAGTTGGCTGGGTAAAATTAAAGATTATTTTTGGCATATGACTTTGCCGTTATTAGCCATGGTGATTGGTGGTTTTGCGGGACTGACCTATTTAACCAAATATTCCTTTATGGAAGAGTTAAACAAACAATATGTCTTGGCTGCGCGTTCTAAAGGTTTAAGCGAATCACGCGTGTTATATGGTCACGTGTTCCGAAATGCGATGTTGATTGTGATTGCGGGTTTACCCGAAGCATTGATTGGTATTTTCTTTGTTGGCAACTTATTTATTGAAATCATCTTTAATTTAGATGGTTTAGGTTTGCTGGGCTTTGAAGCCATTCAACAGCGTGATTATCCTGTCATTTTTGGTACATTATTTTTATTCACCTTGCTCGGTTTGCTTTTACGTTTAATCAGTGACGTACTGTATCAGGTGATTGATCCGCGTATTAATTTTGATTCACGAGGTGCAGAGTAATGTCACCTTTAATGCATATGCGCTTAAAACGCTTTAAGGAAAATAAACTCGGTTTTGCTTGTCTGATTTTATTTGCGCTGATTTTTATTGTGTCGCTGGCTTCGGAATTGATTGCTAACGATAAACCGCTGTTAGTGAAATATGATGATTCATTTTATCTACCTGTTTTTAAATCCTATCCCGAAACCACCTTTGGCGGTGTATTTGAAACAGAAGCCGATTATAAAGACCCCGTAGTACAACAGCTGATTGATAATCAAGGGTGGGCGCTTTGGCCCCTGATTCAATATTCCTACCAAACGCCAAATTTAGAACTGGCGGTGCCTGTACCTTCTGCACCAACTTCGCAAAACTGGTTAGGAACCGATGACCAAGGACGAGACGTGTTGGCACGTATTCTCTATGGTTTACGCGTGTCGCTGCTTTTTGGCTTTGCCTTAACCTTTGCTTCAGCCATTCTGGGAATCGTGGTGGGCGCAATTCAGGGCTATTATGGTGGATGGGTCGATTTACTGGGGCAGCGTATCCTTGAAGTCTGGGGTGGCTTACCGACATTATTTATGGTGATGATTCTGGTCAGTATGTTTACCCCAAATGTGTATTGGCTGTTTCTGATTATGCTCTGTTTTGGTTGGACGACACTGGTGGGGTTGGTGCGCGCAGAATTTTTGAAAGCCCGTAATTTGGACTATGTTCGTGCAGCACGTGGTCTGGGAGTCAGTGATCGAACCATTATGTTTCGGCATATTTTACCGAATGCCATGAGTTCGAGCTTGTCACAACTGCCATTTATGTTAACGGCCAATATTACTGCACTGACGGCTTTGGACTTCTTGGGATATGGTTTACCTCCAGATGCAGCATCCTTAGGTGAATTGTTATTACAAGGCAAGTCGAATTTAAATGCACCATGGTTGGCACTGTCAGGCTTCTTTACCTTAGCCATTGTTTTATCATTATTGATTTATATTGGGGAGGCGACACGTGATGCATTCGATCCAAGACGTCAATAATCCAAAAGTGGTATTGGCTGTAGAACATTTAAATATTCAGCATGAGCAACAGCTGTTGGTGGATGATTTAAATTTTCAGCTCCATGCCGGTGAAACCATTGCCATTGTCGGTGAAAGTGGTTCAGGGAAGTCGATCAGTAGTTTGGCTTTACTGGGGCTTTTACCCAGTACTTTAACCATACAAGGTCAGGTCTGGTTAGGGCAACAAGATGTGTTAACCCTCAAGTCTGAACAACTGCGACAAATTCGTGGTCAGAAAATGGCGATGATTTTCCAAGAACCGATGACGGCTTTAAACCCATTACATCGGGTGGAAAAGATTATTGGTGAAACGTTGTTGCTGCAAGGCTGGTCAAAAGCAAAGACTCAAGCGCGTGTTATCGAATTACTCAACGATGTGGGTATGACCGACCCAGAGGATAAATTGCGCCGTTATCCACATGAACTGTCGGGTGGTCAGCGTCAACGTGTGATGATTGCCATGGCTTTGGCCTTAGATCCCGATATTTTAATTGCAGATGAGCCAACGACGGCTTTGGATGTGACTTTACAGGCGCAAATTTTAGCACTGCTTAAATCATTACAACAAAGCCGCAATATGGCTATGATCTTGATTAGCCATGACTTAAATTTGGTTCATCGCTATGCCGATCAGGTGATTGTGATGAATAAAGGCCTGGTTGCAGAACAGGGCAGTGTTGACGAAATATTTAAACATCCAAAGCAGGCATATACCCAAGATTTATTGAATCATGATTTTGGTCAAGCCATCGCGATTGCAGATCGTCCTCATATATTGACTTTACACAATGTTGCGGTGAAGTTTCCAATTAAGCAGGGTTGGTTAAACCGAGTCAAAGATTACTTTGTCGCTGTTGAACCTTTAGATTTACAGTTGGCACAGGGGGAGTCGATTGGCATTGTTGGGGAAAGTGGTTCAGGTAAAAGTTCACTGGCTTTGGCGATTACCCGACTTATTAAAAGTGAGGGTGAAATTGTTTTGCTTGGTACAGATTTAAACCGATGCAATGAAACACAATTACGTCCTTTACGTGCTGAATTTCAAATCGTTTTTCAAGACCCATTTAGCAGTTTAAATCCACGTTTGAATGTGGAGCAGACCATTGGGGAGGGTTTGGGTTTAAAAAAACTTTCTAATTCTGAAATATCACAGCGTATTGATGAAGCTTTAGCAAAAGTAGAATTACCCATTCGCTTTAGAACGCGTTACCCACATGAGCTTTCGGGGGGACAGCGGCAGCGTGTGGCTTTGGCACGAGCGTTGGTGCTTGACCCTAAATTACTGGTACTGGATGAACCGACTTCGGCACTGGATCGCACCACACAACGGGCGATAGTGAAGCTGTTAAGGCATTTGCAGCAAGAACACCAAATTAGTTATTTATTTATCAGCCATGATTTACAGGTTGTGAAAGCACTTTGTCAAAAAGTTTTGGTTTTACGTCGTGCCAAAGTGATGGAATTTCAGACCACAGAGCAATTATTTTTAAATCCGAAAACGGAATATACCCAACAATTGATTGCCGCAAGCCAGTATGTATAAGTTTACTGACAAGTCATATTGTCAGAATAGTCATTGACGGATAATATAAAAAGTTTAGAGTTTTAGCTCTACATAACGACAAATAAATTAGGGTATGAGTATGAGTCATCTTGCTGAAACAGCCAGTATTCGAAATATCAACTTTAAAAACCGCATTATTAAGGGTGCGATGAGTGAAGCCTTAGCCAATTATGCAGGTCAGCCGAGCCAATTACACTGGGGTTTATATGAAGCATGGGCAAAAGGTGGCTTAGGTTGTGCGATTACTGGCAATGTGATGGTGGACTTTCGTGCCAAAAATGAACCGGGTGTTGTGGTGATTGAATCAGAGCGAGATCTCGCTCAATTGCAACGCTGGGCAGCAATTGGTAAGCAATATGGCATGGTGCAATTGATTCAATTGTCGCATCCGGGGCGCCAGTGCCCCAAAGGACTCAATAAAGAAACTGTTGCCCCTTCGGCTGTGCCGTTTAGTCCAATGCTAGCGACAACTTTTGGTACACCGCGTGAATTACGTGAAGATGAAATTTTGGACATTATTCAGCGCTTTGCCACATCGGCAAAAATTTGTGAAAAAGCGGGCTTTGAAGGCGTACAGTTACATGGCGCACATGGTTATCTGATCAGTCAATTTTTATCACCATTGACCAATAAACGTCAAGACCAATGGGGCGGTTCAATTGAAAATCGTATGCGCTTCTTATTGGAAATTTATCAAGCTGTACGCGCAGCGACTTCAGAGCAATTTATTATTTCAGTAAAGCTAAATTCAGCAGACTTCCAGCGTGGCGGTATTACGGAAGAAGAAGTGATTACTGTCTTTAAAGCCATTGATGAAGCGGGTATTGATTTAATTGAGATTTCAGGCGGAACCTATGAAGCACCAGCAATGGCTGGGGCTAAAGCCGATAAACGTAAAGTCAGTACCATTGCCCGCGAAGCATATTTCCTCGATTTTGCAGAGAACATTCGCAAAGAAGTAAAATGCCATTTAATGGTGACGGGTGGTTTCCGTACCGTAGAAGGAATGAATGCAGCCTTAGACAGTGGTGCTTGTGAATTTATTGGTATTGCACGTCCTTTGGCCGTCGAAACCGATTTAACCGATCGTCTGATTGCGGGGCAAGATGTGCGTTACGCAGTCAATAATATTAAAACAGGTATTCCGATGGTCGATAAAATGGCGATTATGGAAATTATTTGGTATGCCGCACAGTTTAAAGATATTGCGCAGGGCAAACGTCCAAATCCTAAATTGTCCCCGCTTAAAGTATTCTTAAAATACGCCAAAGGCAATATTACCGCTATGATTAAAGGTCGGGTCAATTCACGTCGTAGTGCATAGGTATTGATTACCATGCTTTAGACCAATACGATTGAAACTCCACAGCAGACCATTGTCCTTTCTCCAATGTACGTTGAAAGGCGGGTCTGCTTTGGATGAGTAATAAATAACGCTGGATATGCGGTAACGATTCAAACGCTGGGTTGGATTGTGTGCAAGCCAACAAGGGAAACCATAATAAAAGATCTGCAATGGTGAACTGCTGACCTGCAACATAGCTGTGGTCTTTTAGATGTTCATCAATCATTTGCAGATGTTGATGCAAGGTATGATTTAAATAGCCGCGATCAAATCCAAACTTTAGCAATTGACTGACAAAACGTACTGCCCAAGGTGTTCTTGTTACAATTGCAGCAAAAATTTGTTTGAGTGCTAAATCAGGCATCAATGTCGCTTCAGCAAAATTTTTCCAATAATAAAAATACTGTATTTCTTGCTGGCTAAGCTGAGTTATGCCTAAGTCATTACATAAATAGCTAAAATAATCTGCAATTGCAGCTGTCTCAGCAAGGGTAATCACATCTGAACCATCATTTTCACAAATTTGCACAGTTGGAAATTTTGCAAGTCGGTGCGGATGTTTAATGTGCGCGGAGTTTTGATCCGATGGATTGTTATCACAAAAAACCAATTCATAATCGAGTTTTAATTCGGCTAATAACCATACGATGCGTTGAGAGCGCGAATTGGTTTTATGAAATAGACGAATCTGCATGAAGTAATAATTTATTGTTTTGTTGGACTTGAGTATAAAACACAATGCGATTTTGAAGATGATACTGCTGAAAATAAAAAAGCCTGATTATTATTAATCAGGCTTTTTTATGAGATTTTTCAATCTCGAATGTGGCGACCCTACGGGGATTCGAACCCCGGTTACCGCCGTGAAAGGGCGATGTCCTAGGCCTCTAGACGATAGGGTCAATAGGTGAGGCATACTTCTGAAAACAAAACCATAAATTAAATGGCGACCCTACGGGGATTCGAACCCCGGTTACCGCCGTGAAAGGGCGATGTCCTAGGCCTCTAGACGATAGGGTCGTTTCAGAGGTGGGCGTATAATAGGGTGGATATGAAAAGCTGTCAAACCTTTTTCGAGCATAATCTTTAAAAATAGAATCAAGTGAATAAAAATAAAACAAATCTGTGAAATATACTTTGAAGTGGCTTATTTTTTGAGCTTTAAAGCATCCACAATGCTTTTAATAACCGCTGGGTGTTGTAGGTAACCGGTAATTTGATGTGGATTATTCACAAGCGTAGTGATTGCTTGATTAATAATCGGTGGTTCGAAATTGAAAGGTGCTTCGCATAAAGGGAAAGCGGTTAGGAAATCATCGGGTGAATAAAAATTAAACCAATCGCCATGCAGTTGAGGTGGTCGAGAAATAGGTAAGTTAAGTTTTTCTTGAACCACTTTAAATGCAAGTGGTGAGCCGAGGGTAATAAACCGATGCACTCTAAAATGGGTAAATTGATGCAATAAGTTGTAGGCAATGACGGTTCCTAATGAATGCGCCACAATAATATGATCTTTAGTCGGATGGATATGGGACATAATTCTTTGGTGAACTTCATGCATAAAGTCCGGATTGGACAAGTACAAATAGGTTTCGATTAAAAATTTATGAATTAGCGTTTCGTGTAGTTTTGGGTAGTGGTTGAGAAACATGCTTAATTCTCTAAAAGCATGGTCTTTGGTTAACGCTGAAATGACGGATAAACGCTGAGTAAGCGATTCAGATTGCTCAGGATTGAAACAGGGTAAGGGGGTGACACATGGCCTATGTTCTTGAACAATAGATGTGTTCTGTCTGAGGTGAAAGGGAAGGTGTAAATGTAAAAGTGACTTAGGGAGTAGTGTGGCTAAATCTAAAATGTTATAGAGCTGGTGTTTGCTCAGTAAGTCGCCATAAAAGGGCAGTTTAATATCCAGTGATTTAAGCTCAATATTTTGCTCTGCATGATTTAAGCCAGTTTTAAATACATTCAACCAATGTTGTTTTAAAGCATTTTCATCATAATTTTGTTGATTCATGCCGTGAATAAAAATGATTTTCATACAGGCTCAGATTTTTTATAGAGGACATTGTCTGTATTTAGCTTAAAAAAAAGAGTGGTACTTGACCACTCTTTTTGTGTGTTAGTTTTGCTTTCGGTAGAAAATATAATAACTCAGATAACAACCTGCAATAAAGATTAGACAACCAATAAAGCCCGGTAACATTTCTGGGTCAGTTGCCATACTAATACCAGTGATCAAACAGAAAACAAAACCAAGAATGGGGACGATTGGAAAGAGTGGTGCAGCAAAGCCTAACTCTTTCGCTGTATGACCCGCTTTGTACCACTGGCGACGGAAATTGAATTGGCTTAAGCAAATGCTCATCCATACAATCACCATGGTAAATGCGGCTATTCCGAGTAAATTTTTAAAAATTGTTTCAGGTGCAAATTGTTCTGATAATAAGCCCGGAAGTGCGCCAAACATGGTGACAATAATGGCAACAAATGGAATACCACGATGATTGACTGTAGAAAATACAGCAGGTAATTGTTTTTTATCCGATAAAGACCACATCATACGCGAAGCAGCATACAAGCCAGAATTTGCTGCGGATAACAGCGCGGTGATAATGACAAAGCGAATAATATCTTCTGAATATGGAATACCAATATAGGTAAACACGGTCACGAATGGACTACTACTGACCCCTTCAGCATTTAAGCCTGCCATTTGATGTGGCAAGAGTGCGCTAATGACAACAATTGTCCCGACAAAGAAGATTAACAGTCGCCAAATTGCGGCATTAATAGCTTTCGGTACATTCTTCGCTGGGTCTTCTGTTTCACCTGCGGCAACACCAATCAATTCTGTCCCTGAAAAGGCAAAATTCACAATCAGCATGGTGGCAAAAATAGGGAATAAACCTTGAGGGAACCAACCTTGAGCCGTTAGATTACTAAATAAAGGCGCAGATGAGTGACCTTGGAAAGAAAGTATGCCAAAGATGGCCAAAAGACCTAAAATAATGAAGACAATCACAGTCACAACTTTGACTAAAGACAGCCAGAATTCAGATTCAGCAAACAGTTTGGTTGATGTCATATTCAGCCCAAAAACAATTGCGGCAAAAGCAATCGTCCAAATCCAGACTGAAATTTGAGGAAACCATTCCTGCATCAGTAGTGCGGCAGCAGTAAATTCAGTTCCAAGGGTGGCAGTCCAAGTGAGCCAATACAACCACGTAATGGTATAGCCTGTACCAGGACCAATGAATTTTTGTGCATAACTACCAAAAGAGCCAGATTCAGGCATATGTACGGCAAGCTCGCCTAAGCAAAGCATTACAGCGTAGGCAATTAAACCGCCTAAAAGATAAGAAAAAATGGCACCCACAGGCCCCGTTTGTGCAATGACTTCACCCGAACCTAAAAATAACCCTGTCCCGATTGCGCCACCAAGCGAAATCATGACTAGGTGTCGGGTACTCATAGCGCGTTTTAATGGCGCAGAATTGCCCTGATGCGAAGCATCATTCGGAGTATGAGATGGCTGCATAAGAGAAAAGGAAAGATATAGATGAAGCGAGCTATTGTAGTGAAAAACTACAAATCTGCAATGCAATAATGATGAATGTTGGAGCTTGAATGATCGTATAGCACGATATATGGCGACCCTACGGGGATTCGAACCCCGGTTACCGCCGTGAAAGGGCGATGTCCTAGGCCTCTAGACGATAGGGTCGTAATGAGGTGATGGGTATAGTATGGATTTTTGATCAGGCTGTCAAACCTGTAATGGCATTATTTTTATAAGATTGAATTGATTGCATAAAAAATAACAAATTCAAAATAAAAAAGCGCAGTTTTTAAATAGTGCTTATACATGGATTAATCGAAGGCTCATTCTATGCTGATATATGCAGTTGAACTTAAAATGCAAGGGGCTACAAAACTAAGTGAATGAGTAAGCAAGTCTTAGGGTAAAGGTAGGGCAAATAAAAACAAAAAATTATTGTTAAGTATGGTGTATTAAAAAAACAGAAATAAGGATTATTTTTAATGAAATTGATAAATAAGAGTATCGATCAATTATAAATAAACTTATGGCTAAATATATAGAGCAATATTTAGAAATTGAATAAAGCAGAAATAATAGATGGCGTCCCTACGGGGATTCGAACCCCGGTTACCGCCGTGAAAGGGCGATGTCCTAGGCCTCTAGACGATAGGGACGTTTAGAAGATGGCGGTATCTTATTGATCCGCCGCCAAAGTGTCAAGTAGGTAAGGTGCGAGTTTGTTCAAAATATAACAGAACAGTTCCGCAGTCTTTTGAGTATCGTATAAAGCAGAGTGTGCTTCTTTGCCATCGAACTCAATTCCAGCTTGAATACAAGATTTTGCTAGTACCGTTTGACCAAACATCACAGCACTTAAAGTCACTGTATCGAATACAGAAAAACTGTGAAAAGGATTTTGATTTTTAGTTCCAGTACGCGCAATAGCAGCTTGTACAAAACCTAAATCAAAATGGGCATTATGTCCAACCAATACGGCATGGGTACAGTTTTGCTGACGACGTACCTCATTCACGGCTTTAAAAATACGCTTTAATGCGGTCTTTTCATCTTCAGCCATGGCCATACGCATTGGATTGGACGGATCAATACCAATAAAATCTAAGGAACGACGGTCTAAGTTAGCCCCTTGGAAAGGGTTGATATGTGCATGGTAAGCTTCACCTGGCACAAACTGACCTGCTTCATTATAAATGATTGGGATTGCTGCAATTTCCAATAAGGCATCGGTCTGTGAGTTAAAACCTGCTGTTTCGACATCCACAACAACAGGTAAAAATCCACGGAAACGTTGACCAATTATTGGTTGGGTTTCATCTGTCACACTTTTCTCCATTGAATGGTTTTACCCGCATACAGAGGGATAATTTGTTCACCATCCAAATAGTCTAAACTGGTCGGAATAATTTGATCTTCTTTGACCAAGGTAATGGTGTTGGTATTACGTGGAAGACCATAGAAGTCAGCACCAAAATGGCTAGCAAAACCTTCTAGACGGTCAATTTTACCAACTTGGTCAAAAGCTTGAGCATATAATTCAATTGCGGTCGGTGCACTATAACAACCTGCACAACCACATGCATTTTCTTTGGCATTTTTTGAATGAGGCGCACTGTCTGTACCTAAGAAAAACTTAGGATTCGAGCTGGTTGCAACTTCAAGTAAAGTTTGCTGATGGGTTTGACGTTTTAAAATAGGCAAACAATAGAAATGCGGCTTGATACCACCGACCAACATATCATTGCGATTAAACAATAAATGCTGTGGCGTAATTGTAGCAGCTACATTGCGGTCTTGTTCAAGGACAAAATGTGCAGCTTCACTGGTGGTGATATGTTCCAAAACCAATTTTAGCTTTGGAAATTGTTTAAGTAATGGCGCTAAAATTTCATCTACAAAGCGTTTTTCACGATCAAAGATATCGACATGGCTGTGAGTGACTTCGCCATGTAGCAGTAAAGGCACTTGATGTTCTTCAAGTTGTTCAATCACCGCATAAACTTTACGAATATCGCTGACACCGTTGTCTGAGTTTGTGGTTGCACCAGCAGGATATAGCTTGATGGCATTTACATGTTCAGATTCTTTAATTTTTTTGACTTCACTTGGCGCAGTGTGGTCAGTGAAATAAAGCACCATACGTGGGTCAAAGGCGATGCCTTCTGGTACATGTGCCATAATGCGTTCACGATACGCAATTGCTTCTTCAACTGTTTTTACAGGAGGAACAGTATTGGGCATACAGATTGCGCGAGCAAACTGCTGAGCTAAATCAGGAACCGTGCGTTGTAATGAGAGACCATCGCGAAGGTGAGCATGCCAATCATCTGGCTGGAGAAGAGTGATCGTATTCAAGGTCATTTCAATCAAAGAAATAAAACAAATGATAATCCATAAAGTGTGAAAATGGTAACGGGAATTAAAGACAAATGGTGAGATATATATAATTATAAACAATAAAATTATGTTATTTTAAGTAACTAAAAGAATTACATAATGCCTAGCAATGGAATATAAGTATAATCTGGCTAAATTACAGTACGATAAAGAAAAAATAGAAGAACTGATTACGCGGCAAAGTCGTCGTGTAGGTCAAGTTTTTCCAAAAAAAATGGAACAAGAGTTTTGGTCAAAAAACTTAGAACGTGCCCGAAAGCATGTGGAAAAATATGTTTGGGGTGGTATTTTAGCTTATTTTATTTTTACTGTCGTCATGGTGCCCAGTGATTATTGGATTATCGATAAGCAATATTTTGTGCATGATTTTTTGCAATGTATGCTTGGGTTACTAAATGGCGCTCTATGTTTGTTGGCGTTATTCTTTTTTGCTTCTTCTCCTAAAGCGCGTCCATATTTTTCTCATGCTTCCATGGTTATCATGTTTTGGGCAATTGTTTCAATTTCATGGCTGACCATTACGGTTGAAACGGTTGCCTTACAAAATCAAGCGATGGCAATCGTCTGTATTATTTATATACTGGCTTATATTCTGACTGGGGTGAAACCCTTTTATATGTTGATGACGGGTTTATCCGCAGCAACAGTCACAGTTTTTATTTTTGTCGGACTGAATGTTAATTTTGATGCGATGGTGTTAGCACGTATTTTGTTTGGCAGCTGTATGCTCGGCTATGTGATTAGCCAGATGATTTTTGCCCGTGAACGAATGATTTATTTATATTCAATGCGTTCCAAAGTAAGTGAAAAAATTCACCGTATTTATAATTCAGAATTACTCCATTTAAGTCAGCATGATGAACTGACTAAAATTTCAAATCGTCGAACATTTGATGAAATGATGGATGTATTTTACGAACAATCCCGTCGTGATCAAACGCCTTTGTCTGTTTTGTTTATTGATGTCGATTTTTTTAAGAAATATAATGATTTTTATGGTCATCAAAAAGGGGATGATGTGATTTCCTCTATTGCAAAATCAGTTAAAAATGCCATACGACATATGGACTTTGTTGCGCGATATGGTGGTGAAGAATTTGTGGTGTTATTACCTGAAACCGACGCGCATGGTGCTTATGCCGTGGCATCCAATATATATAAAGCCATTGATCGTTTAGAAATTCCGCACATCAAATCTTTAGTCTCAAATCATATTACGATTAGTTTAGGGGTTACGGTGTATCGGGGGGAAATAGAGTTAGGTAAAGAAGAATTACTCAGTATTGCAGATCAGGCTTTATATCGAGCGAAGGAACTGGGACGAAATCAAATTTATTATCAATCTATTCGTACAACACAAGTTGCCTAAAATTTTAAATTAGCTTTTAAAATGAGATATAAAAAAACCGCCTCATGAGGCGGTTTTTTGACTTTAAACAAACTTATTTGTTTTTGTCTTTTAATTGCGGAACAGCAGAACCCGTACCCACTGCAAGTAAGCCAGTGTTGGTATAAATGCTTAATTTAGCACGTGTATCTGTGATATCTAAATTACGCATGGTGAGTTGACCAATACGATCCATCGGAGAGAACATTGAATCACCTTTCTCCATGGTTAAACGCTCAGCTTCATAAGTGAGGTTTTCAGATTCAGTGTTCATAATGGTGTAGTCATTACCACGACGCAGTTCTAAAGTTACAGTACCACTAATGGCTTTAGCAACCCAACGCTGTGCAGTTTCACGCAGCATAAGCGCTTGAGAGTCAAACCAACGACCTTGATAAAGCAGACGACCTAAACGTAAACCGTTGATGCGGTATTGTTCAATGGTATCTTCGTTATGAATCCCTGTGACCAGACGTTCATAAGCGATATGAAGTAGAGCCATACCCGGCGCTTCGTAAATACCACGAGATTTCGCTTCAATGATACGGTTTTCAATTTGATCCGACATACCTAGACCATGACGACCACCGATACGGTTCGCTTCAAGAATCAACTCAACTGGGTCTTCGATACGTTGGCCATTTAAAGCAACAGGCATACCTTCTTCGAAAGTAACCGTGACTTCTTCAGCTTTAACCGCTACGTCATCTTTCCAAAAAGCAACGCCCATAATTGGGTCAACGATTTTGATACCAGCATTGAGGTATTCAAGATCTTTTGCTTCGTGCGTTGCACCCAACATATTTGAATCAGTTGAGTAAGCTTTCTCTTTCGACATTTTGTAATCAAAACCATTGTCGATTAAGAATTGTGACATTTCGGCACGGCCGCCTAACTCATCAATAAATGTCTGGTCTAACCATGGTTTATAGATTTTAAGCGCAGGATTAGTCAACAAACCATAACGGTAAAAACGTTCAATGTCGTTACCTTTATACGTTGAACCATCACCCCAAATGTTGACATCATCTTCTTTCATTGCGGTCACAAGCATAGTACCTGTCACTGCACGACCAAGAGGTGTTGTATTGAAGTAAGGAACACCACCGGTACTGATATGGAATGCGCCACACTGAATTGCAGCAATACCTTCAAGTGCAAGCTGTAAACGGCAGTCCACTAAACGTGCTTTTACTGCGCCATAAGCTTCAGCTTTCTTTGGAATCGCATCATAGTCATCTTCATCTGGCTGACCTAAATTTGCGGTATAGGCATAAGGTTCAGCACCTTTTTGTTTCATCCACAATAGAGCAGCTGAAGTATCAAGGCCACCAGAGAAGGCAATCCCAACTTTTTTACCTACTGGTACATTCTGCAAGATCGTTGCATTATCAGTCATTGTTAGTCCTAACGATATAAAATAGGCACCACGATAATTGGTAGCCGAGGAGAATCTATAGTTGGCTTAATTATAGCACTCTTAGGGAAATTTTTTTTCGTAAAAATAACCAATCAAAAAAATATCTGCAATTTTTAAGGGGATAACGATTTTGGAAAATGATGATTGATTTAATTAACTTAAAAAGACAGCAGATGAAGTTAAGTCAATATTCAAAAATTACCATGTATGGTATTGGGAACTGTGTCAGTGGGAGCGTTATTCTTGGCTGGGCAGAAATGCTTTAGAGGCCGAGATTGATGAAAATAAAGGGTTTGAAATGGGCAATTCCTGTTGCAAATGTCATTTTATTGGAAATGATCTATATCGAAAAAGTGATTTTATGATGAGCTTTTTTTAAGGCTGAATTTTAAAAAATAATCGGTTTTTTGCAAAATAATATCTTGATTTGGATCTCTTGAGCTTAATTTTGCTGCTTTAAAGTACAGCGTAAACAATAAAAAATAGACTATTAGACTAAAGTTGTAGGTTGGGAGGCATTTTCGTATTTTATGCTAAAAAATTAAATAAAAACAAAGCTGCTGTCCATTTTTATGATTTTAGAGCTTGTTGGATAAGTAGATTTTATGATGGAAATTCACTTAATATTGGTCAGACCAATATAAAATATGTTAGACCGATATTGATCTTTAATTAAACAAAATTTACTATATTTGTGTAAATACGGAATATTTTTTTATTTTACTCAATATTGGTCATACCAATTACTGAGTAATCTTGTGAGTGTTCAGACCACTATTCCATTATTCATGTACCAGTAAGCATTTCAAGGAGATGACAATGCTTCAATCTTGGCAACAGATTTATGATCCTCTTGGCAATATTTGGATCTCCAGTTTTATTGCACTTATTCCTATTATTTTTTTCTTCCTCGCACTGGCTGTTTTTCGCTTAAAAGGTAGTGTGGCGGGAACAATTACCGTTGTTTTAGCATTACTGGTTTCACTTTTTGCTTATCAGGTGCCTGTAACAATCGCATTTGCATCAATGATTTATGGCTTTTTCTACGGTTTATGGCCGATTGCTTGGATCATTATTGGCGCAGTCTTTTTATATAAAATTTCAGTAAAAACGGGTCAATTCAATATTATCCGTTCTTCAATTTTATCCATTACTGAAGACCAGCGTTTACAAATGCTGTTGGTGGGATTTGCATTTGGTACTTTCCTTGAAGGTGCGGCAGGTTTTGGTGCACCAGTGGCAATTACCGCTGCGTTATTGGTTGGTTTAGGTTTTAAACCATTATATGCAGCAGGACTTTGCTTAATTGTGAACACTGCACCTGTTGCATTTGGTGCCATGGGTATTCCAATTATTGTTGCAGGACAGGTTTCTGGGGTTGATACCATGGAAATCAGCCAGATGGTGGGTCGTCAATTACCGTTTATGGTGCCTATCGTTCTGTTCTGGATCATGGGGATTATGGATGGCTGGCGTGGGATTAAAGAAACATGGCCAGCAGTTATTGTGGCGGGTGGATCATTCGCGATTGCACAATATTTAACCTCTAACTTTGTTGGCCCAGAATTACCCGATATTACCGCTGCAATTGCATCTTTAGTGACTTTGACGATTTTACTTAAATACTGGAAACCAAAGCATATCTTCCGCTTTGCTGATCAGGATGCAAATGTTGATGAAAACCTAGAGGCTCAAAAGCAACAGAAATACAGCATTGGACAAATTGCCAAAGCTTGGTCTCCATTTATGATTTTAACCGTAATGGTGACGATTTGGAGTGTCAAACCTTTTAAAGATTTGTTTACCAAAGACGGTGCATTACATGATTTAGTGATTTCAATCAAAGTGCCATATTTACATCAATTGGTGCAAAAAATGCCACCCGTTGTACCTGAAATCAAAAACTATGATGCTATTTTTAAATTTGACTGGTTCTCTGCAACAGGTACAGCCATTTTTATTGCTGCGGTTATTACCATTCTTTTCTTGAAAATGAAGCCAAAAGAAGCTGTGGTCACTTTTGGTGAAACTATTTATGAATTGAAAACACCGATTTATTCGATTGGTATGGTGTTGGCATTTGCTTTTATTGCCAATTATTCGGGTATGTCAGCAACCTTGGCATTGGCACTGGCGCATACAGGTAAAGCTTTTACATTCTTCTCGCCATTCTTGGGTTGGGTTGGGGTGTTCTTAACCGGTTCAGATACTTCAGCCAATGCATTGTTTGCAGCATTACAAGCAACGACAGCACGTCAAATTGGTGTGCCTGAAGTATTATTGGTTGCAGCCAATACCAGTGGTGGGGTTACAGGAAAAATGATTTCTCCACAATCGATTGCCATTGCATGTGCTGCGGTAGGATTGGTAGGTAAAGAATCAGACCTGTTCCGTTTTACGGTGAAACACAGTATCGTTTTCACCATAATGATGGGTATTATTATTACCTTACAAGCTTATGTGTTCCCATGGATGATTCCATAACACGCAATTCAGGACAGCAAATGAAAGTCTCCGACAAAGTGGTACAAAGCCTTCGTATATTGATTGAAAAAAATAATATGCAAGTTGGAGATCGTTTGCCTGCTGAACGAAAATTATGTGAGCAGTTAGGTGTTTCCCGTTCTTCTTTACGTGAAGCCATTCAGCAACTGAGCAGTATGGGCATGTTGTTAAGTAAAGTTGGGGCGGGTACTTTTTTGCAGCAGTTGCCGACCAATTGGTCGCAACATCAAATTGTGCAGCCTTTAATTAATTTGATTGATCAAGATCCTGCTTATCGTTTTGATGTGCAGGAAGCACGAACCATTTTAGAAGGGGGGACGGCTTGGTATGCCGCAGAGCGTGCCACGCCAGAAGACCTGCAAAATATTCGTCAATGGTACGATAAAATTGCTTATTTTCAGTCGCTTGGTGATGATGATCAGGCCGCAAAAGCCGATGCTAAATTTCATCTTGCGATTGCTGAGGCATCACATAATTTGGTGCTCATTCAGATGATGCGTGGCTTATTTGATTTGTTGCAATTTAACGTGGTTTTAGGCCGTCGAAAAGTCTATTCAGAATCACACCGTTTTGATCAATTGCATGACCAACATTTTCGCGTGATGGCTGCAATTGAACGTAGAGATCCAGAAGCTGCTCGACAAGCAGTGTGTGGACATATTGAGTTTGTAGTTCAACAAGTACGCTCGATTGATGAAGAAGAAGCTCGTCGTCAGCGTGCAAGTCGATTAAACAGGATATAGCTATGATTATTTCTTCTACTAATGATTACCGTGAAGCTGCAAAACGTCGCTTACCGCCGTTTTTATTTCATTACATCGATGGTGGTGCATATGCGGAACATACGCTAAAGCGCAATGTAGAAGATTTATCCAAAATTGCCTTAAGACAGCGTGTTTTGAATGATATGTCTTCCTTAAGTCTTGAAACTAAGCTATTTAATGAAACCTTATCGATGCCTGTGGCTTTGTCACCTGTAGGGTTAACAGGGATGTATGCGCGTCGTGGTGAAGTACAGGCAGCAGTCGCGGCAGATAAGAAAGGCATTCCCTTTACTTTATCTACGGTTTCAGTGTGCCCGATTGAAGAAGTTGCCCCCGCGATTCAACGTCCAATGTGGTTTCAGTTATACGTGTTACGCGACCGTGGCTTTATGAAAAATGCCTTAGAACGTGCTAAAGCTGCGGGCTGTTCGACCTTGGTTTTTACTGTAGATATGCCCGTACCTGGTGCGCGTTATCGTGATGCACATTCGGGCATGAGTGGTCCAAATGCAGCAATGCGTCGTTATTTACAATCGGTACTTCATCCTCAATGGGCTTGGGATGTGGGTTTACATGGTCGTCCACATGACTTGGGTAATATTTCAAAATATCTAGGTAAACCTACAGGGCTTGAAGATTATATTGGTTGGTTGGGGAATAACTTTGACCCGTCTATTTCATGGAAAGACTTAGAGTGGATTCGTGAGTTTTGGGATGGTCCAATGGTCATCAAGGGTATTTTAGATCCTGAAGATGCTAAAGATGCTGTTCGTTTTGGTGCAGATGGAATCGTGGTTTCAAACCATGGTGGTCGTCAGTTGGATGGGGTTTTATCCAGTGCTCGTGCATTGCCTCCAATTGCAGATGCGGTGAAAGGTGAGATTAAAATTCTAGCTGATTCAGGCATTCGTAATGGTTTAGATGTGGTCCGTATGCTGGCGATGGGAGCGGATACTTGCATGCTTGGTCGTGCATTTGTTTATGCATTGGGTGCTGCGGGTGGAGCAGGTGTATCTAATCTATTAGATTTAATTGATAAAGAGATGCGTGTTGCAATGACGTTAACAGGTGCAAAAACCATTGCAGATATTACTTCTGATTGTTTGGTGAAATTGGATCGAGAATTGGCTGGGTGATTTATATTTTGAATGAAAATGGAATATAAGTTTAATCGCTAAGTTTGATACACGAAAGTGTCATCTGCAATTGTTTGAGGCAGGACTACATTATTAAAAATAATGTTTCTGCGAAGAATGTATTGAAAAGGCGGTCTTTGCCGAGTTTTGCGGATGACAATGGTTTTGCCTACTTTTCCCGAAAGAAAAGTAGGTCGAACCGAAGGTTTATCCAGAAGTATAAATAATATTGAAAAGACTCCGTCGTAATGAATGCCTTGTTGATTGATATTGAATAAGGATTCGTAAACAGGATATGGAATATGCAATCCCAATCAGATTCACAGCAAACCATTCATAAACTCATCAGCATCGTGGGTAAAGCACACGTTTTAACCGATGATAATGCCACACGCTTATATCGTCAGGGTCGACGTTATGGTTCTGGTCAAGTTTTGGCTGTTGTTACCCCAGGTTCTTTAATTGAGCAATGGCATGTTTTACAAACTGCAGTCGATGCAGATTGTATTGTGATTATGCAAGCTGCCAATACAGGATTGACGGGTGGTTCTACACCGTTTGGTGATGATTATGATCGTCCAGTCGTTTTAATCAGTACTCGCCGTTTAGCGGGGATTCAAGTAATTAATGACGGTCAGCAAGTGATTTGTTTGCCGGGTGCAACACTGGATCGACTCGAAAAAGAATTGGCACCCTTTAACCGTGAACCACATTCGGTAATTGGTTCATCGTGTATAGGTGCATCTGTGTTAGGTGGGGTATGTAATAACTCGGGCGGCGCATTGGTACGTCGTGGACCTGCTTATACTGAGCTGGCACTTTATGCCCGCGTAAATGAAGTAGGTGAGTTAGAACTGGTGAATCATTTAGGTGTGGACTTAGGTACAACGCCTGAAGAAATTTTATCTAAATTGCAAAAGCAGCACTATCAAATAGATGATATCCAAAATGATGCAAATTGCTGTGCTTCAGATCAGCATTATGCACACGATGTAACCCAAGTAGATGAAAATACGCCTGCACGATTTAATGCAGATCCATCGCGTTTATTTGAAGCATCGGGTTCGGCAGGCAAAGTGTGTGTATTTGCAGTGCGTTTAGATACTTTTGAGAAAATCCCAAGCCAAGTGTTCTATGTCGGCACAAATTCACAGAATGATTTAACTGAAATTCGTCGTTTTTTACTCAAAGATTTAGCACGTTTGCCGATAGCAGGCGAATATATCCACCGTGTTGCTTATGATATTGGTGCTGAATATGGCAAAGATACTTTCATGTTTATTGAAAAGTTTGGTACAGCCAAAGTGCCAGCCGCTTTTGCCATGAAAGATAAGGTCGATGGTTATTTAGAAAAATTTGGCATGAAAGGACTTTCGGACAAAGTTCTGCAATTGGTCACCAAGTTTATGCCCAACCATTTACCGCAACGTATGAATGAATTCCGTGATTTATATGAACATCATTTGGTTTTGCGTATAGAAAATCAGGATGTTGGACAGGTTGAGCAATTTTTAAAACAATATTTTACCTCAAATACTTCAGGTCATTATTTTTTGTGTACAGAGGAAGAAGGACGAAAAGCTTTTTTACATCGTTTTGCGGTTGCTGGTGCTGCGATTCGTTATCGGGATACCCATCGCAGTGAGGTTGAAGATATTGTGGCGCTGGATATTGCTTTACGCCGTAATGACCGTGAATGGTTAGAGACTTTACCCAAAGACATCGATGATTTGATGATTCATAAACTTTATTACGGTCATTTTCTGTGTCATGTCTTTCATCAAGACTATATCGTCAAAAAAGGGGTTGATCCTTTAGCGATAGAGCATCAAATGTGGCATTTGTTGGATGAGCGTGGTGCGGAATATCCTGCGGAACATAATGTGGGGCATTTATATGTGGCGAAGCCAGCACTTAAAAAACATTATCAAAAACTAGATCCAACCAATCGTTTCAATGTCGGTATTGGGCATACAACGAAATTAAAAAACTGGAAATCTTCATAAATTGAGGTAAATAATCATCAGGTGTAATACTTTAAGTGTAGTCTCAATAGCTACACTTTTTTTATGTCAAATTGACAGTTTCTTGCAGACAAATTATTTAAAAAGCCATAAACAAAATATGAAAAGTCGGTAAAGTAGTATGCAACAAGTTGCAAAGCCAACCTTAAAGGATTCATGATGACAACTCGCTATGCAAATATATTAAAACCACTTCATTTAGGCTTTACGACCATTAAAAACCGTGTCGTGATGGGGTCAATGCACACAGGTTTGGAAGATCGTTTTTACAACTACCCTAAACTGGCGGCATATTTTGGGGAACGTGCAAAAGGTGGTGTTGGTTTAATTATTACTGGGGGAATTTCACCCAACCGTTCAGGTTGGTTACTTCCTGCGGGCGGTACTATGAATACCTTGGGCGATGTTGCACCACACCGTTTAGTGACACATGCTGTGCATAAACATGGCGCAAAAATTTTGATGCAAATTTTGCATGCAGGACGTTATGGTTATCAACCTTTTGTAATGTCTGCAAGTCCAATTAAGTCACCCATTTCACCTTTTAAACCGCGTCAAATGAGTGAAAAGCAGATTTTAGATACCATTGATGATTATGCACATACTGCCAGTATTGCTAAAAAAGCAGGCTATGATGGTGTAGAAATCATGGGTTCTGAAGGCTACTTACTGAACCAGTTTTTAAGTCGCCATGTCAATCAGCGTGATGATCGTTGGGGTGGTGATATTCAGAATCGGATGCGTTTTGCAGTTGAGATTGTCAGAGCGATTCGTGAGAAAGTCGGTGAGAAATTTATTATCTGCTTCCGTTTGTCGATGCTTGATTTGGTTCATGATGGTAATACCATGGATGAAGTGATTATCGTAGCTCAAGCTTTGGAAAAAGCAGGGGTAACATTGCTAAATACAGGTATTGGTTGGCACGAAGCACGTATTCCTACCATTGTCACGTCTGTACCACGTGCAGCATTTGCTGATTATACGGCAGAAGTGAAAAAGCATGTCTCTATTCCTGTGATCGCTTCAAACCGTATTAATATGCCTGAAACAGCTGAAGCTATTTTAGCTGCTGGAAAAGCAGATATGGTTCAGATGGCACGTCCGTTGTTGGCAGATGCATTTTGGGTGAGTAAAACCGCAACCAATCGTGTTGATGAAATTAATACCTGTATTGCGTGTAATCAAGCGTGTTTAGATCATACTTTTAAAAATCAACGTGCCACTTGTTTAGTCAATCCTCGTGCAGCGTATGAAACTGAATTGGTTTATTTAAAGACCAAAGCACCGAAAAAAATTGCAGTTGTCGGTGGTGGTGTAGCGGGTATGTCTGCTGCAACAGTGGCTGCGAGTCGTGGTCATCAGGTGACTTTATTTGAAGCCGCGCAAGAAATTGGCGGGCAGTTTAATTTAGCCAAAGTTGTTCCGGGTAAAGAAGAGTTCCATGAAACTATTCGCTACTTTAAAGTCCAAATTGAAAAAACAGGGGTAGAACTGCGTTTAAATACGAAAGTGAACCGTGAGCAATTAGAACGTGAAGGTTTTGATGAGGTCATTGTTGCAACGGGTGTTGTGCCGCGTGGTTTAAAAATTGAAGGCAGTCATGCGCCACAAGTGTTGTCGTATGCAGAAGTTTTACGGGGTGCTGCCGTTGGCAATCGTGTTGCAGTGATTGGTGCAGGCGGTATAGGGTTTGATGTTTCCGAATTTTTATTGAAACCAGAACATCAGCCTCAACCACAACCGTTAGTAGACTGGCAACGAGAGTGGGGTATTGATCCAAATCCGAACTATATTTCCGAAGGTGGTTTGCAGCCCGCACAAGTCGATCATCCTGTGCGTGAAATCTATTTATTGCAACGTAAAACGACACCTTTAGGTGCTGGTTTAGGAAAAACATCGGGTTGGGTGCATCGCGCACAACTTAAAAAACATGCGGTTAAAATGTTGCGTGGTGTGCAATATAAATCCATTACCGATGAAGGTTTATGGATTGAAACCAACGGCTATGACCAACTTTTACGTGTCGATACTGTCGTGGTTTGTGCGGGGCAAGAGTCAGTAAAAGACATTATGCCAAATGAAGGTGAAAATACTTTGGCAAATTACCATATTATTGGTGGTGCAAAACTGGCGGCAGAGCTTGATGCGAAGCGTGCAATTCGTGAAGGTGCTGAATTAGCAGCCAAATTATGATTTTTTAAGTTGATTTGGTGAAACAATATTCATTTGAACGCTTTGCTTATAATTTTTACTTGTCAGTTTTTAAAAATATCCGTATTATGGCGCACATGGAAGCGTGGCAGAGCGGTTTAATGCACCGGTCTTGAAAACCGACGAGGGTGTGAGTCCTCCGTGAGTTCGAATCTCACCGCTTCCGCCAAATTTTGAAAAAAGCCTTTGTTATTACAAAGGCTTTTTTCTTGCCTGTGATTTTACCCCTCAACCTACCCCTCATCAAATTTTGGATTGGATCAAACTAAAAACAACGATCTAAGACAGGTTGGGACAGCTACTTTATTTGGTTTGATGTGCTTTCATGTTATCGAAGTCTGATTTTATATTGATATTATTCTTTCAATATTAGGGTCTGTTGACATTTCATAATGGTAACCAAATAAAGATGCAGGCTAAAGCAACTGAATTTTCATAGTTTTGTTTTTCCATTGGCATCCACAGCTAAGTGAATTTTAGAGCTATTTCCACCAACGCTCTTAGACATAGCTTGATCCTTGATTCCTGTCGCATGTTGATGTGCTCGAACATGACTAGCATCAATAAATATCCATTCTAAATCTACATGATTTGATAATAATTTAAATATTTTTAATAGCTTGCTGTCTTTACACCAACGAGTGAATTTCTTAAAGATAGAGTTTGGCTTTCCAAAAACTTCGGGTAAATCACGCCAAGGACATCCAGTTCGAATTCGATAAAGAATAGCTTCAATAAAATTTCGAAGATTGTGTTTGAGATAAATACAACAATTATGGACAATGGATTTCAGCTTTAACCAGTGTTAATCAGTTAGCATTGTACGAGGCATAGCGAGAAGTGAATTTGGTTTGGCGATTGAATTTTACTTTCTCGCTATTTTTTTGAACAGCAAATGTCAACAGACCCTAATTTAATTCCTATTTAAATTGAATTAAAAAGTAACATTCTGATACTGTTTGAAAAATAATCTTATATAGAGTGCATGCCTAGATTTTATTGCTGTAGTTTCTAATTTTACCTCCTACCTAGTAGGTTTTTTTACCAATGAAATTAAAACTTTAATTAATTATTCATAGTGATGTCATGTATAAAAATTAATCTGCTTAGAATTTTAACAACTGTTCAAAATCATTATGAATATTAAACCACATACCTTATGCTTGAGTTTGGCATTATTAGGTTGTTCATTTCCAAGCTATGCACAGCTTATGTTTAGTCAGTACATTGATGGATCCGCTAACCGTAAAGGATTAGAAATTTATAATCCTGATGGAAGTGCAGTGAATTTAGCCGATTATGAAATTCAGCAATTTACAAATGGATCAACCACTAAGTCAGCAGCTTTTCAATTACAAGGTACATTGGCAAGCAAAGCAAAGTATATTATTGGCCGCTCAGAGTTACAGACAGAAATTGGTTCTAAAGTTAATCAAGTCGCAGGGTTTGCATTCAATGGTGATGATGCTCTAGTCCTGCTATATAAAGGGGCGCCAATTGATCGTTTTGGTAGAGTTGGTGAAAAACCAGCAAATAATGGTTGGGGAACAGCAATCACGAGTTATCAAAATAGTCTAAGCAGAATTAAAACCAAAAATGATGTTACTTCAATTGATTCAACCGCTAGTTTTGATTTAGATAGTGAATGGTCAAAATGGTCAGAACGAAATGCGTTCAGCAATTATTTAGGTGCTGGCACAACAACACCGCCACTGACTTCTATCGGTTGTGGTGCTGCGGATACCTCAATTGCAGATTTACAATCAGCTGCACAAAATCAACAGTACGTGGTTCGCGGTGTTATTACTGCTGATTACCGTTATGAAAATGGTTTTTCAGGCTTCTATATTCAAACACCAGATAGTAAAGCCAAAGCAGATTTAACAAATGCAATTTTTATTTATTTACCTTCAGGTAGTACAGTCACCGGTGGGAAAGTAGGTGAGGAAGTTATTCTTAAAGGCCGTCTAACGTCTTATCAGAACCAGTTGCAGATTGACCAGCTGAGCAGCAATATTCAAACTTGTAATAATCAAGCTGCAAGTCTCGTCAATGCAGCACCATTACAATTGCCATTCTCAACTTTAGTGGATGCGAATGGACATACACCTAAACGATATCAAGGCATGCTGGTTAAAATTCCACAAACTTTAACCGTTAGTGAAAATTATAATTATGGGCGATTTGGTGAGTTATCATTAAGCCTAGGGCGTTTATATATTCCAACCAATCTATATCCTGCCAAATCTACTGAAGCAGTAAATTTGGCAAAGCAAAATTTATTGTCAAAAATTATCTTAGATGATGGTTATAGCAATCAAAATAGAACACCGTGGTTGCCACAAAACTTCAATGCGTTAAATCCACTAAGAACAGGTTATCAACTGAAAAATGTTGAAGGGATTTTGGAATATCGCTTCAATGCATGGCGTATTCAACCTATTCAAAATAAAGTCTTACCTGAAATTTTAAAAGAAACCAATTCACGTAATGCAACTGTTATCGCAAAAGATTCTAAGCAAGTTCGTGTCGCTGCTTTTAATGTCTTAAATTATGATAATGGTACAGTACAAGGTTTTCCTACAGAACGTGGTGCAACATCTGAATCTGAGTTTAAAAAGCAGCATCAGAAAATTGTCAGTGCTTTAAAAGTAATTGATGCAGATGTTTATGGATTAATGGAAATTGCAAACAATGGGTATGGTGAGAAAAGTGCAGTAGCGTACTTAACAAAAGCTTTGGGTGCAGATTGGAAATATGTTATTCCACCAAATATGACAAAACTCGGTACAGATGCAATTGCCGTTGCTATTATTTATAACAGTAAGCGTGTAAAACCTGTGGGCGAACCTGTGGTTTATGATGATCAGACTCAAAAGAACCGAGTGACCATGGCGCAAAGCTTCCAAGCTTTATCTGGCGGGAAAATTTTTACGATTGTACCAAATCATTTAAAATCTAAAGGTAGTTGCCCTGACGATAAAACGTCACTGGATGCTGATCAAGGGGATGGTCAAGGTTGTTGGAACCCAACACGTTTGACTGCTGTACAAAAGTTGATGCAGTGGATTGCAACTAATCCAACTAAGGTTGAGAAGCCAAATTATTTATTGGTTGGTGATATGAATAGTTATGCTAAAGAAGATCCAATGTTGGCATTGGAGAAAGCCAACTATAAAGCCTTAGTTAATGACGAAAAAATTGGTCAGGGTAAAACAGCATATAGTTATGTTTTTGGTGTAGCAAGTGATGCTAATGGCAATGGTGGTTCAGGAAACTTAGACCATGCGATTGCAGATGCTAGTCTATATCCAATGGTGAAACGCGCTTTTGCATGGCACATCAATGCCGATGAACCGACTGCTTTAGACTATAATGAAGAATATAAAACGGATGAGCAAAAAGCTTCATTTTATAGCGATGATGCATTCCGTTCTTCAGACCATGATCCAGTGATTGTTGATTTAGATTTAAATGAATCTGTATCAAATAATATTGATAACGGGAAGAGTGGTGGTGGCAGCATGGGGTTATGGTCTATTTTGTCTTTAGTCGGCTTGGTTTTAGGTTCCATAATACGCAGACGTAAATCTTGAGATTAGAATATTGATTTTAAAATCATGAAATCGAATAAACAAAGTGCTTAAAAGGAGAAATACTATGTTTCTCCTTTTTCTTTAAGCCCATTCATATTTAAGGGGGCTTGGATGTTACCTTAGTCAGAGGGTCGTGAGCGGAATAATCATTCCAATTGTTAAATATTTTGATATTGAAATAACATACTTATTTTAGAGATGCTGGGCTTTGTTGCATAAAGATTTAAAAATTAAAGTTCCCCTAAGCTACTCAAATTTAAGTTGCAACTTGGGTATGAGGTCTGCCTAGTGCCGTAAATTTATTTAAGACTGCCACACGTACATGAATCTCATTGACTTGGCTTTGAAAGTTCCTAGCACTGAGTTTATCTCCTAATAATTTTATACAATGCATTTTCGTTTCGACCAAACTTCGACGATGATACCCTGACCATTTTTTCCATAGTGTCCTGCCTAAATGTTTAACTGTCCGAAGTAACTCATTTCGCTCTAATGAATGAGCTTTTTTATCTTTCCAATGCTTTGCATTTTTTCTTGGTGGAATCACTGCATGTGCCTGTTGATCTGACATCAGCTGTCTACAGTATTTTGTGTCATAAGCTCCATCTGTATAGACAGAATAAATCGGCTCCTCTGGTGGAATTTGATCAAGTAAATCTCCAAGTACTTGCGAATCACTAACATCATTCGTCGTGAGCTGTACAGCACGTATTTGCAGTGTGTTAGCATCTATACCGATATGCAGTTTTACGCCATCATCTTCACCCAAAAACTTCAAGCCAGTGGAGTCAACGAGTAGATGGAGCCCATCAGTGCTTTTTTGATAGCTAATCGCAATATCAATATGCTTTTGTCTTCTACAAAGGGTGGAATACGAATATCACTGATATTCGGCGCTGTCGAATCTAAACAGCAAAGTTTAATCAGGCTCTGAACAAAGCCAGTAACCATGCCTAAAGAAAGTCGAAATAGAGATTTGATCATCAAACAGCATTGAATAGCTGTATCGGAATAGGTTTGATTTCGTCCTTGTTTACCTTTTGGTTGGGCATACCATTGAGTATTGGAATCAAACCAAATCGAGATATTACCTCGATTGATTAAAGTATGAATGTTTAAACCAGTATCAGTTCTCAGGGTATCAAACCAGTCATTTTCATGGATCTTTGATAAAGGATAACCCCAGTATTCAAAATGTGAACCAATACCAAGCGGTACGACGACATTTTTAACCTTATCCTTGAGCTGGGTTACGGTCGCATAGTCCAGATGGTCATAGTGATCGTGGGAAATTAGCAAATAGTCAATCTCAGGAATATCTTCGGCTTTATATAGCGTACTTCCTTTAAATGCTTTCACTAAAAATGAAAAAGGTGCGGCATGATCACTGAGGACGGGATCTACCAGAATTCGTTTTCCAGCCAACTGAATATAATAGGCTGAATGTCCCAGCCAAATCACCACATCTTGTTTTGGATTTAAAGCCAATAAATTTGTATTAACAGTTGGAATGGCCTGTGTGGGTATAGTCTGCTGTTTCTCTGCCCAGAAATTATCCCAGAAGATTTTTAGAGTACTTTCTCCATCACTTAGCATAGGAGTTGCAACAGGATAGATAAATTCATCTTGAATATAATGAGGGGATTGCTTGATTCGTTCCAAGCGCACCTGTTCTGGTAACTTTCCAAATTGTGGATGATGTAAAGTGGTACAGGCGGTAAATAATATGCCTATACCTACTACAATTAGAATAAGGCTAACTTTATATTTTTTTCTCATCATGGTTGGACAATAACCTGGGCTTCCAATTAAAAAAAGCCAAGTTGATTTGAGTCAGCACAACTTGGTTAAGATAAGGGTTACTTTAAGTTTTTAGTAAAGAAGTCAGTTAATTTGTTAAAAGGAATTAAATCAACACGATCATAAAGATCAACATGTCCTGCACCCTTGACGTAATACAGTTCTTTAGGCTCACCAGCACGTTTATAGGCATCTTCACTGAACTCTTTGGAATGTGCCTGATCACCAGTAATAAATAACATTGGACGAGGTGAGATGGTTTCTATGTCATTAAATGGATAGAAATTCATGAACTTGACATTACTGGTTAAAGTTGGATGTGTAGTCAACTCTGGGCTTGAACCTTTAGGCGTAAATTCACCACGTGGAGTACGGTAAAAGTCATAAAATTCACGTTGAATAGGATGGGAGGCGGCAGTAAGTTCATGCACGGTACCACTGGTATATTCTGTTTTACCCCCAGTAAATTCCACATAACGCTGTTGAGCTGCGTCAGCAATAATCTGTATTCTCTGCTCTAAGGTTTGAGAATGGTTTAATGCATTACGGTTAGCTGCCCCCATGTCGTACATGCTGACAGTTGCAATTGCTTTCATACGTGGATCAATTTTCGCTGCACTGATGACAAAGCTACCACTACCACAAATCCCTAAAGCGCCAATACGGTTACGGTCAATAAAATCACGGGTTCCCAAATAGTCTACAGCCGCACTGAATGCTTCAGCATAGATATCGGGTGCGACCACGTTGCGAGGCTGACCATCGCTTTCACCCCAGAATGACTGATCGATTGCAAGCGTCACAAAACCTTGTTCCGCTAACTTTTGGGCATAGAGCATGGAACTTTGTTCTTTGACTGCTCCCATTGGGTGTCCAATGACAATGGCTGGTGCCTTGGTGTTTTTCTTAAAATTTTTAGGAATCACCAGATTACCCACAATGTTCATATTGTACTGATTTTTAAAAGTCACCTTTTGAATGGTGACCTGACTACTTTGATAAAAGTTATTTGCACCGTTTGACATATCTGCCGCCGTTGTTGAGGTGGAAGAAAATAAACCGACTGTAGCTGCCAGAGCTGCGGTTAAGGCTACATTGCGAAATTTTTCCATACGTGTTTGCATGATCTCAGCTCCCGTATAAGATTTGTTTTAACGAATTTAGGTAGGGAAGAAAGTTTAACGGCTTCAGATGCTCAGGATTAGTCTAAAAAAACAGCATAGACTTATGAGTAATATTCATGAGTTGGAGAGTGAAGTCTTTTAATTTTTAGATATTAATAGGTTAATGGCGAATTTATTATTTGAATCAAACCTAAGTAGTGGACATTCATAGCATAACTTTAGATATTGATTCATGAATTATATACATAACTCTATTCTGTTTAGCCCACTTATTCTCGGGTATTCTTATTTTTATAATTGACGTCTCAATTTTACTTATGTCGGGCATAACGATGTCAAGTCCTCAAGAAAAACAAAACCATGTGGAACCACCTGCTTATTGGAGTGGTATTTTTGCAATGACCTTATGTGTTTTCGCATTGATTGCCTCTGAATTTATGCCAGTCAGTTTACTTACCCCGATTGCGGTAGATCTTACAATTACTGAGGGAATGGTGGGACAGGGAATTGCCATTTCAGGGGCGTTTGCGGTCATGACGAGTTTGACAATCTCTCGCTTGGCAGGAGGCATCAACCGTAAAACCCTATTATTAATTTTAACTGCCATCATGGCAGTGTCAGGTGCAATTGTTGCACTTGCACAAAGCTATACGGTATACATGATTGGACGGGCACTGATTGGTATGGTGATCGGTGGGTTCTGGTCAATGTCGGCAGCAATGGCGATGCGTTTAGTACCAAGTGTACAAGTTCCTCGTGCATTGGCGATCTTTAATAGTGGTAATGCCTTGGCTATGGTTATTGCTGCACCTTTAGGCAGTTATCTGGGATCAATCATTGGCTGGCGAGGTGCATTTTTTAGTTTGGTTCCCGTTGCCATACTGGCATTTATCTGGCAGTGGATCAGCCTGCCATCAATGCCAGTTACATCTGAGCCAGCAGAAAAGCGCCCATCGATTGTGGGGTTGTTGCGCAATCCTGTAGTGATGATTGGTATGCTGGCTGTAAGCTTATTTTTTATGGGGCAGTTCTCGCTTTATACCTATGTCAGACCATTCCTAGAAACCATCACCCAAGTTAATATTTCGACCTTATCCCTGATTCTGCTTGGTATTGGAGTGATGGGCTTTATTGGCACCAGTGTCATTAATACTTTCCTGAAACGTGGTTTTTATACAACTTTAATCACTATCCCAATCATGATGGCGGTCATTGCAGTAACCCTGATCTTTTTGGGTACATGGCCAATGGTGGTAGCTGTATTACTGGGTATATGGGGATTTCTGGGAACAGCCGCACCTGTAGGATGGTGGAGTTGGTTGGCCCGTACCTTGCCTAATGATGCTGAAGCTGGTGGTGGATTAATGGTTGCGGTTGTTCAGCTTGCAATTGCTTTAGGTTCAACTCTAGGTGGTGTGCTATTTGACCATAGTGGTTATCAGGTAACTTTTGTGGTCAGTGCCATTATTTTAGTGATTTCTTCCATTTTGACTTCACGATTAACCACGAAGTAAAAGTTTTAAGGAAAATTAAAAAATGAATCTAAGGCAACGAATGAGAATAGTGTTTGTCATGGTCATTGCAACCATGACAGGATTAAGTGCTTGTGGTGAAGAGCAAGGTGCAGCAACAAATTTACCAGTGATTGCTCAAGATTTAACTCAAACGGGAAGCCAGCAGAATCCAGCACAACCAATCTCGAAAAAGGGACAATTAAATATGTGGATGACAGTGAATGGACATCGTTTTGAGGTAACACTTGAAGATCATGCCACAACGCATGCATTTGCATCACAATTACCTTTAATATTACAAATGGAGGAACTATGGCAATGAAAAACACGGTCAATTATCGGGTACTTTACCGACAGATGAAAAGCGTCGAGGTATTATTCATAATGGCGATCTGATGTTATATGGTTCAAAGACACTGGTGGTGTTTTACCAAATTTTTGCATCCCCTTATTCCTATACCCGACTTGGCAAAGTGAATCATCCAGAGAAATTGGCTGAAATTCTGGGAAATGGTGATGTTGAAATCAGATTTAATCAGAAATAATATCATCTCTACCCCCAAACTTGGACAAAGAAAAGAAGCATTGTATTATTCTGATCATCAACTGCTCAACCAGTGTTTTAAATGGGATAAATCCTCGTGCTGCCCAAAGAAAATTACAATGATCTTTATGCTTTCCTAATGGTGACACGGGAGGGAAGTTTTACCAAGGCAGCAGGAAAGCTAGGGGTTTCCCAATCTGCACTGAGCCATACCATCCGTGGGCTGGAAGAACGCTTGGGGATGTTGCTGCTCACGAGAACTACTCGAAGTGTATCGCCAACAGAAGCTGGAGAACGGTTACGTCAAACTATCAGTTCCAGTTTTGACCATATTGATAATGAACTTTCATTACTTACCAAACTGAGGGATAGCCCTGCGGGTACTGTAAGAATTAATGCCAGTAGCCATGCGATTCGACAAATTTTATTACCTAAATTACAGCAGTTGACCCAACTTTATCCAGACATCCATATAGAACTGACAGCGAATAGCGGCATGGTGGATATCGTGGCGGAACGCTTTGATGCAGGTGTCCGTTTTGGCGGTCGAGTTGCTGAGGGAATGATCGCCGTGCGTATAGGCCCTGATGTCAATATGGCTGTCGTCGCAAGTCCCGAGTATTTTGAAAAAAATGGTGTGCCACAGACTCCCCAAGATTTACATAATCATTCATGTATTGGTTTTCGTTTAACCACCCAAGGTGGAATATATGCTTGGGAATTTGAACATGACGGATTAGAAGTCAAGATTAAAATAAATGGACAGTGGGTTTTTAATGAGTCTTACCATAGTGTGGATGCGGTGCGCTTAGGTTTGGGAATTGCTTATATTCCTGAGGATATGATTGAGGATGATCTGTTAGGTGGTCGTTTAGTCAAGGTACTTGAACCATATAGTATTCAGTTTCAAGGTTATCACCTGTATTACCCACATCGACGTCAACAGTCTCCAGCCTTGAAGTTGGTGATTGATACATTGAGATTTAATTAGTGTTTTATAAAATTTATAATGCATCTTCATAATCGAGTTAGTTAAGAAGTTGGAAGTTATAGTCAAACCGTCTAATTTCGCATACACAAATGAAAAAACAACTGCAATAGCTGATCAATAGAATCAACAAGCCACTCTTACGCTTGCGCTTAACCCATGCCCACATTTTTTCTATTGGATTTAGATCAGGGCTATAAGGAGGTAACCATAAAATTTGATGACCATGATTCTCTAATCATTCTTGTGTGTCTGATCTTTTATGAAATGTTGCATTATCCATTATAACAACACTATTTTTGGCAATTCTGGAATAAGAAATCTCTCTACCCAAAAATGAAAAACATCTGAATTAATCTTACAATCAAATAAACCGACTGCGAATAACTGATTATGATGCACTGCTTCAATCGCATTGGTCTGATTCTTCAATTGCCAATTTACTGCCCCAAACAGACAAAACCTTTTGGCGCATAACCCTAAGGTCGATGATCATGGGATTTAAATCCACTTTCATCAAAATAATGAGCAGCATTGCCGTGCAAGGAATGTTTAGTCTTTAATACATCAAGAGAATCAATAAATTTCGTTGTAAGCTCAGGGTCTGTTTTGGGATGGATCAACGTCTTTTTTAACAGTAATGCCTAACAGATCTTTAATCTGTTCCCATTGATCGTCTCTTAATGCATAGCGTTTAGTCATAAAAGAATAATAAGGACGCGTCAAATTTTATCAACCTAATTGATGACACGCCCTAGTTGTTATTTAAATAAAAAGCCCGATTCTAGATGTAATCGCTAGAATCGGGCTTTTCAACGCTGATAGATTTGTTTCAACGCTTAATATTTCCAGAACATCTCCTGAATTTGCTTAGCATCATTGGTTTTGGTTAGTGCTAAAGCAGTCAAAATTCGGGCTTTTTGTGGGTTTAAATCATGTGCAGCAATCCAACCATATTTATCATCAGGCTGTTCGGCATTCCGAATGATAAAACCTTGTGCTACACGTGATGAACGGACAATTTGAATACCTTGCTCATCGTGCAGTTTTCTTACTTCTGGCACCAGATAATTCGCCATAGAACCATTGCCAGTTCCTGCATGAATAATCGCTTTTACACCAGCTTTGGCAAATGCTTGGTATGCATCAGGTATCATAGAATCTGAACCATAGACAATTTGAACGCTAGGTAACGCATCACCCTGAATTTTATCAATATGAAACTCGGAATTATTGGTATGCTTTTTCACTGAACTTCTGAACCAATACGGCTTACCTTCAACTAAAGTACCCAAAGCTCCCCATTGGCTCACAAAAGCATTGGTATGAATATTAATGCCTTTGGTCACATCTCGTGCGGCAAAAATCGAATCATTCATTAAGACCATCACGCCTTTGTTTTTAGCTTCATCCGAAGAAGCCAAAGCAACAGCGCTATATAGATTTAGTGGGCCATCTGCCGACATTGCAGTCGAAGGTCGCATAGAGCCAACCAGTACAATCGGTTTATCAGTATGTACCACTAAATTTAAGAAAAAAGCTGTTTCTTCCATGGTATCCGTACCATGAGTAATGACTACACCATTCACAGAAGGTTTCTTTACTAAATCACTGACTTGACGCGCTAAAGATAACAATTCTTTGTCAGTAATACTTTCAGATGCAACTTGCAGTGCCTGTATTCCCGTTACATTCGCCAGATCATTTACTTGTGGTACAGCTTTGATCAGTGCATCAACTGGAACTTTAGCCGCGCTATAAGTTGCACTATTGGTTGAACTTGCACCTGCACCAGCAATCGTTCCGCCAGTAGCAACCACTACGACATTATTTTTTGCGTAAAGTGCCATGGATGATGCTAAAAGGGTGAGTGCCAAGCCGCATGATTGGAGAGTTTTACTTATCATTAACCAGATCCTAGTTCTTAAATTCCATTAACAACAATGTTTGATTTGTGCAAACATTGACAATATTTAAGTTCCTTTAATGAATACTGTCATTGGCATTTTGTATATTTTCTTAATAATCTCCATGCAAATTTTGCATAGAAAAATACTTTTTTGCATTTTCAATTCTGATCAACTTTCGATAGATTCTGCCAACACCCCTAAGTTAAATGGATATTTGGCTTGGATGGAAAAAAATCAAAACATTTTATAAAACAATAAGATGTTTTTATCGATTTTAGGGTATTAAAAGGAAGTTTTTATGGATCAGAAAAAACTATTAAAATTTATTCTAGTTGCTATGGTTTCTGGAATACTAATTGGTTGGCTTTTTCATAGTAATTTGAGTACTACTCAAGCTGAAAATATCGCTTCATATTTTAAAATTCTTACAGATGTATTCTTAAGATTAATTAAAATGATTATTGCCCCATTGGTCTTTGCAACAATTGTTTCTGGGCTAATCTCAATGGGTAAATCATCATCATTGGGCTCGATTACGCTTAAAGCCATGAGCTGGTTTATTGGTGCATCTCTCATCTCTTTGCTTTTAGGCATGGGCATGGCAAACTTATTACAACCTGGTGCAGGAATGAATCTTCCAATTCCTACAGCACCTGTTGATGTAGGTGTCAGTGCAACCAGTTTAAATATACAAGCCTTTATTACGCATATTTTTCCAAAAAGCTTCGCCGAGGCGATGGCAAATAATGAAATCTTACAGATTCTAATCTTCTCTATTTTCTTTGGTTCAGCCTTAGCCTACGTGCATCATCAACAAGATGAAGGTACGGTCATTGCGAAAATTATTGATGAATTGTGCCGTGTCATGTTCCGTATTACTGATTACGTTATGATGTTTTCTCCTATTGCTGTTTTCTCGGCAATCGCTTCTGCGATTACCTTAAAAGGGCCACAAATCATTATCGACTATAGTATTTTTATAGGCGACTTTTATGCCAGTCTTTTCATTCTTTGGGCTGTGATTATTAGCGTTGGCTATATCTTCCTGAAAAAAGATGTATTCCGTTTGCTTAAGACCATTCGTGAACCTGCGGTATTAGGTTTTGCAACAGCAAGTAGTGAATCTGCTTATCCAAAACTAATGGTAGCATTGGAAAAATTTGGTGTACCAAAGCGTATTATCAGCTTTGTCCTGCCATTAGGCTACTCATTTAACCTCGATGGTTCAATGATTTACATGTCTTTTGCAGTGCTATTTATTGCTCAAGCTTATAACATTGATTTAAGTATCTCACAACAAATATTGATGTTGCTCACACTGATGATCACTAGTAAGGGTATTGCAGGTGTTTCTCGTGCATCGTTGGTGGTGATTGCTGCAACATTAGCGATGTTTAAACTTCCAGAAGCGGGTATTTTGCTAATTCTTGCAGTAGATCACTTCTTAGACATGGGACGTACAGCAACGAATATTATTGGTAATAGTGTTGCAACGGCAGTCATTGCTAAAACTGAAAGTCATAAAGCAGAGGAAAGCGAGACAGTTTTGGTTCAAACGCTTATTCCAACTGAGCAGAAGAATTCTTTCTAAGCATTGAACTCTCCCAGTTAGATAAAAAACATCACATAAAGTGGTGTTTTTTTAGTTGAGAGCATTAAAATCAGGCTGCTGCGAAGTTCTTCATGCCAATTACAAAACGCTGGCTTACATCGACTTGTTCTAGATACTCTTTATTGTGGACGTTTGGGGGAATTTACAAAAGTTGTTCTTATTGACGATAAAGTGTGCCATTTAGAAGAAAGTGTTTTTATTACTGAGGATTTTGTTTAAATTTGACTTTGTTGCACAAATATTTAAAAGTAAAAGTACTCTTAACTTCCTCAAATTTAAGATATGAGAAGCACTGCTTTGCAAGGGGTGTGAGGTCTGCCTAGTTCAGCGAATCTATTCAACACTGCTAGACTTGCATGAATTTCATTGACCTGACTTTGAAAGCTTCTTGAACTGAGTTTATCGCCTAATAATTTGATGCAGTATTTCAGCATCAATTCCAATATGTAGCTTACACCATTGTCGACGATATTCAGGTTGATGCTTCTTACGCTTCCATTTCCTTCACCAAGAAGTTTTAAACTTGTACTGTTAATTAAGAGATGAAGCCTACCATCACTTTTTTGGTAACTAATTTCAATATTAATGTATTTTTGACGATGACTTAGAGTCGAGTACTGATATCAGGTGCAGGCTTATTCATTGGAGAATTATAGAGTTGAATAAGCCTAGTGATAGATGTGTATAACAAAGCCTTGATTAACTACAATTGAAGTTCTCGGCTTTTTCACTATCACCTTGACCACTATAACGTGCAATCAGTGGGTAAGCGCAGAGAGGACGAGTGCGATTAGGTGCCCAATCAGATGGTAACTCAGTATTGATTTGACCACTCATATTTCCAACACCTCTTGCAGCAGCAATAATACGTTCAGGTTTTTCACCATATTCAACCCATCGTACTAAACCATGAAGTGCATCAAATTGATCTGTTGCAATTCCTGCACGTGAATGATTCATGCCGGGGACACGGAAAAAACGTGCAAAATCAGTGGTTTTTGCTGAGGTGTTTGTCGCATATGTTTGTACGAGCTTGTCATACCAATTTTGAGTGTCATCTACAGAAAAAACACCATCCGCAGTTCCCTGCACAATCAGCATTTTTCCACCACGATAAAGGAGTGTATCTAAATTCAGCTCATTCGGTGGCAACATAAAGGACATTGCACTTTCTTGGTAGATTTCATTGGATGCTGATAATTTTGGATAATCGGTATCAAAATTAAAATCGAATGCAAACTGTCTAGAATTTTGAATAATGCTTAAATCAGGTGGAACCTGAAAAATAATACCGACTGCAACAGGGTCTCGTGCTGTGCCTACAGATGATTCAAATTTCCAACTTGCCCAATTGCTTCCGAGTAAACCCGGATCATAAGGTTGAGTTGCATATAGTGCTTCACCTTTAGAATTAACAGGTCCAGTAAAAATATTAGAAATAGCCTGAATTTGTTCTGTAGTTAGACAGCTTCCGTTTCTTTCATTTTGGCATACAGGCACGTGTTCGTGAATATCGAATGCAGAGCGACATGCTTCAACATCCTGAACTAATCCATCAGTGATTCCATCAAGTTGATCACAACGCGCCAAAATAGAATTAGCAACTGTTTGTCGTTCAAACATCGTAAAGGCAGTACTGAGATCATTTTCATCAGTCGCAATGGTGCGTAATTGCTGTGCGGTATAGAGCTGTGCGGCTGCTGCACGTGGTAAATGAAATCCAGGTGAGCTGGCTAAAATACCATCATACTCATTGGCTAAACGAGTAGCTGCAATCATGGCATGTCTTCCACCGTTTGATGTACCGCCAGCATATGAGCGATCAGGTCGTTTTCCATAAGCGAACTTGATTAAATCTTTTGCCATTGGTGTTAGTTTGGTAATTGCGCCATAGCCATAATCAATTCGAGCTTGAGGATCTATTCCAAATGTCGGATTTTGCTGTGCGGAGTGTCCTGCATCAGATGAAATGACCGCAAAGCCCTCATATAAGGCATTTGTTAATGGGCCACCGCTACCCACATTACCTACAGCTTGCGCAATATTACCATCCGTACCTCCATTACCTTGATAAAGAAAACGACCATTCCAGTCCACGGGTAAGCGCATTTCAAATCCAATTTGATATTGTTGCCCATCTACAGGACTTATACGCGAATACATGTGTCCTGTGACTAAGCAATGTGCTCTTATCGGTTTGTTTGCCACACTCAAACTGCCTGCATTTTGTAAAGTCGCTGTAGTAATGGTCGTGTGTTCAAAGAAGAAAGATTTTAAATCATCACAACTGCCTTTTATTGAGGCTCCAACAGCAGGAGTAAGTTGTGGAATCGTTTGTTGTGTTATAGGCGGTGTTTCATTTTCACTCCCACAACTGGCTAAAAGTAGGCTCATACCCAATATGCTACTGCTTGTGGTAAAAATGGAGCGCAATTTTTTTTGCATACATATTCCTTATGTTGGTGATTTCCGTTTACGTCAACGTTTGTGTCGAATAAAAATTGATGTGGCATAAATTAATGACTAAATTATGCAAGGTGTTTCAAAGGTCTAAATGACTGGCTTAGAATTTGTGGCTTTAAATATTTTGAATGAATTGCTGAATAAAATAAGGGTGCTATTTCCTATTGATTAGGCTGCTGCAATCAGTTTGGTTTTTTAAAGTGCTTGATCATTCGCCAAATGAATACGGTATTTATAGAACCATAAATGCAGCTGAACTTTTTGCGACCAACTTTTTATGTTGCCAAGCTTCACTTTCAATATTTAAGATTTTATTGCCTTGTTTTATAAAGCATGCTTTTACTTCGATGACCCCAATGTCACATGGTCTAAAGAAATCCATGGTGAGATTAATTGTTGCCGCTGGCTTTTGGGATGTATTCATTGTTGCTAAAAGTCCCATTGCATCATCTAACATTGCACAAATCATACCGCCCTCGACGTTACCCCTTGGATTGGTAAAGCTTTCTAAGGCTGTATATTTCACATGAATTTGAGCTAAACTTTCATCCCAATTCAAGTCGTGTCCATTTAATAAATGATGAATGGGAGGTAAGTTTTTTATATTTATCATTCTGATTTTCCCTAAAAAATAAACCCTAATCACAAAGAAATAGGGTTTATAAAAATAGTTATTTAAATTTCCATGTGTAATCAATATTAATTCTTGTTTCATTGACTGGTTTAATATTAGCGGTAGGTAGCATGTTGTTATCGTAAATGGCATAACGTGCACGTAGGCCTAAATTTTTAAGCAAGCCACTTTGAACGGTATAACCCAGATCAAAATCGAGTTCATCCTCTTTTAAGTCTGTGCCGCCTAAATTCGGTGCATAAATATTATGTCCAGTCGTGTAGCGTGTCATAAAACGAAGACCGGGTATGGTGTTTTTAAAGTCATATTCATAGCGAAAGCTATATACTTTTTCTTTTGGGTTTAAGAACTCACCCGGCCATGTGTCAATAAGTAGACCTGTTTCACCGCCTGATAAATAAGGAAATGCGGTTTCACCATGATGTTGGAATGTGCTAAAAATAAATTTATGCTGATCATGCTTTAATTCAAAATGTGCATGCAGTAAATCATTATTGACCAATCCAGCTTTGGCTTGTCCTTCATCACGACTTCGGTAGTAGCGTAGTTGTGAAGTAAGGATAGTCTGCTCATTCAGCATATATTTATGCTGTATACCAATTAAGGCTTGATTGTATAAATCCTCGACATCCAAATAAAATGAAGTGAATTTAAAAGCTTTATTCAAATCGTAATGACCACCTACGTAATAAAGTCCATCCGTTTCCGCAGGTATAAAGCGTCCATTTACCCCAGAAATTTTAATGTTTTCGTAGTTGGTCGAATCACGATGATTGACTTGATCAATATAAGCTGCCTGTAGGTCAAGCTTTTGAATATCCTTTGACTGAACGGAAATACCCCGATAAGTTTGAGGCAATAAACGTGCAGGGGAAGCCACTAAAACTGGGTTCATTGGCATGAGTGTGCCAACTTTAATTTCCGTCTGACTCATTTTAGCTTTCGCTGTTACCCCAATTTCACCATAGCTACTGGCTGGTTCATTGGTACGGGTATCACGCGGTAAATTTCCAGTGCCAGCATACTCGGCATCAGCATTTAGCTTAAATCCTGCTGTTGCTAAAATATCTAAACCAAAACCAACTTTCCCTTCGGTATAGCCAGAATTTGCTTTCAAGATAAATCCTTGAGACCAGTCTTTTGCAGCTGGATAAGCAGATTGTTCTTGATAATCTCGATCAAAATAAAAATTTCGCGTGGTTAATTCTACACTGCTGTTGTCAATAAAATGACTTGCAAATATTTGTGTAGATAAAAGCATTGATGAGGTAATCCAAATTTTGTGCATAGCATTTCTTCCTGAAACGACTTTCTTGTTCTAAAAGTAATACGACCCCCGTATTACCCGAATTTGCCTATCTTTAGACCTATTTTCCTAGTAGCTCGCGAGCCACGATTTCTTTCATAATTTCATTGGTGCCGCCATAGATTTTTTGCACACGTGCATCGACAAAAAAGCGTGAAATTGGGTATTCCTGCATATAGCCGTAGCCACCAAACAACTGGAGTAATTGATCCATAATTTCGCACTGGGTATCGGTAATAAAACATTTCAGTGCCGCGACTTCAGAGACGGTAAGTTGCTCTTGACTATATAAAGCGGCACATTGCTGCACAAAAGCTTGCGCAGCCTTTGCTTTAATTTGAGCCTGTGCAAGGACAAATCGGGTATTTTGAAATTGACTTAGTGCTTGACCAAAGGCTTTACGTTCTTGGACATAGCTTTTGGTCAGTTCAATTGCACCTAAAATGGAACCAAGCGCCATCATGGAAATACTGAGTCTCTCTCGAGGTAATTCTTGCATCAGGTAGCTAAAACCTTTGCCTGTTTCACCTAAGAGTTGGTTGATGGGAACGTGAACTTGATCAAAAAAAAGTTCGGCAGTGTCTTGGGCATGTAACCCAATTTTTTTAAGACAGCGACCTTTTTTCACACCTTCAAGTTGTGCATCGACCAATAAAATTGAAATGCCTTTGGCGCGTGCTTGAGGATCTGTTTTTGCCACCAATACAATCAGATCTGCATGATGACCATTCGATATAAATGTTTTAGAACCATCGACAAGATAATGTTCATTGTGCAAAATCGCTTGAGTTCGAATGGCTTGTAAGTCTGAGCCAGCATTGGCTTCTGTCATGGCAATCGCGCTAACGACTTCACCCGTCACCATTTTGGGGAGCCAAAAGTTTTTTTGTTGTTCTGACCCTATATTTTGAATATAAGGGGAAACCAGTTCACTTTGTCCACCGATGGCTACAGCCAGTGAAGTAAAACCTGCTTGAGCAGTTTCTTGAACCAACATCAGTGAATAGTGGACTGGTGCGCCATATCCACCATACTGTTCTGGTACATCGACACAAAGAAAACCATTTTCACCAAGTTTGTTCCAAATTTCACGCGGAATTAATCCTTGTTCTTCCCATTGCTCATAATATGGGGCAACGTATTCATTTAAAAACCGTCGAAAATTATCTCTAAACAGTTCAAATTCGCTATCTAATTGCATAGTTTTACCTATTGGGTAAAAAGTTAAAGACAAAGGGGGATCAACAACTCTATAAAATAGAGTTGTTTTTCTTGTGCTTAAGGCTAATTATTCAGGGTAGGAATTCTAATGATCAGCGAATGCTCAGTAACTTTGCTATATAAGGCATCGACGAGATTGCTACGTCTTTTTAAAATATTGCTTTGATTTAGATTACCTTTATCGGTCACTTCGCCCAGATCTAAATGTGGTGCTTCGGTCATCAAATACAACATGGCCACACGATTAGAACTGCCCGTGGCATCTTTATTAAATTCAATCAAGAATTGTTTAAACCAATGTTGGATTTTGGGGTGTTGTAAAATTTCTTCAGCTGAATGTTCTGTTAATTTCAAACCTGCATAAGCCGCGCACGCTTGTAATTTCGGGAAGATTAAAAACCAATCGCATTTAAATTAGAACCCGTAACACAAACATCATGAATGAGTTGATTGCCTTGGATCAGAACTTTATTGCGTAATGTTCCGACATTGACAAAAGTACCTGTATTTAACTTGAAATCTTCGGCAATTCTGCCATCGTACATGAGGCCTTGACTTGGGTCAGATTCATCCACCAAACGGACTGCATCACCAGTACGGTAGAAACCTTCTTCATCAAAAACTTGATTTTGTTGATTTTCAGTTAAACGCCAGTAGCCCCGCATGACATTTTGGCCACGCACACAAAATTCTAATTTGTCATGGCTGGGAACAAGTTTAATTTCACAGCCAGGTGCAGGGTAGCCAATAAAACCTGCTTTTACATGAGGCCCCGTAGAAAATGTGCAGGATGGTGCAGTCTCGGTCATCCCCAAACCACACATAATGCGAATACGTTCACCGCAATGTTCTTGGGCAATACGATCTAAACGGTTCCATCCAGCTTCTGAGAGTGCTGCACCTGCAAAAAATAAAATTTTAACTTGAGCAAAAAAGGTATTTCTTAACGCTTTATCTTTTTCTAAAGCTTCAGTCAGTTCTTCCCAACCTTTGGGCACATTTAAATATACGGTTGGAGAAATCTCTTTTAAATTTTTGATGGTTTCATCAAACTTGCCCGTAACTGGTTTACCATCATCAATATAAATAGTTCCGCCGTTGTAGAGTGCAATGCCAACATTATGGCTTCCGCCAAAAGTATGATGCCAAGATAGCCAGTCCAATAATATCGGCGGTGTATCTTCAAATTCAGGAAATGTTTGTAAAAGCATCTGTTGATTCGAACACAACATTAGATGTGTCGTCGGAACAGCTTTGGGTAGTTTTGTGGAGCCTGAAGTAAATAAGAATTTGGCAATTTGATGCTCATCTAGACATTCATAATGATCTTGAACATTATGCACTGGCGTATCAAGTAAACTTTGAAATGGTGTGCATGCCATATTGCCTAGAATTCCAGAGTTTGTAATAACTTCTACATCTGGCTTGGCACAGCTTTGAATTGCATTTGCGAAAGCTTTTCCATCATTTGCAAAAACCAATCCTGGTGTTAAAACATTGAAAACATGTTTAAGCTTGTCAAAATCTTGAGAAATTAAGGAATAAGCAGGAGAAATAGCAGAGAAGGGTACACCTGCTAGCATGGCACCCATTGACAGTAATAGATGCTCTAAATCATTCCCAGACAAAATCAGCAGCGGACGTTCGGCCGATAAATCACTGCGGTTATGTAAAGCTTGTGCAATATGCCATGCTTTTTGTACCGTATCTGAATAACTGAGTTTCGTCCATTCACCTTGAGCATTTCGTTTTGCAGCAAAGGTTCGATCGGGATGTGATTCAGCATACTGGAGTAAGCGATCCGTCAGTTTTTGCGGATAATCTTTCAATTGTTCTTTTGGAGATATATAGAGCGTTTCATTATCATAATGAAAATTAATTTCATGCCCACCAAGTTTGACTAAACGCTCTGGATAGTTTTGTGGGGCAGCATTCATTTGCGCCATTGCCTTACTCCATATCAATTTTTTTATAACTATTTTTAGTCCATTTGAATCAAGAGTCTATTTTTCTTACTCTTGATCCCTGTCTATATTTAAATTGGATAGTGTCTTGGGGTTGTTTGAATGGTAATCCAACGCAGCTCAGTAAATTCGGCAATCGATACTTTACTACCAAAGCGACCATAACCACTTTGTTTTACACCACCAAATGGCATTTGCGCTTCATCATGAACCGTTGCACCATTAATATGACAAATCCCTGATTCGATTTGTTTTGCTACTGCTAAAGCTTGAACAATATTTTGACTAAATACTGCGGAAGACAAACCAAATTCACTGTCATTGGCAAGTTGAATGGCTTCTTCATCCGTTTTAAAGCGTTGAATCGTGCATACAGGTGCAAATGATTCTTCACGATAGAGCTTCATTTCTTGAGTAATATTCACAATGATAGTCGGCTGCATCATAGCACCCTGAATATGAATTCCGAGTGGCAAATCCGCCCCTTTTGCTTGAGCATCTTCTAATAAAAGACGTAATCGATTTGCAGCTTTTTCACTTTCTAATACACCCAAAGGGTAATTCCCTTGAAGGGGATTAGCAGCCTCAATAGTTTTGGTTTTTTCAATTAATTTTTCAATAAATTGATCGGCAATTTGGTCATCAACTAAAACACGTTCCGTCGACATACAAATTTGCCCTTGGTTAAAAAAGGCGCCAAATGCAACTGCATTTACTGCATCTTCAAGATTGGCTTTATCAAGAACCAGTACTGGTGCTTTACCACCGAGTTCAAGTAATACGGGTTTTAAATATTTTGCCGCAGTCTCAGCAATAATCTTTCCGACATGCGTCGAACCTGTAAAGTTAATCCGTTTGGTAAGAGGGTGTGAAATTAAGCGCTCTACAATTTGAGGCGCATCGGCGGCAGAATGCGTGATTACATTCACAACACCTTCGCCTAATCCCGCTTCAAGTAATACTTCGCCAATGAGGCGATGCGTGGCAGGGCAGGCTTCTGACGCTTTTAATACCACAGTGTTGCCACAAGCCAAAGGCATTGCTAGTGCCCGTGTAGCCAAAATAACGGGGGCATTCCACGGAGCCATACCCACAATCACACCACACGGTACACGAATACCCATAGCCAAGTTACCTGGTACATCAGATGGAATAATACTGCCATCAATTTGTGTGGTCATGGCTGCGGCTTCTCTAAGCATATTGGCAGCAAGGTGAACATTAAACCCATACCATGTGGCAGTTGAACCTGTTTCACGCATACCAATCTGGATAAATTGTTCAGTCTTTTGATCCATCAGATCAGCAGCTTTTAATAATCTTAAGCGACGTTCAGTCGGTGACAATTTAGACCAGACATCAAATGCTCGATGTGCTGATTCAATTGCTTTATCGACATCTTTAAGCGTTGCTGCTGAAGCAACTGATGCTACCGTGCCATCAATTGGGCTAATTCGCTCAAAAGTTTGTGCTGAACTTGAATTTACAGATTGTCCGTGAATCAGTAACTGTACATTTTGCATGGGTAATGTTTCCTTACATGTCCATTAATGAGTGTGAAATTAGCCAGTACGTTTATAGCTTTGTAAACCTGGTTTAATGGTTTTTTCATCCAAGAACTGTTTTAAACCTTCTTCACGGCCACCTTCGGTATCACGGTGAATACACTGATCAAGTTTTGCGTATAAATAATCTTCATTTTGATCCCAAGTCAGTTCACGACAGCGCTTGAAGCCATTTTTAGCAGTACGCAGTACAACAGGGTTTTTCTCCAGCAGAATATTGGCCAGTTCAGTAACTTCTGCTTTTAACTGTTCGAGTGGAACACTTTTATTTACTAGACCCATTTTTTCAGCTTCTTGGCCTGTAAATGTTTTACCGGTCATAATGTAATAAAGTGCAGTACGATGGCCTACAGTGTCTGCCATAGCTTTACTCACCAAATTTCCGGGTGGAATCCCCCAGTTAATTTCAGACAGACCAAATGTGGCTTCATCAGCTGAAATGGCCAAGTCACAGGCTACTAAAGGTGAAAAACCACCGCCAAAACACCAGCCATTGACCATCGCAATGGTTGGTTTAGAGTACATACGAAGTAATTGCCACTGCCAACGACATGAGTCACGACGAATACGCTCATTGTAGATTTCAGGCTGTGAATCTACCTCACGGAAGTATTCTTTTAAGTCCATTCCCGCTGTCCAAGAATCGCCTGCACCAGTAAGTACAACAACACCGGCTTCTTGATTTAATTCTAATGTTTCTAAAACATCAATCATTTCTTTATTGAGAGTAGGACTCATTGCATTTTTCTTTTCTGGGCGGTTTAACGTCACCCAAGCAATACCAGCTTCTACTTTGACATCCACTGTTTTCCAACGATTTTCATAAGTCATTTTTGTTTCTCCATGATGACTGAGGGTTGCTACATGGGTTTTAATTTAATATCAGTTAAACTTACATTCAAGTCTTTTTTAACTTATTTTGTATTTATTTTATAAACTACTGTATTTATTCATTTTAATAAACATTATTTTATTTTTATAAAAATAATGGTTGTTTTTTATATAAGTTTAGGTGATATTTTTAACGTTATTTTTTGCAAAGAAAAATAGCTATACAGGATGTGTATTAATTAAAATTGAAGACAAGGATAATGCGAATGGAAAAAAGTGTAAGCCATTCAGGGAAAGCCACATTAACGCTTGCTCTGTGTTTTGCTATCGCAATTTTTGAGGGTTTTGACCTGCAATCAATGGGCGTAGCAGCACCGCGTATGCGAGCAGAATTTGGTTTGGATAATGCTCAAATGGCATGGGCATTTAGTGCAGCAACGTTGGGAACATTGCCCGGAGCTTTATTAGGTGGTCGTTTTGCAGATAAAATTGGACGAAAAAAAGTATTAATGTTCAGTATCTTACTTTTTGGAATTATGTCGATTTTAACTGCTTTTGCAAGTCAATATAGCGTATTGATTCTAATTCGTTTCTTAACGGGATTAGGTATGGGCGGAGCCTTACCCATGATGATTACTTTGGCTTCGGAAGCAGTCTCAGATAAATACAAAGGAACGGCTGTCAGTATTATGTACAGTGGTATTCCTTTTGGCGGTATGCTGACATCATTTGTGGCAATGGCTTTAGCTGGGGACAGTGAATGGCGTCATATTTTTTACATTGGGGGATTGGCTCCAGTATTCATGATTCCGTTATTACTGAAGTTTTTACCCGAATCGAATGCGTATTTGGTTAAAGGCTCTCAAGCGACAGTACCATTTATGCAGGTGCTTTTTGCCAAAGAACGCCGTTTTTCTACGGTACAAATTTGGATTAGTTTTTTCTGTACCTTGGTGGTTTTATATTTCTTATTAAACTGGTTACCGCTATTGATGGGTGCGCAAGGTTTATCAAAAAACGAAGCCAATTATGTGCAAATTGGTTACAACATTGGTGGAATATTTGGTTCAATACTCATGGGATTCTTGTTAGATAAGCTACGCATGAATTTTGTGATTAAGCTGATTTACGCTGGAATTTTGGTTGCATTATGTTGTCTTGCTATTTCTCCAACAGTTGCATTACTTTCACTATCAGCAATTGGTTGTGGATTATTTATTGTGGGTGGGCAATCGGCACTTTATGGCTTAGCTGCCAGATTTTATCCAACAGAAATGCGTGGGACTGGCGTAGGTGCTGCTGTTGCAGTGGGTCGTATTGGTTCCTTTGCAGGGCCATTATTGGCAGGAATGCTATTGTCTTTTGGTTCAAGCGCTGGAATGGTAATCGGGGCGAGTATTCCAATGATTTTACTTGCTGCAATAGCTGCGTTAATGCTGGTAGGTAAACCTAAGCAACAAACGCAAGTATTAAGCAGTTCCACTTAATTATTTGATTTGAAGTATGATCTAATAGGTCATACTTCATCATATTTAATCCAGAGTAGATATGCCCAACAACTTAATGAAATCAAATGAAAATCAATCACCTAAGCTCAGTTATATGATTGCTCGAGTGGATCGGATTATTAGTAAATTATTAACAGAACAACTTAAACAGCTCAATATAACTTTACCGCAGTACACTGCGTTGTCAGTACTTGCAGCTAGAGGAAGTCTGTCAAATGCTAAATTGGCAGAGCGTTCATTTATAAAACCTCAGTCAGCCAATAAAATTTTGCAAGATTTATTAAGTTTGGGCTGGATTGAAAAGCATTCTGATCCAACGCATGGTCGAAGAATCTTAATTCAGCTCACTGCAAGTGGTCAGAATAAAATTGCGGAATGTAATTTGATTGTGGAAGCTCTAGAGCAAAAAATGCTAAAAGGTGTCGATATTAATTTAGCCTTACTGATTCGAAATAATTTAGAAATTATGGTCAATAATTTGAAATAACCCAAACTGGAAACATCGTAGAGTAAGAGCTTTGTTGCACAAAGATTTAAAAGTTAACATTGCTCTAAACTATTCAAATTTAAGACATGAGAAGCACCACTTTGCAAGGGATGGCCTAGTTCAGTGAATCTATTCAACACTGCTACACGTGCATGAATTTCATTTCCCTGACTTTGAAAGCTTCTTGAATTCAATTTATCTCCTAATAGCATTAATACAATGCATCTTGTTTTCTACCAAACTTCGACGATGGTAACTAGACCTATTTTCCCCAATAGTCCTGCCTAAGTACTGCATTATTTCGAGTAATTGATTACGCTCTAAGGAGCTTGCCCTTGAGTCTTTCCATGGCTTGGCATTCTTTCTTGGTGGAATCACCGCATGTGCTTGCCGACCTGTAATCTCATGACGGTATTGCCTAGTATCATAAGCTCATTTGTATAGATTGAATCAATTTGTTCTTCTTGTGGAATCTAATCGAGCAAACACCAAGTACTTATGAATCACAGACATTGTTTGTGGTGGGGTAAACTGCCTGTATTTGCAGGGTTTCAGCATCTATACCGATGTGCAGTTTATGCCATTGTCAGCGATATTCAGGCTGATGCCTCTTACGTTTCCATTCTCGTTCGCCTAGAAATTTTAAACTTTGCGAAGCAGTGCTTCTCATGTCTACAAGTAGATGTAATCCACCACTATTTTTTTGATAGTTTATCGAAATATCAATATGCTTCTGTCTTTTACATATGATTGAGGACGAATATCACTGATATTCGGGGCAGTCCAATCTAATCCAGATAATTTAATCAGGCTTTGAAAAACCCCAGTGACCATACGTAAAGATAATCGAAATAAGGATCTGATCATTAGGCAGCATTGAATCGCTGTATCTGAATAGGTTTGTGCAACAAAGCCGTTTGAGGATGCCTCATTTGTTACAGGGAAAATTATGCCATTGATGGTTGATATGTCACACAATAATAGAATAGTAACGGAGATATTGTTTTTGGTGGATTTAAATCATATTCCTTAATTCCCGCTCGGTTTCTAAGAGTAAAGGCATAATTTATTGAACCAAATATTCTTTCGTTTTTTTACTAATAGGGGAAACAATATTCAATGCCACGACAACATTACCTTTTGGCCCGTATATCGGTACAGCAAGTGCATGAACACCTAATTCATGTTCTTGACTGGAATAACACCAATCTTGTTCTTTAATTTCCTTAAGAATTTTTAGCAAGGTATTGTTGTCTGTGCAGCTAAATTCAGTTAACCGTTGTAATGGATATTTTTCTAACCATTTTTTTGCTCTTCTAGATCTAGATAGGCGAGTAAAGTTTTACCTGCTGATGTTGCATGTGCAGGTAAATGGTTTCTTAAATGTAGTCCATATGGGTTACAAGATCTGTTTGCTGGTGTACGGCTAATGGGATTCTGGTTTAATACTGGCAGGCATTTTTTGATGATTAATCACTCTATTAAATCATTGCTCTAATTTCATAAGCTGTATTTTGAAGTAAAGGTAAAATACTCTGAATGAGGTATTCCTCTGTAACACGGTTAACTTGTGACATACAGTTCAAAGCTGCAATGGTTTTACCTTGACGGTTCAATACTGGTACAGCAATTGCAATAACCCCAAGTTCGTGTTCTTCTTTTGATAAGCAATAATTTTGCTGAGCCACTTGATTAAGCACTTGATAAAATGCCGATTCATCTTGGAGCGTAAAAGGCGTTAGACGTTTTAAACCATATTTACTGAACCAATTTTTTTGTTCTTCTTGATTTAACGTTGCAAGTAAAACTTTACCCGTAGATGTTGCATGAGCAGGCAAACGATTGCCTAAATGCATACCATCAGGACTGGCACGCATATTATCTTGCTGGGGTAAAAAACTTCGTGCAATAGGCACAATTTCATCATCATCTAAAACGACAATTGAAAAAGTCAGCGTGGTTTGCATACACAAAATATTTAAAATAGGCTGGGCAACTTTGGGTAAATGTGCAGAACTTAAATAAGAACTCGAAAAGCGTAGAACTTTATGGGTTAACCAAAAAGAATGTTCGTCCGTTTCCAAATAACCTAAAAACTTTAAAGTTTGTAAGTAACGTCTTGCCGCGGTACGGCTGATTCCTGTACGTTCAGCAATTTGAGTTGCATTAAGCTTTTGCCGATCAATACCAAAGGCCTCTAACAAAGCTAAGCCTTTGGCAAGCCCAGAAATATAATCATCATTTGTGATTGTTTCACCTGAAGTCTTATTTTCAATTAAATCATAGCGCATGAAGCATCCTTGCTGATAAAGCATCAATTTATGATGTTTTGTCCGGTATACGGTCAATATCACCGCAATACGGTGAATATTCACGTTTTACTATAGCTGAAATTTTATAAAAAATTTAGTTTAAGTAGATAGGACAGGGAAGATAAATGATGGAAATTTTAAACACTAAAGTTGCAATTATTGGTTCAGGACCGGCAGGTTTATTGTTGGGACAGCTTCTTTATAAAGCGGGTATTGAACATATTCTTATTGAACAACGCAGTGCAGATTATGTTTCTGCGCGTATTCGTGCTGGTATTCTTGAACAAGTTTCGGTTGATTTACTTAAACAAGCAGGTGTAGACCAACAGTTAAATGAATTAGGTTTACCTCATCATGGAATAGAGATTTTAACCAATGGTGAAAAACATCGTATTGATTTATCCGCTTTAACGCATGGAAAACAGGTGACAGTTTATGGTCAAACTGAAGTCACTAAAGATTTAATGCATGCACGTGATGAAGCCAAGTTAACTTCATTTTATGAAGTGAATGATGTCAAAGTACATGAATTTTATGATCTACCTTATGTGACTTTTAACAAAGATGGGCAAGAATATCGCGTCAATTGTGACTTTATTGCAGGGTGTGATGGATATCATGGTGTATGTCGTGCCAGTGTGCCAGCAGATAAAATTAAAACATTTGAAAAAGTATATCCATTTGGCTGGTTAGGTATTTTGGCGGATGTGCCACCAGTATCTGATGAGTTGATTTATGTGCAGTCTGAACGTGGCTTTGCGCTTTGCAGCATGCGATCAAGTACACGGAGCCGTTATTATTTACAAGTGCCTTTAACTGATAAAGTAGAGGATTGGTCGGATGAACGTTTCTGGGATGAACTAAAAAACCGTCTAGATAAAGAAAGCTGTGAGCATTTAGTTACAGGGCCTTCAATTGAAAAAAGTATTGCACCTTTACGCAGTTTTGTAACCGAGCCGATGCGTTTTGGAAACTTATTTTTAGCAGGTGATGCCGCACATATTGTTCCTCCAACTGGTGCTAAAGGCTTGAATTTGGCAGCCTCTGATATTGCATATTTATCTAGTGCATTAATAGAATATTACTTAAATGGTTCTAAGCAAGGCATTGATGAATATTCTGAAAAATGCCTAAAACGGGTATGGAAAGCTGAACGTTTCTCTTGGTGGATGACCCATTTATTGCACCGTTTTGAAACTGAAAGTGAGTTTGATATTAAAATCAAACAAGCTGAGCTTGCTTATATTCTGGGCTCAGAAGCAGGGCAAACGACTTTAGCTGAAAACTATGTTGGACTTCCTTATGAACTCAAAAAGTTTGATGAATTAAAAAAGGTAAGCATAAAATATGCAACATAAAAAGTGAATTGTGTTGCAAATACTGAAGACTTTTACTTGGAATATCCTAAACAGCATATTATAAAAGTCTTCTGCTCGTTAAGGCAGAAGTTTAATAATATGCTGTTTATTCAAATAAGTAACTTATTCATCACATCACATAGCGCAATCAGTCATTAATCTTTTACATTTTTTCTAAATAAGCTGCTTCAAAACTCATCTGGTAACTTATGTGTAAGTACATGTTCACAAACTTCATGTGGGTAATCAGTTTTATCAGCAGACCAGTCACGAAATGTAGAGCAGAAACCATGAATAGTAATGGCACAATTTTGTTTTGGATTAATATAGCCTAAGCAATTTTCTTTAGGCTTCTGTTCGTGCATACATTTAATTAAATCAGTTAAAGACATATTGGAAAGTATGTCACTCTGAAAAGGTGCTGAAACGATATGGTTTTGAACTTGGGCCTCAACTTGAGTCGATTCAATAAGTCAGCAGAACTATGATTGATAAAATATTCCATTGCTATGGTGTAATAGAAAATTGTGATGATTTATAATTAAAACTAAACGTTACTAACGAGTAACGTATAATTATCTATAAGAAATAATTAAAAAAATAATAAAATATAAAGCAGTAAAAAATAGTAGTAAGAAATTAAATTTATAAAAATATATCAATTATTTAAGTTGTAAATATGACTGTCACTGCTTCCGCCAAATATCTAAAAAGATTCTTGATGATCAAGGATCTTTTTTTGTCTGTAATTTTCCCTACAACTTACGGTAATCCCCCCTAAAAATAAAAAATCTAAAAGTAGAATTTTTGCTTAAAAGTCTAGGCACGAGATTCTTGCATAAACTCAGCACACATCATGTGGGGGACAAGGTTAAATAAGGGGGATGAATATCTAAAATAATAGGATGAATTTTATAATTAAATTTTTACTTAAGTGCTTTACAAGATCAAAAAAAAGCCTATAATCCACCCCATATTTTAATTTAATGTGTCATCCTTCACATTATATGGGGCATTTCATGAAAAAAGTCATTGTTTCGGCAGTTCTAGGTTTTTCTTCTCTTTTTACAGTAGCACATGCAGCAGGCACTGATTCTACTCAATTTGAGGTTAAACTTACAGTAAATGAATCATGTAAGTTTACTGCGGCTCAAGACGTGGAATTTGCTTCTGTTGATCGTTCTACTAAATCTGCAAGCAATGCGAAAGGCCAGTTAAATGTTACTTGTACTTTAAATACACCCTATAAAATTGCTTTGGCAGGTAATGGTAAAATGAGTAATACCAATACTGCTTCAACCAGCAAAATTCCATATAAATTGTATCAAGACTCTACCCGTACAACAGAGTGGGATGCTGTCAACTTATTATCAAAAACAGGTAATGGTAAAGACCAAGCAATTCCTGTCTATGCTAAGTTAGCGGGTGATACCAACGTTGAAGCTGGTAATTATGTAGATACAGTAGTTGCAACTGTAACTTACTAATTGGTTAGAGCTGTACGAATAGAGTGACGCAGTATATGAACAAATTGAGACAATTCATTTGTGCTTCTATCGTTTCACTTTATTCGCTGAGCAGTTTGGCAGCCAGTCTGCAAGTTGCTCCAATTTCTGTTTCATTCTCCCCGCAGGAAAAAGCCAAAGAAATATGGCTGACCAATACCAGTGAACGACCTATTCGGGCGCAAACTCGCGTGCTGATTTGGTCGCAAGTTTCAGGTCAGGATCAAGTGAATCCTACACGAGACTTGGTTGCCAGCCCATCGATTACAGAAATTAAAGCGGGTCAGCAGCAGCTGATCCGAATTATTCGTATTGCCTCACAAAATACCGCGGTAGAACAGACTTACCGCTTATTGATTGATGAACTGCCAAGTTCAGGACAAGCCGATGCACAGACCGGCTTGCAGTTATTATTACAGTATTCTATTCCCGTTTTTATCCAGCCTACTGACAGTATTGCTATGCGTAATGGTTTAACGCTGTTAAATCAGGTGAATTTTCAATATCAGAATCAACAGCTGATTGTGCAGAACAATACGAAAAGCCATATTCGGATGAGTGAATTAACCTATATCAATCCAAATGGCGAAAGAATACCGTTAATCAATGGTCTAGTGGGCTATGCACTTGCTGGTCAGACTATGCGTTGGGATATTCCTGAGTCTAAAAAAATACTCCCAAATGGTAAGTTTGAAGCCAGAATCAATAGTGATGGTTTAGCACAGATGCTTCCCATCCAATAAACTGTAATGAGAAAAAAGTTCGCTGACTGTGGCCCATTATTTCAAGCATTGCTGTGTACGTATTGTTTATCCAGTACTTTGGTCATTGCTAGCGAAAATGTCAGTTTAGAAGATGATGGTATTAAGCAGCAGGAGCTGTATTTAAGTATTGTGTTGAATCAGGCATCTAGCTCAACTTTTGGGCACTTTATTCAAACATCGCATGATTTACTAATTTCACGGACAACCCTGCAAGAACTGCAATTAAAAGTCAGCGTACCTGATGCTCCCCAGCATGCAGGTTTTATCAGTTTGTCTCAAATTTCTGGTTTAAGCTACAATTACAATGCCGCTGCGCAAAGTATCCATTTGGATGTAGCTGTCTCTTTTTTGCAGAACAATACTGTAGCAGGATTTATTCCGATTGAAGCCGCCAAAGTCAATGCTCAGCAGATTAAACCGGGCGTGCTTTTCAATTACGATTTTTATGCCCAAGCCACTGAAGATGTTTGGTCTTTAAGCGGCTGGAATGAGCTACGTTTTTTTGGTTTTGGAGCGGGCAGTGTTTTAAGTATTTCTGCTAACCATGCTTATACCCAGTCAAAGACATCGGAAGAACTGAATAGCCAGATTTTAGATACTTATTGGCAAAAGGATTTTGCCAATCGGGCGCTGACATTAACATTAGGCGATAGTCAGTCGCGCGCTTTAGATTGGAGTCGCTCGACCCGCATTTCAGGCATTAAACTGGCAAAAAACTATAATTTACAGCCGTACCAAGTGACTTCACCATTAGCCTCATTTAAAGATTCAGTGCTATTGCCGTCAACGGTAGATTTATTAATTAATGGTATTCAGCAAAGCAGCAGTGAAGTGCTTCCAGGGCAGTTCAATATTCAGACTGCACCGTCAATTACAGGTGCGGGAACAGCGCAGTTATTAATTACCGATTTGAATGGACAGCAACGGATTGTCAACTTTTCCTTATTTGGCACTTCACAGTTATTGCAGCAAGGTTTATCCGACTGGGATGTGAGTCTGGGGGTGAATAAACTGAATTATGCGGTCAAGTCATTTAGCTATGGGCATGATCTTTTAATGAATGCCACTTTCCGGCACGGTTTAAGCAATAACACGACATTGGAAAGCCATACTGAATATTCAAATGATGTGGCTTTAGCAGGATTTGGTGTTGTACACCGCTTGCCAAATACTTTGGGGGTGTTAAATGGCTCTTATAGTTATAGCGAATTAAATCAACAGGCAGGGCAGGCTTTTTCAGCAGGTTATGAGTGGAATAACCGCTTGATCAACTTTTCTATGCATCATCAGCAAAGTGACGGTAATTTTGGTGATTTGGCCAGTGGTTTGGGCTATGCCTATATTGACCGCTCTGATCATATTTTCTTGGGGGTGAATACGCCTCTTGGTCAATTTGGCAGTAGTTATGCAGCGCAGCAATATCAAGGGATTGATAATGAATATCTGATCTTTAATTGGTCTTATTATTTTCCTTCCAAGAGTTATTTAACCTTGAATATGACGCGTGATTTAAATGAAAAAAGTAATACTTTTTTTATGTCACTGAATATTCCGTTAGACCGTCAGACCAACGCCACTATGAATGCGCAAAAGAATACGGAACGTAATAAGGTGTCGGCAAGTGTGCGTAAAACGGCTTTGCAAAATCAAGCAGATTGGGGTTGGCAAAGCAACATCGAATATAGTGATCCAAGTAATTATAGTTTACAGGGACAGTTGCAGCGGGAAACTTCAGTTGGACAATGGGATCTAGGGTTTCAAAATGCCAAGATTAACGATGAAGATTATAGCACTGTCATTGGGTCAGCACGTGGCAGCCTGGTGATGATGAACCGCAATCTTTTTGCCATGCGTCAATCGCTGAATTCATTTGCTGTGGTGTCTACCGAAGGTGTGGCAGATATCCCTGTACGGCTGGAAAATCGTCTCGTGGGTAAAACCAATCGAAAGGGACTGTTATTAATCGATTCATTGAATCCATATCAGCATAATGTGGTGTCTATAGATACGTTAGATTTACCACTGGAATATAAAATTGAATCGACACAAATAGATGCAGTTCCTTATAGCTCTAGTGGCGTGTATGTGAATTTTCCAGTGTATAAAATGCGTTCGGTACAATGGGTTGCAGTTGATAAACAGAATCAGCCTTTAAAAATGGGAAGCCGAGTGTGGGTACAGAAAACTGCGCCTAATTTAGACAATGTTGAACATACGATTGTTGGGCGGGATGGCATGATTTATTTAGAAAATCCAGCTGCATCAACAGTTTTTGTCGAGCAAATGGGGCAGGTTTGCCGTATAGACTTGCCTGATTTTTCAGCGCAATATGGTTTTCTAGACTTGGGGAATTTAACGTGCCAATAATAATGAATATTCACCGTACGCAGCGTTCAGGGCTGCTACTAGCATATTGGATTTTTGCCCTAATGCTGCCTTTTGCCCTGATGAGTGTTAGTTCATCTGCTCAAGCATCTGGTTCGTGTTGGTTGTCTGGCCCCGCTTTGAATTTCGGTTCGGTATCGGGTAAAGGAAAAACCAGTTACAGCAATTGGCAAGTGACGTGTAATCAATATGGTCATACCAAAACGGTCAATGTTGCTTTGTGTCCTTATGCGACCGCGGGTGGTTTAGGTTTGTCCAATAATCGCCGTCAAATAGTTTCATATTCTTCTTGGCCGCACTCTTATCTCAGTTATGACTTGTTTTATGATCCCGCTTTGACCCAAAGAATTGATACGCAAGCCAATTTATCGACATTAACATGTAGCTATAAAACTTTCACCGTGAATGAAAACCAGAAAGTTTTCGATCTGCCGATTTATGGTTATGTTTATGCGGGGCAAAATGTCACAGCTGGAAGCTATCAGAATAATAATGATACGCAAGTCAGTCTATTATATGCCTTTAGTCAGGACAAACAGCCAACTACAGAAGATGTATTGGCATCTCAGTCAAGCAATCAAAGCAGCAACAGTTTGAGCGTCACGACAAACTATGAAAACAGTTGTAATTTGATTTCTGCATCCGATCTGAATTTTGGTCACATGAATGATTTATCTCAGGCAGTGACCAGTTCGACAACGGTAACTTTGTCTTGCCCCTTGAATACGTCTTGGAAAGTGAATTTAGATCAGGGAATGAACTATGACGGCACGACACGTCGTATGCGCAAAGGTTCAGACTATATTGCCTATGAATTATACCGCGATGCGCAGTACAGTCAGCTGTGGAACAATAGCGGTGCATCACAGGGTACGGGCAACAATGGCACACAGACGATTCCTATTTATGGAAAGGCTGGGCCAAGTTCAGCGGCTGTACCTGCGGGAGAATATCAGGACACCATTACAGTGACGCTAACCTATTAGTAAGTAATGACAGCGGTTACTTTGTCTGTATATTGCCCCGCAGGAACATTGGTGTTTGCTTGGTTGACTTGTCCCCAAACTGGAATTTTTTGGGTATTTCCAGTGCCTGTATTGCTATAAGCATTTTGAGTATCTGCGCCCCAGAGCGTTGTCCGATTGGCATCCTGATACAGGGTATAAGGAATTTTAGTATTATTTGAAGTCGCATTTGCCATCGCTCTTTGGCTTTGTAGTGCAATACGATAAGGCGTTCCTTGGGTACACGTTACTGCTAAATGATTACTTTGATTTGAGCCTTTTGATGCGCGGTTAATGCTGCCAAAATCGAGATCTGCGCTATTGGCTGCCGTAATATTGCAAGTTTCTTTAATGCTAATACTCACGTTAAACTGAGTTGATTGTTGGTTTTCTGCATAAATCAGTGCTGATGCACCCACCAAAATACAGGTCAAGAGAGCGCAAAATGGTAATTTCATACATTATCTTTTTTATTCAATCTATTCATTAACCATAGCGTACTAATTTTTTATCAAAAAGTATATTAATAAGGGAGTAATTCCTATATGAAAGGCTTATGAGTCATTAGCTTATGTCTGAAATAAGGCGAGATCATGGATAGATTTAAAAGTATATGCTCAAGATTGCAATGACTTGCTCAAAACCGTTAAATATTTAGCCAGAATCCTTTGGAAAGAAAATGGTTAAGTTATCATCAATAAAAAGTTGAGTTGCATCTAAAATGGGGGAATCAAATTGTGGGGTGAAAGCTTTATTGCAAAGAACTTTAAGCTTGAGTTTTTTCTAGATGATTCACTTTATGCAAGGTGGCATTGAATGTATGGGTGCCGCTTTATTGGCGAGATTAATTTGTATCTTCTAAATCTAAGTGCTTTCAATCCAAATGATCGCTATAATGCGGGCTTAAAGTTTAAGATGATGCTATGAAGAAAAAGACATTTCTGCTACAGATCTTCCTGCTATTGTTCACATTCCAAAGTATTTGGAGTGTGGCGGAAGCGGCGTGTCTGCATGAAATGCCAAATGTGCCTTCATTTTTCAATGATCCCTCTTTTGCTCAGCCCAATGCACAAAGTAATGACAATAAAAAAAGTCTGGTCGATGATCAAAAAATTTATGATTACTGTCAAAAAATATGTTTTAACGACAGGTGTAGCCACTTATCGAATCATATTGCACTTGAGCTAGACACACAGTCTTATTATAACGATGAACCTAATTTTCAAGTCGATATTCTACACGCTCGACCTTGGGTAAATTTTTACCAATCGCCCTATCTCCCTCGTTTAGCTCCACCTCCCGAATTATCCCCGCTCGCGGTGGGGTAGCCTAAAACAACCCACCATCATTCTATTAATGTTTGTGGGACATCTTCATGTCAAAAAAAGTTTCAACTCATGGTATGAGTTTGAATGAGAAAACGATTGTTCAGGTAAAACAATGTCAGTTGGTTGCATTCATCCTCGGGATATCTATTTCAGCGAGCATTTTTGCTGATCATTCAATAGCATCTAAAAATCAGCAAGATTCAGATTTCAATCAAATATTAATGCGTGTGGAAGGTCATCAAAACCAAATTCATGCCTTGCAGACTCAACAGGACATTGCGACGGCTAAACTGAAACACAGCCAACTGTGGGCGAATCCAAGTTTATCTGTGCAAAAAACGGGCTTTAAATCTGATCAGGATCAAGAATTAGATGTCGAGATTAGTCAACCTTTAGATATTTTTGGTCAACGTCGTAGCCGAAAAAATTTAGCAAAAGTTGAATTATCTCAAGTCGATTTAAATCAAAAATTATATAAAGCAGAAACCCGCTTGGCTGTGAAATATTTATGGTCTCAAGTTCTTGTTTTACAAGAAGAGCTTAAAATTAGCAAAACTCAATTAACAGACAGTCAAGCAAATGTGGATGCCACACGATTACGCTATCGTGCTGGAAGCATTTCCAGATTAGATTTGGATCGTACTTTGCTTGCTCACATTGAAAATCAGCGACGGACACAAGAAATGGCGTTGTCTTTAACCACGGTGAAAAGACAATTGGCAAATTTATGGGGAGCAGCTGAACTTGATCATGATCTGAGTATAAGCCGTGCGCAATTATGGCCAACTGATACAACTGCCTTTGTGCAACAGGCGCTGAATGAAAATTTATTGACACAAAGTATTCAACTGAAAAAAGCCAAACAGCAAGCCCATTTAGCATATTTAAAAGCACAAGCCAGACCCAATCCGAATGTGCTTTTGGGGATCATCAATAGTAAGCAAGCCAATTTAAACAATACTGAAAGTCAAATACGCTTAGGGGTTGAAATACCTTTGAATATCTTTGATCGTCAGCAATATGGCATGCAAATCGCCCAAACAAAACAAGATTTATTGGATCAGCAACAGCAGTATTACCAACAGCAGAATCGGACTCAACTGGACACTTTATTGGTTGAGTTAAAGGGTTTGAAATGGCAATACGACTTGATCAATGAGCAACAAATTCCGTTATCGGAGTCGGTACATCAAAAAACTTTATTGGGTTTTAAAGTGGGTAAATACTCTATTACTGATGTACATCAAGCCAGCATTCAGCTTCAGGAACAACGCTTAAATAAAATACAAACGTTAAAACAGGCATGGCAAAAATCTTTGCAAGCTGAAAGTTTAGCCTTGGGGGTAGATGCAAATGCGCTTATGTCGCCCGATGCCCTGATGAAAATCAATCAAAATTTATGGCAATCCACAAATGACCTAAGCCCAGTGGTAGGAGAATAAGCGTGTCTATAGATCAAGCAAAAAAACAATGGGTTTGGATCATTGCCATTATCACGATTAGTATCGTTTTGAGTGCCTTTTTATTATTCGGTGGTAAAGAGAAAGCAGGTAAAGCTGCCGATGAAGATGCACATGCAGATGAACAGCATGGACATGATGAAGCTGAGGAGGCTGATGCTGAAGATGAATCGTTAAACTTTACTTCAAAACAATTGATTGAGTCTGGTGTGAAATTAGCCCAAGTTGAATTGGGCGATGTTGAACAAAAACAACAATATCCTGCCAAACTGGTGGTGAATACTGACCAACAAGCCCATGTGGAGGCGAGTTTTGCAGGAAGAGTTGAAAGTGTCGCGGTAACCTTAGGACAGGACGTTAAAAAAGGACAGGCTTTAGCCACGCTTTTTATTCCTGACCTTGTGGATCAACAAGCCAACTTGAGTATTGCTCAGGAAGCTTTCACTTTAGCTTCGCAAGATTATCACAGAGAAAAACAGCTCTTTGATCAAGGGATTTCTGCCAGACAGGATTATCAACGTGCATATAACGCTTATCGACAAGCGGAGATTCAAGTTCAAGCGGCTCGGAGTCGTTTATCCGCACTGGGTGCAAGCAGTGGCAGTCAAGGGCGTTATGTAATTAAGGCACCTTTCAATGGGGTGATTACGAAAAAAGATATTGTTGTGGGTGAAAATATTTCTGCGGATAAGCAATTGTTTATCATTGATCAGCTAGATCAATTATGGGTGGAGTTTATTTTGCCGAGTGCTGCAAATATTCATGTTCAACCGAATCAGGAAATTGAATTTAAATCTTTGCAAACCAATAATTTATTTAAAGCGCGAGTGCAGGCCTTAACCACTGAAGCGGATAGTCAAACAGGACGTTTACAAGTTCGTGCGAAAGTCTTAACGCCAGCCCAAGAGCTACGTCCCAATTTAATGGTCAATGTTTTATTAACAGGTGAAGCAACGCGACAACCTGTATTGCGTGTTTCTAAAGCCGCGATTCAACAGATTGATGGTCAACAGATTGTGTTTGTTGCCAAGACTGAAAAAGAGCAAATTCATCTGATGGCAAGCCCTGTACAACTTGGCAACTATTCAAGTGATGGTCAGTGGGTCGAGATTAAATCGGGTTTAACTGCGAAACAGCAGTATGTCAGTCAGGGCAGTTTTCTGTTGAAATCGGAAATGGAGAAGGGAGAGGCTGAACATGCCCATTAATTCTCAAGATGACCTTTTTCCGAGTCAAGGACTGTTTGATCGAATCATTCAGTTTTCTATTCGCAATGCTATTTGGGTGCTGTTGTTTGTCATCGCATGGATTGGTATCGGAATATATAGTTATCAAAAACTGACAATAGATGCTGTACCTGACATCACCAATGTTCAAGTGCAAATTAATAGTCAAGCCAATGGTTTTACCGCACTTGAGGTTGAGCAACGGATTACCTATCCGATTGAAAATGCAATGTCTGGTATGTCAAATCTAGAGCAGACACGCTCGATTTCTCGTTACGGACTTTCGCAAGTTACCATTATTTTTAAAGATGGGACGGATATTTACTGGGCAAGACAACTGATTAATCAACGCTTGCAAGAAGCCAAAAGTGCTTTACCTGAAGCTGTTGAGCCACAAATGTCGCCTATCTCGACAGGTTTGGGGGAAATCTATCAGTGGGTAATCAAAGCACAGCCCAATGCCAAAAAGCCAGATGGAACACCTTATACAGCAATGGATTTAAGGGAAATTCAAGACTGGATTGTTCGTCCTCAGTTACAACGGGTTGAAGGGGTTGCAGAAGTCAATAGTATTGGGGGCTATGAAAAAACCTATATTGTTGCTCCAGATTTAACACGCTTACAACAGATCCAAATTTCAGTGGCAGAGTTGGAGCAAGCACTTCAAGATAACAATGCAAATCGCGGTGCTGGTTTTATTGAAGATAATGGGCAACAACTGACCGTACGTGTGCCAGGTTTATTGTCTTCTATTCAAGATATCGAAAATGTCAGCATTAGCACCAAAAATGGCTTACCTATTCGGGTCAGTGATGTGGCTTCAGTCTCCATTGGTCATGATTTACGTACAGGTGGTGCGACCTATAACGGTGAAGAAACCGTATTGGGTACGGCCATGATGATGATGGGTGAAAATAGTAAGGCCGTCGCTCAAGCTGTGGATCAAAAAGTTCAGGTAATTCAACAGTCATTACCCAAAGGTGTAGTGATTGAAACCGTTTATGACCGTAGTCATTTGGTGGATAAGGCAATTAAGACGGTTGCCAAAAATCTTGTCGAAGGTGCCATCCTTGTTATTGTGATCCTGTTTATTTTTCTGGGAAATTTTAGAGCGGCACTGATTACCGCATGTGTGATTCCACTGTCAATGTTGTTTACTTTGACAGGCATGGCAGAGCAGAAAATTAGTGCCAATCTGATGAGTTTAGGTGCTTTGGATTTTGGCATTATCGTTGATGGTGCAGTGGTGATTGTGGAAAACTGTATCCGTCGCTTAGCGGAAGCTCAGCAGCATAAAGGCAGAAAATTAACGCGCTCTGAACGTTTTACTGAAGTCTTTTTAGCTGCAAAACAAGCAAGACGTCCGCTTATATTTGGGCAAATCATCATTATGGTGGTGTATTTCCCAATTTTTGCACTGGAAGGCGTTGAAGCGAAAATGTTCCATCCCATGGCAATGACCGTGGTTCTTGCACTTGTGGGCGCGATTATTTTATCCATTACTTTTGTGCCAGCAGCCATCGCTTTGTTCCTAACAGGAGATGTAAAAGAAACAGAAAGTCGTTGGATGAGTTCGTTAAAAAATGGCTATGCAAAACTTTTAGATCAAGCCTATGCTTTTAAATATGTGGTGGTGACAGCAGCAATCAGTATTTTACTTCTTACGGCTGCATTATCGACACGTGTGGGGACTGAGTTTTCTCCGACTTTGAGCGAAGGTGATTTTGCACTGCAATTAATGCGCGCACCAAGTACAGGGATTGAAGAATCCTTAAGAATACAAGAAGGGCTAGAAAAACAGCTTTTAAAAGAATTTCCTGAAATTAAGGCGATTTTTTCTCGTACAGGTACGGCAGAAGTGGCAACAGATGTCATGCCTCCAAATATTTCCGATAGTGTTGTGTTGTTGAAACCGCATGATCAATGGTCGAATCAAGATGAAACGATTGATGATTTGCGAGCACGAATGCTGGCGTTTGTAGAAAAAATTCCCGGCAATAACAGTGAGTTTTCGCAACCGATTGAACTCCGTTTTAATGAGCTGATTTCGGGCATTCGCAGTGATGTCGGCATCAAAATTTTTGGTGATGATATGCAGACGCTGAATCAAGAAGCGGAAAAGATTGCGGAAAAACTGAAAAAGATTGAGGGTGCGAGTGAAGTTAAAGTCGAGCAAACCGATGGTTTACCTGTCTTAAATGTCGATATTGATCATGCTTTGGCAGCACAATATGGTTTATCGGTGAAGTCCATACAAGATTTAGTAGCGACGAGTATTGGTGGTCAAAATGTGGGGAGCATCTTACAAGGGGATCGACGTTTCGATTTTGTGATTCGATTAGATGAAAGCATGCGCACGCCACAGCAATTGGCAATGTTACCGATTCAACTGCCAAATGGTGGATTGATTCAATTACAAGATGTGGCCAAAGTTGAGAATATTTTGGGGATTAGCCAAGTCAGTCGAGAAAATGGTAAGCGCCGTGTTGTGGTCACCGCCAATGTGCGTGATCGTGATTTAGGTTCTTTTGTGCAAGAAATGCAACAAGAGCTAAAACAACAGGTGTTACCTGCGGGCTATTGGTTGGGTTATGGTGGTCAGTTTGAAAACCTAGCTTCAGCAAAAGCCAGAATGCAAATCGTCATCCCGATGGCATTCATCATCATTTTTGTTTTACTTATGGCTGTGTTTAACAACGTTAAGGATAGTTTGCTGGTTTTCAGTGGTGTGCCATTTGCACTGTCTGGTGGATTAATGGCGTTATGGTTAAGAGATATTCCAATTTCCATGTCAGCAGGCATTGGTTTTATTGCGCTGTCAGGTGTGGCTGTTTTAAATGGTTTGGTCATGCTGACTTTTATTAAAGAGCTCAGAGAAAAGTTTGATGTCCATACAGCAACATGGTCAGGCGCAGTTTTACGTTTACGTCCAGTATTAATGACGGCTTGTGTCGCTTCTTTAGGTTTTATTCCGATGGCACTGGCTACGGGAACAGGTGCAGAAGTGCAGAGACCTTTAGCAACGGTGGTGATTGGCGGCATTATTTCTTCTACGTTTCTGACGTTGTTGATCTTACCTGTGTTATATCGCTGGTTAAATGAGCGAAATACGAGAGATTAATTGATAAAAGTCCGATGCAAGGTTAAGGCGGATAATCAAAGTTTACTTACGTTTTATGCCTGATTTATGTTGTTTGGGTTCATCAAGCAAGGCATCGCTGAACAGTTAAGCATCCTAAAAGGAGGAATCAACAAGGGTCTTGTTGGTTTCTCCTTTTTTCTTTACGAAGGAATACCCTTATTTTAATTATAAGCCCCTGATCAAATAAAAGTGGGGGATACGGCAAATATGAAAAGAGATATAATAATCTTTTAGGATGTTTAATAATCAACTGGTGGTTTTGCAGTTTGATACATTAGGCATCTTGAATAAGTCATTTTTTGAACAATATTTAATTCATAATGAAAATTTCCTCTCTTTTTAAGGAGGTTTGCGCAGCATACTGCTCAGGGTGAGGATGTTATTAAAGAATCCACTCATCCTAACCTGTTCTCTGAGCCATATATGGCGCAAGATAAGGAACTTTCAATATTCATTTTACTACCGATGAATGATCACTTTTTGATTTATGAAAGAAATTTATTGAATAGAATAACGACCAAAAAACTGAAGATGAGCCTAATGTGATCTTTACAGCAAGGAGAAGGTCAATGCCAAATTTTATGCGGCCGCTACATTTGAGTTTGCTGTTTACGCTGACACCGCTAGTCTTTGCAATTGGTGGTTGCAGTGCGCAGCCACCGAAAAATACTTCTGCTACAACGCTGACCAAACCGAAGAGCATTGTTTACCCGAGTATTGATTCTGGTTTAAGTGAAAAATTATATCCCAATGAACAGATGGTAGCCGAAGAGATTGCTGAGGTGATTGAAAAGTCGATTCGTAAACAATATGCCTTAGGCAGTGCGCGTCGTGATGCACATCCAAAAGCACATGGTTGTGTACGAGCGGAGTTTCATGTGTTGAAAATGCTGCCAAAGAATCTGGCTCAAGGTATTTTTATTCCCGATAAAAAATATCAAGCATGGATTCGTTTTTCAAATGGTTCCCCAGATGCCACGCAGGCAGACACAAAGAAAGATGCACGTGGGATGGCAATCAAAGTTTTAGGGGTATCGGGAGGGAAACACTTAGAGGATGAAGTGACGACCCAAGACTTTATTATGATCAACCATCCTGTATTTTTCGTGAACGATCCTAGCCGTTATCTATCGTTTATGCAGGATATCAATAGCGATCATTTTTTTAGAAAGCTACATATTCCTTTTGCACTTGGTTTTAAGGGAACACGGATTGCTTTAAATCTCAGAACAACCATTGCAAATCCGTTGCAAACTCGATATTGGTCTATGGTTCCCTATCAGTTAGGCATGGGTTCTGACCGTCAGGCGGTAAAGTATTCTGTTCGTTCTTGCTCGACAGTAAAAGACGCTTTGCCAAACAATCCGAGTCATGACTTTCTGCGTGATGCTCTACGAAATAGCCTACAAAAGGGCGATGCCTGTATGGAGTTTCTGGTGCAACCGAGAACATCAAATACATTGCTTGTTGAAGATGCCATGACCGAATGGAAAGAAACACAAGCCCCTTTTTATCAGGTGGCAACGATTCGTATTCCTCAACAGGTTTTTGACAGCCCTGATCAGAATAAATTTTGTGAAAATCTTTCGTTTACACCATGGCATACTTTACCTGAACATAAACCGCTCGGGGCAATAAATAGGATGCGCAAGGTGATTTATGACCGTATTAGCCAAGTTAGACATGAGATGAATTCAACCCAACGACAAGAACCGCAGTAATTTAAAACCATTAAGGCAGATGAGATCAAACTTCATTTGCCTTAATTATGGTGATTTATTTTTAAAACTGCTCAATGTTCGATTTAGCTAAGTACTGCTCCATTTCCTCGGTAGGCACCATGCCGCCACCCGTGCCCCAAACAATATGATTTGAATGCTGTAATTGTTGCTCAGTAAACTGATGTAGCACTGCGTACTCTGGATGCTGATTGACGATGACAGGGCCTAACATTCCAGCGAGCGCAGAAGGCTCTAACTTGAGATGTTCAGACTGATTGAGCATACCCAGTAATAAATACATGGTTTGATCATCTAAGGTATAAAAACCGTCTAACAGTCTTTGCATTGCTCGACCGACAAAGCCTGAAGCACGCCCAACAGCTAAACCATCTGCTGCTGTAATGTTGTCTATACCAATTTCTTGTACTGAAATTTCATCATGCAAGCCAGTCGCTACCCCAAGGAGCATACATGGCGAATGCGTTGGCTCTGCAAAGATACAATGTACGTGATCGCCAAATGCCATTTTTAAACCAAATGCAACGCCACCGGGGCCACCACCCACACCACAAGGCAAATAAACAAATAAGGGATGTGCTTGATCGACAACAATGTTTTTTTGCTCTAATTGGGCTTTTAGCCGTTCTCCAGCGACTGAATAGCCTAAAAATAAAGTTCGTGAATTTTCATCATCAATGAAAAAACAATTTGGATTTTGCAGTGCTGCGTTACGACCTTGTTCCACAGCCACGCCATAATCTTCAGCGTATTCAACGACTGTTACGCCGTGGGAGCGTAATTTATCTTTTTTCCATTGACGTGCATCGGCTGACATATGCACTGTGACATCGAAGCCCAATTGTGCGCTCATAATGCCAATTGAAAGTCCTAAATTTCCTGTAGAACCAACGGCAATACTATATTGATTAAAGAATTGTTTAAATTCGGGGCTATTAAGTTTTGCATAATCATCTTCAAGGCTTAATAAGCCCGCTTGCAACGCAAGTTTTTCAGCATGGCAGAGCACTTCATAGATACCGCCACGGGCTTTAATCGAACCCGATATTGGGAGGTGACTGTCTTTTTTCAGCCACAGTTTACCGCGAATGGTTTGCCCAAAATGCTGTTCAAGTTGCTGTTGCATATTTGGAATGGCAGCAAGTTCAGATTCGATCATACCGCCAGTTGCTACTGTTTCTGGGAAAACTGCCATGAGATAGGGCGCAAAACGTGCTAAGCGGTCACGAGCATCATCAATATCTGTTTGCTTGAGTCCCACATAAGGTAAGCCTTCTGCAAGTGTGGTGAAATTAGGATTAAACCAAGCTGTTTCTTTGAGTGCGATCAGATCCTTAACAATAGGATGTCGCGCAATAAGTTGATTGAGTTGATCAGAATTCATAAGCGTACTCATAAAAGCTTAAATAAAATTAGACAGTAGGAAGGTCAGCCCAGTGCAATCAACGAGGCAATAAATGTAGCCGAGGTATAATATTTGAAGGTTGCATTTCATGTTATCTATTTATTCAGTTGAGCTACACATTTAAATGCATGAAAAAGTCTAATTTTTGTTTTATTTTTAGAAACTATAAAGCCGCGGCTTTAATGCTTTTTAGTTTTTAAGTCTCGTGTGAATGATTTGAATTCGACAAGTCATCAAAGTTCCCGCTTACTTGAGCAACATAGCTTAAATAACAAGGGAACTGAGATGAAAATGCTTTAATTGTTTAAATCAAACCAAATAAATTGACTATCTGTATGGGCTTTAATTGTCGCCAGATCATCAAAAAATAAGGCATCACCCGCTTTAACGGTCTGTCCTGCAATGTCGATTTCGCCCTCAATCACATGGACATAGTTAAATTTTTGGCTTGCCTCTACATCAAGCGTATGACCTTGTTGTAAAAATGCAGTTTTTACTTCTGCATTTTGACGAATGTGCATTGGAGCATTGGCATTCGGACCAACGATCAACTGCCATTCATTCGGTGTTAGTTTCGGATCACGTTCAATCTGTTGATAAGTTGGTTCTGCATTTTGCACATTAGGAATAATCCAAATTTGCAGTAGATGGACTGCTTCATTGCCTTGGTTCATTTCACTGTGTTGAATGCCTGTGCCCGCACTCATGAGTTGCCATTCACCCGCATGAATTTGGCTCTCATTGCCCATACTATCTTTATGAGAAATCGTACCTTTGAGTACACAGGTTAAGATTTCCATATTGTCATGTGGATGTGTGCCAAAGCCATTATGCGCTGCAATAATATCATCATTAATGACGCGTAAAGATCCGATTCCCATCAACTCAGGGTTATACCAACTGCCAAAAGAAAAACTATGTTTCGATTCTAACCAACCTGCTTTGACATGCCCACGATCTTCACTACGATGTAAATAAGTTGTCATGCTCAATCTCCGAATTATTATTGCTTCAATGGCGTAATTTTAATCTTTGATTAGGTGGGATGAAATACTGAAAAAGCAACATATTGTTTTGTTTTTGGAACGATGCTTGTAAATGAATTGATTAAAGATCAGCGCATAAAAAAACCTACTCTAAAGTAGGTTTTTTTATGCTGAAAGCTGAAAATAAAGCTAAATTTATTCTAAGAACTTAACTGTTACCCCAGATTTTACTTTTTTACCCAAATCGTTGGCATCCCAGTTGGTTAAACGGATACAACCATGTGAAGCCGTTTTAGATATTGCCGATGGGTTCGGTGTACCATGAATACCGAATGATTTTTTGCTTAAACCAATCCAGATATTACCTACAGGAGCATTAGGGCCTGGTGGTAAAGATAGGGGTTTTTTGTTGTTGCCTTGAATAAAGTTGCTTGGTGAATAGCTATACCATGGGTTTGGTGCTACACCAGTAACTTTATAAGTACCTGTTGGTGATGGCGTGTCAGAACTACCAATGGTCGCAGGGAACGAGCCAATCATTTGGTTACGGCTGTTAAACAAATACAGCTGTTTAGCACCTTTATGCGCAACGATAAGATGAATGTCTTCAGGAACTTCGTTACGAATGTTGGCAACAATAATTTTTTCACCCGCTTTTTTGAAAGTCGCTTTTGGATTTAACTTTTTCAAATAGTCTTCATCCATATGGAACTTTTCACCGAGCATCTCGGTTACACGCGTGTAGTATAAGCCTTTCATTTTCGCTTGTAAGGCATAATCATGAGGAATCGAGGCTGCATAAGGGCCTTTTAAGTCAGCATCGGTAATGGTGTATTCAATAAATGCAGGTTTAGATCCTTGTTTAGCAATTAATGCATTCCAAGTTTCTTGCGTTAATGTGCCTGTAGGCTTAATGCCATTGATTTGTTGGAACGACGCAATTGCTTTTAGGGTATTTTTACCACTTGAACCATCAATAGCACCAGGTGAAGCATGTGCATTGTTGAGCATGACATGCGCACGTGCATAAACAGGGAATTGACCTTTACCAATATTTTCATACCAGCTGGCATTGTTTAAACCATCAAGGGTCCAAGATGCTTTAGCCACTGTGGTATTAGAAGGCGTTGCTGTACTTGCACTCGGTGCTGCACCGATGGCAGCTGTATCATCTTCAGACTTTTCAAGATCTTGTAAGGTTTTTGAAGCCTTATTTAAGTCTTGTTGTTCTTGTTGTGTAATCTGGGTTTCAGCCGTGCTTTGAGCGCTTGATGCGGCATTAGTCGCAAGTGGATCAATCGGGTCTTGAACCGCAGTATCAGCAATCTTTTTAGGATTTAATGGTTGTTCCGCGATAGGTGCGGCAAATGCTGTACCCGCAATAATGCAACTTAAACTCATAGCGAGTAATGTGCGAACGAACATGTAATTCAACCTTAAGAATTATTCATTAACAATTTGATAAAACGACACAAGTATTGCAGAAAAAATGAGGAGATGCAGTAGTTCTTTTGTTTAAAAATTATTTTACCTTAAGCATGATTGATTTTTAGATGCGTTAGAAGTTATTAAATTTTCGACCTTTTTGTTATGATGGTTCGAAGATTAAAAATGAGATGGGAAAGAAATGACGGCTCTAAAAAATGATCGTTTTCTACGTGCTTTATTACGTGAACCAGTAGATACCACACCAGTTTGGATGATGCGTCAAGCAGGGCGTTATTTGCCTGAATATCGTGAAACACGTGCCAAAGCAGGCGATTTTCTTTCCTTATGTAAAAATAATGACTTTGCCTGTGAAGTGACGTTACAGCCTTTGCGCCGTTATGATTTGGACGCTGCTATTTTATTTTCAGATATTTTAACCGTGCCTGATGCATTGGGTTTGGGCTTATATTTTGAGGCAGGTGAAGGACCGAAATTTCACAAAACCATTCGTACAGAACAAGATGTAGCGAATTTACCGAACTTTAATGCCAAATCGGATCTCGATTATGTCATGAATGCGGTAACAACAATTCGTTCTGCATTGGGTGGACAAGTGCCACTGATTGGTTTTTCAGGCAGTCCGTGGACACTTGCAACGTATATGGTTGAAGGTGGTTCAAGTAAGGATTTCCGTTATACCAAACATATGATGTATAGCCAGCCAGAAGTGTTACATGCTTTGCTTGATCGATTGGCGATTGCTGTGATTGATTATTTAAATGCGCAAATTGATGCTGGTGCACAAGCGGTACAAATTTTTGACAGTTGGGGTGGGGCTTTGGCACACCGTGAATATATTGAATTTTCACTCAACTATATGCAAAAAATTGTTGCAGGTTTACAACGTGAAAAAGAGGGTCGCAAAGTTCCCGTGATTTTATTCACCAAAGGTGGCGGTCAGTGGCTAGAGCCAATGGTTGCAATCGGTGCAGATGCCTTAGGTTTAGATTGGACGACACCGCTGCATGTGGCGCGTCAAACGGTGAATGGTCGTGTAGCTTTACAGGGTAACTTAGACCCAGCCACTTTATATGGCACCCCAGCATCGATTGAAAAAGCGACTAAAGCCATGCTGGATGATGCTTATGCTGGTGGTGAAAAAACGGGTTATATTGCCAACTTAGGTCATGGTATTACCCAGTGGGTCGATCCTGCAAATCCTAAAGTATTTATTGATACAGTGCATGAATATAGTGCCAAATATCTTTAATGATATATGAGTCAACTCATTTTTTAGGATTCACCCTTGATCAGTCTGTTTAAATCATGTTTTGAGTTCTCATTTAAGGCAGCTTCGGCTGCCTTATTTGGGATTTTGCTTCTTGTTGCATTTGCATTTACTGCATCTATGGGCAGCCAAGAGTTTTATGGTTTTTTTCGCTATGACTACTTATTGTTCTATGCCTTAATGATTCAAGTTTGCTTATTGTATTTGAAGTTAGAGTCTTGGGCAGAAGCGAAAGTGATTGCTTTGTTTCATATTATGGCCATGGTCATGGAAATTTTTTTGACCCACCCACAAATTGCTTCATGGCAGTATCCACAACCAGCCATCTTTAAAATTTTGACTGTTCCATTATTTGCAGGATTTATGTATTCGGCAGTGGGTAGTTTTTTTGCGCGTTCATTACGGTTATATCAGGTGTCATTTGAAAAGCTTCCGAGTTTTTTCAATATGATCTGCTTGGCGGTGCTTTCTTATATTAATTTTATGAGTAAGTTTTTTGTTGCTGATATCCGATTGTTGCTGTTCACATGGAGCATCATTATTTTTTGGAAAACCAAAATTCACTTTCAATTACAACAGCATCAGATAGCACTGCCAATGTTACCTGTACTGGCAATTTTGGCTTTTATTATTTGGATTGCTGAAAATATCAGTACTTTTTATAAAATTTGGTTGTATCCGAGTCAGGTCGATGCATGGCATATGGTGGGTTGGGGTAAGTTAGGTTCATGGTATTTATTGTTGCTTTTAAGTCTGGTTTTAGTGTTAAAGATATTAGGTCAGCGTAGTGCAGAAGGGGTATGGAAGTTAAAAAATGATGAATTTTAAGTGGTTAATAAGCAATCATTAACTTTAGTATAAATTGTTTTGCGTTATGAGAAAGATATGGCTATCTTACAAAGGTGTAATAAAAATTACGCAATTAGAAATAATTAAAAATACTCGGATAATAATTTCTGGAGAAATAACCATGTTGAAAAAATTAGCTTTAGTTGCAGTTGTCGCACTCGGTTCCAGCGCTGCATTTGCAGATAAAGATGTGGGTTGTGGTATTGGTTCACAAGTTTGGGCAGGTCAATCTGGTAAAGTACCTAAAATTCTGGCTGCAACGACAAATGGTTTATTTGCAAACCAATTATTCGGTATCACTTTTGGTACGCTCGGCTGTAGTGGTACAGGTACAGTAACTGCACAAGCGGTGACGTTTACCAATGAAAATGCTGAATCTTTAGCGCGTGACATGGCCGTAGGTCAGGGCGAAAGCTTAAATGTATTGGCTGAACTTCTTAACATTCAATCACAAGACAAATCACGTTTCTTTGCTGTATCTAAACAAAACTTCTCTGAAATTTATTCAGCCAACAATCAGGACTCTTTACAAGTTTTGGCTGCTTTACAAGCGGTAATGGCAAAAGACGACGTGCTTAAAGCCTACGTATAATTGTTGAATATTTAAACCCTGTCACTTAGATGGGGTTTTTCTTCTTAACTTTAAATAAATCATAAATAAAAGATTTGAATGAAATCCATCGCGTTATTGTTTACTTTAGTTTCTTCAACGGTTGCTTATTCAGCAACGACCTCTCAAATCGTTCAACCTTATTTAGATCAAGCAGAACAGCAAAAATTACAGCAGAACATCACTTGGCAAAGGCTGATGTATGTCAATGAAAAAGGTCAAAGCGACGTGGGTTATTCAGGGTATTTTCTGGCACCTGAAGGTCAAACACAGCTCAAGCAAGAGTTACAGGCCAATATTCAAGCCCTATTTCAACCCGCTGAAGCCAATCAATCGGTACGTTGTCGCTTTCCTGCACGTAGTCATTGGTTAATGCAACAGCTTCATATTCAACAACAAGACTTACCTACAGTTGTGTGTCCAGAATTAGATGATTGGATGGGGCAAATTAAACCTTATAAAGCCACGCTCATCTATGCAACCGATTTTATGGGTAATCCTAGTTCCATGTTTGGACACACCTTATTGCGTTTAGATCCTAAAGATCAAAAACAACTCAATTTAGTCTCTTATGCTGTGAATTATGCAGCAACAGTGACAGATAGCGAAGGCTGGTCTTTTGCATGGAAAGGTTTAACGGGGCAGTATCCTGGTGAATATTCCTTAATGCCGTATTATCGTAAAGTAAAAGAATATGGTGATTTGGAAAGCCGTGATTTATGGGAGTATGAATTAAATTTAAGCCCGAAAGAAACTCAATTTTTAGTTGAACATATTTGGGAAATGAAACATGTCAGTTTTCCCTATTATTTCGTCAGTGATAATTGTGCTTATCGTTTATTGGGTTTAATTGATTTGGTTCGTCCAGAGCTTAATTTATCTGAACATTTTAATGTGGTGGCAATACCCATTGAAACCATTAAAGCCATTGAACAGCAAGCTTTGGTCAAAGAGATTGTTTATCGTCCTGCTTTAGAAACACAGTTATTGGCGCAAGCGAAACAGCATGGTCATATTCTTGCTCAAGCAGCACATGAAGTTGCTTTTTCTGAAACGAAAGATATGCCCGTGGTTTTGGAAAAATATCCAGCTTTAGAACAAGCTAGAATTCTAGAAATGGCTTATGACGACTTATATTTGCAATTTACAGGGCGCAAAGTGGAGCCGAGTTTTGCCCAGCCGCGATTGCGCCAGTTATTGAGTTTACGTAGTCAAATTGATTTAGAAAAACAACGCCAACAACCTAAACGACCTAAAGATGATCCGACACAGGCACATGATGCGCGTAATTTTTCAGTCAATGTTGGTGAGATTCAAGGTGATAAATTCATCGAGATTGGGCACCGTCAAGCCTATCACGATTTGCTTGATCCGCAAGCGGGCTTTCGCGTGGGTACGCAGTTATTGTTCTGGGATGGTTCTATTCAATATCGTAATGATGAATTGAAGTTGGAGCATTTTGACTTTCTGTCAGTGAATTCTTATAACCCGATTACGTCATTTAAAATGCCACTGACTTGGGGTTTTAATTTGGGCTGGCAGCAAGAAGCACTGAATAAAGCAGGTGAGTTTAGCGAATATGAACAACATGGGGTGAGCAATTTAAAGGTTCAAATGGGTTATAGCTATGCAGACAAAGAGCGTAAACATTTATGTTATGCCCAAGTGCAAAATCACATTCAGGCAGGCAAGGCATTAGAGCAAGGTTGGCGTGTGGGTATAGGGCCAACTCTAGGTTGCCAAAATATTTGGACGGATAAAATCAATAGTTTGTTGCAAGTTGAATTACCGTATTGGCAAGACTCACACCAATGGCAATTAAAGTTGAATACACAATTTCAATATATACTCAACAATCAAAATACCTTGCGCATCGGTTGGCAATATCAGCAACAAGATGGCAAGGATTGGAATAAAGCCAGTTTGGGTTATATGCGATTTTTTTAGGCTTGATCAGCCTAATGTACCCAACCAAAACAAGTTTTACTGATCAAACTTCAACAATCACATAATATTTTTTCACGGCTTCAATCACTTCAAATGTCCCTACAAATGCAGGTGGAATAATGCCTGCATTTCCCGCAACGACTTCAATGAATGAACTCGTTTTTGCATCATGTATACGCACAATACCTTCAATTACTTGAAAAAATTCCTGTTTATTTTCAGCAAATTGAATATTCCATGCACCTACCTGACAGTGCCAAATTCCACAACTCATATGAGGATGTTCATACTGACTATAGGTCAAACGCTCGGGATTTCCTGTGACTAAACGATCAGGGCGAGGGTAATCTAGAGTGACTTCGTATTGTGTTAAATCTGAGCTAGACAGCAAGATTGCTTGGGATACTGGAATAGATGACATAAATGTGGTGGTACAGATGCTTAAATTTGAGTTTTATTATAATAGAAAATCTATATATACAATAAATGATGATGAAAGTTGAAATGGGGGCAAAGTGAATATATTTATCAAGAATATGGCGTGAGAATAACCAAGCTTGGGCGAAGCTTGGTTATGTATTGCGATCAATAATTTTCAGGCACTGCACTTAAGAATTCACGACGCTCTTCTTTGTTGGTTTTAAAGTCACCAACAAAAGAAACAGTACGTGTTGTAGATTCTTGTTTACCGACACCGCGCATCATCATACACATATGTGCAGAATCAATCACGACTGCGACTCCACGCGCTTTGGTTACTTCAGCCACAGCTTCAGCAATTTGCTGCGTTAACTGTTCCTGAATTTGCAAACGACGGGCAAACATTTCGGTAATACGGGCAAATTTAGACAAGCCTAAAACATTACCTTCTGGTAAATAAGCAATATGCACACGGCCATAAAATGGCAGTAAATGGTGTTCACAAAGTGAATAAAACTCAATGTTTTTCACTAACACCATTTCATGGTTATCGGAAGGGAAGACCGCATTATTGGTCACTTCTTCTAGAGTTTTGCTATAACCAGACGTTAAATACGAAAAAGCTTTAGCAGCACGCATAGGTGTGTCTTTCAGACCTGGACGATTAAGATCTTCACCAACGGCAGTTAAAATATTGGCGTAGGATTGCTGCATAGACATAAGACGTGTTCACTTACACTGATATTGAACAAGGACGGCATTGTAGCAGAAAACCGTTACAATGCCCTGTTTTCGGGAAAAATTCCGATTACTGTTTAAATTTAGGGTTTTTTTCGCTGCGTTTGAGTAAAACTAAAACAGCACCTGTACCACCTTGTTTCTCTGGCGCACTGACAAAAGCTAAAACATCACGATGTTGACGCAGCCAGCTGTTGACATAGGTTTTCAAAATGGCTTCAGGCCCTTTGCCATGTACAATTTTAATGACATTTTGATTTTCATCTTTTGCCATTTGAATGATCTGTAATACGGCAAAACGCGCATCTTCAACGGTACAACCATGCAGGTCAACCGCTTCAAACCAACGTAAATTACCTGCTTTTAAGTCTTCAAAAACCTTATGCTGCAAAGTCGCAATGCGATAGTTTAGGGTGGCTTGACTGGCAACGGGATTGAGCATGGCTTGCGTATCTGAAAGCTCTGCATTGTCCATTTCCATCGGGCCAGTGGCAGCCGCACGCTTTGCCAAAGTTTGGCTATCGAGCTTTTTCTTTTTGTTCTTTTCAATCGGTGCAATATTACTGCTATCCATTTTCTGGACACCTTGCATCGACTTTTGGAACAAATCGAAATCATCCAATTCTTCTTGTACAACTGGAGCTTTCACTTCAGCTTGCTTTGCAATCGCACTTGAATGAGGATGGGTAATTTGTTTTTTAAAGGCTTTCAGTAGATTAAACTGATCTTTAGAAAGCGAAGAATCATGTTTACTCATAACATCTATAACTTTTATACGGTTTGTGGCTGACCAAATAATGCAGTAAATGCATGATCTGGACGGGGTTGTTTCATGAAGCTTTCACCAACAAGGAAAGCATGAATATCATTTTCCTGCATCATGCGAACATCTTCTGGTGTTGCAATACCACTTTCAGTCACTAAAAGACGTGAAGGCTCTAGTAATTTTTTCAAACGTAGCGATATATTTAGATCGACTTCAAACGTTTTTAAATTACGATTATTCACACCCAATAAACAACGCTCTGAAAGTTTCATCGCACGTTCAAGTTCAGCTTCATCATGTACTTCAACCAGTACATCTAAATTGTGTTCAAAAGCCGTTTTCGACATTTCTTCAAGTTGCTGATCCGAAAGGCTGGCTACAATTAAAAGCACACAGTCTGCATGCAATGCACGTGCTTCAATCACACCATAAGGATCAATTAAGAAGTCTTTACGCAGTGCAGGAAGGGCACAATGTTGACGGGCAATCGCAACGTTTTCATCGGCACCTTGGAAAAAATCCACATCCGTCAGAACAGATAAACAGGCTGCACCTGCTTGTTCATATTGCTGAGCAATTTCAGCAGGATTAAAGTTTTCACGAATAATGCCTTTAGACGGTGATGCTTTTTTAATTTCTGCAATCACCCCTGGGCGTTTAGCATTTAAAGCATCGGCAAAACTACGTACAGGTGTCGCAGCCTTTGCCAGCTCTTCGACATCTTTTAAGCTACGTTGTTTTAAACGTGCAGCAAACTCTTCGTATTTACGGTCAACAATTTTACCTAAAATTGTATTTGCGATATCTACCATGATTGTTATTCCTGTATCTGTTTAAGCTTCATATTCTTTGAGTGTTTTGGTGAATTCAGACAAAACGCTCATTTTTTCTAAAGCTTGTCCGCCATAAATAATATCATGGGCTAAAGCAACACCCTGTTTATAGTCATTGGTTAGACCAGAAACGTAGATCCCTGCACCAGCATTGAGCGCCAGCATATTTGCTGCTTTCTCACCAAGGGCTGATTTCTTTTTACCTAAAGCATCTTTAATTAAAGCTAAGCTTTCAGCAGAGCCATCGACAATTAAACCGGTTAATGTTTGGGATTCAATATCAACTTCTTCTGGTGTAATCATCCATTCCGTGATTTCACCATTTTTAAGTTCGGCAACATAGGTTGGCGATGCAAGACTGATTTCATCTAGTCCATCTTTAGAATGAACTACCATGACATGTTCAGCACCGAGTTGTTTCATGACTTCAGCAATCGGGCGACAAAGTTCATTCGAGAACACACCAATCACAAAGCGTTTTACTCCAGCCGGATTCGTAAGCGGGCCAAGTAAATTGAAAATACTGCGAATGCCTAATTCACGACGAGGGCCAACGGCATATTTCATGGCTTTATGATGGTTCGGTGCAAATAAGAAACCAACCCCCATTTCACGGATACAGCGCTCAGTTTGCTGCATATTTAAATCAAGATTAATACCTGCCTTTTCTAATAGGTCAGATGAACCTGATTTAGTCGATACACCGCGATTACCATGCTTGGCAATGGTTGCACCAGCCGCTGCAATCACAAAACTAGATGCTGTTGAGACATTAAATAGGTTTTGACCATCGCCACCTGTACCCACAATATCGACTAAATATGGAATATCGCTGACATCAATTTTAATGGCAAATTCACGCATAATACGTGCAGCAGCGGTAATTTCATCAATACTTTCGCCTTTAAGACGTAAGCCCATCATCAGTGCGCCAATTTGTGCATCAGTAGCTTCACCAGACATGATTGCTCGCATCACATCTTCCATTTGTGGCTGACTCAGGTGAATTTGCTTGGTAATATTATTTAAAGCTTGTTGAATATTCATTGTGTTCACTATGCATAAATTTCTAAGAAGTTTTGGAAGATTTGATGACCATGCTGGCTCAAAATTGATTCAGGATGAAACTGCACGCCTTCTACAGGCAATGTCTTATGTTTTACACCCATGATTTCTTCCATCGTACCATTGGCTTCATTGGTCCAGCAGGTGACTTCTAAACATTCTGGCAAAGTCGCTTGATCAATCACTAATGAGTGATAACGTGTTGCAGAGAATGGAGAAGGCAGATTGCTAAAAATACCTTTGTTACTGTGATACATGTCAGACAAGCGACCATGCATGACGGTTTTGGCGCGAACAATTTCACCGCCAAAGGCTTGACCAATCGCTTGATGGCCTAAACACACACCCAGTAATGGAATTTTCCCTGCAAAATGCTGAATAGCAGGAATAGAAATACCCGCTTCAGAAGGGGAACATGGACCAGGACCAATCACGAGGTACTTTGGTTGCCATCGCTCAATATCTTCCAAGGTCACGGCATCATTACGGACGACTTTTACTTCCTGATTTAACTCGCCAAAATATTGCACGATGTTGTAGGTAAAAGAGTCATAGTTGTCGATCATTAAAAGCATGAGCTAACCTGTTGAAATTTACGCACGTGTATGTGCTCGAATAGTCCAAGAATACTCACATTGTGCTTATTTTTTAAGAGCTGACCTGATATAAATGAGGGGCTTTAAAATAAGTAAAAAAATGGAGTGTGAATAATCATAGCAAAAAATAAGCATTTTCGGCTGAACTATTTCTATGATAATGATTTTAGAGGGATCTCAGCAGAGGAATAAGCTAATTTATTTGCATGTTATGCTGCATCAATTTTAATCATTTAGATTGCTAAAACCTAAAATAAGCTTAAATAATATAAGGGTTTTATTCAGGTTTAAAAGGCAGTTTAGAATAAAATATTTTTAATTTTAAGTAATAGACTTACTATAAGTAAGGTTTATATTGAAATTTAAATGGTTGAAGATTGGCTTTATCAGTGTACATTTATCAGATGGAATGAGGGTTGGAACTCTTGTCACCAAAATAGCGCATAGAGTTTGAATTATTTGGTCGAGTGAAATATTTGCATATTTAATGTAAAAGCATAAAATAGCACCACAATAACCCGCTAATAATTTGATTAAAGTAAATTTATTTTTATTAATTTATATTGAATGGCTGAAATATTCAGCAATTAAATCATCAACATGGCATAAAAATAAATTTTAAAGATTGATTTTGAAATAAAGAGGCTACTTTAAAGTTAAATAGCTCGAAAAAAGGATCTTTTACACGGTTTAAAAATAAATCTGCACCATTTTGATACAATGAAAGAAACTTTTTAATCAAAAGTAATGAAGAGTGTTTGAATATGGTGCATTTACATTTTCACACAGTATAATAGCTTCAAATCAAAGTGGTTAAATCTTCTATTCTGATAAAGAATTCAATATTTTATCTTTGTTTTTAAAAGTTGGTATGAGAATTGCTTAATAGATACCAACTACTAACACGCACTTAGCAGGTGCAACAAAAAATCATCGGAGCAAAATGAGCATGGCGAACAAGGTCCTTCAACTCATCCAAGAAAGTGGCGCAAAATGGGTCGATTTTCGCTTTACTGATACTAAGGGTAAAGAGCAGCACGTAACTTACCCAGCAGATACGATTGACGAAGATACATTTGAAGACGGTAAAATGTTTGACGGTTCTTCAATTACAGGTTGGAAAGGCATTGAAGCTTCGGACATGATTTTACGTCCAGATGCTGAAACATGTTTCCTTGACCCGTTCTTTGCTGAAGCGACAGTTGTTGTAACTTGTGATGTAATCGAGCCATCTACTGGTCAAGGTTATGAACGTGATCCACGCTCAATCGCTCGCCGTGCAGAAGAATACTTAAAATCAACAGGTATTGGTGATACTGCATTCTTCGGTCCTGAACCAGAATTCTTCGTATTTGACGAAGTTAAATGGGAAATCGATATGTCTGGCGCGCGCCATACATTAATCGCAGAAGAAGCTGCTTGGTCAACAAACAAAGACTACGAAGGCGGTAACTCTGGTCACCGTCCACGTGTTAAAGGCGGTTACTTCCCAGTTCCACCAGTAGATTCTTCACATGATATGCGTGCAGAAATGTGTGCAAAAATCGAAGACATCATGGGCCCTGGTCGTGTAGAAGTACATCACCATGAAGTTGCATCTTGCCAATTAGAAATTGGTGTGAGCTTCAACACGATGGTTCGTAAAGCTGACGAAGTACAACAGTTTAAATATGCTGTTTGGAACGTTGCGCATCAATATGCTAAAACTGCTACGTTTATGCCTAAACCAATGGTTGGTGATAATGGTTCTGGTATGCATGTTCATATGTCGATCTCTAAAGATGGCAAGAACTTGTTTGCTGGTGATGAATATGCAGGCCTTTCAGAAATGGCGTTGTACTTCATTGGTGGTGTGATTAAGCATGCTCGTTCGTTAAATGCAATTACCAACCCATCTACTAACTCGTACAAGCGTTTAGTGCCACATTACGAAGCGCCAATTATGCTTGCATATTCGGCTCGTAACCGTTCAGCGTCTATTCGTATTCCTTACGTTTCTAGCCCTAAAGGCAAACGTATTGAGGCGCGTTTCCCAGATCCAATGATGAACCCGTACTTAGGTTTTGCGGCATTGTTGATGGCTGGTCTAGATGGCATTCAAAATAAAATCCATCCGGGTGAAGCTGCTGACAAAAACTTGTATGATCTTCCTCCTGAAGAAGAAGCGAAAATCCCTACAGTTGCACACAGCTTAGATATGGCACTTGAAGCACTTGAAGCTGACCATGACTACCTATTAAAAGGTGGCGTGTTCACTAAAGATATGCTTAATGCGTATATCGAAGTTAAAACTGAAGAAGTTCGTCGTTTGAATACGACAACTCACCCAGTCGAATTTGATATGTACTACAGCTTGTAATTCGTACGCGAATTTAAGCAAAAAGAAACCCGCTCATGTAGCGGGTTTTTTTGTATCATTGCTTTTGAATTAGAAGATTTTATGAAAACTTATGGCACAACGTAAAAAAGAAACCAGCTTTTATCCTTGGGTTGATGTTAAAGATCATAGTAAAGGTTTTAAAATGAATTTTTCCACGGTCATTTACTTGGAGCTTGGGCGTACAACTGAAGGGTATAAGCAGGCTGAATTCATTGGTTTGAAAAATCCAGCATTGGCTTTAGATTATGCTTATCCTGAACATTTTTTTCTAAGTTCTGAGGGTTTGATTTTACACAAAACGGCCAGTGGTAAATTTGAAGTGATTGCAAAAACGGATAAGTGCTGATGCTTTGGTATTTTGTCGCTTTGGATAAATGCAACAGGGTGTATTTAGGCGAAGCCGTGACAAAAGCATGAATCAATTCAGTTACAGTAAATGATATTCAAAAAAATCATCTTCAAAGAGTAGTGGGTATATGCGAAATAAGCAGGCATGTAACGTACAGAATGCACAACTTTCTCCTGAATTAAAAACATGGTTATATGCATCAGGTTCGTTAACACAACAGCTTACAGATTTAGCGGATGGTGAGTTTAGGGTTAAACCTATTAAAGAACATTTTAAACGTCTTAATTTTAGCGATGCACAATGGATGCAAATGCCACATTGGCATACGTCATGGGTACGTGAAAGCTATCTCTATGGCTCTGAAGCACAGCCTTGGGTCAAAGCAAAAAGTATCTTTCCTATTTTAAGTCTGCAAGCAAAAGCACGGATATTTCAGCATATTGGTAAAAAGCCCATAGGATGGTTCCTATTTCAACGCACTAATCCGCAGTGTCAACGTCGTGTCATTCTGCTTGAAGATGGTTGGACGCGGCAAAGTTGCTATACTTGGCATGGTTGTAAATTTATTGTTCAAGAAACTTTTTTGTCTGCATTTGAGCAATTTATTCAGCAAAATCTTTCAGAGTAAAATATTAAACAGTAACGTAAGTTAAGGATAGTCATGGACATTGCGCAACAAACTACATGGCGTGAGCGTTTAGCAGCATATTATTATTTATGTCGTTTTGATAAGCCGATTGGAACGGAATTGGTTTTTTGGCCAACCATGTGGGCATTATGGATTGCGGCAGAAGGGATTCCAAATCTCACCATATTGATTGCGATGGTATTGGGTACTATCTTCATGCGCGCTGCTGGTTGTGCTATTAATGATTTTGCTGATCGTAAAGTAGATGGGCAAGTAGAAAGAACTAAAAATCGTCCATTGGCGACAGGGGTTATTTCAGCTAAAGAGGCTGTCTGGGTATTTATAGCATTAATTGCAGCAAGTGCTTGTACCTTATTTTTTCTACCTATCGCAACATTTTATTGTGCTCTGGGCGGCTTATTACTTGCATTTATTTACCCATTTATGAAGCGTTATACGCATTTGCCACAAGTGGTATTGGGTATGGCCTTTTCTTGGGGAATTCCGATGTCATTTACGGCCATGGGCAAGCCCCTAGATTTAACCTGTTGGTTACTCTATTTTGGTAATTTGGCGTGGACTGTGGCTTATGACACTCAATATGCTATTACTGACCGTGAATATGATTTAAAAATTGGTGTGAAATCTACAGCGATTTTATTTGGTCGATATGACATTGAAATTATTTCAATGTTACAAGCGGTGAGTGTGTTATTGATTGGTTGTGCATTGTATTTAGAAAATTTATTATTTCCTTATGGGTTAATTGCCTTATTTGTGGCGATTGCTGATTTTATCTACCAATGGATAAAAACCAATGACCGAGATCCGCAATGTTGTTTTTGGGCATTCCGTCATAACCGTTGGATTGGTGTAATTATTTTTTTAGGTATATTTGTTTCATTTCTATAAATTTTAATCTTTGGTAAAAAGCATCCTAGTCAGATGCTTTTTTTATTCTTTTATATTTTTGAAATTGTCTTAGCGTTAGAGCATCTTGCGAATTAAAATGAGCAATTCATCAATCAATTTTCTTAATATCTGTAACTATTCACAGAATGGAAAGTATTAAATAAAAATATTTTAATTTAATAACTTAGCTTCAATATAGCCTTATATGTTGAATTGTGTTTTTATTACATGGCTCTCAAGGAGAGAGCATAAAACTAACAAAAATAGGATGTTGAAATGAAGTATGTACTTAAACGATCATTATTGGCCATCAGTTGTTCTGCAATTTTCTTTTTAACAGCGTGTAATGATGGTAGTGATGATTACGTTGGAGTAACACCAACTCAGACGTTTATTTCTGAAAAAAATTACGTATTTGATAAAAGTTTGCAAGAAGCGGCATCTATCAAAGTTATGACTTATAACATGGTGAATGTACAAGGTAAGACTGCAAAAGCAACTGCGATGGTCTTATTTCCTACTATTACACAACCGAAAGATGGTTATCGAGTTGTAGTATGGGAGCATGGAACACTAGGTGTTGCAGATGGTTGTGCGCCAACAAATAATATTTTAGGTACTAATTTTAAAGATCCTTTAGCCAAAAGTCTTTTAGCTGCTGGTTATGTCATTATTGCGCCTGATTATGAGGGAATGGGTACTGCTGGTATTCATCCGTATTTACATCTTGAAAGTGAAGCTAAATCAGCGATAGCAGCGGTGAAAGCGGCACAAGATCATTATGGTAATACTTTGAATAAACAATGGATGTCTGCTGGTCAATCACAAGGTGGGCAAGCATCATTAGGAACAGCACAATATGCGAATACAGACTTAAACTATAAAGGTGCAGTAGCAGGGGCACCAGCATCAAGTTTGGATAAAATTATATTTAACGTAGCACCAGCTGCTTTGTTAGATGCTGAGAATAAAGAATTGGCTGCTGGTGTTTCATTGGCTTATCGTGTAGAGAAGGGTTCAATTGGAGCCTATGCAACGCTATTAAGCTATGCTGCATTTGCTGCTGTCGGGATTAAAGCTTCTGACCCTCGTTTTGATTATCGCGAAATTTTTAACGATGTACGTTCACAAAATATTGCGGCACTGGCAGAAGGAACAACAGGTGACAATGGATTATGTTTAAGTAGTTCTGATCCAACTAACCATCCTGAAGATAGTTTGCGATATAAATTTACTCAAGACATTGTGGCATTCCTGACGGAGAATCCAACTAAGGGTTTATTAGATTATCCTGGTTTGAATAAGGATAAGTTTTATGCAAGTGCTCAAATACAGAAATTTTTAAAGGATAGCCAACCTGCAACAGTGAAAATTGATAAACCAATTTTGATTATTCAGGGCACTCAAGATATGAGTGTTCCATATCCTGTAACTGAGGCAATGTACAAAGCGATGTTAGCACAAGGTACAAACGTGAAATTTTTACCTGTTGTTGATGCAAGTCATACTCAAGCGATTGTTGAAAAAAATGCTGATTTAGTCGCATTTATTCAGCAATATATGCCGGCACAATAAATTTTATTAAAAAGGAGCTTCGGCTCCTTTTTTAATGAATATCTTTTTGAAGTTGGCGAACAGTGGGGATACTGGTGTATCTGATTACGGTGTAGCCAGCTTCTTGTAGCATTGCATCACGTTTTGCATCTTCATTTTCTTTGCCCACATGACTTGGATCATCTAATTCGATAATACACACCACATCAAGATGGTGGTTTAAGATGACAAAATCAGTTACTTTCCGATTAAATTTATTCCGTGTTGCCATGTAGTTACTGGTCATTAATGCACTAAAGGCGACCTGTGCTAAAACATGATGCTCTGGGCAAGCTTTTTTTAAGCGTTCAAACATTTTAATTTCAAAATTACTAATGACAGGCTTAGCGTAATATTCTTTTTTAGTACTGCTAATTTGAGTGTCACGTTTAAATTTAATTTTTTCAAGATTGATGATGATGAGTATGGCAAGGCTTGCGATACACCCAATAATTAAAAATGTAATTTGGCTTAAATTAACCACAATATTTGTCTTTCAATGAGATAAGAAAAAACCCACTCAAAAGAGTGGGTTTTTAGAATTTTGGCTCTCCAACCTGGGCTCGAACCAGGGACCTGCGGATTAACAGTCCGTCGCTCTACCGACTGAGCTATTGGAGAATCTGAAACGGATTCTATTGACCTAAAGTGCTTTGGTCAAGTTAGTTTTGATAAAAAAAGCTAAATGTTGATTTAACTGCTTTTTTTATCATCATTCTGGTCAAATTTGGTGCTTTTGATGCTTATGTTTTGATAAGTTGAGCGCGTGGATATTATTTATTGAATAGCTCATAAATACGGATATAAAAAAAGCCCACTTCATTATGAGTGGGCTTTTTAGAATCTGGCTCTTCCACCTGGGCTCGAACCAGGGACCTGCGGATTAACAGTCCGTCGCTCTACCAACTGAGCTATGGAAGAATAGATGGCTCTCCAACCTGGGCTCGAACCAGGGACCTGCGGATTAACAGTCCGTCGCTCTACCGACTGAGCTATTGGAGAATCTGATGCGCATTTTAGGGATGAAAGTCTGGCTCGTCAACATGTAAAGATAAAGAAATGAATCATTTGCCTTATAATTATGCAGAAATGTCTTAAAAATAAAAAAACCACCCATAATGGGTGGTTTTTTATGCAAAAATAATAAATTATTTTTCTACGCCAGCAGCTTGACCAGCATATTTAGCATTTGCATAATCCCAGTTTACTAGGCTATCAAGGAAAGTTTTGATATAAACAGGACGTGCATTACGGAAATCGATGTAGTAAGCATGTTCCCAAACGTCAATTGTGAGTACTGCAACTTGACCGTGAGCAAGTGGAGTGTCTGCATTTGATGTTTTAAGGATAGAAAGGTTGCCATTTACTTTATCAGCAACTAACCAAGCCCAACCTGAACCGAATTGAGTTGTTGCAGCCGCAGCAAATTCTTCAGCAAATTTTTCAAAAGAACCGAAAGCTTCATCAATTTTAGCAGCCAAAGCGCCAGTTGCTTTACCACCACCATTTTTAGCCATACAGTTCCAGTAGAATGTATGGTTCCAAACTTGAGCCGAGTTATTGAATACACCCGCTTTAGTTGCATCACCAGCAGTCGCTGTAATGATTTCTTCTAAAGTTTTACCTTCAAGGTCAGTACCTTTGATCAGGTTATTCAAGTTCACAACGTAAGTGTTGTGATGTTTGTCGTGATGGTATTCTAAAGTTTCTTTGCTGATGTGTGGAGCAAGATCTTCATAACCGTATGGAAGTGCCGGTAAAGTAATCGTTGTCATGTTTTCAATTCCTTGCATTTTGCTGGGTTTTGACATTAAGTGGCTTTATTGTAATAGATTCTTAGGGAAAATTGCGCATTGCTTATAAATAACAATACAGAATAAAGCCTGAATTTATATGTATAAAGAAAAATGCCAAACACAAGCGATTTTAAAATTAAATCGGATTGTTTAATTCGAAATAACTATACTCAATATTGAACTGTTCTGAAATAGCTTTAGCGAGGCGCTGAACACCATAACGCTCAGTTGCATGATGACCGCAGGCGTAGTAATTTACGTTTAATTCGCGTGCTTCATAATAAGTACGCTCGCTGACTTCCCCAGAAATATAGGCATCACAGTCACGTTCAGCCGCTTTGCTGATAAAGTCTTGTGCAGCGCCAGTACAATATGCCACTTTTTGGATGCTTCTTTTTTCAGCAGGTAAGTGGATGGTGTTAAAACCTAAACGATCAGTGCAATATTGTTTAAATGCTGCCGCAGACATGGGTTGGTTTAAGTAACCAATATTACCAATCGGGTAGCGTTCATTGGAGTCTAGGGGTTCGATATCGCGTAAACCTAAAATTTCCGCGAGGGCTGCATTATTGCCAAGGCTTGGGTGCGAATCGAGCGGTAAATGGTAGCCTACAAGGGAGATATCATGCTGAATGAGGCTCTTAATACGTTTACCACGCATTCCTGTGATAGGGTAGGGTTCACCTTTCCAAAAATAACCATGATGCACTAGGAGTAGGTCAGCACCTTGTTCAATCGCTGCATCAATGGCATCTTGTGATGCAGTGACCGCACACAAAATTTTATTTACATCTTGTTTACCTTCAATTTGTAAACCATTTGGTGCATAGTCTTTAAATTCATGTGATTTCAGGGTTTGATTGCACCACTGAATAATTTCATTAAGTTTTGCCATAAATTTCTCAAAAGTCTAAATATTTAACATCAACAACACATATTTTAAATTGTAACTAAAGCATGACAAAACTCTTGTACTATTTTATGTTTCTTGATGTATTTCATCTTACAATGATTCATAAATTACTTAGTCATCAACGAATTAAAATATTTATTAGAGGAAATTAAAGTGCGTCGCACATTTTCATGGTTACCTTGGGTTTTACTCATTCTAGTGACTCTCGGTTTTCTTTCATGGCAACAATATCAGAAACCTAAAGCGCCTATTGCCGCTGATGGTGTAAAAATGCCAGCAGAGAAAGTGGAGTCTTTGGTCAATACGACCAAAACGGGTGGGGTTGATTCTTATAGTGCCGCTGTCAAAGTTGCAGCTCCGGCAGTAGTGAATATTTTTACCACACAAAAAGTAAACAAAGCCGAACATCCTTTATTAAATGATCCTGCTTTTCGTGAATTTTTTGGTGATCAAATTCCAGATCAACTGGGTCAAGAACAAAATGAAAACAGTTTAGGTTCAGGTGTTATCGTTCGTTCTGATGGCTATATTTTGACCAATAATCATGTGATTGCGCAAGCAGATCAGATTGTGGTGGGGTTAAATGATGGTCGTCGTGCACTTGCAAAAATTATTGGTACTGATCCAGATTCTGATCTTGCTGTAATTAAAATTGAATTAGATAAGCTGCCTGTTTTGCCTTTTAAATTGAGTGGTAATGAGGTTGGAGATGTTGTCCTTGCGATTGGTAACCCATTTGGTGTTGGGCAAACAGTAACGCAAGGGATTATCTCTGCAACCAATCGTTCAGATTTGGGGATTAATACCTATGAAGACTTTATTCAAACAGATGCTGCAATTAATCCGGGTAACTCTGGTGGTGCATTGACTGATGTCGCGGGTAATTTGATTGGGGTAAATACGGCCATATTTTCTCAATCAGGTGGTTCATTGGGTATTGGCTTCGCAATTCCTGCTAAAGTTTGTCAGCAAGTATTGAATTCAATTTTAAAAGATGGTCGTGTGGTTCGGGGTTGGTTAGGGATTAGCCTGATGCCTGTACAGCAAGAAAATTTTCTTGAACCTAAGCAAGCAGGTGTTGTGGTGGCAGATGTACTGCCTAAAGGGCCAGCGGCAAACGCAGGAATTAAAAAAGGCGATAAGATTATTCAGGTTAATGGTGAGCCGATTACTTCAGCTTCTCACCTGATTAACTATGTGGCTTTACAGGCTCCAAATAGCAGTATCAAAATTGCTGTTATTCGAGATGAAAAACCATTAATGCTTGATGTGATTGTGGCTGAGCGTAAAGCGCAGAATAATAGTTCACAGTATATTCCTTTACCGAAGCGTTAAAAAAAATCTGATTTTTATTTAGATAATTTGACTAGAAAAAGCGCATTTCGATGCGCTTTTTTATTTTTTAGATTCTTAGATGAGGTGCAATAGAGATTTATTTTCTATCTATTTGCACGATCATTTTTAAGTATTGATAATAAGACAATGGTAAATGTGGGCATTTATATTAAGAGTGATTATTTAGATTTGGCCGAATTAATGGCTGTTATTAAGGTGATTTGAAGCGCTGTAATCCACGTTCAGTTTTAATCTAAGTAATAAAAAATCCTCTTGAACTGAGGGATTTTTTATTTTGGTTGCGATGCTTATTGGTCTTTGTATTCTGCAAAATACAAACCTAAACCAATAATCAAAATCAGTGTGGTTTGAGTGAAAAATGCGTGATTAAAGCCACCAAATTTTTGTTGTGCATACCCTGCAATAACTAGAAAGCCTGTTAAATACAGCAGGCGATAGAGCGAATTGCCAAAGCAGTATAAAATGCTCGCCAAGGATAAGAGTAGGCATCCGAACACCATGTAATTGATGTCCCAAACAGCGGTATGTATTGTAAAAAGTAAGCTGCTGAGCAAGCCAATGGTTAATGCTCTACCGCTCTCAAAACCTTGATTGAAATGAAACAGCAAAAAGCCTAACACAGGAAGAAATATCAAGGCATATTTAAACCAGTGTATATATTTGCTGCCTAACATGATGCTGGTCTGTTGTGAGGTGATAGGATTTTCACTAATGCTTAATCTTAACCAGTTGATGCTTAGGCCCTCAGGAATGTTGGCTTTCACTATAAATTTTAACGATGGTGTATTGTAGGGAATACTGTAGCTTTCTTCAAAATCATGTCCGTAAAATAACCAAGATTGATTCGCTTTTAGGCTTTGATATTCTGTTTGTTGATTGGTTGAGACATTAAAGAAATATCCCTGATTATTTAGATTGGTTTTACGACAAGGTGCTGACTTGCCTTGTATCTCACAGATTGGCAGTACTGTAATTTCGAGATCTTGGCGGTTGTGTTGTTGCCCTGCAAAATCAACGTGCAGGTAAAAGCGACCCGTAGTGTTGTTGAAAGGGACTGCTGGACTTATCCAATGTTTTTCTGTTGATATCTGCTCAAGTGCGGGAAGGTTGTTATTCGGCTGAAATTTATTATCCTGAATTTGATCAGTGGGAATGAGCAATTGTTGAGTGCTGGGAATGGCTTGATTGGTTTGACTATCGTAGAGCTGTGGTGCGGCATTGGTTAGTTTTTCAAGCTGAGTTTTTGGTGAGCAGCTCACTAAGTAAATGACAAAGGGGATACTTAAAAATAGAAGTACGAAAGTGGCGAGTTTAGCGCGTAGCAATGCGGCTTGATTGGATTTTAAATCTGTTTTAATCAGCATTTTTTATTTTTAAGAGAATGATTTGGCGCAGTATATTTAAAATATAGGCATAAAAAAAGCCCAATTCAAAATGATTGGGCTTTTTAATATTTGGCTCTCCAACCTGGGCTCGAACCAGGGACCTGCGGATTAACAGTCCGTCGCTCTACCGACTGAGCTATTGGAGAATCTGAGTGCGATTATAAGGGGATTTTTCAGAGGGTCAAGCTAAAGTTGTCACCTTTCCTTCATTTTTGCACTGTATGCTTTTTATTTAGACAAATAAATCAAAATAGTTAAAAAAACTTGCACAGCCAAAAATGAGTTGCTAGATTAAATCCATAACAGAGCGTTTGAATGAACATTCAAACAGTGTGGATTTAAAACCAACTTGCCAGCACTAAAATGGCTAAACAGGAGAAAGCGAATGCATACGCTGACGATTGCCGAAATTTTTTCAAATTTATCTTTTTATCAAGACAACTACCTTTCAATTATTCAAGATTCTGTACAGTATCGAACTGCGGTAGAAGACGCTTATATTCAGGTGTGGCCAGTGGGCACTGAACAGCTTTATCTTGGTGATTTATTACAGCTTTGGTTTAGTGATAAATGGTTGATTAACTCGCCATGTCAATTGCTGCTGGAAAGTTATTCTAATGGCCGTAAAAAACCGTTACAGCGTGATCATGATTTATATCTTTATCAGTTAAATGGCAGTGCTTTATCAGGACGAAACAATTCGAAAGTCTGGTCTGTGTCTGAGCAAAAAAAGCTTTCCGTATCTTTAGATAGTGTATTTAAATATTTGTGTATTTTTAAAGGTACACATCGTCCGAGTATTTTTCAGGGCAGCCTGATTAAAAATTTTAAAACAGCCATATAAACAGAAAAGTATGTCGTAATGGCAAACCTTTGATTGGTTTGCCAAAATACTGGGCTTAAACAGTTTAAGGTATAGAAATTAACGAATAATCATGCAGGTTGCAGTGGCATGTGCATATAACTTGCCATTTTCATCTATGATTTTACCTTCCGAAATACCTAAGTTTTTACTGATGTTAATGACTGTGCCAATTGCAATAAGTTCTTGATCTTGCGGAATAGGACGGCACATTTTAATGTTTAGGTCGATGGTGCCGTAACCCACACCTGCTTCTAACATGCTGTGTACAGCGCAGCCTGTGACAGAATCGAGTACTGTTGCTGCAAAACCGCCATGCACACCACCCAGTGGGTTTAAATGACGGCTATCTGCTTTAGCCTTGAAGCGGATTGTTCCTTCAGAAACTTCATATGGCTGCATAGGAATGGTTTCACTAATGCTTGCAGCTGGGATTTTTCCAGCGCACATGGCTTGTAAAAGTTGCAGTCCTGTCATTTCTTTGGGATTCATCACGATCTTCCTGAATTATTATTGAGTTTTAAAATAAACGTGTAGGTAACTTAATGGGCTGTTTTATATTCGTCAAGTTAACGCAGCTGATTTGTGTGCTTGACTGCTGATATTTATTTTAAGCCCTTGTTGGATATTCTTTTTGTAATAATAAGTTTGAGATAAGCATAAAATGAGCGTGTGCGAAGCATATAAGTTTTTATGACTGACTTGAATTGGTTTATTTAACTGATGTTACGTAGTCATTTAAAAAAGCCTGATAATTCTAGTCATGAATAAAGATTGATTAGCTTGACATACAGATGACTGAGTTGATGTTATGCCATGTGCACGGCCTTAGATGTATTGCAAAGTTTAAAAGACCTTTGTGTAGGCATTTCGTTACTTTGACAGGGCAAATGAGAAGTATTACTTCGCAAGAAACCCCTTTATTGGTCTGAGCGAACATCCCTGTACGCCAGCCCAACGGGTGGCATCCATGCCACCCATCCGCGAAATTAATTTTTTCTATAATTTAATTTGGCAGATTTAAGCCGTTGCGTAACATCAGTTATTTAATTTAAGACATGAGAGATAAAAACTGGAGTTTATGTCTAAATATGTATATCTATAAGAGTGAATAGAAGCCCGTCGTTGAATATGGATGCTCAACAATGCTATTTAAAATAATTTTGGCAATGATCGCTTTTTCTGCGAATTCAGTGTTGTGTCGTTTAGCTTTGGCTGGACAGCAAATAGATCCGTTAAGTTTTAGTGTAATTCGTGTCTGTAGTGGTGCTGTGGTCTTGTTAATGCTGTGGTTGCTGAGTCAAACGCGACAGGCAATACAATGGAATTTATACAGTGCGTTGGCTTTGGCAATTTATATTGTGGCATTTTCATATGCTTATATCCAAATTGATGCAGGTGTTGGGGCGCTTTTACTCTTTGGAACGGTACAATTGATAATGGTTTTTTATGCTGTTTTTCATGGTGAAAAACTAAATTTAAAACGTGGTTTTGGTTTAATCCTTGCATTAATGGGGATTGCGATTTTACTTTTACCGGGGGCCAGTGCACCGAGTTTGAGTTATGCCATCATTATGATGATTTCCGGTTTAGCTTGGGCTGTTTATAGTATTTTAGGTAAGAAGATGCTGAGTCCTTTAGCAAGCAGTTTGGGGAATTTCTTGCTGGCTGTTCCTTTGGTGATCTTGGGCTATTTTATGTTACATCAAGGTGCAAATATGAGTGCTCAAGGCGTTGTTCTTGCCATGCTTTCAGGTGGAGTTACCTCTGGTGGAGCCTATGTGCTGTGGTATTCCATTGTTAAGCGTATAGATCGTATAGATGCGAGCACTGTACAGTTGAGTGTGCCATGTTTAGCAATTTTAGGTGGTTCACTTTTTATTGGTGAAACTATTGGGCTACGTCTTGTTTTATCAACCGTGATTGTTTTATTGGGGATTTTCTTGGTGATTTATGCAGGAAAAAATAGCGTTGAAGAAAAATAAGTAAGTCACTTTCTTATATTAAGTGTTTATTTTTAATTTTAAAAAAACCCGCGAAAATCGCGGGTTTTTTTAATCTAGCTTTATAAAAAGCAGATTATTTTTCAGCAGCAATTGAAGCAATCGCAGCGTCTACGCCTTCGATTGAATCAGCAGCTTTCTTAATACGAGCAAGTGCATCTACAAGTACTTCATCAGCAGTTGCGTAAGAAATACGCATGAAACCACCTAAACCGAATGCATCACCAGGAACCACGGCAACACCCGTTTCTTCCAATAACCATTCAGAAAACTCTGTGCAAGATTTTAAGCCTTTCGCACGAATAAGTGGTTTGATGTTTGCGTAAGCATAGAACGCACCATCAGCAGGTAGGCAAGAAATACCGTTGATGTCATTTAAACCAGCCATCACTAAGTCATGACGACGTTTGAATGCTTCAATCATTGGCTCAAGAACATCTTGAGGGCCATTCAATGCAGCTTCAGCAGCAACTTGCGAAATAGACGTTGGGTTTGAAGTCGATTGAGATTGGATTTTTTTCATTGCGCCAATCAATTTAGCAGGACCCGCTGCATAGCCAATACGCCAGCCAGTCATTGCATAGGCTTTAGACACACCGTTTAACACGATTGTACGGTCATAAAGGTCAGGCGCAACAGTTGCGATGTTGTAGAACTCATCATCCCAACGGATTGGCTCGTACATATCATCAGAAGCGATATAAACTTCTGGGTATTTACGAAGGACTTCAGCCAAAGCTTCTAATTCAGCTTTAGTGTAAATCATGCCTGTTGGGTTAGATGGGCTGTTAAGCACGACTAAACGCGTTTTGTCAGTGATTGCAGCTTCTAATTGAGCAGGTGTGATTTTGAAACGTTGTTCTTCACCACATTTTACAACAACTGGAACGCCTTCAGCGATGATCACCATATCTGGGTAGCTTACCCAATAAGGTGCAGGAATAATGACTTCATCACCTTTATTTAACAAAGCAAGTGCCAAGTTAAAGAAGGATTGTTTGCCACCGCAAGAAACCAAGATTTGGTTTGCTGCATAATCAAGATTATTGTCGCGTTTAAATTTTGCGATAATCGCTTTTTTAAGACCTGGCGTACCATCAACAGCGGTATATTTGGTAAAACCGTTGTTAATTGCTGTAATTGCTGCATCTTTGATGTGTTGTGGGGTGTCAAAATCTGGTTCACCTGCGCCCAAACCAATTACGTTTTTACCAGCAGCTTTAAGTTCAGCAGCTTTGTTGGTAACAGCAAGTGTAGGGGACGGTTTGATGGCATTTACACGATCAGAGAGACGTACGTCCACGGCAGTATTCCTTCTTATGGGGATTAGAAAATAAAAAAGCAGATTATTTTAGCCTAAAAAACACAAGAAAGGGGAGACAGAATGCGCCAACAATAGAAAAAGTACATTGTTTTGTTTAATTGATGGTTTATATAGCGCTATAAAAGCTGATGGCTTTATTGGTAGTGAAATCGGAATATGGTTTGTGGCAATAAGTCGGGTCTAAAATTGAGGTTTTAAGCAAAGATTTGTAGGATGTTGTGGGCACTGCATTTGAATGAAAAATAGTGCTAATGATTGTGCCCAACATGATGAAATAATTTAATTAAACTTTAATAAGCGTATTTTAAGTCTGTGTAATCGCTTAGAGATTTTTGTAGATGAGCATTAATGAATTCACGAACATCTTCTGCGGTCATTGCTTGTCCTTGCTTAGTAATGACATGTTCTATCGGTTGTTGATCTACAGCAGTAATTTTATAAACGAAATTAGATGAGGTGATGTAACCAGATTCTTGGTTAATTACGCAGGTCACGTAACGATAGCTGTGTTCAAAGTTTAAATCGGTATGTGAAAAGACAAATTGCTCGAATAGTTTGAGACTTTGACCTGTAGTGAGTGCTTTTAGTTCATCGACAATCGTTGCGCTAAAATTCATGCCATAGCGTTCAGAAATAGGCTTTTGATCAATTAACAATGAAACAGAGTCATCATCATTGTGGGTTACTGTGACATTACTAAAATCGGACATAGAAGGCTCTGAACTGAAAATGAATTGGGATAGGTGCCAGTATGGTTAAAATGTTTTAAAAATCAATTAGCACTTGTATGGATGTAAGCTAAAAACTGCGTATTAAAAGTAAAAAAATAAAAAGGCCACATTGAAGTAGCCTATTTTAAAATAGATGCTTGAATTTTTATTTCATAAAGCGCGATAAATCTTCTTCAGGACGGGCAGTGAGTACTTCAACCCCAGTTTTTGTGACCAAAAGCGTATGTTCATATTGAGCAGACAAAGTATGGTCTTTGGTGACGACTGTCCATTTATCACCTAGAAGTTTGGTTTTCCAGTCTCCACCATTGACCATAGGTTCAATAGTAAAAGTCATACCTTCTTCAAGGATCATGCCGCTATTGCCTTGACCATAGTGCAGTACTTGTGGTTCATCATGGAATACTGTGCCAATACCATGACCACAGTATTCACGAACCACACCAAAGCGTTCCGACTCAACATATTGTTGAATTGCATGACCAATGTCGCCAATTGTTGAACCTGGTTTAACGGTTTCGATACCGCGATACATCGCTTCTTGAGCCACTTTACATAAACGGTCAGCCAAGATGGACGTTTCGCCACCGACGATATACATCATATTGGTATCGCCATGATAACCATCTTTAATCACAGTGACATCAATATTGAGGATGTCACCTTTTTTCAGTTTTTTACTGTCAGAAGGAATGCCGTGGCAAACCACATGGTTGACCGATGTGCAAATGACATGTTGGAACGCAGGGCGTCCAGGAGCTGCGCCATAACCTAAACATGCAGGAATGGCATCTTGAACATTGACAATATAGTCGTGACAAATCGTATCAAGCTCAAGTGTGGTGACACCCGGTTTGATATGCGGTTTGATCATATCCAAAACTTCAGCCGCCAGTCGTCCCGCCACACGCATTTTTTCAATTTCATCTGGGGTTTTAATAAGTCGACGTGGCGCTTGGTAAGTACTGTTCATGATCTCTAAAAACTTTTGGAAATTTATATGTGACTATGGTATAAATAGCCGCCCATTTTATCAAATGCTTTTTCGTGAATATATTTCACGGGCTTTGTTGGATGGGGCAACAAAATCCGCACATATATCGACACATTTCTCTGGGTGCCCTTTGGGGTGGAGAATGCGGATATATGGAGGCCTAACCCAAACTTTAAGGTATAAAGAAAATGGCAGATTACAACGTAAGCATGCGTGACCTTCTTCAAGCAGGCGCGCACTTTGGTCACCAAACTCGTTTCTGGAATCCAAAGATGCGTGAATACATCTTTGGTGCGCGTAACAAAATTCACATCATCAACCTTGAACACACTGTTCCTGCGTTAAATGATGCTTTGAACTTTGTTAACAATCTTGCTAGCAAAAAGAACAAAGTATTGTTCGTTGGTACTAAACGTGCTGCTTCTAACATCATCCGTGAACAAGCGCAACGTGCTGGTCAACCATATGTTGATCACCGTTGGTTAGGTGGTATGTTGACGAACTGGAAAACTCTTCGTCAATCGATCAACCGTTTGAAAGACCTTCAAACTCAATCTCAAGACGGTACTTTCCTTAAGCTTACTAAACGTGAAGCTTTAGAGCGTACTCGTGAGATGGAAAAACTTGAACGTGCTTTAGGCGGCGTTAAAAACATGGGTGGTTTACCTGACGCATTATTCGTAATTGACGTTGACCACGAATCAATCGCGATTAAAGAAGCTAAAAACCTTGGTATTCCTGTAATCGGTATCGTTGATACAAACTCTAACCCAGACAACGTAGACTACGTTATTCCGGGTAATGACGATGCAATCCGTGCGGTTACACTTTACGCTTCTGCTATGGCTGATGCGATTCTTGCTGGTAAAGAGTACGCTCAATCACAAGCAAACGCTCAAGCTAAAGTTGAAGAAGTTGCTAAAGAAGCTCCAGAGGCTTAATGCGTTTTGACGCAAGGTTGTCATTTTTGCGACATGTAATGGTGGCAAATTAAGCGTCAAGAAAGCAGAACGGCCCAGAGAACACTTTGGGCCGTTTTTGTTGAACAGATTGAATTTTCTACCGTATTTAGGAGAACAACATGACTGCAGTTACAGCGAGCATGGTAAAAGAATTACGTGACCGTACTGGTCTTGCGATGATGGAATGCAAAAAAGCATTAACAGAATCGAATGGTGATGTTGAATTAGCGATTGATAACCTTCGTAAATCAGGTCAAGCAAAAGCAGCTAAAAAAGCTGGTAACATTGCTGCTGATGGCGCGATCACTATTGCTCAAGAAGGCAACAAAGCACTTCTTTTAGAAGTAAACTGTCAAACTGACTTCGTTGCTAAAGACGAAAACTTTGCTGGTTTTTCTGCTAAAGTTGCTGCTGCTGCACTTGCTGCAAACGAAACTGATGCTGCTAAAATTGCTGAATTAAAACTTGAAGATGGTACGACTGTAGAAGAAGCGCGTATTGCACTTGTTCAAAAAATCGGTGAAAACATCCAAGTTCGTCGTGCGAAAATTGTTGAAGGTGAAAACCTTGCAGTTTACAAACACGGTTTAAAAATTGGTGTAGTTGTATCTTACACTGGTGATGCTGCTACAGGTAAAGGTATTGCAATGCACGTTGCTGCATTCAATCCAGTTGCTGTAAATGCTGAAGGTGTATCTGCTGATCTTATCGCTAAAGAGAAAGAAATTGCTGAAGCGAAAGCGATTGAATCTGGTAAGCCAGCAAACATCGTTGAAAAAATGGTGACTGGTTCAGTTGAAAAATACTTGAATGAAGTTGTGCTTGAACGTCAAATGTACGTTATTGACAACGACAAAAAAGTTGCTGATGTATTAAAAGCAACTGCTACAGTTGTAGCTCAATTTGTTCGCTTCGAAGTAGGTGAAGGGATTGAGAAAAAAGCAGAAATGAGCTTCGCTGAAGAAGTTGCTGCTGCTCAAGCTGCTGCTCAATAATTTTACTGTATAAGTAAAAGTATTGTGTGAAAAAAGCCCCTTTAGGGGCTTTTTTTATGTGAGTATTTTAAAGTTTTCCAATCAGATATGGGAAAAGGTGATGGCTATAGCTACGTGCGCAATAGTAGCGAACTGGGTAGTTCGGATCGCTGTGTTCTGTTAAATAAGCAGCCAGTGCTTGTAGGGCTGAGCGATCTGGATTGCGGCTTAAAATTAGCTGAAATTTAACAGGTAAATCAATAAAAATGACATCAATACCATTTCTTAGAATGCAATTTAGAATATTATCGAGCAGAATATTCTCAGCTTCTACAAGGATAGAGTCATCTTCATTAACATCATCTTGTTCAAAGTTTTCTACTTCAAGGTCATTTACTTCAAGATCTTCTACTGCAAGATCATCTATTTCAAAATGATCCATTTCAAGGTTGCTAAGTTCGTCAAAATCCAATGCTGGTTCAAAGAAATCATAAACGTCATCAAGAACGCTATCGATAGGAATAGGGTTGTTTTCATTGGCTTTTAAAAAATGAAGTTTAAGATCTAAACTATTTGACCAGTCTTCATAATCACATTCTAAGAGGTATTCTCGGCTAACTGGGTATTCAGATAACCAATCTGTAATCCAAGTATCTATATCTTGAGCGTGGTTGATTGGTGGAAAATCGGTAGGCTGGAGTTCAGGGAAAACGGCAATCAGATGATCACGAAACTGTTGGCAAGCTAACATGCAAGAATAAATCTAAAGAAATACAGCGGTAATATAAATCATTGTCTTGTGAAGAGGAAAATAAAATTGTGAATAAAAAATTATAAAATTTTGACGATTAGAGGGGGTAGCCATGGAAAGCTTAAGGGGTTCATCGTTCAAATCACAATCGACTTAAAACATTGAGTGATATTATTTTTAAGTCAAAGCACAAAAGGAAGAAGCAATCAATATTAAAAAATATAGGACAGCAATTTGTGCCCCTATCATTTTTTATCAAGGGGAGGTTTTAAGATCAATTCCTTTAGATCCATATTTTATTGCAGCAGGCATATGTATTGTTTTGGCCTTACTATTTAAAAGGCTTCTTCCGAATTTGATTGTCAGTTTGCTGTGCTTTTATCTGCTTATTTTTATCTTTAGTCCTTAAGAAATAGATAAAATATGTCAGAAATATTGATCCCACGCTAAAATGCGCTAAAAAGCGAGTTTTTGGCGAGTTTTCCATTTAGGTATCAATTTACCTAGATAGGCGTCCATGCACCATACTGGGCCAATGAGGAGGAATTGGAGGTCTTTAAAGAATGAAGGCTTTTTGCCTTCGACTTTGTGACCATAAAATTGACCAATCCAAGCTAAAACAAAAACACCCAGATAAAACCCAACACCTACAGGTAATGTGTAAATCAACCATGCCATGACGACTAAAAGTGCAGCCATCGCTACAGCGAGAACCAAATCAAGTCGAGCATAAAAAACGAAGCTGAGCACGAGAAGCAAAGCGGTTAATAAGGCACTGAAATGAGCAAGTATACCGATAATGGCAAAAAGGATTGCAGGTACACAAGCCCAGTGAATTGCTTTATTGGTTTTATTTTGATGGCTTTCGCTATATTCATCAAACCATTGGTTCATTGTTTTCATCATCACTCCTGTTGGATGTTGATTCATGTGTTTATTTTTATATGCTGAAAATATAAACCAGAAGCAGTTATGGGGCAAAGTATCCTATAGTCGATTTGAGTCATTCACTTTAAATTGGCTGAATGACCCATTAAAGAACTCGCGATACCATAATTTTATGGTGATGTTTTGAGTTCTATGTTTTTTAGGTTTGGGTTTTGATAAATTAGCTGACCTTCTTTGTAGGTGGCTAATATTTTTATATCTTTAATTTTGTTGCTTGGGATGGTCAGTGGGTTGTCACTTAGTATAACAAAATCAGCCAGTTTTCCTTTGCTTAGGGTTCCTTTGCTATTTTCTTCAAAATATTGATAAGCAGCCCAGTCTGTGAGCGACTTTAATGCAATATAAGGGCTGACGCGTTGTTCAGCCCCCAGTATCTTGCCACTGCGTGTGACGCGATTTACAGTGGTATCTAGAGTCATCATGCTACGGGGTGGAATTACAGGCGCATCATGATGTTCGGTAAATAAAATGCCTTTGCGTAAAGCGGATCCAGTTGGCGAAATATGATTTGCTCGTTCTACGCCCAAAGTTTCTTCCCGATGCCAGTCGCCCCAATAATAGGTATGCAATGAAAAGAAGGATGGAATGAGTTCGAGAGATTTAGCTTTGTCTAACTGATCTTCACGCATCGTTTGTGCATGAATAATGACATTACGTCGGTCTAATTTTGGATAGTGCTTGGTTGCGGTATCAATATCATTTAAATACTGGTCAATTGCAGCATCACCATTGGCATGGGCCAGTATTTGCCATTTGTGTTCAAAGGCTAAATTAATGGCATCTTGTACCGTTTTGTTTTCAGGAAAGGCGGGATAACCTGAATAGGTGTTTGCTTTACCTTCTGGTGGAATTAAATACGGTTGAGTCAGCCAAGCTGTTTTGCCTTGAGGTGAGCCATCCAAACTCATTTTAACGCCACCTATGCGAAAATGATGATCATAGTTTCGACTCGTACCATGCTTAAGCATGTATTCTTTTTCATTAATGATGTCTGGATAGGACACTAGATCAATGGGTAATTTTCCTTGTTTGGCTAAATTTCGCCATAATTCACTGGTTCCAGCATCCGCACGACCTTCTTGAACGGTGGTGTAGCCATTTTGGATATAAGTTTGAATAGCCGTGAGCGCCATTTTCTGCATAATATCGGGTGGAACACTTTTAAAAGCCTGCATCATGGCACTAAAAACAACACTTTCTTCAAGTACACCATTTGGCTCCATGGAGTTGTTCATCCGACGAATAACGCCACCAGATGGATTGGGTGTTTTTGCATTGATGTTGAGTATTTCTAAAGCTTTATGATTTACCGATGCTAGATGTCCAGATTGATGAAGAATTAAGACTGGCTGATTTTTAGAGATCTGATCGAGTTCTGCTGCTGTTGGATGGCGTTTTTCTTTGAGTTGAGCATCATCATAACCGTTGCCCATAATCCAGCCTGATGTTGCCTGAATAAATTCAGGGTTTTTCTGCTGCCAGCTTTTCATGGCAGCAATTAGAGAATTAATATCTGTCACTGTTCCATCTGGGGGGGAATAAAGATTCGCAACCGTTTGTTGTAAGCCGACACTGTTGACATGGCTATGTGCATCAATGATACCTGGGATAACTGTGCGTTGTTCTAAATTAAGCTGCTGTGCGCGAGGGGCAATTTTTCGCGCTTGTTCAAGTTTCCCACTAAATTCGATATGACCTGCTTGAATCAATAATGCTTCGACATAGGTAGGTTGCATTCCCTCCATAGTCAAAATGGGGCCGCCATAAATTAATAGTGTATTTGAGGCTTTTGTTTGAGGTGAATCATGTTGTGATGTGGGTAAATTAGAACAGGCAACAAGTAAAGTGAAGGGTAGTGATGAAACGATGCATTTGGCTATCAAGTTCGATGTATAAGTTTTTTGGGTTTTTAGCATGATGTTCATCCTCAATGCTTATCATTCTTTATAATTTATATGCTGTATTTATTAAACACTAAGATGATGCTTAAAACAAAGTTTTTTAAGGTATTAAAAAAGCCACATTAAGTGGCTTTTTAAGTCAAACGTATTAGAAGTTTTGCATGTGTTTATGAACTTGGGCCATCTACACGTTCAATATTAACCTTGGCTGTACCAGCGTTGGTAATACCCAATTGTTTAGCAGCACCGTAAGACAAGTCTAGAACTCGGTTACCATGGAATGGACCACGATCATTTACTTTTACGACCACACTTTTACCATTGGTTTTATTCGTGACGCGAATATAACAGTTCAATGGCAAGCTACGGTGAGCGGCAGTTAATCCATTCATATCAAATGTTTCACCACTTGCTGTTTTACGACCATGAAACTGGCGACCGTACCATGATGCTGCACCAGTCTGACTGAACTTACGAACAGTATTGGATGCAACAGTGTTTAACTTTTCAATCACTGAAGGCTCGTCTTCAGGGATTTCAATTTTTGCTGCAATCGTTTCACGACGGATTTTATCGCCAGAACGCTCAGTGATTGAAAGGCTATTTAAATTTGAAAAGTGTGAATTAAACTTTTGAGCATCTTTGTTTAACACACGCGTAGCTAGGCGAGTGTTGTCATTATCGGTATTGAATGATGACTGAACCATTTCTGCTTGAGACTGGCTCAGGGCAAAAGTGGTGGTTAAAGCTAAAATATACTTAAGCGAAGACTGCATTATTAAACTCCTAAAGACCATGTGCTTAACTTCATCTAAACGATTGAAATATCGGCAATCAAGTCTGTTAATTCTCTTTTGCAACTACATTTGACGAGATGGATAATATTCATGCTAGGCTAAAGCTGTCTACTCTTTAATTGAAATAATTACAAAAAGGGTGAAAATATATCAATTTTTGATTAAAAAATAATCAATATTGTAACATATTATTTAAAAAGTGTGTTTTGTACACTATTTTGTAAAATAAAATCTTGACTTTTTATATTTGTGGTAAAAGCTAGTCTCAACGACTAGCGATTTCAGTGCCCAATTGCCATACGGCAGTCGCATACATACGGCTCTTATTATAAGTCGTAATCACTTGGAAATTAGGGTAAGTAATATAATAGATTGGTGCATAACTTTCTTGAAGTTGAATCACATTGACCAGATCTAAGTCATCTATTTTAACAATCGGATTTGTTGGTGTAATCCCTTGATTCTTTAGGGCTCCGTAGGGTGTTGGTTGTTCCAAATTTTTGGCAATAATGGATTCAGGATTGTTTCCTGTATAGCGAGCCGCAAAACCGATAGGTTGATTGCGTTGCCATCCATGTTGAGCTAAATAGTTCGCAATTGAACCTATGGCATCGACCGCAGAATTTCTCAGGTCAATATGTCCATTTCCATCGTAGTCCACACCGAGTTTAGGAATGTTGCTTGGCATAAATTGAGGGTAGCCAATTGCACCAGCATAAGAACCAACCACTGAATGGGTTGGAACGCCATCTTTGTATGACCATGCAATGAGTGCGGCAAGTTCATCTTGGAAATATTGTGCGCGTCGTTCGTAACCAAACCCTAGGGTTGCTAATGCATCACGCGTGACGAAATTGCCTTTATTGGCACCAAAACCTGTTTCCACACCTAAAATGCCTAAGATCACCGATTGAGGGACACCAAACTGTTGTTCGGCACGGTTTAAGGTGTCGGCATATTGGTTTTTAAAACGCACGCCACGTTGAATGGTACTTTCAGCCATAAAATTGGTTTTATATTCGTACCACGGTTTACTTTCCCCGGGGCGATTCATAATGTTAATAATATTCGGCAGGTTTTTTGAACCATTCATGGCCCAATCGATTTGTTCTGCACTTAAACCATAGGTTTGCATGGTTTTCTGTTTAAAACTGCTATAACCAGGATGGTTGTAAAAATCATTGGCTTGGCAGAAGCTGGTGATGGAAAGCGCACCAATAAGTAAAGGGAGACGTTTCATTTTGTTATAAAAGTGGATGTTTAACATATTGCTCAAAGTTCCAAAAAATATCATTTGTGTGTATGGGTAGACATCACAACGCTAAAAGCAGCCATTAAAGCAATTATTGCAGTACCGCTATAACTTACAAAAAGAAGTGCTGTAATAGCTAAGATAACACTGACCATGCCAGCGTTAACAAATACATATACAAAAAACGACAAACCTAGACCGCCCACCAGTAAGTGACCAGACTGATAAAAACAATTCAGTCTAATTGGCATCGTTTTAAGAATAATGACGAAACATAAAATAATCAGGATCAATACAATGTAAAGGTTGTCATTTAGAGGGCAATCTTGCTGTGCTTGCAGCATTGTGTGGAGTTTGACTAAGAAATCTAGAATGCAGGTTGGTTGACATGACTTTTTGGGGTGGATAAATGCAAAGGCGATGCTAACATAAACTTGCATTTAGACAATATATATCAATATTTTGCAATAAAAAAACCTAGCAAAAGCTAGGTTTTTGAGCATTTTAAAAAAGCTTAAACATGAAATAAAGTATCATGATATTCCGCGAGTGCCAGCAGCTCATCTTTATTGAGATTGGGGATGATTTTATCCGCAGCAATATGCACCGCTTTAATGACAGCAGCAGAACCGAAATCCGCAGCTTTACGTTTGATCATGCCTAGATCTAGCGTCTTATTAAAGTCATTCATAAAATGATGGACTGTGGCGTCTGCAAATTGTTTATAAAGTTCAGCTAGCGCTGCTTTATTGACTTCATTGCCCGCTTTAATTTCAGCATAACTATTTTTGAGATTTGTCACCAAAGTTGCATCTAGAAGTTCACCAACGCGGAAGTTGCCTTCTGCATCTTTAAATAAACTTTTTTCAGAAAACTCAATGGATTGCTTAACAACGTCATTTGAGGATTTACCCATGAGCTGTTTTAATAAAACAGCAACAGTCGATTTGATATAACCCGCAAGTTTCTCTGCTGTATCGCGTTTATCGCTAGGTGGAAAACGACGGACAAGTTCAGTCAAAATCCCATCAATGATTTCATCATTAATCAGTAGTGCTGTTTTGTCACGTAAAGGGTAAAGCGGCTCGCTCGAATTTTTCTTTTCCTGACCTGTCTGAATGCTTGTTAATAATTCTGCAGAAGGAATAAAACCAAAAAATGGCATGTCAAAAAACCTCAATATTTTTCATTTTATTGTCGCGCCAAACGAATGGGGCGGGGCATCCATGTGAGATCCGACACACGACAAGGATTAATATCTAATCCACCCCGACGTGTATAGGTTGCATAGACCATCAGTTTTTCTGGGGCAAAATTTTGCCAGATGTCGGCGAACATTTGTTCCACACATTGTTCATGGAACCCATTATGCTGACGGTAAGAAATAATATAAGCTAAAATACTGCGATAACAAGGTTTTTTACCCTGATAGCGAATAAAAACTGTGCCCCAATCGGGTTGTCCTGTGACGGGACAATTACTGCGTAGTAAATGTGAATACAGTTGAATATCGACAGTTCCAGTATTTTCTGTGTCTAACTTTAATAAAGTTGCATCTGGATGCGTTTCTAAGCGCTCAGGGCTGAAGTCATCAACACAAATGCCCTCAGGTTTGGCAATATCTAAATCGTCGGCTTGGAATAGGCTGAGGGTGACAGGTGCACCTGCGGCTGCGGATAAATCCTTTTCTACAGTAGCAATAAAAGCTTCTTTTGATTCGAATGAAGTGAAGTTCATGCTATTAAAGTAGAGCTTTAAAGATTTTGATTCGATTAAATTGGGTGATGATGCGGGTAGAGCAATACGACCAATGGCAACTTGTGGAATGCCTACAGCATTTAACCAAGATATTTCAAAAACATGCCACCAATCCTGCCCTTGTTGAATGCCTTCAACATGGGCATAGTGTTCACGTGCTGGTGCACGTGCAATAGGAAACAGAATATCGGGTTGATATTCTGTTGGATAATTGGTGTCTTTACCTAATAAGGAGAGTTCTACAGTCATTATTCACGCATTCCTGAACCACGAGAAAGTAAATAGTAAGCTATGCCGTAAAGCGCAACGCAGCATAAGGTAATGATGCTTAATGAAACGGAAACATTGACATCACTATGCCCTAAAATGCCGAAGCGGAAGGCATTTACCATATATACGATTGGGTTAATTAAAGAGAGATTTTGCCAAAAAGGGCTTAAAGCGCTAATCGCATAGAATACCCCACCTAAATATGTCAGTGGTGTAAGTACAAATGTTGGAATAATTGAAATATCATCAAAAGATTTGGCATACACTGCATTAATAAGTCCCCCAAGCGAAAATAAGAGGGAGGTAATTAATACTGTATATATAGTCACAAACCAGTTAGTGATATATAAGTCAGTAAAGAACATGCTCATGCTGGTGACAATAATGCCGACCAAAACACCACGGCACACGCCACCAATCACATAGCCCCAAAGAATCATATGTAAAGGCACTGGACTCATAATCAATTCTTCAATGCTTTTTTGAAATTTAGCACTAAAGAAACTCGAAGAGACGTTGGCATAACTATTGGTAATGACCGCCATCATGATTAAGCCTGGCACAATAAATTGCATATAGCTGAAGCCGCCCATTTGACCAATACGCGAACCGACCAAATTTCCAAAAATCACGAAATATAAACTCATGGTGATGGCAGGGGGCAATAATGTTTGTGGCCAAATGCGCATAAAGCGACGTACTTCTTTATGCACAAGCGTATAGAGTGCAACGCATAATTGATTAAAGTTCATTGCGCAGCCCCTTCAAGATTTTTTTCCACCATTTTCACAAACAGTTCTTCTAGACGATTCGATTTATTACGCATACTCGCGACTTGAATGCCTTGTGATTGTAAAAGCTGAAACAGTTCATTTAGGGTGTGGGCTTTGTCCATCGTTACTTCTAAGGTAACGGGATCGATTAAATTGAAACGTACACCAATAATGTCGATATGAATAGGCTGAATCGGTTCGACCAAATCGAAAATAAAGGATTCTTCACTAAGCTGATTTAAGAAAGACTTCATGGTGGTATCTTCTTTAATCACGCCGCGGTCAATAATGGCGATGCGGCGACAGAGCATTTCAGCTTCTTCTAAATAATGGGTTGTGAGGATAATGGAAGTGCCTTGTTCATTCATTTCAGTGAGGAAATCCCACATTGAACGACGCAATTCAATATCTACACCCGCAGTCGGTTCATCTAAAATGAGCAGTTTCGGCTGATGCATCATGGCGCGAGCAATCATTAAACGGCGTTTCATACCACCAGATAGCATACGAGCTTGAACCGCGCGTTTGTCCCAAAGACCCAATTTTTCTAAATATTGTTCAGCACGTTGTTCTGCAATTTTTTTGGGAATACCGTAATAACCCGCTTGAGTGACTAAAATATCAAATGTTTTTTCAAATTGCCCAAAGTTAAACTCTTGAGGCACAACACCTAAGCATTGTTTTGCTTCTGAAGGGTGGGTATCTAGATTGTGTCCAAAAATTTCAACAGTACCTGAAGTTTTTTTTGTGAGTGAACTAATGATGCTGATGGTGGTTGATTTACCTGCGCCATTGGGTCCAAGGAGGGCATAAAACTCACCTTCAGGTACGCTTAAGTTAATCCCTTTTAGCGCTTGAAAACCATTTCGATAAGTTTTAGATACGTCTCTCAAGGTCAATGCATCAGTCATGAAATTCTCACATGGTGAATAGTATGAGTATTGTGAGTGATCTTGGGTAATAAACCAAGTCAATAAGGAGGAATTCTGTGTTGCAATTATGGAACATTGTTTAAAGTATGAGCACAAAAAATGATGACTTAGAGATAGTTGCTTTACCTTATGGTTTTTTTTGTTATGATGTGCGCAATCCGAAAGAAGCGGCCATAGCTCAACTGGATAGAGTACAGGTCTCCGAAGCCTGTGGCGTGGGTTCGAGTCCCGCTGGCCGTACCAATTTTTAAAAATCTAAATTCTAAAATAGAAGAAATGTGTTCATTCAATTTTCATTTTTATATCCTTTTTAGTTTATACATCTCGTATTTCATAAATTTGCTTTAATTCAATTAGAATTTTATTTGATTGATGTGTATAAATGTTGAGCACACTTGCCTAATATACTTTTCAGTTCTATATTAAACCTACAGTAGGTCGTGAAGATGCTACGAAGTAGTTGGACGGATCAATGACAGCTCGTTGAGTTTGCAACCTTAGGGTTGAACAAGAAATCAGCACTAGCCTTCCAACATAAAAGCCCGCAGAAATGCGGGCTTTCTTAATTGCGTTAGAAATATTTTCTTAATTAAAATGGTCTGTGAGTGTAGTAGATCGCTGAGACTATATTGAATTATTGCTTCATTTTCTATTTGAAAATAGCCGAAGTAAATATGATTTCTCTGTTTATAAAACATTACATTGCCAAGAAATCTAACAACTCTAGACCATGTTCACGCAAGAACTTGTGTTATAAAAAGGTCCATTGAGTAAAATAAGACGAGAAAAACATATGACTGAAGTGATTGAATTAAAAGTGAAAGATCAATTTAGTAACATTCATGAAGCACTAGCATTACTTCGGGATCTTCCTGAACATGCTGAAGCGAATAATCTGTCACTTTTTCAAAGGATTGAACATATAGTGGTGAATGGTGAAACGATTCAACCGAGTATTGAATTACTCTTTGAAAGTCGACATTCGGACAGTATTTATCGTGTTATTGAATAAATAATTTTTGTTAAATATGTGGTTTGTTCGAATGAAAGCATCAGATCTAAAACTTCACTTAAATAAACTGTACCTCGAAAGTTGGGCACTTTTAGTCTAATTTGAAGGGTGCATTTTATTTTATTCACCATATATACGTACTAAAAAAGTATCCGTACTAAAAAAGCGCATCGATGTGAGCTTAAAATTAAAACTCACAATAAGTTTACCTCTACATCGTATTTATTAAATTCTTGAATCAAATTTTGAATGACTTGTTTGCCGACTTTATCATGACAGCTTAATAATTTATCTTTGCCGTCTAGGCTGTTATAACATTCAATTTGTTGAATTAACCAACGATTATAGCGTTCTGTTTGATGAATAATAATTCGGCTAGGTTGTAAATTATCACTTAATTGACGAGGCAACACACTGGTAATTGCCAGTTGGATATTCGCCACTTCATCCTGAGAACTTAAAAAAGTAATCACCCAATTACCTAATTTTTTTAAGTACATTGGGTTGTCGGCTGGATGAAAGTCTAAATAATATAGAGCACTCATATTCATTTCCCCTTAAATACTAAATGTATGTAATTTTTGGAGAATATGCACCATTGAACAAAAGTCTTAGTATGATAAATGATATGGCTTAAGGGTAATTGAATATCTAAATAATAAATTAAATAGCATTGTTTTTTAAAAATAAAATAAAAATATAACGTAAAAAAATTAGAGCTTAAATGACTGGTAAAACACAAAAATACTCTTAATTTTTTACGAAGCATTTAGCTTTTGTAGCGAAAAATTGATTTGTTTTAAGCAATGATTTAATTGGTGAGGTCGAATGCGACTTTCTTGCAACTCTGTGATCCATTGCATTTGACACAATTTTAAACTGCGTAAATCATGACTGTTTAGAATGCGATTCATCAATTGTTTGCCCATTAAACCGCAGTTTTGTTGTAGCAGTTGAGCCATCAAATGTTTTACTTGCTCAAAGTTTAATTCTTCTAAAGTTACATCTAGGTCATGTTGTAGTTCTGTTGCCCTAGAGTGGGTATGAGCAATGTCTGAGCTAACTGGTGTGATAGTCGTTGTGGTGATGGGTTCAGCTAACTTCTCTTGAATAGAATTCGTTGTTTGCAGTGGAAGGCTGGTTTTAATTTCAGTATGGAGCAGTGTTGTGGGTTCTGGTATTTCAATAGGGTGTTGAATTGAAGGAACAATTAATCCCATATCGATTAATTGTGATAGAACTTCTGACGGTGCAATCCGATGCTTGAATTGTTCATCGAGGAGGTCAAAATCATCTGTACCAATAAGCAGTAACAGTCTGCGTTGGCGAGCATTTAGATTCATTGAACGCTGTTTTAAACTTTCAATGCCCAAATCAGTTTTGTAATATTGAGACATACCTTAATTTACTCCCCGCAATAAATTAAGGCAGATTGTATGAGTTGATCATGACAATATTATGTAAAAAATATTACAAATCAAAAGATTATAAAGTCATGATCTTGGCATTTTCTATTGCCTTACGTAAGTAAGGGTCTAGATCTTCCTGACGAAGTAACCACTGCATATAGTCTGCGGGTAAATCGGTAATGGCTGTGCCACGGTGTTTACCAAAATTAATGGTGCGTGGAATACGTGCATCTTCGGATGTTGTATAGAGTTCTTCAATGGTTTGAATTTTTAAATGATGTATTTCATGCATTAAAATATTTGCTGTTAAAATAATATCCATATCGGCACGGTGCGCTTTTTTAATCATGTCGCGGGCTTTTGCGCTGCCTTTGGTAATCATATAAATGAGTGCAGAAATATTATGTGCCTCGGCATCTGGCCAAACTAAACGCGCAAGAGCAAGTGTACAAATGGCTTTAATTTTTGAGGTATCTACGCCACATTTTTCAAGTGCACGAATATCGTAATCAATATTGTGACCAATAATATAGGTTGTGTCCTGTGGAAGGCTGAAGCTGGTATAGTGGGGTTGATCGACCAACTCGGATTCTAAAATATGGTGTACAGCCATTGCCGCATAAGAAATCGGTTCATCTACACGATAGAGCTGATCGAAAATTTGGCTTTTATCTAGCGTAAGTTTGCCATCATGGATTTGAATCGGTGCATAAGCAATCTCAATGGGCTGTCCATTTAAAGTATGGGTTTCTGTATCGAGAATAATTGCTTGCATGACCTAGTCCATAACCGTAGCGAAATTTTGAATAAATTTAACACTTTCAAATGCCTTGGTACAAACTGAAAACATCAACTTTGGATTATTCCTGATTATTTCTGCCTAAAGATGCTGTTTAAATGTGCTTGTTTTAATTTATTACTGAAAATAAGACTTTTTATAGATATAAAAGCCAATTTCATGACTCATTTATTTCATGCCTTAGATGCTATCTATAGTCTTCTAGTCATGATCTGAAATCATAAAATATTGTATGTTTAAGCAAGATATTCCTAATGTCTGCAATTTTTTCAAACATGCTGTGTGGGGGATTAATCCTAGCCAAAATAATGGTTTGTGCTTTGAGGAATATTCTTCTTTATTGACCTTTTAAAAGTAGAATTATTGTCTATGCAAAATTAATGCAACAATACGGCTCAAATAATATTGTGTTGATCTTAAAAGATACAATATTCGAACATTTTGAGGCGCTTAGCTTTTCTATTAAAAAATATTTTATTGAATTGATATTATTGAGTATTTGTAATTGTAAAAAATAATAATTTAAAAAATCAATACCTTAGTACTATTGTGTTTTACCTTGTTTTAAAATAATGTATTTAGTCTGAAATTGAAAAATAAAAGTAATCGCTTTATTAAAATCATCACAACAAAAAACGTATAAGGAAGTGCAAACATGAAAAAAACATTGCTTACAGTGTTCATGAGTAGTTCGGTCATGCTGTTAACTGCATGTGGTAGTGGAGATGGTGATTCAGTCTTTACTTCTTCTAATAATGAATCTGCCAATAATATTCAAAATCCAGTCGTAAGTGTGACTGCTTATACGCAGGATGGTATGTCTCTAGTTGCTGCGGACAGTCAGCTGATGACGTATAAAATGTTGGGTGTAAATGGCAAAGAAGTTCAAGCAACGTCTTTAGTTTTTACCCCTAAAACTGCTGCACCTGCAAATGGCTGGCCGATTGTGGTTTGGGCGCATGGTACAACGGGTGTTGCAGATAAGTGTGCACCTAGTCAGCAGGGTTTAAAGGAATCTCAAATGCTGCTGACAAAATTATTATTAGCAGGTTATGTGGTGGTTGCCCCAGATTATGAGGGATTGGGAGCAGAGGGTAATCATCCATTTCTTAATTTAAAAAGCGAAGCCTTTTCCATTACTGATGCTGTAGTCGCCACACATGATTACCTACGTCGTCAAGGTAAGAAAGTTGCTCCACAATGGATGACAATAGGTCATTCGCAAGGTGGTCATGCTGCATTGGGTGCAGCACAATATGCTTCTAGAGCGCAGCTAGACTACAAGGGTACAATTGCAATTGCACCTGCATCAAACCTTGCTGCAATATTGCAAGGAGGAGAAAATGCTGTAAAAGATCAACCTGTAGGTGTGCAGATCCAAGCTCTACCACCTTTAGATGCATTTACTTCTTTAATTGTTGCTGGAATGCAAGGGCATCAGGTTTCGGTCAGTTATGCTGACGTTTTTAAAGCAGATACTGCAAAAATTGCACCTATTGCAGAAACAGAGTGTTTAGATTCTGTTAGGGAAGCCTTGTTTAAAGGAATGACAGATTATATTGCACTACCTGAGCATTCGGGTTCCTTGAGTGGCTATGGACGAAAGCAGGATAACTTTATGTCTATACCTGTGATTAATAATTTCTTAATAAAAGACTCACAACCCGGTACAGTGAAGCTAAATCAGCCTGTTATTATTTATCAAGGTGGACAAGATGCGACTGTACCAAAAGCAGCAACTGATTTACTGAGAGCAAGTGCTGAAGCTAAAGGTACAATAATTCAATATAAACCAGATGCAAAATGGACTCACAGTAGTGTTTATCTGGAAAATTTAGATCAGTTTGTTATTGATGTTCAAAAGATGATGCCAGCAACAATACCAACTCCATAACTTGATTTGACCTAAAAAGCTCATGTTTGTATTTACATGAGCTTTTTTATTTAAAACTGAGTAAAGTTCATTCTCGAAATTTATAAACTTCATGCTACAATACGCGCCAATCTTAGCACGGCTTAAAAGCCCTAATTTATAGGACCTCGCTAATGTTTGCCAATATCTCAATTGCTGAATTTGACCCAGAAATCGCGCAAGCAATCACACAGGAAGATGCTCGCCAAGAAGCGCACATCGAACTGATTGCTTCTGAAAACTATTGCTCTCCAGCAGTGATGGAAGCTCAAGGTTCAAAACTTACCAACAAATATGCAGAAGGCTACCCAGGCAAACGCTACTATGGCGGTTGTGAATATGTAGACATCATCGAACAATTGGCAATTGACCGTGCTAAAGAGCTTTTCGGTGCAGATTATGCAAACGTTCAGCCACATGCTGGCTCACAAGCTAACTCAGCTGTTTACTTGGCGTTGCTTAACCCAGGCGATACCGTTTTAGGTATGAGCTTGGCTCACGGTGGTCACTTGACTCACGGTGCAAAAGTTAGCTTCTCTGGTAAAACATATAATGCGATTCAGTACGGTTTAAACACCGAAACTGGTGAAATCGATTATGAAGAAGTTGAGCGTTTAGCAGTAGAACATAAGCCACGTATGATCGTTGCTGGTTTCTCTGCTTATAGCCAAATTGTTGACTGGCAACGTTTCCGTGACATCGCGGACAAAGTTGGCGCTTACCTATTTGTAGATATGGCTCACGTTGCTGGTTTAGTTGCTGCAGGTGTTTACCCAAGCCCAGTACAAATTGCTGATGTAACTACAACGACTACGCATAAAACACTTCGTGGTCCGCGTTCTGGTTTAATCCTTGCGAAAGCAAACGAAGAAATCGAGAAAAAATTACAATCAGCAGTATTCCCTGGTAATCAAGGTGGCCCATTGGTTCACGCGGTTGCAGCGAAAGCGATTTGCTTTAAAGAAGCAATGACACCTGAATACAAAGAATATCAAAAGCAAGTTGTGGTAAATGCTAAAGCAATGGCTGAAGTATTAATCGCACGTGGTTACGATATTGTATCTGGTGGTACTGAAAACCATTTATTCTTATTGTCACTCATTAAACAAGATGTGACTGGTAAAGAAGCAGATGCATGGTTAGGTGCTGCTCACATCACTGTGAACAAAAATGCTGTACCAAATGACCCACGTTCTCCGTTCGTGACTTCAGGTATCCGTATTGGTACGCCAGCTGTAACCACTCGTGGTTTTGGTGAAGCTGAAGTTCGTGATTTGGCAGGCTGGATCGCTGACATCTTAGATGCGAAAGGCGATGAAGCTGTAATTAACGCGACTAGAGCGAAAGTTGAAATTGTTTGTGCTAAATTTCCAGTTTATGCAAAATAAGTAACGACTTGAGAAAGCCCCCTCAAGGGGGCTTTTTTTATAGATGTTTAAAAGTCATATTTTTCAAATCACATATTTCTGCTATAACAGAATAATACTTCATAAAAGATATAAATCATTTTGCTGTTGCTGTAATGACATCTTTCTTTCAAAGGAATCAGGTAAATGGCTAAACCAACAATTATTATTTCACAACAAGATCTTCAGCGTTTAGAAACCATGCTTGAGCATCAATCTAAACTCAGTCCGACCATGCAGCATCTTGAAGATGAACTTGCACGTGCGGATGTTGTTGCTCCACAAGATGTCCCAGAAAATGTAGTGACCATGAATGCTCGTGTGCGTATTACCATTGCACCAGCGAGTGAATCTACGGAAATTACTTTGGTCTATCCACATGATTTTCGCGGTGATAAAGGTCAAGTGAATGTTCTTGCTCCAGTCGGTGCAGCTATTCTTGGCTTGGCCGAAGGACAAGAAATTGAATGGCCACAACCTGATGGTCATTTAATGAAAGTTAAGATTGAAAAAGTGTTGTATCAGCCAGAACGCGAAGGCGATTATTTATAAGCTTAAATTTATGAAATGTTGTTTAGAAGACATAGTATTTTTATAAATATTGATCATATAAAAATGATGCAGTAAGCATGAGAAAGAGTGTTTTAAATAATAAAAAAGGCAAAGTAAAAACTTTGCCTTTTTTTGATCTGTACCGATCTTAGTGGTGATGACCACCAGCGCCGTGTACGTGACCGTGTTCTAATTCTTCAGCAGATGCTTCACGAATTTCAATGATTTCAACTTCAAAAGTTAAATCTTGACCAGCAAGTGGGAAGTTTGCATCAACAAGAATGTTGTCGCCTTCGATTGCTTTAACTGTAACGATTTGAACACCGTCATCCGTTTGAGCTTGGAACTGCATACCTGCTTGGATGTTATCTACGCCTTGGAACATTTGCGCAGGAACTTCTTGTACTAGGTCTGGGTTGTATTCGCCATAACCTTCAGCAGCAGGAACGTTTACAGTGAATTTTTCACCAACAGTTTTGCCTAATAAAGCATTTTCTAAACCTGGGATGATGTTACCTGCACCGTGTAAATATGCAAGTGGCTCACCTTGTGATTGGTCGAGAGTTTCGCCCTCTGCGTTAGTCAACGTGTAGTGGAAAGAAACCACGAGGTCATTTGCAATAATAGCAGTCATGTCATTGATCCATTCAATTTTTTAAGGGTACATCATAAAGTGAAAAGCAAATTTTGTAGACTATATTTAGCAAAAAATTGCATTTTCCGCGTTTTTATGGCGTTTTTTTAATAATAGGGACGGTTTTTTAAATTTCAATGCAATTTTATCATTCTGAGTGATTTTTCTTGTGACAATATTTTAGCTATTGAGTGAAGATCATTTATTTTTAACCGATGTATTATTTTGAGTACAAAAAAAGAAGATGACATCTAATAAGCCATCTTCTTTTTATTACGTTTAAAATAGTTATACAGATTGGATAAAATTAAGACATTGAACTTAATTATCCTAAAGGATATGTTTTAACTTCTATTTCATCGCTAGAAAAAAAACTGAAAAGTTGTTTAAACCAAAGGGCGATTTTTTGAAAAAAATTGGCTTCTTCAATGTGTACATCATCTTCAATGGCAATGGTTCGAATCAATTGGTTGTTTTGATAGACCTGTACTGTGGCTAATTGCATCACTTTGGCCAAAGGTGCAGTGAGTAATTTTTCGTTGATTTCAACATTTAAGTGGGTTTTTGTTTCTTGTAAGGGTTCAATGGTTTGAATCGTACCATTGCCTGTATTTAACATAATACGTTGGTTGGTTGTGTCATAGGTTTTTAAATCAATCGCAAAAGGTTGGTCATATAAAGACGTGGTAATAATTTGCGGTTTAGTCGTTTCTAATTTAAACATTTTTAACGTAGATTTGATGACCGGTAATTCTGCAATCAGTTGTTTGTCTTTAATTGCAACTTCATTACGGGTATAGGTATAGCCCATGTTCATGAGGTTATAGGCAACTTCGGCACGTTTGGCTGCACTGGCTGCCCCTAGGACAATAACCACTAAGCGACGTTCAGGCGTGTCTGGGTTCATTGTTGGGCGGTTTGCAGTTAATGCGAGATTATAACCCGCAGCTTTAGTGAATCCTGTTTTTAAGCCATCTACGGTAGGGTCTAATTTTAACAATCTATTTGTGGCATGGTGAAAGCGATTATTGTAGGAAAAGCTTTGTTGTTTTGAGTAATTTAAATAATCGGGTGTTTGTGTAACTAGGGCTTGTCCTAACAGCGCTAAATCTGCTGCGGTTGAATAATGTTCAGGCATGCTAATGCCTGCTGGATTTTGGAAGTGAGTGTCTTTCATTCCCAGAGCTTGAGCTTCTTTATTCATCCGTTCAATAAATTTTGGAACATTCCCAGCAATACGTTCTGCCAAAGTCACCGCAGCATCATTGGCAGACATCACCACTAAGCCAGCAAGAAGTTGATCGACTGAAATCTGCTCACCTTCTTTTAGGTACATCTGTGATTCATCCCACATCACCATTTTAACCACAGGTGTTGCAGTTAAGACCTCATCTTTACGTAAATGACCAGCCTGAAGTTCTTTTAACGTGATGTAAGCCACCATCATTTTAGTCAGCGAGGCTGGGGCACGTTGAACATGACTATTTTGTTCAGCAATGACTTGTCCTGACTGAGTATCAATAATGGTCCAAGCTTGAGCTTCAACGCTTTCTGGGACTAGATTGAGTAATGTGGCATTGACTATTGTGGAGCACAATAAACCAAGTGATGCGATGAGGTAGATAACAGCTTTCAATGATGTTCCTTTATTTGCCAATCCGTTGACTTTAAAATGCAAAAAACCTTGCGAATGCTATGCCTTTTTTTGCTGAATGGCTAGTCAGAATTGTAGACAATTGCGACAGTTCAGCATTGCTTTGTAAAAAAATGCTAAGCTCATTGATAAGTTACCTTTTTCACATTTTGAATCGCCTATTATGTTGCATTATCAAATCGAATTTGACGATTATCGTCAGCATTTAATTCATGTCACTTTACGTTTTGTTGCCATTCCAACACAGGTGCTTTCGTTACCGACTTGGATTCCCGGAAGTTATCTGATTCGTGAGTTTTCAAAGCATATTGAGTCTGTTAAAGCCTATGATGAAGATGGGCGTATGCTGCAAATAAGCAAATTTGAAAAAAATAAATGGCGTTTATTTAATACCGATTTTGAACTGATTACCGTGGAATATGATGTTTATGCATATGACCTGTCAGTACGTGGTGCTTATGTTGACCAGAACCGTTTATATGTGAATCCAGCATGTGCATGTTTGGGGCTTGAAGGTCAGGAAGAGAATCAAGTCGAGGTTGAAGTCTTCCTTCCAAATGAACTGAAACACTTCCAATTGGCTACGGGCTTAGCGCATCAAAGCTTGGTTAAAGGTCGTCATACCTTAAAAGCTAAAAACTATGCACAGTTGATTGATAGTCCATTTGAACTGGCAGATCAAACGCGTTTTAGTTTTGAAGCGAATGGAATTGCACATGAGTTTGTGGTTTCAGGCAAACATGCCATGAACGAACAACGGATGAAACAAGATATTGAAAAAATCTGTAGTACAGAGATTACAATGTTTGGTTCTGCACCATTTGAAAATTACACCTTTATGACCATGGCGACAGGTAATAGTTATGGTGGTTTAGAACATCCGAACAGTACCAGTCTCATTACGCCACGTGATGACCTGCCTAAAGCAGATGAACCGATTGAGCCATCTAAAGATTATCAACGGTTCTTAGGTTTATGTAGCCACGAATATTTTCATTCATGGCTAGTCAAATTTATTCGTCCTGAAAACTTTGTCAATTATGATTTAAACAAAGAAGGCTATACCTCTTTATTGTGGATTTTTGAAGGTTTTACGTCGTACTATGATGATTTGATTTTGCTGCGCAGTGGTGTGGTGAATCAAGCGTCTTATATTGAGTTATTAAAAGCGCAAATTGATCGTTATTTACAAAATCCCGGTCGATCTGTTCAGACTGTTTCTGAGTCTAGTTTTGATGCGTGGGTGAAATTTTACCGTCAGGATGAAAATTCAAATAATGCAGGAACCAACTATTACAACAAAGGTTGTTTAGTTGCATTGTGTCTAGATCTGGGCTTACGTTTACGTGGTTCAAGTTTAGATGCCTTAATGCGTAAGCTGTATGAAAATGCACAAAATGGCATTCAAGTCAGTGAGCGAACTATTTTTGATTTGTGTAAAGCGCTGACAGGTCAAGATTGGGCAGAGCAAATTAATCACTTGATTAATACTACAGATGAATTGCCGCTTGATCAGTTATTTCCAGAGTTTGGTCTAAGCTATACTTTGAAAAATGACAAAACTTTGCCATATGGGTTAAAAGTTGCTGATAAACCTGAAGGTGTACTGGTTCAAAGTGCGCGACGTGATGGTGTTGCAGCTCAAGCGGGTTTTTCTGCCAATGATGTGATTATTGCCATTGATGGTTTAAAAGCCACTGAAAAACTGATCGAGCAATATGCAAAACAGGAAGGCACTTTTACTGTGTATGCATTCCGCCGTGATGAGTTGATGCAGTTTGAACTTTCAGGTGGTGCAATTAACTTAACCACAGTTGAATTGAAAGTTGAAGATCAAGTGAAAGCGGAAAAGTGGCTGAAAGCTTAATTTTCTAACGATTTGAAGTCATGTACAACCGATGCTTAGGCATCGGTTTTTTATTAGAAGTAGATATAAAAATTTATAAATCTAGATTAGCTTTAAGAAGAAATTTAGCAGCCTTACAAAAAAGATGGTTTTTATGTACCTGATTAAGAGTAGTCAAAGTATGTCGATAACAAGCTATGGGGCAAGGGTAAGGCATTGCTTAAATGTGTTGAAATTGAAGATTTTTAGATTCGCAGGCGATGTCATACTGATGCTTATTGTTCCAAAGCCTTTCAATTAAGTGCAACCTCATAGTGAGGAAAGCATCCCTCACCAAAATAACTTTTTCGGCTGATCAGGACGGAAATTTGCATCCTATTTCCTAATAGGTGATTTATTTCCATGATACCCAACATGTTCCAAGTAATTGGTTTGTAAATCAGTAAATTGATCTGGTGAAATTTTAATCATATTTATGGGGTGTAAATCTATTAAAATATTGATAAATATATATTTTATGTTATAAAGACCCTAAACTAGCACTTGGGTAATGAAGTGCATCGATACAGTCAAAGCGACAGCCTAGGACTGCCCATATTCGAAAAAAGACGAAATTTCAAGTAGAATATCAGCATTGGTGAACAACACTGATGCGTATAAATTTATCAGCCAAACAGCAATATGAAAAGATATTGTTTTGACTGAGGTGCAATCAGCACCAATACTTTAAATATTTTATTTAAGCAAACCGGTTCGCAGGGCTGAGTCAAAAGCTTAGTCCTAACAAACTCAATCCAAAGCAAGGGGCTATATATGGCTGGTGGAAAGTCAACAATCATTTACACATTGACCGATGAGGCGCCACTATTGGCGACCTACTCACTGCTGCCGATCATTGAGACCTTTACTAAACCGGCTGGCATCGAAATCGTTAAAAGCGATATCTCCGTGGCCGTACGTGTACTCGCAGAATTCACAGACTTCCTAAGCGACGAACAAAAAGTGCCTGACACTCTCGCAGAGCTAGGTCGTCTTACGCAAGATCCAGATACGAACATCATCAAACTTCCAAATATCAGTGCCTCTGTTGGTCAATTGATGGCGTGTATTAAGGAGCTTCAGTCTAAAGGCTATGCTATTCCTGATTATCCAGAAAACCCAGCCACTGAAGAAGAAAAAGCGATTAAAGCACGTTATAGCAAGTGTCTAGGTTCGGCTGTGAACCCTGTACTACGTGAAGGTAACTCTGACCGCCGCGCTCCTGCTGCAGTCAAGAACTACGTTAAGAAACACCCGCATTCAATGAGCGAATGGAAGCAATGGTCACAGACCCATGTGTCACACATGGAAGAAGGTGACTTCTACCACGGTGAAAAGTCAATGACACTTGACCGTGCGCGCAATGTGAAGATGGAACTCATCACAAAGAGTGGTGAAACGGTTGTTCTTAAGCCGAAAGTTGCATTGAAAGACGGTGAAATCATCGATTCGATGTTCATGAGCAAAAAAGCACTTTGCGATTTCTACGAGAAGCAACTTGAAGATTGTCGCGAAGCGGGCATCTTGTTCTCGTTACACGTGAAAGCGACCATGATGAAAGTTTCACATCCGATCGTATTCGGTCATTGTGTGAAAATCTATTATAAAGAAGCATTTGATAAACACGGTAAGTTATTTGACGAGTTGGGTATCAACGTCAATAACGGTATGTCGGGTCTTTATGAAAAAATCGCAACTTTGCCTACTTCTCTTCGTGAAGAAATCATTGAAGATCTTCATGCATGTCAGGAGCATCGTCCTGCGTTAGCAATGGTCGATTCTGCGAAAGGCATTACCAACTTCCATTCACCAAACGATGTGATTGTAGATGCTTCTATGCCTGCAATGATTCGTGGTGGCGGTAAAATGTGGGGCGCTGACGGCAAGCAATACGACTGTAAAGCAGTGATGCCTGAATCGACTTTCGCGCGTATCTACCAAGAAATGATTAATTTCTGTAAATGGAACGGCAACTTCGATCCGAAAACCATGGGTACTGTACCTAACGTTGGTTTGATGGCGCAAAAAGCTGAAGAATACGGCTCGCACGACAAAACTTTCGAAATCGCTGAAGCGGGTATCGCGAATATCACTGATCTTGAAACTGGTGAAGTGTTGATGACTCAAAACGTTGAGGAAGGCGACATTTGGCGTATGTGTCAGGTGAAAGATGCCCCGATCCGTGACTGGGTGAAACTTGCGGTAAATCGCGCACTTAACTCTGGTATGCCTGCGATCTTCTGGCTTGACCCGTACCGTCCACATGAAAATGAATTGATCAAGAAAGTAGAAGAGTACTTGAAAGATTACGATACATCAGGTCTCGACATTCAAATCATGTCACAAGTTCGTGCGATGCGTTACACACTTGAGCGTGTAGCACGTGGTCTTGATACGATTTCAGTAACGGGTAACATCCTACGTGACTACCTGACTGACTTGTTCCCAATTATGGAATTGGGTACGTCTGCAAAAATGTTGTCTATCGTTCCGTTAATGGCGGGTGGTGGCATGTATGAAACGGGTGCGGGTGGTTCAGCTCCGAAACATGTTCAGCAGTTAGTGGAAGAAAATCACTTACGTTGGGATTCACTAGGTGAGTTCATGGCGCTTGCGGTTTCTTTAGAAGAAATGGGCATTAAAGAAGACAATGCTCGTGCGAAATTGCTGGCGAAAACGCTTGATCAAGCAACAGGTAAGTTACTTGACAACGACAAGTCACCATCGCGCCGTACTGGTGAGCTTGATAACCGTGGTAGCCACTTCTATTTAGCTAAGTATTGGGCTGAAGAGCTTGCTGCGCAGGATGAAAATGCTGAGTTGAAAGCGAAGTTTGCTCCACTTGCGAAAGTATTGGCTGAAAACGAAGACAAAATCATTGCTGAGCTTGCTTCCGTTCAAGGTAAGTCAGTTGACATCGGTGGTTACTATGCCGTTGATCAAGAGAAAGTGAATGCTGTAATGCGTCCAAGTGCGACTTTAAACGCAGCGCTTGTAACTGTTTAAGTATGATCATACAAAGCCGACGATTTAGTCGGTGATGTAAAAAAGCCGGTGTATATGCACCGGCTTTTTTGTATGTAAATTATACGTAATGAAATACATCTAAAAAAATTAAAGAATTTAGTAGGGAGTCATAAACAAGTTCGTATGTATATTTTCTCAAATTAATGGATAGATTAGGGTGAAAACAACATTGTTTTATTGGGATGACCTAACTTGTAATTAATTTTATGTAAAACATGGGTTTAGGTTTTATTGTTTTGAATATCTATTAGACTGTAAATAATTGATCAGTGTTTAATATTTATCAAGTAAGGTACGTTATATGGATAGTGATGTAGAGAGTCAATTAAAAGAACTGATTCTTGATGATGATTTTACAAATTTACAAAATTTAGTAAATGAAGAAGTAAATTTAATGGATATTCTCAGAGTATCGCATAGAGAGCTTCAACATTCTAATTTTTTGTCTTGGTTGTTTGATCCTAATGCAACGCATGGTTTAGGTGACTTTGCCTTTAAAGAATTCATAAAAATTTATTTTAAAGAAAATGAATTTCAAAATTTAGGTGTTGAGAATGGATTATCTGTTTTTGATTTTATCCATTTTGAGTTTGATGATCTGATCATAAAGAGAGAATTTAAAAATATAGACCTATTGTTTTTGTCCCCGAAAAATAAGTTTTTTTTGTTAATGGAAAACAAAATTTATTCAGGAGAAAGAGCGGGGCAATTGAAAAAGTATAGAAATATAGTTAATGAGTTATATGCAGGATATAATCATCAAATATATATTTACTTGTCCCTTAAGGATCAAATAATTAATGAAGAAGAAGCTAAATATTACGTCCAATTAAATTACTCACATATTATTAAGCTTCTTGAACGAATACTTCTAAATCCACAATTAAATCTTGCTGATAAAACTAAATTTGTATTTGAACAATATTTGCGGACATTAAAATCCATGTTAAATCAAAATAAAGAAATTGAAGAAATCACGAAGAGTCTTTATAGAAAATACAGATCAGCATTTGATCTTGTTTTTAAATATAATGCTTCAACTGAAACTACTGAAATAGGAGAGATTTTAAATGAATTAATTAAGAATGAGTCAGTAATAAAGGATTTCCATAGTAATAAAACTTATCTTAGGTTTCAGCCAAATTTTTTATATGAGAATTCGGAAAAACTAATACAAAATGGATTGTTAACTTCATTAGATAATTTAAAAGATAATTGGGTTTATCTATTTGAATTTAATGTAAGAAATAGTTTTGTTAAATTCGATTTAAAAATTGGTAGAGGTGATCAGAAAATAAGAGAAAAACTTTACAATATTTATTCAAAAAATAAAAATTTTTTTCAGAGAATGGGGAAGAAAGAAATTGCACCTGAATGGCATTTATCATTTCAAAAAATGATTTTAACACAAGATGAGATTTTGAGTTTTATGGAAAGTGGCGATACTGAAAATGTGAGAGAGATTATCACCGCTCGTTTTCGTAATCTCATCGATAATGATTTGGCAAAATATATACAAATTATAAATGAAGAAATTTCGTAATACTTATTAGCTTTTTATGTAGTTAAAAGGACGCATATGCGTCCTTTTAACTAGAAACTTTTAACGACCATTACGTCCACGACCACGAGGTGCTTTCGTATTTGGACGTGTCGTACCATTGGTTTTACGACGTGGTTTATCTGCATCATCCATTTGCCAAATACGTGTAGTACCACCACCAGCTTTTTTCTTGCCTTTAAAAGGTGTTTCACCACGTTCTTCACGTGCTTTATCTTTAGCAACCGAGAAATGTTGTTTCTTGGTTGTGGTCTTTTTCGCAAAAGAGCGACCTTCATACGGTTTGTCCGCAGGAACATCTTTAAAGTCAGGATAAAGTAAAGGTTCAATTTCAACTTGCTCACCCGGTTGTAAGCCAAGTTTTACAATACTAATTGTACCAATTTGGGTACGAATTAAGCGTAAAGTTGGGAAGCCTACCGCAGAGGTCATACGACGTACTTGACGGTTACGACCTTCACAAATTGAAATTTCTACCCAAGATGTCGGAACAGATGTACGAAAACGAACTGGCGGAGTACGTTCCCATAACCAATCTGGCTCATCAATTTTTTGAGCTGTAGCTGGCAGGGTGATACCGTCTTTAAGTTCAACGCCTTTACGAAGTTGCTCTAAAGCTTCCTCCGTAATGTCGCCGTCAACCTGAACCACATAAGTTTTAAACTTTTTGCTGGCTGGGTTGGTAATGAACTGGTTCAAACCACCATGATCCGTTAAGAACATTAAGCCTTCTGAATCTAAATCAAGACGACCTGCAATACGCAAGTCAGGATCTTGAGTAAAATCAGCCATGGTTTGATGTTTCTCATCGGCACGGAACTGGGAGAGAACGTCATAAGGTTTATTAAGAATGACGATTTTCATAGAAAATAACTACTTTGCTAATGATTAAATTTGGAAACGTTGAGTATTATTTAATCGAGAAATATTGTTATTTCTCATATAAATCTCAAAAATACTGAATCTAGATTAGGATATTATGCGTTAAGAACAGTTGAAAGTATTGCTTATTGGCAATTATTTTTTAGATTCGCCAGCGACAAACGGAGAAGTTGTACAATGGGTTATCAAAAGATTGCAGTTCCTGTGGATGGTAGCAAAATTACCGTAAACGCAGATTTGTCACTCAATGTTCCGAATAATCCAATCATTCCTTTTATTGAAGGTGATGGTATAGGTGTGGATATTACACCAGCGATGAAAGCGGTGGTAGATGCTGCGGTGCAAAAAGCTTATGCTGGCAAACGCTCGATCGAATGGATGGAGGTGTATTGCGGCGAAAAAGCAGACAAAATCTATGGTACTTATATGCCAGAAGAAACTTTTGATGCACTGCGTGAATTTGTTGTTTCTATTAAAGGCCCATTAACGACTCCAGTGGGTGGTGGTATTCGTTCGCTTAACGTAGCTTTACGTCAAGAATTAGATCTTTATGTTTGTGTGCGTCCAGTTCGTTGGTTTGAAGGTGTTCCTTCACCAGTTCATCATCCTGAACTGACTGACATGGTGATCTTCCGTGAAAACTCTGAAGACATTTATGCAGGTATTGAATGGAAAGCTGACTCTCCTGAAGCTAAAAAAGTGATCAAATTTCTGAAAGAAGAAATGGGTGTGACTAAAATCCGTTTCGAAGAGAACTGTGGTATTGGTATCAAGCCCGTATCTAAAGAAGGGACTCAACGTCTTGTACGTAAAGCAATTCAATTTGCGATTGATAATGATAAGCCAAGCGTGACTTTAGTTCACAAAGGCAACATTATGAAGTACACCGAAGGTGCATTTAAAGAATGGGGCTATGAAGTCGCACTTGAGCGTTTCGGTGGTGAACTTCTTGATGGTGGGCCATGGGTCACGATTAAGAATCCTAAAACTGGCAAAAAAATCATCATTAAAGACGTCATTGCCGATGCATTTTTGCAGCAAATTTTGATGCGTCCAGCTGATTACTCTGTTATTGCGACACTTAATTTGAACGGTGACTATATTTCGGATGCGCTTGCAGCTGAAGTAGGTGGTATCGGTATCGCGCCTGGTGCAAATATCGGTGGTGCGATCCAAGTTTATGAAGCAACTCACGGTACTGCGCCTAAATATGCGGGTCAAGACAAAGTAAACCCTGGGTCTATTATTCTTTCTGCTGAAATGATGCTTCGTGACATGGGGTGGACTGAAGCTGCTGATTTAATCATCAAAGGTATTGCTGGTGCGATTACTGCGAAAACGGTAACGTATGACTTCGAGCGTTTAATGCCTGATGCGACTTTGTTACGTTGTTCAGAGTTTGGTCAAGCAATCATTAATAATATGGAATAAGCATATATAGTTTAATTCAACTGATGATAGCCCGTATTTATTGCGGGTTTTTTATAAGGATGAAGCTAGGGCGTGTCATCAATTAAGCCAAATTATTGTTGAAGCAAGATAGATTGCTGACAGGAAGTTTTGAGCCAATTTGTCATAGCGTGTGGCAATAC
>NZ_FNPK01000023.1 GCF_900107285.1 Acinetobacter kyonggiensis | reverse complement strand
ATGTATTGAAATCAAATGACATCCAAATCAGCATGGATGGTAAAGGTCGATGGGTTGATAATGTGATGGTTGAACGATTATGGCGGAGCGTTAAATATGAAGAGGTGTATCTCAAAGCCTACAGCAATGTTTTGGATGCGAAGAAGCAATTAAACGCATATTTTGAATTTTATAATTTGAAACGACCTCATTCGAGTCTGGACAAAATGACTCCAGATGAGTTTTACTATGACCAGCTACCACAACAAAATAAGGTAGCTTAACTAGAGCAGAGTATCACTTATAAATAAGCTTTTAGTTGTTCAAACATGTGGGACCACCTCTTTTACATGAAGTAAATTAGGTTATAAACTTTAAATCTTTTTCGTTGGTAGCGGGAGCTGGATTTGAACCAACGACCTTCGGGTTATGAGCCCGACGAGCTACCAGACTGCTCCATCCCGCATCAACGAAGTGACTTTATACGCGTTTAAGATAAGTAATACAAACATTATTAAATATATTTAAAAAATCCTTTATCCATTTAGATATTAAAAAGCCCACTAATAGCTGTGGGCTTTATAGATCGGCATGCTGCGATCTCATGCTTTGCGTTAACTGTCTGAATTAGGCGAATACTCACCTGAATCTATTTGATGGGAATACGCGATTCCTATAACAACTCAAACACTACCGTTCCGCTTACGGATTCGATCAAGCTCACTATAACAGAACCACTCAACTAAACCGATCTTACCGCCGACTCGGTTTGAAATAGAGGATGAGCACATTTGTATAAAATTAATCTCTTTCTTTCATTTTCTAAAAAAGGTTTAGGTTCCTCTTCCCATTCAGATTTCCTACTGCCAAAAGCTGAATTATTTAAAGTCCAATCAGAAACTAAACCATAAATGAAAGTATTATCAGCAAAAATTAATTTTGATTTATTGCTTGTACTGTTCAGAAATACTTTATGTGTTGGCAGAGAGCCAAATGTACTTATATGTGTATATAAATATTTATAGGTTTCATACATAGTTAATAGCCCTTATAGCAACTCACTATACCAGCAATCAACAATACCCATTCAGCTAATAAATAACTGGTGCGCCATACAAAAATTGAACTTCTGGTCTATCCCTTCTATCCAGCTGAGCTAATGGCGCATGGTGACGGCTAGATTCATTTCTAAACCAGTTAAGGGATAAAATAGCCATCAAAAAAAACCTGCATCTTGGGGAAGGTGCAGGCTGGAAACTGGATAACCAGTTAAAGTGGAGAATCATTAACTTGACTATAATAGTAGGTTTTATTTTTTTACCAATCGGTATTATGTTTATTTTTTGTTAAAAAAATCATATTTTCCGATATACTCAAATACTGACATTCAATTTAAATCTCTATCAATTACAAAAGCCCAACTGCGCACATTAGTCACCATTTCAGACCATGACCTAATTAAAGATCACCGCATCTCATGGTTTTCTGTGAAATATTAGTCAGCTTTAGAATCAAATACTAAACGGCAGCATCGTTGGATCTACATCATCAACATTTTGCTCTTTGTTAGATGTGACTGTATACGCGGTAGCAATCTTGTGACTTGCCTAAATCGCTAACAGTCAGCAGCTGCTCTGCTTCATCACACACTGAATCAAAAGAACGTATTCCCCGACCATGCCAGGTAAAAATCTTGTGTTCGATGCACCTGTAATGCTGCACACTGATCACGTTTAGCCAGCTGATTGCCAACATATCCACTTGATCTAAAGCATGTTCATTGAGTTGCTGAAGCTGTGCATGGATATTGTCAAAATCACGCACAATTTGCTGTTCTAGCATATTCGCAATCATCGCTTCAGACGGTGATAGTAAGGAAATATCAGTTGCACTGTCAAAATAGGAAACAAGACCTTCTTGCTGTTCTGTTACTGCAAGTCCATCGAACAGCTGGCCATCCCCCACGTTTGTTGTATAGTTCGGCTGCATGACATAATCATAACCATAGAAATTAACTGGTACTAAACCGAGTCCAGAACGACGGTAATCCTGAGCAGAACTGAAACCGCCTACACGGGCTAGATACTGCTTGCGGGCATGTTCCCCTGCTGCATTATCGAGAAATTCTGCTACATGGGTTACATCACCATTTTTATCCGCATAAGACTCAAGTGTTCTAAATGCTGCCTCTAAATACACCACTTTGCCATCAATGAGCGTAGATTCAGGCGGGAACTGCCGTAACGGCGGCGGATCTCATGCCCGTTATAGCCATACATAGTTCCTGACTTAATCATTTCCTGAACTCTAGGATGGTTAATCTGATTGATCATTTCTTTCATATCAACATTGGCGCGGTTTTTACCTGAATGCTGGCGACCACGCTCAAATAAGTTGTATTTAATTTTCTTGGTTTTTCGAGCTGTATCAGCCATGAAAAAAGCCCCAATAAGTGATTATTAGGGCTATTTTGGCAAGACAGCGCAGTGTAGGTTTTGGAATGTTCCAATCAAAACCGTGTAACCATTTTTTTACCTTTTGTTAAAAATAATTGAAGGAAAAATTTCTAAATTGATATAGAATTCCTTCAATTTTTTAGAATAGCACTTGCTAAATTCTTATTATTTTTAAATACATACTTTATATTAATTTAAAATTCGGGTAATTCAATAATGCAATTATTAACTTCAAAATTTTCAAAACTAAGTTTGATTTCCCTAATAGGCTTAACTATCTCTGCATGTGGTGAAGGTGGCACAGGTGACAACTATAATAATAGTGCAGCTAATACTTCAATTAAATTTCCAATGCATACTTACAAATTAATAGGTGAAAGAAATGATTCTATGGGAAGGGAGTTATATAAAATATTTAGTGAATCACTAATATTACGTGATAATAATGTTTCAATAACCACTAGAACACAAGTTGATTTTGAACAACAATATGCTACGGCTGAAAATCCTTATACAGAATATGATTTTACTCTTACTAAAGATAAATTATATGAATCTAATGGTTATAGCCTGCCTCTATATTTAGAAAAAAATGATAAAGGTACTGTAATAACTTCGTATGACCAGCACAAAGGTGGTCTAACTAAAACCATTACATTTAAGACACTTAGTCTTTCTAAAAAGAAAATTAACTCTTCGGAAGTAATAAACTCTATTTTCGCTTCTGAAAATCTCAACTCAGAACCAACTGAATTTTTAAGGCTTAGACTTGCCTTTTTCAAATCTACTCAAACTTTTCCTGAGGGAGCTGAATGTTACCAGTTCTTAAGCACCCAAATTTCACACTCTACTATTGAATTTGATAAGAATAATTTAGTCAATAAAACATATTCAGCTTGGGTAAATGAGAGAAAAAATCAGGGTTTAAATGTTATTACAGAACAGTGGGCAAATAAGAATGTTGCATATGTAAAAAAAGCTGATGGAGAGATTTCAGATGAACACCAAATGGTCGTAGTGGAATTAAATGGAAAGTTATATTTTGGCGATTACACATCAAACAAAAAAGTCGATCTAAGTAAAAATATTGATCCTTCACTTAAATCTGGTTTATGTTCATCTTTTGATCAAAAAGCTGCTTATGGACTATATCTAGGCTTTAGAGAATTACCAACTAACCCTTGATAATAAAATATAAAAAGGTGGGGAAACCCGCCTTTTTATATCCCCCAGAATTTGCAACTTTCAATCTTAATCGCTGAAATCAATCACCTGATAAACCTTATCATATACCGCTGCACCTATTAAGCTATTCCCCAACTCAACATCCAAAGCCTTTGAATGAACCTTGACCACAACATTTGTAGGAACTAAACGCCGTAATATCGGTGACAGCTCGACAATCTCAGAGGCATCAACGGTATCCTCAGTTGAAATACACAAATGACTTGTAAGAAATTGATAATACTACAAATAAAATCAACATAAAAAAGCCAAATATTCTTAGCATACTGGGCTTTCCTTCATGAATAAGTAGATTATTGACAATACTGACATCACTACCAATCCTTTTCTTCGCATACTCAAAATACATATAATTTCCACTTAACCCACAACACAGCGACGCATAGACATCATTAATATGAAATGGACCGACATTAAAGATGGCTTTTTACACATTGCACAAGAAAAAACTACAGACGACCCAGAAGATGATTTTGAATTATTGGAAGGTGTTTGATATGTGCTAATTAAAATTAATGATGAATTACAGCCTGTTTTAGATCATTGCAAAGTTAATATTTTAAGCCCATACATTATTCACAGAGTCCCAAAAGGAAGACTAAAAACCGTAGTCAAACCAAAGTGCATTGGACACAAATCGAAGCTCAATATGTTTCTAGGGAGTTTTTGAATGCAAGCAGAGCAGCCAATGCTTATCCTGAATTAAATGGTCGCCAACTACCAAGTTTTCATGAAATTCGTGCTCTGTCCATTCACTTGCATAAAAAAGCTGGTAAATCAGCCCAAACGTTGGCAGGTTATGCAACTGAAAAAATGACAGAAATTTATGCATCTAGTCATGAGCTTATTTGGAATGATGCAGATGTTGGTATTGATCTTCCCTTTAATACAGCTTGATCAACAAACAATAAAGCCACTTTTACAAGTGGCTTTTTAATTGGCTGAACTGCCGAGCAAACTATATGCTAACTCGTTGTTTTCTATAGTGTCCACAATAGCCATTTTTCCTATATTTGAGCGGTAAAATGACATACAAAATACTATGCAAAACAATTATTTAACAAAAATTAAAATACATGTTAAATAAACATCAAGCATAATCAATCATCAGCAGTTAATTTCTAGTTATATTGTACGCATATATGCATAAGATAAAAACCACTGATGATCAATTGATAAAACTTCAAGCAATCAAATGATTATTTGCTGTTAGGTGAAACCATATTTTCAGGAATCACCACGGCATCAAACTGTTCTGCGGTCACTAAGTTCAATTCAACAGCAACTTGCTTCAAGGTCTTGCCTTCTTTATACGCTGTTTTTGCTACTTTTGCGGCATTTTCATAACCAATAACAGGGTTTAAAGCCGTGACCAGCATCAGTGAGTTATGTAGGAAATAGTCAATTTTTTCACGGTTGGGTTCAATCCCTTCAGCACAGTGATCATTGAAACTATTACACGCATCACCCAACAGTTGAATAGATTGTAATAAATTAAATGCAATGACGGGCATAAAGACATTTAGCTCGAAGTTACCTGAAGCCCCGGCGACATTAATGGTCGTATCATTGCCCAGCACTTGGGCAACCACCATAGTCATGGCTTCACTTTGAGTTGGATTCACTTTACCCGGCATAATGCTTGAACCCGGTTCATTTTCAGGAATACGAATCTCACCAAAACCACAGCGTGGACCACTGGCTAACCAACGAATATCGTTGGCAATTTTATTTAAACTAGCAGCCAAGGTTTTTAAAGCACCTGAAGCAAAAACTGCGGCATCACGCCCTGCTAAAGCTTCAAATTTATTTGGTGCAGTCACAAAAGCCAAACCAGTCAATGTTGCCAACTGTGCTGCTGCTTTTACCGCATAATCAGGATGAGCATTTAACCCTGTACCCACTGCCGTACCGCCTAAAGGTAACTCATATAAACCCAATAAGGCATAATCTAAACGCTTTAAACCATGATCAAGCTGAGAAACATAGCCACTAAATTCCTGACCCAGTGTTAATGGCGTTGCATCTTGTAAATGGGTACGACCAATTTTAACAATATCAGAAAATTCTTGCGCTTTAGCCGCCAAAGTATCGCGTAAACGTGTGACTGCTGGAATCAGCAATTCATTAATTTGTAAACTGGCTGCCACATGAATGGCGGTTGGAAATGAATCATTGGTTGATTGTGCGCGGTTCACATGATCATTGGGATGTACTGGTTTTTGCGAACCTAAAGGGTTCCCCAGTTTCTGATTGGCAATGTTTGCAATCACTTCATTACAGTTCATGTTACTTTGCGTACCAGAACCTGTTTGCCATACCACCAATGGGAACTGTGCGTCCCAATCACCCAAGATTACTTCCTCTGCCGCATTCACAATATAATGTGACAACTCATGAGGGATTTGATCTAACTCAGCATTGGTGATGGCAGCCGCTTTTTTGACTAAGCCCATCGCCCGAATCATCGCTCGTGGTAAGCGCTCTTGCCCAATTTTAAAGTTTTGCAAACTACGCTGTGTTTGCGCGCCCCACATTGCCTCACTCGGAACTTCAACCTCGCCCATAGTGTCATGTTCAATACGTGTTTGCATGATTAACCTCATTTCCCTGTAATTTTATAGCTTTGCTCTTTCATTATGTTTTGACACATTCAAATATTTTAAGCAAACAAATTATAATTGTAAATGATTATTATTTACATAATAATTCTAACATCCAAAGCGTTCTAACGTCCTATTAATGTTTGTTGATAAAAGCGCCAAGCATCTTCTATGATTTTGCTGATGTTGCGTTTAGGTTGCCATTTTAAAATTTGATGTGCTTTTTCTGAGGTTGCAGCAATCTGATCGAGTTCCGCAGCGGGATAAAATTGCGCCTCGATGGTTTTAATATCGACTTGAGTGACTTTGGAAATTTCCTTTAGCAAAGCAGCAATCGAGATACTTTGCCCTGAAATATTAAAGGCTTCGCATACATATTGTTGACCTCTTAACCACTCTAAAGCTGCAATAATGGCATCACAACTATCTAACACATGTAAGAAACCACGTTCAACCGTATGATCGTTTGTTTGGGCTTGCTGACGTAGTTCAATATATTCGCGTTGCCCTGCTGCAACTTGTAACGCCAAAGGAATAATATTTTTAGGCAATGGCGCAACAAATTCACCTAAAACAGCATGTTCAAATGCACCCGCAATATTACTTAGTCTTAAAATGGCAATTTTCCATTCATTATCGGTCAGCGCTGTATCTCGTATAATTTCTTCAATCATTTGTTGTGACTTGATATACGGATTGGGATAAGCATATTTAAACGGTGTATCTTCTGACAATGTTAAACTTGACTGTCCATAGACCGCCAAACTAGACAAATGGATGAATGTTCGGATGCCTGTACGCTGCATAGCACGCAGTAAGCTCATAATACAACTGACATTATCGTTATAATATTCCAGTGGCTTAAGTGCAGATTCTTCTATCGATTTAAAACCAGCCGTATGAATGACAGCTTCTATAGAATATTGTTCAAAAACTTTATTTAAAGCAGGTGTATTTCTAATATCAATTTTGACAAATGGCACATATCGACCTGCAATATATTCGAGTCGTTCTAATGTTTGTAAATTTGCATTGGATAAATTATCCACAATAATGACTTCTTGCCCTTGAGCCATTAAGCTTAAAGCAATATGCGAACCTATAAAGCCTAAACCACCAGTGACTAAAATCATTGTATACTACCTTTTTCTTATGAAGTTTGGATGCATCAACATTGGATTGGGCATTCCTAAAGTGAATTTTGATGAGTACCTTATTACTAATTACCTCCGCACCAACCTCGATCTATGCTTGGCATGCGCTTGGCTTAGCACAAGCCTTATACACTAAAAAGCAAGCATTTCGCGTTTTTTTCTATCAAGACGGCGTTTCCGTAGCGAATACTTTACAGTGGGTTCCTGATGACCAACGTAATTTGACTCAAGAATGGCAAAAGTTAGCCATTCGCTTACCCGTTTGTGTCAGTGCTGCATTGGCTCGCGGTATTACCGATCAAGAAAATGCAAAACGACATCAGATTAGCCAACACAACCTTGCTCATGGCTTTGAATTGGTTGGGTTGGGCGAACTTGCCGATGCAGTACAGTCAACACAACGTCTTATTCAATTCTAAGATGTTATTTTTGTGAATTTGTTGCTTTTAAAAGGTTAATTGTGTGAAATCTGTACTCGTTATTCTAACTCAAGCCAATCTTGTCAACTTGCATGTGCATGAAAGCTTATCGGCAACCATGGTTCTAGCTACTTTTGGTTGTGAAGTCAAAGTCTTACTCCAAGATGGGGCTTTAAGTTTATTAAATTCAGAATTACAATTTGAACAAATGAAACATGCATTTAAAGTCGCATCGAATATGGTCGATAGCTTTGAGTTTTACGACCTTACCCCAGTTTTGGTCGAAAATCAGCATAAAGATGCTTACTTTGTGACTCAGGCGCAACAGGATATTGAGTTTATTGAGCTGAATAGCGAGTTCATTCAAAGTTTTGATTTTGTACTGTATTGGTAGAAGAGTAAAATAATCATGTCAAATAAAAGCTTATATTTGCTACAAAGTAGTTTTTCAGCGACTCCTGCTGTAGTGGCAAAATTAGAAAAAATGTATAGCCCTAAAGATAGCGTAGTTTTAATGGGTGAATCTGTTTTGCAGTTTGAGCAACCTTTTTTGCAACAATTGAATTGTATTTATGTACTTGATACCGATGCAGAACTTTTAGCCGGTCAGAAAGTAAAAAATATGCAGATTATTTCTTATGCTGAATTTGCCGATATTTGCTTAAATTATACCCGCTGTATTCGTTTAAACTAATTTGAGATTAATAATGAATTTAGAACTCGATCAAGATGGTCACTTAGTCGATTATACGATTTGGAATGAAACGGTTGCGCAAGAATTAGCAAGTAGCCTGAATTTAGAACTAACCGCATGGCATTTTGAAGTTTTACATGCAGTACGCCAATTTTACGCCCAATTTGGTCATTCACCTGCGACTCGACCACTGATTAAATTTCTCATGAAAACAGTAAGTACCGACATCAATAATGCTGTGTTGCAAGACCAATTTAATACTGGCTTGGTGGCGCGTCATTTAAGCCGTTTAGCTGGTATTCCTAAACCTCCTAATTGTTTATAAATTTTAGCGCTTAGGAAGTGATGACTCTTTAAGTTGTACTTCACCTCCTAAAATCTCAAATCATTAAAAATGAATTTTATCCTGATTTTCCTCAATAATTTTTAACCATGCCCGTGTCGCAGGACTCATTGCAACTGTGGTATTCCAAGCCATGCTCAGCGTCCAATTTAAATTGGGGTTTTCCAACACACTAATATTGTATTTTTCTGCGTCCAACTGTTCACAATAAATTTTCGGTAATAATGCTATTCCAACATCGGATTCAACCATTTTGGCAATAAAGTCCCATTGGCTACTTTTACACACCACATTGGGTTCAAAACCAGCATGATTTGCTGCATGTATAATCAGATGATTTAAGCTAAAGGTATCGGCATACAATAAAAATGATTCTTCTTTTAATTCAATTAAAGAAACACTTTTTCGGTTTTTCCATTGGCTTTCTTTACGTGAGAGTAAACATAAGGGTGAATCCATAATAGGAATACCGCTTAATATTGGCTTTAAATGACCGAGTAATATACCGACATCAATGGTTTTCGCCAAAATTGCATCTTCAATACTCGTTGCGCCCACTTCTAAAAAACTCAGCTCTATATTGGGATATTGCTTATGAAATCTAGCAATTAACGTACTCAATAACACTGAACCTAAAGGGGGTAAGCCTAATGTTAATTTTCCTTGTTTAAGGTGATGAACTCGAGCCACGGTTTCAAATATGCGTTGTTGTTCTGCAAGTATAACCAAAGCATGTTGATAAATTTGCTCGCCCATATAAGTCAAGGTCACATCTCTTTTTCGCCCTGCCTCACCTTTATGAAATAGCGGTACTCCCATTTCTTGTTCTAAATGATGAATGGCTTTACTGATGGTCGGTTGAGTGACACACATTTCCTCTGCTGTCCGTGTGAAACTTTGTAGCTGCACAATTTTTACAAACATCGTCAGACTTTTAATATCCACAAATATTCCATTTAGGCATAATCTTTTTTTTATTATTCATAATATAACACTTCGGTCAAATCTAAAATAATCTCACGCTTTTAGATCAACGTAACATGTCTACTTCAATACTCCCCACCAAATTGCGCCATCTCGTTCAAGTGCTGCTACAACTGAGTTTACTTATCGTGATTTGGTGGATCGCATCCATAATTCAGCAGCAATTTAATTTACCGATCTCCGCAGGTGTGATTGGTCTTTTACTGGTTTTATTGGCGTTGTTAAGTGGCATATTTAACTTGCAATGGATTAAAACAGGATCAGATTTTATTCTTGGCGAATTGGTTCTCTTATTTATTCCATGTGTGGTCGGCATTATTAAATATAAAAATCTTTTTTTAACTCAAGGTTGGCAACTTGTTCTGGCTGTATCTATAGGCACAATCTGCGTAATGGTTGCAACAGCATATAGCGTGTATGTCGGTTTCAAATTAGAAGCTTTATTAAAACAGAAATTACATTCTAACCCACCAATGAAGCAGGAAAAATAAGATGAATTTAATTGCAATGCTATGCTTTATTGGCACATTTATTTGCTACGTACTGGTTAAACAGCTTCATAAAAAATACCCCTATATGCTTTTAGCGCCTGGGATTTTTGTACCCTCTATTATCATTGTATTTATGCTGATATTTCATGTTTCCTACGATACGTATATGATTGAAAGCCAATGGATTATCTGGATGCTCGGCCCTGCAACCATTGCCTTTGCTATTCCTATTTATGAATATCGACACGTGATTAAAGCGCGTGCGCTTGCAATCAGTTTGGGGATTATCATTGGAATGTTTGCTGGTGTAGTGAGTTCATTTTATTTGGCACAGTTATTTAGTTTTAACCCAGAAACATCTTACAGTTTAATGGCGCGTTCTATTTCCACACCTTTTGCCATGGAACTGACTTCAAATATTGGTGGATCGGTTGAACTGGTGATTTTATTTACCATGATTACTGGCATCGTTGGTGTTGCTATGGGTGATCTTATTTTACTTGGCTTAAAGCTTAATTCACGATTTGCCCAAGGGGCTTCATTGGGCAATTCTGCACACGGTTTTGGAACCAGTAAAGCCTTTATGCGCAATCGTGAAGAAGGCGTAGTGGCTTGTTTAACGATGGTACTTGCAGGTATTTTTATGGTTTTGTTTGGGCCAATGATGATTCAATTTACTGTGACTTACTTATAAACATTCAGTTTTAAATATAGGCGTAATTTTATGTCATTTAATTACGCTTAATTCAGTAGAAATTTATATCCAACTTATAGGTAAATAAAAAATTAATAATACAAAACTAAAGACACTTACTGTTTCACAAATTTCAACACTTGCACCTACTGTATCTCCCGTAATACCGCCAATCCGCTGCATAAATTTACGACGTAAATATATCAAAGTCACCATAAAGATCATTGCCGTAAAAATACCTACCCAAGAGAAATAGGCTGATGCCAGTAAACAGAGTACAAAAACCATTACCGCCACAGTTTTAGGAATAAATTCTGCAATGGAAGAACCTAAGCCTTTTTCACGCACATATTGCGTGGTTAAAAATAAAAATAGTGGTGCCAAACGCCCCAATATTGGAAAAAGGATCAAGGCGCTATAATGTTGCTGTTCAATCAGTACATAAATTGCTGACCATTTAATTAAACATAAAATAATTAAACTGAGCACCCCAATTGGCCCACAACTTGGGTCTTTCATAATTGCTAAAGTACGTTCTTTATCGCCAAAACCACCGACCCAAGCATCTGCTGTATCCGCCAATCCATCTAGATGTAAGCCACCTGTGAGCCAAATCCAAACCACTAAAATTAAACTGCTGAGTAAAATAATGGGTAGTGCATGTAATAAGGAAGCTATGGCAAATAAAATTGCACCAATCATCAAACCAATCAATGGATAAAACAGTAAAGATTGACCATTTTGCTGTTTACTTGGCATTTCTTTGAGCTGAATGGGAAATGTCGTGAGAAACTGTAAAGCAATCAAAAATGGCATCATTATTATTCCTTGAGCAAATGTACCGAAGCATTATCTTGAATGACAAAAGAATTGAGTTGTCCCAATTCTGCGCTCATTTTAAGAATATCATCCAGCGTATGATTCAAAGCGATGCACTTCAGAAGTTTAATCACGCCGCCATGCGTTACCACCAAAGCGTGTTGCCAACTATTTTCCAACATTTGTTGTTGCATATTGACCATACTTTTAGCGATTCGCTGATGAAAATTTTGCATATTTTCTGCATTGGGCGGTGTAAATACAGTCGGCTGTTGCCAAAAATTTGCCAGTAATTCAGGTTCATTTTCATAAATGACTTTTGTTGGCAGCGCTTCCCAATCACCAAAATGCATTTCTTGTAAATCTGCATCATAAAAAATAGGTGTGTGCTGCTGTGCTGCGACAGTTTCGGCAAATAAACGACAGCGTTTTAAGGGTGAACTAAAAATTACATCCCATTGCGCCTGTTGCTGACTAAAAGCCTGCAAAGATTGATCTATGGTTTGCTGCATCTGCGACCAACCCAGTTCGGTCAAATCATCATCTGTAGAACCCCGTAAGGTATGACTTAAAGTCGTTTCACCATGACGCAATAAATCAATCTTTAACATCTGTAATACCCTATGCAATCATTCTAGAATTAAACTTTTTCACCAATCACGGCAGCTTCCGCAAAAGTTGCCATATGATTATGAAGACTACATGCCAGTTTAATCAGCCCTAAAGATGCTCCTGCACCACTACCTTCTCCTAAACGTAAGTTCAGTTTGAGCAAAGGATTTGCCTGAAGTTGCTCTAATAATCGACGATGACCATATTCTGCTGACTGGTGTCCAAACAACATCCACTCACGAACAGCAGAATTTAAACGGACTGCCACCAGTGCTGAAACTGTGGTAATAAAACCATCCACAACTACAGGTAGTCCAAGTTGGGCACAGCGGATATAAGCACCTGTGATTGCTGCTATTTCCAAACCACCAACTGCGCACAGTGCTTTAAAGGCATCCTGAACGACATAATCTTGATGCAAAGCCAAAGCCTGATTAATGACATTTTTCTTATGAATGAGCTGTTCTTCACGGATCCCAGTTCCCACACCCGTTAACTGTTCTGCGGGTTCATTCAATAAAAAACATGCAACCGCTGAAGCTGAACAAGTATTGCCAATGCCCATTTCCCCTGCGACATAAATAGATGCGCCATAAGCAACCGCATCTTCAACACTTTTACGCCCTAAATCCATCGCTGCCATACATTGCGCTTCAGTCATCGCTACCTGTTTAGCAAAGTTTGCTGTGCCCGAAGCAATACAATGACGCTCTACGCCTGCATACTCATAGGCATCACCCACTGAACCACAGTCAATCACTTGCAGTTTTGCCTGATATTCTTTGGCAATCACGCTAATACATGCACCGCCAGTGGTAAAGTTTTGCAGCATTTGACGGGTGACCGCTTGTGGATAGGCAGAAATATTTTCTGCCATCACACCATGATCGCCAGCAAAAATAGTGATCCAAGGTCGATCCACATTGGGGCGTGGATTGTCTTGTAAACTTGCCAATAGCACCGCAATATTTTCAAGTTCAGATAATGAACCTGTCGGTTTGGTCAATTGTAATTGACGTTCTTCCGCCAATTGTTTTGCTTCCGCACTTGGCGTTTTACACGTATCCAACCACCAGTTCACTACTTCTCTCCTTTTAACAGCATGGGAAAACCCGCAACACAAAATACAACTTTATCGGCAATTTGCCCCAACTGTTGATGCAAACGCCCAGATTCATCGACAAACTTACGGCTAATTTCCCCCATCGGAATGACACCTAAACCTGTTTCGTTACTAACTAAAATAAGCTCTGACTGCAATATCGGGATAATATTCAACAACTTTTGGCATTGCTGCATCTGTAACTCAGTATTTTCATGCATCAACAAATTGCTCATCCATAGCGTTAGGCAGTCGATAAGAATTACTTGATTGGGTTGATCAAGCTCGATTAAACAATCAGCTAGATATAAAGGTTCTTCAATCACAGTCCAATGTTGTGGACGCTGTGCTTGATGGTGATCAATACGCGCCTGCATTTCATGATCAAATGCTTGTGCCGTGGCAATATAAGTCACATTTAGATTTGAATCTTTTGCTATTTGCTCTGCAAAGCGACTTTTACCCGAACGCGCGCCACCTAAAATAAGTTGCATTATGCATTTTCCAATTTAAATTGCTGAAACGGATAAAGCTGACCTTGTAATATTTTTGCCTGATATGTACCAAATGTCAGTTGATCCACTGAAAATTCAAAACTTTTTTGTTCTATGCTTTTAATATGATTAAAAATTAAATCACTTTCAAAATCTTGATGATACAAACCTAAAGTTAAATGTGGACAATAGTCAAGCGGTGCAATTTCGGCACAACTTTGTCCAAGTATATTGCGCAACTCTAAAAGTACATTATTTTCATCAATAATTTCGACAAATAAAGCGCTCTCAAAGCTATTAATACGACCCGTTTTTAATTGAATTTTCTTGGGAAAATGATGAGTTAAATCTTGAATGTGCTGATGCAGTTTTTCAATGCCAAAATCATCATCCAGAACTGGGTTTTGTTCAGTTATAAAACCACAGACAAATAAAGTAATGTGAAATTGGCGGTTATTCGGTGTATATAAAAATTTGGAAAAATCTGCACGTAGTTGATTTAAATAATCTAATAATTCTGGATGCTCAATTTCAATGTACCACAATGAAAAATTCTCACGACCACAATGCCATTCGGGATAATCCCCTGTAAGGGTAGGAACAACGGGCATAGAAGGTTTTAAAAACACGCGTAAATCACTTTAAATTCAACCTTGTTATTAAAGCACGGATGATGCTGGCTTTCTTAATCTGTTGATTTAGTAACATTCAAAAAAAGTGAATTATATTCAGCTTTTATCACATTAAAGCATGTTAGCAACATATTGATGCCTCAATAACTTTCTCGTCATTAACCAACCATTAAAAACGGATGATCATGCTTTGCAAAAAGAGTCAAAGAATGCCGTAAATCATGGCATGTGAATATCTACTACACATTATTCATGGTTTATATTTTTATCAAAATTCAGGATAAAAATACCAATCTGATGACATGTATAAAGAGGTATTTTTTGACTCGTTTTATGACCCGCCCTAATCTTGATCTAAAACATCTGCAAACTGAGCACCCAAAACATGGACTAAATCTTGCGGTTTTACCCCAATATCTAAACCTCGTTTTCCACCACTAACGTAAATTTTATTTAATAATTCTGCTGAACCATCGACAACTGTTTTTAAACGCTTTTTCTGCCCTACTGGACTAATACCGCCCACCAAATAGCCTGTTAAACGCTCGGCATCTTTAGGGTCTGCCATCTGTAATTTTTTTACGCCAACTGCCGCAGCAATTTTCTTTAAACTTAACTGATGTGCAACAGGTAAAACCGCTACATAGTAATTTTTGCTATCCGTTACCAATAACGTTTTAAAGACTTCATGTATTTCTAAATTAAGCTTTTCGGCAGCTTCTAATCCAAAACTTTTAGCATTTACATCGTGCTCATATTCATGGATAGAAAATTCAATTTTATTTGATTTTAAAACTTTACAAGCTGGTGTCATTTTTAATGATGAAAATAGTTGGTTTACGAAATTATATGCTTTTTTAAAGTGAATGTTTAGTTTGCTTAGGCTATTTTATCTAAATTAATATTCAATTGAGTACTCTAAAAGTGGATATTTTTGCTTGGGGTTTAGAGCCGAGTTTCGTATAAATGTCATTATGCTCATACAATTTTAGTTGCTTTAAAGACTTCATCAATAAAAATCTAATCTTCAATTTAGCCGTGATAAATCCATTCTAATAAAAAATATGAATATTGTGAGTTCATTATTTACTTAAATTCCACCCTTCAGATCATTCATACAAAAAATACCAATATACCTTATATGCTTTTATAATTTAGATAAACATTTTATATTTAATTTTTACAAAACAGCTATTTATAAAATACGCCATATAAAACATGTATTTATACGCACCATATTGGTGCCTACTATAACATAACAAAATATACTTTTATATCTTAAAGATATAATTTCCAAAACTAGTATTTCCAAAATTTATGATGAAGTTGGCTTTTTCTTCTTTACAATGCTTCTTTTTCCTCCTTTCTGAAGTACCAATATTGCTGAGCGATTAAGTACTTTAGCAATTTAAAAATCTTTCCATCGTAAAAGGTATGCAGATAATGGATTTCAGTACCCTTGAACCAGAAGTTATAAAGAAGAAACAAAAGTTTCATCAGATCTTATATGTACAGGTCATCTTTGCAATTATCTTAGGTATCCTTTTAGGACATTTTTATCCAGAATTTGGTGAAAGCTTAAAGCCTTTAGGGGATGCTTTTATTAAGATCGTTAAAATGATTATTGCTCCTGTAATCTTTTTAACAGTTGTGACTGGTATCGCCAGTATGACCAATATGAGTCGTGTTGGTCGTGTAACGGGTAAGGCAATGTTGTACTTCTTTACTTTTTCTTCACTTGCACTTGTTATAGGCATGATTGTGGCAAACATTATTCAACCTGGTAAAGGCTTGAATATTGATCCAACTACTCTAGCAAATGACAAAGTCGCGGGTTATATAGAAAAAGCGCACGATGCGACATTAGTCGATTTTTTCATGAATATTATTCCAAAGACTTTAATTAGCCCTTTAGCTGAAGGAAGTATTCTACAAGTTCTATTCGTCGCAGTTTTATTTGGTATTTCTCTAGCTGCAATTGGTGATCGTGGTCGTCCTATTGTTGATATTTTAAATAACCTGACAGCACCCGTATTTTACCTAGTAGGTATGCTAATGAAATTAGCTCCTATTGGCGCATTTGGTGCAATGGCATTTACAATTGGCGCCTATGGTATTGAAGCTATTGGTAATTTATTATTACTTATTATGACATTTTATATCACTGCGCTGTTATTCATACTTATTATTTTAGGTGCTGTTGCTCGCTATAATGGTTTCTCAATTTTAGCGCTTATCCGTTATATTAAAGATGAATTATGGCTAGTCTTGGGGACCAGTTCTTCAGAAGCGGCTTTACCCTCTATTATGCATAAAATGGAAAAAGCAGGCTGTGAAAAATCTGTAGTAGGTCTAGTGATACCAACAGGATATTCATTTAACCTTGATGGCACTAATATTTATATGACTATGGCCGCTTTATTTATTGCCCAAGCGTGTAATGTAGATTTATCAATTGGTGAACAAGTAGCATTATTGCTCGTTGCAATGGTGAGTTCTAAAGGTGCAGCAGGCGTAACTGGTGCAGGTTTTATTACTCTAGCTGCGACACTATCGGTTGTACCTGCTGTACCAGTTGCAGGTATGGCACTCATTTTAGGCATTGACCGCTTTATGTCTGAGTGTCGTGCATTGACCAACCTTGTTGGTAATGCCTGTGCGACCATTGTCGTTGCTCGTTGGGATAATGCTTTAGATAAAGAAGTTTTAGATGAAGTATTAAACAAATCAAAACAGTCATAAATTTCTGTTATTTCAAATAAAAAGAGTCTACTAAGGCTCTTTTTTTTCTCCAATCATTAAAAAATTAATGATTGATCAAAAATTTGCAAGGGAAGCACTTCACTCGATTGCTTCGGATACTTTACAGTGAATTCTAAAGTTTTATTACAACCCAGATAATACATTTTATCTAAAAATATTTTTATTTTCATATAAATCAAAAAATTGATAACAAAACCCAATATCAACCGATTGGGTTTTGCCATAATTTACAATGTTCTGCGATTATTATTCAATCAATGTTTCACATCATTGCTTAGAATAAATTTACTTCGCTGTTAAGCGAACCACATCTATTCTTCTTTATTTAATAATCGATCAATTACACCAAATTTTTTAAAGATTTTTGCACGGCGTTTCGGATGAATATTGGCTTTATTTAAATCACCTTCGTAATGATCAAATACTCGCTTATCCATCATTTTAAACCATAACGATGGAATTAATGCAGGCAATAACATCGTTGCATAACCGCTTGGCAATTCAGGCGCTTGTTCAAAATTACGTAACGCTTGGAATGGACGTGTCGGATAAGCATGATGATCCGAATGGCGCTGTAACTGATATAAAAATAAGTTGGTGGTAATGTTATTATTATTCCAACTATGTTCTGGCATCGTCCGTGCATAAGAGCCATCTTCTTTTTGATCACGCATTAAACCATAGTGCTCAATATAGTTAATAATTTCAAACAAGCTCACACCATAAAAAGCCTGTGTTGCTAAATATGGAATAATGTCTTTACCAAATAATTTCAACATGGTGGCATGAAAACCAGCACTCATCGCCCAACCTTGAAACAGTTCATTTTGAGGACTAAAAAAAGATAATCCTTTACGTTTTAAACGATTTCTTTCAATTTCAACGGCAGACTTTAGACCACCAAAAATTGTTCTTGGCCAAAACTCATAGAATGTTTCTCCCATTTTAGACGATGCAGGATCTTCAGGGGTTGCAGCACGTTTATGATGTCCATACGGATGTTCTACACGAAAATGGTTGTAAAACAGTGGCATGAGTGTCGCATGCGAAAGATAATGATCTTTTTTATTGGGTCTGTGTGATAACTCATGCGCAGTATTGACCCCAATACCATTAATTGCTCCCATCGAAACTCCCAACAGGATTTGATCAAGCAACGAGGTACTTTTACGACTGACCACATAACCTGCAAATACATTTGCTGCCATTTGCAAAGGAATAAATAATTTTACAATACGGTCATAGTAAGGGTCAGCGACCAAAGATGAAATTTGATCATCACTGGGATTATTGTTATCTGTCCCAACTACATAATCAATACTGGGAATAATCACATGCAGTAATAACGGCCCGCCCAAAGCAAAGATTTTTTTCGTCGCTTTAGGACCAAACTGATAGCCAGCCAAAATCCCCATCCCAATGACAGGTAAACCGGGGCTTAATAACCACCAATAGCGTTTTTTATCCAGTGCTAAACCTGAAGCAATGGGCAGGGTTTGAATTGTTGTTTGATTTAAATTTACTGGTGCATTCATGCTGGCGACTTCCCTATTTTTTGTTCTACCGTTATATTTCTAGAAATGGGCAATCAATAACAGTTGTAAACGTCCAAAAAAGCTATGCAAACGTCTTTGGCATCAAGAGCCAATATTTGACCTAAAAACACATGCTTGAATGATTCAAAGCTTTTTATAATTTTATTCGATGATGACAGAAAGATAATACATGGATGCTTTAAGTAAAATTTTTGATGATATTCATCTCAATAAATCTGAATATATTTATTTAAAACCTCAAGGTGACTGGGCATATGCCTATCAAGAACAAGGTGCCATGATTGGCTATGTGGTACTGGTTGGCAATCTCACCATTCAACTTGACTCACACACCCACCTTCACGTTGAAGCAGGTGATTTAGTCCTTATTCCGTCTGGACAAAATCATTCTTGTCATAGCAATAACAAAAATAATTTAGTTGAAGCCTTAAACATCACAGCACTTTTTGATCAAAAAAGACAAGAGACGATCGAGTTTGGCAGCCAAAGTGGTGAACCTGCTCTCATTTTAGCCATTCGCTGTCATATTGATACCATCATGGCGCGCCCTTTACTTAACGCACTACCCAACTATATTCATATTCACCATATTACGGGCAGTAATGCACCAGAATGGCTGCAAATAGGTCTGCATTTTCTGGCGGTTGAAGCCTACCAAATTCGCCCCGGTCGGGACAAAATTCTCGATCATTTGGTTAGTATTCTTTTTATTGAGTGTGTGCGTGACTACATTGCCCAATTAAGTGATTCCAATAATTGGCTTCGCGCACTGGTACATACCGAACTGGCCAATGCTTTAGCCGCCATTCACGGAAAACCCGAACTGGCTTGGACAGTTGAAACACTGGCTGAACAATGCTGTATGTCGCGCTCCAAATTTGCCCCGCTATTTAGCACGATTGTTGGCGAAACACCGTTGGCTTATTTACAGCAATATCGCTTCCGTTTGGCATCTCAGTACCTACGCGAAGGACAATGGTCTATTCAACACATTGCTCATCGGGTTGGTTATTCTTCTGAAACGGCATTTAGCCAAACCTTTAAACGACTGTTTGATCTAACACCAAGTCAGTATCGACAACAATTTCAATAAGTTATTCTGCATTTAATGTACTAAGAATAGCCTGAACGGGGTTCTCACTATTTCCTGAAAGCAATTGCTTGTGCATAGTAAGGTGCTGCATCGCTTGTATTTGCGCAGTTTCAATATTCATCAGCTTTTCAATTTCAGCGGCTAAATTTTCTGGCGTTGCATCATGCTGAATCAGTTCTTGAATGACTTTTTTACCCGCAATAATATTCGGTAATGAGTAATACTGAATTTTGATCAAAAATTTAACCACAACATAAGTGAGCCAATTGAGCTTATAAAAGGTCACCATCGGACGATGTAACAGCATCGCTTCTAAAGTTGCCGTTCCTGAAGCCAACGCTATAATATTTGAAGCATTCATCACTTGACGGCCAATTTTAGATTCGGTATCCGTATTTTCCATCAATTTAACTTTAGCAATAAAATCACTTGAATAATGCTTTAATAATTCTTCAATCTGCTGCTTACGTGCATCATTAATCGCAGGAATTAAAAATATATAGTCAGGATGCTTTTGGCTGATGATTTTCGCTGCATCAAGCACCAATGGGCCAAGTCGTTCAATTTCACCACGGCGGCTACCCGGTAAAAGCGCAATGTGCTTCTGCTCTACATTTAAGCCAAGTTCTTGTTTCGCTTCAATAAGAGGATTTTTCAGTGGCAATTGACTTGCTAATGGATGCCCAACAAACGCAGCAGGCACATCAAATTTCTGATAAAAAGCTTTTTCAAACGGAAATAAACACAGGACTAAATCAATACTGGCCTTAATACCATGTACCCGTCCCTGTCGCCACGCCCATACCGAAGGACTAACATATTGTACTGTTTTAATCGGTAGATTTTTTTGTTTTAAGCTTTTCGATAAACGTAAATTAAAGTCTGGCGCATCAATACCAATAAATATATCAACGGGATCTTGAGTCCACTTATCGACCAAACCATCGCGGACAGCAAATAGTTTTTTAATATCTTTTAAAACTTCCACAATACCCATAACCGATAAAATATCCATCGGATAATCACTGCTGAAACCTTCAGCAATCATTTGAGGTCCACCAATCCCTTCAAACTCTGCCTCAATTCCCTGCTCACGGAAGCTACGAATAAGTTGAGCACCAAGTGTATCACCCGATACTTCACCGACGACAATTCCTATTTTAAGTTTCCGATTTTGCAAAACTTTTATCCTATTTCAAAGTATGGGTATTTTAGCATACTCATATATTTGAAATCTTATCTACATATCCCGACAGTACAAATAAGATTTTTGCTTCTATTTTATATTTAAATAATTTTTTTAATTCAAAATATCGATAATCATCCCATTGTGTTTAGATTTATTAAACAATAATATAAATGATAATTGTTTTCACTTAGATTTTATAATGAAGTCCATCTCTCCTCTGCTTTCCAAATGCTTTAAATTGTCATTCCTAAGCTTATCCATACTGAATATTCAAAATAGTTACGCAGCAGATGCTGTAGACCATCAGGTGCAAACTTTATCGACCATTCAGCTACAAGCTCAATCAGAAAATGCTGATCAAAGCTCTGAAAAAACCAAAGCGTATACCGTTAAAAATAGTCGCAGCGCATCAAAACTCAATATTACAGTGAAAGAAACACCTCAAACCGTCAATGTCGTAACGCGTCAACAGATTGAGGATTTCGGGTTAAATTCAACACGTGAAATCTTAAAAAACACGCCCGGAGTCACTGTTCAAAGTCAAGAAACAGAACGTACTTCTTACATGGCACGAGGTTTTGAAATTTCAAATATTCTCACTGACGGCGTAGGCTTTCCTTTAAGCAGTTATAACTATAACAATACCAATCCAGACACTTACTTTTATGACCGTGTCGAAGTGGTAAAAGGAGCCGATGCCCTATCGAATGCCTTTGGTGACCCAAGTGCAACCATTAATAATATTCGTAAACGTCCGACCAAAGAACTACAGGCAAGTGCTGGACTAAGTTATGGTTCTTGGAATACTCAGCGCTATGAAGCAGACGTTTCTGGCTCACTTTCTCCAAATGGACGAGTACGTGGTCGTCTCATGGGTTATGAGCAGACGGGAGATTCTCATCTTGACCGATATTCTTCTGAAAAAAATGGCTTTGCAGGCATCTTAGAAGCCGATATTACTGACTCAACATTATTCACGGTCGGTTACAGTCAAAATCAGAACAAGCCAAATGCCAATAACTGGGGGGCTTTACCGCTACTGGATGCAAATGGAAAACAACTGTCTTATGACCGTAGTTACAATCCAAATCCAGATTGGGCACATTGGGACAATGAAACTCAGGATGCTTTTATAGAATTACAGCAAAAACTTGGCAAAAAATGGACGGCTAAACTCACCTACAACTATAGCGATACTGAACACAATAGCCGCTTGCTTTATTACTATGGCAACCCTCAAGCAGATGGTTCAGGCGTTTCACTTACAGCTTGGGGCGGTCAAGAACAACTTCGTAAACATTTTGCTGATCTAAATTTCCAAGGTACTTACAACTTATTCAATCAAGAACATGAAGCAACTCTGGGATACAGTCGGATTCAAACGCATCAATACGACCAACAATCCAGTGGTTTTATTAATGACAGTAATATTAACAATGTCTCGGGCATTTATAATGGCGTTCCTTATCTTACGCAATACACTACAGATTGGGCGAGCTGGACACCACAGTCCGTAACATGGTCTGACTTCAGTGATGCAGCTGAATACAGACAAAAAATCAACTCATACTATGCCGCAACACGTCTTCACTTAACGGACGATTTAAAGTTAATCTTGGGTGGAAATTACGTTCAAGCAAGCAGTAAAGGCGTAAGTTATGGCTCTCCAATGGCATACGATGAAAGTAAGTTATCGCCATATGCGGGTTTAACCTATAACTTCACACCCGAATACACAGGCTATATGAGCTATACCTCTATTTTCCGCCCACAAACAGGTATTGAAGAAACAACACGCCAAGCGTTAAAACCTGTCGAGGGTGAAAGCTATGAAGTCGGTATTAAAAGCGCATGGCTAAACGATCAATTGACGGGTACGCTCTCAGTATTTAGAACTGAACAGAATAATTATCCACTCCGTAATTCAGATGGTAATCCATTAAATCGTACTTCTAAGACCAGTGATTTACAATCACAAGGGGTCGAAGTCGGTCTTGCAGGGCAAATTAGTGATGATATTAATTTAGCTTTTGGTTACACCCAATTTAGCCTTAAAGATATGAAAAATGGCGGTGCCGCGCGTACTTATAATCCAAATCAAACCATTAATTTGTTAGCCACTTATACAGTTCCTGCATTACCTAAACTTAAAATTGGCGCTGGGCTACAATGGCAAGATAAGATTAAGCTATATGACTCGACTTTAAAAAGCACCATCTCTCAGGATGCCTATGCACTCGTCAATTTAATGGCCAGTTATGAAGTCAACGACCATATTCTGCTACAAGCGAATGCTAAAAATGTTACCGATAAAAAATACTTAAATAGCTTCCCTAGTGGGCAAGCTTTTTATGGAGAGCCTGCTAACTATACACTTGCAGTTAAATTCAAATACTAATCTACCCACCAAGCCTGAGTACTCAGGCTTGGTTTTTTATGAGCACAGTGATCTTTTCTATGAGTAAAACATCTTCCCTATCTTTCTCTTATCGAATGACGGTGCTCTACCGCTTTATCATTGCCTTTGTATTTGGTTACGCTTGCACGTCTTTACTGGTGAGTAATCTTACAGTCCTTTTTCATCATTCGCTTCCCAAAGCAGAATCTATTTATTTAGCTGCATTTATAAGTATTTTATTTTTCTTAGGTTTTGTGATCAGCAGTTTTTGTATCTACTCTTTACCTAAACTAAGCTTGATAAGTATAAGTTTGACGGCGTGTTTTTATGCAATCTACTGGATATTAGGTTAAGTCATGCAAAAATCAATACGTCAATCTATGGCATGGCTACACGCTTGGACAGGGTTACTTTTCGGATGGTTATTGTTCGCCATCTTTCTGATGGGGGCATTGTCTTATTATCGTCATGAAATCAGCCTATGGATGCAACCACCCGTTGCTCAAATACACGTTAATCAAGATACAGCGCTACATACGGCATACCAATATTTACAACAAAATGCACCAGATGCAAAAACATGGATGATCAATCTCGCAAATGAGCAAAAGCCTGTAAACCAACTCTATTGGCAAAAGGCAGATGATGCTTATGAAAGCAAAACCTTAAATCCCAATACAGGACAAGAGTTAACGCTGACGCAAACACAAGGGGGCGATTTTTTCTATCTGTTCCACTTTCAATTGTTCGGTATGCCTTATTTAATAGGCAGATTAATCGTTTCACTCGCAGCATTTATTATGCTGATCGCATTGGTTTCGGGCATTATTACCCATAAAAAAATTCTCACCGATTTCTTTACCCTACGTGCCTTTAAAGGACAACGCTCTTATTTAGATTTCCACAATGTCAGCTCTGTTATTGCCTTGCCCTTCTTTCTTACCATTACATTTACAGGCTTAGCCATTTTCTTTTATTTATATTTACCTTGGGGTATGCAAAAACTTTATCCTGAAAATAATTACCAATATTTTACAGAAATTAATGCCAAAACCATTCCGAAAATTGAAAATAACAGCCACGCCAAGATGTTATCTCTTGACCACTTAATGCATCCCGTTCATCAAGAATGGGGCAACACCAAATACAGTGCCATCAATATAAAAAATCCCAATACACAGCAAGCACAAATCACTTTTATCGAAGCTCAAGATCACTCAATTACCCGTAATCCAGCACAAATTAGCTTGAATGCAGTCACGGGAGAAAAATTACGCAGCACGAAGAATAACAGCACTATTGCGACACTAAATGCAGGCGTATACGGATTACATATGGCGACTTTCGCTCAGCCTTTACTTCGTTTGGCCTTATTTTTTTCAGGCTTACTGGGCTGCGCGATGATTGCTTCAGGACTATTGCTTTGGAGCCTAAAGCGACAACTACAAACAAAAACGGAAAAGTTCCATTTTGGATATTATCTGGTACAACGACTTAATGTCGCTGCTATTATCGGCTTACCTATTGCGGTTCTTGGCTACTTTTATGCAAATCGAATTGGACTGATGCTCCAAAGCACACAAAATTATGAAGTGACAACTTTTTTTGCCGTCTGGTTAGCCATCTTTGCCATAAGCTTATGTCTTAAAAAACAATATCTTTGGAAAAAACAATTGACAATATTTATTGCCTTAGCCTTTGGCTTACCTATTTTTAATCTGTTTTTTCTTCTACAACAAAACCATATTCAAAATCAGATTCAAAATTTTGCTCAATTTTGGACTTTCTTTAGAATCGACTTATTCATGCTCATTTTTGGCTTATTGGCAGTGTTTCTATACAGAAATATTCAGCCTATTCAACTTAAAGCTCAAACAAAAATAAAAAATAAGCTTGAAAAAAATACACAGCTAAACAATGGAGAAAGCCTTTGATGAATATTTTATTCAGCTTCCTTTTTATTCTATGTGCTGTTTATGGTCTATATCGGGTCAGTGAAAAACAAATCAGAAAAACTTTGCAGTCTAAATGGGCATTGTTGGCATACCATCCGCGAATTGTGCGCGTTATTTGTCTTTTTCTGCTGGTGATTGCCACTCTATTGATTATCCAAGAAGACGGTTATTCTATTGGTTTCGTCAGCTTCTGGGTCTTTTCCAGTCCCCTTATTTTTATCTTTATTCTATATATCAATGAGCTTAGCGCTAAACAAAAGTAACGCTATAGATAACTGTCATTCCCTGTTTAAAATAAGTGTTAAAAAGTTTAAGCCCATTGAGTTTACTTTAGCGTTTTTTGGAATAAGCAAATCAATAATCAAGACAACGACTTATCTGAAATAGTCATAACATATGCACGTTTTTTGATATTTGGCATATAACCATGTTTGGTCCAATTGAATTTATTTTAGCGGGTGTTATCGTCGGCTTCTGCGTCGGCATTACAGGTGTTGGCGGTGGCTCACTCATGACGCCTATTCTAATTAGTTTGTTTCGAATTGAGCCACACATTGCCATTGGTACTGACTTGCTTTATGCCGCAATCTCTAAATTTTGCGGTTCAATGGTCCATGCTAAAAAAATGAATATTGTCTGGCCGATTGTGATTTGGCTGGCTGTCGGCAGTATTCCTGCATCATTGGCAACTCATTGGGTTTTAGAAAATTATTTAAGTCAATCTACAAGCTATAAAGCTGTTCTGACCACTGTTTTAGGTTTTATGTTGACTTTAACAGGTGTTTCTATCGTTTTCCGTGGGCATATCGAACGCTTCTTTAACAAGTTTCGTAAAAATGAAACACTAGATATGACACAAGATTTAGAAAAAGTTAACTTTAGTGCCAAAGATAAACGTGTCTATATTGTGATTATGGGCATCATATTGGGTGTATTTGTCACTTTATCATCAGTCGGTGCTGGTGCATTTGGTATTATGGCATTGGTGCTCATGTTTCCGAATTTACCCATGATTCGTATTATTGGATCTGACGTGGTACACGCGGTACTTTTAACTTTAGTTGCAGGTTTAGGACATATGAGTTCGGGTAATGTAGATTTACACTTACTCGGTTGGTTATTAGTGGGTTCAATCCCTGCCATTGTGGTGGGAACTTTAATTAGTTCACGCTTACCTGAAAAAATTATCCGTAAAATTTTAGGCATTACCTTATTCGCATTAGGTATTAACTTCATCCTTCATCCAGTAAAAGTAAAACCTGTTGAAAAACCAACAACTGCTATGATTTTAACTGTTGAAAAATCGAACAACGGTTAAGCTATCTATGCGATTAATTGGTTTTTTTCACGGATTTATTGGTGTTTTGTATAGCAACTCACCGCTTAAATCGTGTTATATTCAGGCTACTAAAAAAACTCTTGTATGATCAAACCAGTGACGGCAATGAATACACTACAGTCAAATCCTATTACACAATCTGACATCGATGACGTGAATGTACAAAGCATTCAGCCTCTTGTAACTCCTGCTGAATTAAAAAAAGAGTTACCTCTGACTGAACATGCCTATCAAACTGTCTTAAAAGGTCGAGAAACCATTCGCAATATTCTTGATGGTAAAGACAACCGTCTATTTGTGGTCATTGGTCCTTGCTCAATTCATGACACGGTTGCTGCTCATGAGTATGCAGATCGTTTAAAAGTGTTAAGCGAAAAAGTTAAAGATACGCTTTATATCGTAATGCGCGTTTACTTTGAAAAACCACGAACTACTGTGGGCTGGAAAGGTTTAATTAATGACCCTGACATGAATGATTCTTTTAACATTGAAAAAGGTCTTCGTATTGGTCGTCAACTTTTAGTTGAACTCAATAATAAAGGTTTGCCATGTGCCACTGAAGCACTTGATCCAAACTCACCACAATATTATCAAGACCTTATTTCATGGTCAGCGATTGGTGCGCGTACCACTGAAAGCCAAACTCACCGTGAAATGTCTTCAGGTTTATCTTCTCCTGTTGGATTTAAAAATGGTACAGATGGCGGTTTAACCGTTGCAACCAATGCGATGCAATCCGTTAAACATGGTCATAGCTTCCTTGGTTTAAATGATCAAGGTCAAGTTTCTGTCATTCGTACCAGTGGTAACCCATATGCACACGTTGTACTTCGTGGCGGTAATGGCAAACCAAACTATGATGCAGGTTCTGTTGCAGAAGCTGAAAATGCTTTAGCCAAAGCCAAAGTAAGCAACAAAATTATGATTGATGCCAGTCATGCCAATTCAAATAAAGACCCGTACTTACAGCCACTTGTATTGAAAAACATCACAGAACAAATTCTAGATGGTAACAAGTCAATTGTTGGTCTTATGGTTGAAAGCCATCTCAAAGGTGGTCGTCAAGATATTCCTGAAAATCTGAATGATCTTGAATATGGTCAATCAGTGACGGATGGCTGTATTGATTGGGAAACCACTGAAAAAGCCCTACTTGATATGCATGAAGCACTCAAAGACGTTTTACCAAATCGCTAAGAGATTTAAAACGCCATCTTGATTGATGGCGTTTCTACTTTAACCTTAGGAAAAGTTTTATCTTATGAATGAAATTGAAAATGCATTAAGCCACATTGAAAATTTCCAGTTTATTCACGAACACCTCTTCACATCTGCTCAGCCATCTGCTGAACAGCTCAAGCTGATTAAAGAATACGGTGTCACAACAATTGTGAACTTGGGATTATCTGATGCAAAGCAGCATTTAACTCATGAAGATAAAATTTGTTTAGATTTAGGCTTAAACTATATTCAATTACCTATTTCTGCTGAAACCCCATCTGATGACCAATGTTTACTAATATTAGATATGCTTGCTCATTTAGTACAAGAACAAATGGTTTGGGTTCACTGTAGTAAAAATTATCATGTAAGTTGTTTGATGTATTTATATCGTCAATATTCTATGGATATGGACATGCCTACGGCGCAAGAGCTGATGCATAGCATTTGGGAACCCAATGACACATGGACAGGCTTAATCCATGCAGTCGCTTTACAACTGCAAGGTCGTAAAGCCACCAAAGAATTACAACAGGCGCTCATCCATCCAGATCATTTTGCTTGATGTGAAATCAAGACTGTTGCCGTTGCCAAAATGCCTTCCTGACGTCCTGTAAAACCGAGCTGTTCTGTGGTTGTCGCTTTAATACTAATTTGCGTGACATGCGCGTTCAAGACATCAGCAATACTTTGACGCATTTCTAAATTATGTTTGGCTAATTTAGGACGTTCGCATGCGACCGTAATATCGGCATTATTTAACACATAACCGCGATCCAAAATAAGTTGATAGACATGCTTAAGTAAAACTCGGCTATCTACACCTTTAAATTTTGCATTTGTATCGGGAAAATGCTGCCCGATATCCCCCAAAGCTAACGCGCCCAATAACGCATCACATAAAGCATGCAACACGACATCACCATCTGAATGGGCTTTTAAGCCATGTGTATGGGGAATTTTAATACCTGCTAAAGTTACAAAATCACCTTCTTCAAAGGCGTGTACATCCATTCCCTGACCAATTCGAATTTGTGCGACCACTTTTAGCATCCTTAAGAAATAAATGATTGAAATGTTGTATTCACGCTTTCTATTTCGCTATAGTTACATCAGCGCAACATAGTGAAATTATAAGCGATCATGCTGGTGAATACCGATATTAATCTCATTAAAACATTAAGCACATTATTCAGTATTGGCTGTTTGTGCTCAACCATGACTTATGCTCAAGAAATTGACTGCTCTCGCCCAAATACATCGTCAATGAAAAATATTTGTGCTGAAAGTTTTTTAGAATTTCGAAAAAAATTAAGCAATGATTATATAACTGCTTTTTTAGTCAGTGATGCACCTGTTCATTTATTAGAAGATACACATACCTTATGGTTTAAGCGTTTACAGCAATGTAAAAATTCAGATTGTTATAAACAACAATTTGAATTACGCATTGAAGATCTTAATTTTTACACATCACTGAATCAGAGTTTAACCAATCACTATTTAAAATTTGAAAATGGCAGAATTGCCAGTCAACCTGTGCATTTACAAGTCCATCAACTCACCAAAGATAAAATTAAAATTGAAGGTATTGCCTACCGTAACCCGAACAATAAATTAGAAACTCAAACCATTCCATTCTTAGCGTATACAACAACAGAAAAGAAAGATGAAATTATAGATAACGAACATGATTGCAAATATCAGTTCAATTTCAATAAAGCAATCTTATCGGTCAAAACCAAGCAAAAAGGCTGTGAACGTTTTGTCGGTGTATATCGGCTTTATGATTAATTTTTTAATGCATTCATTATTTTTTTGAAATTAAATATTAGCGACTTTTTATTGCTTACCGCAAATAAAGATTCATTTTCTGCCTGATCAAATCTAGGGCTTGTACATACTTGGAATGTAAAGCTAGAATGTGATATGTATTTATATTTTCCCAAAAGAACTCAAAACAATGCCCATAATCATCTAATGTGTCATAACACCATTGATTCTCTAAATCTTGACTTGAAGTATCACAAAAAACAAAATGCCACGTTTGGTTGCTTATTTGATGTGCTCCCCAATCATAACATTGTTGTTGTTCCACAACGATGCCCGATTCTTCATACAATTCACGTATAGCTGCATGAAAGATTTGTTCTGATTTTTCAATCGTACCTTTTACAAGTTGAATACCTGCTGTCGGATGTTTAAAAAGTAAAACTTCCAATACGTGATTGTTTTTTCTCAGAATCACTGGACAGACTTTGTTCATTTTCTTGCATCTCATGAAAATCTTTTGATAATCATATATTAAACTGACAAAAAAAATGCAACATATCACGTTGCACTTTTTTAGTTTCTATACAATTAAATGGGATGTTGTGATGCCACTTCTTGACTAATCATCACTGCTGTTGCCGCAGACAACGTCCAACCTAAATGTCCATGCCCTGTATTATAAAACACTCGTTCACGGCGACCACGTCGGACAGTCGGCATCATGTTTGGCATCATTGGACGTAAACCTGCCCACGGCACAACATTTTCAGTACTAATATTAAAATTTTTATTCACCCAGTCTGTCAGTGGTTGAATCCGGTCTGCTCGAATATCAAGATTATAACCATTAAATTCTGCTGTTCCTGCAACCCTTAAACGGTCTGCACCTAAACGCGAAGTCACAATTTTTGCACTTTCATCCAGTAAACTAACCCATGGTGCATGCTTAACACTATCTTCATCATTTAAATTAAGCGTAATCGAATATCCCTTCACTGGATAAATATTGACTCGATCACCTAATAAATTTGCCAGATGGTAACTGCCAACACCACCACAAACCACAATCGCATCGGCCTCTAGTGATTCCACTGTCGTTGCATCCAATTGCATATTTTCATTACTTGCATGATAAAGCACCGTAACACCTTTGGCATGATGCTTCACATCAGTGACTTCCATACCAAACACATACTTCACGCCATATTTTTCAGAGGCTTTGGCTAAACCTATTGTAAATTTATGAATATCCCCTGTTGCATCCCCTGGGCAATAAAAGCCACCATAATATTCACCCTTTAAACTCGGCTCTATACTTTTAATTTCTTCTGGCGTAACCGCATTTCGTTCTAGCCCACCTTCATTCAATAAAGTATTAACCCGAGTGGCTACTTCATAATCCAATTTATTGTGATAAAAGTGAAGAATTCCACGTTTCTCTAAATCGAACTGAATATTCTCTTCTTCAGCCACGGTAAATAAACGCTCACGTGCCAATAACGCCATTTTTACGGTATCACGCGTATTGGCTTCATAATGTTTAATATTACCGAGAAATTCTATTAACCAGCCATATTTATGCAGGTCAAATGAAGGATTAAGCAGCAAAGGTGCATTTTTATTAAACATCCACTTCATGCCCTTTAGCACCGTGGATTTTTGATTCCAAACCTCTGCATTACACGCTGAAAGTTGCCCACCATTGGCAAATGATGTTTCCATAGCAGCATATAAATGTTTATCAATCACGGTGACTTTATAGCCTAATTTTGCCAACTCATAGGCAGAAGTAACACCAGTAATTCCCGATCCAATCACAACAATATGACACATACGACACTCCCTTGAAATGTACTGACATTTCTATGAGCCCCATCTGTCATTGGTACCTGAGAGCTTCGACCATGACGCTAAAAATTTCAACGCTGACCATCCCCTTCGGTGAGCATATTTTATATGCTTCTCTCCAGATTTTTAAAATTATTACAGTCCTTTTGCCTGAGAGTTTCCGGGGTCGTTGCTCCTTCGGCGTGTTCACAGAAGAACATCTCTCCTGCAATAATTGCTTATTCTAATATGAGCAATTTTTATACCATTTGCGAACACTAAATTAATTATATTTGTTAACCAATTTTGTTGTAATAAATAACCATATATATCAAATAATTAAAATTTTGTTATTCAATTTCAATAGTTCTAAAATACAGTATATTCCAGCACTTACATTGAAATTTTACATGAGCAAAACATTTTAAGAGCTACAAATGATTTCCAACGCATCCAAAAAGAGCAGTACCCAAAGAATAGTAGCAATCTTATTTTTTGCTTGAGCACTGCCCAATATTTTTCTATTAGATTTAACGCAGGAGAATAAGCTGGTAAATAGATTAAAATACAACCACATGCTTATACAGTCTGTCTTATATTTCCACCTCAGTAAAATGAAGTATTATCTAATATTAAAGAATACTTTTCCCCCAAAGCTAACGATTGGTACAGTTTTCTTCTAAATGACGGTTTGTAAATCTTTCTAACGTAATTTGTAGCATGCATCTAACGCTAATTCATAATACGCCAAACCTTCTTGTGCAGCTAAAAATGCTTTCTTCTGCAATACAGGATCTTTATCACACAATCGTTTGATAAGCTCCATTGCTTCATACGGATGTAAATCATCATAATGAGCATGTGCTCTTAACCAAGCCAAAGATCGCTTATTAATACTTACTTTTGGGTGCTCTGTATATGCTTGTATTCCTTTGTAAACTTGTATTGTCCAGTCCCCTGTTGCCCATTCAATTGCTAAATTTGTTGCAGCAATACTTTCCGCTAAAGTTCCTCTAAAATTAACATCCCATAGAAAATGATTCACTGCATTCATTGCAGCAGGAGGTCTAACTTCATTTAACATTTCAGCGGTTAAACCAAAGCCTCTAGCCCAATCTTGATACCAACGCAGATGACTTTCTTCAACTTTAATATTTTGAATTAACCAATTTCTAGTATCTATGACCCCCTCTAGAGAAAATGATGTTGCTTTAGCAAGCGCACCAGCCATATAAGATGGAAAATGAGCAACTAAAGGATAAAAATTAAGTAATGCTGAACGAAAACATTCTAGACTCAATGATCCATTCGCCATATCTAAAAATAAAGGGTGTTTGCTAACTCGTTCTTTCGCAGGAAAAAGTTCATCCCAAAACTTTTGAGACCACTCCGAATGAGCTGTAATTTCTAATTTTGTTCCATATTGATTCATAGCAGTCATTGCGATGTATCCTATTCGTATGACTTAATTCAACCACATTCTATGGTTGCTGCTTTTTAGATTTTATCTAAATACAATAAATACACAATCATTGTTGTTTAAATTGTAACTATTTTTATTTATATAACATTTTATTGAGCTTAATGATTATATTAGTTAAATATTGAATACAAAAACTTCTAAAGAAGAGAATTATATTATCTTTTTATAATCTAACACACATTTTATTTAATTCAGTGTAACGCAGGCAAAACAATCCCTCTTTTACATTCTAAGATTTATAAAAAAATTAGTCGTGGAAAAATAAGATTTAGCATGGCTTTAGCTTATGCTACAGATCAACAACAGCGGAGAAATTATCTATTGCGTGATCAACTTTTTCATCTGCTGTAGCTTTAAATCAATTAATGGGATGCCTACATTTGCATTCACAGGATAATTTTCAATGTAAGCAGTTTTAACATATCCACACCGTTCATAATATTCAATTAATTCAGATCTGGCATCAAGTACAAACATCTCATAACACTTTAAATTTGCACATATTTCTTGTGCCTTCATTTCTGCATATTTAAGTAGCTGCCGACCAACACCTTGATTTTGCCAAGCAGATGCAACACAAAAAGTACCTATTTCCACTGTATCTTGTTGAAAAGTCAAACCAATACAGCCAAGCAATCCCTGTTGAGGGTTGTCCTTAACATCGGCGACAAAGAGCCACACATTCTTCTGCCACAAAAGATGAACCAATTGTTCTTCATTAATTCTTGTCCCAGCAACAATACCTTCTTCACTGGTCCAACTCGCAGCATTATTTGTTCTATAAGCTTGGTTGATTAGAATCACTAAATTTTGAATATCTGAAGAATTTGCTATTCTTAAACTTAAGTTTTTCAATTTTTATTATCTTGATCTGTGATTAACAAAATCTAGCAGATTTTGGATGAAATGCAAAAATAAAACCAGACATAAAGTCTGGTTTTATTAAGCCTGTAGATGAATTCTTCACTAACGAGGTTCAGTAAAGAAAATCTTTATTTCACTTCGGCTCAATCGGTGCAAACGGTGCAATCACATCCGCATTTTGCGCACGATGACGCATAAAGTGATCCATCAATACTATGGCAAGCATGGCTTCCGCAATCGGTGTCGCACGTACACCCACACAAGGATCATGACGACCTTTGGTTAATACATCAGTATCCTGACGATCAATATTAATCGTTTTACCTGGTGTGGTAATACTTGCAGTGGGTTTTAATGCAATTGCCACACGAATCGTTTGCCCAGATGAAATGCCACCCAAAATACCGCCCGCATGATTTGCCAAGAAACCATTGGTTGTTAACTCATCACGTGTTTCATGACCAAACTGTTCTGCAACAGCAAAACCATCGCCAATTTCAACAGCTTTAACCGCATTAATACTCATCATCGCATGGGCAATGTCGGCATCTAAACGGTCAAATACAGGCTCACCCCAACCTACTGGAACTTTTTCGGCAACGATTTCAAGCTTTGCACCACAACTTGTGCCTTGTTCACGCAATGAAGTCACTAAAGCTTCAAAACGAGGCACCGCATCAACATCACCACAGAAAAAAGGATTGTTCGGAACTTCTGCCCAATCTAATTTTTCTGCTTTTTCTGTGCCAATTTGCGTGACATGACCACGAATATCAATCGCAAACTTTTCAGCCAGATATTTTTTGGCAATCGCACCTGCCGCTACACGCATCGCTGTTTCACGCGCACTTGAACGACCACCACCACGGTAATCACGAAAGCCATACTTTTGGGTATAAGTATAATCTGCATGCCCCGGACGGAAGGTTTGTGCAATATTGCCATAGTCTTTCGATTTCTGGTCGGTATTACGAATCAGCAAACCAATCGATGTACCTGTGGTTTTACCTTCAAAGACACCTGAAATAATTTCAACTTCATCGGGTTCTTTACGTTGAGTTGCAAATTTAGAGGTGCCCGGCTTACGACGGTCTAAATCGTGTTGCAAATCGGCTTCAGAAAGTTCTAAACCTGGCGGAACACCATCGACAATTGCCATGAGGCCAACGCCATGAGATTCACCACAAGTCGTTACACGGAACAGCTGTCCAATACTATTACCTGCCATGTTCACAACTCCTTATGCTTGAACCGATTTTACAAATAAATCACGGTATTTACGGCATTGTTCTGCTGTTAAAGCAAAAATACCTGAACCACCTTTTTGGAATGTTAACCAATGAAAATCCACAGTATTAAAATTCTGTTTCATTGCCCATTCAGAATTACCGACTTCAATCACGATTAAGCCATCTTCAGTCAAGTAATCAGCAGCTTGCGCTAACATTTTACGTACTAAATCTAAACCATCTTGACCCGCAGCAAGCGCAAGTTCTGGCTCATGTAAAAATTCAGCAGGTAAATCAGCCATGTCTTCAGCATCCACATACGGAGGATTTGACACGATTAAGTCATATTGATTTTCAGCAGGAATTTTTGCAAATAAGTCTGATTCCATCAATGCAACTTGATATTGCATATTGTGATGTTCAGCATTAATCGAAGCCACTTCTAAAGCTTCTTTAGAAATGTCGGTCGCATCCACTTCAGATTCAGGGAATGCATATGCCAAAGCAATTGCGATACAACCTGAACCTGTACACATATCTAAAATACGACGTGGCATTTTAGGATTTGTATTTTCAGGCAGATTATTTAAAGCTTCGCGTACTTGACCATTTTCATCTAAGCAGTACGGTGCAAAACGCTGATTAATCAATTCTGCAATCGGTGAACGTGGAATAAGCACACGTTCATCTACGTAATATGGTTTGTCACAGAAATAAGCTAGATTCAATAAATAAGAGGTTGGCACTTTTTCATTGATACGACGTTCAAGTAAACTGATAAATTCTGCTTTTTCACTTGGCAATAATTTCGCATCTAAAATTTCTGGATTCGCACTCCAATCCAATGCCAATGTTTGCAATACTAAAGCCGAACTTTCAGCAAAAAAGTCTTCCGTACCTTGACCTAAATGTGCATCATATTGACGTAGAGCTGAAACACCAAAACGAATAAAATCGCGAATGGTAACTAGGTTTTCAGCGGCTTCCTGCAAATGTTCAGGGCTAATGGTCAGTTGATCCACTTAAGGCATCTCCAAGGTCGATATTTTTAAACGCCTTATGATACCTTGTTTTACTGGTTTTTATAACGCTTGCATGACATTCATGCACAATTAACTCAGACCTAATTGCTTACTTTGATAATAACTGACTTGGTTCATGGTCATCTCTAACTGGCACTTCGCTTGCCTTATTTTACCAAAATCACTTTTTAGTGCCGAATAACAGCGCTGTTCAACCTGATTTTGCCAAAGTTGACGCTGTTGTTTAATATTTACCGTGTGCTGAGTATTATTTTCCAAAACTTTTTCGTAATACTTTTTCAGTAATTTATTTTGTTTTTCCTGTTCTGTACTTACACACTTTTTAATGATTTCTAGATCACCGTAAGCTTTATTTAAACACTGCGTATATACTGCTGAGTATCCATTAGCAAAAGCTGTACTTGACCCCAAAGCAATGATACATCCAAAAATGGCTGATCCGAATCGCATGACTTCCCCTTGTCGACATGACTCATTTAAAATTCTATTCTTTTATTTTATGAATAGTACAGTAATCATCTACAGATTCCTATCACAGCATGTTGAAATCTAAAGATCAAAAAGCTCACTGCAATTTTCATATTGAATTCGGCACAAATGCCCTTATATTGAACACACTCTCATTCAATTCAGCATCGAATCTTTTATTATGAGTTATAAACACAACAATTTAATGGCAATGCGTCAAAATTATTGGAATGACACGTTATCCACTCAAGTTTTACATGAAAAAAAGTTTTTCCAAGAAATTCTCATTCAACACGGTATTTATGCAACAGCGACTGAAGATGATGCTAAATATCTATTTTTTAGTCTACCGAGTATTATCATTGTAAAAGGTTATTCACTGGGTTTTCAGCATGATACTGTTCAAGCCATGATTTTTCAGTATATTCAAAACAATAAAACGACGTTAAGCCAAAAAAGTAACATTAAAATTCAATTTAATATGTAAGTAGCGGATATGCAGCTCTTAACACATATCCTTTGTGATAAACACCTTTAAAAAGTACGCTTGCCCATGATTAGGCTCGCAACATAAAAGTACAGATTCATCTTCATAAAAGGCGCTTTTATTGAAAAATGCATTAAATATTCAGCATATTCATACTCTATTTAAGCATGTTGAACTTTTTTAATACGTCAATACACGTTAATATCCGCTACAATTAATTATTCTGCGACTTGCTGATTAAAGGATTTTGTTTAATGTCAGATCAGAACGATAAGCTTAAACAACTTAAAACTTCCTCTATGGATCGACGCTTATCTATCGCTAAAGCATCTTTACTAGCAGGAACTCGTTGGGCTGCATCTAATGCGACAACTATGTTTTCCAGTGAAGCAGAAAAAGAAAAGAAACGTAAAAAAGCCATGAAAGAGCAAGCCGATTATCTTGTTTCTGAAATTGGTAAACTCAAAGGTTCGATCGTTAAAATTGGTCAAATGATGGCGCTGTATGGCGAACATTTTTTACCTGAAGAAATCACACAAGCGCTTAATACATTAAATAATCAAACTATTGCCCTTGCATGGCCAGCCATTAAACAGCATTTAGAACAACAATTAGGTTCTAAATTGCATGATTTAACAATTGACCATGAACCTTTAGGCACAGCCTCATTGGCACAAGTACATCGTGCCACTCGCAAATCAGATGGCTTGGAAATTGTGCTTAAAATCCAATATCCTGGTGTAGCCGATGCTATTGATTCAGATATGAGCTTATTTAAAAATATGCTTAAACTGACGCGCATCGTGCCGCAAACCCGTGAATTTGATCAATGGTTTGATGAAGTCCGCGAAATGCTGCATCGTGAAGTCAACTATGACATCGAAGCTGCGACTACGCGTCGTTTTGCAGACCGTTTAAAAGATGACCCACGCTATGTCGTACCGCACATTATTGATGAGTACTGCACAGATCAAATTCTTTGTATGACCTTTGAACGTGGTGTCCCGATCAATAGCCCTGTGATGTTGTCTCTGCCTCAAGAACGTCGCAATCAACTCGGTGAAGCATCTTTAGAAATTGCCGTTCGTGAAATTTTTGAATGGGGCGAAATGCAAACCGATCCAAATTTTGGCAATTATTTGGTACAATTGGGCAATGGATCAGACAGTAAAGATAAAATTGTACTGTTAGATTTTGGCGCTATTCGTCAATTTGATGAGCATTTGCTGAGCGTTGCTCGCAATTTAATTCAAGCAGGCTATCATCATAATATTGATGAAATGGTCAATGCCATGACTGGTTATGAATTCTTTGATTCCATTCCTCAAAGCATTAAACCCGACATGGCGAAAGTCTTTTTATTAGCCACTGAAGCCTTTAGTACAATCACAAACAATCCAGACTTACCTGAAGGCGTTATGGATGAACAACAGCGTTACGATTGGAAAAAGAGCCAACTACATAGCCGTGTAATGCAGCGTGCATCCAAATCAATGGCATCGCGTTATTTCAGCGTACCGCCAAAAGAATTTATGTTTATTAGCCGTAAATTCATTGGTGCATACACTTTTATGACCGTGATTGATGCAAAAACCAATGTCCGTAACATGGTTGAAAAATTCTTATAAAGCGGTCTTGACTAGAATGAGCTTATTGTCATTCTAGTCAATCCCCTATTTCTAACGCTAAATTAAAATCTAAAAAAATAAATATTATTCAGTAATTTAAGCAATTTTAAAAAAACTTAAAACCATTCATCTAAGTCAATTTTAATTGTCAGCAACGACATAGTCTTTTCCATGTTCACATGTCAGCATAAAAATACAAAAAATCAAAAACTGATGGACGATAATAATGACCAATATGATAAACAAGGCACAAGGATTTGGGCTTTCACTGATCACCAAAATTGCGGGAAGTGATGTTCTTGATCAGCTCAAGCTACGTAAATTTTTGGAAAAATCGCTATATCAAGGCTCAAAAATTAGTTTTAAGACCTTAAGTAAAACCCAAAAAGTATTTAAAGCAGATGCAAACATCCACAAACAGCGTCTACCCAATCAGCAAAAATCACTCTTCGATTTAAATCTCACCGAAGAACAACAAATGACCTGTGATGCAATGGATCAATTTGCATCTGAAGTGCTCTATCCTTTAGCACATTCAGCAGATCAAGAAGAAAAATTTCCCACTGTGCTTTGGCAACACTGTACAAATCTAGGATTAAATTACTATGCGCTTCCTGAAGCCTTAGGTGGCGTGGCAACAGAAAAAAATATTTTAAGTAATATTTTGATTGCTGAACATTTAGCTAAAGGTGATTTCAGCTTAACTGCGGGTTTACTTTCTACCTTTAGTGTCATAAATGCAATTACACAATGGGGTTCGGAAAAAATTCAAGCGACCTATTTACCCAGCTTTGCCAATGATAGCGACATCCAAGCAACGTTTGCGATACAAGAAGCAACCCCTGCATTTAATCCATTCAACTTAAAAACCAAAGCAATTTCAGACAATGGAAAATATAGCATTGATGGAGAAAAAACCTTGGTTATCTTAGGTGAAACGGCTGATCTATTGCTGGTGAATGCTGAACTTAATGGCTCACCAGAGGTGTTCATTGTAAAACGCGACCACACTATTACCGCTAAAAAAAGCACAGCCATGGGGATGAAAGCCGCTGAAACGGTCACTTTAAAATTCAACCAAACCCCTGCTGAACTGTTGGGTGATGAGGACTTTAATTATCCAGCTTTTTTAGACTTAGGTAATTTAATGTGGTGCGCTATGGCTGTAGGCACTTGTGAGGCAGTCAAAGCTTACTGTATTCAATATGCCAATGAACGCACTGCTTTTGGTGAACCCATTTCACATCGTCAAAGTGTGGCATTTATGATTGCAGATATGGCAATTGAAATTGATGCGATGCGTATGTTGATTTTAAGTGCAGCAAGTCTTGCAGAAGCAGGTCAAGCTTTTCATCGCGAAGCCTATTTAGCACGATTACTCTGCGCAGAAAAATCAATGCAAATTGGAACAAATGGTGTGCAAATTTTAGGCGGTCATGGCTTTACCAAAGAGCACCCCGTAGAACGTTGGTATCGTGATTTACGTGCAACAGCAATCTTACATTCAGGCTTACATGCTTAATCTATCAAAATAAGGAATAAAGCACATGAACTTACAAAATCCTAAAAAATTTAAGCTACTGATAGATCAAGCCCATGAAACGGCTGTCAATGTACTGCGCCCTATTTCACGTAAATATGATAAAGCCGAGCATAGCTACCCCAAAGAACTCGATATGTTTGCCTCAATCCTTGACGGGATGAACGATGGTGGCGAAGGTATGAACGCAGGTGCTGCCGTCGGAAAACGTGGCAACACCGAAGCTGGAAATAAAAATGGTGTCAATATGTCTACGGCTCTCGGTGTCATTGAGATGTGCTATGGAGATACCGGATTATTACTGAGTATGCCGCGTCAAGGTTTAGGTAATTCCGCAATCGCAGCTGTCGCAAATGACGAACAGCTAGAACGCTTCAAAGGCACATGGGCCGCAATGGCCATTACCGAATCTGGCTGTGGTTCAGATTCCGCAGCGATTCGTACCACTGCAACCAAAGATGGCGATGATTATATTTTAAATGGCGAAAAAATTTTCGTGACTTCAGGTGAACGTGCAGATTCTGTTGTTGTTTGGGCAAGCTTAGATAAAAAACAAGGTCGAGCTGCGATTAAATCGTTTGTCGTTCCGAAAGGAACTGCGGGAATGAAAGTAGAACGTCTGGAACATAAACTCGGTATTAAAGCATCCGATACTGCCGTGATTAGCTTTATTGATTGCCGTGTACCGAGTGTAAATTTATTGGGTCATGCCGAAATTGATGTGGCAAAAGGTTTCGCTGGTGTCATGGAAACTTTTGATAACACTCGCCCTTTGGTCGCTGCAATGGCTGTAGGCTGTGCCAAAGCATCGCTAGAAAGAATTAAAGAAATTTTTAAAGATCAACTCGATGAAAATTATGCTACCCCCTATTTACAGACATCCTATATAGCCGCACAAATTTATCGGATGGAGGCAGAATGGGAAGCTGCACGTTTACTGGCCATGAAAGCTGCGTGGATGGCTGACAATAAAAAACCGAACTCACGTGAAGCTTCTATTTCAAAAGCCAAGGCAGGACGAATTTGTAATAAAATCACATTAAAATGTGTCGAACTGGCTGCAACTGTTGGCTATAACGAAGATGAATTATTGGAAAAATGGGCGCGTGACTCAAAAATTCTCGACATTTTTGAAGGCACACAACAAATTCAACAACTCATTATTGCGCGTCGCGAATTAGGCAAAAATTCAAGTGAATTAAAATAGTTTTGTGATTGTTTAATCGAAAAAGAACTTACAAGAGATGAATTTTTTGTTATAAAAATCCATCTCTTTTTTACTATTATTGGTTTAAGTTTATGTATCACATCAGACCGATCCAAGCCCAAGACAATACTGAAATTGCACGTATTATTCGCGAAGTTTCCAAAGAATTTGGACTCGCTGCTGAATCTGGTTTTGCCGTAGCTGATCCAATTTTAGATGATTTATACAGCGTATATTCGCAGAAAAATAGCCAATATTGGATCATTGAAAATGAACATGGTCAAATATTTGGTGGTGGCGGCTTATCCAAGCTAAAAGGTGATGAAACCATACTAGAGATTCAAAAAATGTATTTTCTGCCCGAAATTCGTAGTTTAGGCTTTGCTAAACAAATACTAGAAAAAAGTTTTCAATTTACTGAGCAACAAGGTTTTAAATCTTGTTATCTAGAAACGACCCAAGAATTATGGCAAGCAATCAAACTGTATGAAAAATTAGGTTTTAAATATTTAGACCAACCTAAAGGAAATACTGGGCATAGCCATGCTTGTGAAATTTGGATGCAAAAACTACTTTAATGTATGCCTAAATATTAGAGCGATAGAAAATCAGTCATTCTTCGACTCTGTTTTACCGACCAACGATCTCTATTTTGTACGCAATTACTTACAACTAAAGTATACAATCTCGGCTGGTTGAAATAGATCCAAAAATATATGATTAAATTATCAGGAAATAGGATGTTTCCAATAATAAAAATAATAAACGATGCAAGCAGGATGCATAAAAGTAAGAAAAAGGTCTAACTTGAAATCTATATAAAATAAGCCTCATCATGTATGGGGCTTATTTTCACTCAATTTTTTCAAACTTTAACAAGAACAAGCTAAATTTTGTACAGCTTCATCGAATACACTTTGTTAATGTAAAAATTCGAATACAAAATTCAGGATTTTTAACATGTCTAAAAAAGCATTATTTATTACTTCTAATGTTGGTATAGAACACGATGAACTAATCAAACCACTTGAATTTTTACAATCGAAAGGCATTGAAGTGATTCATGCTGCTGAAGAACAAAAGGAAGTACATACAGTTAAAAGTGGTAAAGAATCTGCAACCTCTTATATTCCACAAACCACATTAGCCAAAGTTTCAGCACAAGATTATGATATTTTGGTGATTCCTGGGGGAACTATAAATGCTGATATACTTAGGCTAAATCCAGATGCACATAGAATTATTCAATACTTCACAGATAATGCAAAACCTATTGCCGCTATTTGTCATGCACCTTGGGTTTTAATCAATGCTGGACGAATTAAAGATAAAATTTTAACCTCTTATAAAAGCATCCAATTGGATCTAGAAAATGCTGACGGAAATTGGGTGGATGAAAATGTTCATCGTTGTAATATCCACAATTGGTCTTTGATTACTTCACGATGCCCTGACGATATTCCAGCTTTTAATGAAGCCATCTTAAAAGAATTAAGCAGTTAAAATACTCTTTAATGAATACCTTGCACCAAAATAATAAGATATTCTATTTATATGAAATAATTTATTTTCCAAAATCAGTCAATAATTTTAGCATCAACATTTTTCACAAATTGAGTAAATAATACAAAACATCCACTATTGACTCTAGCGACTAAGGTCACTAGCATAACTTTCAATAAAATTTTACTTTTGGTTTCTAACCTTGTTCATTACATCTTACTTACAATCACAATTATTAAATACTCATTTCTGTACATTTAAATTCGTAACTATAGCCATTATTGCCCTAGCTTTTACAGGTTGTTCATCTTTAGGCAGTGGCTCAATTGCTAAACGGTCTGCTAAATTATCTATGGGCATACAAAAAGCTTATGCTATTGAACCCAATACAGCAAATCGTGTATCGCCTATGATTGTTCAAAGTGCTGATAAGTATAATGTTGATCCATTACTATTAGCTGCCATGATTCGACAAGAATCAAGTTATAAAAACTATGCTATTTCACCTGTAGGTGCTGTTGGGCTTACTCAAATTATTCCACGTTATTGGCAACAAATATGTTCTGGGGATTTGATTGAAGAAAATAATAATATTAATTGTGGTACATATATTTTAGCCTCTTATAATAGCAAGGCTGGTAGTTGGCCGAAAGCCTTGGCCTATTACAATGTAGGCCCTACAGGTTATAACACTAGCCACAAAATGAAGAAACAAGGTAAAAAATATGCACATCAAGTACAACAACATCAGAAAACATTGAAAAGTGCATTATAGGTATAAGATGCCTATTGATTCATAAACAAGTAGATATGATCTTTACTGTTCAAAAAATAGCGAGTAAATAAAATTTTATCGCTTAACAGCCTTATGAAACTATGCTCTTCATCCGTAGTTTTAGAGTTTATCTGCAACAAACTTCAAGTAATTTCATTAAAGCCATTCTTTATCAAATTAGAGAAACTCATCCATGGCAAAATTTCTCTCAAGAGCTTACTAATTTAAACTCAATATTTAAAAATATAGTTGATACTTTAAAGATAGTTTTAAGTGACTAACTATAGTCAAACCGTCTAATTTCCCATACACAAATGAAAAACAACTGGAATAACTGATCAATAGAATCAACAAGCCACTCTTTACGTTTGCGTTTAACCCATGCCCACATTTTTTCTATTGGATTTAAATCCATTTTCATCAAGATAAATGATGAGGGGATGATCTTTAAAAGATTAAGAGAATCACTAAACTTCTTTCTAAGCTCAGGATCTGGTTTTAGGTGGGTTAGCTTTAACTGCAATCTCAAATCGTCTTTTGCATTACCTATAGAAGATTGAGCACAAGAAAAACGCTGAGCACGCTCATCTTGGTATGAGTAATACTGTTACGCAAGGGGATGCTTTCAACTTCATCCTTTAATACTTGATTATCGATTTTTGATGGTTTTCGAGGCCGTCTTCGCTTAGTTTCAATATACTTTTTCTAACTTAAAATCGTATTTTTATCAATTTCAAATTGTGAAGCAACTGCTCGGATGGAATAGTCTTCCTCAAGCTTAGCTAATACTTTCTTTCTAAAGTGTCCTGAATAACTCATAAAAAAAATTATTATATTTTAATAGCTGAACTATATTTTCAAATTATCGGTTTGATCTAAATCAGCTGCTTTAATACAAGTGATCTAGCAAAACAGCTCTTGAATATTTTTCATCATTCCTAATATTTAACTTTTATTTCTTTTATTTCACGCATAAAAAAACACCCCAACGTTTAGGTTGGGGTGTTTTTAGGAATAATGAGCTGGCGATGACTTACTCTCACATGGGTAACCCCACACTACCATC
>NZ_FNPK01000011.1 GCF_900107285.1 Acinetobacter kyonggiensis | reverse complement strand
ATTTTATCGACTGGTGCACGTTGGAGAGAAATGAATGTACCGGGTGAGCAAGAATACAAAACCCGTGGTGTGGCGTACTGCCCACATTGTGACGGTCCCTTGTTTAAAGGCAAACGTGTTGCAGTGATTGGTGGGGGTAATTCGGGTGTGGAAGCGGCGATTGACCTTGCAGGGATTGTTGAGCATGTGACTTTGGTTGAGTTTGATACCAAACTGCGTGCAGACCAAGTGCTACAAGATAAACTCAACAGCTTGCCAAATACCACCGTGATTATGAATGCACTCTCGACAGAAGTCGTGGGCGATGGTTCACAAGTGACGGCACTTAAATACAAAGACCGTGCTACGGATGTAGAACATAGCATTGAATTGGCAGGTATCTTTGTACAAATTGGTTTATTACCAAATACGGATTTCTTAAAAACATCCAATGTTGAGCTTTCAAACCGTGGTGAAATTGTGATTAACGACCGTAACGAAACCAATGTAAAAGGTGTGTTTGCGGCGGGTGACTGTACCACTGTGCCATACAAACAAATCATCATTGCCACAGGTGAAGGTGCCAAAGCGTCATTGTCGGCTTTTGATTACATCATCCGTTCAGGGCAGTAAATAATAAAAAAGAGGTTAAAGTGTCCCCAAACACTTTAACCTCTTCATCACATGTTATTTGACTATTATTTTTCTCAAATATTCTTGTTTGACTGGAACTTTGGAGGTTCACCCCTAAGTTCCTTTTTATATCTGCAATGTGTAAATCTAAAGTGTCCCCAAGCACTTTAGATTTACCGTTGCATTAAATTTTTTTTATTTTTCGGGCTTATCTTTTTACTTTTCCCAAGCTTTTTTTATTTAATTAAGCAATTATTATTCCAACTCAATGGAAAATATTAAGATTTAAATAAGTTCAATCCTTTAAATTTTTCCATCAATTGCACCTGTGTTTCTATGTGCTCAGGATGTGGCGTAATGCAGTCAATTGGACATACTGCAATACAGGTTTGGTGCTCATAAAAACCGACACATTCGGTACAACGATCTATATCAATCTCATATACTTTACTGCCTTCAAAGATGGCCTCGTTAGGACATTCAGGCAGACACATATCGCAATTAATACATTGATGGGTAATCAATAAAGCCATGCTCTTATCTCGATTTAGCCAGCGACATATGCCAGTGCAGCGGCTGTAATGTCTTGCACTGAATGTGGTAGATTACGAATGAGTAGGGCATAGTGCATATCGACATCGGCGGGAACAGGAATATCAACGATATGACCTGAGCCTTTGGCTTCAGAAATGGCATGACCTTTCTTGTCTAAAATTTCAGTTAGTGTAAAAGTGATGTTGCCAGAAGTGGTCATGAGTTCTAATGAATCACCCACGTCAAAACGGTTTTTGACTTCAATTTTAATATAGTTGCCATGACGTTCTAAAACCTCACCCACAAACTGTTGATGGTCAAAACGTGATGAACCCGTTTCGTAGTTTTGATATTCACTATGCACATGACGACGTAGAAAACCTTCGGTATAACCACGGTTGGCTAAACCTTCTAATTGACTCATTAATGCTGGATCAAAAGCTTGACCAGCCAGTGCATCATCAAGCGCCTTACGATAAATTTGTGCAGTACGTGCGCAATAAAAGTAAGACTTGGTACGACCTTCTATTTTTAATGAGTGAATGCCCATTTTCGCTAAACGATCGACATGCTGAACGGCACGTAAGTCTTTAGAGTTCATGAAGTAAGTGCCATGTTCATCTTCTTCAGCAGCGAACATTTCTTCTTCATTACGTTGTAATAAAACCGGCTCGCCAAATTGGTGTTGTTCTATGGCGTGTTGCTCATCGGCATCTTTATTATTGCAGCAAGATGCTGTCTCCAGTGGTTGGACTGGAATGACATCCCCAGATGCATCTTCTGCTGCTTCGTGAATATTATATTTCCAGCGACACGCATTGGTGCAAGCGCCTTGATTTGCATCACGTTTATTCATATAGCCTGAAAGTAAGCAACGACCGGAATAAGCCATACAGAGTGCGCCATGTACGAAAACTTCAATTTCCATATCAGGCACGTTCTGTTTAATCTCTTCAATTTCATCGATAGATAATTCGCGTGACAAAATGACACGGGTTAAGCCCATATTTTTCCAAAATTTTACCGTTGCCCAGTTCACCGCATTGGCTTGAACAGAGAGGTGAATCGAAACTGCTGGAAAATGTTCACGCACCATCATGATTAATCCCGGATCAGACATAATCAAAGCATCAGGTTGCATTGCAACAACAGGTTCAAGGTCTCGAATAAAATTTTTCAGTTTACTGTTGTGCGGCTGAATGTTGACCACCACATAGAATTTTTTGCCTAAAGCATGTGCCTCAGCAATACCGATTTTTAAGTTGTCATGATCAAATGCATTATTACGTACACGTAAGCTATAACGTGGCTGACCTGCATAAACGGCATCGGCTCCATAAGCAAATGCATAACGCATATTCTTAAGTGAACCAGCAGGAGAGAGGAGTTCAGTTACGTGGCAAATAGTCATGAATTAAACAAAGGCATACAAAAAATATGTCTTTATTGTAGGGATATAAAAAAATGATTCAACCTAGTAAAAAGCTCGGATTTCATCAAACTCGCATAGGAATCTGGCTAGGTTGGAGTTGTTGTATATAAAAATATGTATGTTCCGCTATGTTAGGATCTTGCATGTGGATCAGGTTGCTTTTTTCAAACCGCTTACAGATTAAACTCAGTAAGATATTTTGTGACTGAGCGTGAAATAGGTTGAACGATATGTGTGTAATTTGCCCCAAATTGTGCAACTCAGCTAGCCAAAAGATTACGATATTTGAGCTTATTATGCTCAACACAAAATTTGCAAGATCGACGCCAAGAGTGGTGGCTTTATGACCGTTTACATATCGAGTTATCTATACGAATTTTTTGTTTACAACCTGTAGCGGCACAAGGTTTTATGACTTGATTGTACGAAATTAAGGCGCTGTGAAATTTTGAACGATTTTGATTAACCAGTTAGAATAAAAATGATTTTTTTATTTTTATGTGCCTGAAATAGTGGTCGCAATATTTTATTAGAAGCTTTATTGAGCACCTGTGCCGCAAGGTTTTGGTGCGTGCAATGTAGGAAATCAACCCAGTGGTAAAGTTAATTTTTCGACTTGAAGAACCGTGCAAAGTTTAATGTTTTTACAAATAATTTATCCAGTAAAAAACATGTAAGACTGTGAGCAGTTTTAGTTTGAAGTGATAATTATGCTTTGCGATTCGATGGCACAAAAATCATGCCTACTCTATTTGGGAAATGCGATAAAAGTTCATGACGGTTAGGTCGATGCATTGCATTTAGCATTGTCTAAAGAAGAAAAATTGCAGGCATCTATGTAAAGTATTAAACATCTCCAACGTCATTTCAATGCTCTTTTTGAGTTGAATTAAGCAGATTTAAGTCGTCAAAAATTAATCAAAAAAGTTTGAAATGTTACAAAAATTGTATAATCACAACACATTATTTTTAATATGAGCACTGCAAAATTTTCATTTTTAGACCGAAATTCGTCTTTTAGACTGGTTTTTCTGATGCTGTTTACGACAATTATTGATCTTTTGCTTGAAATAGCAGTCTTCATTGCCTTAGTCCACATGTTTCGTGGTTCAAACGAAGGTTTTGTTCAACTACAGCGCTTATTCAGTCGCTTTTAACTGCTTTAAAATTTGACAATGATCAATGGTGGTATCACTCGAACAGCTCTTGCGTAAGCCTTGGAGCTGCGTGTGAAAAGTGTGTAATTCAGCAATCTTTTCTTCAACTTGCTGAATGTGCTGTTCAATCATTTGATCAACCACTTGGCAACCTGCTTGAGGCTGTTTGACTAATTCAGCGAGCTGACTAATTTCCTGTAATGACATATCTAAAGCACGGCAGCGTTTAATAAAAATTAAGCGTTTTAAGGCCTCCTCATCATAATAACGATAGTTATTGTCACCACGGAAACAGGGTTGAATCAGCTGTTTTTTCTCGTAAAAACGAATCGTGTCTGTGGACAATTGTGTTTTTTGGGATAGATCACGAATTAAATAATTTTTCATAGTATTCATTTTTGTGCTTGACCTTGGAGTTACTCCATAGTTTTGAATCAGCATAATACAAATAAATGTAAATTGAAATGGAGTAATCACATGGCATGTTCTTGCAGTCCTACCCCAGCACCACAAAAACCGAACAGTAAATTTAGAACAGCGTTGTGGATTGCATTGTTTATTAATGCTGCCATGTTTGTGATTGAATTAATTGGTGGAGCCTATGCACATTCATCCGCACTTTGGGCAGATTCGCTCGATTTCTTTGGTGATGCCATGAATTATGCTATTTCGTTGGCTGTGCTGGGGGCAAGTTTGTATTGGCGTGCGACCGTTGCATTGCTCAAAGGTGCAACAATGGCACTGTTTGGTCTGGTTGTCATTGGAAAAACGACTTATGCCTATGTACAAGGAATTCCACCTGAAGCAATTACGATGGGCGCAATTGGGGTTTTGGCTTTAATTGCGAATGTTATTTCAGCCTTATTTTTATATGCCTTTCGAGATGGGGACTCGAATATGCAGTCGGTATGGCTCTGTAGCCGTAATGACGCGATTGGAAATGTAGCTGTAATTTTCGCTGCGGTGGGTGTGTTTGGAACAGGAAGCTTAATTCCAGATTTAATGGTGGCTTTGGTGATGTCGATTCTAGGATTGACTGGTGGTTATCAGGTAATTCAAAAAGCCATGAAAGAGCGACAGGCAAGTAAGCGTATCAATCTAGTCGAGGAATGCCCATAAACAATGAGAGCGGCATACTCTCATTGTTGAATGCTATTGAATAACGCGAGGAGGAAGATAAATCGTAAATTCATTGATTGGTTCAATCAGTACACTATAGGGATTTAACTGATTCTCGAAAGATACCAGATTCATACGGTCTAAAAGATCAAATTTTGCATGAAGTAGCTTTGCTGGCTTCGCTTGTAGACGCGCATGCCAAACACGATAAGTACCTAATTTACCGTCTCTGCGATGGTAAAAGCCCGCAAGTGGGTGGGTTAAATAGACTAAGTAAGTTTCTAAATTGGGGAAGCCTTCATAGTGCCATGGGTTTTCATGTGATTGGGTGAGTTGTAGTTCAGCACTGGCCCATTCAGACTGAGTCTGCATTTTATACTGACTGTATAAGCCATCGGAATCTTGATGGCAGTCAAAATCGAATATCGCAGTATGCCAAGGTAACTGCCACAAATAACGTGGCACGATCAGTGTCCAAGAGTCTAATGTTGTGCCAATAAACCAGACGCAGCGTTCTTGTGTTTCCTGATCAATGACATAAACACGGTAATTGGTCTGTCCCATAGTGAAGTTAGGAAAAGGGCACACCGCAGAAGTAAAATCGACATCTATAAATGGAACAACAGACATTAAAGCCTGTTCTTTCCCTTGATATTGAATGGTGTCCAGCTTAAAGCGTTCTGGAATAATATCTTTAAAACGAATTGGGTCTAGTGCATAAGTAATCAACGCAAAATGTTTTAATTTGCATTGCACATCAAGGCCAGTAGGTTGAGGGCGCGGATGCAGAAAATCTGGAAAATTTAAGTTTGGAAAAGTCATTTAATTAATCTGGGACATTTATAATTGTTGAGTAAATATAAAACAAAGTTTACTGCTGAGTAAATAAAGGCTGAAGCATTATTCACCTATCATTTTTAATAGCTTTCGTTTTTCTAATTCAGACAAGCAAGCAAAAGGCTACTGCGACTATGAGTAGGCGATACAAAATTATTTTAAAACCGAATAGTTCCTAGAAAAGAGTTATTCAAACAACGAACAGACTTTTGAATCAAATATACAGTGTTTTATTAATCATAAAAAATATTTAAAAATAATTGCTTATGTTGTTATTTTATCCATTTTACTCCAGAAGTTTTGCCAAAGCTGTAGGTATTGTTCAAGTAACTGTTCATAGTCATGTTGTTGAGAGCTGTGGTAACTTTGAGTCAGAAGGGCCCAAATATCATCTTCATGATTATCATCATTGGCTAATTTTTCTGAGTGATCTACCACACCATGACAGGCATAATATCCATAGGTAAATTGCACATCATATTTTTCTAAATTAATTCTGAGTGCTTCACTGTATTTAATGACCTGTAATTCTGCACAGGCTAAAATTAACAATAAATTATTATAAGAAGGTAGGTGTGGCTGATTGAATTGGTTGAGATCATAGGCTTCCGTAACGACCTGTTTCGGATCTAAAGGGTTAACCTGTAATAATTTCAGTAAATCCATAAAGTAAACGAGATGAGATCTTGCTGGCGAACTTAAACTTAGCTCATAGGTATTAAAACCCAACTCATCAATTAAGTTGAGTGATAATAAATAGCGCGCATAGGCCTTAGCATGAATACGGTCTACTTCATGAATATTTTCATGATTTTCCAATTGTAAAGCTTGATAAATAACCATGCTGAGTGTATCAGTAAAGTTTTTTACAATGGCTGTAAAATAATTGATATGAATGAACTTTAACTGGTCTAAAGACAAAGTTTGGCTGTTAAGACGCGTTAAAATTGGAAGCTGAAACAACGGATGTTGTAGGCACTTTTGTTTAAGTTGCTGAACCTCATGAACATGCTTGTTCCATAAGGTTGCCGGAATAGACTTTTTAATAAAACTCAAAGCTTCAAGCCGTGCATTTTCAGATTGAGTGAAAGAAAGTGTACTCATAAGGGGAGGTCAGTCTTTGAATCTTTCAATCATAGTAAAAAAAATATAAATACGCTACACCATTTTTTATAAAAGACTTTCATTTCAAACATTTGCTCTTGTAGAATAAATATAGTAATAAATGATAAACATGAATTTTTTTAATATGATGCAAAAAATGTTATGCTAGTGCATATTTACGCTAGATGATTAAAAAGATGCATCTTTTTCTATTTTATTTTGGTTCATCATACAATGAAAATAAGGTTGGTAGGTAAGTAACATGTCTAAAAAAGACGACATAATTAATACTGCACTGCATCTTTTTAATTCTTACAGTTATAATTCAATTGGGATCGATCGGATTATTAGTGAATCTGGCGTTGCGAAAATGACATTCTATAAATATTTTCCATCTAAGGCGAAACTGATTGAGGAATGCCTGCATCGTAGAAATATGAATCTACAAGAGTCTTTAGATGCCGCGATTGCTAAATGTGACTACAATGACTATCTAGCACATGTAAAAACCATCTTTTTTTGGTATCAGGCATGGTTTCATATGGAAGATTTCAATGGGTGTATGTTTCAGAAGGCCGTTGAAGAAGTTTCTAAAATATATCCATCAACCATGCAACCCGCTATAGAATATAAAGAGTGGTTGCTCGAAAGAATCCGTTTTGCTTTAGAGCAGTTGGCAATAAAACAGCCACTTCAGTTGGCTGTACTTTTGACTAGTATTCTCGATGGGATGACGATACAAGCACAAATTGATAAAAATTCGGTCAATATTGAGGAATACTGGAAACGTGTTTATCAGTTAATTCAATTGGAACTCATGGCCGTTTAAATTTTACTGTGCTTATCGTTTGCTGCTTATAAATTTTAAAAAATAAAAAAGCGTGAATATTATAGTTATATATCACGCCTCGCTGAAAGTTCTTGGTTTAGTATTAATATTGAAGTCTCTTTCATAATGAAATTGGCTAAAATATTAATACTATGAGGAGTTTGAAAACTCCCTTCTTATGTTGTTTTTATACTTGTAAAGTGCCCTCTGGATGTATTATAAACTTCAGCTAAATAAAACAAATCAGCAGTATACAGACCTGTCTGTTTATGTTTGAGATTATAGGTACTTTTATTGCTTAAGACAACAATTTTTAGTCAGTTTTTTGACAAATTCTGACCAAAAATGTTGGTGTGGTTGAAATTCACTCACATTTATTCAGATTTAATAAAAAATAAATATTTGAAAATAAAAAAAAACCGAGGAAATTCCTCGGTTTTTCAATATGACGCGGTATTATTTTTCAACAAATGCACGTTCAACCACATAATCGCCAAGCACACCCATACGAGGTGATTCTTTTAGCCCATGCTGGTCTAAAAGTGCAACAACGTCTTTTAGGAATGCAGGGCTACCGCAAAGCATTGCGCGGTCAGTTTCTGGGTTGAAACGTGGTAGACCAATTTTTTCGAAGATTTCACCACTTTCAATTGCCGTGGTTACACGCCCTTGGTTTGGATATTCTTCGCGTGTTACAGTTGGGTAATAAACCAGCTTGTCTTTAATGCCTAATTCTTCGAAAAATTCATGGTTTGGAAGTTCATTATTAATTAAATCTTGGTAGGCCAATTCAGAGATGAAACGTGTACCGTGAACAACAATCACTTTTTCAAAGCGTTCATAGGTTTCAGGATCACGAATGGTTGCCAAGAATGGCGCAAGACCAGTACCTGAAGAAAGTAGGTACAAGTTTTTACCTGGGTTTAAGTCATCAAGCACTAAAGTACCTGTAGGCTTTTTAGAAACTAAGATTTCGTCGCCCACTTTTACTTTTTGTAAAATAGAGGTTAAAGGACCATCTGGCACTTTAATTGAGAAAAACTCTAATTCTTCTTCGTAGTTAGCACTGGCAATAGAATAAGCACGCATTAAAGGCTTACCGTTTACTTCAAGACCAATCATCACAAATTGACCATTTTTAAAACGTAGCGCAGTGTCACGCGTGGTTTTAAAACTGAATAATGTGTCATTCCAGTGGTGGACGTGAGTAATCTTCTCGACGTTGAAAGCAGCCATTAAAGGTCTCAATAAATTATCAAATTAGAACAGCTTACTATTCTAATCTAAAAACATTCTCGATAAACTGAATATATTTAATTGAGCTTATCAGAAAAATTGATTATGACTGAACTTAAAGTGCCTATTATTGGGTATATGAACTCGCCTTATCGTGAAAAATTTGGTATTCCGAGACAACCTAATTTGGTTCAAGTCGAATCTTATATTGAAATGGTTGAACCTTATAATGATTTATTGGCGTTCGAAGGCATTAATGAATTTAGTCATTTGTGGTTAATTTGGCAGTTTCATGACAATAAAAATCAACAAGATAGCCATAATTTTCGCCCTCAAGTCCGACCACCCCGTTTAGGGGGAAATAAGAAAATGGGGGTGTTTGCGACACGGAGTATGTATCGTCCTGCACCTATGGGCTTGTCTGTGGTGCAGTTGAAAGAAGTGAAAAAAGTCGGTAAGTCTGTTCGTGTGTATGTGACAGGGAGTGATTTGCTCAATGGCACACCAATTTTAGATATTAAGCCATATATTCAATATTCAGATGCCGTTGTTGCTGCAAAAAGTGGTTATGCGCAGCATGAGCCTGAACGAATGCGGGTTATTTGGAGCGAAAGTGCGGAGCAACAAAAGCAAGAGTTGATTCAGGTTCAAAACTTAGATGATCGAATTGTGAGTGAGTTGGAGCAAGTTTTATCCTTGGATCCAAGACCTGCTTATCAAAATGATGCAGCGCGGATTTATAAAATGAATTTTGCTCATTTAGATGTGAGTTTTTCTGTCGGGTTAGGCAATATTACGGTTGTTGATATTGTTCAACTCTAGCGTAGGCTGACCCAGAAAAGCACACTGATTAAAACGAGCATATGTAGTATTTGAGCAGGAACGAATACGCGCGCGAATTTCCAGCCACCCGTTAAAGTCGCATTAATAGATTTCGAAATTGCATGAGCGCCTAAGCCTAAAATCATGGCATAGAGTAATGTTGAGTTGGTTGGATCACCTTGAATGACCACGGCCGCTGCGGCTGCGTGAATTTCAAATAGTGAAGCTAACAGCGTTCCTGCAATTAATCCGGCATCCCCAAGTAAAAGATTGAGTCCATAAATTCCTGCTTGAATAATAGTTAATGTACCTGCAATGATGGCAGCTTCTTTTAAGCTAAACATTCGGCTATCGATTAATTCTATATTTTCAGGTGCTTTTGCGTTACGTAAAAGCCATAAAGCACAGAGAGCGAGAATAATGATGGCAAGTAATGATGGAAAAATCAGAATTTTTAGCCAACTTACAGACACGCCAGCAATAATAATTAACAGCAGCAATAAGGTGGAAATACAGGACATCAGTGCTGCACCTGCATTAGCATTTGCTTCTGCACGACCTGAGCGAACTTCCATACCTAAGCTGGCGATGGTGGCTGTACTCGATACAAAACCAGATGCTATAGATGAAAGCATGAGGGCATTTTTTGAAGACAGTAAGCGTTTTGCAATATGCGCTAAAGTTTGAACCACCAGTATAAGCGCTAGCAGTTTTAAAATAATATAAGGGTTGAGGACTGAACCCCATAAAGGTGTGTTTGGGGTCAGCGGTAAACCAATTAAAATCAGCGCGAGTAAAAATAAACCATCTTTAAACTCAGCTTCGGTAATCCATTTGCTTGCAATACCATGTATTGAATGTTTCATCATTAAAATAATGGTCAGTACAACGGATAAACTTGCAGCCAGTGTAATGTTCCAAAGGCAAAGTGCGCCGATAAAATAGGTCATGACAAAGGCCAGTTCAGTGGTTACACCAGGATCTTTAAGCTGGTTTTTAAGCGAAAAAATACCAATTCCACCAATAATGATTGCACCGACCAGACCAAAAATAGCGCCAAAAGTAAAACATAGCGCACCAAGTAATGCACAGATGACAAATGAACGAACGCCAGCAAAGCTATGTTGATTTTCACGTTGTTTGCTTCTTTCACGCTCTAAACCGATTAATAAACCACAACCTAAAGCCGCAGCCATAATCATCAGTAATTCTTGAAATGATGTGCTTTGAAGCGATAGATTAAGCAGATTATTCACAGTATTAATCCAAAAACTTAAGGTTGGGGAGTGTGGTGGTTAATTGAACAGTGTATGAAGCATTATTGGCTATAAATCAGCGAAAGTAAAAGTATAATCGTCGTTAAGTTAAGAGTAGTAATGGCCTTTATTTTGAAAGTGAGATAAGGGATCAATAAAGTTAATTTAACGCTCAAGTGCTTATTTTTATAAAAGTGATTTAAGCGAGATGAAATTTAGTTTGCTATAGTATTGCGATGTTTTGGGGCTTAGAACAATGAATTTTAATTTTGAAATGGACACATCTTGGTGTCTGGAACAATTACAAAAAGATGAACGTATTACCGAGCGCAATAAGCTACTGATACAAACGACACATCGGCAACGTGAGCAACTCAAGTGGCATCCATTGCAGTGGATTGCAAATTTTGATCTGGTGGATCAATCGCACCCTCAATCCACCCTGACTTTAAACCGTTTATGTCAGTGGATTGCAGAAAAAGCCAATATTCCTTTTTATATTATTGATCCTTTGAAAGCAGATGTGCAGGCATTGACCAGTGTGATGTCGCAAGAATTTGCTGTACGTAATAAAATTTTAGCGGTTGAAATTCAAGCAGATAAAGTATTTATTGCAACGGATCAACCTTATAAAACAGAGTGGGTTGCGAACTTAGAACACAGTCTTTTACCGAAAAAAATTCAGCGTGTATTGTTAAGTCCAGACCAGTTACAGCGCTATTTGGTGGAATATTACCAAGTTAGTCGTGCTGTAAATTCATCACAAAAAGCCAATGCTTATGATCGTGATCACAAAGGGGTAGAGGCGCTCTTACAATTGGGAGATACCCAAAATCCAGATGCCAATGATCAGCATATTGTCAAGCTTGTGGATTGGGTTCTACAGTTTGCCTTTGAACAAGGCGCGAGTGATATTCATCTCGAACCGCGTAAAGATGCAGGAAAGGTACGCTTTCGAATAGATGGTGTATTGCATACCATTTATAAAATGCCAGCCAATACACTGACCGCGGTGATTTCACGGATTAAAATTTTAGGTCGGATGAATGTGGCTGAAAAGCGTAAACCTCAAGATGGTCGCTTAAAAACCCGTACCCCGAAAGGGCAAGAAACAGAGCTACGTTTATCGACTTTACCGACTGCGTTTGGCGAAAAAATGGTGATGCGTATTTTTGACCCCGAAGTTTTGGTCAGAAGTTTTCAACAGTTGGGCTTTGAAGGCGATTTACTCAGTGATTGGCAAGCCTTAACGTCACATAGTCACGGCATTATTTTGGTGACGGGGCCGACGGGTTCGGGAAAAACCACGACTTTGTATTCTTCACTGAAACAGCTGGCAACAGAACAAGTGAATGTCTGTACGATTGAAGACCCGATTGAAATGCTTGAACCGAGTTTTAATCAAATGCAGGTAAATCAAGGGATTGATTTGGGCTTTGCCGATGGCGTTCGCGCTTTAATGCGTCAAGACCCCGATATTATTATGGTGGGTGAGATTCGAGATCAAGATACCGCAAATATGGCGATCCAAGCTGCGTTGACAGGTCATTTGGTGTTATCTACTTTACATACCAACGATGCACCTTCAAGTCTGACGCGATTGCATGATTTAGGCATCCAGCCATTTTTAACTGCGGCGACCATTTTAGGGGTTCTGGCACAGCGTCTGGTGCGGAAACTGTGCCCACATTGTAAACAAGAAACCTTTATTAATGAGCAAGAATGGAAGCATTTAACTTTTGATTATGAAATCGAAATGCCGAACTTTGTATTCCATGCTGTTGGTTGTGAAGAATGTCGTCACACGGGATATAAAGGTCGTATTGGTATTTATGAATTTATGCCTTTAAGTTTGGAGAGCAAACAACTGATTGGGGCAAATGCTAATTTAAACCAGTTGCGTCATCAGGCCAAGAAAGAAGGCATCGAACCCCTTCGAATTGCGGGTGCACGTAAAGTTTTAGCAGGCATGACCACTTTAGAAGAAGTCTTGCGCGTGGTGCCTTTGAATTAAAGCATTGGTGAAAATTAAGAAATCTTAAGATTCACCTCATCTTTATTTGTTTTAATGACTTTATCGAAAAGGTGAACAAAAAGATGAGGGTTTTAAGCATGAATATGATTTCAAAAGCAGCTTTAATTGCAGGTTTGGTGGGTGCAACAACATTTGCTATGGCAAATACCGCAGTCAATCAAACTGCAATTGCACCGCAAGTGACCACGACAGTTAAACAGGCATTGACTTTAAAAGACGACACGAAAGTACAGCTCAAAGGTTATGTGGTTAAAGCTTTAGGGGATGAGAAATATCAATTCCGCGATAATACGGGCACGATTACCGTCGATATTGATGATGAGTTATGGCAAGGTAAACCAATCTCTGCAAAAACACCTGTCACCTTGATTGGTGAAGTTGATATTGATTACAAACCTGCAAAACGTGTTGAAATTGATGTGGAAGCCGTTAAGTTTTAAGTTGTTCACGCAGCTGAAATAATAGATATCAGTGACTTAAGCAGATATCTATCTCAAAACCACATGCGTTATTCATGTGGTTTTTTCAATTTAATGCCTTTTAAAGCATGTTATCTTAAAAGTAAATCATGTCTAAATATGAGAACAACACATGCGAATCTTACTGGCAGAAGATGATGCCTCCCAAGCAGAAAGCATAAAAACATGGCTAGAAATGGATGGTTATAATATTGATTGGGTTGAGCGTGGTGATCATGCCATTTTAGCCCTTGAACAGCATCAGTATGATTGTGTGTTACTGGATCGTGGACTTCCTAAAATCAATGGCGATGACATTCTTAAAACTATACGCGCACAGCAACAACCCACGCCCGTAATTTTTATTACAGCGCAGGACAGTATTCATGATCGTGTTGAAGGTTTAGATTTGGGTGCAAATGATTATTTGGTCAAACCTTTTAGTTTGGAAGAACTTTCAGCCCGTGTACGTTCGCAATTGCGACAACATCAAGCTCAAGTGGGGCAATATCTTCATTTTGCCAATTTACAATTAGACCCACAAGCAAAAACCCTAAAGCAAGATGGTGAACCCATTAACCTCACTGCAAAAGAGTTTCAAATTTTGCATAAGTTGATGCAAAAACCAGATCATGTGGTCACACGTGAACAATTAGAAGAATCTTTATATGCGTGGGGCGATGAAATAGAGAGCAATGCGATTGAAGTCTTTATTTATCAATTGCGTAAAAAAATAGGCAGCCAATATATTAAAACCATTCGTGGTTTAGGCTATCGCATGAGTCACGATTAATATGCGCAAAACTGTCTCTTTACAAACCAAACTGATTAAAACCTCATTATTCAGTTCAATTCTGACAGGGCTGTTGGCATTGTTGCTGTTTGTGCTGATTTCACTGTATCAGACCATGCAAGTGCAAGATCAAATCATGGATGAAATTGCCGATATGCTCTTGATTTCGGATATAACCACACATTCAGGACAACAGGTGGATGAGCTGAGCGATGAGTTTGATATTCAATACCAATTAAAAGATCAGCAACAGATTCTCACCGAATCAAAAGAATTCCCGCTAGAACAGCAAAATTCAAAACTGCAAATGCAGACATCAAATGGTTATCGTTATATTTGGCAAGATCAGCAATTATGGCGCATGTATAGCGCTGAAGATGCTGAATTGAAGATGTCTGTGACTATGCTACAACCTGTAGGGGAACGCTTTAAAGAGCTGGCTCAAAATGTCATGGGTTACAGCCTGATTTTAATTTTGCTTTGGTTCATACAGTGGTTGATTTTACATTTTGCGGTGAAACGTCAATTTAAAGTCATTCAGCAATTGTCTAAAAACATTGCTGAAAAAAATGCCGATGATTTAGCACCCATTCAGCAGCAAGTGCCTGAGTTAAAAGAATTACAGCCGATGGTATTGCAGTTGAATCAGTTGTTGCAGCGGCTTAAACAATCCTTGCTTGCAGAACAGCGCTTTACTGCGGATGCTTCGCATGAACTGCGTTCGCCTTTATCGGCTATTCAGATGCGCTTACAGGTGCTTAAACGTAAATATCCAGACTTAAATCAGGACTTGGCGAGTATTCAAAATGATGTCAGCCGGGGTACGCAAGTTTTAGAAAATTTACTTTTACTGGCGCGTCTTGATCCAACCAATACCAACCAATTACCTAAAATAGACGTTAATTTACAGGCTATTGTTTCCGATGTTATTCAAGCTTTGCAACCCTTTGCACTAGAGAAAAATATTCAGATTACAACACAGATCGCGGATGATCTTTCTATCCTTGCCAATGAAAAATTAATTTTTACCTGTATGCGAAACCTTGTTGATAATGCAATTCGCTATGCTGGGCAAGGCGGACATGTATTTATTGATGTACAACAAAGGCAGCAAAATGTGGTCATAACCATTGCCGATGATGGGCAAGCACTCACTGAAGAGGTTTTACAGCGTTTAGGTGAGCGTTTTTATCGTGCCTTAGGAACAAAAACACAAGGCTCTGGACTAGGACTTTCGATTTGTCAAAAAATAATGCAATTACATGCAGGTGAAATTCATTTTTCTAAATCTGGCTATGGTGGATTACAGGTCACGCTGCAATTGCCGTTGCCTAATAAATAACTAAAAAGCAGTATGTTTGTGCACATACTGCTTGTTTCCACGTTTATTGTTTTAAATTATGATTATTTTTATTTGGTTAAAATGAGTCGATTATTGCGCGTGAGGCGCAAGCGATATTCTTCTCCAGCATGCATAATTCGGATTTCTCTGCCTAAGGAAAATAAGTTGTTCGAGTACAACATAGGTAGTGAGTGAGCTGCGTCATTATTACGTGTAAATAGGCTAAATGGTGCGTTCATTCCTTCGACTCCGTGGTATATGGGGGAACGATTTAAATGATAATCATTATCGAATAGGCCTGTCAATCAATTATTTAACAATTTATAAAAAACTTAAATTTGCTTACACTCCGTTATATTTTCACGCAAAGGAGTACGCAATGTCCAAACCCACGATTCATGTTGCAATTGCTATTTTATTGCATCAGGGCAAAGTATTGGTTGGGTGGCGTGAAGCAAAGCAGCATCAGGGCAATAAGCATGAATTTCCAGGGGGAAAAGTAGAAGAGGGGGAAACACCTTTAGCTGCCTGCCGCCGTGAAATTTATGAAGAAGTCGGTGTTGGTTTGCAAGATTGGCATACTTTTGATGTGATTCATCATGAATATGATGATGTGATCGTCAACTTGCATTTATTTCATGCCATTGTACCCACCGCATTATTGAATGAAATTCAACAGCCTTGGGCGTGGTATAGCCGTGATGAATTATTGAGTTTGAATTTTCCGAAAGCCAATCAAGCCATGATCCAGCGGCTTTGTTGGGCACATCAAATTAAAATTTCAGATCAATTAGATGTCTTGACACAATTACATCAAGATCAACTTATGTATTGGCGTGTTGAGGGAACTCAGGCGCAGATCGTTGAACTTTCAGCGTTGCGTGTTGAACAACTGTCTCAGCTCATTCTTAATGTTGATATTTACACGAAATTGAATACCATCCAACAACAAGCGATTTCTGCAATTCATTTAAAACAATCGCAACTGATGTCTCTAAAGCAAGGTGATTTAAGCATTGGAAAACGTCATATTGCGGCTTGTCATGATTTGGCAGCAATGCAACAGGCACAGCGCATTGGTTGTGATGCAATTGTATTGAGTCCAGTACTTGCGACAGCAACACATCCAGAAACGCCTGCACTTGGGTGGCAGCAGTTTAAGGCTTTAGCATCGCAAGTTGATATTCCTGTTTTTGCACTCGGTGGTATGCAAGCGAGTGATCTTGGTTTGGCGCAAGAACGGGGTGCATATGGTATTGCAGGTATTCGATTCTTATAAAAATGGTTGAATAGGATGTATTGAGCAATAATATTTAGATTTCAATACATCCTAGATTTTATAAGCTTTTCAGTGCCTTTTGCGCTTGTTGAATCATTTTTTGATCTTTTTGCTGTTGTGCAGCTTTTAAAATCACCTGCCAAAGTTGTTTCTTCATGGCATTGCTTTGTGCGTAACTTAGCCCTCGTTGTGCGAGAGCCTCAGCATTTGCAGGCTTATTTTTTTTCTGCGCAACCAAGGCCAAATACAAAAAAGTCTCGGCAGATTGTGGTGCTAAACGCTGTGCTTGAAGTGCAGCAGCTTCTGCTTCATTCCATTTTCCTTGTGTATAGGCTTGCTGAGTTTTTTGCATAAGTTTTTTGAATGCGGGTAGTTGACGACCATCTTCAAATTGCTGTTTGCTTCTTTGTTCTGGAATCACCACTTGCATTTTTTTACGTTGAATTTCTTCACGATCATAAGGCGTAATAACAACACCATCCGATTTTTTAATGGTCTTTTTTTCAGTAGACGGTTTTTTTTCTACTTCTGGTTGCTGAGGTGTTGGTAGGCTTTGACAGCCAACCAACCCTATTAAACCTAAACCGATTGCTATCTGTTTATATTTGCTGAATCGTACATTCATGCTTAATTTTCACCACTAATTATCATAGCCACCACTTGAAATGACTTTCTCATTACTTGGCAGATCGCGCTGCATTTCAGTTTCGCTTTCACGAATATAGTTTTCAATACTATCGTTTTGATCTGCGGGGGCTTGATTGTTTTCAGTATCGGGAGTGTAAACAGGCTCTACTTGATAATGCGGTAAACCACAACCTGTTGCCTCACGAGGCACATTATTACGTAGCAGTGGAATATACATTGCACCTTCACAGCCTTGCGCAGATAAGTGTCCAGTCGCACGATCAATCCATTGCCATTGCACATTTTCTGTTTGGCGTAAATTCACTGGTTTTTGGCGCAATTGCTTCATAACATTGGTCCAAACTGGAAGTGCACCAGAAGAACCCGTTAATCCTGTCACTTTGTTGTCGTCTAAACCCAGCCAAACCACACTTAAATAGTTGCCAGAATAACCTGCGAACCATGAGTCGCGTGTATCATTCGTGGTTCCAGATTTTCCTGCCAGTTTCAAGTCTGTCGGAAGAGCGCTATATGCCGAACGTCCAGTACCCGCGCTCATGACTTGTTGTAAACCGTAATTTAAAATATATGCAGCAGAAGGGTCGATGGTATTTTGAACTGTAAGACCGTAACGTTCTAACAAACGACCATTCGAATCGACCACTGAGCGAATGGATTTGATTGGATATTTGAAGCCACCCGTTGCAAAGTTGCTATAAACACTCATCACTTCCATAGGTGACATATCAACAGCACCCAGAAAAATAGACGGATAATTTGGAATGTCTGATGTCACACCAAATTTTTTCAGATGATTGCTAAATGTTGAAAGTCCAAATTCTTGTCCTAAACGCACCGCTGCAAGGTTGTATGAATTTGCCAAAGCTTCTGCCATAGGAACCACACCATGTCCACCACCACTATAATTTTTAGGTGTCCACGTTTTTCCTTCACTTAAAATGTTGATCGAGCTGTCTTCAATTGGACTTGCCCAATTGTAACGTCCAGATTCAATAGCACTTAAATAAATGACGGGTTTAAGTAACGAACCGACTTGGCGCTTGGCATCTAAGGCACGGTTAAAACCAGTAAAGTCTTGGGTTGAACCCACAGCTGCAACCAATTCACCATTTTCAGGATGAGAGATTAAAACAGCACCTTGCAAGTCTTTTAGGCGTTTAGGATTTGCATTGGCTAAGCGTGAAACAGATGCTTTAAAGGCTTCTTGCACTTGAGTTTGCGCAATAGGATCAAGTGTAGTGAAAATTTTCAAACCCTGATTGGTTAAATCACCTTCTTGATATTCAGTACGTAATTGACGACGTACAATATCGAGGAAGTCTGGGAAACGTGCAGGGCCTAATGTTGGTTTTGCAATCACGTTTAATGGTCGTGCAGTTTCTTGCTCAAACTGTTTTTGAGTCAGATAACCCATGACCAACATATTATTGAGCACAATATCACGACGTTTTTTTGCACCTTCAGGGTTTTTCCATGGGTTAAATAACGTCGGGCCTTGAACTAAACCAACTAAATAGGCTTGTTGGGCAATATTTAATTCGCTTAAAGGTAAACCAAAGTAAAATTGTGAAGCAAGACCGTAACCATTAATCGAATAATTACCATTTTGCCCCAGATTTACTTCATTTAAATAGGCTTCTAAAATTTCGTCTTTATCGTAATGTAGTTCAATTAACAATGCCATTAAGGCTTCATTGACTTTACGTTTTAAGGTTTTTTCGGGGCTTAAATAAAAGTTTTTAACCAACTGCTGAGTCAGCGTCGAACCACCTTGACGTTTACCTCCAGTCACATTACTGACTAAAGCACGTGCCGTACCACGAACTGAAATACCGTGATGATGATAGAAGTTACGATCTTCAGTGGCAATCAGGGCTTCAATTAATGGTTTAGGTACATTTTTAAGTTTAATCAGGACACGGTCTTCATTATGTTGAGGATAAATTCCCCCAATCAATAACGGCTCTAAACGCGCAATTCCAGTAGAAGAAGGTTTGGTTGCACTGACCTCACCAATTTGATTATCGGCAAAAGTGACTTTTAGAACCTGTTCTGGTTCAACACTGTCACCAAAGTCAAAACCTCGGGTATGCACATAGAGTTCATCACCTGACGTAACATAACTACCCGATTTGGTATAACTCTCTGAATTTTTATAACCCAATAATTTTAATTCTTGGGTGAAATCTGTTTGATTGACGGGCGCATTGGTATAAACCTCTAAAGGACGCGCAAAAACTTTTGCAGGAATATCCCAGCGTTGTCCTTCAAATTTATCTCGTACAATATTGTCCATTCGTATTAAGTAGATGCTAAAAACTAAGAAAACACCAATGACTAATATTGAGAAAATAAGGGCCAGTAAACCGATACCGCGTTCAGACTTCATCAATGAGTATAAGATCCAAATAAATTATGCTAATGATGCGAAGCTTTTCATTTTTTTGCAATAATTAATCTGTGAACGACGACAAAATATAACGCTAAAAAAGTCAGTCTAGAGGTAATGAGTTGTTGATTTTATAAAAGATGTTATTTTACAGTTGAGTCTGTTTTTAGATGTATTGGATGGGTTTTAATCAGTATTACCCAAAGTGAGGTATTACGGATTATGGCATGGCTGAAGTGTGGATTAAAAAATGTGATCTTTATCATGAAAACCGAATACCGTTATAGTTTATATAAGGTGAGCTTTAAGTGTAGGTGTGGCTTGAGAAAATGGTTTATTTTAGATTGGTAAATCGATATAGCTTGTATGATCAACTTTTAAAGTTTTTTAAAATGAATAGGGTTAATGCTATGATATGCATGAATCGTAGCGGAGCGATGACTTAGGTGCAAATTTCACATAAAAATTTTCGTAACATTGGATTGATCGGACGTCCAGATAAATCCTCCGTGGTTGAAACTTTAAGTCTCATTCATAACCATCTTTTACGTTTAGGGCTTCATCCTGTTTTTGATTCAGAAACAGCAGCATTGGTTCCTGATAGTCGTAATACGCAAACAGTAAGCCGTAGTTTGCTGGGTGAAGTGGTTGATTTGGTGATTGTAGTCGGTGGTGATGGTTCTTTGTTACATGCTGCACGTGCTTTGGTAAAACACAATACGCCAGTCATTGGCATCAACCGTGGTCGTTTGGGCTTCTTAACCGATATTAAGCCGACCGAGGTGATTTTTAAACTGGATCAAGTACTCAAAGGTGAATTTCAGCTAGACCGTCGTTTTCTATTGGAAATGGAAATTCGTTCTAAAGGCGAAAATATTTATGATGCGATTGCTTTGAATGATGTGGTCTTGCATTCAGGTCGCTCGGTTCATATGATTGACTTTGAATTGAATATTGATGGTCAGTATGTCTATCGCCAGCATAGTGATGGTTTAATTGTGTCTACCCCAACGGGTTCTACAGCGTATGCTTTATCAGGTGGTGGACCGATTGTTCATCCAAGTATGGATGCCATCTCTTTAGTGCCTATGCATCCGCATACATTATCTTCACGTCCTATTGTCGTTGGTGGGCATAGTGAAATTAAGATTATGATTCGCGAAAACCGTGTGTTACCTATGGTCAGTGCCGATGGTCAACATAGCGTTTCACTGAGTGTGGGTGATAGTTTACATATCCGTAAACATCCATTTAAATTGAATTTACTTCATCCACCGGGTTATGACTTCTATATGGCATGTCGTACCAAACTTGGTTGGAATCAAGATTTTGACTCTTTACAACAGCAGGATTAAATGATGAATATTGAACAAATGCTTGCCGTACTCGATCCTGAAATTGTTTCGCGTTTAAAAACAGCAGTAGAAATTGGAAAATGGCCAAATGGCCTTGTTTTAACCGCAGAACAGCGTCAAATTTGTATGCAAGCTGTCATTGCGTGGGAAGCTCAAAATTTACCTGAAAAGGAACGTAGTGGCTATATTGATAAAGGCCATAAAGAGGAAGGGGAAGAATGTGATTCACATGTTCCTGAGCCTGAATTTCAACCGATTCGTTTTGTTTAATGATGAATGGTTTTAGTCGCTTAACTTTAAATTGAAGTTGTGATTATGGCTACACGTAAAAGCCATTCGCAACTGTTCGAGGCAGGACGATATTAATATCGTCCTGTTTTTGCGAGAGAGATGACACTTTGTGGTATTTGCCGAGTTTTGCGAATGGAAAAAGTTTTGGTTACTTTTTTTAAAAGTAACACAACGAGCTCCAGATATTTGCGAATAAACGGTAAGACTCCGCAGAGCCTGATCTTTTAGCCTATTAAATAACTTTTCGGCTTTGCCAAAGCTCTTTGGCTTTTAGCATTGCTTCATCATAAGAATCACAAACTCCCATGGTATATAACGCAATACCCATGGTTTCAGTGACGGCAATTTCACCATATTCATGATGTTGCTTGCCTTCCCAAACCGCTTTAAATACGGCTAAATCCAGTTCTTCTTCAATCGGACTACGGTTTTCGGTCAATTTTGGTAATTCGTGTTCATACAGCTCACCATTTTTAATGCCACAAATTAAAGTTTTAGCATCAGGATTGCGTTCAAATTCGCCCCCTTCACCTTTAATGACAGCACTATTTTTATAGCCTAATTTAAAAGCCGTTTGCTGGTGTGAACCACGATAAGCAGGATGAAAAATCGCTTGCATGGTTGCTTTTGCATTAAATGGATTAATTAGGCGAGCTAGAGTATGAATGGGGGAGCGTAAGCCCATTACATTACGCAGTGCAATTAAATCACTCAGTATTGGGGAAATTACTTCTAGAGGAATATAGGCAAAATTGTGTTGTTGTAATTGTTGTTTCACATCTATTTCATTTTGGCAAATAGTATAACCGAGGTATTCCAATACTTGTTCTGTATATATACGGTTAATTGTATGTCCTGATGCACCATGCATCACCACCTTATAGCCATTTTGAGCAAGGGTGAGGGCTGCCAATAAAAACCAAGGATAGTGTTTTCGCTTGCCTGCATAAGATGACCAATCTAAATCAACATCTAAATGTTGAAAATGAAGTTGATCACGCGTTGCTTGTACAAAGCCAGTCAGCTCATCTACAGATTCTTCTTTAACACGTAGCAGCATTAAGAAAGCACCAAGCTGAACATCTAAAACGTCACCTTTCAAGATCATACTAAACGCTTGGTAAGCTTCATCAAAACTGAGCGAGCGCGCACCATTTTTCCCTTTACCTACAATACGAACAAATTGTGCAAAGGGATGTTCAAAATCTTTGTAGAGGTTTCTTTTATTGTTCATGCGTGCGTACCACAGTATTTCGTATGAAAATGAATGTCCACACTATGACATAAAAATAAAATGAAGAAAAAGATAATATCCATATTAGACTAATGTCTGAATGGATTTTGTGTGAAAAACAATCGAAAAGGACGCGTGTTAACAATTTCTTGATCTAAAATCAAGTACACTTTCTTCTTATAGAATTTATTTAAATTTTCATGATCTCCTTAGTCTAATTTTTTGCATTTAATAGATATTCTCTCAAATATTATTTGCGAAATTGACTATTTCATTTGTGAATCTTTTTTTGTTTTCATCTTAAGTCGGGTTTTTCACAAGAACTCATTGTCTTTTTGCATCTTGTAAAAAGGTTTAGGGTTGTATATTCGTAAGAATAGGCAAGAGAAAATGGATATTTCTGCGTGCGGAAATACATGAAGAAGTTATGATTATGGCTAAAAAACCTTTATATAAATCACTTTATTTTCAAGTGATTATTGCCATTATTGCGGGCGTGTTAATAGGTCACTTTTTCCCAAGTGGTACACAACTAGTCAATGGTGTTGAAAAACATGTGCCTGGTTTAGGCGAGCAATTAAAACCGTTGGGTGATGGATTTATTCGCCTAATCAAAATGATTATTGCACCTGTAATTTTCTGTACTGTGGTCAGTGGTATTGCTGGCATGGAAAGCATGAAGTCTGTGGGTAAGACAGGCGGTATTGCTTTACTTTATTTTGAAATCGTATCCACGATTGCCTTACTTGTTGGTTTGCTTGTAATTAATATTGCAAAACCGGGTGTAGGCATGAATATTGATCCTGCATCTTTGGATATATCGGGTATTTCTAAATATGTAGAATCAGGTCAATCACAATCGACGATTGATTTCTTTATGAATATCATTCCGAATACTGTTGTAGGTGCATTTGCTGAAGGTGAAATTCTTCAAGTCTTATTGTTCGCTCTTCTGTTCGGCTTTGCGTTGCATAAGTTGGGTGATGCGGGTAAACCTGTACTAAAATTTATCGATCAAATTTCTCATGTCTTCTTCAATATCGTAAATATGATTATGAAGTTGGCTCCAATCGGTGCATTTGGTGCAATGGCATTTACCATTGGTAAATATGGTATTGGCAGTCTTGCACAATTAGCGCAATTGATCATCTGCTTCTACATTACGTGTTTACTGTTTATTTTCATTGTATTAGGCTCAATCTCTCGTTTTTGTGGTTTTAATATTTTGAAAATGATTCGGATGATTCGTGAAGAACTCCTTATTGTATTGGGAACGTCATCTTCGGAATCAGTGCTTCCGCGGATGTTGAAGAAGCTTGAAATCGCGGGTTGTGAAAAATCAGTTGTTGGTTTAGTTATTCCTACAGGTTATTCATTTAACCTAGATGGTACGTCTATTTATTTGACGATGGCGGCTATTTTTATTGCACAAGCGACCAACACACCTTTGGATATTGAGCATCAAATTACCCTGTTAGTAGTGTTGTTGATTTCCTCTAAAGGTGCTGCGGGTGTAACAGGTTCAGGTTTTATTGTCATGGCGGCAACGTTATCTGCGGTAGGGCATATTCCAGTAGCAGGCTTGGCATTGATTTTGGGTATTGACCGTTTCATGTCAGAAGCACGTGCATTAACCAATCTTGTGGGTAACTCATTGGCAACGATTGTTGTGGCAAAATGGGTCGGACAATTGGATAAAGAGCAACTAGATTATGCTTTGGCCAATCCAGAAGAAGTGGATCGCTTAATGTCAGAAGAAAATAAAACCCATGCATAATTAAGCATGAATGAAAAAAGGAAGCTTCGGCTTCCTTTTTTATTGACTATAAAAGTCATAAAAATGACAGGAATAGGACATGACAGCGGACGATAAAATCACTAGCATGGCAAGAAGCTAAAAACTAAAACTGAAAATAAGGATGATATATGCTGGCTTATGATGCTGATCTAGAACTGTTTCGTGATAATTTTAAACGCTTTATGAATGAGCATATTGCACCTCATTATGAGCAATGGGAACATGAAGGCATTATGCCGCGTTCGATTTGGAACCTGTTGGGGGCAAATGGTTTCTTATGTGTCGATGTGCCTGAAGAATACGGTGGCTATGGCGTTCCGATCAATTATTCACTGATGTTGGTTGAAGAGTCAGCCCGTGCAGGATTTAGTGCCTTATCAACAGGTATTTCATGTCATTCTGAAATTGCAGCACCGTATATTTTGCATATTGGCACAGAACAACAGAAACAATATTGGTTGCCAAAAATGGTTGCTGGTGAAGTCGTCGGTGCAATTGGCATGACTGAACCGGGTGCAGGTTCAGACTTACAAGCCATGCGAACCAATGCAATTTTGCAGGGTGATCACTATCTTTTAAATGGTTCAAAAACCTTTATTTCAAATGGTCAGCATGCCGACTTGGTGGTGTTGGCGGTGAAAACCGATCCGCAAGCACGAGCAAAAGGTGTCTCTTTGATGTTGCTGGATACTCATTTAGAAGGTTTTAAAAAGGGCACCAACCTGAATAAAATAGGTCTACATTCACAAGATACTTCAGAACTGTTCTTCGATAATATTCAAGTGCCCAAAGATCAACTATTGGGTCAAGTAGGGCAAGGTTTTGCTTATTTGATGCAAGAATTACCACGTGAACGTACGGCTATTGCCTCCACTGCTATTGGTGCTATTCGTGGTTCGATTGATGTCACGATTGCTTACGTAAAAGAACGTCAAGCATTTGGGCAGCCGATTAGTCAATTTCAAAATACACGATTTGTTTTGGCTCAGGCAAAAATAGATGAACAAGCCACAGCCGCTTTTTATAATCAAAATGTCGAACTGTATATGCAAGGTAAACTAGATGTTGAAACTGCCGCAGCATTGAAAAGTTTTAGTACCGATATGCAAATGAAAATTGCCGATAACTTGTTACAGCTTTTTGGTGGTTATGGTTATATGACTGAATATCCAATTTCACGTTTCTTTGTGGATGCACGTATTCAACGCATTTACGGTGGTACTAATGAAATTATGAAAGAAATTGTAGCGCGTAGTATTTTAGGGCGTTAATGACTGGTTGTTTAGGTCTAAATAAAAAGAGCCGAAAGGCTCTTTTTATTGACTCAACACCATTAAACTTTCTTTAATAAAGGCTGCTAAGTCGTCAGGAGAGCGAGAAGAAATATACAGATTATTGTCATTCACCACACCGACATCGTAATACACAGCACCTGCATTAATTAGATCTGTGGCGACGGTTTTAATGGTGGTCATTAACCGACCTTTAACCACCTTTGCAGCAATAAGCAGTTGAGGGCCGTGACAAATACTCATAATGGGTTTTTGTGCATGGGCAAAATTACGGACAAAATCGACAAACCGATGATCAAGACACAATCGGTTGGGAGAATGTCCTCCGGGAATAAGTAAGGCATCAAAATCATGCACAGAAACACTGTCTATACTTTGATCGATAGTGACCGCAGATTTGCGTTTTTGACCATAAACAATATTACCTGCTCTGTTTTCAATATTTAAAATGCTATGACGTGCAGCTCGAAAGGCCTGTACGGGTTCCGAGTATGCAATATCTTCAAAATCATGGGTCACTAAAACGGCGATTCTTTTTGACATTATTATTCTCCGAATTGCTTTATTAAAAGAATATAGAGGAATCATTAAATTTTTGTGATGGATTTTGGTAAATAACTCTTGTAAAAGAGAAAGCCCCAAAGACTAAGCTTTAGGGCTGAATTTTAATGCTGTAATAAGCTGAAATTAATCAATATATTTTTGACTTTCCATTTGACGAAGTTCGGCACGTAAAATTTTTCCGACGGTTGACTTTGGTAACTCATTCAATATTTCAATCAATTTTGGGACTTTGTAGGCAGTTAGGTTGTCTTTGCAATGTTTGAGGATTTCATTGACAGAAAGATTGGCATTACTCGAGGCAATAAATGCTTTAACCGATTCTCCGGTTTGATCATCGGGTATACCAATAACAGCAGCTTCAATGATATCTGGATGCTCGGCTAGAATTGCTTCAATTTCATTGGGATAAACATTAAAACCTGAAACAATGACCATATCTTTTTTACGATCTAAAATATAACAAAAGCCATCTTCATCTACTTTGGCAATATCACCTGTATGCAACCAACCATCAATAAATGTTTCAGCCGTTTCAGTGGGGCGGTTTAAATAACCCAATACAATTTGTGGCCCTTTTACACAGAGTTCACCCGCTTCACCGAATGGAACTTCGTGACCTTGTTCATTGACAATTTTAATGTCGGAGCCTGGCAATGGAAAACCAACAGAACCCTGACGAATTTTACGGATGGGTGGATGGAGTAGCGCAGCACAACTGGTTTCTGTCATGCCAAAACCTTCAATAATTGTGCCGATTTTAGCTTGCCAGTTTTCTGCTGTTGCAGGACGTAATGCAGTACCGCCAGAAATGCTACAGGTCAGTTTCGGTGGGTTTGCAGTAAACCAACTTTCAGCCAATAAGCCCGCATATAGCGTATCGACCCCAGTTAACCAAGTGACTTTGAAGTTTTCAAAAGCAGGTTTTAAATTGCTAATTGGTCGTGGAGAAGGAATCAGCAGATTATGAGAACCAGCTTCAAAGAACATGAGGAAATTTACGCTAAAGGCAAAAATATGGTACAGCGGAATCGCTGTTAAAATACAGTCCTGATTGTTAAATTCAGATTCATGGGCATGCAAATAATCGCTGGTTATTTTGACCAAAGATGCCACATTTTGATGACTGATTACGGCACCTTTACTACGACCCGTTGTTCCACCTGTATATTGATATAGGGCAATCTCATGTTGAATAGGAATATATAATTCTAAAATTTTACCAATTTCTAAAGCATCTGCGAAGGTTGCATAGTCGATGCTTGGTTTGAGTGAGCGACCTTGCGCTTCGGCATCTGCCTGCATTTTTTGTGCAATCATGCCCTGATAAGGCTGATCAAAAAACTCACTTAAACTGGCAGTTACCAGTGCCAGTGATTGAAGTTGAGCGTTGTTTTGAATCACGCGTTCGAAAGTTGCTAAAAATAGATCTGAAACAATCAATGCTTTTGCAGCACTGTCAATTAATTGGTATTCAAGTTCGCGCGCTGTATACAGTGGATTAATGTTGGTGATGATTAATCCAACTTTCCAACAAGCAAATACAGCAATTGGATAGTGCAAAGAATTTGGCATTTGTAAGCCAACCACATCGCCTTTCTTAAGTTTCAGATGATGCTGTAAATAATTGGCAAATGTGGTTGATAGATCATCAATTTCTTGAAAGCTTAAGCTTTTACTTAAGCCTGTAGGTAGTACCACACTAAATGCGGGCGATTGTGAAAATTGAGCCGTAGTGTGGGTTAGTAATTCTGCTAAGTTTGATTTAATTTGATCAGGCTTAAGTTGATAACCATGTAATGAAATGGGTAAATTCTTTTCCCATGGGCGCTGTGCGTAATGACTCATTGATGATCCTTAAGATAGATGTTTTAGCTTTGTTTTGGTTTTTATGTCAGTCCAGACATTTGTCTTCAAACATCAAGCAAATGTTTATTTTTGGCAATGATTTAATCTGCCAATGACCCAGATAAATAGTAAAAAAGCAGGGTGCAAAAATATTGATATTAAGCGTTTTAAAATATGATGTTATTCGCAAAAAAAGATCAATATATTCGACCAAATAGCATAAAATTCACCTTGGTTGCGCAAGGCTGAAAATGTACAACTGTAGTGTAATTTGTGGAAAATTGGCAAAAGGTCATTAATTTTAAGAATTTATTGCAAAATCATAGACAATAAAATTGCTGATTAAATCAACTGTATGTTTTTAAGGCTGAATCAATCAAAGTCTTATTGCGTAACATTTGAAAGCTAACTATTGTTATACTGTTTGCATAATGTTTTTGAAGGGCGACATAACAATGATCAACGACGATCAAAACACAAAGACTTCTCTTGACCTTGCTCAGATTCGTGAGGATATTGACTCAGTTGATCAGCAGATTCAACAGCTTATCAACCGCCGAGCGAAACTCGCAGAAGCGGTAGCAAAAGCAAAGTTTGCTTCTGAAGAGAATCCAATGTTTTACCGTCCTGAACGTGAAGCACAAGTTTTGCGTAATGTTATGGAGCGCAACGAAGGGCCATTGTCTGATGTGACCATGGCGCGTCTATTTCGCGAAATCATGTCGGCTTGTCTGGCACTTGAAGCACCACAAAGTATTGCATTTTTAGGTCCAGTGGGTACTTATACACATTCAGCTGTGCTGAAGCACTTTGGTCAGGACGCGATTGTTCGTCCACTTCCAACTATTGATGAAGTCTTTCGTGAAGTGGAAGCGGGGAGTGCTCATTACGGTTTAGTGCCAGTGGAGAACTCTTCTGAAGGGGTGGTCAACCATACTTTAGATTGTTTTAAATCATCGCATTTAAATGTGATTGGTGAAGTTGAATTGCGTATTCATCACCAATTTTTAGTTTCTGCAAATACCCGTAAAGACAGCATTAAACAAATTTATGCGCATCAACAAACTTTGGCGCAATGTCGTAAATGGTTAGATGCACATTATCCGGGTGTAGAGCGCGTTGCTTTAAGTTCAAATGCTGAAGCGGCACGTCGAATTCGCAATGAATGGCATTCAGCAGCAATTGCATCTGATGTGGCTGCCAATATTTATGAATTAGAAATTCTACATGGCAATATTGAAGATAATCCGGAAAATACCACACGTTTCTTGGTGATTGGTCGTGAAAAAGTACCGCAAAGCGGCAATGATAAAACCTCATTACTGATTTCAGCACATGATCGTGCCGGTGCATTGCTTGAAATTCTTGCACCCTTTGCAAAACATCATATTAGCTTAACCAGCATTGAAACCCGTCCTGCACTACCTGAAAAATGGGCTTATGTATTCTTCATTGATTTAGAAGGTCATGTGGAGCAAGACAATGTCAAAGCGGCAATTGAAGAAATTCGTCCGTTGGTGAAAGAAGTCCGAGTATTAGGTTCATATCCGATCGCGGTATTGTAAATCGCTATTTGGTGGTTAATTTTAATTTGAAGTTAACCACTTTTATCACTTGAAACAATTGGAAGAGTAACATGTCGTTTGTCCCTGCCAATGAAGGCATCTCAAAGTTAAAACCTTATCAACCGGGTAAGCCAATTAGTGAGCTTGAGCGTGAGTTAGGGATTACCGATATCGTCAAATTGGCATCGAATGAGAATCCATTGGGCTGTTCTGATCGGGTCAAACAAGCAGTGGCTGCTGAATTGGCAGAAATTGGTCGCTATCCAGACGGTGGCGGTTTTATTTTAAAAGATCAAATTTGTGCGCAATTTGGTGTGACTGCTGACTGTATTACTTTGGGTAATGGTTCAAACGACTTATTGGAAATGTTTGCTCGTGCATTCGTTGCAGAAAAAGATTCTGTGGTGTATAGCCAACATGCATTTGCTGTTTATGCTTTGGTGACACAAGCGATAAATGCACAAGCGATTGAAGTTCCTGCAAAAGGCTTTGCACATGATTTAGATGCCATGGCTGCTGCAATTCAATATAACACCAAACTTATTTTTATTGCCAATCCAAATAACCCAACGGGGACTTGGTTTGAAGAAGCTGAATTTGAAGCATTTATGCAGAAAGTACCTGCAAGTGTGATTGTGGTACTCGATGAAGCGTATGTGGAATATTTTCCAGAAAACTTCAATAGCTTAAAATTTTTAGCACACTATCCAAATATTATCGTCAGTCGTACATTGTCTAAATGTTATGGTTTGGCAGCCCTGCGTGTGGGTTTTGCACTGGCATCAAAACAAGTCACTGATTTTTTAAACCGTATTCGTCAGCCCTTTAATGTGAATCATCTTGCTATGGTAGCTGCTGTTGCTGCACTGAAGGATGAAGACTTTATTGAGCAATCACGTGTTGTTAATAAAGCGGGTATGAATCAATTAGAGCAAGGTTTTCAATCCCTTGGCTTGGGCTATGTGGCATCACGTGCGAACTTTATTTTGGTTGATGTTCAGGCCGATGCTGCACAAACGTTCAATGCTTTGTTAAAAGAGGGGGTGATTGTACGTCCTGTCGGAATTGCAAATCATCTGCGTGTGTCTATTGGTACTGAAACTGAAAATGCTAAATTCCTTAGCGCACTTGCGAAGGTACTTGATTTAGCAAGCAATGCTGTAGAGGGAAAAGCTTAAGTGATGTCCAAGCCTCTATTTGAAAAAGTTGCATTTATTGGACTTGGGTTGATTGGTTCAAGTCTAGCGCGTGTGATTATCGCTGAAAATTTAGCAAAGCAAATTGTTGCATCAACACGTTCGCAAAAAACATTGGATGATGCGAAAGCACTTGGATTGATTCAAGCGGGATATAGTAATCCTGTTGATGCCGTCCAAGGTGCCGATTTAGTCGTTTTAGCCTTACCTGTTCGTGCGACAGAAAAAGTACTTGAAATGATCAAGCCTTATCTTTCTGCGACCACCATCATCACCGATGTGGGTAGTACCAAAGGCAATGTAGTAGATGCTGCAAAAGCGGTATATGGTGAAAACCTTCCAGAAGGTTTTGTTCCGGGGCATCCGATTGCTGGGGCTGAACACACAGGTGTACATGCCGGTAAGGTGGATTTGTTTGCCAATCATAAAGTGATTTTGACGCCTCTACCGACCAGCGCTGATTGGGCGGTAGAAAAACTGACACAATTATGGCAAGCGGCTAAAGCTGATGTGATTTGTATGGATGTCGATAAACATGATGAAGTCCTTGCACATACCAGTCATCTTCCACATTTGATGGCATTTAATTTGGTTGAACAGCTTGCCAATCGTGAAGATAATTTTGATATCTTTCGTTATGCAGCAGGTGGTTTTCGTGACTTTTCACGCATAGCTGCCAGTGATCCGCAAATGTGGCATGACATCTTTTTTGCCAATAAAAAAGCGATTTTAAATGCAGTCGATGGCTTCGAAAAGCAACTCGCAATATTACGTAAACTGATTGAAGATGAAAACTCACAGGCATTAATGGGGGTGTTGGGGCATGCACAGGCTGCACGACAACACTTCAATCACATGCTCGCCAAACAACCCTTGATGGAGAAAAATAAAGTGACACAACAATTTACCATTTTGCCAGGTTCTCAAAATTTCCAAGGTAAATTTACCGTGCCTGGTGACAAATCTGTGTCACATCGCTCCATCATGTTTGGTGCGATTGCAGAAGGCACAACCCATGTTACAGGTTTCTTGGAAGGTGAAGATGCGCTGGCAACTTTGCAAGCATTCCGTGATATGGGCGTGAGTATTGAAGGGCCAAAAAATGGTGAAGTCACTATTCATGGTGTCGGCATTAATGGCTTAAAAGCACCTGCAAGTGCTTTGTATATGGGTAACTCTGGTACATCAATGCGTTTACTTTCAGGCATGTTGTCTGCGCAAAAGTTTGATTCTGTAATGACGGGTGATGCATCACTGTCTAAACGTCCAATGGAACGTATTGCTAAACCTTTACGTGAAATGGGTGCGCAAATTCAAACCACAGGTGAACGCGGTACACCACCAGTATCGATTACAGGGAGTCAAAACCTTCAAGGTATTCATTACGATTTGCCGATGGCATCTGCGCAAGTGAAATCTGGCATTCTATTGGCGGGGCTTTGGGCAAGCGGTGAAACGTCAGTGACGGAACCTGAACCAACACGTGACCATACAGAACGTATGTTACGTGCATTTGGTTATGAAGTAAAAACTGAAGGTAATCGCATTTCATTACAAGGTGGCGGTAAGCTTATTGCGACTGAAATTCAGGTGCCATCAGATATTTCATCTGCGGCATTCTTTATGGTGGGAGCTGCCATTACCGAAGGTTCAGATGTGACTTTAGAGGCGGTTGGAATTAACCCAACGCGTACTGGTGTAATTGAAATCCTGAAACAAATGGGTGCGGACTTGACGGTTGAAAACGAACGTATTGCAGGTGGTGAACCGATTGCAGACATTCGTATCAAAGGCTCTCGTACGCTTAAAGGCATTCATATGCCTGAAGACCAAGTGCCATTGGCAATTGATGAATTCCCAGCGCTCTTTGTTGCCGCAGCATGTGCTGAAGGTCAAACCATTTTGACCGGTGCTGCTGAACTTCGCGTTAAAGAATCTGATCGTATTCAAGTTATGGCAGATGGTTTGAAAACCATGGGCATTGACTGTACACCAACGGATGATGGCATCATTATTGAAGGTAAAGGTAAGTCAGGCGATTGGTCTACAATCTTCACGGGTGGTGAAATTGAATCGCATCATGATCACCGTATTGCGATGAGTTTTAGTATGGCGGGTTTACGTACTTCAGGCGAAATTAAAATTGTTGGTACAGAAACTGTGGCAACCAGTTTTCCTACCTTCACTGAACTTGCGAATCAAGCAGGTTTAGCGATTCAAGTGAGTGAATAATTAGTCTAGTTTTGTACGTTTGTTAGACAATAGCCAAGCTTTTGCTTGGCTGTTTTGTTTTTATTGCTTATTCTAAAACCATACAATAAGAATGCCTTTGGATACATCGATGAGAAAATTACAATTTACAGCAAACTGTGAAAAACATAATCATGCTTCATTGCAGGCTGGTGATCGTCATGTGACTCAAGAATATGTTGCCGATCTTTTGTCTAAAGAATTGGGCGAATATGGTTTTCAGACTTTGTCACAAAGTGGCGACCATGTTGCAGTCAGTGTAGATAATCATTCCTTGCCACTGTCAATTACTTGCCAAGGGCATGATCAGGGTGGTCATTTGGTCTGTGAAATTACCTCGCATCCAGATGAGGATCAGGATTGGTTAGACCGCATTACAGAGCAGAGTTTGTTGAATCAGCTGGCGCAAGCGGTTGAAAATACATTAAAACAAGATGAAGCTTTTAGTGAATTTGAATGGAAGGACCATCTTTAGCAAAAAAAGGTAACTTTGAAGCTTGGAAGGGAAGATATTGTTGACACCTATAGCTGCCATTTTTGAATTTGAAATGATAAGGGTTTATTGGTCTTGCATAGTTTGAGCTACGAACAAAACAGTGCTGTGTTGGTAGCTCAGGACTTATATTTTATTCCACACGTAGCCAAGTCTGGTTACGACCTACAGCGGATACTCCCATATATCCGCGAAGAAATAATTTTTTGCCATTTGCGCTGACTCTGCCTTTAAGGCGGTAAACTTTTCCTGAAACAGGATCAATGATTTTCCCATTTGTATAATTCATTTGATCTTCAGTTTGTAATCCAGAAATAACCTGCATACCTATGATGGGCTTGTTGGTGTAGGGTGCAGGACAATTAGTACAAAACTCTTTCGGTATGTAGCCAGCACGTGGTGTTGCTTTGAGTGCTGTACCTGCGTATGTTCCATTGGCTTGCTGCTCAATTTTGACTAATCCCTTAGCTTCACCTGTTTTATCATCCATATAACGCCATGTACCTACAATATTTTCTGCAATGGCTGATGAACTGAATAAAACGATGCAAATTATCCCAAAAATAGTTTTCATAATATCCCTCTAACTATTAAAAATGTTTCCGAACATCTTAAGCCGTACTTGGCTAAGTATTTGATTATATAATTCTTAGATTCTCAAATGAAGTGCAATAGAATTAATTTTGCAAAGATGTGAATTGATATAGCATTTTGCTTAGCAAGTTCATAAGTTGGTTCACGAAGGCATATTTTTAATATTTATATGATCTGGCCTGACACTTGGTTTAAGGTAGGGTAATATTTATTTATCCAGTAGGGCTCTGAATAAGTTGCCTTTAAAATCGGTATAGGTCTTTATTTTCTATCAATTAAAAACAATCATAGCAGACATGGGTAAAGGCGTTTAGCCCACATCACCCTGATGAATATCTTGCAAAGATCTATATAGATTGGAGCTATTGCGCAAAAAAAGACTCGGATTTAAGAGTCCGAGTCAGGTGTTATTTCAAGAGCATAGTATTGCACTTTAAATGTTAATTTAAGCCAGTTAAATTAAAAAACGAGAAATTGCAATACGCAATTGTTTTAAATAGCCAGTAAAGAAATGGTTCGCACTAGGCAAGATCGTCAATAAGTGACGTTGAGGTTTTGCCCAAGCGATCAAGTCTGACAATAAAGTAACTTCATCACCTTCACCGTGAATAAATAAAATATCACCTTTAATTTCGGGGGTTACATAATGACGCAAGCCAGCAACAGTTGCAGTCGGTAAACCACATAAAATTAATTGTTTAGGTTTGATTTCATCAGGAAGAGCATGATAACTTTTAGCCATCACGTGCGCTCCAAAACTAAAGCCGCCAGCATAAAAAGGCAGGCCAATATGTTTGCAACGCATCTGTCTAATTACTTCTAGAATATCATCCGTTTCACCAAAGCCTTCATTATGGACACCGGTACTTTGACCTGAACCACGGAAACTAGGTCGGTATACAATACAACCACGCTCAACAAACATTTGAGCAAGAAGTGTTGGCACTTTATGCTGTGGTGTACCGCCTTGTAATGGATGAGGGTGGCATACAACCGCGAATCCTTTCACTTCACCCTGTGGATAATCAACAAAAACTTCAATTTGACCTACAGGACCTTGAATGAAAATTTGCTCGGACATATTACAACCGACTAATAACAGGAGAATCGCCTATTTTACCGATAATGTTCAGTAAAAACACAAATTGGAAATAAAATAAGTCTACTGTTATAGTCTGTTTAATTATTTTTTGATCAGGTTGTCCATGCTCGCCTTAATTTCTCCTGCTAAGACTTTAGATTATGAATCTGCACTTCCTACCGATTTACATACTTTACCAAGATTGCTGGAACATTCACAACAACTTATAGACGTAAGTCGTAAACTGTCTGCCACAGATATCGCCAATTTAATGAGTGTCAGTGAAAAGATTGCCAAATTGAATGTAGATCGCTTTCATGACTGGCAATCAGACTTTAATTTTTCTAATGCACGTCAGGCTTTATTTGCGTTTAAAGGTGATGTTTATACGGGTTTAGATGCATACAACCTAAATGATCAAAAACTTGAATATGCACAAAAGCATTTGCGCATGTTATCTGGCTTGTATGGTTTATTACGTCCTTTGGATTTGATGATGCCATATCGTTTAGAAATGGGCACAAAATTACATAATTCACGGGGTCATAACCTCTATGAATTTTGGGGGGATAAAATTACCAGTTTAATAAATGATGATTTGGAACAAGCCAATTCAGAATTATTGGTCAATATTGCTTCGGATGAATACTATAAATCAGTGCATGAACGCAAACTTAAAGCTGAAATCATTAAGCCTGTGTTTTTAGATCAAAAAAATGGCAAATATAAAGTCATTAGTTTTTATGCTAAAAAAGCGCGTGGCTTGATGGCTCGATATATGATTGAGAATCAGTTAAGTAAAGTTGAAGACTTAAAATCATTTAATGTTGATGGTTATTATTTTGATGCTAAGAGTTCACTTCAGGGTGAGTTAGTTTTTAAACGTGATGAAAAAGTAGTTTAAGTTGGTTTTTTAAAGACAGAAAAAATCCTGACATTGTTCAGGATTTTTTATTTATGTGAAATTTAATGAATTGCTTGAAAAGCGTGGAAGTTATAAGTGTACAGAGATGAAAGGGGCGCGCTGAACAGCTATTTGGTTTGATAAGGATCATCTATACAATTTTTTTTATTAGTCGCTTTAATGGATATTAAAATATTTAAAAAATGTGTTTCATATCACCTTTTTGTGTTGTTTTTTGTTATTATAATGAAAAGTTTTTAAAATAATAAAATTTTGTTATGAAAAAATTACTCATTCCAGTCTTTATTCTTATTGTTGTGCTATTGGGATATTATGTTTATCAGGATGCTCAACGTAAAAAAAAGAATGAAGTTGATCAGTTGATTTATGACGCTCATCAGTCACTCAGTGTAATCGACTCTAATCCTAATTTTTTTATTCACAATACTGAAAGTAAAGACGTAAAGACAAAACCTTTAGTTCAATTGGTTGGCCAGTCCACTAAAGACTAGACGATGAGTTTAACGGACTAAACTAATATCCTATTGAATTTTAATTGAAAATAAATTTTAGAAACAATAAAAAATCATTGTGTTATAATTTGCCCCGACCATATTTGAATCATATTGTTTATTAATTAAGTATTTGATTTTTTTGAATTAATTGAGCTGCATAAAAGTTATGCGGCTTTTTTGTTTACAATTTTTGTCATTTGGCTATTTGGGCTGGAATGAAGAATTGTTCAATATACTTGTTTTTAAATGGAAATATTGGCATATCCATTGCTTAAACATCTACAAAATTAATGATGATTTGTATTAGACGGATCATTAATTTTGTAGCGTGCTGATTGCATAAAGTTTACTTACAGGGGTGAAGTCATGACGACTCCTAGTCCATCTTCAGAGAATATGCTTGAACGTTTATTTAAGTTGAGCGAAAACAAAACCAATTTTCGTACCGAAGTTCTTGCTGGTGTAACTACTTTTTTAACAATGTGTTACATCATTATTGTTAATCCAATGATTTTATCCGAAACAGGGATGGATCATGGGGCTGTGTTTGTCGCAACTTGTCTTGCAGCCGCAATCGGTTGTTTGGTTATGGGGCTTGTTGCAAATTATCCAATTGCACTGGCACCGGGTATGGGGCTAAATGCTTACTTTACCTATTCTGTATGTATGGGTATGGGCGTGCCTTGGCAAACGGCACTTGCTGCTGTGTTTGTATCAGGTTTGGTGTTTATTTTCATCAGTATGTTTAAAATCCGAGAGGCAATTGTCAACGCGATCCCAATGTCATTAAAACTGGCGATTGGTGGTGGTATTGGAATGTTCCTTGCACTGGTTGCGCTAAAAAATGCCGGTATTATTGTTGCTAATCCTGCAACTTTAGTCGGTTTGGGGGATTTAAAACAACCTTCGGTTATTCTTGCCTTGCTTGGTTTCTTAATGGTTGTGGTCATGCATCAGTTTAAAGTGCGTGGTGCAATTATTATTAGTATTTTAGCAGTGACGGCTATTTCAACAATATTGGGTTATAACCAATTCCATGGTGTTGTCGGTCAAGTGCCATCAATTGCGCCAACATTTATGCAAATGGATTTTGAGGGTTTATTCACTGCAAGTTTGGTGGGAGTAATTTTTGTCTTCTTCTTGGTCGATTTGTTTGACTCAACAGGGACATTGGTTGGGGTTTCACACCGTGCAGGTTTGTTGGTAGATGGTAAATTACCTCGTTTGAAAAAAGCACTTTTTGCTGACTCAACTGCAATTGTTGCGGGTGCTGCTTTGGGTACGTCTTCAACTACGCCTTATATTGAGTCATCTGCTGGTGTTGCGGCTGGTGGTCGTACGGGTTTAACGGCTGTTGTTGTGGGCATTATGTTCTTGTTATGCCTCTTTTTAGCACCACTTGCGCAATCAGTGCCAAGTTTTGCTACAGCACCTGCATTGTTATTTGTAGGGGTATTAATGATTCAAGGTATTGTTCATATTGAATGGGATGATATCACTGAAGCGGTTCCTGCCTTTTTAACCATTGTATTTATGCCATTCACATACTCAATTGCAGATGGTATTGCGATGGGTTTTATTAGCTATGCGCTAATCAAACTATTCACTGGTAAAGCGAAAACTGTACCTTATATGGTGTGGATTGTTGCCGTACTTTGGGCATTGAAATTCGTATTATTTGGCGGTTAATATTCCAAATTTACAGCACAGCGTGTTGAACTTGCATTGATGAATGTTCCACACGCCTTAGGGTGTAAACTCAAGTTTGCACCTTTTTTTATTTTTAAGGATTAAGGTATGAATAGACTTGAGCTCATCCGTGCTTTGCCAAAAGCAGAATTACATGTACATATTGAAGGGACGTTTGAGCCTGAGTTGATGTTTGAAATCGCTCAGCGTAATCAAATTGATATTCCTTATAAGTCGGTTGAAGAAGTAAAGCAGGCCTATAATTTTCATAATCTACAATCTTTTCTCGATATTTATTATGCCGGTGCAAATGTTTTAGTACTCGAACAAGATTTTTATGATTTAGCATGGGCTTATTTCGAAAAATGTCATGCCGATCATGTGACGCACACAGAAATGTTCTTTGACCCTCAAACCCATACCGATCGTGGTGTAGCATTTGCAACCGTATTAAATGGTTTGCAACGTGCTTGTGATGATGCAAAAGCCAAACTAGGTATTAGCTCGCATTTAATCATGTGTTTCTTACGTCATTTAAGTGAAGAAGCGGCATTTAAAACCTTAGAACAAGCACTACCATTTAAAGATCAAATTATTGCGGTGGGTTTAGATTCTAGTGAAGTGGGACATCCACCTGCTAAGTTTGAACGTGTTTTTGCCAAAGCTCGTGAAGCAGGTTTCTTGGTGGTGGCACATGCGGGTGAAGAAGGTCCAGCTGAATATGTTTGGGAAGCCTTAGATTTACTAAAAGTAAACCGTATTGACCACGGTGTACGTTCAGAAGAAGATTCTGAATTAATGCAGCGGTTAATTCATGAAAAAATGCCTTTAACCGTGTGTCCTTTAAGCAATTTAAAGCTGTGTGTGGTTGATGATATGGCGCAGCACAATATCCGTCGTTTATTGCAAAAAGGGGTGCATGTCACGGTAAATTCAGATGATCCATCTTATTTTGGTGGATACATGAATGATAATTTCATTGCCATTGCTGAAGCTTTAGATTTATCTAATGATGAACTGAAACATTTGGCTAAAAATTCGTTTGAGGCTTCTTTTATTTCTGAAGCTGAAAAACAAAAATGGACACAGCAAATTGATGCCTTAGTGTAATTTATATTTGAAAATGTACTGCTTTATTTAGTGGATCAATCGATTGATCTACTAAATTATGAAGGTTGAAAATTAGGTTTGATGGTGAAAAAGAGTCTTTGTTGGATATTAGTCGCAGGTTTAGTGATTGGTTCGATGTCAGTTTTTGCGATCAATCAAGATTATTCTTTAACACAGAAAATGCTCAAGCCAGTATTAGAGCAAAGTTGTAAAAGTGAATTAAATGATTCAAAAATTTGGCAATCGGCTGCATTTTTTATGAGTGCAGAACGCCAAACGGGTTTGCAAAAACAAATCTGTGCTTGTGTGAGCGATCATGCACTGAATAATATTTCAGCCAAAGACTTGGCTTTGGCATCAGTCAGTGAATCTGCAAAAAATAGTCTGATTAAACAAGCGGTATTGAATAGTGTTAAGGGCTGTGCTCAAGAAGCGCTTAACTAAGTTTTAATCGCAAAAAAGCCACATCGCTATATAGCTGATGTGGCTTTTTTGATGTTGGGTTTTAATGCGCTATTTATCTTGTCGAGTCATACTGCGTAAAATATTATCTTTGTCGATAAAATGATGTTTTAACGCTGCTGCAATATGGCCGATGACCAGAAAGCCAGCAAACCAAGATAAATAAATATGGACGGGTTTAACAATTGCTAAAATATCAGGATTGTCTTGAACCAGACGTGGTATTTCAAATAAATATAAAACGGGTGCGGGATGTCCAGCACTCCAACTAAACAAACAACCTGTAATGGGTAAAGCCAATAACATTAAATATAAGGCCAAATGTCCAAGATGTGCCAAGACTTTCATCATAGGTGACATGCTGTCTGGGAGCTGCGGAGCAGGATGGGTATAGCGCCAAAACAAACGAATTAACACGAGGAATATAATCGTTGTCGCGATATTTTTATGCAGGGTAATAACTTGACCTTTAAAGCTGCCATCAACATCATAGCTTAAAAAATTGCCACTATAGAAACCAATCAACCATGCTGCAATGAAAATGATGGCCATGAGCCAATGTAGCATTTGTGCTGTGCGCGTATAGTATTGTGAAGTGCGTTGCATGTTGTACCAACATGTGATTTTTAGTTTAACTATGCTAATCAAATTACAGTCATTTAAAAACCTTGAATATAGAACAAAGCGTATAATTCTTGAAACGCTGAAAGCTGTATTGTTTTTAGCCAGATAGTAAGTGCGCTTGGAATTGCAATGAAATATACGTTTCTTCTGTATCAAAGATTCGGCAAAATACGCGCAATCTATTTTAGAACTTAGGATATTAAACTGTGAAAAAATTAATTGCTGTACTTGTACCTTTGACTTTAGCTCTAACCGCGTGTGTTTCAACGAACACAACAATGGGTACAACAGGCATGCAATCAACAACTCAGCAACTTGGCAATACGGCACTTAAAATTGCCATTAATGCAAAATGCACAACAGAGTTAAATAATACTGCTGCATGGCAAACCGCAACGAAATTGATGACAGCAACGCAAAAACAAAATATTCAGTCTGAAATTTGTGGTTGTGTTAGTGAAAAAGCACCACAGAGCGTTACAGCTGTAGATTTAGCAACTGCTGCTATTGATCCCGCAGCACGTAACACGATTGTTACCAATGCTGTGACTAAAACCATTAATGCTTGCGTTGCTGAAGCAGTGAAATAATTGTTCATAAAGAAGGGTCTGTTGATATTTCAGCCATGCATTGCGTTATTCGCTAAAACAACGCAAACAAGGCATGAAATGCAGACAATGGTGACCCCCTTGTTAAATTTCATAACGAAGTTTGGGGTAGTTTTAGTGATAACCCTACGGGACAGGGATATTTTTGCCGCTACTGCGTTATCTTGCGCAGCTTTAGTCACTGCTCATCATTTAGAATGACTAAATTTCGCAAAACATGCCTTGTACCGTCTAAACATCTTGCGCCGTATAGGCTCATGTCGCAAGCATCTGTGAAATATCAACAGACCCTCATAATGAGGCTGACGTGTTCAGCCTCTTTTTTTTTATAGGTAGATGAAGTGATGAAAATTGCTGGTGTAGATGAAGCGGGGCGTGGCCCACTTGTCGGTTCTGTGGTTGCTGCTGCGGTTATTTTAGATCCCAATAACCCAATTGAAGGTTTAAATGATTCTAAAAAACTCTCTGAAAAAAAACGTGAAAAATTATTTGTAGAAATACAAGAAAAAGCATTGGCTTGGGCAATTGCTGAAGCAAGTCATACAGAAATTGATGAAATTAATATTCTTCAAGCATCATTGTTGGCGATGCGCCGTGCTGTGGAGGCTTTAAGTATTTCACCTGAGCATGTGCTGGTAGATGGAAATAAAGTCCCACAAGGCTTGATGATGAGCTGTGATGCGATTGTTGGTGGGGATGCCTTGCATGCGGAAATTTCAGCTGCCAGTATTTTGGCGAAAGTAACGCGAGACCGCGATATGGTTGAGCTGGATGTGCAATATCCACAATTTGGATTTGCGAAACACAAAGGCTATCCAACCAAAGCACATTTTGAAGCGATTGCAGAACATGGTGTGATTGATCAACACCGTCGTAGTTATGCACCTGTAAAAAAAGCGTTAGCTTTGCTTGAGCAAAACTAAGCTTTAGATAAATTTAAAGCGGCTTAGTAAAGCCGCTTTAGGGGAAAACATTTAATGTTTAACGATTAAAGTTATTCTGGGTATTCTGTGTGAAATTATCTTCTTCAAACGAAGGTTGATAATCTTGATCGAGATGTTGAAGATGTTCATGCATAGCGCGTTCATGTTGAATACGTTGGTAAATTTCTTCACGGTGAACTGATACTTCTTTTGGAGCATTTACACCAATACGAACTTGATTTCCTTTAACCCCAAGTACAGTTACACTGACTTGGTCCCCAATCATTAATGTTTCTCCGACACGTCTAGTCAGAATCAGCATGTTTATCTCCTTGCAAAATGCTAAACCTGCAATTGATCTAAAATGAACAAAACACAACCTTAAATATCAAAAGAAAATTTTAACAAAGCAATGTCAGGAACATTACCCAAGATGCAGTTTTGTTAAAATTTTCTTAAAACCTTAGGGCTAATATAACAGAGCCACTATAAGAAAAACTATAGTGGCTCTGCTTTTTTGTGTTGTTTTTCAAAAACTGTCTAACAATGACAATTTTTGTTAGGTGCAAATTATGCGCGTACGCTTGATTCGCCATGTTCTCGGTCTAAACCGAAAGCAGTATGTAGTGTACGAACTGCGAGTTCTAAATAGTTTTCTTCAATGATCACAGAAATCTTAATTTCTGAAGTCGAAATCATCAAAATGTTAATGCCTTCTTCAGCCAGAGCAGTAAACATTTTGCTTGCAACACCTGCATGTGAACGCATACCTACACCCACGATTGATACTTTGACAATATCATCACGGGTTGCGACTTCACGCGCACCAATTTTTTGTGCTGTATCTTCTAAAATGGCTGTGGCTTTTTTCAATTCACCGCGGTTAACCGTGAAAGTAAAATCAGTTGTACCATCTTCTTCAACATTTTGGATAATCATATCCACTTCAATGTTGGCATCACCAATTGGGCATAAAATTTTAGATGCAATACCTGGTTCATCAGGTACACCTAGAATGGTTAATTTTGCTTCGTCACGGTTAAATGCGATACCAGAGATAATTGGCTGTTCCATGTTGTCTTCCAATTCAGTAGTAATAAGAGTGCCGACGTTTTGTTTAAAGTCTTCGTCAAATGCGCCATCATTGTCATTATCAAAACTTGATAATACACGCAAAGGCACTTGATACTTGCCTGCAAATTCAACTGAACGAATTTGAAGAACTTTAGAACCCAAAGATGCCATTTCAAGCATTTCTTCAAAAGAAATACGATCTACTTTTTTCGCTTTAGGTGCAACACGTGGATCGGTGGTATACACACCATCTACATCTGTATAGATTTGGCATTCATCTGCTTTTAGTGCAGCAGCAATCGCAACACCTGAAGTATCTGAACCGCCACGCCCTAGAGTAGTGGTGTTACCAAGATCATCAAAACCTTGGAAGCCAGCAACAACGAGTACACGTCCGGCATTTAAATGATCAGTTAAAACGTCAGTATCAATTGCTTCGATACGCGCTTTGGTGAAAGCACTGTCAGTTTTAATGCCAACTTGGCGACCTGTTAGAGACTTAGCTTCAACGCCAATAGAATTAAGCGCCATCGCCAACATAGAAATCGTTACCTGTTCCCCAGTAGAGACCATTTGGTCGAGTTCACGTGGATCAGGGGTTTCGGTAATGGCTTTCGCTAAAGCAAGTAGGCGATTGGTTTCGCCACTCATGGCTGAGACAACCACTACAACCTTGTGACCGTGGTCATGCCAACGCTTTACACGACGAGCAACATTTAAAATGCGCTCGGGAGTACCCATTGAGGTACCGCCATATTTTTGAACGATTAATGCCATAGTTGTTCCATAAAAGCCATGATCCTGAATTACCTTTTCAGGATCAGTTACACAAAAAGTGAAGTCTTATTTTGCTTCAAGCCAAGCAGTTAAACCTGCTATCACTGATGCAAACTTCTCGTTAAGTGGCGCGCCACCTTGTGCCAAGTCAGGTTTACCACCACCTTTACCACCAAGTTCTTGGCTCAAGTGTTTGATAATGTCACCTGCTTTAATGTTTGCAGTGAAATCTTTTGCGACCGAAGCAAGGAGGCTGACTTTGTCGCCTTCAATGCCAGCAAGCACAATCACTGCATTGTCTAATTTAGATTTTACCCCATCATGTAAGTTACGTAGCGATTTCGCATCCATACCTTGCACAGTGGTGATTAAAGTTGAACGACCAGCAATAGTTTGAACTTGGCTTAAAAGTTCAGCTGCTTGGAAGTTTGCTAATTTTTGGTTCAGTTGTTCAATGTGCTTTTGCAATTGATGTGCTGTTTCAACCGTCGCTTCAACTTTTTCAACCGTTTGATCTTTTTGCGCTTTCAATAAGCCATTGATCTGTTGAATGTCTGAATCTGCTTTTTGAATCACTTCAACTGCTTTTGTACCTGTCACAGCTTCAATACGACGTACACCCGCTGCGACACCACCTTCAGAAGTGATTTTAAACAGACCGATATCACCAGTACGTTTGACGTGAATACCACCACAGAGTTCGATCGAGAAGTTTTTATCTTCAACCATTGAACCCATAGAAAGTACGCGAACTTCGTCACCATATTTTTCGCCAAACAACATCATTGCGCCTTTTTCTTGGGCCGATTCGATGTCTAACAATTCGGTAGAAACGGCTGTGTTGGCAATCACTTCACGGTTTACAATGCGTTCAACTTGTTGAAGTTGTTCGAAAGTGACTGGTTGATCGTTGGCAAAGTCGAAACGTAAGATATCGCTGGCAACCAATGAACCTTTTTGCTGTACATGAGCACCGAGTACTTGACGTAGAGCAGCATGTAACAAATGCGTTGCAGAGTGGTTACGTGCAGTGGCTTCACGAATATCGGCTTTAACGATTGCGTCAACAGACTGAGTTGCTTTTAAGCTACCCATCGTTACGATACCTTGATGGACGAATGCACCACCAGATTTTTTGGTATCTTGAACTTCAAAAATACCTGTCTCATTTTTGAATAAGCCAGTATCACCGATTTGACCACCGCTTTCTGCATAGAAAGGCGTTTGGTTCAGTACGATCAGTGCTTCATCGCCTTCATTCACTTCAGTAACTTGCTCGCCATCTTTATAGATCGCAATAATTTGACCTTGACCATGGGTTGCATCATAACCGTCAAATTGAGTTTCGCCTTCAACATTGACAATGCTGTTGTAGTCGATTGCAAATTTACCCGCATCACGTGCGCGTTGACGTTGTGCAGCCATTTCAACTTCAAAGCCAGCTTCGTCAATCGTTAAATCACGTTCGCGTGCAATATCAGCTGTTAAGTCAGCAGGGAAGCCGTAGGTATCGTAAAGTTTAAAGACAACTGCACCTGGAATGACTGAACCTTTTAGGTTCGCAAGTTCACCTTCAAGCAATTTCAAACCTTGCTCAAGTGTTTTGGCGAATTGTTCTTCTTCTTTTAACAATAAAGCTTCAATACGTGCTTTATTTGCTTCAAGTTCTGGATAAGCAATACCCATCACATCAACAAGTGGTTGAAGCATTTTGTAGAAGAATGAACCTGTTGCACCGAGTTTATTGCCATGACGTACTGCACGACGAATAATACGGCGTAGTACATAACCACGACCTTCATTGGATGGGTTTACGCCATCAGCAATGAGGAAGCAACATGAACGTGCATGGTCGGCAACCACTTTTAAAGATGCAGGGTAGTTAACGGGTGTGTTGTTTGCCGCAGCTTCAGTTTCCAGTGCCGCAGTGTCTAAACCAATGATTTGCGCAGCAGATTTAAGCAAGTTTTGGAACAAGTCGATTTCGTAGTTTGAATTGACGTGTTGTAAAACCGCAGAAATACGTTCTAAGCCCATACCTGTATCTACAGATGGAGCAGGTAATGCATGTAATACGCCATCAGCAGTACGATTAAACTGCATGAATACGTTGTTCCAGATTTCAATGAAACGGTCGCCATCTTCTTCAGGTGTGCCTGGTAGGCCACCCCAGATGTGGTCGCCATGATCAAAGAAAATTTCAGAACAAGGACCACAAGGACCTGTATCACCCATTGCCCAGAAATTATCGGATGCGTATTGACCGCCTTTGTTGTCACCAATACGAATAATACGGCTGGCATCTAAGCCAATTTCTTTGTTCCAGATGTCAAATGCTTCGTCATCGGTATGGTAAACAGTGGCATAGAGTTTATCTTTAGGCAGTGCTAACCATTTTTCACTAGTAAGGAATTCCCATGCAAATTTGATCGCATCACGTTTAAAGTAATCGCCAAAAGAGAAGTTACCTAACATTTCAAAGAAAGTATGGTGACGTGCTGTATAACCGACATTGTCTAAGTCGTTGTGTTTACCACCGGCACGTACACATTTTTGTGAAGATGTTGCACGAACATAATCACGTTTTTCCAAACCAAGGAAGCAGTCTTTAAACTGGTTCATCCCGGCATTGGTGAACAGTAAAGTCGGGTCGTTGGCGGGTACTAGTGAACTCGACGCGACACGTGTATGCCCTTGCGATTCAAAGTAACGCAAAAATGCTTCACGAATTTCAGCTGATGTCATAAAACGAGTACTCACAACCAAGTCACTCCATATATTTCGTATTGGCTAATAGCATAACCGAGCAAATTCATTTAAGAATAGCTGCCTCAGTATACTGGGCTTAAAATTTTAAAACGCCAAATTATAACGGAAAAAGCTGTATGCACCAATCACTTTAAGGTGAATTAATGACAATTCTATAGAATCGTTGTCCTGAGCTTTTTGATGTAAATCTAAGAGTTAATTGATCTAGAGCCGTTATCGTCAAAATTTAATGCACAGCTTGGTCAATGTTTTTAGCTTGCTTTCTTTGATCTTGATTTGTGAAAAAATGACATCAAAATTAAAGTCAGGGTGATTGGAGCGCAATATTCATCAATAGATGTGAAGAAATGGTATCGATATTCAGTCGAAATCCATTAACATATACAAGTATTTACATCTACCCAAGAGTTAAGGATATCTAATGCAACGAGTAGCCATTAATGGTTTCGGGCGAATTGGTCGCAATGTATTACGTGCTTGGTTTGAAAATCCTAAAGATTTTCATTTTGACATTGTGGCGATTAATGATGTTGCAGATGTAGAGACTTTAATTCATTTATTTAAATACGATACAACCCATGGGCGCTTTAAAGGTAAAGTTGAAGTGTTATGGGAAAATGAACAGATTTTTTTGCATATTTCGGCGGGTTTGGCGCAATTAAAAGTAAAGGTCTTTTGCCAAGAAAATCCAGAATTATTGCCTTGGCATGATTTAAATATTGATGTTGTACTTGAATGTACGGGTTTATTTCGTTCTCGTGAAGCTGCGACAAAACATATTACAGCAGGAGCGAGGCGGGTCATTATTGGCGCAGCTCCTTTTGATAGTGTAGATGCAGCGATTGTTTATGGTGTCAACCATCATGAAGTGAAAAGCACGGATCAAATTATTTCCAGCGTATCGTGTACCACACAAGCCTTGGTTCCACTGGTTAAAATCATTGATGATGCATTTGGTATTGATACTGCACTCATGACGGAAATTCATGCCGTCACAGCAGATCAATCGGTATTGGATCATGCTCATCGTGATTTACGTCGTGCGCGTGCTTCTGGGCAAAACATTATTCCAACTACTTCGTCTGCTTTGGGGGCTTTGAAAAGTGTGATGCCAAAAATGGCAGATCGTATTGATGGTTATTCTATTCGTGTACCGACCATTAATGTGGCAGCCATCGACTTAACGTTTATTTCGCAATCGCATGTTACAGTACATAAAATTAATGAAGTTTTGGTCAAGTCAGCACGTCATGATTATGCTGAAATTATGGATGTGACAGATGAACCCTTAGTTTCATCGGACTTTAACCATTCTCCCTATTCGTTGGTGGTCGATCTGAATCAAACTATGGTGGTTGGGCATCAAGCCAAAGTTTTTGCATGGTATGACAACGAGTGGGGTTATGCCAATCGCTTGCTTGATTTGTGTGAATCATTTACATAACAAGCCATATAAAAACAGAGGCAGATTAAATGTTTTAACCTGCCTCTGTTTGAGAAAAAGACTATTCTTCTTCACTGATGTAATTTGGATCGTTTAAGAAGCCTTCTTGGATTTCTTTCGGCATGTCTTTGTGCCACCATGCATATATGGAAGATTGGATCTGTTGGTCTTCATCAGGGTCATTGAAGGGTTCATCATCTTCACGAATAAGTTCATCACCCTCAAATTTAAACCAAAATTCCCAAGGGTCATCATCACCACAACCCCAAGCTTGGGTGTGGATGTCAGAAACTAAGCTTTTTAAGAAGTTTAAAATGGCTTCCATGAATTCATCACCCGATGAACCATGCACAAAGTGAGCAATCGAATATCCTTCAAAACGGTACAGTGATTCTGGTCCTAAGTCATATTCAATCTGATCTACTAGGTCAATGAGATCTTGAGCAAGTTCTTCACCTTCGTTTGGATTGATGGTGGTCGCAATTTGTTTGAATATTTCAGTATTGCCCTGATGTTCTTGAAAAAGGCGATCTAATTTATTCATGATTTCTTGATTAGGATGCTTAAAGTATAAATTACTGTGAAGTTCCATAGTGAGCGCAGACCCCGAAATGTTGAAAGCATAAAATGCTGATAAATAATGATTGTTTTTAACGGTGTAAATGACAACTGAATATAGCGTTATTGATGAATAAAAATACAATGTATTGTGGTTATTTGGGAAGTGTTTTTTGAATGAATGTGTTGGCTGTGTCATTGGTGATTTAGAAATTAGCTCGATAGATCAAAATAGTTGCTGAACTTAAACGAATTTTTGAAAATTTAGATGATTAATTCGTTATGATAGTGAATAACAACTAAATAAGATAAGAGAAATGCATATCATGTTGATATTTATATGGGGTTTTATTCTGCTTTTAGCAATTGCTGTGATTTTTTTAATTTGGGTACAAATAAAGAATCAAACTGATGTACTAAGTGAAACTGAACTTAATCAAAAACTTGAAGAAAAAGTCATTCACTTAGAAGAAAACTTAAAAAAGACCTTGGAAATCATGCAGGACTTGGCCAAAAAAATGCATCTTCAGCAAGAAATGTTGGATAAAACCACGGTTAAATTAAGTCAGATCGAGTTGCACAATGCTGAACTGGTTGGGTTGCTGGCAAAGGCGGCAAATTCGTCTGACAGACCATCACTTTAATTTCAGTTTTTAAGGCTTAAACCAGCTTAAATAAGCACGAACCTTAAAACTGCTGCTGATAACATGCTAATCAACACTGTGGGTAGTAAGGAAAAACGTGAAGCTGCAAGCAGTGTAATCGCAATTGCCAGTAAATCGGCAGGGTTGTCTTTGACAAAATAAGGTGCAATCACTGAAATGAGCACACAGCCAGGAACCACTTCTAAGATTTGTTTCTGGCGAGCTGTGAGGGTTTTATTTTTCAGTAAGACATAGCCTAAAACACGTGTCAAATAGGTGGTGATTGCAATACATAAAATGGCAATCAGGGTTGCTGAGTGAATCATTCTTTATCTCCAAGCAACCAATAGGCTGACGCAATACCCGCGATTGCTCCAATAGGGACATGCCAACCTTGGGGTAAATATAAATATGCCAGCGCAGCCGTGATTAAGCTGACCAACCATGGTCGTGCCGCGTGTAAACCTTTCCACATGTTGCGTAATAACACTAGAAATACTGCGGGAAATGCCATGTCAAAACCAAAACGTGAGGCATCGCCTAAAATGGGGCCAATTGCGCCGCCTAATGCGGTGAATCCAACCCACATGAGGTAGAGAGCAAAACAAAGACCTGCGTAAAAAGACAGATTAAAGGCATGATTGATACCCGTCTGAGCTTGTCTTTTTTGTGCATCCGCCAAGGCAACTGCCCAACTTTCATCACACATAAAAAATAAAGCGGGGAAAACCTGTCTATTGGGTAAATGTCTTAGGTAGGGAACTAGGCTTGCACCCATGAGTAAATGACGACTATTCACTAAAAAAGTAATGAACATCAGCATTAAAATATTGGGTGGATTGGTCCACAATTCTAAAATGGCAAATTCTGAGCCGCCTGCAAAATTGAGACCTGTAAATAAAGGCACTTCAATAAAAGAAAAGCCTTTTTGCGTGGCTTGTGCGCCAAGTACTAAAGCAAAGGGAATAATCCCCAATAGCATAGGAATTGATATTTTTATGCCACGTTTAAATTCAGTAAAGTCCTGAGAATACGTTAAATCTTGAGTTATATTTTTTAACGTAGACATAAGGTTTGGCCTGATAGGATGAATTAAATGTAGGAGGTATTTTATGATGATTTATGGGGTATTTTTCACTTAAATTAGCTTGATTTTTGTTTTAAATGGCATTAAATAGCGTTAAATTATATTTAATTGAAATTTACTGCTCTGGTGATTAATGATGGATCATATTGATAAGCGCATACTGAAAGCCTTACAGCACAACGGGAAGTTGCAAAATAATGAACTGGCTCAAATCGTGGGTTTGTCGGCATCGCCATGTTTACGGCGCATTAAACAATTAGAAGATGATGGCGTTATTGAAAAATATGTGGCTTTGGTTGATCCGACAAAAGTAAATCTTGCGTTAACGGTTTTTGCACGAATTTGGCTGAAAGGACAAGATGCAGAAACTGTAAACCAGTTTGTCGATGCTGTGCATGATATGCCTGAGGTGGTGGAGTGTCAGCTTATGGCAGGGGATTGTGATTTCTTTTTAAGAATTGTGGTTGCCGACTTAGCGGCTTATCGTCAGTTTCAAATTCATCATTTAAATAAAATTGCAGGAATTCAAAATGTCAAAACTGAGATTCCTTTACAAAAAGTCAAACAAACAACAGCCTTACCTTTAGACTGATCACTTGCTTGCTGTATGATTGTGTTTTGGCTTAGATATTGAATTTTCTATTGATTGATAATTTCATAAATTTGAATGATTTCATGTCGATTAAACAATAAGTATTCGCCATTTTTTCTGAAAAAGTCAGGTGCACAGCTAAAATTATCGTGCTAGACTAGGAGAAATCGGGTGTGTTCCCGATTTTTTTATGCGGATTCGTTCCGCGCTGACAGAATTTAGGTTTACAACATGCCCATTTCAGAGACATGGTTATTACCTGATGGTGTAGCTGATGTATTACCCGAACAGGCGCAAGTGATTGAAACTTTGCGTCGTGACGCACTAGATTTCCTCGCATCTCGAGGTTATCAATTGGTGTACACGCCATTTATTGAATACATAGAATCTCTATCTTCTCTTTCAGAATCGAATCAAGATTTAGACTTAGCTACTTTTAAAGTGATCGATCAGCTTTCTGGTCGTTTACTTGGTGTGCGTGCCGATATGACACCACAAGTAGCTCGTATTGATGCGCATGTACATCCAGTAGAAGGTGTGGCTCGTTACTGCTATGCAGGAACGGTTTTACATACGAAACCACAAGGGTTTAATACCACACGTTCACCATTACAATTGGGTGCAGAACTATTTGGTTCAGACAGCATTGATGCTGATGTCGAAATGGTTGATGTCATGCTGAGCTTGATTGAAAAAGCAGGCTTGGCAGCAGGTACGCATTTAGATTTAGGGCATGTTGGGTTGTTCCGTAGTTTAGTTAAACATGCGGGTTTGACCAAGGCTGTTGAAAGTCATCTTTCGGATTTGTATCAACGTAAAGCACTGCCTGAACTGGCAGAGTTTACTCAAGAATTAAAATATGGTTCAGATTTCTATACGCTTGGTCGTTATTCAAGTGATTTAGATGCATTACAGACACATTTAAGTGCTGAAATATTGGCGGATGAAGCATTTAAACACGCTTTTGATGTATTGAAAACGACTCAAGTTGAAATTCAATCACGTTGGCCAAATCTGCACATTGGTATTGATGTTGTCGAATTGCGTTCATACCATTATCACACGGGTTTAATGTACGCAGTGTATGCACCAAACCGTGCAGCTCCACTGGCACAAGGTGGGCGCTATGACGGCATTGGTCAACATTTTGGTCGTGCCCGTCCTGCCACAGGTTTCAGTTGTGACTTATATGCTTTAAGTGCAGGTCAATTTACAGATTTAAATGTAGTGGTTGCACCGAAGGGTACAGCGATGGATTTGCTTGAAGCAATTTCGAATGCACGTACACAAGGCTTTGGTGTAATTCAGTTACTTGGAAATGACAGTTTAAACTCAGTACCACATGCAACTCATCAATTGGTGAATGTGGCAGGTGAGTGGAAAGTCGAAAAGATTTAATGACATGAATTAGTTTCAAGTGACTAATTTGAGTTTTCAATTTTAACAGCATGATGCAATGAGGCTATTATGGGCAAAAATGTTGTGGTACTCGGTACCCAATGGGGCGACGAAGGTAAAGGTAAGATTGTCGACCTGCTCACAGATCAAGCGGCTGCGGTAGTTCGTTACCAAGGCGGACACAACGCTGGTCATACACTCGTGGTTGGTGGTAAGAAAACTGTATTACACCTCATTCCATCTGGTATTTTACGTGAAAACGTACTTTGCTTAATTGGTAATGGTGTTGTACTTTCACCTGCTGCATTAATCGAAGAAATGGACATTCTTGAAAAAGAAGGCGTGCCTGTTAAAGAACGTTTACGTATCTCTCCAAACTGTCCTTTAATTCTTCCGAACCATATTGCACTTGACCAAGCACGTGAGAAAAAACGTGGTAATGCGAAAATTGGTACGACTGGTCGTGGTATTGGCCCAGCGTATGAAGATAAAGTTGCACGTCGTGCAATTCGTGTTGCAGACTTAGTGCGTGGTGGTGAACATCTTAAAGCTCAACTTGAAGAGCTACTTGAATACCATAACTTCCAATTAACTCAATTCTACGGTGTAGAAGCGGTTAATCTTGAAGATGTACTTGCGCTTTGTGATCAATGGCGTGAAGTTGTAGCTCCACTTGTTGTGGATGTAACAACTGAATTGCATAACTACCGTAAAAACGGTGAAAACATCATGTTTGAAGGTGCTCAAGGTTCACTTCTTGATGTCGATCATGGTACATACCCATATGTAACATCTTCAAACACAACAGCGGGTGGCGTAAGCTCAGGTTCAGGTTTAGGTCCATTGCACCTTGACTATGTGCTTGGTATTACTAAAGCATATACAACACGTGTAGGCGCAGGTCCTTTCCCAACAGAGTTGGTTTATGATGCTGCAAATGACGTAGGTGATGCAATTGGTAAACACCTTGGAACTAAAGGTTCTGAATTTGGTGCATCTACGGGTCGTCAACGCCGTTGTGGTTGGTTTGATGCAGAAATTCTACGTCGCTCTGTAGATGTAAACTCACTTTCTGGTATTTGCTTAACTAAACTTGACGTTCTTGACGGTTTAGAAGAAGTGAAAATCTGTATCGGTTACGAAGCTGCTGATTCTGGTTGTGTTGGTTCTTCTGATGCACTTGCATTTGAAACTTTAAAACCAATCTATGAAACAATGCCAGGTTGGTCTGAGTCGACTTTTGGTGCAAAAAGCATGGAACAATTGCCAGCAAATGCAATTGCTTATGTAAAACGCATTGAGCAGTTAATTGAATGTCCAATCGACATCGTTTCAACTGGTCCAGACCGTGAAGAAACCATTGTATTACGTCATCCTTTTAATGCTTAATTTAAGCGCATAGAAAGATGGTAAAAAAAGCCTCGCAATATGTGAGGCTTTTTTATATTCACTTTTTTAACAAGATGATAAGTGGATATATTGATGAAAATTTTGCAAGACTAAAGTTGCATCAGAGAATACTGTTTAAATCATTGGCAGTTGCTAAAATACAAAACATAAGATAAATAGCGGGTTGTGCGGATGCATAAAAATATTTCAGGAACGATTTTTTATTCCTTACTTTTTGCAATGGGTGGAGCACCGACCATTGCGATGCTGATTATTCAAGCACAGACCCAAGATCCTAATATTGTCTATGGGGTATTTATTGGTTTAAGTGTCATTATTGCGTGTATTTTGGTGCCATTAATTTTAATTCAAAATGCATTTTTATTTTTTAAACGAAAAAATGATCAACTTGAGCAAAAAATCAAACCCCTTTGCCAAGTGTATTTGGTTCTGAATGCTTTATGTCTTATTTATTGGCTTAGTTTTCAGTTTCTTAAATAAGCACGGTTACATAAATGATATGAATGTGGATTGAATAATAATTTAAAGCTGATCCACAATTCCATATAATCGCCTTAAAACAGATATCTATTTTTAAGGTGGAGATTATTATAATGAACAGCAAGTTTATTTTGAGTTTGTGTGCAGCAAGTGTGATTACTATTTCGGGTTGTACCACTGTTGCGGAAATGGCAGGGGCGGATTCATCCACATTAAATGTAGCTGCGGCACAAGGCTTTAATAAAACAGTTCAAGAAGCAAGTGCAAATAAAACCTTAGATACTTCATCTGCGACGTATAAACGTATTAATGCTGTATTTTTGCGTTTAAAGCCGTATGCAGATCAAGTTAACCAAACGGGTCAGAAGTTTAGTTGGCAACTGGCAGTTTTGAAATCTGATCAGGTGAATGCTTATGTCGCACCTGGTGGTAAAGTTGTGTTCTATACAGGCATTGTCAATAAGCTAAACCTGACTGATGCAGAAATTGCGGCAGTGATGGGGCATGAAATGGTACATGCTTTAGAGGAACATTCTAAAAATAAAATTGGTGCTCAAGCCTTAACTGATTTAGCTTTAAATATTGGTTTAAGTGCAGCAGGAAATAACGTTGGACAATTGGGTACAGCAGCAGCGCAGTTAGGGAGTCAAGTCGGGATAGGATTGCCTTATTCACGTAGTCTCGAAAGTCGTGCCGACCAAGGTGGATTACTTCTTATGGCGCGTGCAGGTTATAACCCGCAAGCAGCAATTACCCTTTGGGAAAAAATGAATAAACTAGATGGTGCAGGTGGTTCATCATTCTTGTCTACTCACCCTTCAAATAGCCAACGTATTGAAGCAATGCGTAAAAATTTGCCTACTGCGCAAGCAATTTATAACAAACGTTAATAAATAGTTAGGTTCAAAAAAGGATGCGATAGGCATCCTTTTTTATATGATTTTTTTTGATTTTGAACATCATAAATTATTTGTGACAGGTGAAGCAGTGCTTCACCTTAACAGGTAACTGAGAAATATCTATGGTGCAGGATTAGGTTGTTGACGATGGATATCTTCAATGCCTTGTAAAATGTCTACAGATAAATCAATGTCAAAAGCTTGGATGTTTTCTTTGAGTTGATCTAAATTTGTTGCACCAATAATAGTGCTGGTCACAAAGAACTGTTGCTTGATAAATGCCAGTGCAAGCTGAGTGAGGGTTAAACCATGTTGCTCTGCAAGTTGAGCATACTGTTCAGTTGCCCATTCACTTTCTGGATTGCTATAGCGGCTAAAACGAGAGAATAGTGTGACACGAGCATTGGCGGGACGTGCGCCATGACGGAGTTTACCTGTCAAATAACCAAAAGCTAAAGGGGAATAGGCCAGTAATCCTACATTTTCATAATGAGCAATTTCTGACATACCAATTTCATAGGTACGGTTTAATAGGTTGTAGGGGTTTTGCACACTGACAAACTTTTCTAAACCTAATTTTTCTGCCAAGTTTAAAAATTTCATGGTTCCCCATGGTGTTTCATTGGACAGTCCAATATAACGAATGCGTCCTTTTTTAATTTCATCACTTAAAGCGGTTAGGGTTTCTTCTAAAGCTGTAATTTCGCTATTTTGCTGTGCTTCACTGTTGCCATAACCGAGTTTACCAAAGAAGTTGGTTGGGCGTTGTGGCCAATGCAGTTGATAGAGGTCGATATAATCGCTTTGCAGGCGTTGTAGGGAGTCATCAATGGCAGAAGTGATTTCTGCTGCTGTAAAGCGTGTTTGTCCATCACGGATCTGGCTGCCGCCTTGTGATGGCCCTGCTATTTTTGAGGCAATAAATAATTGATCTCGATTGCCACGTTGAGCAATCCAATTGCCCAATATAGTTTCAGTAGCACCTTGAGTTTCAGGTTTGGGAGGTACTGGATACATTTCAGCGGTATCCCAAAAGAACAAACCTTGATCTAAAGCATATTCAAGTTGTTGGAAGGCCTCTGCTTGGGTATTTTGCTCACCAAAAGTCATGGTTCCTAAACAAATTTCAGGAACCAATATTCCTGTATTGGCTAAAGGTTTAAGTTGCATCGAGGTTTATCCTTTAATTTTTATCATGGAGTTTTAAATCGTGTACAAGACTACCTGATTTAGTCATAAGAGTTAAATCATGAATAATTTTAAAGTTGTCATAAATGTGACAAAAGAATAAAAAATTAAAGCATAAAAAAGCAAATCATAAGATTTGCTTTTTTATTGAATTGGCAAAGATAAAAAGCTTATTCTTCGTCATCATCCTTATCTAAAGAAACATCAGTTTCTTCAGGTGTAACATCAAAAATAAGAATGGCTTTACCATCTGTTTCGATCATGCCTTGTTCTTCAAGCGTTTTTAAAACGCGTCCAACCATTTCGCGAGAACAACCAACAATACGGCCAATTTCTTGACGAGTAATACGGATCTGGCGACCATTTGGAAGAATCATGGCTTCAGGTTGTGAAGAAAGGTCAATTAAACAACGTGCAATACGACCAGATACATCTATAAATGCAAGGTCTGTGACTTTACGTGTGGTATTTTTTAATCGGCGCACCAATTGAGCAAATACAGCATAGCTAAGATCTGGATATTGTTTGCTTAATTCATGAAAATTTTCATAGGTAATTTCAGCAATTTCACATACGTCACGTGTACGAACTTCTGCAGTACGTTGTGGATTTGCTTCAAATAAACCCATTTCCCCAAAAAAGTCACCGGCATTCAAATACGCAACTACAATTTCGCGTTCATCATCTTCGCGTAAAATAATGGAGACTGAACCTTTTAAAATCAAATAAAGAGATTTTGATTCAGTGCCTGCGTCGATAATTGCAGTGCGTTTTGGGTAGCGGTTAATATATGCACGTTTTAATAATGCTTTTACTGACTCTGGTAGCTGGCCAGGAGAAAGCGCATCAGTGCTAAGTTGTGAAAAGTTTGCAGTCATGCTAACGGTTCCGAATATGGATAAGTAATAGATCGCACAAGACCTAAAATGAACTTGTCACATAGAAGAGATGAAATTCCGTATCAACTCAATTTATGTTAGTGTACAGGTACGTCGTAAATTTATAGCTTTTTTCAGGTAGTTGCAATGCAAACAAGTGTTCATTGGCTAGAGAATGTTGCTTTTGAAGCCAAATCAGAGAGTGGTCATCAAATTGTCATGGATGGGGCTGAGGCATACGGTGGTGAAAACCGTGGTCCACGTCCTATGGAACTTATATTAATGGGACTTGGTGGGTGTGCTTCCTTTGATATTGTGACTATTTTAAAGAAATCACGCCAAGATGTGACAGGGGTCATATGTCAGTTGAAAGCGGATCGTGCTGATAGTATTCCTGCCGTATTTACCAAAATCCATTTACATTTTGTGGTAACGGGTAAAGCGGTAAAAGAAAAACAGGTGGCTAAAGCAGTTGAACTTTCTGCTGAAAAATACTGTTCAGCAAGTAAAATGTTGTCAGATGGTGGTGTTGAAATTACTCACGATTTTGAAATTATTGAAGCTGAGTAATGAAAAAAAGGATGGTAATTCATACGTGAGTTGCCATTTTATAAGTTGTATCCTTTTTAAGTTAAATATTTACAATAAATTGATAAAATAGGTTCAGTTCAATTCAAAACTTTAAAAACAATGTTAAGGAGCCTTGTTCACTGGTTGTTTTATATTCATCAAATTGCTTATTTTAAACTGCATTAATATTCTGATTGCTCAAATAAACCTGATATATAAATTTTAAATCATCAAGCATAAATGCAGCGTGTTTAATGTGGTTGTTCAAAATGAGTCAGATAATATATTTTGAATAGAATTTGATACATAAGATATCAAATTGAACTTGAAAAATGTGCAATATATACCCATATTATAACTGAGTTATATTTTTTGTCTTAATGACTTTAATTATTGAAAATTAAAAATATTTTTTAATAAAATTGTTGAAAAATATCAAACCATTCCCATCTATTATCCAAGTACAAAATTTGTTGTGAGGAAAATAAGAATGCGTTTTGAAAAATTTACAAATCGCTTGCAGCAAGCCTTATCAGATGCCCAATCTTTAGCTATGGGTAAAGATAACACCGCTATTGAAGGTATTCACATTCTATCTGCACTGTTGGAAGAATCATCTAATATCAGCTTGTTACAACAGGCAGGTGCAAATTTAAGAGACCTTCAAACCAAGTTGCAGCAGGCATTAAATAATGCTGCAACGATTGCAAACCCAACAGGCGATATCAATTTAAATCCAGAAGCTGTACGTGCATTGAATTTAGCAGATAGTTTTGCACAAAAAGCGGGAGATGAATTTTTATCTACGGATTGGGTGATTTTGGCGCTCGCTGAAACAGGTGCAACGAAAACACTACTCAATAGTGTAGGTGTGACGACAGATAAGCTGCGTAAAGCAATTGAAAATATACGAGGTGGTGACAAAGTTATGGCAAATAACCACGAAGATCAACGTGATTCTCTGAATAAATATACGGTTGATTTAACTGAGCGTGCCATGTCTGGTAAGCTTGATCCAGTCATTGGGCGAGATGAAGAAATTCGTCGAACGATTCAAGTTTTATCACGTCGTACTAAAAATAACCCTGTACTTATTGGTGAACCAGGGGTGGGTAAAACTGCGATTGTAGAAGGCTTAGCACAACGTATTGTCAATGGTGAAGTGCCTGAAGGCTTAAAAGGTAAACGTGTTTTATCTTTGGACTTAGGGTCGTTATTGGCAGGTGCGAAATATCGTGGTGAGTTTGAAGAACGTTTAAAAGCCGTTCTAAAAGACCTTGCTAAATATGATGGCGAGATCATCTTATTTATTGATGAGTTACATACGCTTGTCGGTGCTGGTAAGGGTGATGGCGCGATGGACGCAGGGAATATGTTAAAACCTGCATTGGCGCGTGGTGAGCTTCGCTGTGTGGGTGCAACCACTTTGGATGAATATCGTCAGTTCATTGAAAAAGATGCAGCATTGGAACGTCGTTTCCAAAAAGTTTTGGTCGATGAACCGAGTGTAGAAGACACCATTGCAATTTTACGTGGTTTAAAAGAGAAGTACGCAACACATCATGGTGTGCAGATTCTCGATTCTGCGATTATTGCTGCGGCGAAAATGTCACATCGTTATATTACAGACCGTCAATTGCCAGATAAAGCCATTGATTTAATTGATGAAGCTGCATCGCGGATTAAAATGGAAATTGACTCGAAACCTGAGCCACTTGACCGTTTAGACCGACGTCTTATCCAGTTGAAAATGCAATTGGAAGCGGTAAAACAAGATGCAGACTCAGTCAGTAAAGTTGAAGTTGAATATTTGGAAAAGCAAATTGAAGAAGTTCAACGCGAATATAACAATTTAGAAGAAGTGTGGCGTGCTGAAAAAACCTTAGTTGAAGGGACGAATCAAGCGCAAGTTGAGTTAGATAAAGCTCGAACTGCTTTTGAAAAAGCACAGCGTGAAGGTGATTTGGCTGAAGCAAGCCGTTTGCAATACGGCGTAATTCCTGAATTGCAAAAACGCCTTGCAGCGGAAGAAGTGGCTGAAGAAAGCAGTGAAGAGCCGAAATTAATTCGTACCAAAGTGACTGAGAATGAAATTGCAGAAGTGGTCAGTGCTGCAACGGGTATTCCTGTGACAAAAATGTTGCAGGGTGAACGTGAAAAACTTCTTCATATGGAAGATTTTTTACATAACCGTGTGGTTGGACAAGATGAAGCGGTTGTTGCTGTATCGAATGCAGTTCGTCGTTCACGTGCAGGCTTATCTGATCCGAATCGACCTAGTGGTTCATTCTTATTCCTTGGGCCAACAGGTGTCGGTAAAACTGAATTGACCAAAGCTTTAGCAAATTTCTTGTTTGATAGTGACGATGCTATGGTTCGTGTCGATATGAGTGAGTTCATGGAGAAGCATTCTGTGAGTCGCTTGGTTGGTGCACCTCCAGGCTATGTTGGATATGAAGAAGGCGGTATCTTAACTGAAGCTGTGCGACGTAAACCTTATAGTGTAGTGTTGTTTGATGAAGTGGAAAAAGCACATCCTGACGTGTTTAACATCTTATTACAGGTGCTTGATGATGGTCGTTTAACGGACTCTCAGGGGCGTGTCGTTGATTTTAAAAATACAGTCATCGTGTTGACCTCAAACTTAGGTTCACAAGATGTGCGTGAGTTAGGTGGAGGTGCTACGGAGGATGAAGTTCGTACGGTGGTGATGAATGCAGTATCGCAACATTTCCGTCCAGAATTCATTAACCGTATTGATGAATTGGTGGTTTTCCATTCATTGAAAAAAGAACAAATTCGAGGCATTGCAGATATTCAGTTGGATCGTTTACGCTCACGCTTAAGCGAAAAAGACATGAGTCTTTCTGTAGAGGATAGTGCTTTTGATCAATTAATAGATGCTGGTTTTGACCCTATCTATGGTGCTCGACCACTGAAACGTGCAATTCAACAACAAGTCGAAAACTCGTTGGCACAAAAAATATTAAGTGGTGAGTTTCTTCCAGGCGATACGATTTTGATTAAAGGTGAACATGGTCATCTTGAGTTTGAGAAAATGAAATTGAGTTAAAAGTTTAACTCGTTTTCAATCGCAAAATAAAAAACCTAGCTTCGGCTAGGTTTTTTATTGAGGAATAGAAATGTTAAAAATGACATTTTAAAGTCAAAATGTGACGTAAGTTTTCACATTTTTGTGATGAAAATATCATCTAAGTGCTTTATTTGCAAAATAATTATCTTTATTTTAGGATTCTCTTTATAATTTATTTTAATAAAAAATAAACAGCTTGAGATGGAAAAAATGACTAAATTAAAGTGGGGTATTGGAAGTGTACTTACGCTTGCTGTGGTTGCAGTAGGAGGGAATCTTTATGCGGATAAAAGTTTGAAAACTTATTATCAGCAGGGCAGCAAGCAGTCAAATAATTTAAGTTTACAGTATCAAGCTTTTAACATGGGAGCTTTAAAAGGCAGTGCCAACTGGAGCGCTGAATTAGTACTTGATCCATGTAAACCGAAAGAAGTGCTTCAATTTAGTGGTCAGGATAATATTAAACGTAGTTGGAATGGATACGTTATTTATTCAGATATTAAAATTATTCAAGCACCGGGAGCACTTCAGTCGTTGTTGAAGGAACCGCTTAAAGTCCAAACGACAGTCAATTGGTTAGGAAACATGAATAGCACGTTGACGACGCCAGTCATTACACGAAATGAAGCCCAAATACAGTCTAGATTAGATCCGATAAAATTAAAATTCCGTGCAAAACCGATAGACCAACAATTAAAGATACTGGATTTACAACTTGAAATTCCGAATTTGACCGTAACAGATAAAAACACAAATTTCCAAATGGTTGGGTTAAAGCTAGAAACCAACCAGGGACTAAATGGTGAGTATCTAGAGGCGGGGAAAACCAAAATTCAGATGGATTTGTTGAAAATGTCAGATCGAGATATCAATAAACCAACCAATGCTGAACTGAAGAATTTTAGTATAGAGACTGAAAGTGAGTTGACGGATCGGGTTTTAAATACTGAAATGTTGCTGCGGCTTGATGAAATGAAAATGCCTTTTGTGCCTGCAATGCAGAAAGTGCAGTTTAATTTTAATATGCTTGATTTGAATCGACAAAAATTACAGAGTTTTTTTGATATCTTGAAAAACGGTGACAAAAGTTGTTTGGCCCAAGAAAAACTGGTGACAGATATAGAACCTGCTTTGTTGGCTGTGATCAATGAGGGCTTTCGTTTTGAATCAAAAGATAATCAGTTTGCTATGGGAGGAGGCGTTGCTCAAGCTGGCATGACGGGGCGTATTATGCCGAGTCATCAATCGACCATGATGGGTTTTGTAAAAATGATGCCAAGTTTAATTGAATACAAAGCAGATGTTCAGTTTGATAAAAATATGCTCTCTAGTGTGATGAATAATTATATGCAAAAAGGCGGAGTTGCCATGTCTGATCAAAATGTCGAAAATATGTTGTCTACTATGCAGCAGTCAGGGCAGGTGAAACGCGAAGGTGATATTTTGAAAATGTCAGTTGAATACAAATATGGGCAGAAAAAGTTCCTGACTGAATAATGCTGTGTGATTAGGTAGGGCATAAAAAATGGGACGAATTACGTCCCATTTTTTATGCTTGAAAACTTTCCAAGGCAAATCTTAGCAGAGATGAAATGCGAGGTCGTATTTCATCTCCAGTGCATTAGCTTTTTGGATGTGTAATTTTCCATGCGCGGTGAATTTTGGTATTGCGTTTGAAGTCAGTACCAATGGTTTCGTTGGTAATTTCTTCAACATCAAAGAAGGCCAAAATTTCATCATCCATTTCAAAACCACGATAGTTGTTTGAAAAGTATAATGTACCTTCTGTGGTTAAGCGGTTCATTGCGCGTTTGAGTAATGACAAATGGTCACGTTGCACGTCAAAAGTACCGTGGAACTTTTTCGAGTTAGAGAAGGTTGGTGGATCAATGAAGATCAGGTCATATTGTTCATGACCTTCTTTTAACCATTCAAAACAGTCGCTCGAGAAAAACTGATGTTGTTGGTCAGCATGATCGACAGTTAAGCCATTCAGTACAAAGTTTTCTTTAGACCAGTTCAAATAAGTATTCGATAAATCGACACTTGTGGTACTTGCAGCGCCACCTAAAGCAGCATGAACGCTGGCAGTAGAGGTGTAGCTATACAGGTTTAAGAAGTGTTTGCCTTTTGCTTCAGCAGCAATACGTAAACGCATTTGACGGTGGTCAAGGAACAAACCTGTATCTAAATAATCAGTTAAGTTGATTAAGAATTTTGCTTTGCCTTCTTGCACAATAAAACGCTTAGATGCAGTACTTTGTTTTTCGTACTGTGTTTTACCTTCCTGACGTGCACGAGTTTTAATAAAGATCGCATCACGACCCAAACCTGTTACTGCACGAATAGAAGCAAGCGCTAAATTAAAACGTTTTTTTGCTTTTTCAGGATCAATTGTTTTTGGTGGTGCATATTCTTGGACGTGTAAACGATCGCCATATAAATCTACTGCAACATTAAAGTCGGGCAGATCGGCATCATATAAACGTAAGCAATAGATATTTTCTTTGACTGCCCACTTTTTCAATGCCTGCATATTTTTTTGCAAACGATTGGTAAAGTCTTCAGCACCTTCAATCTTTTCAAATTGTTGTGGCTGCCAAACAGCAAGGAAAGGTTGAGTTGCTGTAGCGGGTTTAATTTGACCTGAGCGAATGTAAATTGGCAATTTACCATTCATTAAACGTAAAGTTTGCGGATCATTAAACGCTAAAACGTCAGCTTGCTCAATTTGAGAGGCAATAACGGCTGCTGTTTGATTTGGAAAGTGTTTTTGCAATAGGGCAGATAGACCTAGGTATAAAGCACGATTTGAAGCTTTTTCACCTAAACGCTCACCATAAGGCGGGTTAGTCACAATAAATGCTTTTTTACCCATTGCTGCAAAATCAGGCCAGTCAGCCAGAGTGCGTTCTTCAATTTTGATGTGATCAAGTAATGACTCAAAACCTGCGGCAATAATATTTTGCTTGGTCGCTTTCACCGCTTCCCAGTCAGCATCATAAGCATAGAATTGAGGTAATGGTTTTTCTAATGCAGCTTGGTGACGTTCAGTGGCTTCTGCTTTGATCGACATCCATAAATCATGGTTATGACCATTCCAACCATTGAAACCAAAGCGACGTACTAAACCAGGTGCGCGATCAGTCAACATCATGAGTGCTTCAATGATGAATGTGCCTGAACCACACATTGGGTCTAAAATAATGTCTGGATTACATTGGAGTAATTTGGCTTTTTGCAGAATTGCTGCTGCAAGGTTTTCTTTAATTGGCGCATCGGTCATAAAGTGACGATAGCCACGTTTATGTAAGGAATCACCTGATAAATCTAAGCAATAAGTGTGTTGAGTTTTACCCGCAAGCACATATAAAGTAATTTCTGGTTGTTTAATGTCAACACTTGGGCGTTTGCCGACGGCTTCCATAAAGGAGTCGACCACACCATCTTTTACACGTAAGGTTGCAAATTGACTATTTACTTTAATGTCGCGTTCTACGTGCAAACGAATGGCAAAGGTACTTTGTGGTGCAAAAATGAGAGACCAGTCAAAGTTCATTGCACCTTCATATAGCTCTTCTGCCACATCACGTGCATCATGCGTGAAGTCCAATTCATGGGTATGAATAGGCGTCAGTACACGAGATGCTAAACGCGACCAAATACAAATACGGTATGCATTTTCTAGCGTGCCTTGGAAAACTAAACGTCCTGGAAAGCGTTCAATATTTTGAACACCTAAACCTTCCAATTCTTCTTGGAGTAAGGTTTCAAGTCCATCTGCACAGGTAACCCAATATGTAGAAAGACGTAGTTTCGAATTCATGCAAATTTCCAAAAGCAGCTAAGCAATCTAATATTTTAACGTATTTTAGGGCGTAAAAGTTTTTAAATTATGGTAAAGCCTGAGTCTAATGGAAAAATATCGACTTTTTATCTCTTAAGCGTTCATATTTGGTATGTATTTTGCTGAAGAATATATGGATTAGTGATCAGTCAGGTGTTTGGGCTGAAAGCGTAGTTTAAAATTGATTTGATGGGGGCATTCATGACGGATTCAGTTTATAAAGGTTTTAAGGAAAATGGCGATGCATTTTCAGTTGCAACACTTATTTATGCGCGATTGAGACGTGTGGCTGGGCGGGTAATTGATGTCATGTATTTGGTGCATAATAAGGATTATGCCCAATATGTTGTTGGATTGGCGCAGGCGGAAAATGATGCCGAATTAGACCGACATGCTGCACGTTTAGATGCTTTAATTCTTGCTGAACGTGAACCTGAGATTGCAGTCATTCAGCCAGAAAAGAAAGTGGTTGTTGAAATGGTGCAAAATGAAGTTGAGGTTACAGAAGACGAAATTTATAGAGCGCAAGTTTCACATCATTATATTGGTGCATTGCGCTGATAAATATGGCTCTAAATCATCGTATTCATTTAGAGCCTGTTTTTTTATACGTGGGAGAAGTGGTGATTGTTTAATTAACATTAATCCTTTTACATAGTTAGAACAGAATGACATAAAAGAGAGCTATAAATACTCAGCTTGAAAATTTTTAATGTTTTGATGGGGTTGATACCGCATAGGCGTTTTATTTGCGCGGTGTTGGACGTGTTTTCGTGAATAAGAGAAGCCAGATCAAAAATTTAAATTGACTAAAAATTGCTTGATCGTGCGCATTGGTCTCGGATTATGCAGAATAATATCTGTATAATAGTTCAACTTAACCGCAAGGGAATCTCTCATGCACTTGGCAGCATTGCATACTCCGAGCCAGATTCAACTCAATCAACAGGGTAATCTTAAACATTTCTTGACCATTGAAGGTCTTTCCAAAGAAACCCTGACAAAAATTCTTGATACCGCTAATTCTTTTTTCAATGAACAAAATCAACTGATTACGACTCCACTCTTGGAAGGTCGTACAGTCATGAACCTATTTTTTGAAAACTCAACACGTACACGTACTACTTTTGAAGCAGCAGCAAAGCGTTTGTCGGCAAATGTTTTGAATATTGATATTGCGCGCTCAAGTACATCGAAGGGTGAAACGCTACGTGATACGCTGTGGAACCTTGAAGCAATGGCAGCGGATATTTTCGTGGTGCGTCATTCATCTTCAGGTGCAGCACATTTTATTGCACAAACGGTTTCGCCACATGTTGCGATTATTAACGCGGGTGATGGTCGTCATGCGCATCCAACTCAAGCCATGTTAGATATGTTGACGATTCGCCGTGAAACGAAAAAGCCATTCGAAGCTTTAAGTGTTGCGATTATTGGTGATATTAAACATTCACGTGTGGCACGTTCAGATGTGGTGGCATTGCAAACTTTGGGCTGTAAAGACATTCGCGTTATTGCACCCAATACGTTACTTCCATACGCTTTTGATGAATACGGTGAAGAGATTCGTCTATTTAATAACATGGAAGAAGGCATCAAAGACTGCGATGTGATTATTACTTTACGTATTCAAAATGAGCGTATTGATTCACCTGCACTCGCGTCGCAAGCCGAATTTTATAAAATGTATGGCTTGAATAAAGAACGTCTAGCAATGGCAAAACCAGATTGTATCGTGATGCATCCGGGGCCAATGAACCGTGGTGTAGAAATTGATTCCAGTATTGCCGACGGTCCACAAGCGGTTATTTTGCATCAAGTGACCAATGGTATTGCTGTACGTATGGCAGTGCTTGCCTTGTCTATGCAAGGTCAGTTGCAGGAAAAAGGTTTAATTGAAGCAATTGCGGGATAAGGTAAAGCCATGAGTATTGTAAAAATTGAAAATGTCCGTGTCCTCGATCCAGTCAAGCAAACGGATAGCGTAGAAACAGTCTATTTAGAACAGGGTAAACGCGTTGCAGCAACGGACCATGTGAGCGAAATTATTGATGGGCAAGGCAAATGGTTAATGCCAACCATGGTTGATTTGTGTGCACGTATGCGTGAACCCGGTCAGCAACAGCATGGTACGTTAAAGTCTGAAGGTCATGCAGCACGTAAAAACGGTATTCTACATATCTTTACACCACCAGATTCCAAACCAATCGTACAAGACAATGGCGCATTGATTCACGGATTAGTGGAAAAAGCCATGTTAGATGGTGGAATTTACTTAAAAGTCATTGGGGCACAGACTCAAGGTTTACAAGGCAAACAACCTGCAAATATGGCCGGTTTGAAAAAAGGGGGCTGTACAGCGGTATCTAATGCGAATGCTCCCTTTGCGGATGATGATGTTGTACTTCGTACGCTTGAATATGCAGCTGGTTTAGGTATGACCGTTGTGTTTTATGCAGAAGAACATCAAATTGCCAAAGATGGTTGTGTACATGAAGGCTTTGTTGCTTCACGCCAAGGTTTACCGATGATTCCAGCTTTGGCCGAAACAGTGGCAATTGCAAAGTACCTGTTGATGATTGAAGCCACTAAAGTTCGTGCCCATTTTGGTTTGTTGTCCTGCGGGGCTTCTGTTGAACTCATTAAAATTGCCAAAGCTAAAGGCTTGCCTGTCACTGCTGATGTTGCAATGCATCAACTGCATTTAACCGAAAGTTTAACCGATGGTTTTAACTCGTTGGCACATGTACGCCCGCCATTACGTGCTGAAAAAGATAAACAGCTATTACGTCAAGGCGTGAAAGAGGGTGTGATTGATGCAATTTGTACCCACCATGAACCACTGAGTAGTTCTGCAAAATTAGCGCCATTTGCTGAAACCGAGCCAGGTTTGACCGCTTTTGATACTTATGTTGCTTTTGGTGTTCAGCTGGTTAATGAAGGTTTGTTTGAGCCTTTAGAGTGGGTGGAAAAAGTCACACTGGCTCCAGCAAAAGTGGCCAATATGGTTGATCGTTGGGTGGAAGAGTCTGGTTGGGCTTTGGTTGACCCTAAACTCGAATGGTTGGTCGCTAAAGATTCAATTCTTTCACAGGGTAAAAACACACCACTTATTAATCAGAAAGTTGTGGGTAAGGTCATTCAAACTTTTGCGGCTTAATTGATTTCACATTTTTCTAAACGTTATAAAAGTCAGCTTCGGCTGGCTTTTTTATTGTTGAAAAACCATTGTATTTTAAACAATACAATTATTTACATTGCCTAAAAAACGAACAGATAAACTAAAAATAAGCATGATAAAACGAGAATAAAAGGAATAATGGATGAATATTAATTTGATTGACTTGCTTAAGAAAAAAGTATCTGCGATTGTCCTTGAGGGTGAAACGGAATATCTTAGTGAAAAGAGTCAGGCATTAACTAGTTTTTTCCCAATCCTATTATCAATCTTTAAATCTCAGCCAGAGCTTATTGGACGTTTACAAAATCAATTAAATCCAAGATTAACCGATATTTTTACAAATAATCCTGCTTTAAAACATCAATTTTTAGAACAAATTTCAGGTACTGTTCCCACAGGGGCTATGGAATCTACCTTAAATCGCTCAATTGCATTAGTGCTTGGTGTGTTAGAAATTGAAGCGGGGTCGGCTGAGCCAAGTGCGATGGTACATCTTATTGAAACACACTGGTCAGCTGTGTCGAATGCCTTACCATATTGGGCTACGGCACTTTTAACTGCTTTAGGGGGTGGTGCTGTATCTGGGCAAGCTTTGCACCAAGCTCCTGAAGTTGCATCTTCTCAAAATATTGAGGAAAAAAAGAAATCAGCTTTTTTATTACCCTTGATTGCTTTTATTATTTTAGCGGTGTTACTGGCGTTAATTTTTAGGGCGTGTTCGGGTAAAAAAGAAACTGAACCAGTAGGAGGTCTGGCTACACAAACAATTAGCAATGAACCCGCTAAATTACAGCTCAGTACTGGCGCATCAGGAGGTTTAACAACCTGTCAGCTATATTCTGGTAATGCGAATTATATCAATATTCTGCAACAGGAAATCAAACAAGTTTTTAATCACAACATGGGTTGTGGTGCAGAGTCCAATGCCAATTATCATACAGAATTTATTGATCAAGATGCTATTCCAAGCGTATTAAAACTGGTGAAAGGTGTGCCAAATGCCTCATTAACTTGGATGGGAAATCAACTTTCTATTCAGAGTGCTAATCCTATAGATGCACAACAACTGGCAGCTGAAATTCAACCACTGGTTAAAAATATGACCGTGATGACGCAAGCAGCCAACAATACCGCTCCACCTGTAGACAGTCATGCTGTAATGAGTACAGGCAATAGCAATGCGGAAAAAGCTTTGGCGGAAATTAACCCCGATCATATTCGTGCCTTAGATATTGCAACAGCACTGAATATGCAAATTATTAATTTTGATACAGCACGTGCCAATATCCCTGAAGCAAATAAATCGATTTTAGATCAAGCCGCGGCCTTGATGAAACGTGCGCCACAAGTGAAGTTAACCGTTAAAGGTCATACCGATGCTGTAGGCAATGCGGCAACAAATAAGACCTTATCCCAAAAACGTGCACAAGCTGTTGTGGATTATTTAGTGAAACAGGGTGTTGATCCTGCACAATTACAAGCAGTTGGTTATGGTCAAGAACAACCAATCGCGGATAATTCAACAGCTAATGGTCAGTTTAAAAATCGCCGTATTGAATTTGAAGTGCTCAATACTGAAACTGGAGTAACGCGTGAAGTGAATGATCAAGGAATTAAAAAACAGTAAATTATTTGATAATTTAAGAAGAAAAAATCTCTGGCTAAAAGCGGAGATTTTTTTATTGGAACTCTCGCTAAATGGATCACTTTTTGCTTAAATACGCAGCGAAAATTATAAATAATGTGGTTAACAACATAATGATGAATAAAACAATACTTTGCAGCCTAATTGTCGCGACAACTTTAATTTCGGGTTGTGACTATTTTAAAAATAAGAAGAGTGCGCCCGTTGAGGAAAAAGTTGAGACCTCAAATTGGAGTTGTACTGATGCAAAAAATATTGGACAAGTTGAAGCATATCTTAAAGCTGAATATTTAAAACAGTTAGATAAACAGTTACGTCATTCAAACTATGAAGCAGATCAAGAATTATTAAAGAAAATCACGCAAAATGTGAAGTTTAAAATTAAGAATGTCACCACAATTACGGATGATCCAAGCACAGCCAAAAACTTAGCCTGTAGCAGTGATCTGGTGGTTCAATTGCCTAAAGGCTTACAAAAACGTGCTGAAAATGCTTATTTAGAAGCACCTTGTGAAGATTGTGAAGGCGAAGAACGTGTATCGACATTCAATTTGCGTGATTATTTGGAAAGTGGTGAATCTAATTTAACGCTCGGTGATGATCAACTGAGCGGTGCTTATAGTTATGATATTACCAAGACCGATAAAGAAGGTTTAACCATTAGCGCGGAAAACCAAAATGCAGTGATTGATGGTATTGTTTTTGTAACGGTAAAAGCGGTGGAATATGAATCCTATGTCAAACAAAATAGTGAAAACCGCGAATATTCAGAAAAGTATTCACAAGAACATGCAGCCGAAGTCGCTTTAGCACAAAAAGTAATGGATATTCGCCAAAAAGAATTAGATGCAGACAAAACTAAAGGGGTTGAACGCTTAAATCAGATTTGGGATCAATTCTCTGTTGAACAAAAACAGCAGTTGCAACAAGATCAATCGGATTGGTTTGAAAAACGTGATGTGGATTGTAAAGTCATCGCACAAAAGAATGTCTATCAACTCGCTGATAATGATAAAGAAATCTATCAAAAGAAATCTGATTATTGGGATGATGCAATGCGTCAACAAAATGAAGCGATGCAATACAGCAAATGTTTTAATCAGAAAACCACTGAACGTATAATTTATTTAAATAACATTTTTAACTAAACTGCCCGATATAAACGCTATTAATGAAAAGGACGAATTGATTCGTCCTTTTTTTATTGGCATGCTGTGCTGAACAATAAAGTGTGAAAGCATATGCGAATTAGTTTTATTGGTGCAGGGCGGGTTGCGCATCATCTTGCTCATAAATTAAGCCAACATCATCAAATCGTTCAGATTTATAGTCGAACTTTAGCAACTGCACAAACTTTAGCGATAAACGTGAAGGCAACGGCAACTGCGAATATCGAAGAACTTAATCCCGAGATTGATTTGGTCATTATTGTGGTGAGTGATCAAGCGATTGCTTCGGTTATTAGCAATGTCCATCAGCAATTACCCAATGTTTTGATTGTGCATACTTCAGGCAGTACAGATATTGAGGTCTTGGCACATATCCATGCACGGGCAGGTGTATTTTATCCTTTGCAAACCTTTAGTTTGGATCGGGACATTCCATGGTCGGATACGCCTATTTTTGTAGAAGCCAAGTCTGAAGATGATTTGGTGTTATTAGCGGAACTCGCCAATCAGTTCAGTACACGCGTTTATTCATACACTTCAGCACAACGTTTAAGCTTACACTTGGCCGCCGTGTTTGCTTGTAATTTTAGCAATTATTGTTATGACATGGCGCAGCAAATTGTGGATGAACAGCAAGTGGATTTCTCCTTACTGTATCCGCTGATTTTAGAAACGGCCAATAAAGCCCTACAGGGTGATCCGAAATTGATGCAAACTGGCCCAGCCATGCGAGGCGATCAAAATATTCTAAAGATGCATGAACAGATGTTGCAAAAGGCGCAACGTGAAGATTTAAAAAAAATATATCACCTCATGAGTGAGCAAATTTTACAATCACATGAGACTCAATCTTAATTTTAAATCAGACTTAATTTTAAATCAGAATACGATTTTCTTAGATTAGTATTTCAATAATCGATAGATAAGGGGGAATAAAGCAATGGCAAAGGATTTTAACAGTCAGCACGTGGTTGATGGTTATGATGTACATATTCGTAAACTTATTCCGGGCTACGAAGTGGTGCATCAACAGATTCAAGCGTTGCTAAAAACCTATGTCAATGAACATGCACATGTACTGATTGTTGGTTGTGGTACAGGTTATGAACTGGGTTATTTATTGCAATTGTTTCCGAATTGGTCTTTTACTGCCACTGATTTATCAGCAACCATGTTGGATAAAGCCAAACACTATATTCAGCCATTAGATGCACTGCATCGAGTGGAGTTTGTATTGGCTGATGTTGATCAGTTAAAAACAGATTCAATTTATGATGCAGCACTTTCCATTCTTGTTACACATTTTGTTCCTTATGCGCATAAACCAGAGTTCTTTAAAGCAATTGTTTCACGCTTAAAGCAGCAGGGTGTGTTTATTGGCTTTGATTTGACCGCAATGAATACCGATCAAGAGCGAGGCATGCTTCAGCATATTTGTGAGGCAAATGGCTTAAGTACAGCGCAGTCTAGTGCAATGTTAAATCGCTTGGCAGATGACTTTTACCCATTGTCGGAACAAGAAACTTTTGAACAATTAAGTTCTGCGGGTTTTGCTTCAGTGCGGCGTTTTACACAAGTTTTATCTTATCAGGGGGTTATGGCGCTGAAAGTGTAAGTATTTGAATGAAAAATGGCTCATATTTGAATGAGCCATTTTTTAACTTATATTTGAAATTTACTTGATTTTCTTAAATAGAAAATCATTAATTTTATGACCTTCCTCTAAACCACGACGTTCAAATTTGGTTTGTGGACGCCAGTCTGGGCGTGGGTAGCTATTGCCTTGACCTGCCATGTTTTCAAGATTTGGACGATTATCCAATACCTCTAACATCCATTCAGCATACGGTTCCCAATCTGTAGCAGAGTGGAATGTTCCGCCCATTTCCAACTTTTGTTCAACCAATGGCATACGATCATGCGATACAAAACGACGTTTGAAATGACGTTTCTTTTGCCAAGGATCTGGAAAATAAAGCTGTACCGCATTAATGCTATTGTCTGGCATTTCACGCAGCACTTGAATGGCATCTGCATCAAGTAAACGTAAGTTGGTTAAACCCGCCATACCTGCTTCATAAACGCATTGTGCGATACCGGGTACATGAACTTCAATACCAACATAGTTGCGTTCAGGATTCGCTTTTGCCATAAGCACTAGCGAACGTCCCATACCAAAACCAATTTCAACGGTCAAAGGACGTTCTGGATGTTCAAAGTGCTGACGTAAATCGCCCACAGGATATTCCAAAATGAAGTGACCATATTGTTCAAGCGCAGTACGTTGAGAGGTATTCAGCGGAGATGAACGACGCATAAAAGTAACAATTTCGCGATGTTCATTCAAGTTGTCCAGTTCGACGACTTGCTGGTCTAATTGATCGTTCGACATAACTTTGGCAAATGTAAAAAATTCGAATGCGGTATTTTAAGTCTTAAGGGGTGTAAGTCAAATTTTTTACTGGGTTCAGTTCAATTTAATTGCTGAATAAAGTTGTGCTATATAAAAAAGCGCCTAAATAGATAATGCTAGTCAGTTAAGGGTTTTAGAAATAAAGTCCTTAGTTTCAGTTATTCATGACGGAGTCTTATATTTTTAAATCAAATACTTGGAGCTCATCTATTACTTTGGATAAGCCCAAATGAGAAGCCTCAAAATATATTTTGAGTTCGCAAGAAAGGCATCTTGCGGCACAGTGTGCCTCACCGCAAAACTCGCCAAATCTCTTTTATTGATTAATAAATCGCAGAAACAGTACTTTTTTAAAATAGTTCTGCCTCGAACAGTTGCGGATGACGTTTCCGTATATCGAATAACATTATGAATTTAAAAATAAAATACCAGTCAATTTCTTAACTGACAGGCATTACCTAAATAGACGCTTTAAAATCGCTCAAAATGAATTGGAACTATAACGGTCAACTAAAGTGCTGCTCGCTTCATTTAAACCAATAATATTGACTTCAATATTTTGCGCTTTAAATTTCTGTACCACATTATTGAGCATATTAACCGAGGTAATATCCCAGATGTGTGCATGAGTGAGATCAATTTCAACCTTGCTTATATTTTCTTTAAAGTCAAAAAACTGAAAAAATTTATCTGAACTGCTAAAGAAAATTTGCCCTGAAATACTGTAGTAACGAATATTGTTGATCAGCTCAGATTGAACTTTGACTTCACGCTCTAATTTATTGATTAAAAATAGCGCTGAAAGTAATACACCAAGCAATACGCCAAGTGCAAGGTTATGCGTTGCTAAAACGACAATCACCACAGCAAGCATAACGATATTACTTTGTTTGGGATGCTTACTAAAGTTGCGCACAGAATCCCAGTTAAAGGTGGTAAATGACACCATGATCATAATGGCAACCAAAGCGGCCATAGGAATATACGCCAGCCAATCTTTTAAAAAGACCACCAAACACAATAAAAATACTCCAGCCGTTAAGGTGGATAACCGAGTACGCGCACCTGACGAGACATTAATAATTGATTGACCAATCATGGCACAGCCTGCCATACCACCCATAAAACCACTAACAATATTGGCATAACCCTGACCGCGGCATTCTTGATGGCGATCACCTTCAGTTCCAGTAGCTTCATTGACAATAGTCGTGGTCATCATGGTTTCTAATAAACCGACAGTCGCTAAAGTCACAGCGTAAGGGAAGATAATACTGAGCATTTCAAAGTTTAGTGGAATGTCAGGAATCAAGAAAATAGGCAAGGTATCTGGGAAGTGACCTAAATCACTGACTGTACGCATATCGGCACCTAAAAAAAGTGCAACCAAACTTAGAACAATAATGCAAATTAGTGGAGAGGGAATTAATTTGCCAATTTTAGGAATGTAAGGAAATAAATAAACGACAGCCAACCCTAGCCCGACAAATAAATAGCCTAAGCTATCCATTTTATTCAGTTCAGGAAGTTGAGCAGCAAAAATCAAAATCGCAAGGGCATTCACAAAGCCGTAGACGACGGATTGAGAAATAAAGCGCATCAACTTTGCGACTTTAAAGTAACCAGCAATGACCTGAATGATTCCTGTAAGCACTGTGGTCGCTAATAAATATTGCAGGCCATGATCTTTTACAAGAGTAATCATCAGTAACGCCATAGCACCAGTGGCAGCAGAAATCATGGCGGATCTGCCGCCAAAAAATGCAATGGTGACCGCTATACAAAATGAAGCATATAAGCCAACTTGTGGATCGACACCTGCAATAGCTGAAAAAGCGATTGATTCAGGAATCAGCGCTAAGCCAACCACCAAACCTGCTAAAACATCGGTACGGATATTGGAAAACCATTCTTCTTTTTTCAGGCTAATCACAACGTTAATTTTCATCAAACTTTAAAGCTGGGTATGTTAAAACATCTTTATAAAAAAAAGCACATTAGATTGACTTGAAAAAAGTGAAATTTTGGACAATATTCAGAAGGTAAATATTTTTTATTCATTGATGCTTTTTTGCAATTTATAGGATTGATCACTTGAAAGTTTGTTAGAAGAGATTTAAAACAGTTAATAGTTAGATAACAAGGATCAAATATGAAGCTTTATTATTCTCCGGGTGCATGCTCTTTGGCTGCTCATATTATTTTAAATGAAATTAACGTTGATTTTGATTTAGAACGTGTCAATCTAAAAACACATAAAACAGAAAAAGGGGCTGATTATTACGCCATTAACCCTAAGGGTTATGTTCCTGCTTTAGAAATTAATCCTGGCTTGATTCTAACTGAAAATGTGGCAATTTTACCTTTCCTTGCACAGCATGATCCAAAACAAGATTTAATTCCACCATCGGGTTTAGGGCGTGCCAAAGTGCTTGAATGGCTTGGTTATTTAAACTCTGAATTACATGATGCTTACGCTGTATTCTTTGGTGCGTCATTATCTGCTGAAGCGAAAGAAAAAGCATATGCGGAAATTGATCGTTTATTAACTTATATTGATAAAACAGTGGGTGAATCTGACAACGACTATTTGGTCGATGATAATTTTGGCCCAGCAGATGCCTATTTATTTGTACTGACAAATTGGTCAAATGGGATCGAACACGATTTAACTCCCTATAAAAATATCATTGCACTGCGTAATAAAGTGGCTGAACGCCAATCGGTGCAAATTGCCATGCGTGATGAAGGTTTGATTGCTTAAGTGAATTTGGATTTAATTTAAAAGTACCTGAGGGTGCTTTTTTTACGTCTATTGAATTGGATTTATGGTGTTTGTTTTACGTACTGTATCTTGCAAAACTATTTCCGACTATTGATGTGAAATTTTAGATTAAGCAAAAATAATTTTGAAGTGAATTTTTCTTATTGTTGATTTTTTATCAATAATATTTTGCAGTTTGATGAATTTTTATCAATAAAAATCTCAAGTATATTGGTCGCTGAAAATGAATCCTTTAAGGTTAAGTAATGAGTAATATCCTGATTATTAATGGCGCTAAACAATTTGCACATTCTAATGGAGAGTTAAATGACACTTTGACAGAGCTAGCAAATAAGGTACTTTGCGAACTTGGTCATACCGTTCAAATTTCACGTGCAGATAGTGACTATGAGATTCAGGCAGAAATACAAAAATATGTATGGGCAGATGTGGTGATTTATCAAATGCCCGGCTGGTGGATGGGCGCACCTTGGACGGTGAAAAAATATATTGATGATATTTTTACAGAAGGGCATGGAACTTTATATGCAAGTGATGGCCGATCACGCACAGATGCATCAAAAAAATATGGTTCTGGTGGTCTTATTCACGATAAAAAATATATGTTATCACTTACATGGAATGCACCTATGGCAGCATTTACTGAACAAGACCAATTTTTTCATGGTGTTGGGGTCGATGGTGTGTATTTACCCTTTCATAAGGCCAATCAGTTTTTGGGTATGCAAAGCTTAGAAACTTTTATTGCCAATGATGTGATTAAAGCACCTGAAGTTGAAGCCTATATGGTGCAGTATCGTGAACATTTAACGCAAGTTTTTGCTTAATCAGGAGACGTGACCATGTTAACTGTGATTGCTGAAATTATTTGTCATACTGAACAAGATTTCAAAACGGTACTTGATTCATTTCACAATATCCGTGAACAGGTATTACAAGAGTCTGGTTGTCATCTTTATGATGTGCATATTGATCATCCTGCGATTGAGAGTGCCTTACAGACCAAAGTGCCATTTTCAATCATGATGTATGAGAAGTGGGAGAGCATGCCGCACTTAGAAACACATATGCACAGTGTCAATATGCAACAACATGCCAAAGCAACCGAAGGTGCAGTTGCTAGTGTGCAAATCCGTATTTTAGATGCACAGTAAGCTGCACATATGAGTTTAAAAGAGTCTTCAATGGCTAATTTTATTCAAACTCATGTGGTTCATTGAACTGAACCTGTTCGAGTTTCAATGCATAGCGACGTTTTAATATCGACCATTGAACTTTGACAGGTTGAGTGCTCTCTGCAAACTCGTTTTCACCTGTTGTGGTTTTCACTTTATTGGTCATAAAGTTAATACTTTGCGCCGTGATGTCGCCTGATGCACGATGGAAATCATTTACATCATAGCCAATCAGCTTAAATGTGCGGTCTTGGTATCGAAAGGCATAAATATGATTGCTCACATACCACGAACCGCAGCTTAGCCAATAGTGTAGATGAATTTTGAGCACACCTTTTTGTATGCTCAAAGCTTCAGATTCACCGAGTGGGTCAGCAAGACAAGGGGATTCTACATCACCTTCAGTCGGCAAAGTGCTATTACTAGCTGCAAGTTGATAACCATTAGCTTGCTTCAATAGAATCAAAAGCTTTCGTTCATTGGTATTGAGTACGTCAGTACCTAAGCCTGCATTGGCAACGAAATGGTCTGGATTGGTATCTGCAATAATCAGGGCAATATCCGCTTGACCATCTTGGTTTAAATCGCCTTGTACTTTTTCCAAGATTGTCCAGTTTTTGGGAACAAAGGATTTATAGCTTGCTTTGAGATTGGTTTTTATCTCTATTTCTGCCCAAGCACTGTTTGTTAGTGTTATGAAAAAGAGGGTGTTGAGTATGAGTAAAGGTTTGATGAGTTTTAGCATGGGGGTTAAATTCCTCTCATTTTTATATTGTTATAGATGGTCAAAGATAGAGATTGTTGAGTTTATTTAGATGTGTTGATTGAGAAAATTCAAACATTGAATAATCATAAGGTACTGTTTTATATTGAGATGAATAAAAAGGACTCCGCGGAATCCTTTTTAATGCTTAGAGCAGATCAGGTCGTTATTTAAAGAAATAGCCTGTTTCAGGCGAGCTTGCATTGGCCATACGTTTACGAGGCATACGACCGGCAAGGAAGGCTTCACGACCTGCTTCAACTGCTTTTTTCATCGCAGATGCCATTAAAATTGGATTTTGTGCAGCGGCAATGGCTGTATTCATCAACACACCATCACAACCCAGTTCCATCGCAATTGCTGCATCACTGGCTGTACCGACACCAGCATCAACAAGTACAGGAACTTTAGCATTTTCTTTGATAATTGAAATGGTGTGCGGATTTAAAATGCCTAGCCCAGAACCAATCAAGCTACCTAAAGGCATAATGGCTACACAGCCCATACTTTCAAGTTCTTGCGCCACAATCGGGTCATCCGAGGTATAGACCATAATCTCAAAACCATCGTCAATCAGCGTGCGTGCTGCTTTTAAGGTTTCTGTGATATTTGGGTATAAGGTTTTTTCATCACCTAAGACTTCAAGTTTAACCAGATTGTGACCATCTAATAACTCACGTGCAAGCATACAGGTACGCACGGCACTGTTGGCATCAAAACAACCTGCTGTATTTGGCAAAATCGTATATTTTTCAGGAGGGACAACAGAAAGTAAATTCGGTTGATCAGGATGCTGTCCAATGTTCACTCGGCGAATGGCAACAGTGACAATTTCTGCGCCACTGGCTTGAATCGCTAGATCAGTTTCAGTTAAATCTTTGTATTTACCTGTACCAACCAATAAGCGCGAATTAAATGTACGCGAACCAATTATAAGTGGGGTATCTTCCATGGGAGCTCCGAATTAGCCGCCACCGACGGCATGAATAATTTCGATATGATCTTCAGCACAAATCAGCGTTTGTGCCAATTTACTTTTGGAGATGATCATTTCATTCTGTTCTACAGCAAAGCGTTTGCCTTCAAGTGCTAACTCTTGAACCAATGCTAATAAATTGGTACATGACGTATTTTTTGATTCGCCATTTAAATAAATATGCATACTGATGTCCCTATTTTTACTTTATTTCGCGTATTTAAATGCATTCCAAGCAAGTAACAGCCAACCTGCAATCATGAGTGCACCACCAATGGGTGTAATGGCACCTAAAATACGCGGTAAACCTAACGCCATGACATATAAAGAGCCACAGAAAAATACAATACCGATTTGAATGAGTAAAAAACTGGCTTTAATTGGAAGTTGAGGAATAACTCTGGTTAAAATGGCAAGTGCCAAAAGTCCAAGTGCATGATAGAAAAAATAATCAGTCGCTGTTTGCCACCATGCAAGCTGAGCTTCGGTCGCGTGTGCTTTTAAACCATGTGCACCAAATGCGCCAAGCATGACCGCAAGTGCTAAGTTAAGTGCTGAAATTGCAATCCACATAAGCAATTGTCATATGAGTAAATTTGCGCCTAACCTTAACATATTTTAGGCTTTACACGAAAGGCGAAAAGCAACAATGCTTATTGCTAAATATAAAGAAAGGGCACGCAGCCCTTTCTTTAATGATGAAATAAAATCAGTCCAATGGTTTAATTAGAAGACATTGCAACTTTAATTTTTTCCATTGCATTTTTTTCTAACTGACGAATACGTTCGGCAGACACATTATATTCAGCAGCCAATTCATGTAGTGTCGATTTTTCATCGTCTAACCAACGGCGCTGTAAAATATTGCGTGAACGATCATCCAGTTGATCCATCGCACTATGAAGGGCAGAGCTACTTTGTTCCTCGTAGTCTTCCTCTTCGGCAAGACGCGCTGGATCATAGCGGTTATCTTCTAAATACAATGCTGGTGCAAGATGTGTTGAACCTTCATCGTCATCATCACCTTGTGCTTCAAAGGCAGCATCATAGGCAGTAAGTCGACCTTCCATTTCCAAGACTTGTTCTGGTGTCACATTTAAGTCATTGGCAATAGATTTTGCTTCATCGAGTGTGAGTTTTTTACTCGATTTTTTTAAGCTGCGTAAATTGAAGAAAAGTTTGCGCTGAGCTTTGGTCGTTGCAATTTTAACAATGCGCCAGTTACGAATCACATATTCATGAATTTCAGCTTTAATCCAATGCACAGCAAAAGAGACTAAACGCACGCCCATATTGGGGTCAAAGCGCTTAACGGCTTTCATTAAACCTAAGTTGCCTTCTTGGATTAAATCGCCCTGCGGCAAGCCATAGCCTGCATAACTACGGGCAATATGAACCACAAAACGCAAATGCGACATAACTAGCATTTTTGCTGCGTCTAAATCTTGCTCGTAATAATAGCGCTCAGCCAACTCTTTTTCTTGTTCAGCCGTTAAAATAGGAATCTGATTGACAGTACTGATATAAGCACCGAGATTTACCCCTGGCGCCGATAATGACAGGGGCATCAATTGATTGCTGCTGTCACTCATGTGTTCTCCTTTAAAATGGGATGACATAACCAACTTAAATTTTATCTTAATCTAATATTTTTGTGAATTAAGGAAAATTGGGTAGAGAAATGTAATTTTTTATGCAAATTTGAAAAGCTATAGTCTAATTGAAAATAATTAAGATTCAATTAAGTAGTGGTATTCCGAAGCGGAAATTGCTGTCATGCCACATTTGAGCTGATGCATTTGGCAATAGCGCATGACATCTTGTTGACTATGTGGATCCGAAGATTTTAGCAAAAATAGATGATCTGATTTATTCTTGAGTGCTCGCTTAAGCATCAATAAGGGCATGGGGCAAGGTTTCCCCATTGCATCTATAATCATCGCTGTATTCGCTAGATCATTCATCTTATTTAATATCCAGTAAAACTTTCTGAAATGTTAGCAAATTTAGTTCCAAACAAAAATAAAATTATTGAATCACAACATAAAGATACTTTTATAAAAACAAGAAATAATCAGTAAAAAAATAGCTGAATTAATAACGCAGATTAATCAAAAAAACAGTATGAATTGTTAGAAACCCGTGTTAAGCTCTTTGCGTATTCAAAATAATGACAACACTTAAATTTGTCTTAAAATTGAATACAGTAATGGATGTAACCGGGATTTTGTTAATAGTAATACAGAATGATTACAAGCTTAGAAATAATAAATATTTTTAAACCTTGTTTACTCTGCTGTTTGCAACACCGGGTGGTCCTTCTATTAAATACAATGAGGATTAACTTATGACAGCTCGTGAACAAGGCGTAGTTAAATGGTTCAACGACACTAAAGGCTTCGGCTTTATTCAACGTAATGGCGGCGACGACGTATTCGTTCATTTCCGCGCTATCCAAGGTGACGGTCACCGTTCACTTCGTGACGGTCAACGCGTTGAATTCAGCGTAGTTAAAGGTCAAAAAGGCTTCCAAGCTGAAGAAGTACAACCTTTAGACTAATCGCCTGATTATTCATGAGAACGCCCCAATGTAATTTGGGGCGTTTTTGTTTATAATAGGCTGCTATTTTTCCTGATTATTAAGTTAGAGCACATTTTTATGCCATCTGGTTTTGAAACCTTAAATTTACATCCGAAACTTAAACAAGCTATTGATGCTTTAGGTTTTAAAGAAATGACGCCCATTCAGGAAAAGGTTTTAAAATTCACTTTGGCTGGACATGATGCGATTGGTCGTGCGCAGACGGGTACGGGTAAAACAGCTGCTTTTCTCGTAAGTGTAATTAATGATTTACTCAATAATCCGATTAAAGAACAACGTTTTCGCGGTGAAGCACGTGCGCTCATTCTTGCACCAACGCGTGAGTTGGCTTTGCAGATTGAAAGTGATGCTAAAGATTTAACCAAATTTACAGATTTGCATTTAGTTACTTTGTTGGGGGGTGTGGATTTTGATAAGCAAAAAGCACAACTTGATAAGCAATTTGTCGATATTATCGTGGCAACACCAGGTCGTTTAATTGATTTCGTTGAACAAAAAGAAGTTTGGTTAGATCAAATTGAATTTTTAGTGATTGATGAAGCAGACCGTTTATTGGATATGGGTTTCATCCCATCGGTAAAACGAATTGTTCGTTATTCACCGCGTAAAGAGCAGCGTCAAACGCTGATGTTTTCGGCAACCTTTAGTTATGATGTTTTAAATTTGGCACAACAATGGTTATTTGAACCAGTGACTGTAGAAATTGAGCCAGAAAAGAAAACCAATGCAGATGTTGAACAGCGCGTTTATATGGTTGCAAAAACAGATAAATACAAGTTATTGCAAGAAATTTTACGCGATGAACCGATTGAAAAAGTTATGATTTTTGCCAATCGTCGTGATCAGGTGCGTAAACTGTATGATCATTTAAAAAGAGATGGTTATAAAGTGGTGATGTTGTCGGGTGAAATTGCACAAGACAAGCGTATAAAAATGTTAGATCAATTTAAAAATGGTCAGCATAATATTATGATTGCAACCGATGTTGCAGGTCGTGGTATTCATGTGGATGGTGTTTCACATGTGATTAATTTTACTTTGCCAGAACAGTCTGATGATTATGTACACCGTATTGGTCGTACAGGTCGTGCGGGTTCAAGTGGTGTGAGTATTAGTTTCTTGTCTGAAGATGATGCGTTCTATCTTCCAGAAATTGAAAAAGCCATTGGTCAAAAATTACCTTTAACACGTTTAGATGGTTATTGTTAATTTAAAGACTAAATCACATTAAATGTAAAAAGCCGCTTATTTAAAGCTAAAGCCAGTCAGTTAAGAAATTGACTGGCTTTTTTTATTTAAATTCATAATGCTATTTAATGCGTGGAAGTTTCATTCGCAACTTGAGCAATAAATGTAAATAAAGCACGGCTTTATTTTGTAGTGCAAGATAAGGCGACTTTGAAAAAGTCAGATCTTTGCAGTTAATTGGATTATAAAAGGTATTTAACGGCTTTTTCTGTAAGAATGGTTCTAAATAAATTATTTAAAACCATTCTTAAGCTGCTTTTGTTAGGAACTCAAAATATATTTTGAGGTTTCTCATAGGGGTTTATTTAAAGTAATGAATTAAAATATTTGATTTAAAGGTGTAAGTATTTATCTTGAATAACTAAAAAGCTAAGGAGTTTATTGTAAACCCCTTAACTGATTAGCATTACTTATTTAAATCAGCTTATTTGAAATACTTGAAGCATTATTAATTTATTGCTGTACTTAAGTTATTATTCAATTATTTAGTTTGCTCGACATTTAAAGGTGAGCGTGGTTTGATAGTCTTCATCTCGAGCAAGGCTGCCATTTTTTCCTGCTAAAGTGCCTATAACGCTTGCTGCTGCTTGAATCATTTGTCCAGTTTGTTCATCGACAACCCCTTTTAACGCACCGTTATATTCAGTTTTTTCATCAATAATGACAGCAGTGGCTTTTTTACCACAGGTCGTGTTTGCGGCAGCAATCGCATTGTTTTTAGCAATTAAATTACTTTTTCCTACACCTGTGACTTCATATTGATTATTTTCTTTTTGAATCGCTAAGGATGCAGTTGGGTTTGATGCACAGGCAGTTAATACTAGAGTAGCGGTAGCTGTAGAACATAGTGCGAAAAATTTATTCATTTTTTCCCCTTATTTATTTTCAAAAGAACAAAGGCTATTTGAGCATAACTTTTTGGATGGTTTTTGAAAGACTTGTATAAAATATGCAGTTTTATATGGTCACTCTGTGACTGATTAATCTGTAAGATTGGCGTTGAGTAGAGCACATTGGTTCATCGCTCTAGAGAATCTGAATAAGAGTGTGCTAATCTTATTGAAATACTTTAGTACATAGATATAGAAACCAATGACGGATTCAGTGGTAGATACGGTTCATTATAATATTCATCAACGTCAGTCGATTGGTCATTTGGTCGAGCCGGCACCGAATGCAGAGCAGTTAGAAAAAGCTTTTCAAGCGGCATTAACTGCGCCAGATCATCACCGTTTAAAGCCGACTCGTTTCATTGTTATTCCTCACGATCAGCGAGGCGCTTTTGGGGAGTTGTTATCTAAAGCTTTGGCAGATTTGGGTGAGACTGATCAGACTCAGTTAGATCGGGTTAAAAATCATCCATTTCGTGCGCCACTTTTGGTTTTGGCATTGACTCAGTTTCAGCCGCATCCGAAAGTTCCTAATTTTGAGCAAACCTTAAGTACAGGTGCTGCGATACAGAATTTTTTATTGTCACTGCAAGTTCAAGGTTTTTCAACGATGTGGCGTAGTGGTGCTGTAGTTGAGTCTAATTTATTTAAACAACTTTTAGGCCTAACGAAAGATGATTTAATTTCTGGAATTATTTATATTGGAACGGCAGTAAAAGCTATTCCAGCACGTGCAGAAATAAATACACAAAATTATGTCAGTTATTGGAATAAATAACTTTATTGAATAATGAGTCATTAAATACTGAGTCGAGATATAAAAATAATGTCAGAGTTAAAATTTTCAGATCTTGTTGAGCCTGTTTCAGTGGATCAAAAAACTGCGTTACGTGTAACAGTTTTGGGTGGTGGTAGTTTCGGTACTGCAATGGCCAATACCGCAGCTCGAAACGGCTGCGATACAATGATTTGGATTCGGGATGAAGCGGCAGCAGCAGAAATTAATCAAACGCATGTAAATAAACGCTATTTAGCCGATTTTACTTTAGAGTCTGGTTTGAAAGCGGTGACAGATTTAGAAACGGCAATTTGTAATCGCGATATTATTTTGGTGGCGATTCCAAGTCATTCTTTTCGTCATGTGCTTCAACAAATTAAGCCATTTATTACTTCTCAGGCGGTTGTATCCTTAACCAAAGGGATTGAAGCCAAAACCTTTAGCTTTATGAGTGACATCATTCGTGAAGAATTACCTGAAGTTCCTTATGGTGTGCTTTCAGGACCAAATTTAGCCAAAGAAATTATGGCAGGGCAGCCAGCAGGGACTGTGATTGCAAGTCAGTCGGAACTGGTGCGTTATGCAGTGCAACAAGCTTTACACAGTGCATTATTCCGCGTATTTGCAAGTGATGATGTGCATGGTGTGGAACTTGGTGGTGCTTTAAAAAATATCTATGCTGTTGCAATGGGGATGGCAGCTGCTTATAAAGTGGGTGAAAATACCAAAAGTATGATTTTAACCCGTGCATTGGCCGAAATGAGTCGTTTTGCGGTTAAATTGGGTGCGAATCCGCTGACATTTTTAGGTTTGTCAGGTGTGGGTGATTTATTTGCGACTTGTAGTAGTCCTTTAAGCCGTAACTATCAAGTGGGCTTTGCGCTAGGTTCAGGTAAAACATTGGAACAAGCAACCACTGAATTGGGTCAAACGGCAGAGGGTATTAATACCATTGTGCAGGTGCGAAGCCGTTCGGAAGAATTGGATGTGTATATGCCCATTACCAGTGCTTTATATAATGTGATTTTTGAAGGCGCACCCCCTTTAACCATTGCACTTTCATTAATGAAAAATGGGCATCGTAGCGATGTAGAGTTTGTTTTACCGCATAATGAAGTGTAATTTTGAATATAATTGAATAAATTCGCGCTGTCATAAAGCTCAGGTATAATCGCTACATATTGAAAATAAGGAAATTTTAATGCAACTCACTTTAGTCCGTCACGGTGAAGCCTCTCCAGCGGTCAATGGGAATGATGATAAACGTCCATTAACTGAGCGAGGGCATAGACAAGCACAGCAAGTTGCAGAATATTTAAAGGATGTGATTCAACCAGATGTATTTGTGGTCAGTCCTTTGTTGCGTGCACAAGAAACCTTGGCACATCTGCAACATTATTTTTATGATGTGCCTGTAATGTTGTGCGATAAAATTAAGCCTGAAGATGATGCGAAATTGGCGATTGAATGGTTGTCTCAGTTGCCTTATGAATCTGTTGTTGTGGTTTGTCATATGAATGTGGTTGCACATATTTCATCATTATTGACAGCGGAATCTTTTCAGCCTTATGCTTTGGCTGAAGCGCGTATTTATGAGCAAGCAGTCATTACAACTGGGTTGTCTACGCAGTTAAACAGTTTTATTCCAAACACATAAAATATTAATTAAAACGGCAGAAAAACATTAATGTTGTATTTATGGATGCCTGAAGCCAATGGGGTTTGGCAATGGTCGACTGGAGAGAGCTGGTATCAAGCCTCTAGTCTTGAGCATTTAATTCAAGAGACTCAAGCCTATCATGGCGAAGAAGCAGTTGCGTTTTTTCCAAGCCGTGATGTACAAGTGGTTCAACAAACCTTAGCCAAGCCACAATATAAAAAATTAGGTGTGGATGGAGTTAAATATCTACTTGAAGAATTTGTGGTTTTGCCCATTGATTCAATGAAAGTATTGCATCATTTTCAGAATCCAGATCAGCTCATTATTTTGGGTGTTGCAAATACGACGGTTGAAACACTACAACATGCCTTGAACTTGATTCCAGTTAAGGTCATTTCCTTATTGCCAGATTTTCTAATTTTGCCGAGCCCTGATGTGGGGCAAACAGTCATTGCCAATATATCTGGACGTTTACTGGTACGTGAAAATGAATTTATGGGCAATTCAGTCGATGATTTGGCTTTATTTTTAGATTATCAGCTTCAAGGGCAGCGTTATAAGATTAGTAATTTTACGGCTGAGCAAATGCAGAGCCTTGAAGCTATGGTTGCATCTGATCAAATTGAAAATTTTCATTATGAAGTGCCTGTATTAAAAAAAGCCAAGTCTCATCCATTTAATATTCTACCTAAAGCAAAAACTGCGACAGCTATTTCGGGTTATTGGAAGGCATGTGCTGTTGTGCTGGTTGCTGCACTTGTGGTTCAGTTTAGCTATGATGCGACACGTTGGTATAAGTATAAGAAAGTGGCAGATCAGACTGCGCTGCAAGCGATTGATCAATACAAATATTGGTTCGGGCAGAGTAGCCGTGTGACTGAGCAAAATTTAAAAAGTCAGTTTGAAAGTCATGTGCGCTTAAATAAAGGTGCCAATACTCAATCTTTACAGTTATTAAGCCGTGTTGGCCCAGTGCTTATGCAAAATCAGATTGTCGCCAACCGTGTTAATTACGAGACCTCTATTTTAAATATGGAATTGAAAGCCAATTCTGCTGCTACATTACAGGGTTTGACTCAACAGCTTAACCAACAGGGCTTTAAGGTTGAATTGGGTAATATTCAGCCGAATGGTACGGGGGTAATTGGATTGGTGAAAATACAATAATGAAAACAGCAGAAACAATACATAACTCCATTGAGAAATTGATAGAAAGAATTACCGATTATCTTGAGCGTCTGTCTGTACGTGAGCGCTATATGGTGATTTTTACCACGATTGTTGTGGTGGTTGCCGCAGTGGGTTCCGCACTTTGGTATATGCATGCAGCCGCAGAAAAACAGCAAAACCGTGTCAATGATTTAAAAGACATGATGGTTTGGATGCAAAGCAATGCGGTGACCATGAAACCTGCCGATGATTTGCAATTAAGTGCATCGGATAAAGTTCAGCGTGTTGCTCAGCAGCAGGGTTTGTCGGTTGCATCGCAACAAACAGGTGAGCAAATTCAGATTGTGGCCACACATGCAAATTATGCAATTCTAGCCAATTTTTTAACGCAATTAGCACAAATGGGCCTAAGTCTTGAAAAAATAGAATTAATTTCAGATGCGGGGCAGATTAAATTAACAGCGACAGTGCAATAATGGGTGAAAATAAAGACCCGCTAAGCATGGTGTTTTCGATAGGCTATGCCTATAATATGGCGACTTAAAAAGCAGTAGACTTTTACAGATATGTTATATTCTCTTGCTCGCCCTTTGTTGTTTTCTTTAGCACCAGAGCGTGCACATGAGCTAACACTATCGTTATTGAAATCGGCTCATCGTATGGGCATGATGCGTCAAAGCATTGCCTCTAAACCTGTTACTTGTATGGGAATTCAATTCCCGAATCCAGTTGGTTTGGCGGCAGGGTTAGACAAAAATGGCGCTTATATTGATGCCTTAGCTGGACTAGGTTTTGGTTTTATTGAAATTGGAACCATTACACCGCGTCCGCAAGTGGGTAATCCGCATCCTCGTTTATTCCGCTTAGTTGAAGCCAAAGCCATTATTAACCGTATGGGCTTTAATAATGATGGCGTAGATCAACTGGTTGAAAATGTCAAAGCTTCAAAATTCAAAGGAATTTTGGGGATTAATATTGGTAAAAATGCCGATACTCCAGTTGAAAATGCAGTCGATGATTATCTTATTTGTCTTGAAAAAGTCTATAATTACGCTTCTTATGTGACGGTAAATATTTCATCGCCAAATACTAAAAATTTGCGTAGCTTGCAAAGCGGTGATGCACTGACAGAATTGTTAGAAACGCTAAGAAAGCGTCAGCTTGAATTGGCGGAAGAACATCAACATTACGTACCGCTTGTGCTTAAAGTTGCGCCAGATTTAACCGCTGAAGATATTGAATTTATTGCAAAGCAATTGCTCCAATTTAAAATTGATGGGTTGATTGTGACCAATACGACTTTGTCACGTGAAGGCGTGGAAAATCTTAAATATGCAGACGAAGCCGGTGGCTTATCTGGTGCGCCAGTGTTTGAGAAAAGCACAGCATGTTTGGCAGCATTTTCGAAAGCTTTGGATGGTCAAATTCCATTGATTGGTGTCGGTGGTATTTTGTCGGGTGAACAAGCTTTGGCTAAACAAAATGCAGGTGCAAACCTTGTACAAATCTATAGTGGCCTCATATATACAGGGCCAACACTGATTAAAGATTGTGTTGATGCTCTAAAACCATTATGAATACACTGGATATCTTTGTACTCATTATTTTGCTCATTGGAGGGCTAAACGGTTTGCGACAAGGATTGGTTACAGCCTTTGCGAACTTGGTAGGATGGATTTTTGCACTGATTATTGGTGCAAAATATGCAGTCATCTTAGCACCTTCGATGGTCTCATTGAGTCAAGATCCAGTGGTACAAAAAATAGCAGCTTTTGCATTTATTGTATTGGTGATTGTGGTTTTAACTTGGATTGTTACTGCATTACTCAATAAAATATTAAAGAGCTTGAGATTAGGACCATTAAACCGTTTAGCGGGTGGTGCTTTTGGTTCTTTAAAAGGTTTATTGATTGTACTGATTACCATGCAGGGAATTGGCCCTTGGGTAGAAAGCTCTCCTCATTGGAAACAATCTAAACTTGTACAGCGCCTTATGCCTTATGCACCATGGGCAACCAAACTTTCAAAAGACGCGGCGCATGATGCGCTTGATCATATTAAGTCTGAAGATGCACCGAAATCTTCAGGCTCGTCATCTGATAAAACGCAGAAGCATGCAGCGCGTACAGATGAATCAACGAATAATCCTTTTTATTAATCCTAGCGTGTTTGCGAGGTTGCTATGTGTGGAGTAGTTGGTATAGCTGGTAAGTCACCTGTTAACCAAATGTTGTTTGATGCATTAACGATGTTACAGCATCGTGGTCAGGATGCAGCCGGAATAGTAACTTGTCATGAAGGGCGGTTGTTTTTACGTAAAGACAACGGTATGGTGCGCGATGTTTTTCATACGCGTCATATGCGTGCATTGCTAGGTAATTATGGTATTGGTCATGTGCGTTATCCTACGGCAGGTTCATCAAGCAGTGCAGAAGCACAGCCATTTTATGTGAACTCACCTTATGGGATTACTTTGGCGCATAATGGTAACTTGACCAATGCTGAAGAAATTCACGATGATTTGTTTAAAACTGATCTTCGTCATATGAATACTGATTCAGATTCAGAAGTATTGTTAAACGTATTTGCACATGAAATGCAAAAAAATGGCAAGCTGAATCCAACAGCGGAAGATATTTTTAAAGTGGTTTCACGTGTCCATGAGCGTTGTAAAGGTGCTTATGGTGTTGTGGCAATGATCACTGGACATGGTTTGGTTGGCTTTCGTGATCCAAATGGTATTCGTCCACTGATTTATGGTTCACGCGAAACTGAACAGGGCATGGAATACATCATTGCCTCTGAATCTGTTGCGATTAGGGCTTTAGGTTTTAAAGTTGAACGTGATATTGAGCCGGGTGAAGCAATCTTTATTTCATCAGAAGGTGAGATTTTTACCCAGCAATGTGCAACCAACCCAGAATATCGTCCATGTATTTTTGAATACGTTTATTTTGCGCGTCCAGATGCGATTATTGACGGTATTTCGGTATATAAAGCACGTTTAAAAATGGGTGAAAAACTTGCCTATAAAATTTCACGTGAATGGGGTGAGGAACACGATATTGATGTTGTGATTCCAATTCCAGATACATCACGTACTTCAGCTTTAGAGCTTGCTAATATTCTTGGTGTGAAGTTCCGTGAAGGCTTTATGAAGAACCGTTATATCGGACGTACCTTCATTATGCCAGGTCAGAAGCAGCGTGAAAAATCAGTTCGTCAAAAGTTAAACCCAGTGGAACTTGAGTTTAAAGGCAAAAATGTATTGCTAGTGGATGACTCGATTGTTCGTGGTACGACCTGTAACGAAATTATTCAAATGGCACGTGATGCAGGTGCGAAAAAAGTATTTTTTGCTTCTGCTGCACCTATGGTGAAATATCCAAATGTGTATGGTATTGATATGCCTGCGAAAGATGAGCTTATTGCATCTGGTCGTAGCGTTGAAGAGATCCGTGAAATTATTGGTGCAGACCGTTTGATTTTCCAAGATTTGGAAGATTTAAAAGGTGCAGTGCGTACCAGTAAAGTGCCAGCATTACAGGAATTTGATTGCTCTGTATTTGATGGTGTGTACGTTGCGGGCGGAATCGATGAAGCTTATTTAGATGAGCTTGAACGTAAACGTAATGATTCTGCAAAAAAAGCTAAAGGTGGTTATATTGATGTGAATATTGATGCCGCATCAGTTGATCTTACTGGAGTAAAAGAAGAATAAAATTCTTCTTTAATTCGATGAAAAGCGGGAATTTCCCGCTTTTTTCATTTATGATAGTTCAATAAAGACAATGTAATAGAGGATCTTTACATTGAAGAGCGTGGGTTATTCTTTCATTAAAAATAAAAACATGGTTTGGTCTGCAAGTATTTGTATACTTGCCGTGCTGTTAACGCTATTCATTTTAAATACGATTTTGGGCTTGTTGGTCTTTTATCTTGATTCAACTCAGTCTATTTTTTGGCATGCTTTAAGTCCTTATCTCATTGTGTTGTTGCTTAGTGTAATGACCATTTCTGTGCTTTACGAATTCTATGTATTCCGTTCAGGTGGGCATTCGCTTGCAAAACAGTTGGGCGCTCGTCGACTCAGTTTAATTGAAAGTATTCCTGAAGAAAGTGTTGCTTTAAGAGTAACGGAGCAATTGGCGAATACCTTTTTAATTGAGACACCCGCTGTATATGTACTTCCTGATGAAGTCGGTGTAAATGCGCTGACTGCTGGATTTTATCCGCGGGATATTGTGATTATTTTGACTTGGGGTGCTTTACAAAATTTAGATGAATTAGAGCTTTATGGGTTGTTAAGTCATGAATTTAATAAAATTTTATCAGGTGAAACAGCAGAAAATACGCGATTAAAAATTCTCTATAGTAGTTTGACGACTTTTAGTCAGTGGGGCAGTAAAATTGCCAAACTGGGTTTTACCAAGCACGGTCAAGCACATACGCATAAATTTGCGACTTCCTTTGTTGCAATGGGAGGTGTTATTTGGTTGATTGGGAGCCTTGGGATTTTGATTACCCGGTTTATCAAATATATATCTTTGGGTGGTCGAACTTTTAAAAATGATCAAAAAACCAAGCGCCTTATTCAAAATGACGCCAATGTTCAGACACTATTAAGAATTTATGTGCATCATTCAGGCTCGCAAATTCATAGTGAGTATGCTGAATCTATTTCGCATATGTGTTTTGCAAACTCTTTAAGTCCACAAAATTGGATGAATATCCATCCAGCGATTGAACAGCGTATTTATGAGCTAAATCCAGGTTTGGTACAAGATTTACAGCTCGAAAATTTAAAGAAGCTACGTAATCAACCCTTATTTAGTTTATTTCGATCTCTAGAAGAAATGAATAGTGAAATATATCTGCCATGGAGTTCACCACAACCCTTACCACTATTGCGGTTATCACCCATAAGTTTTGCCGTTAAGGATGCCATTAAGCCTTTAAATCCAGAAATACGACAGAATATGCAGCGCCCAGAATTGATATTAAGGGCTTTGCAGACTGCGACGGGTTCGCGCGAAGTTATGGTGGCAATTTTAATGATTCGTCAATATCGTGAATTTATTCCAGCGGAAGCAGAGGTGAGTCGTGCAATTGTCGATTCTTTGCTGAATTTGGATGGTCGGGTGCATATTTCTATTTTTTATGATGCATGTAAAAACATTGGGGGGATGCCAGCCACAATTGCACGGCAATTTTTAACCAAATTGGCTCGGATTATTCAAGAAGATGGTGAAATTGGACTGTTAGATGAACTGCTGCTCGAATATGTAAAATTTGAATTGAATCTTATGCCATTGCATATGCCAACCTCTTTGGGGGAAGTAAAACCCGATATTGTGCGTTTGATTGATGCCTTATTGCATGTGCAGCAGATTAACAGCCTAAATCAACTGGATGTACGTGAAAAAATTCTAAAGCGTGTGCTGGGTGCGAAAGAACTGGAAATGTATACAGAAATTTCAGATGAACCCATTGATTTGGCTGAAATTTTGAATGATATTGCTGGTTTGCTATTACGTGACCGTTTAAGTATTTTGGGAATTGCAGAATTGTGTTTGTGGAGTGATCGCATTATTACCCAAGATGAATTAGATGTATTGCAATTGCTGTATTGGCGTTTTGGTTTTGAAACCAGTGAAATTGTTGAGCAAATGCAGAAAAAGAATAGTTTGATGATTGTATAAATAGGGTGAGAAGAAATTATAGATGAGTGATGATTAAACTAATCTGCAATAAAAGCACAGCAAAATATAGATATTATCGTTAGAATACCAAGCATTAAATTGGTGATGAAAAAAGATGATAGGGCATCAGCGTGACATACTGGCGACATTAGGAATTGATATTTGGATTCCTAAGGATGCGGCATGTCAGAATATGCCATCGTCATCGATTTGGCGAGATCAGGCAGCACCTGAGTATCTGACTGAAATTGTCATTGCGAAATCTCAGCCTAAAATACCAATAGCATCTCAGGTTGAGCAGCCTAAAGCTCGGACAGAGCCTTTAACGATACCCGCATTGGTGATCAAAGAAGTGCCAACTGAAGTTGCACCTTTGGTTGTTGAAGAGCGTTCGCTTCTACAGATTGCGCCTTTTCAATTGCAAGCTTTTGGCTTGCCCGATTGTGTGATTGTTGTTGATGCCACGGCAATGACAGCCGAACAACAGCAGCTTTGGAATAATATTCAGCAGGCACTTCAGGCTGAATATTATGAGCTGCAATGGCCATTTCCTTTGCTTAATTTCCAAGATAGTCGTGGTGTAGACAGTTATGTACATGGTTTCTTAGATGCCATTAGTGCAGATAAAAACATTATTTTAATTGGGCAGCTGCCTTATTTAACTGACCCTAAAAGTATAAATTTGGCTAGCTTGCAAGAAATGCTCGATCAGCCATTGTTGAAAAAACGCCTATGGCAATTTATGCAAAAAAAGTAATTAGAGCACGGATGGGATATGAATAAGAAAGTTGTTGTTTTTAGTCAGTTAGATCAAGATGTGCTTCAGCGCTTGCAAGCTCAGTATCATGTGGTGGTAATTAACCCGAAACAGGGTGATGTGAATGAGCAAATTCGCGAACAGGTCAAAGATGCGGATGCTATGATTGGTGCGGGGCGTTTACTGAATGAAAGTAATTTGGCGACGGCACAGCAGCTTAAAATTATTTCCAGTGTGAGTGTGGGGTATGATAATTATGATCTCGCTTATTTAAATCAGAAAAAAATTTGGTTAGCCAATACACCGCATGTCTTGACTGAAACCACGGCCGATTTAGCCTTTACTTTGCTGATGAGTGCTGCGCGAAAAGTACCTTATTTAGATCAATGGACCAAGCAAGGTCATTGGCAACGTACTGTGGGTGAAGCACAATTTGGGCATGATATTTTTGGTAAAACATTAGGCATTATTGGTCTAGGCAATATTGGTGCTGCTGTTGCACGTCGTGGTTTTTATGGTTTTAATATGAATATTCTTTACCATAATCGTCGTGAAAAATTAGAATTAGCGCAGCCTTTAAATGCAAAATATTGCGGTTTAAATGAGTTGTTGCAACAGTCTGATTTTGTTGTTGTTGCTGTTGATTTAAATGCTGAATCTAAAGCATTAATTGGTCAATCTGAATTTGATAACATGCAACCCCATGCTGTTTTTGTCAATATTGCTCGTGGTTCTGTTGTAGACCAACAGGCACTTATTGATACCCTAAAGGCAGGTAAGATTTTTGCTGCGGGACTTGATGTTTATTTGAAAGAGCCTTTACAAGAATCAGAACTTTTTCATTTAAATAATGTGGTGACTTTGCCGCATGTCGGTTCTGCCACGGCAGAGACGCGTAAAAAAATGGCTGAACTCGCCTATCGTAATGTGGTGGATGCACTTGAAGGGCGAACTCCACCTTATCTCGTGAATCCTGTATTTTCTTAAAATTTGATAACACTTCATTGCAAATGCCTCCAATTTTCAATGCTATAGTTTGATAAATTGAAAAAAAGCAGTTTGAGTATATAGCATTGAAACGGTTTTTATTGGCTTGTAGTACGGCTTTGATTTCAGTCATGGGGGCAACTCACAGTGCTAATGTGAATGCTTTGCCACAGTTTAGTGTTCCTGAAATTGGCAGTGGAATTGGTTTAATTGACCAACAAAAAGAAAAAATGATTGGGGAAAAAGTCTTTCGTGAAGTGCAAAGACACATGCCAGTCATGCAAAACCCATGGTTAGAAGATCAATTATTTAATGTATTTTCACATATTTTAAGCCAAACTCAGCTTGGGCAGCCTATAGGTTTAGTAATTATTAACGATGCTCAAATTAATGCGTTTGCTGTTCCTGGTGGATTGTTTGCGCTTAATGCAGGCTTAATTACCTCTGCTCGAAATATGGATGAAGTGGCTGGTGTAATGGCACATGAGGTGGCACATGTATCACAACGTCATTACAGTCGTTCACAAGAAGCATTTAAGGGACAAGGTTTACTGACCTTAGCGGGACTTTTAGTCGGGGCTTTGGTTGCTTCGCAAGCGGATGGCGATGTTGGTACGGCCGTGATGCTGGGGACACAAGCTGCATTAATGGATAAGCAACTGAATTATAGCCGTAACCAAGAGCGTGAAGCAGATCGTATTGGTATGCAATATATGTATTCAGCGGGTTATAACCCACAGAGTATGGCTGACTTTTTTGAGGTAATGCATCGCGCGACCAGTCAAGTGTCTTTTTTACCTGATTTTTGGTTAACGCACCCACTGAGCACGGAGCGGATGAGTGAAGCGCGCTTACGGGCAAATCAACTGCCTCAAGTGAAGTCGAATTTGCATGATGAGGATTTTGAAATACTGAAATGGTACAGTATGGTGATCTCTAATCAGGCAACGGAACAACAATTACAAATTTTGGCAAATCGTAAAAATTTTGCAGGACAGTTGGCTTTATCGGCATTTTATTTAAAACAAGGCGATTATGTTCTCGCTCAGCAAGCTTTAGATCAGGCAAAGCTGCATCAGCGTTTAAATAATTTGATGATTCTCATGCAAACGGATATTTATTTAGGGCAAAATAAAGTCGATGAAGCATATAAGGCGATTCAATCCACTGCACGCATTATGCCTGAAAATCGGGCTTTAGCTTTTAAGTGGGCAGAAGTGTTGATTCGTCAAAAGGAAGCGGGGCAAGCCTTGAATTTGATTCAGCCCTTTGCAAATAAGAATCCGAGGGATATTTCCGCATGGCGTTTAATGCAGCAAGCTGCCAATATTGATCAACAATCACCTTTTAGAACAGTGAATGTATTACGTTATCGTGCAGAGGTTGAGTATTGGTCAGGTTGGGAAGAAAATGCGATTAAGTCATTGTTGCATGCAGAGCGTTTGGTTAAAAATAATGAGGTATTGTCTGCAAAACTTAAAATGCGACTGGGTGAAATGCAAAAAGAGCGGCAGCTAAAAATTTAATTCACCAGTATTATTTTGCAGTAATGATAATAAAAATAAGGAGTCGAAGATGGTCGAGGGACAATGTTTATGTGGCTTAGTAACGTACCGTTATCATGCGGATATTGAAAAAACAATCATCTGTTATTGTGAGCATTGTCAGCGTGCTCAGGGTTCTGTATTTGGCTGGAATAGTGCGCTGGATAAATCTAAATTCGAGATTAGTAGTGGTATTAAATTTCTAAAAGAATATTTTCATAGTCCTCATAAAGCACGTGTTTTTTGCCAAGAGTGTGGTAGTCCTATTTATTCTTATCGGGTGGATTTACCTGAGGTTATACGTTTACGCTTGGGAACGGTAACGAGTGGTCAATTGCCAGCACCGACGGAACAGGCTTACTTGGAATACAAACCATCTTTTTTGCATATAGATGAATGAAATCTACCGTTAAAGTTGCTAAGTATATGATAATCTTGGTTTGAATTTATGTTTTTAACGATGAACAGTATTGATTGATTTATGAAAAAAATATTATTTTGCATGTTTATGCTGGGGTGTTCTGCATCTGGTGTTGTCTTTGCGAGCGTAGAGCAATATGTAGCAGCAGTGGAAAAAATTTCTAAGCAATATAAGCAGGAAACAAGGAATTTTTTTAGTGGTTTAGATGCTCGACAGACCAATTTCACAGCACCGCAACAGGTGCAATTTTGTGGAATTGTTGGGGATTATGTTGAGCAGTTATATCAAGCAGCAGATCAAAATAGAGGGGCTCTAGATCGTCAATTTAGACAAATGACTAAGCAAGATGTGATTGATCAAGTAATGTCGTCAAAAGAGATGTTAATTTTGAAAAAATATAATGTTCAATGTGATCTGAAATAGAAAATAACAACTTTTGAACTGTCTTTGAAATAAAGGCAGTTCAACGTTAAAGAATAGATTTGATAAGAGCGGGATTACGCAAGTTTTGCTTTAATTTTTGCAGAAACTTGTGCAGGATCGGCACGTCCGGCTATGATCGGACGTAGAGAATTCATCACCTTACCCATATCTTTCATGCTAGTAGCTTCTTGCGCAGTAATCGTCTGTGCAATGATTGAATCAAGTTCTTCCTCAGTCATAGCTGCTGGTAGAAATTGAGAGATAATCTCAACCTCGGCTTGTTCCTTACTAGCTAAGTCTTGTCGATTAGCACCTTCAAAGGCTTTAATCGATTCTTTACGTTGTTTGATTTGCTTTTCAATGACCGCAAGAACTCGACTATCATCAAGCTCTACGCGCTCATCGATTTCAATTTGTTTGATTGCTGCCTGTAGACCACGAATGACCGTTAACTTAGACATTTCTTTAGCGCGCATAGCTGCTTTCAAAACTTCAGTTATTTGGTTTTTTAAAGTCGTCATCTATTTTTCCCAGTTCAGTCAATCAGTCACAAATTAATTTTAGTAAAGGCGAGTAGTACGTACAGATTCACGCGCCAATTTCTTTTGGTAGCGTTTAACTGCAGCAGCTTTTTTGCGTTTACGTTCTTGAGTTGGTTTTTCATAGAATTCGCGTTTACGAACATCAGCTAAAACACCCGCTTTTTCGCATGAACGTTTGAAACGACGGATAGCTACGTCTACTGGTTCGCCTTCTTTCAATTTAACTTGTGGCATGAAGAATCCTCATTAAGTTATGGATAAGATCTAGACTGGATTGCCTAGATCACAAGTGAAGGACAGTATTTTACTCATTTACATCTCATATCACAAGTCTATAATAGCATTAGCAATATTTAGATACGGGTAAAAGGCAGTTTAATGATCGTTCTTGGCTTAGAAACTTCATGTGATGAAACAGGTTTAGCACTTTATGACAGTGAAGTTGGTTTAAGAGCACAGGTGCTATATAGCCAGATTAAATTGCATGCTGAATATGGTGGTGTTGTGCCAGAGTTGGCTTCGCGTGACCATGTCCGCAAGCTAATTCCTTTGTTGAATCAATTGCTTGAAGAAAGTAAAATTCAAAAATCAGAAATTGATGCGATTGCTTATACCCGTGGCCCTGGCTTAATGGGTGCGTTAATGACCGGTGCATTATTTGGTCGTACCTTGGCATTTGCATTAAATAAACCAGCAATTGGTGTGCATCATATGGAAGGTCATATGCTGGCACCTTTATTGTCTGAGACCCCACCAGAATTTCCATTTGTCGCTTTATTGGTCTCTGGTGGGCATACCCAGCTTATGGCAGCACATGGCATTGGTCAATATGAACTCCTTGGCGAGTCAATTGATGATGCTGCGGGTGAAGCTTTTGATAAAGTCGCAAAAATGATGGGGCTTGCTTATCCGGGTGGGCCGAATGTTTCTAAATTAGCCTTGCAAGGCAGTGCAACAGCTTTTGATTTTCCACGTCCGATGTTACACCAAGGATTGGACTTTTCATTTAGTGGTTTAAAAACTGCGGTTTCAATTCAATTGAAAAAAGTTGCTGGTCAAGGCCGCGAAGCAGATATTGCTGCGTCTTTTCAAGAAGCCTTGGTTGATACCTTGGTTAAAAAATCGGTTAAAGCGTTGAAGCAAACGGGTTTAAAGCGGTTGGTGATTGCGGGTGGTGTCAGTGCCAATTCGCGTTTGCGTGAACGTTTAGAAGCAGATTTAGCGAAAATTAAAGCGACTGTTTACTATGCAGAACCTGCATTATGTACTGATAATGGTGCAATGATTGCCTTTGCAGGTTATCAGCGTTTAAAAGCAGGGCAATGTGATGGTTTGTCGGTAACCACGACACCGCGTTGGCCAATGACGGAATTGAGTAATCCTGAGCAAGGCTAAATATTGGATTTTGAAAAGAGGCGAAAGCCTCTTTTTTTATTTCCATTTGGCTCAATATTAATGGTTTTAAGTTGTGTATTGTTGAAAAGAAACTTGGAACAATAAAAAGAGTAATTTTTCAATGAGAAATTACTCTTTTTAAATGAATAGCTTAATGAATGCTTTAATTAATCTTGACGGATCAATGCATTGAATTGATCTTTAAGCTCAATATATTTTGGATTTAATTTTGCTTGATCACTTTTATCTTTAAAAATTTTCGCCACAGTCGCTTTGACTTCATCTGTATGGCTGCGTGGATGTTTTTCAGTTGTTACAGCATCATTAAGTAATATTTTAACTTTGGTTGTTGCACCTTTATTTTTTCGGCCAGTTTTAGATGTGCCTTTTTTATGGTTTGCATAACGACGCGCACGTGTATAACCCATGAGCAAAAATTTTCTTGCCATGTCTGCGCCAACAAAATCATTTTTCTCTAAATAATCTAAGAATAATGCAAAGATTTTTGTACTACTTTCAGTGGCTTGTGCTTCATCTTCAAATTGCCAAAATGGTGAAATTTCAGATTTATACGGTTCAACCAATAAAACACCTTCTTCACCGCGCCCAATGCGATATAAGGTCGGACGCTTTCTAAAATTAATCTTTTCAAAGTCGAGTGAAAAGTCAAAACTGCGTGAAAATGCTTTGGCATCAGACTTAGGCGTTAATGAAACTTGTTCATTATCGGTCATGGGGTATTCCTTAAAATGTGTGATTTCTCTGAATAATGAACACTATTCATAAAGAGGTTGGATAGCGTTTAAGGCGTTGTGATAGGTCAAAACTGCAATGTATAAACCATAGCTGTTTATATCACTCAAATAAAAGGATTCAGTGCTTTGAGAAAGAAGATATTAAACAATCAATAATCTAGAATTATTGCAAATAGGAATGACTGAAACAACAACCTAAAATGATTGTGCATTTGATTTTAGATCATTATTTCAGAAATCATGCGAAATTAAAAGGCTACCAATCGTTGTGAACCAATCCAATGTTTGGAAAATTGATAAGCTGCACGTCCAGAACGCTGACCACGTAATTGACACCATCTTAAAGACTCAGCTCGGACTTCATCAGTAAAGTGAATATCTGCTTTGGCCAAATAATGTTCTACGATTTCTAGATAGAGCTTCTGATCCATTGGATAAAAAGACAGCCATAAGCCAAAACGATCAGACAATGAAATTTTTTCTTCAATCGCTTCTTGAGGGTGTAATTCGTTGTATTGCGGGACATCCACGCGTGTCACAGGCGTATTTTCATGCATAAATTCAGGCAATAGATGACGACGGTTACTGGTTGCATAAATAATAAAATTGCTTGAACCTGACTGTAGGGAACCATCTAGCACACTTTTTAAACTGCGGTAGTTTTCATCTTCTGCGTTAAAAGCCAAATCATCACAATACACAACAAATTTTTCAGGACGGTCTGCAATCAATTTCTGAATTTCGGGTAAGTCTGATAAATCATCACGTTCTATTTCAATTAAACGTAAGCCTTTAGATTCATATTGAGTCAGTAAAGCACGGACAATAGAGGATTTTCCCGTACCACGTGAGCCTGTGAGTAGTACGTCATTAGCCGGTAGACCTTGCAGAAATTGCAAGGTGTTTTGAATTACTTTTTCTTTTTGCTTTTCAATACCTTTTAAATCATCTAAATAAATTTTCTTCGGCTGTTGAATGGCTTTCAATTGTTTGTCTTGCCATTTATAAGCGGATGCTGAAAAGTCAGTTTCTTGTTTCAGTTCTGGTAAGTTCTGCTGTAGTTGTTGGAGTACAGTGGAAAGAGCTTCTAAGATATGGTCAGGTAAATCAATTGTTGCCATGATTGTTCAGCTTGTACGTTTGAAAGATAAAAAAGATAGTTTTGCTTAAGAACTGTATATCAATTAGTCGTGATTTGCCAATGGAATAGGCATTTTTTGTCATGATAATCCGCTGAGTTTTCTGTCAATGTCATGCTTGATGCCCTATCATGGATAGTGGATGAAAATGAAAATGTTTGAGGGATAGGTATGTTATTTAAAGATTTCACACAAGATATTAATCCACATCAAGCGTATCGAATAAAAAAATTAAAAAGCCAACTTGGAACAGCCGAATCATATGAAGAATGGAAAAGTATCGCGCTGAAAATAGATGAAGAATCTGGCGCGCAAGAATGGAAATTTGATAACTGTTCACCTTATTTTGATGCTGAAATTATTGCTCATCGATTAGTTTTATTAAAACGCTATCGTTTCCAAAAACGTACCCGTGATCTCATGTATATATTACGTGAAGGTTTAACCTACGATATTGCGAATATTGCTCATCCCATGTTGTTTACTGCGACATATATGGGAACTAAAAAAATTATTGAAGATTATGTAGAAGAAGTCAGTGAAAGTCTGGCTTATATTGCTTCAACTGCTTGCCAGTGTTTGTCATTGTCAGAAAAAATTGATTTTTTTCAGCATTGTAAAAAAGCATATGGGCAACCTGCCTTAATGTTCTCCGGAGGAGCAACCTTAGGTTTGTTTCATACGGGAGTATGTAAGGCTTTACTTGAGCAAGATTTAATGCCCAAGGTATTATCCGGCTCCAGTGCAGGGGCTATTATGACGGCAATGCTAGGGACTTCAAAACCCTCAGAAATTTCAGCGCGTTTAAATGGTGAAAACTTTTTTAGTGAAGCTTTCCATTTTCGTAAATTCAGCGAACTTCTTAAAGGTAATGGCGGTCTTGCTGATGTGAAATACCTAAAGAAATTTCTTGTGGAAAATTTAGGTGATATTACCTTTGAGGAAGCATTTAAAATTTCTGGCTTGCACATCAATGTGGCTGTAGCCCCTTATGATGCTTCACAAGAAGCGCGGATTATGAATGCCTACACGTCACCAGATTTGTTGGTCTGGAGTGCCGTTTTAGCGTCCTGTGCAGTCCCGATATTATTTCCGCCAGTTAGACTCACCAGTAAACGCTACGATGGTGAATTAACGCCATATATGGCATCCACGCGTTGGGTCGATGGCAGTGTACGCAGTGATTTTCCTCAAGAGAAAATGGCACGCTTGTATAATTTAAATTACACCATTGCCAGTCAGGTCAATCCACATATTGTGCCGTTTATGCAAAGTGATGCAGAGCGCTATCGCAAAGATATGTTAAGTTGGCCAGAACGGATTATTCGTCGTCAGGGTAAGGTCATTACCAAAGGAATTATGGACTTTGCCCGTGGGCGGGTTGGAAAAATTCCACCGATACGACGCTTGCTCGATCATGGTTATGGTGTGGTAGACCAAGGCTATTATGGTGATTTGAATATTGTGGGTAATTATAGTTCGCGGCACTATACTTATATGTTGCAAAACCCACGGCCATATTTATTTAAATTATTACAGCGTGAGGGTGAGCAGGCGACATGGCCTAAAATGTCATCCATTGAAACGCATGCCCGCGTCGGTAAAACCATTCAACATTGTTTGGAGCTTTTAAATTATCAACAGGATCCAGAGCAAAAAGCCGCAGAATTTATTGCAGTTTAATGTTGAAGATATTTCTCGTTTAAATTTAACGTTAAAGACCAAGCCGACAAGTTTAGCTTTTGGGCGTGCTTTATATGCATTTGAATATCAGCAGCAACATTATTGGTTGAAAACCCAAGCACCGAATGTGAATCCAGATTATGAAGCTGGATTTTTAAATGAATTGGCTTTTTATCAACAATGTATAGAACAACAAAGCTGTACAGATTTTTTGTTACCCTTTCAAATTATGCCTGACGTTAATATTTTGGCTGAGCAACAAGTGTCGGGGAGAGCTGCCTTGATTGTAAGGCATGCAGATTTATTGCTTCATGATTGTTCTGCTCTGTCGACTCAAGAGATCCAAAAAATACTATTACAGGTACTCAATGCCGTTGATCAATTACATCAATTGGGCTGGATTCACGCTGATTTAAAAAGAGAGCATTTGGTTCAGTATCAACAAAAAGTGTACTTGATTGATTTTGAACATGTACAAGAAATTAATTCACAGATCGCATTACAAAGCTTAACTGCAACGCCACGTTATATGGCACCTGAGTTGTTTCATGGTGCGGCAAAAACCATTCAAACTGATATTTATGCACTAGGCATCATTATTTATGAATGGCTTACAGGGCAGCGTCTGGCTGCAAAAAATTATCAAGAGTGGGCTTATCTGCACTGTCAAAGGTTAACGATTGAACTACCAGAACATTTTTTACTGTTTAAAAAGCTTTTAAATGGAATGCTGACGAAGCAAAAAGAATATAGATTTGCCAATATTTACACTCTAAAACAGTGCTTAATGACTGAAATTGTTTAAGAAAAATACAGAAAAACTTTTTTTGTTTTTTATTTAAACAAACAAATAGATTTTTCATAAAAAGGTCTTGTCATCATGAATCGATCTCTATAATATACACAGCCATTGGGGACGTGGCGAAATTGGTAGACGCACTGGATTTAGGTTCCAGCGCCGCAAGGTGTGAGAGTTCGAGTCTCTCCGTCCCCACCAATTATTATCAAACTTGTTTGATAATAAGGCTATAGAGGATTGGTGTAATGGTAGCATGACGGTCTCCAAAACCGTTCGTCAAGGTTCGAGTCCTTGATCCTCTGCCAAGTTTTTTAAAAATCCAACAAAATGTTGGTACCCTGATGGGGACGTGGCGAAATTGGTAGACGCACTGGATTTAGGTTCCAGCGCCGCAAGGTGTGAGAGTTCGAGTCTCTCCGTCCCCACCATCATATGAAAGCAAGGTTATTGACCTTGCTTTTTTATTGCCTGTACATAATGAAAAGTTAAATAAAAAGCCCTAAATAGGGCTTTTAATATATAACAATACGTTATTCTTTTTATCTCGATCTAAAAGTGAACTCGTCTTTAAGCTTTTAAATGATCTTCAAATTCTTCACCCAGTTGCATTGCAAGTGAATTCCCCGCTAAATCACACGTTACAAGACCATATTCTTTTTTAAAGCTAAAAGTAAATCCGCGATTGTCGGTTAATGATTTTACTGAATAGCCTAATTTTTCTAACCAAATACGAAATGCAATTAAATTTTTTGCTTTCACAACTTTCTTCACGAGAGAACTCCTTGTCTATATTAAATACCTTGTGGGCACTTCATAATTAATAGGGGTGAAGTGGTTTTTTTTAAAGGGGAGATTTGTGCTGTTTTTTATAAAAAAAATATTTGGTTGGTTTTTTATACAAAAATAGCGTAAATAATCGTTAAAATTTGCACTGAAAGTTAAATGTAAGATAGCATTTTAGCTGATTGTTTGAATTGTATTGAACTGATTTATATTGTTTTTATTGGTAATTGTATGTGTTTTAAAATAATGGAAATATTTATACACAATTTTTAAAGTATTACTCAATAATTTTTATCGGACTTTGGCTGACTATTGTTCTAAATTTGCAGTAGAAGTGCTAAAGCTCATCTGATTGAGTCATTTTGTGCGTAGCTTGGATGTACCTAAACCATCTTAAATGAGCTTTGAACAAGATATGGCTGCTTAATGCTGATACTTTGGTAAGGTGATGAGATGGGTTACAGCGCTAGAGTGTATTGAGTCAAATTCAAAAGATGCAGCAACAAGATTTAGTTCTTATTGCTGCCATGTGCTAGGGCATACAGGTTGCTGATTCAAGTTGCGCTAGAAGCTCATGCTTAGATGTATCAAATTTTATCAGTCAAAGTTAAAAGTTATCTTTTAACTCTCTTAACCGTTGGAATTCTGCCACACTTTCGACTCTTAAAAATGGGTTGGTTTCTAATTCTAATTCAATGGTACTGGGGAGCGTGCATTGACTGAGCATGCGCTTAGCTTCAACTTCATCAAAGCGCTGTTGAATCGCTAAATTGTTTGGTTCTACATGCAATGCAAATTTTGCATTTGCAAGGGTGTATTCATGAGTGCAGTAAACTTTTGTACGCGCAGGTAGAGCAGCCAAACGATTGAGCGAATGATACATTTGCTCGTATGTTCCTTCAAAGACCCGACCACATCCCATTGCAAAGAGTGTATCACCGCAAAAAACAAGTTCTAAAGCTTCGATAAAATAGACAATATGACCCAATGTGTGACCCGGCACTGCAATAATCTCAACGTCCAAATCATGAAATTTAATTTGTGCTTGGTCTTGTAGCGGGTGAGTAATAAAGGGGACTTTAGTTAATTCTTCACGTGGGCCATAAACTGGAATATTACGATTAAGTAATAGCTCTGGTACGCCACCAGTATGATCTTTATGCCAATGCGTGAGCCAAATTTGCGTTAAGTTTAAGTTGTTTTCCGCACAGTAAGCTTCTACTAAATGTGCTTCGGTTGGGTCAATCGCAACAACATCCTTACTTGGTTGATGTTCTAATAACCAAATATAGTTTTGTAATTGGTTTTTGACATCAATCATATGAATTTGAAAAGTCATGAGATACAAGACCCGTAAGATAGATATGAATAAGCTATCGTTAAAGTCGATTTTTTTCTAGTCGTAGAGCGCAAAAACATAATATTCAAGCCGATTGCCTAGTCTGAGTTGCGTGTCTAAAACTTGATAAAAGCTGTGAAGTTTCGGCTCGGCTATTTAAAGTGTCTACTCATGATTTGATGAAAATTTAATAAAGCCGTATGAACTTTATTGTTATAGATTATTGATCATAACGGCTTTGATTTTTTGTATAAGCAATGGTGGTCATGATAAAAGCTGAATTTTTAATTCATTGAGAAGAATAAATGTACGAAGGACATTAAGGGGCTAAAAGCAGCATTAAGTTTTGCTTTATAATAGAGACAGATTATCCTAAGGGAAAAAATATGAATATACCCTTGATATTGAATGTTATCGCATTTTTTGTCTTATTGCTTTTATTAACCCAAACACGAAAAACAGACTGGAGCTTGGCGAAAAAAGTTTTAGTCGGTTTATGTTTAGGTGTCGCTTTTGGTTTGGTTTTGCACCTGATTTATGGTGAAAACTCATCTATATTGAAAGACACTACTCAATGGTTTAATTTGATTGGTAATGGTTATGTAAAACTTTTACAAATGATTGTTATGCCTTTGGTTTTTGTTTCTATCTTGGGCGCAGTCATTCGATTACATGATGCAGGATCATTGGGGAAAATTAGTTTCCTCAGCATTGGGACGCTATTGTTTACTACGGCAATTGCTGCTTCGGTGGGGATTTTAGTGACCCACTTATTTGGATTAAGTGCGATTGGCTTAGTTCAAGGGACTGCTGAAACAGAGCGACTCAATACGATTCAAACGGACTATGCAGATAAAGTATCCGATCTAAATATACCTGATTTATTTTTATCGTTTATTCCGAGTAATCCCTTTGCAGAACTGACAGGTGCTCATCCAACCTCAATTATTAGTGTGGTTATTTTTGCAGTGCTTTTAGGGATGGCGGGTTTAAACCTGATTAAAACCGATCCTGAAAAAGGTCAAAAAGTACTGGCTGCGATACAGATTTTACAAGCTTGGGTCATGAAGTTGGTACGTTTAATTATGACCTTGACACCTTATGGTGTTTTTGCACTGATGGCAAAAGTCGTTGTTAGCTCTAAAATGGCAGATATTCTAAATTTAGGTGGCTTCTTAGTGGCGTCCTATGTGGGCTTAGCCATTATGTTTGCTGTGCATGCTGTCATTTTATTGCTGACAGGTGTGAATCCGATTCAGTTTTTTAAAAAGGTTTGGCCAGTACTGAGCTTTGCATTTACCAGTCGTTCAAGTGCTGCGAGTATTCCTTTAAATATTGAAGCGCAAACCAGACGTTTAGGTGTGCCAGAATCGATTGCGAGTTTTTCAGCATCTTTTGGGACTACAATTGGGCAAAATGGTTGTGCAGGTTTATATCCTGCCATGTTGGCGGTGATGGTTGCTCCAACGGTGGGGATTAATCCTTTTGATCCGATTTGGATGCTCACTTTAGTTTGTGTGGTGACTTTAAGTTCAGTTGGCGTTGCGGGTGTCGGTGGTGGTGCAACATTTGCGGCACTGATTGTATTGCCTATGCTCGGTTTACCTGTGACATTGGTGGCATTGCTGATTTCAATTGAACCGTTAATTGATATGGGCCGTACTGCATTGAATGTGGATGGATCCATGACGGCGGGTATGGTCACGAGTCAGTTGTTAGGTCAAACAAATAAATCAATATTTGAACAAGATTCAGCTGATTTAAAAGAAATTTAAATCATCAGTTTTGCTTGGCGTGTCCATATGATGCGTTTATATAAAGCCAATAGATTACTATTGGCTTTTTTTTATTCAAAAATAATCTGTATCAATTATTTTTTAAAATCTGTCGCTATTTTGCTGTGATGAGTTGCGTAAAATGATGAAAAATACAGTGAGGTTAATGAATATGAAAATGTATCAGGTCGATGCTTTTACCAATGTGTTATTTAAAGGCAATCCAGCCGCAGTGATTGTGACCGAACAATGGTTGGATGAAGCATTGATGCAAAATTTGGCTTTGGAAAATAATTTGTCTGAAACGGCATTTGTAAAAGTCATTGATGCAGAAAATTATGAAATTCGTTGGTTTACCCCAACAACAGAAGTCGATTTTTGTGGACATGCGACTTTAGCCAGTAGCTTTGTGCTGTTTAAAGATTTCACCTCGGCTAAAGTAATTCAATTTCATGTGAAAAATTTGGGTATCTTTGTGGTCAGTCAAGAGGCAGATGGCAAAATCAAAATGAATTTTCCAATTCGCCGTGCAGAGAAGATTACGGACTACCCTGAAATACTCAATCAAGCTTTAAGCAAGCCATTTAAAAATGTGTATTTGAATAGCCAAGCTTATATTGTGGAATATGAAAACCCACAACATGTCATAGATGAAACGCCAAATTTAGAACTGTTAAAACAATTGGGGAAAATTCGCACGGCAATTACAGCACAAGGAACATTGGTTGATTTGGCCTTAACTGCGCAAGCCGAACAATATGATTGTATTTCTCGTTATTTTGCCCCAGCCAATGGTATTAATGAAGATCCAGTCACGGGTTCAATTCATACCGCGATTGCACCCCTTTGGGCTGAAAAATTGGCTAAAAAGGAAATTTTAGCTTATCAAGCTTCACAGCGCGGAGGTGAGTTGTATTGTGTGGTGCTTGAAAATGAACGGATTGAAATTTCAGGTTATGCAAAACTGTATATGCAGGCAGAATTGTATTTGTAAAATATTGATCAAGATGAGCTGAAAAGCCGTTGAAATAAACTAATGCTGATCAGTTAAGGATTTTAGAAATAAACTCCTTAACTTTTGTTATTCATGGCGGAGTCTTATATCCTTGAATCAAATATTTGGAGCTCGTTTGTTCTTTTGTTACGCCAAAAGAACCAAAAGCATTTGTCATCCGCAAAACTCGTCAAATACCTTTTATTGATCAATTAAATCGCAGAAACCTTACTTTTTAAAGTGGTTTTGCCTCGAACAGTTGCGGATGACGTTTCCGCGTATCGAATAACTTTATGAATTTAAAAAAATACCCATCAGTTTTTTAACTGACTGGTATTAGTTGCAATAAACGGCTATTTTTTCAAAAAACCACTATTAAAACTAAAAATCATTTCCTAAGATGTCAGGGTTATAAAAATTCATATGATTGAATAAATTAGGATAATTATGTTAATGCGGTTTAAACAACTTACCATCTCCTTATTATTAGTAGGCTTGAGTGCCACTGCTTGGTCACAACCTATTTTAGTTAAATCTCAACAAAAGATTGAGGAATATAAATTAGAGAATGGTTTTCGTGTGATTCTTGCGCAAAATGATAAAGAAAATAAAGTGTTCATGAATACGGTTTATTTAACCGGTTCATTGAATGATCCGCAAGGTAAAGGCGGTTTAGCACATTTATTAGAACATTTGGCTTTTAAAGGGACACAGAATATTCAAGGCGAAGAGTTTCAACGTCGTTTGGATCAATATACCTTAATGACCAATGCCAGTACGGATTATTATTCGACCAAATATACCAATGTCATTCGACCAGAACAAAATGTGATTAATGAAGTGATTCATCTTGAAGCTGAGCGGATGGATAAATTGGTTTTACAAGAAAAATTTGTCCCTTCAGAAATTTCGATTGTGAAACGTGAACGTGAAGTTCGTATGGATCAGCCTTTTTCTGTGATGATGGATCAAATGTGGAAGTCGGCTTATGGCAATCAATATTTAGGACGCTTACCGATTGGTGATTTAAACGAATTACAATCAATTAAAATGGATGAGTTAAATAAGTTTTATCGCACATGGTATGCACCTAATAATGCCGTGATGGTGATTTCAGGTAAATTTGATAAAGCTGAAGTGTTGAAACAGATTGACCAAAATTTCAGTCCAATTGCAGCACGCCAAGTTCCAGCACAGACCAAAGTTCCTGTGCTTGATTCGTCTAAAATGAAACAGCGCAATTTTCTGGTGCAAAAGGGCAGTGATCTGGCGAAATTCAATATTTATTTGAATGGTAAAAATGAAAAAATCAAATCTGAACTTGCCTTAGCACCCTATTTATATACGATGCAGCCGAGTGGGCATCTTTATCAAAGTATCGTGGAAACAGGTTTAAGTACAGCAGTTCAATCAACGACATGGTTGGATCAAGACTTTAATTTGGTTTTTATCGGCGCAATTTATGCACCTAATCATGATGCTAAGAAAGTTGAATCGGCATTAATTTCAGGGGTAGAGAAAAATCAACCCTTCAATGAAACTGAACTTAATCGGGTAAAAAACCTGATTCAAAATCAGTCTGATAGCGTATTAAGCAATGCCGCAGCATTGGGCGGGCGTTTGAGTGATTATTATGTGTCTTATCAGGGCGATTGGTCACAGTATTTTACCGATTTGGAGAATGTCAAAAAACTTAAACTGGCCGATGTGAACCAAACCTTAACCCAGTTTTTAGTCCCACAACATCGTATTTCGGGCGATATTCAACCGACACCTGAAGAGCAGAAAAAAGCATTAAAGCAAAAGCAAGCAGCTGAACCCACTAAGACCTTAGCGCAAACGGATATTCAAGAAGAGCCACTGAAAGATAGCCGTGTCTACCAACAGGAGGTTGCTAACTATGTTAAAGCCTCTAAGCAGTACTTGGTCAATACTGAAAAGAAAATTCAACGTGGCACATTGAAGAATGGTATTTCGTACGCTTTATATCCAACATCGACACGTGATGATAAAACCTACGCTACGATTTCGATCGATTTTGGTACTGAAAAATCACTGTTTAATCAAGGTGAAGTTTTAGATTTGATGGCATATTTATTATTACGTGGTTCAGATCAATATAGCTTGCAAGATATTGCCGATAAATCCATTGAAGCGGGTGGTGGTGCGGCTGCAAATGCATCCGGCAATAGTATTACCATTCAAATTGTTGCGAAAAAAGAAAAGTTCGAAGACTACTTTAAATTTATATTAGATGTTTTGAAAAAACCGAAGTTTGAACAATCACAATTTGATTTGATTAAATCGCAAAGTTTATCTGCTCTAGATCGACCTTATACCGAGCCAGAAACAGTGGCTGCGCTGACCATGACACGTTTGTTAGAGACCTATCAACCTGGGGATTTGCGTTACCATTTTGAACCTGATCTTGCAAAGCAGCAGATTAAGGCTGCAACAGTTGAGCAAGTGAAGACGTTGTATCAGAATTTCTTTGTGAGTAATCATGCACAAATTGCGATTACTGGCGATTACCAAGCCAAAACAATGCTCAAAATCTTGCAAAAGGAATTTGGCAGTTGGAAAGTGCAATTGCCATACCAACGACTCAGTTCCGATTATCAAGTTTATCCTGCACAGAAGGTGCATGCTTTATCGGAACAACGTGAATTTGGCAATTACCAATCTATTTTGACTTTCCCTGTCGGTGCTGATCATCCAGATACGCCAGCTTTAATGGTGTTTAGTTATATTTTGGGCGACTCACAACTTTCTTCACATCTTGCACAAGAACTGCGTGAAAAAAATGCTTTGGTGTATGGTTTTGGCAGTAGTTTAGACCTAGATGATTGGATTGATTCAGGTGCTTTAACCATTGAAGCCAATTATACAGCAGGTAAGTCGGCACAAGTTTCACAGAGTGTGCATAAAGTTCTCAACAATTTGCTCAGCAAAGGTGTGACCGAGCAAGAGTTGGAGGCTGCCAAAGCCAATATCTTGAAAAAACGAGTCACCGCTTTGGAAGATGAACGTAATATTCATCGTATGTTAATGCCACAACTCGAACATCATCGAGATTTATTGTTCCGTGAAAAGCGTGATCAGGCGTTGGCAAAATTAACGAAAGCCGATGTCGATGCTGTCATTAAGAAATACATCAAGCTAGATCAGTTCGTGGAAGTGATGGCTGACCAATATGGTAAAGCACAAAAATGATGGAATGAAAGTCATTTCATTTCACCTTGTGTGATAAAGCGTTAAAAATAACATGCTCTTTAGAACCTCCCTGTATTTAAGGGAGGTTCTTTTTTATAACGAATAAAACTGCTTGGCAGTGTGATGAAAAACTTGTTGTAATGCATTTGGATCATAAGCCACCACAGCATCACTAAAAGCATCAATAATATTCACCAATGATGTACTGACACGATCCATCGGGAAATTAGAGGCAAACATGACTCGATAAGGACCAAAGCTTTTCAGCACGTGAGTAATGAGTGGCATGGCTAAATCATAAACTTCTTGTTTACTGGCTACGCGACCTTGCTTGTGAAATTGATGACCCAATACAGGCATAAATAAACCTGACATTTTGGTATAGACATTTGGACATAAGGCAAGCTCAGCCATATCGTCCTGCCAACGAAATAAAATATTTCCACGGGCAATTTTGGTGAGTCCCGTCAGTGTACCAACCTGACCAAAAAGCCCTGCGGGTGTGCCAAAATGATCCAGCACAATGGATGTTTCAGGAAATTGTTTGGCTAACGCAATCACATCATTTAATTGGGTGGAATACACCCAAGCATCAAATGTGAGGTTGTAGTGTGCTAGGGCTTCGAAACCTTTTAGAAATTTTTTATTAGCATATAAGTGCGGTTCATCTGCCCAAGCATAAATGTCTTGATCTTCATGCACTGCGGCCATTTTACGAATGCCTTTAAAGCGTGGCGAAGCCTTGCTGTGTAACTGCAATATCTTTTTAAAATTACTGTCTCGCGGATCTGCTGTTGCAATAATACCGCCTAGTTTTACCGTTTCTTGGTTAAAAGACAAAGATTCAATAAAATGGGTTTCATCCACAGCGCCTTTGCCTTTGTTTTTATGCCAACGGGCTTCAACATGCACGACTTGTTCGACGGGGTAATGTCCAATATCTTGTAGATAGTTTTCAGGTAAATAAGGTGCAGTAATGTGATTGGTTAACCCAAGTGTTTCGATCAGGTCATCGGATTTAACCAGACGCACAAGCTTATCTAGTAAGTAAGGATGCTTACCCAATAATTTAACTGCTAAAGAGGCTGAATAGGACATGTGATAAGCATCCCATTGGTGAATATGCGCATCAATCATTGCAAAATTCAGTTGTTGCATATGTATCCCTAATTCAGCATGTCCTGACTATTTACCATACTGCAAAGTATGATTGCTTTGAATAACCTTTTATCCAAAAAATGAAGACCTAAAAAAAGCCCTGACGGGCTTTTAATCGAATGATCAATGTTTGTGATCATGGTCATGCTTATTGGCATGAAATTCTTCGTTATGACGGAAGCGAAGATAGTTTTCAAACTGTTCGCAATATTCATCATAGTTATCTTCAAGCATCATTTGAAATTGTTGCATGATGTAAGACATGACTTGATCTTTCGCATCACGCATTTCATTGCCATCTTTAAAGTTATTTGCTGCGACCCACGTATTAAAACGCGCCGTACCAAATAACATTGCAGCACTGACTTGCCCACGTATTTCAGTCGGCTTTACTTGCGAACCTTTTTCAATACGGCAGAAGTCATTGGCATGTTTAATAAATTCATCAGCACGTTCAAAAAAAACAGCATTTAACGCTTCTTCTTCGGTTACATCTGTTGCTTCAATCTTTTGAACCATGAACTTTTCCTGCAAAAACGATCTAATGCCATATTATAGGCAAAGGCTTGCAGAAACTAAACCTTTGGCTTAATCTAAAAATAGCCTAAGTATAAAAATGGATAATGTAATGCAAGATGCCATTGCGGTACAAAGTTTAAAAAGTGACATTGCTTTATTGCGCCAAAATATTTGGCCACCTGTAAATTTAGCCAATGTTGAAGGTTTGCCTATTTATTATGGTTCCAAGGTCGAAGTTGAAGAATATTATCGGCAATGGACAGGGCTTATTGAAAGGGCACAGGATCTATTTCAACCTTTTATGCAGGATGAGGTAGTAGATGCGATTCATTTACCCAGTCATTTGAACTTGCCTTTATTTTATTTTCATGTGGATCGGATTCGGATTAATAAAACTCGTGCTAAGGAGTCGAAGACTTTTCGCGGTATTGCCAGTTTAATAGACAAATGTGGACAATATGAAGCTGAACAAATTCAAGCGATGCAAGCTTGGTTAGAAAGTGATGATACTGCTGCGTTAGTGGCGCACCGTGAATTTATTGACCTGCGTACCTATGTGTTTCAGCATGGGCAAAGTGAATATACGCGGACGCGATTTTATGTGAATGGTATTGTACTTAGTACAGAGCCACACTTTGAATTGGTTGATGCACGAGATAAGCCGCGTAAACAGCGTAACGATAGCTATAGTGACCCGTTGGCTGATAATAATACGTGGAAAATTTTCGGCAAATATCGCTAATTGATGGTGATATTTGCTTCTCTTTTATAACCAAAAAGTCTTCGTTTTGGAAAATGTTACTAAATGCTGCTCTGACTGTTGCAACATGTATTGTTTTTCATTGGCAATCCAGCCCAAAACAAACCAGACTTTTTGTTTCTGTTTAACAATGCCTTGAAATAGTGCTTCAGCCACAAGTAAGTCGTTATATTGTCCCAAACTTTCTTGTAGTGGTTTTAAGTCTTTGAGATACTTTTTAACGGCTTTATTGGGATAGAGCGAGGCAATAAATTCAACACAATAACGCAAGCGTTTGACTCGTTTGCGGGTGCGATGTTGTGACGCAATATCCAGTTCTAGAAATTGGTCGGCATCCTTACAAATTTGCTGATGCAATTTTTGGAATTTTTTTGCGATATCTTTTTTTAAGACCATCTTTTTTTGCTTTTTAGTGGGTTGATGCACGAATTGCAGTAACGCTAACATCAACTGAACAGTATCTAAAGTACGTAAAGACGCATCAATGGGGACATTATTCTCCTCGGTAACGGGGGGGAGCTGAGTGAAAGGAGCACCTGCTTGCTGTAACCGTGGGATGAGTCCTTCATTTAAGGCATCATAGTCTCGTGTTGAACCGAGTTGACGAAACAGTGTGGTAAGTTGTTGTTGCCAGTTTGGATCAACATCATTTGACCAATTGCCAAAAATACGTAAAGCACTTCTTAGGCGGCGGATCGCGACACGCGTCTGGTGTACATGTTCATGTGTATAGTGTTCAGAAGCAATGGCTGTAGCATTAGGCAATAGATGTTGTAAGCTATTATTTACGATCTGTTTTAATGCGGCATCGGTAGAGTCTTGTCGATTAAGTTGCAGTGGAGCTGCAAATTGCACAGTTGTAGTCTTTAATTCTTGGCTTAGACAATCACCACGCTGTGCTTTACTTCTCACATCTAACCATAAATCATATTGTTTAATCCACGGTTGGATAAATTGAATAAAGTTGGGGATTGCACCTTTTTTAAGTTCAAATTCAAGCTCATAAATGGCTAGTTTCTGTTTGTCATGACGAATTTCACCCCGATCCAAACTGACTTCAATTTCTGCATGATTATAATGCACCACATAAACAAGGCGATTTACATCTGTTTCAAATTGCATGCTTAAATTTTTAGCCTGTTTGCCTAAAGCATGCTCTAGCACTTTTTTTGCTTGTGGATGTGATTGATAAATTTCGAGATTTAAAGCGGGATGTTCAACTGCTCCTAAATCAATTTCTAATTCAAAGCGTTCTAAATGATGCTCACTGGATACTTTTAAGGTTTGTATCCAGTGCGTATCTTCAAGGCGTTGTCGCAATGAAATATGCTGTTGAGCTAAATGTCGTTCGGGGGTGTCGTAGTATTGTGCATATAGTGAGCGAGGCTGCGCATTTTTAGCCAAAAACAATTGGTAGAGTTTTTTTTGATGTTGCGAGGGGATCTGAAATTTTAATTCAACTTCTAGCATATCAAAACTCCTGACATTTTATTATCGATATTGTTCTATCCTAATTGTAAGCCAGACTGAATAAAATAGTAGTCATGTTATGCTGAAAAAGTAGATCAAGCGTATCGTCCAAAATATCGGCAGTGATTCGAATAGGGGACAATACGCTTTTGATGGTTTACTTAATAAATTTTCGGCTGACTAGGAATTGTTCAGTCGCTTCAAGTAAATGCTGCGCATAAACCTCTTGTTTGGCGGTAAGCCAACCCAAAACAAACCAGTCACTGGCTTCAAGTTCAGTTTGTTGAATATAAGCTGCGGAAGAAGCTAGAATTTGATATTCACTGGCGGCAAGCTGAGCGTCATTTAAAGCTTTGCTGTATTTTTGCAAATTTTTAACATCATAAATCGAGGTTAAAATAGGGAAGCTAAATTTTAACTCATGAATTTTAGTGGATAATTTATCGAGGCTTTCAAAGTCAGCAATATTTGCACTGGTTAAACTGTCATGTAATTGCTTGTATTGATTTTGCAATGTGTTTTGAGCAAACCATTTTAAATCATGTGTTTGAGGTTTTTCCTCTTGCTCTAAACTGAACATCAAGAGTTCCAAATAATGATGTACATTTTGCGTTGAGCGAACCAAATTGGACAACTTTTCTTTGGCATACAAAATATCTTTGGTCAGATTGGATGCAGTATTGGGGTTTTGTAAAAAGGCTCCCAAAGTGGTTTGCATGTGTTCCAAATGCTGTAAATGATCGAACTGCTGTTTAAATGCACCCAGTTGCATGGCCCATTTATCTGAAACAGCGTCATTCCAATCTTTAAATAAAGATAGCGTTAAATTCAAATGATCTAAGGCAATTTGGGCTTGTTGAACATGTTCTTTTTCCGCCACAATCGCTGAAATAGCGGCAATATTTGGCAGTAAATGTTGTAATTGTTGAGCAATTAGAAGTCGTAAGTTTTTGTTAGCAGAATCTTTTTTACTTAAAGTAAATTCTTTTGCTGATTTTGCCGAACTGACTTTTTGATGGGTGGCTAAAAGATGACCTATTTCAGCTTTGCTACGAACATCTAACCAAAGTTGGTATTTTTTTACCCATTCAAAACTAAAGGCTAAAAGGGCTTGGATTGAGCCTGCTTTAAGCTCGAATTCAACTTCATGAACCTCGCACTGTGCAGTTGCAGTACGGACTTCACCAACATCTAAACTGACTTCAATGTCGGTTTCTTCAAATCGAAGAACGCGAAAAGTGCGCTGAATATCCGTCTCAAATTGTAATTTAAGTTGTGCTTGTGAGTTGCCCAAAGCATTGTTAAGGATTTGCTGTGCTTCAGCATCATTATTATAAATAGTTAAATCAAGCTCTGGTGCTTGTTCTTGTTCACCAAGGTCATAATTGTGCTCAAAGCGGTGTAAATGGCTTTTTCCAGCCGCTTTTAAGGTTTGAATCCAACGTGTACCTTCTAATCGTTGTCTTAAGGCAACACCATGTTGTGAAAGTAAGCGTTCTTCAGTGTCATAATATTTTGCTTTAAGTTGAATAATTTCTGATTTTTTAGGATCTAACGCTTTGAGTAAAGCATTACGTCGTGCTTCTGGAATTTGAAATTTTAATTCAACTTCGACCATGATCTTTCATCCTAATTTTTTGACGCTATGTTAGACATAAAAAACGTCATCTTTACGGTACAAATGCGTTATGAAAAAGTGATTTTTAATAGCGCTTGAATTGTATTCTTTATTTTAAACCTGCAATTGTAGCGAAAATGATTTTTCATGTAAGACTTGACGAAGCGATTCTTCAGGCATTGTATTTGAAATGAACAAAAAGTTATCGCTAGGAACACTTTTGTTTGTATGGAAAATACGCTAACGTAAAGAAAAATAAATAGGATGATAAAAATGAATGCACCCGTAGAGCTTAAATTGGAACTTAACCCACAACCAGAATTTCAGCTTCCTATTCAAAATTATCATGAATTTTATCGCTTTTATTTAACCGAGCATCGAAATATCATCAGTCGCCGTTTACACGTATTGGGAAGTAGTGTCGGGGTGTATTTTTTGAGTAAAGCCATTCTTCAAAGAAAGCCAAAATATTTTATCTATGGGCTGTTATCTGGCTATGCTTGTGCATGGGTCGGACATTTCGTTTTTGAGAAAAATAAACCAGCTAGTTTTAAACAACCGATCTATAGTTTTATTTCGGATTGGCGTATGTTTTCCGATGTATTACGCGGAAATTTAAGTTTAAAAGACCGCTCATTGGATAAAATTTCAAGCTAATGAGAGAACTAAAGCATGATTTAGCCATCATAATAATGATGGTATGAAAAACAAGTCGCACTTTGATCAAAAATTTAAACTGCTTAGGGCTTGCAAAAATAGAATGAATATTCTATTAATAGTTATATGTTGAATTGTTGATCTTTTAGATTAAACAAAAATACAAATTTAAAGCTTTCCAAGCCTAGAGCGACCTTTCTCTGGGCTTTTTTTATGGATGAATTTATAGCGAAAATTTACAGTATTTTCTCGTTGGAGAAATACATTTTTATTGGGTTAATAGATTGAATTGACATAGGTTTTAGCTAAAATAGTTGACTCTCTAATTCTTTGTCCGCTTCCCCAAGCGCGTTTTATGACAAAGCATTAGAAAGTCAATTCGTTGTTTTGTTCCAAGTTACTATTTTTTTGTTTATGGTTATTCTGTTGTTGTATTAGACCGTTTAATTTGCATTCGATCTATCCCTGAAAACAGGTATTTCTCGCTGCAGGATGGAAAATGTGAGATTGATTACAATTTTCTAATTTTTTCATCCGTCTATGGTTAGTAATCAATTGCTATTTGCCTGAAATGCACTGAATCTGGTTAATCTTGTGCATATAATAGGGTAGTTTTAATTTTGGCAGTTTTTTATGCGCGGTTTATATCTTATTACCAATGATGATCCTTTAGAAGTTTTACTTGCAAAGTTGGAAGGTGTTTTTGCAAATGGTGGCATAGCCGTATTGCAATATCGCCGTAAGAAAGTCACAAAAGAAGATCAAATTTACGAAGTGGAATATATGAAAGCCTTGTGTGCTGAATATGCTGTTCCTTTTGTGATTAATGATGATCTAGAAATGGCAGTTAAATATGGTGTGGGTGTACATTTGGGGCAAGATGATGGCTCAATTGCCGATGCTGCCGCACAATTGCCTCAAGGTGTACTGATTGGTTGTAGTTGTAATAATTCACTCGAACTGGCTGAACAAGCCATTGCAGAAGGTGCAAACTATGTGGCATTTGGTGCAATTTATGCCACTGATACTAAACCTGAAGCAGGCAATATTGGTCTGGAAACATTAAAGCAAGCAAAAGCCAAGTTGAATGTACCGATTTGTGCCATTGGTGGTTTAACGGTTGAAAATTCCGATGTTGTGATTACAGCAGGCGCAGATTTATGCGCGGTGATCAGTGATATTTTAGGTCGTCCAATGAATCATATTCCTGAACGTTTAGATGAGTGGTCTGAACTTTTTAGTGCGACGGTTTAAGCAGTTTTTTTATTTTTGTAGTTAAATTTTTAGTTGAGTAAATTGATGAGCTTATCTCCAAAGCAAGAACAATTGTTTAAACAAGCCAGCAAACATATTCCAGGTGGGGTGAACTCACCAGTACGTGCTTTTAATGGGGTAGGTGGTACGCCTGTATTTATCGAAAAAGCCAAAGGTGCGTATTTGTACGATGTCGATGGTAAGCGTTATGTCGATTACGTGGGTTCATGGGGGCCGATGATTCTAGGGCATGCGCATCCAGCCATCATTAAAGCAGTTCAAGATGCTGCTGTGGACGGTTTAAGTTTTGGTGCACCTACGGTTCATGAAACAACTTTGGCGGATATTATTTGTGAAATTATGCCGTCGATTGAATTGGTTCGTATGACCAATTCGGGAACTGAAGCGACCATGACTGCCATTCGTCTAGCGCGTGGTTATACGGGGCGTGACAAAATTGTAAAATTTGAAGGTTGTTACCACGGTCATTCAGACTCGCTTTTGGTTAAAGCGGGCTCGGGTATGTTGACCAATGGTGAAGGTGAAGCGACTTCTGCGGGTGTGCCAGCTGATTTTGCGAAGCATACTTTAACCCTTCCGTACAATGATATTGCAATGCTTAAAGAATGCTTTACTAAATTTGGTCATGAAATTGCTGGGGTCATTGTTGAACCTGTAGCGGGTAACATGAACTTGGTTATACCAATTGATGGTTTCTTACAAGCAATTCGTGATGTATGTGATGAACATGGTTCAGTGTTTATTATTGATGAAGTAATGACAGGTTTCCGTGTCGGTCTGGGCGGGGCACAAGCCCATTATGGCGTAACACCTGACCTGACGACTTTAGGTAAAATTATTGGTGCAGGCTTACCCGTCGGTGCATTTGGTGGTAAACGTGAAGTGATGGAATGCATCGCGCCACTGGGTAAAGTTTATCAAGCGGGGACATTGTCAGGTAATCCGTTGGCGATGCGTGCCGGTATAGAAATGTTCAAACATTTACGTGTTGAAGGCTTCTATGAAAATTTAACTGCCCAACTTGCTAAGTTACTTTCAGGTTTGGAAGCAGTTGCGAAAGAAGCGGGTGTTGCATTTAAAACGCAACAAGTGGGCGGTATGTTTGGGTTGTATTTCACCGATCAAGAAGACATCACCAGTTTTGATTCAATGTTGAAATGTGATGTTGCTGCCTTCCGTAAATTCTTTCATGGCATGTTAGACCGTGGTGTAAATCTTGCCCCATCTGCTTTTGAAGCTGGCTTTATTTCGGCAGCACATTCTGATGAAGATATTGCTTACACGATTCAAGCTGCCAAAGAAACCTTTGCAGAAATGAAAGCTTAATATTTATAATTTATATTAGCCCAAGCCCGAATTCGTTCGGGTTTTTTTATATAGATTTTGAAAATGGAAAAAGATGAATGCAAACCAAACATTATTTGACTTTGAGCGATGCTGAATTTTTATTAAATGAAGCTCATCAATATGCGATTCAGAACAGTTTCAATGTCAGTATTGCTGTGGTAGATGAAACAGGGAGTTTATTAGCAATGAAGCGTATGGATGGCGCAGCACCGATGACTGCAAATTTGGCAATAGAAAAAGCCAAGTGCTCGGCAATGAGTCGCAGTCCGTCCAAACTGTTTGAAGATATTATTAAGGGCGGTCAAATGGGCTTTCTGACTATGGACAGTTTTTCTGGCATGCTGGAAGGTGGTGAGCCGATTTTGTATCAAGGGCAACTTGTTGGAGCAATGGGTGTTTCTGGGGTGAAGTCATTTGAAGATGCGGAGATTGCGCAGCAGGCAATTGAGAAGTTTTTGGCGCAAGGTGGCTGATTTTTATATTTTGATTTTATATGGTTTTCTAAGTTTAACTCAATAAAATCTCAGGATTTTGTACGATAATGAGTTGTGGAACGTGATAAATCGACAAAAAAGCCCAGATTGGTAAGTCTGGGTTTTTATATTTTAAGTTATTGAAAAATATTAAATAAAATAAAGTTTTCGTGTAAAGAGTATTGTGTTGATTTTAGAAAAACTACATACACGCTATTAAGTAGATAACTTTGAAAAACCAAAATTAGTCTAAAAAGCCTCGATAAATCCGATAAAGTTCACTATAAATAAACCGCTCGAAATAACGATTTTATTTATTTGTAATTAATTCAGGATCTCTTTTGGATATAAGAGCCTTTTTTCTTAAAAACGGACTTTCAATAAACTTGTAAGTAAAAAGAGATAGCAGTACTACCACACTAAAAATGATAGGGAATGAAAGATAGTAGGAGTATAAAGATGTAGTGTTAAAATCTATAATATTCAAAACAGAAAAGAAAAAGTACAATACTGCGCCATGAATAAGATAAATACTGTAACTTACTTCACCTAGTATTCGAAGACCATTGTTATAGAGCATACCGAAGAAATTATAACCATTTGCAATGAATGAAAAAATGACCGCTAAAGGGATCATTTGTGAAAAGGTATATGGTTCAGTAAAAAATAAAGAAAGCACGCTAAGTCCGATTACAATCACATTCGTCGCTTTAGGAGATTCAAATATAAAGCTTTTTAAATGTTCCTTAAACTTGATTGCAGGAATAGAAAGAATAAATAGGGCGTAGTAGTAGTGAGACTTTTCCTTAAAAATATAGAAAAGAAGTGCTGCAATAATAATTAGTGATAAGGCTAAGGGAATCTTCTTATGGTAAATACAGTAGATGATTGGAAGGCTGAAATAGAATTTCCATTCATACATCAAAGTCCAAGCTACACCAGCAATGACAAGCCCACTTTCAAACCCTTCAAAAGTTCCACCTTTAAAAAGAAGCCAAGCACTTACCCATTTTAGGAATGCACTAATATTCGTATTACTAATCGGAACATTAGATACTGTAATCGCAAGAATGAAGAAAAATGTCGCAATATAAAGAGGGTAAATCCGCTTTATCCGAGATAAGTAAACTTGTTTCCAACTAATATCCACTTTCATCATTTTGTTGATAAAAAGATAGCCAGTAATTAAAAAAAAGAGAGAAACTGCTGTACCCCCGAAATTATCAATTAAAACAAATTCAGGCTTTTTCCATTCTCCAGCAGTCTTCCATACATAGGTAATATAAAAATGATGAGCAAGTACTGAAAGAGCAAGAATTCCACGCAAACCATCGAGCGGTGAAGAGCGTTGAATCACTTCTGTTGGTAAGAAGTGAACTTTTTTTAAAAGAACAACAGTAAGCCCAATACATGAAATGAGTAGTAAAAAAAGATAAATGGCATCAATTGGAAAAAAATACATTGTATATTTGTTGACAATATTAAACGTGCATTGTAAGTATTCGCCTTCATCTTTTCTACATAATTTTATAGACACCTTTTAGCAACGAACTATTTATGGCCATTTTGATCATAGATTTAACATAAAATCTTTTATTCGAAATGCAAGTGTTAGAACCCATTCAAAATGTCTATATTCTCACCAATAAAAATGTCTAGTTTATGATGGCTTAAACATCATGGACTGGATATGAAATATAGATG
>NZ_FNPK01000046.1 GCF_900107285.1 Acinetobacter kyonggiensis | reverse complement strand
TCAAAGTTAAGATGATGGTATGACAATTTTATATACTCCATAAACCCTTTAAATTAATTAGGTGGTTTATGTCGCACTTCAAGTTTTACTCTGCCCTGTAAACACAATTCCGAAGCTAACAATGGATGTAATTAGAATTGCAAATAGTATAAATGGTTCTAATCAAACTATTGAATCTTTACAAAAAATACTTAGCTCATTTAAAGATGTTGTTCCATCTTCAATTGTTGAAAAAATCCCTAATCCGCAGTTTATATTGGATAAATATAACATACGTCCTAATACTACGAAGGAAATGGTGATTAAAGAAATTAACAATGATATTAACAACCTTAAAAAAATCTTGATTAAAGCTGTTATTCCAGCCATAGATCTTGAATTAGTTTTTATTAATGGTGTTGATAAGCAAGTTAAGTTATTGTTATCAGCTATGGAAAATGAAAATCATAAATTTGCAAAAACTTTTGATGAGTTTTTATCTAATATAGTTCCAATAGTAAAGAAAAATGATCTAGATAATGTAGAAAATATTATTGAAAGATTAGAGTTAAAAAATTCTATCCTAAATAGTTTATTAGTATAATTTATATTTGTTAAAACTAATCTGACAGTTATTCATACAATGTAGTATCTGTCAGGTTTTATATTAGTATGAAATTTTATTTAGCTTTTTCTGATAATATCTATATAAAGTTGGTCTTATTTTAAAGCTATTTATAGTTGTTTAGGTTTCTTAATTTGATTTTTTATATAATAAAATTATTTGTATTTAATTCATTTTTAGTGTTATTTATTGTTGAAATGTTTAATGAGAGTGATGTAGCATAAATAATTGAAAATATATAGGTAAATATATGGGTAATAAATATTATAATTCTTCAGAAGATACGTGGGTAGATGCTCTTAAGGATGATGGAACTGAGAATGATTATTTTGAAACTGAAATAAAAAATAAGTTAAAATCTGCATTGCAAATGCCTAATATTATGGTGCTTGCAGGAAGCGGAACTTCATTAGGTGATGTTGTTAATGGCCCTAAAATGTGGGATTTATGGTTAGCCTGTACCACAGAAGATATGGAGAAAACTGCTAAAGATTGTTTTGGTGAAAGTAAATATATTTCTGAGGATATTAAAAATCAAAATATAGAAGTATGTCTATCTCATTGTGAAGCATATTTACAAGTTGGTGAGGAAACAGAAAAAACAGAACTATTTTTAAATGAGTGTAAGAAACTTATTTTAAAAAAATGTAGGTTTATAAATGATAAAGATACTCAGTTAGTTGGTCACAAAGAATTTATTAGAAAATTAGCTAGAAGAAAGTCAAAAGATCCCAGAGTTAAGTTGTTTACGACGAATTATGATACATGTTTTGAAGACGCTGCTGGATTATTAGGTATTACTGTAATAGATGGATTTTCTTTTTCAATTCCTCGTATTTACGATGCTAGGTTTTTTGATATGGATATTGTCCGAAGAAATACGACAACTTCTTCAACAAACATCCATTATTTAGAAGGTGTATATCAGCTCTATAAGCTACATGGATCTACAAATTGGAGTCGCGATAGTGATAGTCCTTATATCATCAAACAAGAAGAAAATGTGGAGGCTGAGGATAGCTGTATGATTTTTCCTGCAAAAGGAAAATATCAACAGTCATATATACAACCACACTTGGAGTTAATTGCTCGCTTTTCACAAAGTTTAAGAGAACCGAATACATGTTTAATTATTGCTGGTTTTGGCTTTAACGATGATCATTTATCTGAGCCAATTTTGTCAGCAATTCTTTCTAATCCACACTTAAAAGTGATTATTGTATCCACTAGTATTGAAAATGACTTTGATGCAACCCCTCCTAAAACCTCTAAGTATTGGAAAATTTTTAAAAAGATTGCAGATGACAGAAAGAATGATGAAATTATCTTTATTAATTGTGACTTTCAGCAGTTTTCAAGTCTTATTCCTGATCTTACAGCATTGTCTCCTGCAGAGAACCTTCATGAAAATATGAAGAAGTTATTTGGAGGTACACATGCATAATGGTGTGATCAAACCAGAATTACTTTTTGGAAAAGTAAATGCTGTTACTGCCAATTCTGTCAACTTTGAATATATTAATTTACAACATCAAGCAACCTACTATCATGGCAAACGCTATGGAAAGGGCGAAGTTGGTGAATTCATATTAATCGAAAGTCAGGTGAATTTAATTCTTGGACGTATTGTAGAAATTAAAAAAGATGATTTAGATAAGTCTAATTTAGATATTGCTGGACGAATCCAACTTCTAGGAACAATTCAAATGGATAGTTTGCATGTTACTGCTGGAGTTGAATACTATCCAAATATTAATGATCTCATCTATTCAGCACCTCATGAACTTATCGCTCAGCTTCCTAAAAGAATGAATAAAGGAACAGTAAAGGTTGAATTAAATTTAGGTTTCATAGATTTAGATCAGGGTTGCGATATAAATGTAACACCTGAAAAACTATTTGGTCGCCACCTAGGAATTCTAGGTTCAACAGGTGGTGGTAAAAGTTATACTACTGCCAAAATATTAGAGGAATGTCTAAAATTTAACTCAAAAATAATTATTCTTGATCCAACGGGAGAATATAAAGATTTCATTGGCGATGATATTGAAAATGTTCATTTAAGTGATCCCATTAGCCCAGCCATTGGGTCTTGCGCTGTCAGTTTGCCAGCAGAATGCTTCCAAGAGACGGATTTTATAGCATTGTTTGAACCTTCAGGCAAAGCACAAGGTCCTAAATTTAGAGATGCTATTCGCAGTCTTAGACTTGTTCATTTATTAATGCTTAAAAAAGATCAGCATTTAGAAAAAATTAATGACGGTGTTTTTTTAAAAATTGGTAAAAACGAAAGTAATTGGACAGAATCTATCAAGTATGTTCGAGGTACTGAACTTATTGAAAATCCTTATACTCCATTTAACCCATTGAGATTATGTAAACAAATTCACCAAGAATGTATTTATCCAGCAGATCAAAATGGAGCATGGAAACCTGACCCATCAGGATTTAGTTATTGTCTTTCATTAATATCGAGAATACACGGAATAACGACATCTAAAACTTTTAGATTTGTTTTTAAACCAGCAGAATTACCGACTCTTCTAAACAAAATAGATGAATTCTATTCCTCTAATAAAAAAATATTAAGAATCGACTTAAGTGATGTAGGATTTGAATTTAAGGCTAGAGAAATTGTTGCGAATGTGATCGGACGGCATTTATTAAATCAGGCACGATCTAGAAAATTTTCAGATAAACCGATAGTTGTTTTTTTAGATGAAGCTCATAATTTTATTGGGAAAAGTATTGGTAATGAAGATAACATTGCCAAATTAGATTCATTTGAATTAATTGCAAAAGAAGGGCGAAAATTTGGTTTAAATATTTGTCTAGCGACTCAGAGACCAAGAGACATAACTGAGGGTGTTTTAAGCCAGTTAGGAACATTGATTGTTCATAGGCTCACTAATGATCGTGATAGAGAGATTATTGAACGTGCCTGTGGTGAAATTGATAAAGCAGCATCTGACTTTCTACCTAGTCTGCAACCTGGAGAGGCGGTTCTCATTGGAAATGATTTTCCAATTCCATTAACCATTAATATTCATAAACCATTCATAATACCAAATTCATCTGGCGCAGATTTTCAGAATAAATGGGTTTGATAATTATTATCGAAAGCGTCCAATTTAAGTAATATTCAATTCTGAGCACTAACAGAACTGGCATAACAAGTTAAACAGAGTTTCAGTTTATAATTACATATAGTCACATCTTTATTAATATATTAATTGAGTGTAGTGATATTTAATTTTTTTAGCTCACATATTTCAGTCCATATCTGAGCTGAAGAACAAAGGCTGATTGGTTTTATGTGAACTTCTTAAATCCATCTATCGTTGAGAGAAGAGAATCTAAAGCTTCAGCTTCGTTTATTTCCTTTAAGCGGAACAAATTTGCAATTGAGATCATTTTCTTTACACGAATTCTAATTTGAGGAGAAACATTGCTCATATCTATATCTGCTTGATCGTTTTTTTCATTATATTCAGTGGCTAGATGCACATAATGTGATAAAGATTCATTGTTTGCGTGCATGGTAACTTTACGGCATGCATTTGAAGCAACACTCAGAATACTTGAAAAGCTACCTTGTGCTGATATTTTCTTAATTGATTTAGCTATATTAAGGGTAATAAATCTATGGCGAAAAGAATGATTAGTTAGGTGCCTCAGAGCCTCACAATACTTACTGCCGTTAATAACCTTTTTTGCATAATTTTTTAAATAAGTAGATTTCAATGGTTTTCCTGTGACTGAATCGACAAAAAGAGCATCATGCTCCATATCAGGAAACATATCTTCAATTACATGGACGTATAAAAGAATAACTTGAATATCCTCATGGGTAGTCCTCACTGATCGAGTTTTACCTTTGTATTTTCCTTTCCTTATGGGAATATTTCGGATTATTGGCTGCTTGTCACTGATGAATAATGAATCCGCTGCCTTTTTTATCATAGTTCGGGTTATCTCGTGAGCTTCACTTATTCTAGAGCCTGTAACATCTAGTAATGTGGTTAAGGCTTCCCACCTGCTTATGAGGAATGTATTTATTCTTGGGTGATTGGTTGTGCAGTTGATGGCATCTAGCCACATAACTAACTCGTGATCATGAACGTATTCAACTTCAGAGGCAATGTTAATTAGTCCGACAAGTGATTCATGATAAAAATACTCACCTGTTATACTTCCTTTCTTGAATTTAAGTTTTTCATAATGCACGCTGAATATTTTATCTGAATCTTTCCCTGTAGTACCCAGTTTCCATTCTGGATACATTTTACTGAGATAATCTATATACTCAATTGCAGTCCTTCCATGTTGAATAATAGTACCGTCTTTAATATTCCTATCTTTTGACTCCTTAATATATTGATAAAGAGTGCTATCATTAATCTCACTCAGATTTATAGAATTATCTTCAAGGAAATCACAGAACAAATTTAAACTATATGCTTTTTTTTGAACGGTTTTTGCTAATGGGCGAATATTATATGTTTGTGAACCACCGCCATAATGAGTAATAAATGAATTAGCATCCCAATCAAACTTACCACCTTTCTTTAAAATCATGGGAAGTGGGCAATCATTGTTTTGATCTATTCGCCTACTAGTATTGAGAAATTTAAGGTTAGGATCTTTTGCAACGACTACAGAAGACATTATTTAACCAGCCAGAGTCGATTTCTACCTAGGATTTGAGCTTGAGATAGAATAAGTTTTCTATATGCAGCATCGATTTCCTTATCTTCTCGACATTGATCTAAAAGACTCATATAAGCTCTATACACTTCCGCTAATGCAACACGTAATTCCTCGTTTTCAATTTTTAATTTATTGACTTCATTTTGTGAGATTCTGGCGGTGGAATTACCTTTATCCTTCCTTTCTGATTCTAGGAGTTGAGAAAGCCTATGATTGGCATTTTTAATTGAATCAATTAGATCGTTTAAATATTTTAAGTTATGCTCAGCATGAGCTGTATTGTAAGAATAAGATATAATATTAAGATCACTATCATCCCACTTATGAACTGAAGTTTGTGAGATGGCGTTTTTTTTCATTTCCAAGCTGCTAGGTATATCTTCAAAGCATTCTATCTTATTTATGAGTTCAGTTTTTCGCTTTATAGATGAGGATATTTCAATCTTTTTATCGATAACTGGTTTCGAAGTTTCGCCCTTCTTAAACTTTGACATAACTAAATTCCTAGTTTTATGGTTTAATAAAGTAAAAGAAAACTTCGTTTCCATCAATTTTACAGAAACGGACTTGTTGACCTGTTTTTTCTTTATGTTCGTCAATCAATCTACGGACCAGTGTCTCTAGCACAGTTGAAATATTTGTTGACTGTCTGGCTTTGTTAATGATGCTTCTCACTGCTTGATCACCATTAATATGCTTGTTTAATGATGCCCCTATCTGTGCAATAGTAGCCTCAGCTTCGTCGATCCATTCATCATCAGGTGACACTTCTGCATAATAGAATGTTTGATCGAGGTTAGAGTGACCCATGAACCAAGATAGCTCATCTAATCCAATTTGATCTGAGAAGTTAAAATACACTACAGCAAATAGTCTTCTAAATTGGTGTGTTGATGGATACCATCTTTTTCCACCGATCAGGGGGGATTCAATCCAGTCCATAAACATATTAATGGAAGCATTAATATAGTCATCGCTTAAAGGGTTTTTAGAGTTTTCCCCGCCATCTTCACGAGCCGCACTGATTGATCTATATGACAATGCACAACCAAACAAAAATAGTTCATTCTCATCTCCTATAAAACCTCGTCTTTCTTCAAGCTCACATACCATTAAAGCGAACTCTAGACCGTAATCGTATATTAAATCAGGGATAGGTCTATGTACTTTTTCTAACTCTAACCTTTCTGAGCTTTTAGGGATTTTCATGACTATGTCAAACAAACCATCAACTGGGGATTGTACAAAGCAATTACGGTTTAAAGTCCGCAATGATGTTGCTCTGCCAGCAGAGAAGCTGGCGATCAGAATCCATATTGCAGCTGTGTAAAGTCTGATAGCCATATTAACAGACATGCCATTTCTTAACTCGCTATAGTCAAATTTACTGACATCTGCTTTTTCCCATGACGTAATGATTAAAGGTTTGAGAGCGCTTGGGATCTTAGTTGTTTTATATACATAATTCTTTATCTTTAGGCTATGTTGCCTGCTGGTTGATAAAGCTATACCAAGTTCTTTTATCCTGTTAACTTCGCCTTTAGATAAATCCGAAAGGTACTGACGAAGTGGCTCTCCATAAACGCGTGCAAAATGTAATGCTGAGGAAGTTGTATGAAGGGATAATGAAATTGGCATCAATGGAGTTTTCACTCTATCGATCATTTCATCAAAAATAGTCCTTCCCACAGAAAACAGTTTCATTGGCGAATACTGAAACTTATATTTTTGGGCAGTTCTTGCAGTAAAAAAGGCTTCCAATTTAGAGATTTCATTAGAGATTGTACTTTGACTTGGATACAGATCAAAGTCTATGTCAAACTCTCGTGTACATGCATTATTGTATTCTCGCTTATACGCCATTTGAGAAAAAAAGCCATCATCTTTTGATTCTAAGTATTTAATTACCTTGTATTTAAGACTTTTAAATTCCCTAGTTGTAATAGCAAACTCAGTTTTTATTAAAGACCAGTTTATATCGCTCTTTGAGCTCCATTTTATTAATATAAAATTAACTGCTTTTTCAAACAAATCCCTCTCTACATTGAAAGATAACAAGTAATGTTTCAACTCTTTTAATTTGATTTGCTCTAGGCTTCTAACTAAAGGTTCGCTCTTGGAAATACGAAATTCATTTGCATGGTAGATGAGATGAATTACAGATATAGCGATATCCGAAATCCTAGCTGGTCTTGTAATTTTACCTGTTGTATCAAGATAAAGAAGACTATTACGGATATCTATTAATAATGCTTCATTAATTTTGTCAGTTAGATACTCATTATCTGCAATCTTTTTTTTGAATTCAAACTTTCGGGCTTTATTAAGGTTTTCCTTATAGAAGGATAAATTAATACCAACTTTGGATAAGTACCAAGTTTTATCATTTATAGACTCGTTCAACATCCATCGAGGTTTAGGGTAAGAGGAATTAACAATGGTCTCTAGCAAGTCATTAGGGTCTATGCGTTCCTTTATAGGGCTTAAATTACTTTTCATTATTTACACACCTAAGAACTATTTTTCTCGACATTTAACTGTGCTGTCCTAAGCATATGCTTCATCATTACTGAGGACTCTTGTCCAATCTTATCAAGTACATCTTTACAGTTTTTCTTTAACTTCTCATCTTTACCATCTTTCGCATACTTTATAGCTAACTGAAGATTTAGATCAGATACACAAAAATATAGTGGGATATCTTCCTCATTATCTATACAAGGGTTAGTTAGTTTTTCGTATAAATTACCTCCCATATCTGGATTATTGAAAACTTGTTTTAGCTGTAATTTAAATTCGGCCTCACTCATATTTAGTGACTTGAAAGGTAATTTATCAGATGAGGTAGCCATAAACAGAAATATCTTCTGAAAGTTTCTTATTTTGAGTCTGTAAATTATCTCAGTTAAATATTTCGGGATGTAACGATTAAGAGTTGTCTTAACAGTATTACCAAAATATGTCGAAGTCTTGATGGAGTCGCCATTTGAATTTAAATAAATTAAAACACCTTTTGATGCTCGTACTTTTTTTAATGTAGCTTCCTGCAAAGTCGTGTTCTGAGGTGAGAGCGTCAAGCAGAACTTATTAAATTTATTTTGGAATGTTTCAGGACATGGAACAGTGGTACCGTGACAAGATAGGCAAACCCATAGATCTCGTATTCCCAAGGTCTCTCTGATTCTTGCTGTCATTTCTAATGCCATTCTTAAGCAAGTTGCTGCATTTATTTCATATGCATCTATATCGGCTAATGATTTATAAGATCCTTCTGCTTTTCTTGAGCGAGCGCTTCTAGCTCGTGGCTTTAAAGCTTTAATTCTTACAGAACCCTCATCATCCACTATAACAAATTCATGGCCGTGACCGTCAGATGATATTTTTACTCTATAAAGCGAGTATGGATTAATCCCTAATTCTTCTGTGATGATGGTTTGCATCGCAGATGCAATACTGCTTGTTAAGCCTAGATATCCAAGGATATCTTCGCTTATAGCGAGATTGTTAATATTATGTTGAGTTTTGCTATTTAGTAGATCATTAAAGTAATGATTGTAATAAGCAGTTAAATTATTTAAGCGTAATGGATGTGCGCTATTAAAAGGGCTTACCTTTGACTTAGAATTGCTGCCTTTTGTTCTACTTACGAGTAATTGAGGGTGGTTCATGAATTCATCAAACTGGCTTTGCTCTATGATGATATTTTTATTACAAAACTTTTTGTACCCCTGAAAAACAATCTCTTGGGCGTTTTTCACAAGGATACACAAGTTATATGAAAGTTCGCTCTTTAAAGACTCGATAAACTGGGGGGTGTTTATGTATTCATCACGCTTTTTTTCATCATACATGTCCACTTCACAAATGAGCGGGTTGTCTTTTCGCACCTTTTGCGTATTTATACACCTACGCAAATTGTCCGGAAGTTCAACGTTTTCTGGCAATAGGCCATGTTTAACTAATACATCAAGTGAGTTCTTAACGTTCTGGAATTTACCATATGCTGTATTTCTTTGATATTCATCAAGCAAGTTACCTCTATATTTTAAAAGCTCACCTTGAATAATTCTGGGATGTTTATACCACTCAATATTAGTTGATGAAATTTGCTCTAAAAATTGAATTAATGGGCCTCTATGATGTTTCTTATGCTTAAAACTGTTAACGTGCTCTTTTAATCTATTCGCAATTTCTGGAGTGCAGGTGGAGTTTAGTATTTTCTTAAAGTTCTCATCGGCGCTAGATTCATGTGAGAAAAGATTAGATATTTCTTCTGGTATAATTTCAGATTTAATTAGTTGGAATTGAGATTCAGTTGGTACAGTAAGAAAGGGCGAATTCAAACATGAGGTGCGACAGTTTCAAAAGCCATATGATAATCAACAAGCTGAGCAAATTTCTCTAATGGTGTAAGCCAATCTAACGCCTTTCTAGGACGAGTATTCAGTGACATGGCAACTTGATTTAAATAATGCTGATCTGCCTGATTTAAATCAATCCCTTTAGGTAAATATTGCCTAAT
>NZ_FNPK01000022.1 GCF_900107285.1 Acinetobacter kyonggiensis | reverse complement strand
TCAAAGTTAAGATGATGGTATGACAATTTTATATACTCCATAAACCCTTTAAATTAATTAGGTGGTTTATGTCGCACTTCAAGTTTTACTCTGCCTCTTTTGATGAATGACGAATTGGACGTGCCATACGAAGTGGCCATTCTGCCTGTTCTGGCAAAAACTTAAGTAAATCTAAAATGGTTTTACCATGATCACGCACAATATTTTGACGAATATCTCGAATGCCTGATAACTGGAAGTGATTGCATGGATTTTTTTCGACCAAGTCAATCATGGTTGAACTTTTCAGAATAAAACTACGTGGATAATTCAACGCTTTTACGATCTGTTCACGCCATGCGGCTAATTGTTGTAACTGCATCAATTGACGGCGTGAATGACGATAATTCCCAATATCATGGTAAAGCCGTTCTAACGGCGTTTCTTGACCAATTTCATAAGTCAAATGACGGCAATCTTCGAGTGCAAAATCAAGTAAATATTTATCAGCTAATTCATTTTGAATCTTATTGGACAAATTCATCAAATACAGTACATCATTGGCTGCATAAGCGAGTTGTTCTGGACTCAGCGGACGTGCTAACCAATCAGATCTCGTCTGATCTTTATCAATATCAACATTCAGCATTTGTTTTAATGCATTTTGATAGCTCACTTGCAATCCATGTCCCAAAAAAGACATTCCGACTTGAGTATCAAAAACATTGGTTAAAGTTTTTTGCTGTGCATAATGATAAATTAAATCGATGTCTTCACTACAGGCATGAAATATATTTTGCTGTGCTTGAAATAATTTTTCCCAGAATATAGACAAATCTAAACTTGCCCCATCAAGTAAAAAAACTTGATCTGCAACATTAATTTGAAATACACCCAATTTAGGCCATAGGGTATCTACTTTGATGAATTCTGTGTCTAATCCATAAATGGACGTTTGACTCATCAAATGTAAAATATTTTCTAAGTCTGGTTGTTGCTGAATGAATTGAAACATATTACTGAGTCTAAAATCAGATTCTCTTTAAAAGCATATTAACCTATATATAACATTTAGATATAACAAATTTTACTTCTATAGCATCTATTCACTGTGTTTTTGGCATTTAAATGAAAATACAATGAGTTTTTATATCTTTTTTATATAAGTTTAAACGTGATTAATACACCTTTTACCCATCTTTCAATATTACATAATGAATGAAATAAGGAGCATTGCACTTATTTCATTCGCATTCGATTATGTACAGCTTGGCTTAGAGTATGACTATCCACATATTCAAGTTCTCCCCCTTGAGGAACCCCTTGAGCGATTCGCGTCATTTGCACAGGTAAATGCTTGGTGGCTTCAACCAAGTAATGGGCTGTTGCCTGACCTTCTACTGTCGCATTGGTTGCTAAAATCACTTCTGCAACTTTACCTTCATTGAGTCGCTGCACCAAATATGGAATGCCTATCTCTTCAGGGCCAATACCATCAAGCGGTGACAAATGTCCACCTAATACATGATATTTACCACGAAAACTACCACTTTGTTCAATCGCCATCACGTCCGCAGGTGATTCAACCACACATAAAATTTGATCATCACGTTCATGTGAAAGACAAATATCACAAATTTCATTTTCAGTCAGCGAATGACAAACGCTACATTCATGAATATAGGTCGTTGCTTCATTTAAAGCATGTGCCAACCCTATCGCACCTTCTCTATTTTTCATGATCAGGTGTAATGCCATACGCTGAGCCGATTTCGGCCCAACGCTTGGCAATATACGTAAAGCTTGCACCAGTTGATCAAATCGATCACTAAACACTAAACGTATTCCTTAAAATAAACCTGCAAGACCTGGTGGTAAGCCCATACCAGAGTTAGCAGCTTTCATTCTTTCTTCAGAAACCGCTTCAGCTTGACGCGCAGCATCATTCATTGCAGCCGCGATTAAGTCTTCAATCATATCGGCATCATCTTGAAGCAGTTCAGGACTAATTTCGATACGCTTTACCACATTACGGCACGTCATAGTAACTTTAACCAAACCACCGCCTGCTTCCGCATGCACTTCAGTTTGAGCAAGTTCTTCTTTTGCCTTTTTCATGTTGACTTCAACATCTTTTTGCATACGCTGAGCTTGTTGCATTAACATATTAATGTTCATAAAAATCTCCGAACAAATAAATTCTAAATCAATATCTATAAATTAAATTAAGTCTAAACCACGACTAATATCGCGGATAATATCATCAATATCTTCCAAACCAACAGAGACGCGAATTAAACCTTCACGAATACCCGCTGCTTCTTTGGCATCGGCTGAGAGTTTACCGTGAGTTGTGGTCGCTGGGTGAGTAATTGTTGATTTTGCATCACCTAAATTACCCGTAATTGAAATAAATTGGGTATTGTCGATGACTTTCCAAGCCCCTTCACGACCACCTTTGACTTCAAATGATACAATACCACCAAAACCTGTTTGTTGTTTCGCAGCAAGCTCATGTCCAACATGTGCTGGTAAACCTGCATAGTAAACTTTTTCAACGTTCGCATGCGTATCTAAGAATTCAGCAAGTTTTTTCGCACCTTCAGAGTGTGCTTTCATACGTAAACGTAACGTTTCCAGACCTTTTAAGAATACCCAAGCATTAAATGGGCTCATTGAAGGACCAGTGGTACGCACATAACCAAATACATCTTCAAGCAGTTGGTGATTCCCTACTACAGCACCACCTAAAGCACGACCTTGACCATCGAGATATTTGGTTGCTGAATAAACCACTAAATCTGCACCAAATTTAATCGGTTGTTGCAGAACTGGTGTACAGAAACTGTTATCAATCGCGAGTAATGCACCATTGGCATGTGCAATATCAGCCAAAGCCTGAATATCTGCAATTTCAGACAGTGGATTAGATGGAGATTCAACAAACAGTAACTTGGTTTCAGGCTTAATGGCATTTTTCCATGCCGCTAAATCTGTCAAATCAACAAAATCAACACTTACACCAAATTTAGCCACGTATTTTTCAAATAAAGATACGGTTGAACCAAACACAGCACGCGAACAAATAACATGGTCACCCAATTTTAGATACGACATTGCAACAGCCATAATTGCAGCCATACCCGTACTTGTTGCAACAGCCCGTTCAGCCCCTTCTAAAGCTGCTAAACGCTTTTCAAACATGGCGACAGTTGGATTGGTAAAGCGTGAATAAATATTTCCCGGTTCTTGACCTGAAAATTTAGCTGCCGCCTCTGCTGCATTTTCATAAACAAAGGATGAAGTGAGGAAAATTGGCTCACCATGCTCACCTTCAAAACTACGTGTATGACCTGTACGAATGGCTAAAGTGTCTAATTGGTATTCAATGTCGTCTTGTTGGCTCATCTTTATTACCCAGTCCTGAGTTGCCGTTGCGAATAATTGCCAACATTTTGAGCGTCTATGGTATTTAAGGTCAAGGTATAATGCATAAATATCGCCTACACTTCGATCAATCCACTCTTGGGCGAGTACAAGCAGCCATGCTTCACGTTAAAAATAAAATTGCAAAACATAAAAATAAACTAAAAAACTTATCAACCCGTTTGTTTGATTCAAGCTCGCTGGTTTTATCGCAAACAACGGCGTATGACGTTATTGCCGAATATAAACAAACGCGTATTCGTTATTACGCATCACCCAATAAACAATATAAAGAACCGCTGGTCTTTGTTGCCCCGCTTGCAATCAACATGGCCATTTATGACCTCTACCCTTATCGCTCATTGGTCAAACATTTTCAGCATAGTGGTTTTGATGTCTATTTGGTGCAATGGGGACAATATAACTATAAAGATCGTTTTTTAAATTTTATGTCTTTTATTGATGATGCCATTCCCCATTGTATCGAGCAGATTCGTAAGCACTCAAACAGTGAAGAAATTTCATTACATGGTTGGAGCATGGCAGGTATTTTCGTGGTGCTCTATTGTGCTTTGCGGCAACCCAATTTTGTCAAAAATTTGATCGTATTGGGTAGTCCTGTAGATAGTTATGCCTCTGGTCGTACCGGTAAACTTTTTCAAAAGGTGAATCAACTTATTGCTAAAAATAAAACACTACAAAACAAAATTTATTCTGAAACTGTGCCAAAAAGCTTTATTCACACCTCAGGCTTACTTAATGCTATTGGCTTTAAAATCATTGATCCAAAAGGTTGGTTTCACAGCCAAAAGCGGCTTTTTTTGAATTTAGATAACACTCAAGCCTTATACGAACATGCCACCATGGGGAATTTCCTCAACAAAATGATTGATTATCCTGGTGGCATCAATCAAGACATGATTTTTAATGTTTGGCTACAAAATCCGCTGAAAAATGGCGTTATACAATTACAAGATAAGAATATCGAATTAAAAAATATTCAATGCGCTTTATTGATTGGCGCAGGTCGTAGCGATCAGATCGTATCGGCAGAGGCTGTTAAGCCTTTAATTGAATTGACAAATAGCCAAGATGTCACGTTTACTCTTATCCCCGGTGGGCATTTAGGCCTAATGTCGAGCCAATCAAGTGCAAATGAGTTCTGGCCATTGATGACCACTTGGCTAAAACAGAGATCGAGCAAAATATAAAGGATATACCATGATTCAGTCAGTTGCATTTATCGGCCTAGGTGCTATGGGTTACCGCATGGCAGCACATTTACCTCAACATTTTGATACGGTATATGTATGGAATCGTAATTTTGAAAAAGCCAAACAACATGCAACTGAATATGGCACCCAAGCAGTAGAACTTGCGCAAGCCGTTCAAGCCGATGTTATTTTTTCTTGCTTACCGACCAGCAAAGATGTTGAAGAACTGATTGCCACTGTAACAATAAAATCAGGTTCCATCTGGATAGACTGCACCAGTGGTGTACCTGAATCTGCCAAAAATCTAGCAACACAATTAAAATTACACAATATCGACTTTCTTGATGCACCTGTTAGTGGGCAAACCATTGGTGCAGAAACAGCAACTTTAACGGTTATGGTTGGTGGCGAATCGGCTGCTTTTGAAAAAGCTCTACCTGCGATGCAAGCTTTTGGCAAACTGATTAAACATGTGGGGGGTTCTGGTGCAGGATTTTCAGTTAAAGCTGTAAATAACATGCTTTTGGCCGTAAATTTATGTTCTGTTGCAGAAGGTTTTACCGCCCTTAAAGCCCACGGTGTAAACCTGCATGAAGCCCTTGATTGTATTAATGCCTCAAGCGGAAAAAGCGGTGTGACCGAAACAGTTTTACCGCAGCGCATTTTAAACCGTAGTTTTCCACTGACCTTCGCACTACCATTATTAGCCAAAGATACAGGTATTGCATTAGACTTGGTTCGTGAAGCGAAACTCTCTGCGCCTGTCATTGCTTTAACTCAAAGTTTAATTCAAGCTTCTAGCGATTTATCAGAAAAAGACAGTGACTTTTCCAGTGCTGTAAAAATGTATGAATCATGGAGTAAAATTACAATAGAATAAATTTTACAATTACAATCAAATACTTAGGGATACACTGTATTTTCAAGGCGTAAATAAGGTGTAATAAAAAGCTTCTTTAGTTAGAAGCTTTTTTTTGCAATGGCTTTATTGCACAAAGATTTAATTCCTCAAATTTAAGATACAGCTCTGGTCTGAGGTTTGCCTAACGCAGTGTATCTTGGTTTCAACCAAGCCCTCCCAATCGATTAGAAATTATAAGGCTTTTACTATTTTTTCTTTTGAGTATTTCACTAACTTAGCTCTTTTGTACTTAATAAATATTGCCATTATATCAATTCTTACAAAGAGCTTTTCCCCTGCATTTAAGATAATGACTATTATACGAAACGCACTTTTTACAACCCAATTAAAGTGTCTATATCTACATGATATCACTACCTTAATGTGCTAAAACCAAATAACTGCATACCACCAAATTTAAGAAAAAGCCCGATAACTTGCAAGAGTTATTGGACTTTTTCTTTATTAAATTAAGTGTTAGCTAATAATTTTCAAAAAATCACTCTAATGCTGATTTGATTTTTCCATAAACTTGCTTTAACTCAGTATTTTTCTCGAACTCAGGATTATTAGAAAATTCTTTTCCTAAATATTGATCCAATATAGCTAATGATTCTTTATTCAAACTGCTAATCGCAATGTTTCCATCTTCTTTTAAATTAAAAGAAATTGCTTTATTTAAATCATCTCTAGTAGATTGAGACATATTACTTTGTATAAGACTCTGAAGTTGAGTCGTATTATTATCTGATAAAGTCAACTTTAAGACATTATTTACGTAGCTTAAACTAGCCTGTGTATTAGTATTCGCTGCTTGAATAATATCTGGAATAACATCAATCCCAGTAGACTTACCATATTCATAAAGTATTTTTGTGGCCATATCACTTAAATTTTGGGCTTCGCTTCGACTATTGATTGATCTTAATTCCGATCTTAAGGTATCAACAACTAGCTTATTATTTGGATTCTGAGGACTAATATCTATGGAGTTTATAATTTCTAATAGATCATGGCGTGAATTTGCACTCTTTTCACCCAAAGAAGAAATATCACCATAGGTCTTCATGATCTCAGGAATTAAATACGGATTTCTTAGATACATTAAATTATCTTTAATTATTGCTTTAAAGGCATTATCGTCCCCAAGCCAATTGTATTCTTTGAACATACTCCATAGTATTTTAGCTTTTTGATCAGCACTCAATTTATTGTTTTTCATTATATTTGTATCAATTAAACTAGAAAACTCACTTAGATAATTTTGAATATTTTCAGGATTCTGCGCCAATATTGAGTGTGTATCTTCTTGTTTGAAAGGAGCCTTTTCAATAAAAGCTTTGAGTAACTTCAATGGGGCTATCATATCGGTGTTGTTGGAAGATGTCTGAATACTTTGTTCCGCACTATTCTCACTAGAATTACTTACACTTTCTTTCTGAAGTTCAGCAATGGACTGACTATTATTTGGCTTAAGATAAAAATAAAGAGAAATTAAAATAATTAAGCATGCTATTAAAGTAAAAATTAATTTTTTCAAAACTATTGCTCCAGCATCACTTATATAAATAAGTGATGCTTTTTATTAGCAGTTAATAACTAAATCAGATGAAAGGACGATATATATAGATTGCAGGTGCATTCATATCACCTAAGCCTTTATTGGTTGTATTGTTTGATTGATAAGTAAGTTTAATATTATTGTATTTCATTGTTTGAGTTACATCATACCAAGATTCTGGGTTGACTGCGGTTACTACAGCCGTATGATCAACAGAATTACTTGAGCCCCCAATAACAAAATCAAAATCTAAATAAACAATATCTCCAACTCTAATTTTTGATAGATCAAGTGGTGATAAAGTTCCATTTACCAGTGTAGTCTTAGTAGCCAGATTCAATCGGACTCCTTTAGATTGTAGGCTTGTACTGTTCGCTGAGTATGTGAACATTGGTTGTGCACCACGCCAAGCTATAGTCTGGCAAGTATTACCTACTGTATTGCATTTATAGAATACACTCGTATTTTGAACAGCTTTAACTGCAGTAGATTGAGAAATTAAATTTTGATTCAATGTCTTAGCATTTGTTATTCCTAATAATCCACCAGATATTGTTTGATTTGCAAAATTAGTGCAATTACCTCCAACACCTGAAACATTAATAAAAGGATTTGATGTTGTATTGTAGGGCAAATTATAGTTATTTACGGCATAACTGATAGCTGTTGAAGGTGTATAGGCAGCGCTAGCAGAACTAGTAATTAGTACAAGAAATAAGGATATAAAAATATTAGATTTTTTCATAAAATTTACCTTTTATTAAAAATAATTAAGATTTAATTTTACCTTAATTACTTAAAATAACCATAATATTCAATATAATATTTATACCCAATCAGAATTATTAAAAGAACTCATAGAAGATGCTAATAACAACCCCACTTTAAATTAAAAATGCACCCTTCAAATCAGACTATGTGTCCAACTTTTGGGGTGCAGATTAAATTGAGGGCTTTTCTACAGGCTTATTAGTCTTAGCTTAGGAATAGAGTTTTCTCTTTAGCTCGTCGATTAACAAGCCCTTTTATTTCTTTGCCGTTGTCGTAAATCCAACGATCAAATTGAGATGCAGCACTAGAAAAATTACTGTTATTTATTAGCGTTAACATCGTGCTTTTAATAAAGGCAGATTCACCAATGTTATAAACAAAGGATGCCAGTGCATCAAATTGGTTTTGGCTTACCGCCACTTTTACGTGTTTATCAAGACAAGCATCAACCCACAGGCAATCGTTTTTAAGCCAAATTTCCGCTTGTCCACGGGTACATACATCACCTTTCTTAACGCGCACACCATTAGGATATTTAATTGTTCCGTATCCAATGGTCCATACGCCACCAGTATCCAAGTAGGCTATCAATTTAAGGCTTTCTGCGTCACGAATGATGGAAAAACCTTTTTCCGAAATATCACGCAGACCCGAAACTAAGGCATTTAGTTTAAATCCGATAATGTCTGCGAATACTGGCAGTCCATGCATGGCAATAACTTTATCGCCAGCAATCACTTGTGCATTTGATAATTTCCCACCAGATAAAGCACGGAGCCAAGAATATGCTTGAGCAACTTGTTGCGATTGATCAATACTCACTTGTCACCCCCATTACCAAGAATGGCAAGAAATGCAGCTTTGATTTCAGCAATAACTTCAGGTAAGGTTTTGCCTCTCCACATTGCTACAGCTTGGTAAACAATGCCGATCGCTAAAAGCCCAAATACAGCAAACATCAGCATGATGAAGCCCTGATACATGGTTGAAGTCTTCAGCATTTCAAAATGCTCAATGAATGCTGAACCACCATATAAGCTCACCGTTACACTTGCTGCAAATTTACCAATAACACTGACGGTTACTTGGATTTTTCCCTTCTTATCAATATCCCCACTTAAGACAAGGGCAAGAATGGCCCCAACAATGGCTGGAATTATTTTAATAATCCAAGGAATAGTATTTTCCTGCATGGCTTAATTACCTATGATTTTCTATATAGGTATTTTGGCGCTGCAGATGAATAGAGAAAAAAGCATGTTCCAATAAAAAAGCCCGAAAAATTCGGGCTTCATTTGCTAAAATTCTGTTGTGTAAGTCATAGCTGTGCCTAACTATTGAAGTTATGTCTATTTTGAGTGATTGCACGGCGAGGTTTTGTTAATATTCCAATAAAAAACCTGCTATATGAAATGCACCCTAAAAGTTGGAAGATTTAATTAAGCAGGCTCTAACAAAAACAAGATTAAACTCATTTTTTCTACAGCTTTCTAGAAGATATTATTCTTCACTTGGTTTTAATTTAAAACAAAAGTGAGGAGCCATTAAATTATTTGGATCAGAATATAAACCAACTGTCATCGTTGAATAGGTTTTATTAACTAATTGATAAGCTGTATCCCCGTAATTGGGATTAATCCAAAAACTTATTAGTCCACGCAACTCATCACTATTCTGATAGGCTGCTGTAACTGCACTATGCCACGTACTAAAGCCTGTCATACTTACAGGGAAAATTTTACCATTCACTATTATTGCTGTTATAGGCGCTGAAGGCGTGTAATTACTGATAAATGCCGATCCGCCAGATTGTCTCTCAATAGTCTGATTCACAAAATAACTATCTAATATACGGCATGTGCTATCACTCGTATCAGGAACGTCTACCACTTCAGGCTCAGATTGAAAGATAAAAGGAGTTGAGGCACAAAATTTGATTTCTGAAAACTCACCCATTTGTGGCATTTTCGTGGATAGCGTAATAATCCCCATGTTTTCATTATATAGCCCATCACTCAATCTATATTCCAGACCATTGAAACTAAATATGCCTGATTCTATTAGTGTGTCAACTGCTGCGTTAAAAGCGGGATCAAGCAAATTAATTGGTAAATCTGGAGTTACAATAAATATGCGATTTTGATTTGTATCATCTATTGAATTACAAATGAGTGGTTGATTAACGCCTTTCAACCGCAACACTTGCACACTGGGAACACCTGTATCCAGACAGTCCTGCACGGCGATGTAGTCCTGGTTCTTCGGATCAAAGCCCAACTGACCACGAATATTACCCTGATGGATTTCCATCGGTGCATCCAAGCGGCCACGCTTGAAGCGGCCTAAAATTACAGCACCTGTTAGACCATCCGCAGTTTGTTCTTCCGTGCGGTCAATAATATCCTGACGCTGAATGCCAACTGCTTCACCTAAAATCTTTGTCGTATTCATCTATTTTTTCCTTCCCGAATTACTGATTACTTTAATTATTTCATTCCCCAGTTTGATGAGGGCATTATGCTTTTGTGCTTCAGTTTCAAGTTCTAACTTTCTTTTTTCCCATGCGTCAGATGAATAAAAAAAGGCCTCAAAACTTACAGGTAAATTTAGCGCTTCATATAAAGACATCTTGCAATGCTGGGCCAGATCCTGAGCCGTGCTAAGCAAATGATTGGTCCAATTCTTTGATGATTCCGAAAAAGGCGGCAGCGGGGCGAAATCGAAGCGGCGCGTCATCTGCACCTCTTGAAATGACTAGGCCCTGATTACTGACATTTAAATGAATCATCGTAAATAATTGGTTATTGAGCGCAATGAAATCTTGATAGATCAAGTCAAAATCACTTTGAGGACGCTGCTTTAAATACGCCAGTCGGTCAGAAAACTGCTTAAAAAAATCGGTATCATTAGAACTACGGTTCGGCAATTCAGCTAATGCTTCATGCCCACTGTAACTAATTTGAAAAGCCAGCATGCATGCGATCCATTCCGCAGCATTGGCACAATACTCTTCAAGGTACTCTGCTTCCCTACCAACTAATTGCCGTACAGTAATACCATTTCGGGTAATTTCAGACTGCCAGTTTGCATCTGAGTGCAAATAGCATTTCGAAAAATCAGCATCGGTGGAAAATAATGTGCCTGACTGCTTTTCTACATACTTCAGCATCAAACAATAACGCTCTTGAATCGTCATATTTAAAGGCTGTTCTTTATTACACAGTGCATGTGATAAAAATGCGCTGATACGTTTCTCATTCAGTCGTTGATTAATGGCTGCTACTTTCAAAGCATCATTAAATACAATTTCCTGTAGCTGATACGTGTTATTGCCAATAGGCACAGGATCAAAACTAAGCATCTTTATTAATTCCCATAAAGTTTACGGACATCATCCGCATCCCATGCGGTACGACTCATCAGACTCAGATTTACGGCGAGGTTTAAGCGGTTTCCATGTTCATCAATCGGCGTAACAATCGGCGCGGAGACACTTTCTAAAATAAAAGGCCAATAGGTTTTACCGTGTGTCGTCAGCGAGATATACGGCGGAATAATCCCTGAAAACAGGCCAGCAACCCCCTGCTCAATTACATCTGTAAGTACGGTGCCTTGTGAAAGCTTGGCAGGCACTGCCCATGATTCCAATCGCATAATTTTTTCTTCAACCTCAATTTTTGCATCACTTAAAGCAATAAAAAAAAGACTGAGGTTAAGACGGACTGAAGCAGTGGAAAGAAAAACCTGAGTTGTATTCACTTTATTCAGATTGGTATGGCCCTGTACGGACTTTACAAAATCGGCGATTGGCTGCATGGCAGATTTGGTAACAGCTAAAGCCGTCTCGCCTAAAATTGCAGGTGCTGCGGCTCCCATAGAAATAACGGTTTGACCAGTCTGTAAACCCGCCATCAGCATCGGCATTTTCAGCTCAGGATTACTGTTTTCAAAAGGCGTCTGCCATTGGCTTTCCATGGTCTTGTCGCCATCAACTAAAAAAGCACGAACCGTAGGTTGATTTGAATCTACAGTGATGACCTCATTATTATTCTCGTCACGTGAAACGGTACAGATATTGAATTCAGCAAACTTATGCTTTGAAACTGTTCCCCAAAAAGGATCGGCATTCATCCGTTCCGGTTGAACCGCTACGGGAGCATTAGCGGCTGGCACTTTTGCAAGATCATTACCCATAAAAATAGCCCTGTTATATACAGAGCTATTTTTGATGAAATATGACCTTAGAATTTAGATGAGTTCCAATTACGCTACCAACTCATTTGCCAAAGCAGCCAACTCTTTCACTCTCTCCAATTCAGCCTGAGTCTTAGCAGTGAAACGATTGGCTAAACCTATCTTGCCGTTAAAAGTTGCCAATGCCACCTTATCCAAACCATTGACAAAGAAATACTGCGGATTACGTTTCCATTGCTTTACGAGTCCCTGTTTTTCCAATTCAAATAATCCTAAATGAATTGGATTTTTTTCGATAAACTTTGCACTCTTTTTGGTCTGTGTATTACGACCAGCAATTCGCCATTCCATTTGCTGAATTTTGTCTTTTTGCTGCTCAATTTCTTTTTGCTTGGCTTGTAAACGCTCCTGACGTTTCTCATGATTACGCCTCATCTGTCGGCCTTTGGAATTATCAACAAACGGCGTTCCCCCATGCCCCATAAAGGGCTGATCGGCAAATATGGTGTTAAATTCATCTTCTAACCGTGTAAGTTTAACTGCCATCTTTTCCAATACAGTTTTAGGCTGATTTTCTTGGACGCCCAAATGGTCGAAAACATCAATCAATTGATCAATCACATCCAGTACATTGTCTTTCGTCACAATACTGTCAATAGAGTCAAACTCAGACCATGTATGCTGAAATTTCGCTGGTAGATCCGCCATAGCAATCCGCTCAATACTTCCAAAGCCTTGCCAGCCCGCTTCAAAGTTTGAATGGTAAATCTCTTTAGCTTCATCCTCAGTTTCAGCGCCAATAACGATTTTATGCTCATCAAAAGTGCCATCTGAAGCCAATTGACGGATTATATAGGCATGCTCTGGATCTGAATCTAAGTGATTTTTAACAAATACATCAATTTCATCGCCATCGGCACCCATTGTATTTTCAATGTAGCCATAATGATGCTGCATTTTGACTTGCCATTCTTTACCGCTAGGATCAGTACCTGAGCGGATGGAGTCTGCTGGATTTTCAATTGCGATATCCAGTTCACCAATCTTCACGGCACCTTTACTGTAATCACCAGCAATCAGACTATCCTGATTAGGCAACTTGGCACGATTGTAGGGTGAAGTGGCAGCTTGATGGGCATGTTTATCAATCAGCGTAAATGAATCATTGGCTGAATCAAACATACTAATCGTGGCATTATCACTATAGTTTTCATTGATCACTGATACTGCATAATTGATTGCATCTTGAATACTGACTGGCTCAGGTTCACCAAACAGTCCTATATTCAGCTGATCTAAAGCCTGTTTTTCCGCAAATTCCGCCATTGCCTTAAAGAGTAAACTCATCTTTTTAGCACTTCGACTATTCTTGGACAGGAATACAGCCAGTTCTGGGACACCCTCTCCCAAGTCGCCAAATAAACCCTGTTGCTGAACAAACTCTGTAATATCTTGGTCATTTCTCTTTGCAGCTATAATCGTATTTGCCGCATCGATAATGGCATTGGCAACACGTTTATCTAGCGCCTGCTCTATACCGTCTACAATTGAGCTGGAGACATCCTGAATATCACCACGGCTAACGGCTTGAGCTTCGATAAACTTGGGTGCTGCTGCACCTAAGGCATTCAGCATATTCTGCAGATCTGGTTTTGTTTGGTCCGCCATCATTTCCAGCAACCGGTCATCGTTATAGGCCTTACTGAAAATAGCTGCTTTGATCCGTGTTACAAGGGCCTGAGTTGGCTTACCCTCTGTAGTGAGGTACTGCGCTGCTTCTGTATCGCCAATTGATTTCAAAAAGCCTTGTATAAACTTCTGATTGCCTGCAGTCAGTAAATCCCCATCATCACCAGGAGTAAATAAAGCCAATAGGTTTTCATCCAAACGCTTGGCATCAGATCGAGCGCGCTCAGTAGCACTGAATGAGAGTTTATCGTCTTGATTGGCTTCTACCGTGAATTGAACCCGATCTACTTCAGAAGTTCGGATACGTACCAAAATAGGTGCTGTGAAATTTTCAACCTGATCAGCTGAAAAACCAAAATATTCAGCTTCTTCAATCAGCCATTCACGGTATTCTTCAGCTTGCCCACGCTCATATGCCAGCTGTATGGCCATGATGCGTCCATTGCCGGACTCAACTACCAAATCATCCCCCACAATTGGAGCACCAGTATCAGCACGACCAGAACGGCCAAGACTTTCAGGATCTAATCCATTTGAGGTTTTTTGAACCCAAGCCTGTGATGATTCACGGCTGCGGTCGCGTGGCTGCAGCTCTTGAGGAAAATTAGGATTTTCGGCACCTGTAGAAGTATGTGAAGCAATGATTTCATCTGACTCGAGTAATGCAAATACGGTTGAAACCTGAGTTCCTTTTGCCGTTTTAACCTTATTGGTACGGCCTTTTACAATATTATTAATACCGTATTTTTTTAATAATGCTTTCAAGGCATTCGCTTGAGATAGGACATTGCCATCTTTGTCTAAAACTTGTACATCAATATTGATTTCGTCTTCATATCGTGATTGAATAGAATCAAAGCCAGCTTCCAAGCCTATGGGGTTAACGACCTGTGAGATAGGTGTAAGTTGGCTTTTTTCTTTTGATGCGCCTAAATAATATAATAAATGCCCTTCAGAATCTAAAGCCACTTTCAACGTAATATTTAGCGTGTAATCATTCAGCTGCTTTGACTTTTCAAAATTATAATACCCTTCTACGCTATCAGTACGCTCTTTATTTAATGGTACTAACTCACTCACATCCCCAGTCATCAATACTTCAGGAATATATGGAATTGCGAGATACTTAATATCTCGCATCCGGTCATGAACCTTGCCTCTTGATTTGGAATTAATACGGACCAGTCCAATTTTTGTTTTTACCAATTTTCCATTCAGATAGTCATTAAAATAAGCTTTTGATGCTGCAATCGATTTACCATCGTATTTATCGAGATTGGATAAATATTCACGGTACTGCTTTTCAGCTTGTTCACTGTCCCATTCAACAATCTCATTATTCTCAATTTTATAAATTAGCTCATCGATGGTTTTTAACACTTCAGATTCATTCTGAATACTGTCAATTTTTGCAAAATCACTCATCACACACTCAAAAAAACAGCCCTTAATTGGGCTATTTTGAAAGATACGGTACGGCTACTTAATCCGCTGTTCCAACCATCTCGTTCACTTGAACAATCAGTACATTGACCGCATCAATCAGCAAAGGATCTTGCAGGTTTTTTTCCGCTTCAGCCCGTACCTTCATCAACAGTTCAACAGATGCTTCTGCCTTGCCGTCAATAATAGACTGATACAGTTCGTTTACAGCTTCTGCTACCTTTCCACTTAAAAGCTCAATCAGTTCACGCAGGCGTTTTGTACTATGAAGCTTTTCCATGCCTTTCTGAACTGGAATTACATCTACCAGCTGGCGCAGCTCTCTAGTCAGCTTTAGTTTTTCCATTGCATCCATCGTCATATTTTCCTATCAGTGAATTTTTGATGCTTGGCCAACTTGGTAGACTGAATAAGATGAAACTGCTTGTTCAAACAAATCACTTAAATCAGCTGGTAGACGGTTTCCTATTTCTTCAAGCTGCGTTTCAATTTCGTTTGCTTTGGTGAAATCCACCTCGCCTTTAATAATTTTATTTAAATAATCAGCGTCATCTGAATCAGCAGAATTATCATTACTGGCATCCAATGATCCAATCATTTCAGGAAGCTCTGCAAAGGCAGGATATTTTGCAATCATTTCCTCAATCGTATTAAAGAATCTCGGTGCACCAAATCCACGATTCCATGCCCGAGACTGAGCATTATTGGCTGATACTTCCCATTCACCACTTGTATTCACATGTGCAGTCCAAGAATCAATTTTTTTATCATTCTTGAAAGCTTGATAATAGCCTTCGCCTAAATCCTCAATAGGCGGATATATCTTAGCAGGTTCAGCAGGTTCAGCAGGTTCAGCAGGTTCAGCAGGTTCAGCAGGTTCAGCAGGTTCAGCAGGTTCAGCAGGTTCAGCAGGTTCAGCAGGTTCAGCAGGTTCAGCAGGTTCAGCAGGTTCAGCAGGAATATTCTCATTCTGAGAAGCTTGCTCTACATTTTGTTGTTCTGATTGCTGAGTCTGATGTTCATCAAGTTGATTCAATAGCCCCTGAATTTCAGCTTCAAGCGCTGCTTTTTGACCCTGCTTATCAGTCAGGCGCTGCTCTGCATCCGCTAAGGCTTGTACATTTTCAGCTTTTTTAGCTTGTGTCCGTTTAAAGCGAGCACTGTTCTGATTGACCAATTTCATGATACGACCAGCCAAAACTGGCATTGCAATGCCTTCACCTTGGTTTGGTTGTACTGCACCAGTAATATCACGGCTATTCATGAGGATCTTCCATGAAATCAGCGTATCCTGCGGTGCAATCTTTTTAGCTTCACGGTCAGGATGGTGAAATAGAATTGTGATGCTTTGACCGTCTTCAAAATTATAGGAAACGGCGATATTCAGCACTTTTTTATGCTTAAACGGCTTTTCACTCTGTTCAACATTCAGAATTTTTACACCGCCTTTTGAAGTGCTCTGCATGACTTTGTGCAGCATGCCCATCAGCTTTTCTAAATACTGGTATTCAACAATGATTGAATCAAACTCTGCATACACAGCCCCAATAGACTCCAGCAGCGGCACTAATCCGTCAAACTCCTGAAGCAGTCCACCATGGTCATCATGACGTTGCATATCTAGCATTAAATGGGCCGTTTGACCTTCATGAGAAGTTAAGTTAATTCCGTCCCAGCCCGGTACTGTTGCGGAAACTACATCCTGTAGTTGCGACAACTGCCATTCCGGAATGATGTTCTCATTTTTATGGTAGTGCGGTACTGCTAAGTAGCGCATAAGGCCTTGCGGATTGGTTTCAAGCACGCTGTCTACAGCTGAATCAAAATCGAATATGCGGCCAAACTGCAGTACTGCCAATGATGAAGCCTGCGTATCATCGATGGCGCCCAAAACAGCAACTGAGTCAAACGCTGCAATATCACCTTTATGGCCTTTTAAATTCACAATACGCCATTGATCATCCTCTGTGGCTGTTTCAGTCACAATTGCATTCAAAGTCCGGTACGTGCCTTGAATGATGCCAATTGAACACGTTCCACTGTTTACAACTGAGTCAAAGCCTGTAACGGTACGGGATTGGTGCGGTGCCCAATGCTGTTTGAAAATATCAATATTACGCATTAAAAATGCCTCAACTTTTTATACTTGAGGCAATTTTGTCACTTTAGGAATTGAGCCAATTTAAACTGTTCCAATCACTCCAGCATTGGAAACATTTTTATAAAATTAAGCGTGACGATCCCAACACCACCTCGATTAGTCGCATCAAGCGGGATACTGCCTGTCTGTAGGGCGACCAGATGCTGAATTTCAAACACTCTTGTTGAATAGCTGTGCTTGTCATAAATATAAATCGTCATACGCATTAAATAGTCTTTGGGTAAAGCCTGAGTACCACCGTCTACCCCATCTGGAAACATAATGGCCTTTATAGCTCTAGCACTATTTAAAATGGCGGCATTTCGAGTCTCAATAAATGGAATCGAAATTTCACCCGAACTATTACCTGTCAAAAAATTCAGCTGAAAACTGCCAATATTAACACTGTCATTTTGAGCATCTAACACAGATAAATCGATGCTTTGACATAGCCAAGGTAATTTATAACTCTCATCTAAAAGAGGTATACGTGTTTCAATAACTTCAGGAACAAAACCATCTTGGCCATTTTCAAAAGCACTAAACCGTCCAGCTTCCTGATGTGTTAAATCATAAGTATTAATTAAACTTATTTCAGTCTTTGCAATGATCCCATTTGGATCAAATGCTTCCAGTTTTACACCAAAATGTAGGGTTGATAAGGTGCTTAAAGCATAAAGTTTACTGTATTCTACTTTTGCTTGATCAACTGACATGCCTGACCACATTCCAGTGAAGGTCTCTGCACTTGCTTGAAGCGAAATTGTACTGAGTTGAGCTGATCCATTTTCCCAAGGATTATATTTAGCCATGGCTTACTCAACCTCTCTTTCTCTAGTGGATGCAATATCAGCTGCAACACGCTTAGCATCGTCATAATTAAACCCCGCATCTTTTTCTAAAAGATACTGCATGGTTTCTTCACTCAAATTTGATTCTTTCAATGAATTAATCACCTGAATTTTTAACAATGAAGTATTCATTTGTGTCTGTTTATTGCTGTTTTCTTCAGTCACAGCAGCTGATTGGCTACTGGAGAATTCAACCTGCCAAGGGTAATCCAACGGATCAAACTGTTCATTGTATGCATAGCCCCAATCCAGATGCATGATGTCATTGACGAATTGAGTTGCTGACTGTCTGATCCACATAGAACGGCGCATGACTTGGCTTGAATAGGTCAAGGTCGCAGCTCCATCGCCAAGACCACCTGAAAGCATATCTGCCCAACCCACTAAGGATGGATCAAGACCAAAACCGCCCATTAGCAAACGGACATTAATCATGAAAGTTTCAATATTAATGGGTGAATTGCGCTGGCCTTTAATGTCACCGACGGGGTTTAGAATTTGTTTTTCATCCCATGTGGGCAATACGTGATATTTGGTATTCCAAATGCCTTCGCCACCTTCCAACGCATTTTTCACAAACTTCTCATGATCTTGCAGCATCCCCTCCAATCCGCGCTTATATGCTTCACGTTGCGCTTCTGGCATACCTGCCATATTTAAGGATAAAAACATCTGATTGACTGCATCTGCGACTTGCTGGCTATTCATAGTGGTTAAAGACAGCATCACATCGTCATAGGCTTTCTCAATTGCAAACAAGAATGAACCGCCCACCATGGCAGGCAGAATCGGCAAATCGTCGGGTTCATCTCCCTCCAGCATTTGCACAATCAGACCCGTTTCCACTAAATCAAATTGAGGCACATTGACAATACGGGGCATCTTTAGCCGAACCATTTGCATTGAACTCAGTTTGGTAATGGTTTTGGTCCAGTTTTTAGGATTCAAGGCAAAGAAAGCGACCGTTTTACTTCCCTGCTCAAATGCCTGCAGTAGAGGCGGATGGGTAAATTCATTACAAAGCATATCTGTAACGCCTTTACTTTTTTTACCATAGATCCGCGCATAAGCATCACCGAAAGAAATGCCATCAGAACAGATCTTAGTGATGTATCTATTGATCAATGTTTCCATCGGCTTGATACGTTTTTGTAGCTTATCCAGTTGCGCTTTGGTAGATGTACCTTTTTCACCGCGCAGGCGCTCAGCTGGTGTAATGAAAATTTGCTGGCCATTATGGGTATCACCACCTAATGCAGCGGTGACATGAATCCCAATACCTTCAGCTACTGGCGAAAAACGAAGCATTTGCTCCCATTTCGTATAAATTTCTTTGCGGGTTCGTTTACGGTTCTGTGGAGTAGAATTGGTGCCAAGTGAAAATGGCGCAAATGAATCGTACATCTGCACCATGGTTTCTTGGTTATCATTTGCCAGCTGTTGAGGAATGCTGTTGGCACTCGGTCCAAGCAATAACGAAAGGATATCTGAAGCAGCCATACCGAAGCCATGATTCTAAAATTAGTATCGATTCTGGCTGAACCAAGCCTGCTTAAAAATATTCAGTTCCATTCGGATTGTCTGGAATGTCCAGTTTGTCTGGTATATCAATACAGATGCTGGGGAATTGGATATTTAAAATACTTAAAACAGCTTTTACAAAGCTGACAATTTTCTCCATAACAGCCATCATCATGGCCTGCATGTACATTTGCATTGCTTCACGTAGCTCAAATGCTAAGCAGCTGAAATCAGGGTAAAAGGGTGAAGGGAATTTCATTGCTGGAAGCTGCGGAAACTGGATCATTGCAAATATGGCATTTATATCCATTTTCAAAATCTGCATTGCATGCTGAATGGCTTCAAACTCATTTGTAAAAGCATCTATGACTTGCCCTGCAATCGCTTCAGCCTTTGCCTTGATCATCTCTATGATCATGGTTTGCAGTTCTTTTAACGTCGGCAATTTAGGTAAGGTTAAAACAGCATTAATTTTAAGCTTACTCAGCACCTGATCAATCAGATTCGTGACCAATTCCATCAGACCACTGGTACACATATTATAAAGTGCTTTGATCATTGCATTGATTTCAAATGACGGGATGCTCAAGCCAAAATAGATCGGTAGCGGCAAAAAGGCGGACAATGCATCTAAAAATGCTTGGCCATACCGATCTAAAGCATCTTTTACCCTCTGCTTAAGCACATTTGCATCCATTTCCATCAATTCAATAATACTGATATTTAGGAATGGAATTTTAGGCAGCAAATCCGCCAAGCTTTGCCCCAGCAGGCTGGCCATTGGCCGAATCATCGCCATCAGCGTTTTGACTGATAGCCTGCTCTGCCAATACTGGATCATTTGCGAGATTTCATTCGAGTATTGGCTGATATCAATATAGATTGGAATAGGTAGGCCAATCAGGGGAATTAGATTTTTAAGCTTGGAAAAATCAGGTTTTAAATGCTTAATTTGGTCAAAAAGTTCTTGATATGACGGTGGTGGAAATGAAATGCAGAATTGAGCCATAGTACTACATTCCGTTCATACTGATCTGAGGTGCTGAAATGCTGACTTTCGCCTCTGACGTCAGATTGATCTGTACCGCGCCATGGATATTGACGGTTTCACTCCCTTCAACGTCAATCACTTTGGCTTTGGCTGTAATCTTGCTTCGTGCCAGTAATTCAATATTTTCTTGACGTATACGGCGTGTATCTATGACTGCGTTTTCTCCATGACTGCTGAAGAAGGCAATCACTGGGCGGGACTCTTCGCCATTTTCAAAGAAAACATACACATCTTCCCCAGCTAAAATTTCCCGCTCAGTATCCTTGTCACTGTCACCGACTGGATACGCAAATGTAGCGGTCAAGCCTTCACTTGCCCCATCCGTCATGCCGTGGATATGCACTTTTGCCGTTCGGCTTTTGGCGTGATAGCTTAGAATCTTGGCCCGCTTGAATCCCAATAGCATCAGTGTTTTCCAAATGATTTATTTAAGAATATTCTCACCGTCGGCTTAACAAGAAATATTTCAAGTTCCAATAAAAAAACCCGAAATACTCGGGCTTTTTTTACAATATTAGTTATGAGGCTATCCAGTAATATTGAGCACAACTAAACAACGTCTGTGGCTCATTTCCCCCATAAATGCTGAAGTAAGCATTTATGGTTAAATGGGAGCCTGTGGACTTAAACAAAAAGTAATATGCCCAGTTATGTTGTCAATATGAACAGGAGTTATATTGGACCCTGTATCAATCTGCACCAAAGTTCTATCCTGAAGTGGTTGGTTCGGGATTAATTCGATCCGCTGATATTCACTATATGAGTTATTAGAAATTTCAAAGGCTCCATCATTAGTACAACCTAAGGCACCTTCAAGGTTATTCCTGATAAAGTCAGGAAAATTTCCATCCGTGGGGTAAAACTTATCGTTCAATTTAATATCATAACCACTATCTAGGCTATTAAACCTAGCCCAAGACTTTGCCCCTGCACAATTAATTTCTCTATCCCCACCTTTCACCCGCAACACTTGCAAACTAGGAACATTTGTATCCAGACAGTCCTGCACCGCGATGTAGTCTGGGTTCTTTGGATCATATCCAAGTTGGCCACGAATATTACCCTGATGGATTTCCATCGGTGCATCAACCCGACCGCGCTTGAAGCGGCCTAAGATTACAGCACCTGTCAGACCGTCCGTAGTTTGCTCTTCTGTGCGGTCAATAATGTCTTGTCGTTGGATGCCAACGGCTTCACCTAAAATCTTTGTCGTGTTCATAAATTTGCCAACCATAGTTTTGTTGTAGATCCGACATTGCCTCCAACCGCACCTGTTTCAACATGATGGGCAGCAGTCAAAATCACATATTTAGTTTGACTAATTTCTACAACTGAACCCGCCATGAGTTCCATATTCAGCGGACGTTGTATTGTTCCGCGTGGAATGAGTACTTTTTCTAGATTCTTCAGCTGACGCGCATCAAGACCGGCCCTTTGAACAACAGCTTGCCCCGCTGTTGTGGTGTCATCACCAATTACCGTTGAACCATCCTGCTCAACCGATACATAAGATGATTTCTGATGTTTGGTTTTCTGTTCACTGTTCAGCCAATGCACTTCACTGGGATCGAGCTTTAAAACCGCATCCTGTTTAAACAGTGCATCCAGTTTCATTGCACAGATCTTATTATCCTTAAAGCAGATAACCGCCGCTTCTTGCTGCAGATACAGTGCCAATCTTGCCGTAGGTAAACGACCTTTTAGGCAAATAAATTCAGGCAGCGGTAGGTCATCACCTAAGCGGATATTTCTGGCACCGCAGGCGCGAATTGCAGAATTAAAAGAAGTCTCATTCTGTATCACCGCTTTATCTGTATTCGTAATGAGTTTCTGACAACCCGATAAAACCGCAATACAGGATATAGCACCAATCCTGCGGTCATCTTTCACTGTTTGCGATTTGACTGGCTGTACTAGAACAATCACAAAAGGCTGGCTAATATTCCCCACTAAGATTTCAGCACCTTCTTTTAGCTGTTCCTCCAGCTCTCGGTTCGCCTTCACCGAAAATTCAAAACTCAGCGGCACTGGCACAAGATCATTGCGCAGTGTGGCCAACATTAATTCTGAAGCTGAAATTAACTTATTGGATGCAGCAATGACGATTTGCATTAATTACCCCCAGCTGTTTTGAAGCTGAACGGCGGCTGGACAAAAGCATTCTTCGGCATTTTCTCTTTCTCAGCTTCATAGGCCTGCTCGGCTTCGCTGACTGACATGCCGAAGCCATCTCCGCCCATGCTGCGTGATGCTTCCACCAGAGAGGCTTGAATCAGGTCACAATTGGCCTTTACACAAGGTTCAATGATGACCCATTCAAAGGCTTCAAGAATTAAATGTTCATCCACAGCGATCGGTACAGCTGAAGACTTTTGGCAGGTCAGACTTTGCCAACCTGCATAGCGCTTCACTTCTTCAATAAATGCGGCTTGAATTTCTTCTTGCAGCAGTGAATAGCCTTTCAGTGTCAGCTTCTGATGATAGAGCGCAGCAAGCTCAGAAATTGTACCTGCCACTGCCCTAAAATTACCGGTTCCGTCATTTGGCAATAATTGCATGGTGCTTACCCGAAAAGTGAGCCAATCTGACGCGCTACGCTGCCAATATTACGGCCAATATTTGTCGCGGCTTGAGCAGTATTGATGACTTTCTGCACACGATTGACAAGGCCCTCAACTCCAGCAATCTGAAGATGCCCGGGCATAACAGTACCGTTCGTTCCAATATCTGCAAAGTTGCCAAAATAATTGAAATCAATCGGGCAAGAGACCGTCATGACTTGAGAACGACTGTCTGAATCAAATTCCGCCATTTCAAAGCGGATAGCACAGTTTTCCAATGAATATGCACGAGTGTAGCTGTCTACACGGCCATCGTAATAATCACAGTCAATCATTCCAGCATTGGCAACGATATAGTCTGCAAATATCTGATCATGCCCAGCTTCAGTTACTAGCATTTGTAGATTGCCTGTGTAGTGTGTTTTCGGTACACCAGCGGCAATACCTGTAAATCCGCCGGCATATTGAACCTCAGCTGGATCTTCATTGCTGACAATAGGACGCGGACAGCTCTTAAATAGAAAACGGAAATCTTCCATGCCGCGAGGTACTAGCATACCTTTGCAAGATAATAGAGGTGATCCAAGCTGCTGAATTGCGAGGTAATCAGCTCTTAATTGATTGAGTAAAACAGGATTAACTTGACGCATCATTATTCTCAAATATGCTGTGATGCCGTCATTTTGAAGCGGGTAACAATATGCAAATATGTTGAGTTCCAAAAAAAAGACCGCAAATGCGGCCTTTCTAAAATTGTGGACTGATTACTTATAAAGCCCAATCTTCTTACCTTTTTGCAAAGACTTCATGCGCTTGCGCAGTGAATTTGCAGATACAGCTTTCAGACGCGCTTTTTTCAAGCCAGCCTTTTGGCCACTCGATAAACGCACCTTTTGTCCGGGTAAACGCTTATTGACAATTGTCTTCACCCCTTTGCGAATCGCAGCAATGGCTTTATAGCGGATCTTCTTGCCATTAAAGGATTTTGTACTCATTTTACCACGTGATAGTTTTTTTCCTGTCGCTGCATCAAAACCGCTTTCCAGTTCATCAGGTTCACCATAGATGAATTCACGTACCAAGTCATCAAGCGGATCGCCTTCATCTGGCATATTGGCAATCACGGTACTGGCAGCTGCTTCAATTGCTGCATCAGCCGCGTCAATATTGTCACCCATCATTTCCTCAATCACTGAGTCATCCACGCCAAATGTGGCAAACGCATCGGCAATCGATTCTAAAACAGCATTTTCTAAAGTGTTTTCATCATCATCTGCGCCATCAGTGGCTTCCAAAATCAGAAAGTCCAGACGATCTGAAGGCAACTCACCTTCTTCAAGCGTGCCATCTGTTACGGCATCGGCAAGATCCGCAACAATATTCAGGGCTTGTTCACGGACATGCTCAATAAAAGACAGTTCTTCACGAACAGAGCTGGTTAATGCTGTAACAGAGGTTTTAATTTCTGTAGCAGCTGAATCAAAATCGCGTAGAACCAGAGTCTGAGCTTTTGCATTTAATGGATTCTTTGAACCAAACATAATTGTTCACCTGTTTAAAATTATTTAACTAAAACATCTTCATCAAAAATTGCAGCACGGGTTGCGCCTTCAGGACGTCGTGCAAAGTAGAGGCGCACACGCTCAAACGGAAAATCCTTATCAGGAGTTAAACGGAATGCATAAGGCTTTCCGCCTAAATCCTCCGCTGGCTTTAGCCAACCTGCAGTCACAGCACCAGAAAGATATTTATCAATGTCGGCACTGGCATCCTTTAAATAGTTATCAGTCGGCTTCAGCATGTGTTCCTTCAGTATTGAAACCACTTCGTTCGAGGTGCGCATTGCAATTTCAGCAGCTGGCACCAGACGCAATGCGCTATTTTTGCTTTGATACTGAGTCAACAAATCACTGAGCACATAGCGAATACCCTGCTTAAACTTAATTGGACGCACGACATTTACTTTAGCTTTGGCCAGCATTTCTAAAGTCGGTTCATCAAGGACAACATCTGGACGTATTTTTAGAACTTTCTTGCGGAATGGAAAATCCTTCCATGCCACACCAACATGAAGCGGTGCATAGCCTTTAGCATCGGTACGTGCATTACGCAGCAGCTTGTCACCGATATATTGCCCGATGTACGGCGCTGAAATTTTACGACCGCTTAAAGAAACTGCATCACGGGAACGGCAGAGATTCGGCGACCAGATAAACTGGACACGATATGATTGCGCATCCATGGATAAAGCAAACTCCGCTGCCTGCTCTGCCGTAATGGTTGGATCAATCTCAGCATCCAGCGGGATATTCAACTTTTCCGCTGCACGCAGCGCTGCAACATACAGCGGTAAATCATTGGTCTGCGGCAGCGCAATATAGGCGGGTACATCAACAAGATTGGTTAGAATGCTGTAAACCTCATCACCGTCAAATGGCGGTGTCTGTTCGTCTGGCAATTCAATAACCGTTTTGCTTCGCCCTAAGCTATTGGAAGCATTAAAGGCTTGTGAAAGCTTAATAGCATCTAAAACATCACCAGCAAGTTCATGCAAAGTTAATTCAAATACTTCAAATGCATTCGTAGCATCCGCGACTGCAACAATTGAAGCCAAGTTGTCTGGATCTTCATCTAGCGTTCCCTGAATCTTCAGAACCTCATCACCATTCACTGAGTCAACAATACGCAGGCGCATGACAATATCTGACAGTTGAGGATTGGCAACTTTACTGATAAATGCTGCTTCCAGCTGTGTATCCGCTAGATAACTGTGTGTTTCAAATTCAAGGGCAAAAACCGCATCTTCCTCATTTGGTGAAGATGAAACGGCCAACATACCTTGCTGATCTAAACTTAAAATCATTGTGGCTGCCTATGGCAAAATTCTTATGTTTATTTTTGCAGGACGGGCCAGATAGACTTCTTATCAGTTCCAATAAAAAAACCCTGCTATTGCAGGGCTTTTTCATGATGCTGTATCGTTCAAACGACGATTAATCAGGACGGGCTTGGGCAAGTTCCCCAGACTGGTAAATGTTCTAAAACTAACAATGAGTTACTATCAAACATCATTGGTTTCTGTACTTGTAGGCTCACACACCATCCAGACAGATCTTGATTAAACATATATGCATTAGCGAACATCATGCCCATATACTCAATACGCGCTACATTCCAGTTGTTTAAAGGTTGATTAAATGCACTCGCATTAGCAAACATATTAGAGGCATCTACAACATTCGACATATTCCAAGTATTAATTGACTGGTTAAATGCCCAAGCATTTTTAAACATACCCGACGTATTGGCAATATTAGAAATATCCCAATCAGCAATAGATTGATTGAATTTTCGAGCATTGGCGAACAGATTACTTAAATCAGTTACCAGAGGCATAAACCAAGAGTTTAAAGACTGATTGAACTCTAAACACATTTCAAAACACCCTGCAACGTCAGTCACGTGACTAACATCCCAACTCGCTATATCTTGATTGAATGCGCTTTGACCTGAGAATTTCAATTTAGTTATATGTGGTGGTAGTAATTCAGGCACTTTAATTAGTGAACCCGTTTGTACACTATTACCATTTTGATTGAAATATGGATTGTTGCTCCCCCAACTCACCAATTCTTCAACAGCACCTTGTACAGCAAACACTGATCCACCCACCGATGTAGCGGTGATCGTGTATTTATTAGTGTCCTGATATCTGTGCTGTGCTGATGGTCTATAGTTGTTTACACGCTCGATTACTGTAGGCTCACTTCCATCACCCCAATCGATTGTTACTGCAGGGCCACTATCATGAGTGATGTAAACTGAATCATTAGCCACCCCGTTGGTTTTAAATATTGATGGTCCCGGTTCAGGTTCAGGTTCAGGTTCAGGTTCAGGTTCAGGTTCAGGTTCAGGTTCAGGTTCAGGTTCAGGTTCAGAAGTTTCAATCGAAATCACATCAGATTTCAATGCATTCAACTGATTAATATTAGCCATAATATGCTCATATGCAGCATTTCCTATCACCTGAATTACTGTCTTTTCAAAAGGCTGCAAACGCACTTGGGTTAAGGGTTCAACAATGATGAATGCCGATGAGTTCGTTAAAGTGATTTCTTTAATTTCTGGTTCATCCCCCAGTGCTTCAAGTAGCGGATTTGTACCATCAAAATTATGCATTTTGGATCTCCAAATTTTTACCCAAGCCAATAAACTGCTTCAGGTTATTCAGGACATCGTGCTTAAACTGGCCATTACTACAGCGGATTTCTACCGTTTCACCAGACTTGATTGAAGTCTTGGACAGCGGTTCAAATACGGTTTGTACACCTGTATTTTTAACAACCACGAATAAGCCACTTTTTACTACTGTACTCTGCTTTACAGGTGACGGGCTTTGAACCTCAGGAAGTACTGCATTAATCAGCTCTACACCACTGGCTTCACCGTTCCGTACCCCATCATTTTTTTTATCAGGTTGGACGGCGACAGCTGCAGACGGTACTGATTGATCCAAAAAGGCCACATGCTCAGTTTCAACTGACCCATTTACTGGGTTTTCCTGATTGCTATTTTCAGGTTCAGAATCAGATTGAATAGCATCAGCTTCTTTATCAGTGGCCTGTTCTGGCTCAACATCTTCTACTGGGCTCTGATCTGCGGTATCGCTCTGTATTCCCTGTAATTCAGCCTGTGATGAGGTCTTCTCTTGATTGACTGCTGCATCAAGTGATGGAGACGGTTCCGTTTCTACAGGGGCAAGTACTTCATTAGCTGCCGCAGCTTTAGCAGCAGCTGTTTTTGGCTTTGTTACTCGTTTGCTGGTTGTAGCAGTCGCAGGAGTATTTTGATCTGTTTGAGTCATCGTGTGTCACCCTTTATCAAATTAGAAATGAATTAAGGCGCATGGAAAATGCGCCTTAATTTGCAGAATTTTAGTTTTTAAGTTTTGGCATATTGACTGCGGTGATCAATGCAAACTGATCTGCATAACGATCGAGCGGATTAAGCTCTGCTGCCTGTGATCCAATTAATGCAATTAGCTGTTCACGCGGATCTGGAGTCGCTTCACTTACAGTCAATGGCATTTCAGTGAAACCAATAAATGGATTACGCACTGGCTCATTGCCACGACCAATCACCAACATTTCAAAGGCTTGACCTGCTTCAGCCAATACACCCGCAGAGCTAGGGACATGATAAACATTAGTGCCATCTGCTAGTGTGCCGATACGCACAATCTGTCCATGACCTGCGGTTGCACCAGTTTTAACTGGCATTTTGTCTGATGAAAGCTGAGCAAAGAAGATTTTAGCCGTATCACCGACATACAAATCAAAACCAACGGTCGCAGCGCCAGAGTCCTGAATAATGCCTAACTTGGCTGCTTCAAGATACTTCATGAATTCGCCAAACAAATCGCCTGAAGTGTTGTAAGCAGCGGCCAAATTTCCAGTTACACCGCGAGAAGCATCAAAGGTAAACTCGCGTACATTATAGATGGCGCGGTCTTTACCTTCACCCAACAGGCGGATGGTTTGTTCAAGATAGATTTTACCTTGCATCAACCCTAAAGCAGTCCCAACAAAGCCCACATTCAGTTCACTTGAAATCTGATTGACTAACAGTTTAGAGGCACGGATTTGCGTCATAATCGGCGCACTGACCAGTGTTTCGTACTCAGGTTCCATACTGACGCCGACAGGTTCCATCTTGAACTTATTGGAGGTATCACGGGCATCAAAATCAGCAATCAGGCAGACTTCAAGTTTCACACCTGCTGGCAGGGCTTCATTCAGTGTCACTGAGATGGCGCTGGTATCCAGATTAATACTGCTTCCAGTCACCGTATATTCTTCACCCGCAATTTTTGCTGACTTTTCAGCAATTGCAGAAATCACACCTGACAGTTTGGATTTACTACGGTTGCGGGTATGTGCCACTTCTTTTCCACCAATACGGATAGAAATATTCCCGCTGATGAATGGCAGCAAAGGTGCATTGGTATTTGGTGTTTTGGCAGCATAGTCAGCGTAATGCGTATGGGCTACCACCGTATAAACGGCACCTGATCCATTATTGCTGAGCGCAAAGCGGAAACGACCTTCAGCATACGGCTTAGCTGCCTGAACACCATCCAGATAATCATTTTTATTCATGGCACCGAATGCACGGTCAGTCACAAAGCGCGCTGCAACGATCGGCACTTCATTTGAACCGTTGCTGTTCGGGATATAAGCCACAATCGGCGATGCATAGGCAATGGTTGTTGCAATCGTGGTCACTGACAGCGCAGGTACAATACTCACCGATTCCTGATGCGTATTACTGATGTCATCAAAGCCTTTTTCTAAATCAGAGTAACCTTGAGAAATTGAAGCACTGTAGCCATGTACTTTCTTTGCAATGGCCACACCATTGTTTAAGGCAGATGCGATTACAGAAGGATGAGGCAAATCACCGCCATGGCAGTATTGATATTGACTGATACCCAGCTTGATTGCACCATCGATATCAACCGCACTGTCAAAGCCTATGATATCAAGCAAATCATTCAGCGCCTGTGGACGAGTTTCCGGCATACCTATAGCGCTATCAAAGCCAGTTTCTTCACCGTCTTTATAGAAATAGTTCTGACATTGCTGTGTGGCAAGCTGCTGCGCTTGGAATTGTTGCTTTAGTACATCAGATAGAGACATATTTTTACCTGTCGTGGGTCTAAAATCTTGGATAGAAATAGATTCGCACGAAGGGAAAAACCTAGAGGTGGGGAGTTCCAAAGGCATTTTTGAAATAAAAAAAACCTGCTATTAAGCAGGTTCATTTTAAAGCTGAAGACATCACTATCCGCTAACACCGCTAGATACATAAATTTCCACATCCGCGCCCGCAATGACCTTATAGCGGATCTTATCCCATGCATGCTGTCGAAATGGCTCTGAATCAGGTGTACCCGCTTCAATTGTGACAATCGGTTCCCAATGTTGCTCTATTAATACATCACAATCAGGTTTGTTACTTCCTGAAAACTCAACGACAGCGCCAGATCCAATTACCTGGTAATTAAAAATAGCTGAAGTGCATTGCCCTACCATTCCTATATCGCCGACTTGTTTATCTTTTTTATTGAAAACTAAAAATGACATGACTTTTACTCACTTAAAAAATTACTGTGTACGTGATTCAACTTCACTTTTCACTGGATCAAGCCCAATCTCATCACGGCGGTTCAATACATACTTTTTGCCGAAATCAGACATCAATGTTTGCCCGCTGATTCCAACAATTTCAAACCACAAAATAAAACCCTCATCAATCATCAAGCCCAGCAAATCTCCCTCATTTAATTGAGTATCAGGAATCTGTAAGAGCTGTTCTGCTAAGGTTGGTAGATCTGCATCATAGACTTCGATCTGAGCCAGTATTGCCAGATCTGAAGGGTTATTCATTGAGTTGTTCTTATGGATATAACCACCGTTAAATTTGTCCGCCAGCACAAAAGCATGCCCGATCGGATCATATTCATAGTTCGGCTCATCCTGCATAGACAACGCATTGGCTTCAAATGACAGCGGATCTGCTGGCTTACCAGCGTCCACTGGATTGCTGTACACAATACGCTTGCGCCACACCTGTGCTGGAATGCTGGACACTGTATTCATTACAATACGGCGCGCGGCCATATGCCGACCATTCGCCACACGGTTGACTGCTCTATTTAGCATTATTTAAATCTCCGCATGAGTTCCTGATAAACTTCATCTGTCACAATTCCACTATTACGCCATTCCGTGTATTTCGTTCTATCCTGTGCGTCCTGAACTTGTTTTGTCTGTTTTCCTTGAGTCGCAAAATACTCCTTCGCCACCTTTGCAGCACGGCGGATCATTTCCTTTTCGGCCTTCTGAATATTTGGCTGAATCTTGCCTTTGGTTTCCTTGTTTAAACCACTTATTTGCTGATCCAGTTCTGCCAAAATTTGCTTATCAGTTTGTTTTTTTCGCACACTGAGCTGCTTGGTCCGGTCTTTTTTGACTTCTTTTTTTAGGTACTCGACGCCTGAAGGTGATTGAATCCAATAAACAGCTCTAAGCACATGCTTGCATGCAACACCTGATAACAACGGGTTTCTCAGCTTTGGATAGCCATTTTCCTTACGTCCTAAACCATAGCCGCCGATTGTGGCCATATAGCGATACCAGTACGTATGCCGTTCACAGTCACATTCAAACTTGATCTTGCCGCCTGATAACCAGCGCTTAACTTGATTGACGGCATTTTGACTGGTACTTGAAACCAATGAACTGAAGCTGCTGAACTCAATTTCAATATGATGGTTGGTTACTTTGCTTTTAGGACCAGCATTCGTCATTAAATGCACAAGACTATCTTTTCTGCTCAACGGTACGACAAGATGTATTTGCTCATTGGCACGGTCTATATCATCAGCATGGCTGAGATTGACAATGTTTTGAATGGTGATGCCTGTAGAATACTGTTCCCGCAATAGGTCAATATTGTCTTTAAAGGCCATGATATCTTCGCGGGTAATCTTCCTTGGCACTTCTCCCTTCTGCTGTCCAAGCGTTGTATAGAGCACCCGCTCTACATCATAGTTCTCACCTTTTGCGATATTCTCAGGGCGCAAAAATGTCGGCTTAGGAATTTTTCTGCCGAACTCATCAAAGTTAAATTCTTTATCTGCCTGAGTACGCTGTTTACTATCAGCACTTCTACGGCCTTGAAGATCACGGCGCAAACCGCCGTTTTGTAGCGCCTCACGCATCTGCTTATGGGCTTGCTGTAATTGGTCTGGAGTTGGATTAGCCATCAATTATTTTCCTTACAGATATTCACGGCGTAGCTTGAGAACGTCTGCAATCAGTGGCACTGCTATTCGTTTTTCAGGTAATTTTTCCCAGATGCCGCTGGTGCCACAAGCCACTTGAATGACATCTGTATATGCCCTTGAGCCATACACTCTTAAACTCAATAGTGTTGGATCTTGCGCTTCATCCTGTTGAACGTCCCAAACAATCAACTGATTGAGCTTGCCTTGCTCAATAAAGCGATTGATATGATCACGGATGGCATTGCGGTATTCGCTAATCATTGCTGCTGCTTCAAGCTGTTTTAAATATGGTAATGGCTGCTGAAATTCGTATTTCTGATGATTCCAAACTAAAAAGCCTCACAGTTATGTGAGGCTTAAAATATCTACTTTATGTACTCTGTAAACTCATTAAAAATGCGTCGATATAAGTCATCATTTAATGCTTTAGCTTTATATGAACCCATAAATAGTGCAATAACACTGCCATTACCCTCTGTGCGGTGTGGTCTCTTATCATCTAACAAATATAAATGCCCAACTTTTAAATCACATTTAGTATCAGCACAAATGATTCGATCAGTACCAGTTGAAATGTGAATAGGCATAATGAATACATAACCTGTTTTATCAATATGATCCGGTAACGGTGATTGCCAGCCATATACTTGAACACCAAAGTAAGGATGTGATGTCCCTACAATATTCAACCCATCAATTGAACGCGAAAGTACTTCTCTAATACGATCAATAGAATTTAAAACAAAAGTTGATGATATCTCATGATCTAACACGTAATCTTTTAGATGCTTAATCATTAAATAGCACTCGCAACACGAATAAAGCCATGTGAGCCATCTTCACCAACAACATAGTGATCAGGTGTAACGTCATTGCCTTCTTCATTTGTAGTAATTAACGAACGTTCACCCGTACCACCTTTACCAACGTATAAGCGTACATACTGTGTTTGGGATGAGTTGTTTGTATAAATCATGGATAGGCGTGCACCCTCACCAGCACCACCACCAAAGGCAATACCTGCATCAACAGAGCTATCTGCTCCATCACCACCAGCACCACGACTTTCTGTATCCGATGAAGCGCCAGTATGATCTGCTGCTGTTGCATTACCAGACTGTCCAGTAAATCGACTTGCAGAAACATATTCACCTTCTAATAACCAATTACCACCAGCACCAGCAATGCCATTGATTTTCTGTCCGTTATCACCAGAAATACCACCTGTTCCAGAAAACCCACCGCCAGCAGTAAATTTAATCGTCGTGTTATCTATCGAGATATAACTATCTTGACCATTTTGTCCTTTTAAAGTGGCAGGATTGGGATTCACATTTAAATCATCGTAACGAGAAGAGCCACCACCGCCACCAGCACCAATAATAGTGAAGGCTTTAGATTCACCAGCAAGAATCGGAAAAACTACAGGTGTACCTGTATAAACGTATGAACCATTACCAGTTGATGAGGTTAGACCTTCAACCTGAATAACTGACCAACAAATATTGCCTGAATACCCGACACGGGAAGTACCTGAACGATTAAAGATATTCAAGCCAATCTTAGTATCTTGGCGTGAGATACTCCATGCTTCATGCCCGCCTTCTGGTGTGATTTGGATAGCATAGCGCGTATCTAGAAAACTGATGTTGCTACCAGCAGGTTTGTTAATTTCCCAAGGTTGTCCCGGCTTAATAACACCAGCCATAATAATTTTTGGATATAAAGAGGCTAATCCTGATGCAAGGTTTGAAAGCTGCTGCTGTAGTGCTTCAACTGTATCAGAGAGTTGAGTTTGCAGATCATTAGTTTTGCCATCCACAAGTTCTGCCCAGACAAGAAGATCATCCCGCAGGTTTTCAAAGTCTTCCAAAAATGCATACTGCGGATGTGGATTTGAATGCGCCAAATGCTGATTCATTAGCGCCACAGCAATTGGAGAATTCGAATCAATATTTACTACGATTTTACTTAACTCAACATCAGTCAGTACTAAACCAAAAGTTAAAATTGAAACAATATCCAGTGACAAATGAATCAATTCGTTATTTGTTGCAGTTGCCGCAATTGCAAACAAAACTCCTCTATCTGTATACAACCCTATTTCAAAAATATCCGCCGTAACAGTCGACTCAATATTGGCAATAAAACGCAATGTGTGAGAATACTCATCTACACTTCCGCCATTAAGTGGATAACGCGCTATTTCGTTGATCAAAGTTGTATTTGATTGAGCAGATGCTCCATTATATTTTGCAGTGCCTACAGCAATATGAGATAACTCAATTTTTAAACTTGGAATATTAGCTGCTTCTAATACTGCATTTCGGCCAATATCGGTCAGATAAAATTTAATAGCCATAATTCACCCAATTAATCACTTTAGGTATTGTTAGCGGTGCAATCCATTTAAAGACTGATTAGTTCCAATCAATATGTCGTATTCTCAAGAAATACATACGCAAATAAATCTACAATATCTGGAGCATCAAGCCCGATCTCTCGCATCTCAGATGCTGGCATGATTTTAAAGCGTGAAAGCTCACCAAAACTGTATTGAGTGCTGAAATAGCTGTATTGAATACTAGAAAATTCTTTCAGTACTTTTTCTTTATTGTGCGGATGACAAATTTTAAAGTTATGCGTATTGACTGCGTAAGATAAGCAGGCATAAGCCTGTGCACGCTTATTGACATACTCTTTACGATTGTCATTACTAAAGCAGTTTCCACCCCAATGCACGGGCATATACCAAATACCATTTTTCTTTAATAACTGGCCTAGGAATTTACCCTCGCCATTATCATTAACAATGAGTGTTGCTTCAGGGTATGTGGATAAAAGCTGTAGAATATCGTCAATACTCATAGCACTATTTTCTTTAAACTCTAAAACAACTGCTTTTCTTGAAGCAGGTATATTTCCCTCAACGGCTACTTTTCTTGAATCAGATGTATTTCCTTGTACTGCTACAACCGCAATATATTTACTATTTGCAATAATAAAGTGGCCATAATCCGACAGTTTCATTTTAGGATCCAAATACACCTTTTTTATTATTTCATCGGTGAATAAAGGCTTATATTTTGGCTGATTTTCATTATTTTTACGGCGCACATTGGCCATTTTGTTACGTTGCAAATTAGCCTTATTGTTACGACGCACATTGGCCTTAAAATTACTGACCAGCTCTTTTAAATCACTAAATAGTCGAACACCTGACGCTATAGCATTTACAGCTTGATTAACTCGCTTCATTGTCATGGACTATTATTCACTCAACTTAAAGCTAAATGCTAATAACTCGATGATGCTGAAAAAGAGTCATGTTCCAAATTCTTTTTTGGCAGCCTCTTTTAACTGACTGAAACGTGATTTTTTTGCAGCCTGCTCCTGCGCTTCAGGGCTTTCATCTGAGACAACAACATTTTCATATGCTTCGGTATAGAACATATTTTCCAAAAATAAGAAGGCGAAGACATCACCCAAATCGGGAGATTTGATGCCCATACGCTTCATTTCATCTTTGCTAAAAATCTTATAGCGGCTGTGTTCGTCAAAGGTGTACGGAATTTTAATAATCTGAGCTTGAGTCTTGACCTTGAACTTCACCGTTTTAATCTTGAAACGGCCTTGATCAATTGCGCGATAGAGTCCCACATAGGCCAATGCACGTTTATTCACATATTCTTTACGGTTGTCAGTATTAAAGCATGCACCGCCCCAATGCACTGGCATATACCAGATGCCGTTTTTTGTTAAAAGCTGACCTAAGCCTTTACCTGCACCATTATCATCAACCACCAGTGTGGCATTCGGATACTTCAGAATGCATTCGTGGATCTTAGCGAACAACTCAGTAATATCATCTTTGTTCTTACAAAGCGGAATATCAACCACTTCAACCCGCCGTGCTCGATCTCCCCACTGTGCTTCACCCCACACTTTAGAAACCGCAATAACAGAATCGTCACGGCCAACACCACCACCAACATCGACAGTAATCACATAGCCAAACAGATGGTCTTTAAGAATTGAAGCGCCACAGTACATATTCTCTGCATTGCGCTTTGTGATCAGAAACTCATCAGCGCGGTCAGGAAATTGTCCAAGTACACGGATTTGATATTGAGGATCGTCACGACTGCCATATTTTTGGCGCTGTTCTGCTAAAGACTGCTTACTAACCAGCGGTGATTCTTCACCATTAAATGTAAGTGCTGTCCACACACCGTCAGATCGATGACTCAGCGTATGATGGGTTTCATAAAAGAGACCGGCATTACGTGTTGGCTGTGAAGTTAAAACAGCACGGTTATCTTCATGGGTTAAGGCACCGAGAACAACGTCCATAACCTCATCAGGGATACCACTGGCCTCATCTCCCCATAAAAGATAATTATCGGCATGGTTCCCTGCAAGGTTGGTCGGCTGGTGCTTCGGTGCTGTCTTGGCAAAGACATACCATTTTTCTTTTGATCCTTTGATGTAAACCAGTTCAGATTGATAGCCGACATAATCCGCCAGCCATCCTAATGGACCACTTTTAAGTCGCCCAAGGTTAATACTGATTTCTTTCCAGACCTGTTTCTTCAGCTGCCCAATCTGTGGAGCAGTAAACATCGTAATGGATTCATCAAAGAACAGGAGGTGCCAAAGCGCCACAATGCCTGCGGAAGCGGTTTTACCCGTATTGTGATGCACCATGCCATCAGCAGTGAGGAAGGTTGAATCGCCATCCAGTACGAAGCCGAAATACTCACCCTCACCTAGTGATACGGCGCGCTTAATGCGTATAGGACTGTATTTTTTATGCTTCAGCTCATAAGCAGCAAATTGATGCTTAGTTTCCTCTGGCCATTCCAGCCATTTAGAAACCAAGACCTCCATCATATCGCCAGCTTTCCAGCCATTTTTTGTTTCAAGCGCAATTAAACAAAGGATATGCGACTTGTTATAGACATGGCTTTTGCCGTTTTCATATTCGAAACGGTATAAATCCTGCCAGCCAGTAACAGTACTGATCACTTCCCGCGGTATAATGCCGTCACTGCCTAATACGGCGTCATTAATTGTTATTTTTTCAACACGCTTCCACTTGCCATTCGCTAAGCGGATCTTGGTGCCTTTGCCAAAACAGCCGTGGCCAGATGCTACAGATGTGCGACTCCCGTCAAATGCAATTGACTCAAATAAAAGTTCCTGCTGCCATGTGGGAGTTATACCTAACGCTTCGACCGCAAATGCATAAATGTCATAGCGATACCGAACGCAAAGTTCCCACCATTCTGGAATTTCTTTAAGAGGTTGGAGTGCCATTATCAAAAAAGACGAGGGATTGTATTTTTATTTTAAGTTTTTCAATTTGTTGTAATTTTAAGCTGTTCCAAAATGACGCGCCGTGCAATGTGCAGAGCGCTTAAGTGCTTTAAATACTAAAAGGCAGCATTGTCCGATCGACATCATCTTCTTCCTGCACCTGATTCGACATTACTCCATATGCAGTGGCAATTTTATGACTCGCCCAAATCGCCAGCAGTGCTGCAATGTGACCATTATTCAGCGAACTACTGTCAAACTCCTGCTGCATACCTTTCTTATCAATTTTCCGTACCTGAAGAATGTTCATTGGGTTATAGCGAGTAATTGAATTTTCAAATTCAACCAGACCACCACGATAGCTTGCCTGATAAATACGGATGACTTCTTCAAGATGCTGCTGTGCATCGAATTTCAGCTGCCAGTTCTTAATCAAGTTCGGTGAGTCGGTCACAACAACCGTATTTTTACGCAGATCTGGCGGTACGGCCAAGGCGGTAAAAATCTCAGTCTTTTGCAGCAGAATTTCACCTGTATCCTCATAGCACATTGCCAATAAGCGTATAGGTTCATCAGAGAAACCCGTCACACGGCTGTCAATACGGATCATTTTAGTCATGAATGTTCTCCACTGTAATATCTCCAGTACCTCTATCTGCTTTAACACGAACATGACCGTCTTCAGCAAATTTATCGGCTTGAATCACCACAAAATCTTCCAATGGTTTTTCTACTGCCGATCCATCTGGGTTATAGCCATTGTCAGTATTGTTATCATGCTGTCCACCAAGCCCTAGAACTTGTGGCAAATAACCAATCAGCTGCACATCAATGGTAAAAATAGACAGGTTGATGGCTTCACTGGGCACTGGTGATGGAAACAACTGATTTTCTAAAACTGTAAATGTACTGTGCTCAATATGACTGCCAGCCATTTCAAAAGGCACCGCAATACGGCGCTTATCCTCATCCAACATATAGGCACAGAATTGATCACATACAGAGCGCGCATCATGTGAATTTGTCGCATAAAAAGCAATTTGCGCACGAACAGTCTTAGCAATTAAGCGAATTTTCACTAATTGATCTTTGATTACCACAGGAACAAAGTATGGCACTGGCAAAAGCTGACTGACATCGGGCGGCTGATCAATCAACGCCGTAGCGGTCAGCATAATCGGCATAAACGCCGTTGCACCGCCTAAAACATCAGCATTTTGGCTTTTGCGGTATTCAGACAGCATTGATTCTGAATCATCCATGAGGCGGCTTGGACAGGACTTAATGGCTGTGCTGATCTGCCGAGCTTTCCATTCATCCGTCTGAACGGTCTCGGGCATATACCATGCCCGAAAATCGACCAGCATTTTATACCAAGCATCTTGAATGCATTTAAGCGAATCTTTAGGCATGCTCATAATCAGCCCCAACCAAAGAGTTTAAAGCCTTTAGCTTTTACAGGTTTTGTCTTTGGCTTTTCACCGTCGATCTGCATACGTGCAATTTCACTTTCAGTAAGCAGCTGCTCTGCTTCATCGCACGCTGAATCAAAAGAGCGGATTTCCCCGACCATGCCTGTATAGAAATCCTGTGTACGCTGAACCTGTAATGCGGCACGCTGATCACGTTTAGCCAGCTGATTTGCCAGCTGATCCACTTGATCTAAAGCCTGCTCATTGAATTGATGCAGCTGAATCTGGGCATGAATATGATCAAAATCCCGCACAATCTGCTGTTCAAGCATATTGGCAATCATGGCTTCCGAAGGTGATAACAAGGAAACGTCTGTAGCACTGTCAAAACAGGAAATAAGTCCTTCTTGATGTTCTGGTACTGCTAGGCCATCAAACAGCTGGCCATCACCTACGTTAGTGACATAGTTCGGCTGCGTGACATAATCATAACCATAGAAATTAACTGGTACTAAACCGAGTCCAGAACGACGGTAATCCTGAGCAGAACTAAAACCGCCTACACGGGCTAGATACTGCTTACGGGCATGTTCCCCTGCTGCATTATCGAGAAACTCTGATACATGGGTCACATCACCATTTTTATCGGCATAAGATTCAAGTGTTCTGAATGCTGACTCTAAATACACCACTTTGCCATCAATGATCACTGATTCAGGCGGAAACATACCGTAACGGCGGCGGATCTCATGCCCGTTATAGCCATACAATGTCCCCGACTTAATCATTTCCTGAACTCTCGGATGGTTAATCTGATTGATCATTTCTTTCATATCAACATTGGCGCGGTTTTTACCTGAATGTTGGCGGCCACGCTCAAATAAGTTGTATTTAATTTTCTTGGTTTTTCGAGCTGTATCAGCCATAAAAAAGCCCCAATAAGTGATTATTAGGGCTATTGTGGCAATACGGCGCAATGTAGATTTTGGAATGTTCCAATAAAAAAAGCTAGATTGTTATCAATCTGGCCATTCTACAAGTGCTGGTTGTGCTGGAGGTGTAGAAAGTACCTCAAGCTTGGTTCTTTCTATTGTTAGCAAAACACTGTGACCATTTTTCATGCCTAAAATGACGCTGGCATATTTACTTTCATACCCTCTCATTCCACCGCAATAGTCAGTGTCGGAAACTTCAATATATGAAATATCATGTAGATTAATAAACTGATCATTACCTTTTTTACAGCAACGGATTTTAGTAAGCATTGAATATTCTCCTTAACGTCCTAAACGCCGTGCATTCAGACGCTTTTTCTTCTGACTGACTTTGTTGGCCTTTGATTTGACTTTACGCTTAGGGGTGAAAGCATACGGCGTTCTGTCTTGGTGAGGGCTTGAGTAACCGCCTGAATGGGCGACTCCTAAACCACAAGCTAATGCTCCCAGCAGAGCCACGCTGATTCGGTTAAATTTCATTAGCAACTACTCCGCATTCAGGCCTTCAACACCACGTGCCAGCCGTTCTGCTGTCCGCGCATCAAATGCAGCCAGAGCGCTTTCTAATGCGGCAATGGCCTCTTTGTTATGCTCAGATGGGAACTGGCTGTCTAAAATCTTAGTACGATGAATCAGCACTTTTAAAAGTGCTTCATTGGTCGCACCATTCACGCCTTCTAAAACGGTTGGACCATCTTGGAAATGAAGGTGAATATCAAATGGTTCGATATAGTCTGGAGATTTTGGATTGGCAGAAATTTTATAATAATTACCACGGGCATAGGCTGTTACCCCTTCCACCTGTTCACCGTTCTGTACCTGCTCAACAGCAGCCGGATCTAAATCAGCTTTAGCATGTCCTAAAAATTCTTCAACAATTAAGTTCTGGTCACTTCCAGCATCAGCAGTAAGCGCGATAGTACTGTTTTCGGTATTGGCAGACATAAAATATCTCTTTAGTTCAAGATGAATTACATCAAACCATTTTCAAATGTTTTTCAGTCTAGCCAGTTCCAATACATAATTTTCATCTAATTTACGGTGCCATGGTCACTGAAATCAATTACCTGATAAACCTTGCCATACACCGCTGCACCTATTGCTTTATTGCCAAATTCAACATCCAAAGCTTTTGCATGAACTTTCACCACAATATTTGCTGGCACTAAACGCCGTATAATAGGCGCAAGCTCAACAATCTCAGAAGTATCAACTGTGTCCTCAATTGAAATGCGCAAACGGCTTGTGAGGAAATGATCAGGCTTTTCTTCAACCGTAATATGTGCTGGATAATTCAAATAGGTTTTGATTGGATGCCAGAGGCGCTTAATCTGCCACTGATCCGTCCAGATCATGCGCAGTACAAATTCTAAAAAACCTAAACCGCGCTCACTGGCCAGACTTGACCAGTTTGCATAGATTACCCGCATCAGCGTATCTGAAGTCAGTGGGCGGCGTAGTACTACTAGGCCATCCTGCTTAGAAAACCGCTCAATGACCTTTCTGCTGCCCAAGTGCGGACAGCCATAGTCCAGCATGTCCTGAACTTGCTGTTCAAAGACATCGGCAAAGACTTGCTTAAATGCCTTGGCCAATACTGTTTCCAACCCTTGGTGATTATTAACTTGCTGATCAATGGGGCGCGTAAAGCTTACATTACCCATGCGGCCCCCATCTCTGCGGTACGTTGTAGATTCAGTGTGATGCTGGAGTCAGAAACATAGACCCATTCATGTGGTTTATTTGAGACTGTAGGAACACTGAGTGAAAAATCGCTGATGTTGTCCTGAAAGGCTGTAATGTTTTTTCGCAGCTGTGTAGAGATTTCCTGTGTGTTGAAACCATTTACTAACCAACGACTTGAACTCAATTTCGTTTGACCATAACGGTCAACCAACAAACCTTTGATCTGGGTTTTCACTCCATCCAGATCATGCACGGCGGCCAAGCGACCATTTAACACTATTGCAAAAGGCTTTTCTAAAACGGCATGCACACGAACACGGTCTTTATACAGGCTGTCCAGCTGGCCAATGTACTGAATGATTTCCTGTTCCAGTGTTGCCTGCTCCACGCTGTTTTTGGCGACTACTGCAATATGCAGATGATTGATATCTTGATAGGTCGCACCATAGTAACGGTCATGCTCATTTTCGTTCCATACTGCCAGATAGTTAGCGCGTGGCATAAATTTAGCCCGAACTGAATAATCGAAATTACCCAGAAACACGGCGTTTTCATCGTACAGCGATGGATAGCTGGACAGTACGCGCAGCTCTGATACATTTAGCGGATCTGCACCCTGACGTACCGCACCGCTCTGCTTAAATCGCACTGACACACGCTGTTCATCAGCATTGAATACATCGACCAGTGAAGCATCTTTTAAACGCGAAATATCGACATCGCCGTATGTTTCCAAAAGACCAAAGGTAAATATCTGATTGGCTTTTGCGGTGCATCCTGCTCGCTCATCATCACCAAATTCTATAAAGATACGGCGCAGACTGTCCGTTGTCAGGTTGAATGCGTATTCCAACGGCGCGACATTCATCCAGCGCTTTTTATGCAGATAGGTATTGTTTTGATCATCACGTACCGTAATACCGGCTAATGACAAATCATCTTGCAATTTAATCTGTGTACGATGAAAGTTCTCTGTATTTTGTACAAGGTATTGAACCTCACGGTATTCACTCTGCTCTGCAAGTACTTCCCCCGTTTCACCCGGCAATACGGTCACAGATTGCAGTAACCGCCAAGGACGACCACTGTTATCTTCAATTTGACGGCCTTGGCTTAAGCTAATGCTGTTTCCCGAACGGTTGAGCACTTCAATAATATGCTGTGCAGGCATTGCGATCGGCAGAATCCCCTTGTTGGTCGCATCAGCAATAATTGAGCGATCGCGGGTTTTAATGAACGGTTCCAGTTCTGCAATATCAATTTCCTGACTAAATAGGGAAAGGAATGCTGCAATAGAGCGGATCTGCTGAATGACCAAAGGATCTTGCGCGTTATAGCGCTCTTGAATTTCATAGTCATCCAATGATGCAACAATACGTGCCTCAAAATTAGTTTGCGTCAGCATCGTATGTCTCCCCTTGCATTGTCAGCTGGCTGTCTCTGATCTGATTTAAGTTAATCGCCACATCACCGACCTTGAGATAAATAACCTTTGTTTCAAAGCCTTCATTTTGGCTATATAGCGCAAGCTGATCTGCACTGAGCTGCTGAAGAATCGGAATATCCTGCTTCATCTTGTTGATGAATTCATTTGCCACTGGAGAATCTAAAGGCCCCATAAGCAGACTGTTCAAGTCCGGTCCATACGGCGATCCAAAATAGCCATTGATTTCGGAATTGAACCAATGATCCAGCATGGTGAGTATTTTATTTCGATCGATCATAGCCCTGCCTTATGTGCTGCCAATTGAATGACTTTACAGAATAGGAAGGCAGCAAGAACCGTCATGGAATACAGGGCAAATGCAGCCAAAATAATATAAAGAATAAATGCTGAAGCGCCGCAGTAAGTCAACACATTGTAAAATGACCATGTGGCAATGCCGGTGATCAAAACTGCCGGAATCAAAAGCAGATACAGCATCTTCCGTGAATGGTTAAAAACCTTATCAACGATGCCCTGACGCAATAGATGCATGAGCTGTAATTTACTGTTACGAAAGCCCTTAAAGGCAAAAAATACATGCACTAAAAAGAGTATGACCAGCAGTACATTCAAACCAAAATTCAGCATTACCCGCTCCTAAAGCTATTTATGCCTAGGGTAAGATTTCTATGATTGCAGTCAGTGTACTTGTTCCAATAAAAAAGACCGCCTAAGCAGTCTTTTTGGATCTAGTGAATATCCTATAAGCGGACATTTCTACTTGGGGCTTACATACGCGTTTCGTATAAACATCATTATGTTAGATTAAATGGAGGATATTATGTAATAGTTTTATAAATATTAGAGAGGTTTTCCTTTATCTCTGAAAATAAATTGATTGGGATATAAGTCTGCCTCAACTATCTTAAGAGTGTGAGAGTTTTCGAATCTATCAAGATCATTTTTTATTGTTGAAAGTATTTTGTCATTTTGAGTCTCTGAAATTACATTAGTTATATTCTCTTTTATGAAAGTTAAGCGGTTATCTAAATAGTGCTGCATTTCTATAGGAAGGATATATTCTTTGGGTGCTAAAACACCATGTTTTAAAGCAACCCTACTTGATCTCATCTTATTGATATATTTATAATTTATATTTGATATGATCATAAAGTTAGGTATTTTAATATAAATTAAAGACCCAGACTTTGAATTTAGTAAGTCCGTATCTATAGCCCTACAGAAGTAAGAATTGATATTTGAATGCTTAGTATTTAATAACGATTGAGAGCCGCTTTCTAGTGGTATTAAATGTTGTTCATATTGATCTAAATTAGAAGTATTCCCTATTCCTAGAAGAAAATCCTCTAATTTTGATTTGCATTTTTCAATTTCAGGACTAGTTTCATTGTTTAAAAATTCTGTCAAATAAACTAAAACTCTCCAAGACAATGATGCGAAAAACTTACTTAAATTATGATTATAAGATAGGTTATAAGAAAAATTTTCTCTATTCACGTATGGATGAAAAATAGTTTCTGCGAAGTAAGATTCTGTATCTGAAAAAAGATCTTCACATGACTTACATAATAGCTTTACTTTAAATAAATCTTGGCGCCTTATATTTGGATTATCAATAGACCTTAGATATCCAGTTGCTGAAGTTTTTCTTAACCACTTCCCTATAAATTTTGGAATAATATGACTTTCTTCAAGCTTTACTTGTTTTTTACATAATCTACACTGACTCATTATCTACTCATTAAAACTTTATTTTTTACAATTAACATAATACACCTTATACAAAATGCTTTGATTTATCCTTTCTAAATCATTATCTTATTTTAAGCCGTTCTAGCATTTAGCGCACTAGAACGGCTTTTATTGTGATGTGGATCAGGAAATTTGAACAACACTTATAAGTGATATTTTGCTCCCCAAATGATGTTATAAACATCAATATATGGAGTATTTTATGGCACGTAGACCAAGAAGAAATCATTCAAATGATTTTAAAGCTAAGGTAGCACTTGCTGCGATTAAAGCAGAAAAAACACTTGCTGAATTGAGTGCTGAATTTGATGTTCATCAAAACCAAATTATCGACTGGAAAAATCAACTGATTTCAGCTTCCTCGCAAGCTTTCGATCAATCAAAAGCTCCAACAGAACCACCCATCGATCTAAAAAAACTACATGC
>NZ_FNPK01000039.1 GCF_900107285.1 Acinetobacter kyonggiensis | reverse complement strand
CATCAGTGTGAGACTTAGCGTAATTATGATCGCAGATAAGCAGTCACAGCTCCGCAGTAATCATTGTAATAAGTATAAACATTATGGTAATTATCTAAGCAGAAACACTGGTGTCTTTATTGAGATTTATTTGAATATAGCTATGGGTTGGTGCGCGAAAAATCATAAATCGGAAGCATAAGTTCCTTGGTCAATAAAGTTCCTACTGGCCTAAAAGTTCGATTTCATCAGTATCAGTGGCAAGATATTTGTAATCAAATTGATGCAATACTCAACAGGCAACTTCCTTATCGCAATATATAACCATAGGGTCACAAGTGCTGAGGGGGTCTTGGCTGCTTATATTGGCCAATTGAAAATGAGAACATAGTTTTTTTGCATTTTCTAATTTAGAACTCAGAGTAGGAGAGGTAAGAATTTTAAGTGAGAGCCCGAAAATATGAAAAGGTTCTTCATCTGAGTTATTAATACTCAGACAATCCCGCTCTCTGTAATAATTGCACACTTTAGGTTTATACTTTTAAGACAGTCGTATTTCCAGCTGAGCTAATATCGTAAGCTTTTCAGACCAATTGAATTCGTCGTGGCTGATTGCAAAATAGCACTTTAAGTGGGGGATAAGAGGTAATCGGCATAACCTATACCCTCTAGAATTGATTTATTGGTAGATGTTAGCCACGCAACTATGAATCTCCATACAGCTAAGCATTGGAAAATTGAAGGGATTCCGTAGAAATTTCTTCCTGCATATCTATTAATTCACGTATTTCTTCATGGTTACTCCGTCAAACAACCCATATCGCTGGTTAGTTTTGAGCGATGAATCCAATATATGCGAATACTTTAGTAAGCATCCGCTGAACCCCATGCCTATTTTTTAATTCGGTTTAGGTTTCCAGCGGTGTGGCAGTAATTCTTCAATCTGGGGCACTTTATGGGTCGGCAACCTTTTCAGCACATCACTTAAATAGGCATACGGATCCAGCCCATTCAGTTTTGCTGACTGGATTAAAGTCATGATATTGGCCGCTCGCTGACCACTACGCAGCGAACCTGCAAATAGCCAATTCTTGCGTCCTAAGGCCCAAGGCCGCATCTGGTTTTCCACCCAGTTATTGCAAATCGGTAGATTGCCATCATCCAGATAGCGGCTTAAAGCTGGCCAGCGCTTCAGACTGTAATTGATTGCCTTGGCGGTGGCTGAACTTGATGGCACCGTCAGATGATGTTGGTTGAGCCATTCATATAGTTGTTGCATGACCGGTTGACTATGTTGTTGCCGGTATTCGCAGCGTTGTTCCGGCGCTGTACCATCCGTCTTTTTCCTGAGTTCTGCTTCTATCGCATACAGTTTCTGAATCAGCACTAATGCCTGTTCAGCGATCTGACTTTTCCCGGTCACATGCAGTTCATGGAATTTACGACGTGCATGTGCCATGCAGCCCACTTCAATGATCTGACCAGATTTAAAGCGTGCTTTATAACCACTGTAATCATCACAGACCAAATGACCCTGCCAGCCTTTCAGGAACTCTTCAGCATGCTGACCTGAGCGGCTATCCTGAAAGTCATAGATCACCGCCTGAACCGGATTATCCTGGGTGGTGGCATAGGCCCAGACATAACCTTTCTTCGGTTTTTTCTCATCATCACCCATCTGCATGATGGTGACCGGGGTTTCATCTGCATGGATCACACGCTGCTGCAGCACCACCTGTTTTAAGGCATTGGCTAGAGGCTCCAGTTCCACACCACAGCGACCAATCCAGTCAGATAATGTCGATCTGGACAGATCAATTCCCGCACGTAGAAAAATCTGGCGCTGACGATACAGCGGTAAATGATCGGCATATTTGGACACCAGCACATGACTCAGCAATTCTGCACTGGCAATGCCTTTATCAATCACATAAGCAGGCATCGCTTGCTGAGTCAGGGTGTCACACTGATCACAGACCCATTTGCCACGCACATGCTGTTCCTTGTAGAACTGTGCCGGTCTGAAATTCAGTTTTTCACTGATATCTTCGCCGATACGACGTAACTGGCAGCCACAGGCACATTCTGTCGATGCAGGTTCATGCTCAATACGGAGGGTTGGCAGGTGATCAGGTAGTGGTCGACGTTTAGGTTTATTTACTATGGCTTTCTGCGCGGGTGCATCGGTTTTAGCTGCATTTAATCGTTCTAATTCCAGATCAACAGCGGCAATATCTTCTTCGACTGCTTCATCCCAGAGATGGATTTGTTTGGCCGTTAAGTGTTCATTCTTTTGGGCGAACTTGTGCCGTTTAAACAGTGCAAGCTCATGCTCGTATTTTTGCGTGAGAATGGAAAGATGTTGAACTTTGGCATCCAATTGCTGGTTTGATTTTTCTAATTCTTGATTTGATTGTGCCAGAGACTGATGCTGCATTGCCAACTGCTGGGTAAATTCCAGCAGTTGTTCATGGGTCAGTTGGCTTAAATCGGGCAGCATTTTCATGACCGAAGTATGCCTGAGGTCATGACGCAGAGGAAATAGAACGTTTGGAGAATAGTAGAATGGACCAGCCTAGTTTAGAGCATCGTCACCACCTGCTGTCGTCCAATGCGCTGCCAAGGTAAACCCTGGATCAGTGCCTGTAACTGTTCCGGACTGATCGCCATGCTTTCACCCTGGTGAACCTGCGCCCAGTGGAATTTTCCCTGTTCCAACCGCCGGGCACACAGCCAGATGCCCAGTCCATCATGTACCAGCACTTTCATGCGATGGCCACGTTTATTACAGAACAGGTAAGCACAATGCGGTTTAATGTAGCCAAAGGCTCTCACCACCTGAGCCATGACAGTATCCATCCCTGCTCGCATATCCAGAGGTTGGGTAGAAAGCCAGATTTCATCAATGCGGATCATGTTGCCAGTGCCTTGAGTAATTCTGCTAAAGCAGATATTTCTGATACTTGCCATTTCAAGCCAATTTCTGCTTTTGAGTGGGGTAAAGTAATTTGAACCGTTAACATGTCAGTAGGAGTAGGATCTAATGGTGCAGAGCAAGATAAGGCAATAAATGCAGGTTTATTCGGTAGTGGTGAGCGATCATTCCTTGGCTTACCATCAATTAAGCGAATCCATTTGGATACAAGATTTGTATTCAATCCATGTTGCAAAGCGACCGAAGCAATTGAAACGTCCGGTGCTTTACAAGCCTGAACGATCTGCTGTTTAAATTCAGCACTGTATGTTCTTCGTTTTTTCGCAAGAGATGCGATGGATGTCTGGTGATTCGTAGTCATAAATTTTAGTCCCCACTTGTTTTTAAGTGGGGACTAAATTAAGGCTTATAGGATGAATTCATAAGGTGTGTTCAGCGGACGCTTACATACTTTATTTAAAATTTCATCTTGTTGGAATGCTATTTCTTGAGCATTTAGGAGTGTTGGTGAGGTAGGTTTCGATTTTGAATGTGCATTAAAAAGAACTACCCCTGAAAGCTCTATTAATACAAGTATTGCAATCTCGATTATTGCGAGCTTCGCCTTCTTGCTAAGACGTCGTTTCGTAAAATTGTCTTGATGTTGAGCGGGATTTTGGTTTTGCGTATAATTTATTTGAATCGCTTTGCAAAAATTGTTTGCCAAGTAGAGATAATGTTTACCCTTAAATCTTGTACAAACATACACAATCCTTAGTTTTCCCCAGAGAATTTTGCTCAATTAAATATGATAATGCTGCAAAAAAGATTTCTTTTATGTTGGTATGATTATGATGTCTCATAAAAATTTTGCGACTTAAAGTGATCTCACCAAGAGAATTGATTTCTAAGCATTAAAAACCAGTAAATTGTAAAGTAATCTCTGTAAACCTAGCATGATTTTCTAGTAATACTAAGCCTGCCCCCCCCTGTAAGTCAAAAGGGATCTGGAAACTATGAAGATGTAAAGCGAATTTTTCACATCTTGGATTTTGGCGAGCATGGATGGTTTTGGGGGGAGGGGGTTCATATAATGCCGCCCTTATTTACTTTCTGTGCAAAACATTAGCCCAATGACTGGGTGTTCGCTGAGCCCTTGAATATGCGTAACCTTTCCATTTGTATTGTTTAAAAGCAGGCTAAATGAAATAGTGGGTTGCTGACCCGGAAGAGCCTTGCTATGGTCAGCATTAAGAATTGCGGGTTTGCGTCAATATCCTTAATGTTCTGCGTAGTGGGTTGGATGGAGAGAAAGCCTCATTAGGTTTGCTGAAACCTTCTGCAAGCAATTGGGGGTGTGGAGTTTATTTTACCTCACGCTACTGTTGGTAGTCATTTAATGGTATATCCGCCTTCAATATACGGGTCTAATTTATCAAAAGTATTGTGACACCAAACGCAGTTGGGATAGTAAAGTATAAAAAGGTAGCTTGATGTAAGCCTGTTCCTTCTATGCCCCCTTTTAGGCTATCTACCAATTTAAAAGCATCAAGAATATCACTTTGATTCCATTGGATATTCTTGTACCCATTGGTGTATTTATGGTAGCTCCTGGCTTGAGACCAAGCACTAAATTTTTTAAATCTGTCGATGCATATGTTAATGAGTCAAGTGCATGTTGATTTGAATTCAGCTTCTTTGTTTTTAATTCGTATATCGAACCTTTAATGAATTTATTTTGTCTGGCGTATGATAAATAACAATTATTTTGCCATTTTTCTCTAACAACAAGCAAACATTCCTTCCTTTTGGGTATTTTGGATTTCTTTTATATTACCATTTTGGAAATCTATCCTTTGGTTCGCTGGAAGGGGTGGAGACTTGTGTGAAGTTTGCTGATGCTACAAGTGTTGTAAATATAAGCAGTTTGATAATTTTTGCTTTCATGGTTTTTTCCAATTTAAAGGTCGTCGAGGTTATTTTATCGAATGTCAAAAAGTCAGAATGCGGCAGGTGAGAATTAAAAAATAATAGGTTGTGCGTATTTGATTTGTGTTTGTGTTTCTTCACCAATTATTACAATTCTAATAAATATAATTATTATTTTAATGATTGCAATTGTAAGAATTGCAATCATTGTAATAATTATTATAATTTAAATAAAAAAATATATATAAAACAGAAATTTAAATCAATAGATTACAAATAAAATTTGAATTAAAAATTCCAAATTTGTGGCTAAATTTGATTTAATCATAAAATAAATATTGCAACTTTTAGGTAAAAATGCAAATATTTCGTTGGTAATAAATCATTTGATTATTAAACGGAGATCGAGATGGATTCGCTTGAATTGGACGCTAATATTGCGGCAGGTTATGAAACCAGTGTGTATGATTTAAAAATGCATATGGGCGAAACATTTATTCCTAACTTCATTAAAGAATTTGGCGTAGAAGAACTAAAAAATAAAATTGCATCTGTTAGTAAGAAATCAATTGAGGAACATGGGCGAACTCCTATTATTTCCTTTTGCTCAGAGAAAGGCGGTAGTGGGAAGACCACGAGCTGTTTATGTGTCATGCAGTTGATTGCCAATTTAGGCTTCCGTGTATTGTTACTAGATGTTGACCCAACCAAAGGTTCGTCTGCTGTTGTTCAAGCTCGAAGAGTATTAATCAATGCTGAAATAGAAAATGCTGACCAGCAAGGCGTTGATGTGCAAAATGTCTTGGATTTCAAGAGGGCATCAGAGCCAGTGATTGATTGCTTGGAAGTTTCCCCCTCCGTTTTTAATGCCACGTTAGTTCAAGGGATTGCCGAAAAGCAAGAATTTGACTTGATAGTAATTGACACGGCAGGTTTGAAAATTGATGCATCTGCAAACTTTGATATTAGACAACTTGGTGTATCAGGTAAGCCACATATAACAACTGCATATACAAGCAATTTAGTTATTGTTCCAACTGGTACATCAAATCTTGATTTAAATAAAATGATTGCTTATGCACAACCATTAATGGTTTTTTTAGGCTCATTGAAATACATGGGGAAAAGTATCGTTTCAACCCAATATCGTATCTTAGCAAATCGTGTAGAAAAGAGTGGTTCAGGCCTTAAAGAACTAGAAGATGCTAAAGATGAAGTGCAGTTCCGTTGGTTTGATAACAGTGTTCGTCGCTCAGAGAAAATTGCAGCCAATACAAGTACTAAGCAAATAACAACTTTATATACAACAAAAGTTGCTAAACAACTTTCAGAAGCATTTATTGAGATTGTTGGTCAAATTTATGACGATATTGAATTGAGTCTGGAGAGCTAAAATGGTTGCAATTAAAGGTTCAAAAAAAACTCCTGCGCAAAGTACTAGATTAACAGGATACGGTGCTGTTGCTACAGCTACTCTTAATAACGAAGTTAAAGGTTATCAGGATAAAATAGAGGAAACTAGGCCTGCTGATGCACATAGTGATGCAAAAAAAAACGTTGCTGAACTTATGATGAAACTTGCTGATTCAAAAGCTGGAGAAGAGAATTTACAAGTTACAGAAAACAACAATGAGATAAAAGGGGATACCCGAAACGAAGTGATTGCGACAAGTGCTACAACCAATGACGAATCTGTTGCTAAGTTGAAAAATAATGTAGAAAAAACGGATGCAATTGCTGTTCTAAATGAAAATGGTGGTGTTGATTTTCTAGCTCAGTTCCAAGTAAAACATAAGCAACGTGAAGATTTTGGGAAAATTGCATTTGCTGCTCCGCGTGATATATCAATGGAAGTAAATATCAAAGCAAAGCGGGATAATTTAACGATGTTTGAATTACATAATTTGCTATATGCTTACTACGCAGAAAATGGGCTACCACCTGCATTACTTAAACGTTATCGAAAGGCATTTAAGAAATAGTAATTCTTTAGCTTCATAAGCCAAACTTTTATATCTAAAAAATAGCACGATATTTAGTCTCTTTTTATCGTGCTATTTTTTGTGTTTGTCTTCCATTACTTTCACAAAGTTTTGTTGGGGAAACAAAATTGTGGTCAATCTACAGTCGACTTCTACGAGCTTGCTGTAGTTTTAGATCAAGTGCTTTTGTATTTAAGATATGGGGCCTATCACGGTCTTTGCGGTTGTTAAGGTTTTATTAATTGCTATTTTGGTTAAGCGATATATTCTCTGACTGTTTAGGATTTGAAGCTTCATATGCTCAAAAACTTGGTAAGTTCGCTCAAGATCAAGTAAACCATTTGGATTTTGAACACTTCACTGAAGGAATTACAGGCCAATACCCTTTAGCTGAAAACATTTAAAGTAAAGCACTTATTAGCACTACTTGGTAGACTTATGATGCTCGTTTAAAGGAAGGCCAGTTAGAAATGCAATCCTTGCACATAATCAATACCGACATCATTCTTACAAATGTAAATACTGGAACGGAAATCTTCGGTGCTAGGTTAAGTAAATTTCGAGAGGAGATATTGGCAGCTGGATGTTCAAGCGGTATCGAAGAAATAGACCAAAGACTTGGGCATTTATTGTAATTACATTATACATTCAATATATGGACTGCTTTTATTCTAGAGTAGAAAGGTACGAGCGTCCGAATCATTTATTAATCAGCTGACCAAAATCCAAAACATTTGCATAGGTATAAAGTTAAGAGTGGAAAAAAACACAGAAACAATTAATAAGAGTGGACAAGTATGAGCGTCTACATCACCTATTGATCATGTTGTAAGATTTCAGAGTATTGAAGCTGAATATAAAGTTAAGAGTGGAAAAAAACACAGAAACAATTAATAAGAGTGGACAAGTATGAGCGTTTTTAAAAATCAATGACTTATGATTATTTTTGTCTAATATTTAACAAAAATTTTCGATTTAAGTGGAAAAAATAGTAACAATTAATAAGAGTGGACAAGTATGAGCGTCTACATCACCTATTGATCATGTTGTAAGATTTCAGAGTATTGAAGCTGAATATAAAGTTAAGAGTGGAAAAAAACACAGAAACAATTAATAAGAGTGGACAAGTATGAGCGTTTTTAAAAATCAATGACTTATGATTATTTTTGTCTAATATTTAACAAAAATTTTCGATTTAAGTGGAAAAAATAGTAACAATTAATAAGAGTGGACAAGTATGAGCGTTTTTAAAAATCAATGACTTATGATTATTTTTGTCTAATATTTAACAAAAATTTTCGATTTAAGTGGAAAAAATAGTAACAATTAATAAGAGTGGACAAGTATGAGCGTCTTTATAAATCAAAGGCTTAATTGAAACAAACCATGAAAATGATCGTTAATTCATCTATATATAAGAGCACAATAATAATTTTAAGTTCCTATTTAGATCTATTTTATGTTCAATAATATTATTTTATAAATCAATCACATATAGCAATTTATTTCCTCTGTTATGTAAATATAAGTTCCATAAGTAGAAAAAAACATAGTAAATATCAATAAGAGTGGACAAGTATGAGTGTCTTTATAATTCATGGAGTTAAGTGGATTTTTGCCTGAATTTACTAGATTGAAGTTAACTTTATGTAAATTAATAAAGATTGACTTTGGTTCCAGTAAGATAATTTTTATCTAAATATTTGATTAATTTAATATTATAGTTAAAATATAGTTTTATCTATCACATACAATCAATCTTTTTAAAGTATCTTTATACATTCTGCTTACAATTCTATCTTTTGATAAGATGCTTAATTATGAGGTCTAATGAATTTATTTGTATGAAATTTTAAATTTGTAAGATTTAATTGATTTGAAATTATGGTCCTGTAATAACAAGTTAATAACTCTATTGATCTGTTATCTCTTTAGTTAAGACTGATTTACTTTTAATGTATCTTTATGAAATATATATATAATATCTTATGTATTTTTTTTAAAAGTAGAATTAATTACAGAAAAAATGGGGTATAAGTGGAATTAATCACAGAAAAGGGTGGAATTAATTACAGTAATGAGTAGAAAAAATTACAGAAAAGGGTGGAATTAATTACAGTATAAATTTTGTTATCCACAGCATATCCACAGCATATCAACAATATTATCCACATCACGTTGATATGGTTTAGTATAATTGGTGTCTAAACTTAAAATTGGCGTGATTTTAGATTAAATTGAGTATTTTTTAACAGTCATGACTTATGTTTTGGGCCTTAATTCAGATTAATGCTCGTGATTTAGTCAAAAAATACATTTTTTATTAAAACATAGTGGATAATTTTAAATTTAAAAATTATATTCGTATTGGGTCGGTGGAAAAGTTTAGAATGTTTTCCACTGTGAAAATAAGTAAAGTACACGTTAGCTACGCAGCGTAGTATCTCGGCAGTAGAATATGGCAGATAAGGAAGTACAAGTCGCTGAATCAAGGCTTGATTTAGCGGTAAATAGAGATCCTTTGCGAAAGTATACATTAGAGTTGCATGATCTTGAGAGGGTCGCAATTGTTGTAAAAAACAATACTATTTTAGGTATGGAAGAGTTTGGCGAGGATGGACTGGCATTAAATGGGTTAGATGTTCAGGTTTTATCAACTGCCCTATTAGCAGCGCATATTCTTAAAGAGCGTGGAGATGTCTTTACAGCTAATACTGTATTTTCAATCCCTATTGCAAACTTCTGCCAAATTTGGCGAATGCCTTCAGACAGCAAAGCTCGACGCAACGGGAACATCTACCGTGATTTGTTTAATTCAGTGTCTAGATTAAATCAAAGGTATTTTAGATACCCAGATGTATCACGCACGCGTCTGGTAGAGTCAGGCTATTTTGCTTACATTCAATACAATAAGTCTGTTATTGAATTTGGTTTCCCAGCGCCTATTATTGATTACTTGATGAAGCGGAATGACTTTACTTGGTATTTCTTAGAGAACGTTTTAAAGATCCAAGATAGTGGTAATGCTAGTGCTTTAAAATCTTACGCAATTGTACTTTTTGAAAATCTACACAAGATGAAAAATTTTCAAAATAACAAGAATGAAAACGGTGAAACTGAAGTTGTATTTGAAACTAGTAAGCTTAAGAAGTTGTTTGGTATAGATGATGATAGTTACTCCAGACACATTGATTTTAGAAAGAAAGTATTAGATAGATGTGCTTTATTACTGGAGGAAAAGGCTGGCTTAAGCTGTCAGATTGATAATGTTTTTAAAGGTAAGAATGTTACTGGTTATAAGTTTAGAGTCAAATTTAGTAACCGAGATTTAGATTTTAGTGCTGCTGTATCCAAACAAAAAATTGATAAGCCTATCATGTCGCTAGCTCAGCGTAAAAATTTCGCGTTATTGCTATCTCAGCACACGACATTTGCATCTATCTACAAAAATAACGGTGAGGAGGATAGAGCTTTTATTACACGTCTTGTTAAGTTGCTAATGAATAATGACCGTGTGGCTGACTTTGGGGATTATTTAGCAGCTGTAGGATTCTCGAGTCGTAAGCTTGATGCCTTCCTTGTTGAGAGGCATGCGAAAAGATCAGCTGATAATGAGCATGATCTTCAAGGCCTTCTTGATTTTGTTGATGGTGCTGGGGATGATATTGTGAATCCAGAATTTAAAGATAATCTTGTAAAGAAAGTTTTAGAAGTTCGTAAAGCGAGAAATATTGAGAAGAAGCCCTCTAAATCAAAAATTTCAGTGACACCGGGTGTTGTTGTTGAAGGACAATCAGTTGAGATTGATTTAGAGGCTAATGAGGAGGACACGCTGCCATTTTGACACACTCTAACTAGAAGTTGGGTGTACAGTTTTTAGCATTCCGAATTAATATGCAGCGTTCTTATCAATATTTAGAGAAGAGAGTGGCTACATAAGTTCCGAGCTATTTTGTAAAACTCAGAAAACTCCTCACTACAAAAAATAGATATTGGGAGTTAAATACGATTTCTAATTCATCGCTATCGTATATACCATCAATATATTCAACAGCCTCATCTTGGCTGCTAAGTCTCTGGATTTCAACAACAGTCTTTTTAGGAATGATTGCTTGGATCTACGCTTGATTATTGGTATTTGCCTAGGTCTCACAAAATGCTAATCGATGTACATTAGTTGTCATAGCCCTAACTATATTTTGGTCAACCTCAAGTAAGGTTCTAGTGGGATAAAAACGAACACCTTGCACAGCCATGCAGAAGGCTGTTTTTTCAAAGGGCCTTTTAAACTCAGCTGAAGATGTTTTTATACGGATATTTTTGGTGATTTCGCTTTCACAGGCTCTCCCGTATTAAAGCGGGTAATTAGCTGTGGGAGTTGTGTCTAAAACAAATTTAATTTGCTTGCTTTTAACGATGCATCTTGCGTTATCTTTGACCTTCAGATCGATAAATGATTGATGCTGTAATGCCTTGCAAATATCGAAGAATTTACGAGCAGGAATGGTAGCTTCACCGGGCTGTATGTATCCCCCTTATTAAGCTCTAGTTGAGTGATAAGCTCGACTTCTAAATCTAGACAAGTATGAGAGAGTTTTGTGTAGTTGAAATTTTACTTTTTTCAATATGCTTTTTAATGAGAAATTAGAGTAAAAATTTTATTTTACAAATTTATTTAGTGATAAAAAAAACGATCATAAAGATCAAATATAGAATATAAAGATTAAAAATGTGATCATAAAATAGAAAATACTTCATTAAGTCTCGTGTTCTATCTATAGGTAATCTTATAGTTAAAAAATTAAACTTAATGATGGTATTATTTGTATTATGATCAATAAAGTGATCATAATAATAAATATATTGGGGTAGTTGTAATGCTAATTTTAAATATTTTTAATGATCAAATAAATAAACCTAAATACGAAAAAACATAAATAATGATCAAAAAATCAATCATAATAATGTAAGTAATGAAATGTGATAGAATGGTTTGAACAAAGCGGGCAGAAAGAGGCGTTTTTGAGATGAAATTTAGCACCCTAAACACACCAAGGGCAATGGCTGTAGAGTTGGGAAGTCGCTTAAGAGTGGCGCGTTTGAATCGAAACTTAACGCAGGAGCAGGTAGGTAATTCGGCAGGTATCTCGCGATATATTGTAAAAGAATTAGAACACGGTAAAGGCAAAGTTGAAGACCTTATGGCTACCTTGATTGCATTAAGTTTAACGGATCAATTGGAAAATCTACTTCCCACTCAAAAAGTTTCGCCTATAGAAATATTTAAGATGAAGGGGCATGAGCGCACAAGAGCGTCAGGGAATAAGGATGAGAACGTTGTAAGTGTTGCTACAAAAGAGGATTTAGGATGGTAGCTAATATTGATGCAATTAAAATTGTGTACAAGGATCAGGATGTAGGTGCTCTAAGCTTTGACATTAATAATGGGGTAGGCACATTTATGTATGCATCTGATTTTGTAGATACCGGAATTGAATTAGCGCCACTCATGATGCCCTTGCGGAAAGATTATGCTTATACCTTTTACGGGCTAAACCCAGATACATTTAAAGGCTTGCCAGGTATGTTGGCCGATTCATTACCTGATGACTTTGGTAATCGAATCCTCAATGCTTGGCTGGCAAGAAAAGGGCGCTCACATGACTCCATTACCCCATTGGAGCGACTGCGTTATACAGGTAAACGCGGTATGGGAGCACTTGAATTTATCCCTGCTGAGGCGCGTGGTGAACTCAATGCCAATGAGTCTGTTCAAATTGATGAACTCGTAAGTATCGCTCAAGAGGTGCTTGCATCTAGGGATGATTTTGGGGCTGAACTGAAGGGGAATGGCTTGGATGATAGAGATGCCATGCTTTCCCTGTTGTCGGTAGGTACGAGTGCGGGTGGAGCGCGGCCAAAAGCTGTATTGGCCTTTAATTCTGACTTTACTAAGGTGCGTTCAGGCCAAGCCAATGTACCCAAAGGTTATACACATTATCTTGTTAAATTTGATGGAGTAACTGAGCGGAATCAAACGAGAGAAACTTTCGGGGACCCGCTTGGTTATGGTGCGATGGAGTATGTTTACTACCAAATGGCTGTTAAGTGTGGTATTGAAATGATGCCTTGTCATCTTTTACCCGAGGGAGGTCGACAGCATTTTATCACCCAACGCTTTGATCGTATTGGCAACGAAAAGCTGCATGTGCAGACCTTAAATGGTATAGCGCACGTTGATTTTAAAAAACCGGGTTCATTCTCATATGAAGAATTATTCATGGTTTTGCGTGCTTTAAAAATGACAGCTGTTGAAGCTGATCAGTTATTAAGACGCATGATTTTTAATATTGTTGCGCGAAACCAAGATGATCATGCTAAAAACTTTGCGTTCATTTTGAAAGACCGCCAATGGGTTTTGGCACCAGCTTATGATATTGCGTACAGTTACCAAGAAGGCAATTTTTGGATAGATTCTCATTGGATGAGTTTGAATGGCCAAAGAAAGAATTTTAAACTGGAAGACATTCTATCTGTTCAGACATTAGGCCGTAATTTCACCCCAAAGCACATACAAAAAGTTTTGCAAGATACGATCGATGTAGTGTCCAACTGGCGTAAACTCGCTATCGCTGCCAAAGTACCAGACTTTCTAATTGATAGGGTGGAAGGTAATTTAAGATTAGAATTTAAATAGAAAAAAGGCGATTAAATCAAATTTGATCGCCTTTTTTATTTCCCTTGGAATTCGCTTTTTATTGTTCTGACTACTTTTTCATGCTTGTCTTGTAATTCTGTTAAGGCCTTGTGAAGCTCCCTAATTTCCATGTTCATTTTTTTTGAAAGGTGCAAACTTATCTAAGCTTTTCAACACAGTGATAATTGAGATTTTTCTGATAGTTCTGGTATTGTCCTCACAAATAAAGGCCATGAGGCTTTATGTAATTCAGCTGCAGATTAAATCACGAAACACAGGTTCAGTGTTACAGGGCAGTTTATAGTTTCTTATCTAAAATTTGTATGTGGTTGAATTTTGCAGAGACATATCTTAAAAATTGGCAACAGGTGGAATGCGTTGGGGAAACATATGCCTTGGCGGGGGGCCTTTCAACCAAGTACATTCCTAAGGGAAATTGTAAAATTATACTTCAATAATATAATGAAGCAAACGTCAGACTTTAAGGATGTTTTTTGGGCTCATTTATCTACCAAGTTTGTCGAATGGCGGGAATACCTATAATCAATAAAAACCTTCACTGAAGATCCATCCTTTTTCAATATTAGTTACAGTAAAATTTCGCTGTAAGAAAGCAATATGAGGAAGGGGGACAGCTCCCCCCCCGTTTCAAAAATAGTACTGGCGGGGCAGCGTGACACGACACTATTCATTGAGAATAGGCGGAAGTGGGATATTAGTCTAGATGAAAACACTACACCCTGTAGCGTCCATTTATGGTGACAGAAAACTCGCAATAGCCAATTTAGCTTCTAACGTAATTGCATGTATTGATGTGTATGATTACATTCTTATAAACGATGGTGTTTTCAAAGAGTTCGTATCAACAAATTAATATGACCAACTTGTATATTTGGTTATGCGTGAACTAGCCCATGCAGGTGACACGGCGACCGTAGTTCATGGAGTGAGCTTCTCTAAAGCTTTGCACTACCACTTTGTGAAATTTTATTGGGATATAGGGGGGCTGGAGTCGAAGATCAGGCAGAAGGCTCAGGATAAAAAGAATTTTAAAGACAAGGCTGCATTCGATAAATTCTGTTCAAGTAAAAACAATATATTGTTTTTAATGAAAAAAATCAAAATATATGCTAATTCATATTAAAAATGCGCCACGTTAAAAGTGAGTAACTAAGGTGGCGTGACTTTGGAATGTAAAAAGAAGATGATGTAATAAATTCAGGTTTATTTAGACATTTAGCTGAACTAAATATTTTTTCTTAATTATAAAAGTGCTTGTGGCTTAGTTAATGTTGCTTTTCTACAAGCTTACATTTTGTGTATTGGATTACATGGGGGTGATATGAATTACTAGGTTTCAGTTACTAGTACTAATTTTTCAACATTTTTTGTTAAATATAGTATTGAAATATAATAATAAAATGGAAAATAGAAAATTCTCCGATATGGTGGATTGCTAATGGTTGTTAAATTGTGTCTGAAGCAAATATACATCAAACCTCAGGAGCAAAACCATGTCTTCATTAACTCCAATCGCTGTAAAACTTATGCTCGAAGATGATAAATCATCAACCCCTGACAGTAAGGTTATCCCAATGAAAACGGCTAAAAACCAAGCTCAACCACGCTTCCGTGATACTTTAAGGGATCGTGCAGATCAGTTTACAACGCCTGCATCCCGCGCTGGGCAAACCGTTACTCGAGTAGCTAAATTATTGGATGCTGGCGTAACACCTAAAACAATAGCCTCACAATTGACAGATAATAGTTCAAATGGTTATCAGTATACAGAGGACCAGGTGAGGGGTATCCAACAGAGGTGGTCCCACATGTTTGAACAACTAAAAGCTTATTTATAAGTGATACTCTGCTCTAGTTAAGCTACCTTATTTTGTTGTGGTAGCTGGTCATAGTAAAACTCATCTGGAGTCATTTTGTCCAGACTCGAATGAGGTCGTTTCAAATTATAAAATTCAAAATATGCACTCAATTGCTTTTTCGCATCGGTGACACTGCTATAAGCTTTGAGATACACCTCTTCATATTTAACGCTTCTCCATAACCGTTCAACCATCACATTATCAATCCATCGACCTTTACCATCCATACTGATTTGAATGCCATTTGATTTCAATACATCAATAAATGCATCACTGGTGAACTGACTGCCCTGGTCTGTATTAAATATTTCAGGTGATCCATATTTTTCAATCGCTTCATTTAAAGCCGAAATACAAAAATCCACCTCCATACTAATCGATACCCTATGCGCAAGTACCTTGCGGCTATGCCAATCAATCACAGCACATAAATAAACAAAGCCTTTTGCCATAGGGATATACGTTATATCCGTACACCACACTTGATTACTGCGCTGAATAGCCAATCCTTTGAGCAGATATGGATATTTACGGTGAGCTTGATTGGCCTGACTTAGATTTGGTTTACGATATAACGCATTAATGCCCATTTTCTTCATTAAAGTACGTGTATGACGTCGTCCTATATGATGTCCTTGACGATTCAATAAATCACGCATCATACGGCTACCTGCAAAAGGGTATTGCATATGTAACTCATCCATACAGCGCATCAGCTTCAGATCTGATTCACTCACAGGTTT
>NZ_FNPK01000062.1 GCF_900107285.1 Acinetobacter kyonggiensis | reverse complement strand
AAAAGATTGAAAACCATTTTAAAGCTTTCGACTTAACCTTTTTTTACATCAATAATGGCTTCATTTAATGTCAGCATACTTTTTGAAACACCACCTGTGTATCTTGTATTGGAAAGATATTAAAAACAATATTTATATTATCGATGGGGCGCATCGTCTTTCGAGTATTTATGCGTGGATCAATCGCTATTTTGCTGATGAACAAGTCAATCAAGCACCTAACTTTAATGACCAACAGAAAGAGGATATTCGTTACCTCCGAAGTCATTTAGGGGATCTGGCTGACTTCCAAAAAATTTGTACTGATGCCAAATTTGCAGAACAAAAGTCCAAATTAGAAGATATTAAAATCAGTTTCAGGCAAGTGCTTGGTACTCCAGAAGATGCACGACGCGTATTTCAATCAATTAACTCAGATACTAAACGCCTGGATAAATATGAGGAATATCATCTAAGAAGTCGGGGGAGTGATGCATATTATGCGATCTATGCCTGTTGCTATATCAATGACAATAAATCCAATTTAGAAGAGCTTCAATATACGCGTTTAAATGAGCTGATCGAGTTGGGGGAGAAGATCCATCAGCTGCTTTTCTCTACCATCTTATTAGACACTGAAATGAGTCATGGCAAAAAAATTGGCTTGGTCAATGAACTCATGAATATCATTGCGGGTGATCAGATTCATAATATTATGAACCTGAATCAGGGTGAACGCGTTGAAAAGCTCATGTCGCATCTGTTTACGATCCTTTGCAGAATGGCAACTCCTGTAAAAAATACTGGGGTTCCGAGTTTGGGTTTACATCCATTCTTATATTTTTATAAAGACCAGCGTTTTCAGATTACTTCCTTTCTCGCATGGTTTGCTATTGTGTTTGAAATTCATGAAAGCATCATGCAGATTCATCATAGAACGATTAGCTTTAAAGAGTTTACACGCGTCCGCAGTAGTATTGAATTCTTGATTGCCAATTTTCCAGTGGCGATCACTGAAACGATCGGCAAGTTCGGGAGTGGGATTAAAGGCTATGATCGACTGCAAATCGTTTATAAGGCCTTTATCTGTTTAAGCCTAGAAATGGATATTGATTTTAAAGATAAAGAATGCCTGAATACCTTCATTTTGTCGATGTCAAAGGCTTTTAAGTACATCAACTTTAACGAGTTTTACTCTGAAAGATTTTTGGGTAATTATGATAAAGTGGTTGTAGAGCATGTAGTCGGATATGTGGAATCGATTAGCCCGATCTCTCGATCAAAGCCCAAGGCCTTTTCAGCATTAACCAAAAATTTGCTTAAGCACAATTTTCTGGTGGGTAATCATAACTTTTGCCCCATTTGTGATGGATTAATCTATCTCGATTCTACTGAATCGGATCATCGGATTGCCAAAGCCGCAGGTGGCCAAGGGGTGCTAGAGAATGGTCTGCTGGTTCATCCACTTTGTAATAGAATGAAATCAGATCTCAGCTTAGAAGAGATCAGAGCGGATTTGTTTGGTGAGTTATTGTATTAATCAGCAGGGCTATGATCTTGTTTTCTCAAGTGTATTAATTAATGATAAATCACATGATTCAACTTTTGATATATTCAGCCAGTGTAGCTTTTCTTAATTAAATGCAGAATCATAGCTAGAACCTAGCTGTAGTTTCTGAATGACCGTCAAGGTCCTTAGTTTTGCCCATTGATCCCTCTCTGGGCATTTTTTTTGATCAAAATATAACGCTATTCTTGCTAAAAATTATGTGTAGATAGGTCTAGATAAATTTTTATTCCATTTACTGCAAATTATTGGATAAACTAACCAGCTATTCTTGTTTATGGTCTACCAGTCATTTCCATTCCAAGTAGACCATCAAGATATAAAACTACATAGCCAATTTTGCCGATACCAAACGATTCATACTCACACCACGCTCCGCAGCTTCAAGTGCTAGTTTTTGATGAACCATTGATGGAACACGAACGGCAAACCGTCCGCTATACTTTTTTTCTGAAAGAGGGATAGGTAATTTCTCATTATTGCTGACCATATCTGCTACGACTTCACCAACAAGATCAACAATTCCTGCGAATGCTTTAGATTGTTCTGCATCAAGCCAAGACAATGATGGAAATTCGGCACATAGACCGACATTGAACCGTACCGGGTTTGTCGGAGACTTTTTTATTTAAGTTAGGCCACCTGACCTAACGGGTTAATCTTATCATAGTACATTGCTTCAAAGTCAAAAGGCGATACATAACCCAGTGCACTGTGTACACGCTTTTTATTGAACCAATCTACCCAGTTTAGTGTCGCAAGTTGTACATCTGCTAAACCTTGCCAATCTGCTTTTAAATATTCAATCACCTCTGTTTTGTATAAGCCATTCACCGTTTCAGCCAGAGCATTATCGTATGAATCACCCGTTGTACCGACTGATGCTCGTAAATTTGCTGCTTCTAAACGATTGGTATAGCGAATGGAAAGATATTGCACACCCCTGTCGGAATGATGAATCACATTCTTTGGCATGCCTCGATCGTGCAATGCTTGCTCCAATGCATCGAGCACCATATCTGTATTCATTCGTGTAGATACTTTCCATCCAACAATTGCTCGTGAAAACACATCAATAATAAAGGCGGTATAGACCCAGCCTGAATGAGTTTGAATATACGTAAAGTCAGCAACCCACAGCTGATCTGGATGATCAGCACTAAAATTACGTTTCACTAAATCATCTGCTCGTTTTTGGTCATCTCGGCTACGGGTGGTTTGTTTATTCTTACCACGCCAAACACCTTGTATACCTAGCTTTTTCATTAATCGAGCAACAGTACAGCGTGCAATAATATAGCCTTCACGTTTCAGTTTTTGCCAGACTTTACGTACACCATATCGACCTGAACTTTCCTTCCAAATTCGTTTAATCTCCTCAGCATGATGCAAGTCATGTAAATCTCGCTTTGCTCGATGTTCTGGATTTTCGCAGAGATCTAGAGTCCGGTAATAGGTTGAAGCTGCGATCGGTAAAATCCTACAAATCGCATCAACACCATATAAGTCTTTATTGTTATGGATGAAATCCACCATTATTTGTGTGGGCGGTCGAGCTCCGCCTGGGCGAAAAAAGCGGCTGCTTTACGTAGAATTTCATTGGCACGCTTTAATTCTTTAATTTCACGTTCCATTTGCTTCATTTTTTCTT
>NZ_FNPK01000027.1 GCF_900107285.1 Acinetobacter kyonggiensis | reverse complement strand
GACAGCACTTCAAAAACTCTCTGCCACACGCCTGTTTTAGCCCAGCGGCTAAAGCGAGTATGCACGACTCTAAAATCACCAAAGCGTTCAGGCAAGTCTCGCCACGGGATACCTGAGCGGTAACGATATAGTATTGCTTCAACAAATAATCGGTTATCTTTGGCGGTTACACCAACCGTACCTGTTCGTCCAGGTAACAGATCTTTAATCTGTTCCCATTGATCGTCTCTTAATGCATAGCGTTTAGTCATAAGAGAATAATAAGGACGCGTCAGATTTTATCAACCTAATTGATGACACGCCCTAGACTAAAAAAACAACATTTTCTAGAATGCAGCCACTAATTAAAATAATACCCCTACAACAATAAATTATTATGCTAAAAACAATCCATGCTGTTATGGACGCTATGGGCTTAAGTTTGCAAAAGCGCGCCCTGCATATCCATTTTTCCAATGAATTACTCAATCCTCAAGTCTTGATTCAAAGAATTGAAGGATATCATCGTATCAATCAGGGGCTTAAAGCTGAACTGATTTGCTTATCGAGTAATGCATACATTCCACTGAAACAATTTATTGGCGCCCAAGTGGCCGTCGATCAAGTCACGGATTTAGGTGAACTGTACCGAATCACGGGCATCATTACGGGGGCGAGCCAAGGGCAAAGTGATGGTGCATTAACTTTATATAAATTGACCCTTGAAGATGCCACCACACTTTGGCACAAACGCCGTAATAGTCGCGTGTTTATGAACAAAACTGTGCCTGAGATTAGTGAAATTTTATTTAAAGAATGGCAAAGTAAGAGTGCATTATTTGCAGCAAGCCTAAGTTTAAACGCACAGGGCTTAAGCCAAGAATATGACGTGCGTCCTTTTGTGATGCAAGCCAATGAAACTGATTATGAGTTTTTAACACGACTCTGGCGCAGTGAAGGTATCAATTGGTTAATTGATGAAGCTGAGCATATGGTGATGACTTCAGCGGCAGCGATTCAAGCACAAAAATTACGTTTAATTGATAATCATCAACCATATAGTGCTTTAAGCCGAAGATGCATTCGTTTTCATCGCAGTCATGCCACCGAACATTTAGATAGCATCACCCATTTTAGTGCTGAACGTTATTTACAAGCAACGGCTATACAGACACAGCGTTGGCAAGCCCATCGCCTATCTCAAGATCAAAGCAATAGTCTACTGACTCAGCATCAGCATAGTGATGTACAAGACAATGAAAGCTTAAGTTTGGAACAGGCTTGGAGCCTCAGCCCCGCATGGACAGCTGATTTAACAGGGGCAGATCAAAGCACGGTTTCAGGTAGTCAGCAATTAGATAAGCTTAGTCAAAAACTGTCGCAATATCAGAACTTACAATCCAAATATTTTACTGCCAAGAGCAGTGTACGTGATGCACAAGTGGGTTATTGGTTTGAATTAATCGATCATCCTGAAATTGATTCACATTCAGGTTCAGACAAAGAGTTTCTGATTTTAGGCAAAACTTTTTATCACCAAAACAATTTGCCCAAAGATATTTTACCGCAATTCGATCATCTATTAAGTTTAAGTCATTGGCAGCATCAAGGGGATGAACGACAAGCCAATGAGCTGTATGTGGTGCGCCGCACGATTCCCGTTGTGCCTGAATATCATCCTTTACAGCATCGCCCAGCAGCCTATCCACAACGTGCCAAGGTGGTTGGGCCTGAAGGTGAAACGATTTATGTCGATGCTTGGGGACGGATTAAAGTTCGCTTTATGTTTACTCGTACCAATGACCATGCACATGATGGCGGTGCGGGAAGCAATGACAATGATGCCGATTCTGCTTGGGTGGATGTGTTGACCCCTTGGGCAGGTGACGGCTATGGGGCGAGATTTCATCCACGTATTGGTGAAATTGTAGTGATTGATTTCTTTGAAGGCGATGTTGATCGTCCCTTTGTGGTGGGGCGTATTCATGAAGCTGAGCGTCATCAGACCATGTTTGATATCAAAGGACAGTTACCCGATACCAAAAAACTCAGTGGCATTCGTTCACAAGAGGTTAGTGGTTCGGGATTTAACCAGCTGCGTTTTGATGATACGACGGGACAAATCAGTACCCAATTACAGAGCAGTCATGGCGCGAGTCAGCTTAATTTGGGTCATTTAAGTCATCCTAAAACTACCGAGATCAGCACGGGTCGAGGCGAAGGCTTTGAACTCAGAACCGATCAGTATGGTGCTGTCCGGGCAGGTAAAGGGATGCTAATTAGCACCTATGCTCAGGAACAAGCCATTGCAGATCATTTGGATGCAGCGCAAGCACAGTCTTTACTCACCCAAGGTCACGAAAGCATGAAAATGCTCAGTGACATTGCCGTTAAACAGCAAACCGATGCACTCAATGTGATTGGTCGCTTACCGAAATTGATTCAATCTTTGGAACTCAAAAGTACCAGTCAAGCCTTGAATACCACACTTGATTTATTTAAACAGAGTGTCAGTCGTGATCCACTGAATGCTTTAAAAGATTGTGCTGGTTTTATTCAGGATATGAGGCAGTTTGCTGAACATAGCAAAGGCGTTGTTGATGAATTTAATCATTTCTTCACCGATACAAAAGAAGCAGTCGAAAATTTAAAAGACTTTATTGAAAATGTCGAGGAACATGGTTCTGACCTGATCAAAGGCAAGCTTGCGAGTATTAAAGAGAATATTGAATCGAATCCTTTCGGCAGTTTACAAGAAGTAAGCAAAGTGTTGGCAAATGTTGATATCCAAGATTTCGATATGATGAGTACTTGTGGCACGTTCAGTAAGGGCAACAAATTAGACATCACACCAAATAAGGCATTCAGTTCATTACAAGGCTTTATGGAGGATTATACCCAAGGTTTAGAAAGTAGTCGTGATACTGGAAAACAGCAACAAGGAAAATTGTTTAGACAAGCATTGATGTTATTGGCTTCACCGAATGGTATTGCTTTAACCACACCTGAAGACATTATTTTACAAGCGTCTCAGGATGTTGCGACGAGTGCACAAGGTTCAATTAACTTAAGTGCACAGAAAAATATTGTGGCACATGCTCATGAGAAAATTAGTTTATTTGCAGCACAAAAAGGACTCCGAGCCTTTGCTGCGAAAGGCAAGGTCGAAATTCAAGCTCAGGATGATGCGATTGAAGTTATTGCACGTAAAGTCATAAAGTTGATTTCAACTGAAGAAAAAATTGAGATAACCAGTCCAAAAGAAATTGTACTGACTGCTGGGGGTTCTCAAATTAAAATTAATGCTCAGGGTATTTTTACCACGACGGGTGGCAAGTTTGAGAGTAAAGCAGGGCAGCATAGTTTTGTTGGGGGGCAACAAGTACCTACACCTCAGATGAGTTTACCAATGCTAGAAACTCCGTATAGCAATCAAGTTGATTATAATTGGAACAGATTATCTGAAGGTGACAAGGAAATTTTCATTGTTGATAAAGATAATGGAAAACTAATAAAAAACAAAAAAAATAAACTAGATAGTGAAAAAAGTATGAGTTCCTTAAGATTTTATACGTCAAAGCAGTCCGACTTTGCTGCATTGGGATTTAATTCATTGCACACTTATTTAACTCAGGAAATATCAAATGGCAATATTGATGAACTGATGGAAGAAATAGAAGAAGATACTTTTGAGGATGATGAAGTTTATACAGAAGAGGACTTTAATTAATGAGTCATTTAGTCACCATTACGTCTAAATTCTATGATAAATCGGGGCATCGATTAATCAATTTAAATGTAAAGTCTCGTTATCAAGGCTCAACAAGAGATAACCTTCAAAAAACAGATGAAAGTGGATTATTCGTATTTCAAGCCTCTTCGAATAGAACAATAGAAATTTTAGCTAAACCACCGAATACTAGCGATTATACAGTTTTTAAAACGATCAACTCGTCCATAGCTTCATCTGTCAGTAATCCGATAAAAGTTCAGCTGCCAAAAACACTTGAGGAATATCAACAGGGAAACGTAAAAAAACCTGAAAATGGATTGGTAAGCACTTTATTTAAAATTGTAGATAGTACAGGGAAAGTTATGGTTAATTTTCCTTTGCAATCAAGACCTAAAGGTGGGAAAGGTTATGAACGTTCTACCAATGAAAAAGGGACTGTAGAAGTTCAGTCTTCTCCAAATAGAGATATAGAAATTTTAGTTTTGACATCAAATGATCAATTCGTTCAAAAAAGTGCTCTCAATTCAGGAAATGGTTCTCAACAGCCAATTTTGATTAAATTAGATGAGCCATATGCAAATTTCAAAAGTACTTCAACAATCACACTCCTAGATCGAGATGGTAGTGACTATGTTGTAGAGAAAACAAATGTTGAAATGTTAATACTAGACAGTGGCGAACAGAAAGTTTTCTCTATTTCAAATGGAAAAATTCCACTTCGCAGTATGGTTGGTCAACGGTTACAGTTCACAGTATTAAAACCTGATGGAACAGCTTTAAAGTCTGTACTCTATATGGCTAAGAGGGTAAAAGAAAGCCCTGTTAAGTTACATCTGGATGTTGATGTAACAAATGGCACTACTGCACAAAATGAGCCGAAGATTAGTAAACCTATTAAAGAAAATGTTAAATGTAAAACATGTGGTAAATCTATAGATATAGATATAGATATAGATTTTATAAAAGATATAGCTCCTCAAGCTAAAGAAAATTTTCAGAATGCTTTATTGTTATTACCTACGTTTATGAGAAAATATGAAGTAAATTCTTGTAGAGACTTAGTTAATATTCTTGCTCAAGGTCAAATAGAAACTGAAAATTTCACAAAGTTAAGAGAGGGTCTTAATTATACAAAAAAAACTTTTAAACTCCCTGAAAGAATTTACAGCATATCACCAACAGCGATAAATGCCGGTTTTGAAAGACGAGGAATGGGGAAATATACACGACAACAAAAGTTAGACTATATTTGGGATAATTTGGCAGGGAATGATGCTGCCTATGGTTTTCACTTATATGGTAATGAAAAATATCCAAATAGAGACTATAGAGGGAGGGGGTTATTACATATGACTCATTTTTCTGGCTATAAAGATTGTGCGAAGAGTACCGGATTAGATATTGTTAACAAGCCAACATTATTGGAAACTAATTATAATATAGCTATAGAAACAGGGGTTTGGTTTTGGAAAAATAAAAAAAATGGGGAAATTCTAATTCTGGCTGCAAGTGAAAGTATTAAAATTAATTCAGATAGTATAACGACATCTATAACCCATTTAGTTAATGGTGGGGAGATGAAGTTAGCTGAACGTAAAGTAGCTAAAAAAAATATAGCTAGAAAGTTCATTTCTAAAAATGGTACTTGTAAATGATAAACTACAGAATTTTTTTTTCGACATTAATATTTTTAATTATTATAAGTGGTAATTTACATTCAAATGTTTATTATTTGAACAATGATAAGTGCTTATCAACACAGATAATAAATAACAGTGTGCTTTTGTTTTTTGGAAATTGTCAAGAAAAAAATATTAGTTGATGAAATAGAAATACCTAGCAGTACGCCAAGAATTAATTTTATTTCTGAAGAAAAAATAAAAAATAAAAAATATATTTTCTTATCCATAAAGTATTCTGAAAATTATAGAGATTTCAAAAATAGAGTAAACTATTCTGGAGAATATAATTTGATAAATGTTTATGAGTGCAAGGACTCTTGTAAAATTAATAATGAGTTATCTAATTATTTTGGTAGTGGTGGAGATGTATTTGATTTAAATAATAGTAAAATAGTTTATAAATTTCCATATGGAGAATTAAAATCAATACAAGATGAAATAAAATCTAAATTATTCAATCAATGGCTTAATAATGGTATTGATAGAGGTGTGGTTTTAAAAAAAACTAATATTAATGATATTGATAATTATACTCCAGATCGTATAGGTTATTTAGTTAAAGGTGATATATTTAAGGTTAAAAAAATTAGTTCTAGATGGTTAAATATTACTTATACAAATAAAAATGGTCGTATAACTACTGGTTGGATTTCATGCAAGGATACAAATGTTTGCAATTGATCCTATTTCGGATCAATGACTTTAAACCATGATTTTTTCCATAATTACGCTAGTTATTCATGATGAGTAGATAGCGTAAAATTTCTGAGTCAAACAATTGGCTGAATCTTAATTAATAATGCCTGTCACCAACGGTGACAGGCATTATTAATTTTTAAAAATTCTGTTGAATACCATGTATAGTGATTTGAGCAAGCTATTTTCTGATATGTACTGAAAATGAATGGAGGTTCTTTATTGGAAGAGTCTATACCGTAGACTTATAAAAACTCTTTGTCATTTGATTAGGTTCTGTTGACATTTCATAATGGTAACTAAATAAAGATACAAGCAAGCGCAACTGAATTTTCATAGTTTCGTTTTAGCTTGTCATAACGAGTTGCAATCCCTCTAAACTGCTTCAATCGTGCAAATGTATTCTCAACTAAGTGCCTGATTTTATATAAATACCAATCCATATGATCATTGCTTGTTTTTGTATTGGATTTCTTTGGAATATTGGCTTTTGTTTTAGTTACTTTAATTTGATTCCTTAATGGTTCTGAGTCATAACCTTTATCAGCACACAGTATTTCCGTCTGCTCTAAATCCAATAATGTCACGAGATCAGGTGCAATTTTAACATCATGTGTTATCCCATCACTTATAATAAACGCTATTGGATTACCATTTGAATCAACGGCTAAATGAATTTTAGAGCTATTCCCACCAATCCTACGACCAATATCTTGATCTTTAATTCCAGTCGAATGTTGATGTGCTCGGACGTGTGTAGCATCAATAAAGATCCATTCTAAGTCAGCATTTATTGATAGTAATTTAAATATGTTTAATAACTTAGAGTGTTTAGACCATCGATTAAACTTCTTAAAGATAGAATTTGATTTACCAAAACATTCAGGCAAATCTCGCCAAGGACAACCTGTACGAATTCGATAAAGGATTGCTTCAATAAATAAACGTAAGTTTGGTTTAAGATAAATATTAAAATCACGTAAAATAGGCGTTAACTTCGACCAGTGTTGATCAGTCAGCATTGTACGGGGCATAACGAGCAGTAAATTTGGTTTGGCGATTGAATTTTACTGACTCGCTAATTTTTTGAACAGCAAATGTCAACACACCCTAGATTTTTTAAAATTCAATTCTTTTCCTTTCTAAAAGCCTTAAAAATTTGTAAAAAAGTAGCCACTTTCGTGGCTACTTTTTAAATCACCCTGCCAACACTTCTTCTAATAATTCTTCACTTGGTGCAAAATAATACGCTCCATCCATTGGAGTGACAAAATGAAGCAGTCGGTCATGAATACCATCACCACTGGTTCCAAACATACGGAATAGCATTGCATCAATAATGCTTAAATCTTGGGTGTAAGCAATAAAAAATAAACCTTGATCACCTTTACCATCACCATAAGGCAGTGAATGACGAAGAATTTCCATTTCTTCTCCTTCAGCATCTTCAACCACTGTACGGGCAACATGAGAGTTTTCAGGTTTGACCTCATCATCAAGTTCGATGGATTCTAATTTAGTACGGCCAATCACCTGTTCTTGTGTATCAACTTTGAGTTGTTTCCATTTTTCTAAGTTATGTGCATAACGTTGCGCAAATACAAATGACCCATCAGAAAAAACACCATGATCTTCACCCAGTAAAGCAACTTCAGCACGATCATCTGGGAATTGAGGGTTTTCAGTACCATCAATAAAACCCGTCAAGTCACGACCATCAAAATTGCGGAAGCAAACGCGTTCATCTAGTACGTCAACCTTGTCCGTAATCCCTTCAAAAAAAGCTTGGCTCAGTGCAAAACAGATATCTGTACGCTGCGCTGCAATATGAATGAGCACATCGGCAGGATTTACAGGCATTTCAAAAGAACCATGAATGGGTGCTAATGGTTTAAAGCCTTCAGGTACTTGTTGATAAATTTGTGCCCAAAGCTCAGGACCAAAAGCAATGGCTGTTTTAATTTGTGCATGAGGATGTTGCGTGATTAAACGATCACGTGTTGATAATAAAGCTTCAATTTTTTCTTTTAATTCTTGAATGCTTAAGTCTTTTAAACGCAGAACAATAAATCGAGCATGATCTGAAGGTAAGGGCAAAATTACAGATTGGGCGGTCATTTATGGCTCCTAAAATTTTTATAAAATATGTGGCTGGCTTTTATTGTGCCTGATCATTAAGAGAGTGAATAGCCTAAAATTCTATTTTAGTGGATGTGGAATTTGCGCATTTAAAAGATGAAACATCATATAATTTGAAGGTCTTTCTCTTACGCTGTTGAATATGTCTTACCAAGTTTGGCTGGCTTATATGTTGGCATGCTGGATGATTAGCATTTCACCTGGTGCAGGTGCAATTGCATCTATGTCGAGTGGTTTAAATTATGGATTTCGACGTGGTTATTGGAATGCTTTAGGTTTGCAATTGGCCTTATTGCTACAAATCGGCATTGTCGCGACTGGGGTTGGGGTATTATTTGCCACAAGCCCTTGGGCTTTCATGTTGGTAAAATGGTTTGGTGTGTTGTATTTGCTGTATTTGGCTTTTTTACAGTGGACAGCGCCGATGCAATCTCTGGATATTCAAACGGAGCAACCCAATAAGTCTATTTCTCAATTGGTTTTGGCTGGTTTTTGGGTCAATTTAAGTAATCCAAAAGCGATTGTCTTTTTACTGGCTGTATTACCGCAGTTTTTGGATTTGTCCAAACCGCAGTGGATTCAGTATCTGATTATGGCTGTGACCATGATTAGTATTGATCTGATTGTCATGGCTGGATATACCGGTTTAGCTGCGAAGGTACTTCGATTATTAACTTCGCCAAAGCAGCAAAAATATATGAATCGGACTTTTGCTATATTGTTTAGTTGTGCAGCGTTGTTCTTAAGTATGCTGCATCAATAATTAAACTTTCTAAAAACTTTCCTTTAAAACAAAAAAGCATGCTCCACCAGAGTCATCTGGATTGAAGCATTGTTTTTTTGTTGCGGAACAGGAGCTCAAAAATATGATTTAAGCGATCTTTTTTATTTTCTGAAAAATAAAAATCCCAGTAAATAGAATAGCCATGGTGAGAACAATACTTAAACCCGTGGAAATATTTAAACCAGCACTTGACCATAAACCAACCGTCACCCCAATTTGCGCCATCACAAAAGCCCAAATCACCATCTGTTTGGGGGAGTGTGCCAGTAAACGTGCCGTTAAGGCGGGAATAACCAGCAGGGCACCCATCAATAATGAACCAACGGCACGTAAAGCCAATACAGTAAACAATGCCAACAGCAACATAAACACCAAGCGTTGCCATTGCGCATTTACCCCTTCGCTTACCGCTATATCAGGATCAATGGCAATTTGAATTTGCGCTTGCCAGTTTTTATAGAGCACAGCTAACGCAGCCATAATCACTAAGGCAAACATGGGCAAGTCTGACCATGAAATTTGTAGTAAATCGCCAAATAAGTAGCTGAGTAATTCAGGTCTCAAGCTTGGAATATGTTGAATAAACAATAAACCTGAGCAAAGTAGGGTAGCTGAACAGAGCGCAAGCAAAGCATCATTCGGGAGGCGAGGGTCATGGAGTACCCATAAAATCGCCACCAATAAAAAGGCTAAAAAAGTCACACCCAGCCAAAGCGGTAAACTTAAAGCCCCTGCAATGGCTACACCAAGTAAAGTTCCATGCGCCATGGTGTCAGCAAAAAAAGACATACGTCGCCATAACATTAAGCAACCCAGTGGTGCAGTGAGAAACACCAATAAAGTGCCCATTGTCCATGCAGGTAACAAGAGTTGTAACCATTCCATCATGGCTTAGGCTTCCGGTTCAGGGTGAATGTGTGGTCGTGAATCATGTTGACATGGAACGGCACTATCACCATGTCCACAATGGTCATGATGATGTTGATAGAACACCCGATTGGTGCCAAAAATAGCTTGATATTCTGGGTGTTGTTGTACGTTTTCAGGTAAGCCGCTACAGCAAATATGCTTATTTAAACAGACCACTCGATGGGTTCCTTGCATCACCCATTGCAGATCATGTGAAACCATGAGTACAGCACAGCCATATTTTTGTGGCAGGCTGCGTACATAATCATACAATTCGGCTTCAGATTGAATATCCAAACCTTGCATCGGTTCATCAAGCACTAAAATGTGGGGTTGACGCAGTAAAGCACGTGCCAATAACACCCGTTGTCGCTCGCCACCAGACAATTGTTGTACTTTGGAATTCTGTAATTGAGTAATGCCCGTATCACGAATAATTTCTGCTTTTTTCAGAGCATCACATTTTTCTAGAGCCAATAAATCCTGTACGCGCAACGGTAAGCTATGCGATGGATTAAACTTTTGTGGCACATAAGAAAATTTTAACTTTTGCTGGCTCAAAACTTTGCCTGAATTGGCTTTTACAATGCCTAACAGGACTTTAATTAAGGTCGATTTCCCTGCGCCATTGGGACCAATTAGCGTGACAATTTCTTGCTCATGTAGCGTAAAATCGACATTTTTTAAAATGTCGATTTCATCAATCCGCACACTGATTTTATCTAAGGTAATCAGCGTATTCGCTGTGACTATTTGCTGCAACACTGCTGACATATCCCAGAAATTTCAATAATACTGTGATGTGCAGTAAATTGATCAGATGCTGAAAGCTCATCTAATTGTTTAAGTAAACCTTGTGCAGATGCTTCTTTAACATTTTTGCATTCTGTACAAATTAAAAATGCAGCCTGATGCCCTTCACGCGGATGGCAACACGGAATATAAGCATTAATTGAAGTTAAACGATGAATTAAACCTTTTTCTAATAAAAAGTCTAAAGTACGATATACCGTGGGTGGAGCAGCAGGGCGATCAGATTCACTTTTTATTTTTGCCAACAAGTCGTATGCACCCATTGGTCCTGTCGCATTTAAAATCAGTTCGAGGACTTCTTTACGTAAGGGCGTTAAGCGTGCACCAACAATTGCACAGAGGTTTTCTGCTTCAGCAAGACGTGTTTCGACATTATGATGGTCATGTACGCCATGTAATGCATTGTGATGTTCATGTGAACATAAGCTCATAGCAAAACCTCAAGAGCGAAATTGATAAAAACAAAATGACATGAAATCTTAACATGAAGCGCTAGCTGTTTCGATTAGACGTATGTATTTCTGCCTATTTGTTATATTATAACACCTAATGAATATTTGGTGATCTTCTTCATGTCCCGTTTTTTTGCATTTTGTACACTGGCTTTATTGAGTACCTTAGGCTGGTCACACAGTTTAGTGGTTTCGACGCATCCGATTTATTTGATTGCGCAAGAAATCACGCAAGGTATTGAAAAACCTGTACTGTTGTTGGAAAACCAAACTGGACATGATGTGACTTTAACACCTGCTCATCGCAAGGCAATTCAAGATGCCTCTTTGGTGATTTGGTTGGGTAAGGCCCATGAAGCACCGCTAGATAAGTTATTATCAGATAATCCTAAAGCGATTTCTATTTTAGCTTCAGACATTGTTCAAACGCTACCGCAGCGTAATACCCGTGGTGTTGCTTTAAACAATACTGTCGACACCCATGTTTGGCTTGATCCAAATAATGCAGTACGGATTGGTTTTTTTATTGCGGCATTGCGTTCACAGCAAGTTCCTGAACAAAAAGAGGCGTATTGGGCGAATGCAAAACGTTTTGCCCAAGAAATGTTAATAACGGCACAACAATATAATAGCAACTCATCTTTGAAGACTTACTGGTCATATCATGATGCTTATCAATATTTAGAGCGCGCCTTAAATTTAAAATTTGCTGGAGCGTTGACTGATGATCCTCATGTTGCACCGACCCTTGCACAAATTAAATACCTAAATGACAGTCGTCCAAATCGAAATATGTGCCTCTTGGCAGAGGGACATGCCAGTAAAAATCAGTATCAGAAGCTAAATCCCATTACCTTTCAAGCGGTCGATGAAAGTATGAGCGGGGCAGGGGATTTTGTGCTGGCATGGAAAGCATTGGCTTCGAAAACCTCTAACTGTGTGCAAAATGCACGAAAGTAAGGTAAAAAATAAACAAAAATTGAATGTAGTAAAGCAGGCTGAACTTCGAAAAAAACACGACTAAGGTCGGGAAAAGATTGCATGTTCAGGGGTGTAACTCTATAATGCCTGCGATTAAAAACGATCATCAGCTAGACTTGTCAAGCATGAATGCTGTGAGTGAATAAATAATGAGCCGAACTAGTCGCATGGTTGACCGACGATTAGCGAAAGCTTTAGTCATTTTACAAGCAGGCATGATCCCTGTTTCAGCCTTGATAGCGTGGGTCTTGAAAGACTCAACTGCAGCTTTAAGCGCCGCACTTGGTGCGTTGGTTTGTTGGCTTGCCAGTTGTTATTTTTCTTGGCAATCGTTTCGAGCCGCAGGTGCGCGAGCCTCAAAACAAGTTCTTTCGAACATGTATCGGGGGCTAATGGGCAAGTTTGCAATTGTGATTGTTGGTTTCATTTTAATTTTAAACACTGTTAAACCGTTGTCAGCGGCGGCATTGTTTTGTGGTTTTATTCTCGTTCAAGCCATGTCGTGGGTCGCGCCATTTTGGGTGTCACGGCAACAAAAACGAGTATAGGCGCAACAAAAAATTGAAAAGTTTTTTAGGAGATGAACGAGATATCAAGCAGCACGCGATGTTCGTTCACTCTATTTAGTATTTGACATTGACCAGGTGTGATTTATGGCTGCTGAAGAACATGCCCTTACTTCGACCGAGTATATCAAGCATCACTTGACCAATTTGACCTATGGCAAAATGCCAGATGGTTCATGGAAGTTGGCTGAGACTGCTGATGATGCTCAACAGATGGGGTTCACTGCTATTCATTTGGATTCAATGGGTTGGTCAATCACCCTTGGTGTGATTTTCTGTTTGTTGTTCTGGTGTGTAGCGAAAGCTGCTAACTCTGGTGTTCCGACCAAGTTCCAGTCTGCAATCGAAATGATTATCGAGTTTGTTGACTCAAGTGTCCGTGACACATTCCATGGCAAATCACGCTTAATTGCACCACTTGCACTGACCATTTTCGTGTGGATTTTCCTCATGAACACAATGGACTTAATTCCTGTTGACTTTATCCCGTATACGGCTCAACTGATTGGTGCAAATGTATTTGGTATGGATCCTCACCACGTTTACTTCAAAATCGTTCCATCTACTGATCCAAACATTACCCTAGGTATGTCTTTGTCAGTTTTTGTTCTGATCTTGTTCTATAGTATTCGTGAGAAAGGAATCGGCGGTTTCGTCGGTGAATTGGCACTCAACCCATTTAACCCAAGTAACCCAGTTGCAAAAGCGTTGCTTATTCCAGTAAACCTTATTTTGGAATTAGTAACATTCCTTGCACGTCCAGTTTCATTGGCTCTTCGACTTTTCGGTAACATGTATGCAGGTGAGTTAATCTTCATCTTGATCGCATTATTACCGTTCTGGATCCAATGGGCGTTGTCTGTGCCTTGGGCGATCTTCCACATTCTTGTTATTACGCTACAAGCATTCATTTTCATGATGTTGACTATCGTATACTTGAGCATGGCAAGCGAAAAACATTAATGGTATTGCCTAACTATCACGAGATGGTTAGGTACAGTTTTTTAACTTAATTTGGTATAAACCTAACCTCTGAGGAATTATCATGGAACTCACTTTAGGTCTAGTTGCAATTGCATCTGCTATCTTGATCGCTTTTGGTGCTTTAGGTACTGCGATTGGTTTTGGTCTTTTAGGCGGCCGTTTCCTTGAAGCTGTTGCTCGTCAACCAGAATTGGCTCCACAACTTCAAACTCGTATGTTCTTAATCGCAGGTCTTCTTGATGCTGTGCCTATGATCGGTGTTGGTATTGGCTTGTTCTTCATCTTTGCTAATCCATTTGTAGGTTAATTGGCTTAATTCCTAAATTAAACTATTGAGGAATAGCAATGAATATTAACCTCACATTGATTGGTCAAGCGATTTCATTTGCGATCTTTGTCGCATTTTGTATGAAATTTGTATGGCCACCACTAATCAATGCGATTAGTGAGCGTCAGCGTCGTATTGCTGACGGCTTAAATGCTGCTGAAAAAGCGAAAGCTGATCTTGCTGATGCGCAAGCACAAGTTAAGCAAGAAATTGATGCAGCAAAAGCACAAGCGGCTCAATTGATCGAACAAGCGAACCGTCGTGGCGCACAATTGATCGAAGAAGCGCGTACCCAAGCATCTGCTGAAGGTGAGCGTATTCGTCAACAGGCGAAAGAAACTGTTGATACTGAAATCAATGCTGCTCGCGAAGAATTGCGTCAACACGTAGCTGCTTTAGCAGTAACTGGCGCAGAAAAAATTCTAAACCAGCAAGTTGACGCAGAAGCTCACAATGCCATGCTAACTCAGCTGGCTGCTAAACTTTAAGCGAGGCGAAATATGGCTGAACTCTTGACGTTGGCACGCCCGTACGCCAAAGCAGCATTTGCTTTCGCTTCTGAGCAAGGTGCAACTGACAATTGGTCGAATGCGTTACAAGTGCTCAGTGCTGCGGTGCAAGACGAAGCATTTTCCGCTTATTTGAATCGCCCTGAGCTTACTCCTGCTGAGCAGGTCAGTATTTTTGCAAAAGTTTTAGGTGAAAACCAAACACAAGCAGTGTCAAACTTTTTGACGCTTCTTGCGGACAATGCGCGTTTAGCGTTGTTACCTGAAATTGAAGCAGAATACGAACTACTCAAATCACAGAATAACAATACTGTGGATGTTGTGATTGAATCAGCATTCCCAATGACTTCTGTACAGGAACAATTATTGACCCATGCGTTAGAGAAAAAGTTTAACGCTGCAGTAAATGTTTCTGTTGAAGTTAACCCAGCGTTAATCGCGGGTGTTGTTATTCGTGCAGGCGACCAAGTGATAGATGACTCTGCGCTTAACAAGCTTGAAAAAATGCGGACTCGTCTTCTTGCATAACTGCTCGAAGAAGACTGAACTAATAAAAGATTGAGGTATAGCGCAATGCAACAACTGAATCCATCCGAGATCAGTGCGCTCATTAAACAGCGTATCGGCGATCTGGACACCAGCGCGACTGCTAAAAACGAAGGGACCATTGTTATGGTTTCCGACGGTATTGTGCGCATTCACGGTCTTGCTGATGCAATGTACGGTGAGATGATCGAATTCGACGGCGGCTTATACGGTATGGCACTGAACCTAGAACAGGATTCAGTGGGCGTCGTTGTTTTAGGTAACTACTTAAGCCTTCAAGAAGGTCAAAAAGCACGTTGCACAGGTCGTGTATTAGAAGTTCCGGTTGGTCCAGAACTTTTAGGCCGTGTAGTAGATGCTTTGGGTAACCCAATTGATGGTAAAGGCCCGATTGATGCAAAACTCACTGATGCTGTTGAAAAAGTAGCACCAGGTGTAATTTGGCGTCAATCAGTGGATCAACCTGTACAAACTGGTTATAAATCAGTAGATACAATGATCCCTGTAGGTCGTGGTCAACGTGAGTTGATCATTGGTGACCGTCAAACTGGTAAAACAGCAATGGCGATCGATGCGATCATCGCTCAGAAAAACTCTGGCATTAAATGTGTATACGTAGCTATTGGTCAAAAACAATCGACTATCGCTAACGTTGTACGCAAGCTAGAAGAAACTGGTGCTATGGCGTATACAACTGTTGTCGCTGCTGGTGCAGCCGATCCAGCAGCAATGCTGTATTTGGCACCATATTCTGGCTGTACAATGGGCGAATACTACCGTGACCGCGGTGAAGATGCGTTGATCATTTATGATGACTTGTCTAAACAAGCTGTTGCGTATCGTCAAATTTCATTGCTTTTACGCCGTCCACCAGGTCGTGAAGCGTATCCAGGTGACGTATTCTATCTTCATTCACGTCTACTTGAACGTGCTTCACGTGTATCTGCTGACTATGTTGAGCAATTCACTAAAGGTGAAGTTAAAGGCCAAACTGGTTCATTAACTGCATTGCCGATTATTGAAACTCAAGCGGGTGACGTATCTGCATTCGTACCGACTAACGTAATTTCGATTACGGATGGTCAGATCTTCTTAGAAACATCATTGTTCAACGCGGGTATTCGTCCTGCTGTGAACGCGGGTATCTCTGTATCTCGTGTTGGTGGTTCTGCGCAAACGAAGATTATCAAAAAATTGTCTGGTGGTATCCGTACTGCTTTGGCGCAATACCGTGAATTGGCAGCATTTGCTCAGTTCGCTTCTGATCTTGATGAAGCAACGCGTAAGCAACTTGAACATGGTCAACGTGTAACTGAATTAATGAAGCAAAAACAATATGCTCCATATTCAATTGCTGACCAAGCTGTTTCAATTTATGCATCAAACGAAGGTTATATGACTGACGTTGAAGTGAAGAAAATTGTAGACTTTGATGCTGCATTAATTTCTTACTTCCGTTCAGAAAATGCTGCGTTGATGCAAAAAATCGATGAGTCTGGTGATTATAACAAAGACATCGAAGCTGCAATTAAAGCAGGTATTGAAAGCTTTAAAGCGACTCAAACTTACTAATTTTAGCAGTTGCTAAAAGCTAGTTAAGTTTGGTTCACGGATCAACCTTCGGAGGCTTGAAAAAGCCTTCGAATACTAGGTTAAGCGTATGGCAAATTTAAAAGAAATTCGCGCCAAAGTAGCCAGTATCAAGAGCACGCAAAAGATTACTCGAGCGATGCAAATGGTGGCTGCTTCTAAAATGCGTCGTGCGCAAGAGCGCATGGCTCAAGGCCGTCCGTATGCCGAAAATATGCACCGTGTAATTGCTCATTTGGTACAAGCGAACCCTGAATACAAACATCGTTATATGGTTGAACGTCCGGTAAAACGCGTTGGCTATATTATTGTTTCTTCAGATCGTGGTTTGGCAGGTGGCTTGAACATTAACTTGTTCAAGAAAGTTGTTAAACACGTACAGCAACAACAAGAGCAGTCAATTGAAGTTCAATTTGCTTTAATTGGTCAAAAAGCGGTTTCGTTTTTTAAAAACTACGGCGGTAAAGTGCTTGGTGCAACGACAAATGTCGGTGATACACCAAGTCTTGAACAGTTATCTGGTTCAGTGCAAATAATGTTGGATGCATTTGATAAAGGCGAGTTAGATCGTATTTATCTTGTATCGAATGGCTTTGTGAATGCCATGACTCAAAATCAAAAGATTGAGCAACTCGTTCCTTTGGCTGCGGCTGAAGAAGGCGATAATTTGAACCGTTCATACGGTTGGGATTACTTATATGAGCCTGAAGCTGAAGAGCTTTTAAATGGCTTATTGGTTCGCTATATCGAGTCTGTGGTGTATCAAGGTGTGATTGAAAATATCGCATGTGAGCAATCTGCACGTATGGTCGCTATGAAAGCAGCGACGGATAATGCGGGTGACATCATTAAGAGCCTACAACTTATTTATAACAAGCTGCGTCAAGCCGCGATTACTCAGGAAATTTCTGAGATCGTTGGTGGTGCCGCTGCCGTTTAACATTATTTTGAATTGAGGAGACAGCAATGAATAGCGGTCGTATCATTCAGATCATCGGCGCGGTTATCGACGTCGAGTTTGAACGTAATAGCGTTCCTAAGATCTATGACGCTCTGCAAGTTGTTGGTACTGAAACTACTTTAGAAGTTCAGCAACAGCTTGGTGATGGCGTAGTTCGTACCATCGCAATGGGATCTACTGAAGGTCTTAAGCGCGGTTTAACCGTTACGAATACTGAAGCACCGATTTCTGTACCAGTAGGTACAGCATGTTTGGGTCGTATCATGGACGTTTTAGGACGCCCTATCGACGAAGCTGGTCCAGTTGCAACTGAAGTGCGTTTGCCGATTCACCGTCAACCACCTTCATATGCAGAACAAGCTGCTTCTACTGATCTTTTAGAAACTGGTATTAAAGTCATTGACTTACTTTGCCCGTTTGCGAAAGGTGGTAAAGTTGGTCTGTTCGGTGGTGCCGGTGTTGGTAAAACTGTAAACATGATGGAATTGATCAACAACATCGCGAAAGCTCACTCAGGTTTATCTGTGTTTGCTGGTGTTGGTGAGCGTACTCGTGAAGGTAATGACTTCTATCACGAAATGAAAGATTCTAACGTTCTAGACAAAGTAGCAATGGTCTACGGTCAGATGAATGAGCCACCGGGTAACCGTTTACGCGTAGCGTTAACTGGTTTGACCATGGCTGAATATTTCCGTGATGAGAAAGACGAAAACGGTAAAGGCCGTGACGTATTGTTGTTCGTTGACAACATTTACCGTTACACATTGGCTGGTACCGAAGTGTCTGCACTTCTAGGTCGTATGCCATCTGCAGTAGGTTATCAGCCTACACTTGCAGAGGAAATGGGTCTTCTTCAAGAGCGTATTACATCAACTAAGTCTGGTTCGATCACTTCGATCCAAGCGGTTTATGTACCTGCCGATGACTTAACAGATCCATCGCCTGCTACAACGTTTGCTCACTTAGACGCAACTGTTGTATTGAGCCGTGATATCGCATCTTCTGGTATTTACCCAGCGATCGATCCACTAGATTCAACTTCACGTCAGCTAGATCCTTTAGTTGTTGGTGTTGAGCATTATGAAATTGCACGTTCTGTACAGAACATTTTGCAACGTTATAAAGAGCTTAAAGACATCATCGCAATTTTGGGTATGGACGAATTGGCTGAAGAAGATAAATTGGTTGTTTACCGTGCGCGTAAAATCCAACGTTTCTTCTCTCAACCATTCCACGTAGCTGAAGTATTTACTGGCGCGCCTGGTAAATTAGTATCTCTTAAAGAAACGATTCGTGGCTTTAAAGGTCTTCTAGCTGGTGAATACGATCACATTCCAGAACAAGCGTTCTATATGGTTGGTGGTATTGACGAAGTTATTGCTAAAGCAGAGAAACTTTAATTAGCGACTCTAATTTAGGAGATTCTCATGGCGACTATGCAATGTGATGTTGTAAGTGTAAAAGAGTCTTTGTACTCTGGCACTGTAACTATGCTAATTGCGAAAGGTGCTGGTGGTGAGTTGGGTATTATGCCTGGCCATGCTCCACTGGTAACTTTGCTTAAGCCGGGCGCGATTCGCGTTCTGCTAGAAAACGGTACAGAAGAGTTAATCTATGTATCTGGTGGTGTTCTAGAAGTTCAACCGCATGTTGTTACTGTTCTTGCAGATACTGCAGTTCGTGCTGACAGCTTAGATGAAGTAGCAATTCTTGAAGCGCGTAAAAACGCTGAAATATTGCTTGCGAATCAAAAAAGCGATTTGGACTCTGCTGCTGCATTGGCTGCTCTTGCAGAAACTGCTGCACAGTTGGAAACCATCCGCAAAATCAAAAACCGCGCTCAATAAGAGACGGTTCGAGATTGAAGAAGCCATCCGAAAGGGTGGCTTCTTTTATTATAAATAACATCTTTCTAAAAATTACTTATTTTACAACTTGATATATTTAACTTAAAAAATAGGGCATCAAATGACCATTAAATTAATTTTTCCAGTGCTTGTCGCATCATTATTTGTTGGGTGTGCATCAGTACCTAAAGTAGATCAACAGCTGTCTCAAAATATAAAGGAATTAACAGCACCTCAAGAAGGTAAGGCTGGTCTATATGTTTATCGTTCTAATACTATTGTGGGGTCAGCATTAAAAAAAGATATTTGGGTTGATGGGGAATGCTTGGGTGAAACAGCTAGAGGTGTATTTTTTTATAAAGAAGTGGCAGGAAATCAAAATCACACCGTTTCAACTGAATCAGAATTTTCTCCAAATCATTTGAAAATTGAAGCACAAAGCGGCAAAAATTATTTTATTCAGCAATATATTAAGCCTGGTGTTTTTGTGGGTGGTGCAGATTTAAAATTAGTAGATGATACTCAGGGTAAAAAGGCAATTACTGAGTACAGTCTAGCTTCAGCTGGTAAATGTAGTAAAGCAACGATTCAACTTTAAAATTAATGTTGAATGGCAAGGGTATTTATGGGATTCAACCCATTAAGAAAAATGCCCTTGCTTTATCGTAAAGAGTAAATTTTTTATCTGACAGACTTTTTTAGAATGCAGACAGATGCAAGAAAGAATAAAAAAATTATATCTAAAGTTGAATTCGTTTAAGGCTTGCATTGAGTTAAGCTTTTAGGAAATTGCATAAAGATTATTAATGAACATCATCGAACACGAACCGCATTTTTGGGAACTGTACCAAGATTTTGAACAGTATTATTTGAGCATTGCTGTCGATATGAGCTCAGTGGTGTCATGTTGGGATTTGGTGCTCAATCAGGATGAAATTTTGGCTTATGAACATCGCGGTCGTGAAAGTATTGTAACCTTGGCAAAGTCGATGGTTGCTTTAGCTTATCGGGGGGATTTTACCGAGATGGAATCTCGTTTAGCCAAACCTGATGAACGGCAGGCTATGCAGTTGGCTTTTAAAGCTTGGCAGGACAGCCAAAAAAGTTAAACCCTGATTGATACAAAAAGAGGCTGAATGGGAAATTCACTATTTGCCTCCAATGTTGACTTTAAAAATTTCGTCAAAACCTTTAGCTAAACTTAATGGTTTTCGCTTTTATACGTTGTATCTACACTCACTTTAGCCAGATAGCTTGCATTATTCGGAAGCAATTTGATATTTAAGAGACTGTTTAAATTGGCGTTAAAATAATAATAAATCACTTCCAAACCAACCGTTTGAGTACGCCACATATATACGCATTCTGCTCGAGAGTTGGATGGATGCGATCAATGATGCTCTGCATTTTAAAACTGAACAAGTTTCAAAAATCATCACTTTAAATTGTGATGAAAACTGAGCCTACAAATGAACTGTAATAGGCATCTAAACCCATCGAATTCGCTACAAATTCGCCACTCTTGATTATTTATTATTCTCTATAGTTAAAACAAGGGTTCTTAAAAAAAGAACTTTCTCGGTATTTGGAATATGGAGAACATCACAATGGCGAATACGATGAAAGCAGCGGTAGTCACTGAATTTAATCAACCGCTACAAATACAAGAGGTCGAAATTCCTAAAATCAGTTCGGGTAAAGTGCTGGTGAAAATGATTGCAACAGGTGTTTGTCATACCGATTTACATGCGATGCATGGGGATTGGCCAGTAAAACCGACTTTACCTTTTATTCCGGGACATGAAGGTGTGGGGGAAATCATTGAGATCGGTGAGGGGATTGAGCATTTAAAAGTCGGTGATATTGTGGGGGTTCCATGGCTTTATTCAGCCTGTGGTCACTGCGATCATTGTTATGCAGGCTGGGAAACGCTATGCAAGAAACAACAAAATTCAGGTTATTCGGTCAATGGAAGCTTTGCCGAATATTGCCTTGCAGATGGTGATTATGTCGGGGTGATTCCTGATGGTGTAGACCTTTTGGAAATTGCACCGATTCTATGTGCTGGTGTTACGGTCTATAAAGGTTTAAAAATGACTGAAGCTAAAACTGGGGATTGGGTTGCTATTTCCGGAATTGGCGGTTTGGGTCATGTGGCGATTCAATATGCCAAAACCATGGGCTTTAATGTGGTCGCGATTGATGTTGATGACAGTAAAATTGAGCTGGCCAAAAAATTGGGTGCCGATGTTGCCATTAACGCGCTTAAAGCTGATGTGAAAGACGAAGTACTAAAAGCCACAGCTGGTGAGGGCTGTCATGGTGTGTTGGTGACCGCGGTATCGCCCAAAGCCTTTGAACAAGCCGTTGCCATCGTCCGTCGTGGCGGAACCATGGTCTTGAATGGTTTACCACCTGGAACATTCGACTTATCTATTTTTAATATGGTGCTTGAAGGGATTACAGTTCGTGGCTCAATTGTCGGAACACGTTTGGATTTGAAAGAAGCACTGGATATTGCGGCACGTGGTAAGGTGAAAGCACATATTCATGTCGAACCATTAGAAAATATTAATGATATTTTTCACCGCATGGAGCAGGGCAAAATTGATGGTCGTATTGTCATTGATATGAGACTTTAACAACCCATTCTACTCGACCAATTCCGTGTTAATGAATTGGTCTGAGTGACTTTGAATATTAGCTTTCTTGCTCTTGCTTATCCTGTCCTTGTGGAATCATCATGCTTGCCAATTTGATCATTTCCGTTTGTATACTACCCATTTGCTGTTCAATTTTTTTGAAATCGAGCTGATTTAAATCGATGTTGCCATTTAAAAATGGTGTAGCAAGGACTTGTTGATTGGCATGCAGAATATTTTGGCGAATTGAATCAATTTCTTGGCTTTTTAAGTTCAAGCTGGTCAGTGCCTGATTAAATCCAGTCAGTTGTTGCTGCAGGGTTTTGGCCGTCGCTTGCAGTTGTTGTTGATCTTTGTCATTGATTGCCGTTTGCAACTCATTTTGAGTTTGCTTGAGTTGTGCCACATAATCACCTGCTTTCAGTTGCATATCGGCAACATCACGAACCATATAAAACATATTGCCGCTTTTTAGGTCAGCTGTTGCTGTTGTTTCGGTGGGCTGGTTCATCGCGGTATCGGTCGATTGTGTTGTTCGAATGTCATCAGACTGAGGTTCAGAAGCCTGTTCACAACCACTCAATAACATGCCTGTACTCAACATCACAAAAGGTAAAACTGCATTTTGGATGAATTTTTTCATAACTCAATTCATATTATTTCTAGATTAGAGCGAATATAAGACTGAAAGATGTGTAAAAAACGGATTGTTGCAAAGCAATAACAAATTTACTTCATCACACTTAAAAAGAGTGCTAAAGCACTCTTTTCACCAAATGATAGGCATGTTTTAACCTTGAATGACTTTAATCACTTTATACGTGGTGCTGTTCATAAGCACATAATTACCATTCACTTTAATCCACTGCTGATTTTTAGTCGGTTTGCTTAATTTTTTATATTTGCTGGCATCTACTTTAAAGCTGTTGCCGTGATATTGGGTCGGTACTTTATGACCTTGCTGCCAGTCGTGTGAAGGATGGTCTGTTTTTTTGAGACTATGCTGAGGTGCTTTGATCGAATTTTTGGCTTGTTGTTGAGCTGTATGTTGCTGTTGGTTATGTTGCGGTGATGAATGATGCTCTTGTGGAGCAGCCATCACAGGGGCTGCAACTAAAGCGCTGGATAAAGATAAAATGATGGCTTTGATGAGAGTATTCATATTTTAAATTATCTTCATGGTGGTTTGTTTATCCTGTTATCTTATTTCTAAGCTATTGATAGACAATGAATAAAGTGTTGTTCAAGTATTAAAATAATGAACAAAGTATGAAGTGTTAAATTCTATTTTTATGTCATTCAGCTCTTTTGCACTTCGTCTGAGAATCTAAGTAATGAAAAACGTAAGCAGCTATAGTCTGTATAAATGCTTACGTTACTGTGATGAATTACTTGGCAAGTTCTGCGTTAACGGCATCTACGATACGTGCATCATCTGCGGTAATATCGGGCGCGAAACGTGCCACCACTTCACCCTTTTTATTGATTAGAAATTTTTCAAAATTCCATAGCACTTCTGGTGGTTCATTTGGGGTTAAACCATAATCCACCAAGTCTTTCCACCAAGGGCCTTCACCAATACGTTCTGGAATCGCTTGAGTCAAAGTTTGATAAAGCGGATGTTTATCTTCACCAGCCACTGAAATTTTAGAAAACAGTGGAAAAGCAACTTGATAATTCAATGAACAAAATTCTTGAATTTCTTCATCAGAACCGGGTTCTTGTGCTAAAAAATTATTGGCAGGGAAACCTAAAATTTCAAGTCCTTGTTCTTTTTTGTCTTGGTATAGTTTTTCTAAGCCTTCATATTGTGGTGTTAGACCACACTTCGATGCGGTATTTACAATCAACAGTACTTTACCTTGATATTGGTTCAGTGTGGTTTCATCGCCTTGAATGGTTTTGACTGGGATGTCATAAACAGAATGGCTCATTTGCTTGTCCTTAAATACTTGAGATTATTACTGCTTTGTTGTAACGGTTATTGGGTATATCGACAAGCATTTATTATGATTTGTGTATAAATATTTGTGTGATAAAAGAATAAGAAAACAGCTTAAGAGTGCTATTTTTCATGATCAGCTCGAAATTATGGGCAGTATGGCTTTTGTTTTAGTAATCTATGGTTTATTGCGCGACTGTTTTTAAATCATTTTTAATATCCATCTGTATCGATTTTATTTCATTATTAAGCCTTATGCTCTTGTTTTTAGATTTAAAAATATTGCACATATTCAATTAAGTATGGCAATAAAAATCATATCTGGATTTTTATTTTGATGAGATTGTTTTTGTTGCTCAGCTGCTACAAGTTGCAAAAATGGTAATTGAAACAGGTAAAAGATTAAACATCACGTAATTGAGCAGGTGTTTGTTCTGTATAGCGTTTAAAGAACTCAATAAAACTGGAACTATGCTGATACCCTAATTCATAGGCGAGTTTTTTCACTGTTTTACCTTGGCGAATTTGCGTAATGGCATATAAAATTTTGGCGCGATTGCGCCATTCCGATAAGCTTAACTGTAATTCCTGTTGGCTTAAACGCAGCAAATGCCGTTCACTCATCGAGGCATTGTTGAGTAGTTGTTGTAAGCTTTTATGAAAGAGTTCTGGATTGGATAACTGTTGTAAAAGTGGCTTCAGTGAAACATGGGTGCTCTGAGGTAAATAATGTTCATAGGCGGGGGCTGCTTTCAATTGATCGACCAATACCTGTAATAAATGCCGATAGTCCGCTGTTGCACTTCCTTTTTGTTTTTGTTCTAAAATTTCATGTACCAGATGGCGAAGAAAAGGGCGAATACTTAAAGTTTTGGTGCAAGAGGCAAAATCTCCACAGAGGGAGGAATGGATGCGAATACAGATATAGTGCGTAATTTGTTCATCTAAAGCGATGGAGGTGTGCGCGGTTTGCGGGGGTAGCCACAAACCATAATTTGGTGGTGACAGATAAATTTGTTGTTCAATTTCATATTCTAAAATACCATTCAAACTAAAATTAAAATCGCCCCATAGCGAACTATGCGGTGCCACAATTTCATCTTTCTGATAAAAAAAATCATCCACTTCTATGTATTGTTCAATCGGTAGCTGCATATCCATGTCCTTATTTTTTGCTTTTTTATCCACCTGCATGGCCATTTTTTAGTGCGTAGAAATTTGATTGAATTACGGAATGAAAATATCGCGGTGTCTGTAGCGCGATATTGATGTCTGAAATTCGATATTCTAATTATTTCAGACTTCAGTGAAAATGAATACTGAGAATATGGATACATCGGGAGAAAGACATGACGCAGCAAAACAAAACAGTCTGGTGGGCGCTAGCTTTACCGCTGTTGGCCGTTTTAATTTGGTCATTGAATATTACCGTGACACGTTATGTGGTGGACTATATTTCTCCCGTCAGTATTAGTTTTTATCGTTGGTTGGTGGCTTTTCTAGTTTTAACCCCTTTTATGTCGGTTAAAGTTTGGCGTGAACGTCAGTTGGTGGTGCAACATTGGAAACAGCTTGCGGTACTTGCTGCTTTTGGGATGGTGCTGTATCAAGGCTTGGGCTATACCGCAGCGCATTATACCACTGCGACCAATATGGGCATTATTAATGCTTTTATTCCAATCTTTACCATTTTTGTTTCTATGTTGATGCTGAAGGACATTCCCAACCGTTTTGCTGTTGTGGGGAGCCTTTTATCTTTTATGGGCTTACTCTATGTGATGGCACAAGGAAATCTGCTTAATCTGGTGCAATCGGGGGGGCATCTAGGCGATGTCATGATGGTGCTTGCGGTATTCTTCTATGCTTTTTATGGCGTATTTTTGAAAAAATGGCAGCTGAAAATTCCATTGATGATTAGTCTGTATGTGCAGATTATTTTTGCATTGTTGTACCATCTGCCTTTTGTTTTATGGCTAGGACTAGATGCAATTAATCCACAAAATGTGGGGAGTGTGCTCTATGCCGGTATTTTTCCGTCACTGATTGCTCCTTTGGTTTGGATGTTGGCAGTGCAAATGATTGGCCCGAATCGAACCAGTATTTTTATGAACTTAATGCCAGTTTTTACCGCAATTATTGCCAATATCTGGTTAGCAGAAGCATGGACGGTGTATCACAGTCTGGGCGGTGTGATCATTTTATTGGGCATTGTATTGGCACAAAAGAAAGATGGGGCAGTCAAAGTCGTAAAATTAAATGTATAATGTAAGAGTAGATTAAAAAACAACCAAACAAATTTATTTTTTTTGACTTGTTTTTAATTGAATGAGTGTGTGAATAATCATTTTAAAATGTTTTTTTTCACAAAAGTTTATTAAAAAATAGTGAGATAATTTAAATTGTTAAGAAAAAATGATGAATCTATCATCATATTCAATTTTTTTATAAGATGAATAATATATTTGTATAATAAAACAATTTATTACATAATACGTATCTCGTAAATATTTAAGTTATTGTTGATAATTGCTTAGGTTTTACTGCCAGATTGATAGACCCTCTGGATGTGTTTATGCACATCCTTTTTTATGCTCAACCATGTTATATGGTTGAGCTTTTTTTTATCTCAATTTTTGTCAATGCAGATACCATGCTCAAGCACGAATGACTTCACCTGTTTCAGCATCAATAATTCGGCTTGCTTCTTGGCTAAGCCCTAAATCACCATTCAAATAATTAATTTGATTTGAAAAATACTGGTTGGCCTGTTGCAGTGATAGGGCTGGTTTTTCCCCAGTGGGATTGGCACTGGTCGATACAATAAAACCATGAAATGCATTGCATAGCGCCATGCATAAAGGATGATTCGTGACGCGTACAGCCACTTTAGGATGGTTGCCTTTAATCCATGTTGGGATATTGTCACCCGCAGGCAATAACCATGTGGTTGCTCTTTCGGTGGGGGAGCGGTGACTCCAAGAATCGATGACTTTTTGGTACATTTCTGGACTGAGGGGTTTTAATAAATGTTCGACTTGTGCAATTTGTGCTGCCAATAAAATAACGCCTTTTTCAATTGGACGTTGTTTTAAGCGTAAAATTTCTAAAAAAGCGAGTTCATTAAAAGGATCACAGCCTAAGCCCCAAACGGCCTCTGTCGGGTATGCTAAAACATGTCCTTGTTTTAAACATTCAGCAGCTTCGGCAACAGAGGTGGTAATCATTAGATTTTATCTCGTCAAATTTTTTAAAGGGCTATTGTGAACTTTATTTGCTGAGACGACAACGGAGATACAAACCTGCTTGCTGTATACATAAGCCCAGTAACTCTAATTCCATGAGCTGGCTGGTCAATGTGCTGATATCTAATCGCAGTTTGATAATCAGCTGATCTATATTTTGCCCAATCCAATCCAGTTGCGTATACAGCGGTGCTAAATGCGTAGGTAATTCGATTTGTACTTCAAGCTCAGGAACGCTTTTTGATTGTTCAATCTGTTGTTGATTTTGCCATTGTGTTGGCAGTGCTAAGTCTTCAAGCACTTGCTCAGGATGATCAACTAAAATTGTGCCTTCACGAATGAGTTGGTGGCAGCCTTGATGGTGTTCGCTATAAATATGTCCCGGAATGGCAAAAACCAATTTACCTTGTTCAGCCGCAAGTTTTGCGGTAATCAGTGAGCCACTTTTCAGTGCGGCTTCAGCGACAACCACGCCTAAACTTAAAGCACTGACAATTCGATTACGCCGTGGGAAATGATGTTGTAAAGGTGGGGTTCCGGGTAAAAACTCAGTAATGACTGTGCCTGAATGGGCAAGAATTTGTTGTCGTAATGCTTGATGTTGTGAGGGATAAGTCAGTTCTAAACCTGTGCCCATCACTGCAATGGTTTTATGCTGTCGTAAAGCCCCCTGATGTGCCGCTTCATCAATCCCTTGTGCTAAACCACTGTTAATATAAAAGCCTTTTTCACTTAAATAATAAGCAAAATCATAGGCGACTTGTCGTCCATGAGCACTGGGTTTTCGACTGCCGACAATGGCAATTTGAGCTTGTGATAGGGCTTTGGCATCGCCTTGACCAAATAAAATAGGCGGTTTATCTGCATAAGGGCGTAGTTGGGTCGGATAGTCTGGGTGATCCAGTGTCAGAATAAAATCGCTATTTTTCTGAATGTCTTGTAATAGGATTTGGAATTTTTGTTGCCCTGTTGCGGTTTGAAATTCACTGAGGCGCTGTAAGTGACTTTTATGTAATGCGAGTGTCGACCATTGCGGAAAGTTTTGAGGATCAATCGCTTCACGAATATTGCCAAAGCGCTGTTCCAGCTTGTAAAAACTCGATAGCGAATGTTGAACCAAATACCATAACGTAATCGTTTCAATTTGCGTTGCTGATAAATGATTCAACATAGAATGACCTTAAATCAATTAGTCATCCATCAGCGGTGGTTGAATACCAGCGCCGATTTTAATCGGTAATTCACTATCAAGAACATAAGCATAGCTTAAATGCTCAAAGCTTTTGAACACCATGACATTACCAATACGTTGTCCAGGTAATTGAATACGTTCTTTGGTTTTTGGATCGGTGACCACTTCACCTTTTTGGTTAATGCTGAATACATGACCGACTTGAACACCTTGTAAGCTACCGCGATCAATTGTTACCACACTATTTTTTGCAGCAGTACCAATGGAACCCATCACGCGAACCACTTGACCACCAGCAACAACATCTTCGGCATTGGTTGGATAGAACAATGTCGGTAACATTGGATCATATTCAGGTAGCACACGGTCACCACGACGGACTTCAGAATTATAGGTGTCAGTCAATTCAAGCGTGGTAATGTCATTTTCACCGCGTATAGCAACCCCTGCGGCTACTTGAATGAGTTCAAGACCTGCATTAAATTTTTTGCCATTTGCACCAGTAAACATATACGGTTCGCCTTCACGGTAAACTGCATAACGCTGACCAATTTCGAGACCATTACCGCGGGCATAAACAGTTTGCCCTTTTGCCGCAAGGACACGTTGGTCGGCGGTGCCTAAAATGTAAGGTGTAGATTGAATGGATTCAGGCGCAACAATACTGGTACGTTCTAGCCAGTGTTGGATATACTCCAGTGGAATCACAGGAATGGCATTATTTAAAGATTCAATGCGAACTTGAGGTTGTAACTTGGTGCCACCTGTATAGCGACGGATAATCCCTTCACAACCATCACCTTCGTCTTTACCGATAATCGGACGGCCATTATAGGTACACATCAATAAACGGTCACCGGGGAAAATCCAATGCGGGTTTTTTACGTGTTTGTTACTTGCCCAAATTTCAGGCCAACGCACTGGGTTTTTCAAAAAACGTTTTGAAATATCCCACAAGGTATCGCCTTTTTTCACCACATAGACCTGTGGTGCACCTACTTTCAACGCGGGTGGATTGACATTGCGAGCTGGTGCCGCTTCAGCAACATTGACGACACCAACCCCAACACTTACGCAAATTGCAAGTGCCAATAATTGTTTTTTAAACCCCAAGGCACTAAAAGTTGGCATGCCCTTAAAAACCTTTTTCATTATCATAATTCCTAAAATTATGTATGTAGTTGCGTTATAATAACGATATTACACACATTTTTTTGATGAAGCATTCCTTCATTTTGTTTTTTGATCAATGGCATAAGTGAGGACACCGTATGGCCTTATTACCTATTTTAAGTTTCCCGGATCCCCGTCTTCGCACCATTGCTAAACCAGTCGAAGAAGTCACTGATGAAATTCGTCAGCTTGCAGCAGATATGTTTGAAACCATGTATGAAGCTCCGGGCATTGGCTTGGCTGCGACACAAGTTGATCAACATATTCAGCTGATTGTCATGGATTTATCTGAACACAAAGATCAACCCCTAGTGTTTATTAACCCGAAGGTTACGCCATTAACTGAAGAAACTCAGCCTTATGAAGAAGGCTGTCTATCTGTGCCTCAAATATACGATAAAGTTGAGCGTCCGTCACGCGTAAAAATTGAGGCCATTAACCTTGAAGGTCAATCATTTGAGGTAGAAGCAGACGAACTTCTCGCTGTTTGTATTCAACATGAAATGGATCACTTAAATGGTAAATTATTTGTCGATTATTTATCGCCCTTAAAGCGTCAACGTGCACGTGAAAAAGTGGAAAAAGTGGTTCGTCAGCGCCAGAAAGACAAAGTCGCAGTGAAGCGTTAAGTTACTGCTTTAAGAAAAAAATATGCCAAACAAAGCCCAATTTTGATTGGGCTTTGTTATACTTGCGGCGCGAAAAATTGCAGGATTCACTTTTTGCTGTTACGTAGTGGCTTATTGCTATCTTGTATAGCTGTGTTTTTACAGATTGCTGTTTTTTTACAGCCCTTGTTACCGAAGCAGTATCAGATTGCTCCGGTCTGTGAAACCATCACGCGCGCATTATTGCTTCAGCCTGCTACTTCTCATCAGTCCCATCACCAATCTTCTCATCATTCTCATCACTTTGTTGATCAGGACAGTCAACTGCATAGCCAAGATGCAGGACATCATCACGATGCCAATCATCAATGTCAGTACTGTACGGTTTATGGCAATTTGGTTTTGCCACCTGAATTAAATGTCAAAGAAGTGTTAGATCGGATACAGATTCGTTTAGTTGCTTTTCAAAAAGCATTTTTACATGTTTATTTTGTTCTGCAACGTCTCTATTTACTCCCTCAAGGGCGAGCCCCACCACACTTTGCTTAAATCAAAACTTAATTTTTAGGGTCTTTAAGACGCTAGACCTTGTGCTGCTTTATTCGCAGCCCATATTTATGATTTAAGAGAGATGAAAATGGCTCAGCCAAAATTCTTTTTACAGCCTTTGTCGGCTGCAATTTTTGTTGCGTGTTATTCGGGGGCGGCATTTGCTGCGGAGCAAGTCCATGTGGCACAACGTTTAGCGCCAATCGTCGTGACAGCTCAGACTGCAAATGATGCCAATGGACTGATTATTTGGGCCGATCCTAAACAGCCGATTCAACCCATTCCTGCCACCGATGGTGCAGATTATTTACAAAGTATTCCGGGCTTTAGTTCAATTAAAAATGGTGGAACCAATGGCGATGTCACGTTTCGTGGCATGTTTGGTTCACGCATTAAAATCTTAACCGATGGTTCTGAAAGTCTAGGCGCATGTCCAGCACGGATGGATGCCCCGACGTCTTATATTCAGCCCGAAAGTTATGATCAGATTTCTGTGGTTAAAGGCCCGCAAACTGTGCAATACGCCAATACAGGCTCAGCGGCAACGGTTATTTTTGAACGAAAAAAACCAGAACTCACTGCTGCAAAACCTTATCAAGGTCAAGCCAGTGTACTAATGGGTTCTTTTGGGCGACTAGATCAAAATGTGGAAACAACACTCGGGGATGCCAAGAAATATATTCGTTTAAATGCCAATCGTTCAGAATCGAATAGTTATCAAGATGGCGATGGCAATACAGTACCTTCTGCTTGGGAGCGCTGGAATGCAGATATTGCACTGGGTTGGACGCCAGATGAAAATACGTGGCTGGAGCTGACGGGTGGAAAGTCGGATGGTGAGGCTTTGTATGCAGGTCGTGATATGGATGGTTCACGATTTGCTCGTGAAAGTCTGGGGCTACGCTTTGAAAAGAAAAACCTGACCGATGTGATTCAGAAAGTTGAAGGGCAGCTGAACTATAGTTATAACGACCATGTCATGGATAACTTTAGATTAAGAACGCCACCGATGACACACGACATGATGACGCATCAAATGGTATCTAATCCATCAGAGATGCAAGTCACCCGCCGTACTTTGAATACCCGTTTCGCCATGACCAGTGAGTGGGACAAACTGAATTTAATCACTGGTATCGACTCTCAGCAGAATCATCATGCAGGAAGCATGAAATCCTTGATGATGGACATGCCATTGACCACCAATATGAAATTTCAGTCCTATGGTGCATTTGGTGAGATGGCGTATCAATTCAATGAGCGCTCTAAACTGGTAACAGGTGCGCGAGTTGATCAAGTCAAAATTGATGCACTTAAGCTCAATGATGACCGTTCAGAAACTTTACCGAGTGGTTTTATCCGTTTAGAAAATCAATATCCTGAACATGATGCGAAAAGTTATATCGGGTTAGGCTATGTTGAGCGTGTTCCTGATTATTGGGAGTTGTTCAGTACTGCGCACGGTAACTCTGGGATGTCTAAGCCAGCATTTAATGATTTAGATACTGAAAAAACCTTGCAGTTGGATTTAGGCTATCAACATCAACATGGTGCTTTTAACTCATGGGTTTCAGCATATGCAGGGTTAATTAATGATTACATTCTGATGAGTTACCATAACCATAGTTCAGGTCATGGTCATAGCTTCAGTGCAGGAGCAAAAAATGTCGATGCCACTATTGCAGGGGCGGAAGCAGGATTAGGCTATCAATTTAGTGATGCTATTCAGGCGGATGTGAGTGCGATGTATGCATGGGGTGAAAACAGCACAGACAATAAGGCATTACCGCAAATCGCACCGTTAGAAGGGCGCTTTAATCTGCGTTACGTTCAAGATAAATATACCTTGGGCATGTTATGGCGTGTCGTTGCAAAACAAGATCGCATTAGCTTAAACCAAGGGAATATCGTGGGCTATGACATAAATGAGAGCAAAGCGTTTAGCACATTGGCATTAAATGCCTCTTATAACCTGATGAAAGATGTTGATGTAGCCGTTGGCGTGGATAACGTTTTAGATAAAACCTACACCGAACACTTAAATAAAGCGGGAAGTTCAGGTTTTGGTTTTGCCAGTAATGAGCAATTCAATAATACTGGTCGTAATTATTGGGCACGAATCAGTATGAAATTTTAATATTTTATCTTTATAAGTATGGAAAACCGCTGTTGAGAAATGGCGGTTTTCTTTTTTACAGCTGCTTAAATACATATTTAAGTGATATTGAGCCTAAAGTTTGAAAAGAGTATCTGGGATATAAAACGGGGTTCTGATGATTAAACAACCAATGTGATGCAGAATACAGCAAGATTGGTGTTAAATTTAAACGATAAATTTTAGATCAAACATATTAATGTAAATTTAATAATAAAAAACAATATCTTATGTTTGTTTGTTGCAAATACTGATGAGTGGTCTAAAAAATTATAAAAATATTCAAAATAAATAAGCCTTATATATCAGATATATATGTGTTTTGTGGTTTGAAAATCAAGCATGTAAAATGAAATATGCCAAATAAGGGTTGCATGAGAATTTTTTTCCCCTATAATGCGTATCCATCGGCGGTGATGTTAAATAAAACCTCTGGTAAATCAATGGGTTGGTTGGATTGTTAAGATTTCAAATGAAATTTTAAGATTGGATTTAAACTTGGGTTTGTCGGAAAAGAATTTAACAAAACCTGTTGACTTTCTCTGGAAAGAGAGTAGTATAGCCGACCTAGCTTGTTGATGACGAATCAGCAAGAAGATCATTAAGAGATTATGAAGAACAACTTGTGTGGATTTTTACTGGTTGATTGATCGAAATTATTTTCATTGATTGATGGTAGAAATTAC
>NZ_FNPK01000024.1 GCF_900107285.1 Acinetobacter kyonggiensis | reverse complement strand
TACAGCAATGTTTTGGATGCGAAGAAGCAATTAAACGCATATTTTGAATTTTATAATTTGAAACGACCTCATTCGAGTCTGGACAAAATGACTCCAGATGAGTTTTACTATGACCAGCTACCACAACAAAATAAGGTAGCTTAACTAGAGCAGAGTATCACTTATAAATAAGCTTTTAGTTGTTCAAACATGTGGGACCACCTCTAGCATCATTTGAAGCAAAATTAGACTTGTGTGAATCGGAGTTTGAAAAATCTGTATTTACGACACTTCATGAAATGGGTTACACAGTTACTCCACAGATTAAGGTTGGAAGCTATCGAATCGATTTAGTCGTTGAGTCAGATGGTGATCAGCGTTTGGCTGTTGAATGTGATGGTGATAGCTATCATGGGCCAGAACAATGGCATGATGACATGACTCGTCAACGTGCTTTAGAACGCGCAGGATGGACATTCTGGAGATGCTTTGCATCGAGTTGGTCCATTGAACGTGAAAATATGATTATGTCATTAAAGGAAAAACTTGATGTAATGGGTATAAAACCTACACATGGAATGAGTAGCTTAATTCAAGATGTAGAACACAAAGTGTGGGTAGATGACGAATCTGAAATGAGTGCGGAAAGTGACATCGACAAAGATTTGTTAATTGTTTAATTGTACTAGCTTGTATTTAAATGGATTCGCTAGCGGACACTTACGTAACTAAAGATTACAGTAGTAATCTTTAATTCCATATTGATTGATCTCTGAGAAAATTATAGTGGGTACCGAAGAATGAATCACACAAATTAAAAAATTTACATCAACTTGAACATTCACGTCATCGTTCGGTGAATAACTTTATGGTGAATATCATGGCTGCTGTAGTGGCATATTGCTTGAACCCCAATAAGCCAACTTTCCAAAATATGCTAAAAGGCTAAGTGGATTTCATCGAACTCAGGTTAGAGAACATAATTAAGCTTATCAAATTTTGGGGGCAGAAAAACCCAGCCAAGTTTTGACTAGGTCATAGTTTTTCGCAGTGTTTAATCAATTAAATCAATATTTGGTGGTGTTTCAAAAAGTATGCTGCCCTTAAATGAAGCCATTATTGATATAAAAGAAGGTTAAATCGAAAGCTTTAAAATGGTTCTCAAGCTTTTTTGAAAAGTTACAACTTCGCCTAAATCCACGCCTAATACGATGTCTTATTCTGCAATTATTACCTTCGATACCCACAGTAAAAAACTTCCCAATTTTTTGCTTACATGTTTTAAAAGCAGTGACAAAACTATCCCAATGATCACTCGCAATCCGAGTGTAGTGCACACCAATTTTTTTAAGCGTAGCTTTAAGTCGTTAGACTGTTGCTAAATCTCGCTTCCCCCAAACATAAGCAACAACTTCCCCTGTTTCACGATGATATGCATAAATAAGCCATTGTTTATTCGCTTTATTTCCTACAAAAGTCCAAAACTCATCAACTTCAAGAGATTCATAATAATTCTGCTTGGGACGAATTTGATAAGCAGAATTACTCAATGTTCGCAAAACCTTACCTATGCTGATACGCTCTGTTTCTGCAATATCTCTTACACCACCACCTCTAACCATCAGATGTAGTATTTTATTTGTTATACCAGAATGACAACCTCGATAACTAAGAGCATGATCACCAATAAATTGACGCTTACAGTTTTTGCATTGGTAGTTTTGCTTCCCATATAGTTTGAAGCCATTTTTCATTATACTGTCACTTAGACAGGTTGGACATTTGATTTCTAGTGTTATTTGCATCTCACTATTTTATCAAAAGCCAACCTGTTTTTTCTCAGCATACTTTTTGAAACACCACCGACATTTTTATTGGTGAGGATATAGACACTTTGATTGGGTTCTAACATTTCGCATTTTTTCTAGCTGGAATCACCGCATGCGCTTGCCGATCTGCAATGACCTGACGGTATTGCTTGGTGTCATAAGCTCCATCGGTATAAACAGAGTCAATCTGCTCATCTTGTGGAATCTGATTAAGTAAATCACCAAGCACCTATGAATCCCTGATATTATTGGTTGTGAGCTGAATAGCGCGTATTTGTAAGGTTTTAGCATCTATACGGCTTTGTTGCATAAATATGTAAGTATCTGATTTAAATAAATTTAATTTTGGATCGAAAAATAATCAAAACTTTTAAAATCATATAGTTATGAAATCTTTGTGCAACAAAGCCATTAAAATATACAGATTTTCTGATTGATGGTGAGTTTTATTATACACAGCAAGAAACTATTCGTAACTGGGTGGGATCAAAAAATTTATTATTTGACTCCAAGATATTCTGAAGAGATTGAGGTTAGAAGATTAACTGTTACAAACGAATGGAGAATTAGCTCGGATGGATATATAATTAGTAACGGGCTCCCTTCTAAAATAGCAAATTGAGATGGATATGCATAGCAATATAGATTTATATTCTAATTCAGAAGACTTTAGGATCGAGCCTAAGGATCTATTAAATAAACTTTGTGAATATGATGTTATTTCTTTCGATATTTTTGACACATTAATTTTTCGTCCATTTACAAGTCCAAGAGTGCTTTTCTCTATTATGGAGAGCAGATTAGGTATCTATAAATTTTCTAAAATCAGGGTCGATTCTGAAGATGAAGTAAGAAAATTTAATCAAGAAAAATATCATCATAATAACGCTACTTTAAGCGAAATTTATAATTTAATTTCAAAAAAAACAAATTTATGTCCAATTAAAACAGCACAGTTAGAATTTGAATTAGAACTTAACTATTGTTATGCAAACCCCTTTTTTCAAAAAATAATTTCAGAATGTATTAAAAAAAAGAAAAAAATCATTATATGCACAGATATGTATTTATCGAAACAGCAAATAAGGGAGATATTAAAAGCTAATGGATATTCCCTTATTAATGAAATATATGTTTCTTCAGAATTAAATAAATCTAAGAAAAAAGGAGACATTTATTACATTATCAAAGAAAAGTATAAAAATCAAAAGATTATTCATGTTGGAGATAATTATATTTCTGATATTGAAAATGCTGAAAATTCAGACATTAGTACTTTTTATTATAAAAACGTAAGTGAAATTGCATCCAAAAATAGATTAAGTAGTATGTCATATATTACTGGAAGAATATATTCAGCAATTATTAACAATCATCTGTATTGTCAAAACAATGAATATAGTGAAACCTATAAATTAGGCTATATATATGGCGGAATATACATCTTAGGATTTGTACAATGGGTGAATAAATTCGCTACTACACATAATGTCGATAAAATTTTATTTTTATCTAGAGATGGAGATGTCTATAGTAAGATGTATGACAAATTGCCAAATCATAAAAATTGGGAATATTTTTATTGGTCTAGATTAGCGGGTACAAAAATTACGGCTTTCGACAATTTCTATGAGTTTTGTCGAAGGATGATTTGGCACAAAGCAAGAGGTGTTTATAATATAAAAATAGAGCATTTATTAAATTTCTTGGGAATTGAATATTTGATTCGTAATTTAGATAGTTATAATTTATCAAAAGATGATATTTTATCAAAAACCACTGCTCAAAAAATTGAAGATTTATTTTATGATAATAAAACACAAATCATCGATTCTTTCAAAGATGATATTAATGCAACAGTAGAATCTGTAAGACAATCAGTTGGTAATGCAAAAAGCATTGCAATTGTTGATGTGGGCTGGGCAGGTACGGGACCATTAATTCTAAAAAATATTATTAATAACTATTTAGAATTAGATTGTGAGGTATATTCTTTACTTGCTGGATATACACAACCTATTGAAAACATGGCAGCGTTATATACAATGGATGATTCAATTCATTCGTATCTATTCTCTGATACATTAAATAAAGATTTACTTGATTTACATCTAAATTATGGCACAGAAAAAAATAATTTGTTATTAGAGTTATTTACCCAATCTTGTACACCATCATTCCTGGGCTACACTAATAATGGCTTGAAATTTGATAGAGCCGAGCTACAAAATTATGAAATAATAAAACAAGTTAATCGAGGGAGTGAGGATTTTATTGATTTTTATATCGATAAATTTAAACATGATACATTTTTATTAAATATATCTCCATATGATGCATATCTACCATTTAACGAGTTAAAAAATTCAAGTAATAGGTTGAAGAATATTTTATCTAAATTAATTATTTCTCGCGGTCAATTCTATGATGCTGACAATTTATCAAATGAAACATGGCTTTCGTTCTTTGATAAGGACTAAGTGACAAATAGTATCAAAAATAAGCTATTGATCATTATTGGGTGATTTTTAAATATTTTAGTAAGTTGGGAATACTGGTAAATTTTAAATCTACTATTTCTTCATTTACTCCCATTAAAATTGGAGTGAATCCAATATTCTTTGCTCCATTATAATCCTTTTCTAAAGAATCTCCAATAAAATATACTTCTTTAGGATTTTTAATTTCTAATCTATTTATCATATAAGTAAAAATTTCTTTTGAAGGCTTTCGAAAACCTATATCAGCACTAGAAAATAGTTCCTCTATGTATTTTCCAATGCCTAAATGGTCTAAATATATTTTTAAGTTAGTTCCAGAAAAGATGCTATTGCTTAATATAAAAATTCTATAATTATTTTCTATCAAATATTGTAAGAGTTCATGTGTACCATCGATTAATTTTTCTCTACGAAAAAGATGAATGAAATTTAACTCAATTGAAGTAAAATCATCGTAAATTTCAATACCTAATGTAGTTTCAAAAAAAGTTAGCTGATTAAAAAATGAGGTTTCTCTATTTGATTTTTTTCTATCTTCAAGATATTTAGCTTTGAATATTTTAGATGATTTTTTTAGTTCTATAAACCTATTTTCAAAATATGTATCTGCCAACCATTTCAAGGCTTTATCATAATCATTTTGATTGTCATCAATATCAATTAGTGTGCCAAATAAATCAAATATAATAACTGCCATGTTATAGCCTAAAAATATATCCATCAAGATAGTCGACCCATTCATGATCAACATTTTTATAATCAGTCAAATTTAATGCATATCCAGTACAAGCAACTGTACCTGATTGGCTGATATAAAGAGTTATGCCATTCTTAAATGAAGTTTTTTCAAAGAAAGAAATCATTCTTTCCTTAATGATTGCTGGTCTGTGCATAGCTTCACAACACTTTCCTCTTTTCCATTCGCTAAAAATATCTCTACAGCGCATAGTATCTGTAAGTTTTGTATATTCAATTTCATTCTTTACTTGTATTCCTGGTTTCCCCAAAGCACTTGACAGGGAAATATTACTACTCTCTCCATTTATCCTATTGTTTATAATAGTTGCGGTTTCTATGCATCGTTGTTCCGGGCTTGAGAATACATTAATTTCTTTATTTAACAAGTATAGTTTTTCAGCAAACTCTAAAGATTGCTTTTTCCCTTCACTCGATAAATCATATCCATTAAGATTTTTCTCGCCATGTCTTATAAAAATACATGTATTACCGCTATTCTGTAACTGATTTAAACTAATCATATTGTTTACGTTTACATTCTCTAATTAATGTAGAAAGAAGATGGCAGCAAAATAGATGCAAGTCCTCAGAAATTTGCATATTATTTACAGGAACATAAAAACAATAATCAGAAATTATTTTCAATTTCCCACCATCGAATCCAACCATAGAAACTACAACATTGCCTTTATTTTTTGCATATTCAGCCGCTTTCACAACGTTAGTTGAGTTTCCGCTACCTGATATTGTTATGAGTACATCTTTTTCATTTAGAATGAATTTTAATTGATGCAGAAATACATCATCATAAGAATAATCATTAGAAATAGCCGTTATTGTTGATAAATTATTAGCTAGACAAATAGCTGGCATGGATTTTAAAGTAATTGAAAAAGCATTATTTAAATCAGTTTGAAAATGCGAAGCTGTAGATGCAGACCCACCATTTCCACAAATATAGATTTTCCCTCCCATGCTAACAGCTGTAATTAAAACATCGTATATATTTATAATCTGATCATAATTAATACTTTTACAACTTTCGATAACATTGCCTATATAACTACTGATTATATCTTTTTTCATCAACCGAGTCCCGACTTAAAAAAGATATTATATCGTTAAATAACTCTTTATAATATCCACTTTGATAGTGAGAAGGTGAAGCACCTCCAATCATTGGGCTAAAAACATCACTTTTCCAATGTGTAGTTCTTTTATCGATATAAATGGAATTTGGTATTTCCTCTAAGAAAATTCTATCAACTTTATCCCAGTTTTTGTTGACGTTTAATATCCACTCCATTTTATCAGTCCATGGACTTATTTGGTTTGTTTGTTCATTAATTTTATATTGACTTTGCCTGCCTCCAATTAAAATAACGTTTTTAACATTATATTTAGTCAATATATTCCTAAAATTAACTATGCTTTTTTGATATAACTCTAAATGCTGTTTTGTTCCTGGATATATAATCTCACAAGAAGAAAATAGCCGCTTAAAGATAGATTCTGCTAGATATTTATTATATGTTAAAAATGAGTGACTGCCGTATTTTATAATCGGACTAGTTGCATCTATATAATTATCTACAACGACTAATTTAAAATTACTATCTATAAACTGTTTGTCTATATTTTTTATAAATTCTATTCCAACGTATAAAGCTGCATCTCCCGTTATTAAATCCTCGACGGTAGAAAAAGTAAAGTCAATAGGATCAGAAAAAAGAGAGATAAATGAATTGTGAAATAGCGTCTTTTTTAGATAAAAAAACTCTTTATATCTAGGATTAAAATATTCATGTGTCTTAAAGACACTTCTACTAAAGCATGAACCAATATTTAACGTATCAACAGGTAATACAGTAATGTTCTCAAGTTCTAACTTATTTTCATGTTGAATTTTAACTTGCTCATTTATCAGTAGTTCATTCTTTGGAATCGATTCTCTATTATTAAAAGCTAAAAGCTCTTTAGTCGGCAAAATATCAATATCATCTAGATATATGTCTTTAAGGTTCGTGGAAACCTTATAGCTAATTCTTTTAGTCATTGTAGATAATGAAAGCTTAAACGATTCACTGGGAAATCCTTTAATAAAAGAGTGTAATGCTTGATTTTCAATTACAATTCTTCGTTTTTCATTGTCAACATCGATATAAAATATATGAGGCTTATATTTATTTTTATTTTCTAGCCATGCTTCTATTTGCATTTCTTCTGAGCTATCAATATCAAAAAAAATAGTAATTGAATGCGTCTCTATACATATATTATTAATGAAAATTTTATTATCACTTTTCATTAATAATTCTCCAACCGTGAAAGATCATAGTGTTCAAACTATTAATTGAAATTAAAATTTTATCCAATAAATTCGTTTCATTATATTTTTCATACAACATGTCATCTAAATTTTTTTTAGAAAATACCGTATGGCATCTGGTACTTAGGGAAATATTATGATTGTTTAATAATAATTCCATTCTATCCCAATAAAAAATCATTTGGATAAATGAATTTCTAAGTCTTTCAATGTACTCACTTCCGAAAAAAAGAATGAGTTCATTACTCTTAAAGGCATCATCCATTGTCATTGAATATTGATTTAACCATGCAACTTTTTTTCTTAGGAAAGAAATCATAATATACATTGAAATTATCGTATTCTTAAAAGCCTTTTTAATATCTGACACTTCAATTGCATCTTCAAATAAATATTCATTATAATCAAAATTATAATTTGAAAAGATATTATTTTGATTTTCTAATTTCGCTAAGTCTCCAATAAAGTCATGTTCCGTGGAGTTTTCTATTATGAGAATAGAATACAAGCAATCAATATTACATTGTAATGTGTACTTTTCTCGATAACCATCGATGAGTGATTGATAGTCTCTTACATTTTTTATGCCCATGATATTTTCAATTAAAGCTTCAGGACCACATTTATATTCAATACAAGCCTGATCAAATTTCAGAATATATAAATTATCCTTCTCCGTTAAATTATCAAATTCACAAGTTATAGGATAATGCTGGAATTTTCCATGAATATGATCTATTGAGTGCTCAAACACATGGCAAATAGAGTAATAAATTAATTCTTCTGCGCATTCAAAAGTATAACTTTTCTTTTCATCGTAACAAAAAGTTAAGTCAATATCACTTTCAATTCTATCAGTAAATTTTGTTAGACTACCAAATTCATAAATTAGACAATTATTTGGTAGAAATTTACGAAATTTTTTAATAATTTCATTAATTACATCTTGTCTAAGTTCTCGATATTTATCTCTAAACTCAGTATATTCATCTGGACGATTATTCCAAACAGCAGAATTAGTAATATTATATATCTCAAAAAGGCTATTTCTCTTTTCATCAAATTTGCTTTTCAAATTAGCAATAAAATCTGTATATTCTTTATAACTAATAAAACTAGAAACATCAAAAACAAACATTTTTAAACCTTCTTAATAACAATATTACCAATTACTAATACATCTATTTGTCTTTCTAAAAAGCAGTCTATGGCATCCTTAGGGGTATTAACTAAAGGCATACCTCGGCTATTAAATGATGTATTACACAATACAGGAACACCAGTCAATTTAAAGAATGCGCTAATTAACCCATAATATTTATGATGTTTTTGAGGTACTACTTGAGGCCGAGCCGTGTAATCCACATGAACGACCGCAGGAATATTTTTACGTTTGTCCTCTTTAACAATAGTAGCGACATTCATAAAATATTTTGAATCTGCATTGCCTTCAAAAAAATTGGAGTATTGCTCTTGTAAAATACTTGGAGCTATTGGTCTCCACATTTCTCGCTCTTTAATTAAATTTAATTTAATTAAACTACGTCTAGTTCTTGGATCTGCAAGTATGCTGCGATATCCTAACGCTCTTGGTCCTGCTTCAAATCCCTCCTGTACCCAACCAATAATTTTCCCTTCTGAGATTTCTTTAGCAACTGAATCGAACATTTCATTCTCTTTGAGTATGGAGTAACGAATCCTGTCTTTATAATTCTCTAATACGAGTATAGTATCATGCTGTGTGTATGAAATTCCTAGTCCAGCTACTCTAAGCGTTTTGCTAACCTCTTCTTTGGCATACAATTGATGATACACCTCTAAAGCAGAACCGATAGCAGTTCCAGAGTCAGAAGGGAAAGGTGGTATAAATATATTTTTAAAAATACCAGATTTTTCAATCTTTCCATTTGCAGAACAATTAAGGGCAACTCCACCAGCAAGAACTAAATTGTCTATATCTGAAAATTCTTTTAGCTCTTTTACAAAATCAATTAAAACGTCCTCTAATGCTTTTTGTACAGATGCAGCAAAGTTTGCATAACTCATTATTTCTTCAACATTTCCGGTTTCGTAAGGAAAACAATTTGCTTCAAAATACTCTTTAAAGTGTTGTTTTCTTAATGAGAGGGAATTGAATATGCTTTCATTTTCTATATTTGGAAGGCTAGCAAAAAGGATTTTATTTCTCGATGGTATTAATGGCATTGGCATTGTGGGTTGACCATATGAAGCTAACCCCATAAACTTCCCTACCTCTCTATGCTTACCATATAACCCCGTAAATTCAGCAGCTCTATTATAGAAAAGACCAAGCGAATTTTGAATGTTGATTTCTTTAAAGAAATTAATTTCTCCATTCTTTGCTACTCCTAAAGAAGTTGAGAACTCCTCCCCCCGATTGTCTACTACAAGAATAGCACACTGCTTAAATCCACTTAGTCTATAGGCACTAGCTGCATGTGCTAGATGATGTTTTATTATATAAACTGGAGGTAATTTATCTCCAAAAATTTCTGATGGTAAAAACCAATCTTTATTTTCAAATTTTTTATACTTATCTCTTTCTTCTTCAGACATTTCATATATATTATTTCTAGACTGCCAGTCCATCCCGACGGATATAGCTGAAATATCGTGAATAGAAACTCCCTCACTATTTAAACATGCCAAAATAGCATCAATGGGTGGTTCTCCTAGTGCTATCTTATTTCTACTGATTCTTTCTTGCTCAATATATCTTATTACTTCTCCATTTTTAATAAGCGCGGCCGCAGAATCATGATTACCAATATTTAACCCTAAAATATAATTATTAATTTTTATTACTCCTGTTCATACTGTATAAAAAAATCACTTAAATATCTGAATCGCCTTATTTATCTTTAAGAATCGACTATAAGCGATAGTAACACCTCCTATTAGAGCAAGCGGGACTATAACTGGTGTTGCAACTACACTGGCAGCACCTGTAGCAATAGCTGTTCCTACCCCTATTCTAGTAGCTACTCTTGCACTTTCTTCAACAATTTCTTCCAATGATCTATTAGTTGTTCGTATATGTACCTTAGTAGAAATAGGTAATGAAGTCTGAGAGGTTGATGGTAAAATCATATCACTCTTATTGCGGGTGATCAAATTCACAATATTATGAGTTTGAATCAGGGGGGAGAGTGTAGAACAATTCATGTCCCATCTATGGACCATTCTTTACAGAATAGCGACACCTGTAAAAAGCACAGGAGTGGCAAGTTTAGGTTTGCATCCTTTCCTATATTTTTATAATGATAAGCGCTTCCAAATTACCTCTTTCCTTGCATGGTTTTCAATTGTGTTTGAAATGCATGAAAGAAGTATGCAGATTGATGATAGAACGATTGGGTTTAAAGAATTTACTCGGATACGCCGTAGTATTGAGTTCTTGATTACTAACTTTCCAGTGGCGACCATTGAAACTGTTGGGAAATTTTGTAGTGTTATTAAAGGCTATGATCGATTGCAGATCGTTTATAAAGCTTTTATTTGCTTAAGCTTAAAAATGGATATTGATTTTGAAGATGAGGAATGTCTAAATATTTTCATCTTGTCAATGTCAAAGGCCTTTAAGTACATAAACTTTAATGAGTTTTATGTTGAAAGATTTTTAGGTGATTATGACGATACCGTGGTAAACCATGTCATTGGATATGTGGAGTCGATTAGTCCAATCACTCGAACCAAGCCCAAGGTGAACCGTACCGGATTTTTCGGAGACTTTTTTATTTAAGTTAGGCCACCTGACCTAACGGGTTAATCTTATCATAGTACATTGCTTCAAACTCAAAAGGCGATACATAACCCAGTGCACTGTGTACACGCTTTTTGTTAAACCAATCTACCCAATTTAATGTTGCAAGTTGTACATCCGCTAAACCTTGCCAATCTGCTTTTAAATATTCAATCACCTCTGTTTTGTATAAGCCATTCACCGTTTCAGCCAAAGCATTATCGTATGAATCACCCGTCGTACCGACTGATGCTCGTAAATTTGCTGCTTCTAAACGATTGGTATAGCGAATAGAAAGATATTGAACACCTCTATCTGAATGATGAATTACATTCTTTGGCATGCCTCGATCGTGCAATGCTTGCTCCAATGCATCGAGCACCATATCTGTATTCATCCGTGTAGATACTTTCCATCCAACAATTGCTCGTGAGAACACATCAATAATAAATGCGGTGTAGACCCAGCCAGAATTGGTTTGAATATAGGTAAAGTCACTGACCCATAATTGGTCAGGATGATCAGCACTAAAATTACGTTTCACTAAATCATCTGCTCGCTTTTGATCATCTTGGCTACGGGTAGTTTGTTTGTTCTTACCACGCCAAACACCTTGTATGCCTAACTTTTGCATCAATCGAGAAACTGTACAACGTGCAATAACATAGCCTTCACGTTTCAATTTTTGCCAAACTTTACGTACACCATATCGACCTAAACTTTCTTTCCAAATACGTTTATTTGCTCTGCATGATGTAAGTCATGCAGAGCACGTTCGCTCGATGTTCTGGATTGTCAGCGAGATCTAAAGTCCGGTAATAGGTTGAAGCTGCAATCGGTAAAATTCTACAAATCGCTTCAACACCATATCGATCTTTATTGTTATGGATAAAATCCACCATTATTTGTGTGGGCGGTCGAGCTCCGCCTGGGCGAAAAAAGCGGCTGCTTTACGTAGAATTTCATTGGCACGCTTTAATTCTTTAATTTCACGTTCCATTTGCTTCATTTTTTCTTGGTCAGATACCTGTTGTACTTTAACTGGATTTTGTTTATCGAGATATTTTTGATGCCAAACACGCAATGTTTCAAGAGTACAACCAATTTTAGGAGTAATAGCTGTGATTGCTGCCCAAGTAGAAGGATAATCTTTTTCAGATTCAATGAGTAATTGAACCGCTCTTTCTCTAATTTCGGAGGTATAGTTTGGTTTTTTCATCGGAATACTACGCTTCGCTACGTCTTGTGAAGCAGTGCTTCTCACTCAGAATATTAAGTCTCCGGCAAACCCGGTACGGTTCATGTTCTAATTTTATAAAATGATTAATCTCCACAATTCCCCCCACTGGATTGCTAACATTCTTCTAGACAAAGTTCGTATTTATACTTCAGTTTTCAAGCTTATATATTTATAATACTTTCTTAAATTAAAAAAATTATTTTTATGATTTTAAATATTTTTTTAATGATAATTTAGGGCGTGTCATCAATTAAGCCAGATGATTGTTGAAGCCAAATAAATCGCTGATAAGAAGTTTTGAGCCAATTTATCATAGCGTGTGGCAATAGCACGATACTGCTTGAGCTTGGCAAAAAAGTTCTCGATCAGATGTCTTGCCTTGTAGAGATGTCGGTCATAATCACGCTGATCAATAGAATTACTTTTCGCTGGCATCACAACCTGACCCTTCGCCTCTAAAATTGGATCAATGACCCGATCCCTGGAGTTGTAGGCTTTATCCATAAGCCAGGTCTGGCTCAACGATAAGTCCAGCAACACATCTGAACCGTTTAAGTCATGGGCCTGCCCATCAGTGAGATAAAATCCTGTCGGGTTGCCTAAAGCATCAGTCCGGGCATGAATTTTGGTGCTTAAGCCACCTTTACTACGTCCAATCGCCTGATTTTTTTTCCCCAGCGCTGTGTTGATGAGCACGTACAATAGTGGAGTCTAACATGGCGTATTCATTATCACTGTCATGTGACAGCACTTCAAAGACTCTCTGCCACACACCTGTTTTAGCCCAACGGCTAAAACGGGTATGTACGACTCTAAAATCACCAAAGCGTTCTGGTAAGTCTCGCCACGGAATACCTGAACGATACCGATACAATACCCCTTCAACAAATAGTCGGTTGTCTTTGGCCGTTACTCCAACAGCACCTATTCGTCCAGGTAACAGATCTTTAATCTGTTCCCACTGATCATCTCTTAATGCATAGCGTTTAGTCATAAAAATATAATGGGGACAAGGTGGTTTTCCTCAAGTTAATTGATGACACGCCCTAGGTGTTGAGTTGGTAAAGGTACGTCTGTTTGAAGATTTCGATTGTATTGAATAATTTGTTTGCGGAAATGCTGATAAAATCTGCTTCTTAGAGAAAAGCTAAATTTATGTTGATCTAGATGCTGAGTTACTTGGTTAAAGAGGGATGGTATTCCTTCTGATTGTTGTGCTTGCTGTAATTGTTCGAACGATAGAAATTCATCGATGATTGCTTGAATTTTTAAGCGCTCTTTTATGCGCTTTTGATCTCTATTCTTTGTACGGCGTTCATGTGCATAGTGTTTTTCTTTAAGCATGTTCATACATTCCATCAATTTTATAAGTGTGTTGCATCTCGTTAAGATGAGCAGCGAGGGTTTTATATTGTTGAAGAGACAGACTTGAGAATTTTTGCCCGATTTCCTGTTGATTCTGCTCATGTCCAAACGCAGCTAAAATTAAATTTTCATCTGCTTTTGAGGTAAGGTAAGCTCGAGTCGTATGTCTAAGCCAATTTGCATGCTCGAGTTGCATGAAGTGGGTAAATTGGCTTACAAGATGAGGGGTGAGGGCTTGCCATTGTCCATGTTTGTAAACACTGAGAAGAGGTTTTTTACTGCTTAAAATTTCTTGAATGTGCGGTTGATGCTCTGGACACAGTTGTTGGAATTCATTTAAGTAGGTAATGAATTGGTGGATTTCCTTCACTACAAAATCACAGAGGGGAATTAAGCGACCATCATTCGTTCTGGTATGTATTTCTTTATCTGAAACCCAAAGCCATTGAAGCTTTAAATCAAAATTTCTTAAAAAACCAGGGAATTCACTTACAGGTCGAGCCGCACTGAAAAATAATAAGATATGCCAAAGCCAGACATTATAGTGATTGAACATTTCAAGTATTTGTCCATGGTGTTGGGCTTGAATGATCTGATGTTGTAAGTAAGCAAATATTGCCGTCACTGTCGCTGGCTTGGGAGCTTTACAGCTACCAAATCTTAGTTGCTCATCATCTGCAAAAATATGAAGTTTTGCGGCCAAGTCGTGTGATAGTTGTTGCACAGTTGCTTGATAATTTTGATGTAATTTATACACAGGGTATGAGCAATATGAAATAGAAACGGATCGATTTGCATCAATGCCTGTGAGTATGTCAGCCAATTGCTGGCTCTTGGTTTGTTGGTAAATACAGTGATGTAGTAAAACACTTATTTTTTTAGTTGATAAAGATGGAATAAACAGTTCTTCACGGCATTTTTTTAATGCCTGATTGACTTGGTCTTGGCTCACTATTGGAGATTGCTTTAGACCCAGTATAAGTTCCTTAATTAAGGGTAAGTCGAAATGGGTAACCTGATTAAGCAATTGGTCTTTGTATTCAAAAGCAGGGTCCTCAAACAGCGTGAATTTGGAACGTAGAAAATATTGATCGTTTTCTAAAATGAGTTGTTGTCGTTTATTTAGGGCACGGCGCTGATTTGTTTGTAGATTAAGCCATTGTTCAATAGGTACCCCAGTGAGAAAGCTCAGTAGGATAAAAAGATATGCTTTGTTTTTAGTTATGTTGTTTAAATAGTGCTCATGACAATGCTTTACAAGTAAACTCAGGCTGTTGAAGTCAGGGTAATGCTTGCTACACGTAAAATCATGCTGCTGTCTAATAATGTGTTGTTGTGTGAGTTGGCTAATTTTATGTTGTAGAAAACTGGATTGAGTGGCTAAAGGTGATACTTGTGCTGTATTAAGTGAGTATTGCTGTTTGGGCTGCTCGTCCTGTAATTGTTCGAAGAAGAGTGCAGGATGTTCTTTCTGAGGTATATCCTGTGGGCAGCATAAAATTGCGCCGTGCTCATCTAGATAATGTGGTTCATCTATGTGTTTGGGTGGTGCTGAATAATTTTTTTTGGGTTTGAGTGCTAATACATAATCATAAAATCGCCGTATATCAAGTAGTAGTAAATACTGAAAGCGATTGAGCTGATGATTAGCTTCTAAAAGGCGTAAATATTTGACGAGGTCAGCTAATGGTGTTTTATCGCTAGGAAGTTGTTGCCATAGCCATAAGTACTCTTGCTGATACTTATTGAGTTGATTTCCTAGTTGTAATGCAGCATAAGCTTCATTTGCTAACCTAAATCGATCAAGTACTTTAATAATCGTGGTTTGATGGTCTTTTTTACCTGCATTTGGAATAGATTTAAGAATGCAGGCAGCATGTAAATTGTGGACTGCCCATTGCTGTATAACTGAATGCTGTGAGTGCTGTTGTACTGAATAAATATAGGCACAAATAGGATGTGCTGAAACAGAAGGTGGAGCAGGTAAAAAAAGTGTCCGTTGATCCTGATGATTCGGCTCTGCTTTGATGTCGAGTGTTAATAATTGCTTTAGTTCAGGGATAAGGGGTATGCCGTCTAAGTATCGCTCAAGCATTTCAGCATAGTCATCATGTATGAATTCTTTCTCTAAAAGACGCTGAATTAATGGCCTAGTTTGCATGTTGAGCCCTCCAAAATAGTTCTGGGTTAGGCTCAAGATGTTTGAGCGCTGCGCACTTTTGCGTAAGTTGCTGGATTTTGTCGGTGTAACTAGAGTGGATTTGTTTTTGTTGATACAAGAGCTGATTACGACTACAGCCGATGAGTTTTGCGAGCAAATCAAGCGATAACTCACAGCGTGGTTTTTCAGAGTGAAGTGCATTTAGGTCATAAATCGCATGCTTAGAAAGTGAAGCATTGAATGTATGTAGTACGCTATTTGGATTAATACATTTAATATCAATTTTAAGCTCAGTGATTAATTTGAATAAGCGTGTACTGAGTTGATATTTGAGCAGAGGTAGGTCGATGTCGGTTTGCACAATATAGCGTGCATTGATGGATAAACTTTGTGTTTTGGAAGTATATAGAAGCAGGAAGTTATCCAAGACGAAGAACTCATTCTCTGAAATTTTTGAGGGATAAAGTAACTTGATATCAGGCTGATAAATTGAAGGCAATTTTGCTGCCTTTAAGATTTGTGCATAGCAATTGTAAATTTTACTTAAAGGTGGGTATGGGGTAAGGGTGACCTGATGTGAGTCAAACTTAGCTTTAGCGTATTTCTTCTGATTTGAGTGTTTAGATGCCATGTTTATGCTCCTTATTTTAGTAATGTAAATAAAGACATGGCTAAAAAATCAATTTCAAAAAAAAGATCAAGAAAATGGTTATAAATGTGGATGGTTTTTGATGAATTTCAGATTTTGAAAATAATATGCTTAGTGCAGAGCTAGATATATTTTTGTGTAAGTTGTTGATTATTAGTTATTGAATGTGGCTGGTTTTACTAAGTTTTGTATTTTCTACATCAATTATGGCTGCATTTAATCCCAGCATACTTTTTGAAACCCCACCCCCATATGTACTTCTAATTAATATTCTTTTGTACAGTCTATCTCTAGCAAAACATGTTGTAAATCAGGCACAATCATCACTATAAATTTCAAGTTTTATAGCCTTAGGGCAAGCGGTATTTTTTAATGACAAATAATAACTTTTCACAAATAGCAGCATTCATTTGGTCGGTTGCCGATCTTTTACGTGGTGACTTCAAACAATCCCAATATGGTCGTGTGATTTTACCCTTTACCTTACTGCGCCGTCTGGAGTGTGTGCTGGCTCCAACCAAGGCTGATGTGCTTGCTGCTAATGAAAAAGTGAGACTCATGCCATTGCCAGAAGAAGCCAAAGAAAAAATGCTGCTGAAGGCAACCAATGGCCTGTCATTTTTTAATACTTCCGAGCTGGATTTAGCCAGTCTGGGGCAAAAAGATATTCGTGCCAACCTGAACAACTACATTCAGAACTTTTCTAAAGATGCCCGAGAAATCTTTGAACACTTCAAATTTGATGAGTTTATTGGTCTACTGGATGATGCTAACTTACTTTATAAAGTTGTGCAGAAGTTTGCAGCAACTGACTTAAGTTACAGCGCCGTATCGAATCATGAAATGGGTTTAGTGTTTGAAGAGCTGATCCGCCGTTTTGCCGAAGGTTCAAATGAGACTGCAGGGGAACACTTTACCCCACGTGATATCGTTCGTTTAACTACAGGTCTGGTATTCAGTAAGGATGATGATGTGCTGAGTGGTGACGGTATTATTCGGACCATTTACGATCCTACGGCGGGTACGGGTGGATTTTTATCCTCAGGTTCAGAATATGTCTATGAGCATAACCCTGAAGCGGTAATGCGGGTTTTTGGTCAGGAACTCAACCCAGAGTCATATGCGATCTGTAAAGCAGACATGCTGATTAAAGGTCAGGACGTGCGTAATATCAAATTGGGTAATACGCTATCCAATGACCAGTTGGCCTATGAGAAGTTTGACTACATGCTATCGAATCCGCCATTTGGGGTGGACTGGAAAAAGATCGAATCGGACATCAAAGACGAGCATGAGCAAAAAGGCTTTGAAGGGCGTTTTGGTGCAGGCTTGCCACGTGTATCGGATGGTTCTTTGCTGTTCCTGATGCATCTGATCAGCAAGATGCGCAATAAAGACGACAGCACGGCGCAAGGCAGTCGTATTGGTATTATCTTGAATGGTTCACCATTGTTTACAGGCAGTGCGGGCAGTGGTGAAAGTGAAATCCGCCGTTATATTTTAGAAGCAGATTTGTTGGAAGCCATTATCGCGCTACCCACCGATATGTTCTATAACACCGGTATTGCGACTTATGTTTGGGTACTCAGCAATAAAAAAGAGACTCAACGTAAGGGCAAAGTACAGCTGATTGATGGTAGTAACCTGTACAGCAAAATGCGTAAGTCACTTGGCTCTAAACGTAATGAAATGAGCGAAGATGATATCGCAATGATTACCCGCAGTTATGGTGACTTTGAAGTGACGGATGCACGTGAACTGGATAAACCTACAGAGGTTAAATCTAATCGTGGTCGTCAATCGGCTAATCCTAAAAATGAAGCTGCTAAAACCTTTTCTAGTAAAATCTTTAACAGTTACGAGTTTGGTTACCGCCGTGTGACCATTGAGCGTCCTTTGCGTTTATCTGCTCAGGTGAGTGATGAAGCCGTGGCATCCTTACGTTTTGCACCGAAGCCATTTAATGCCGTGATGCAACAGCTGTATGAGCAATACGGCGCAACATGGACAGCAGACAGTTATGGTCAATTGACGGAGTATGAAGCCGAGATTCGTGCGCTGATTAAAGCTGAATTTAGCGAGCTGAAAGAAAAAGATATCAAGACCGTGCTTGAGCCAAAACTGTGGTTAGAGCAGCGCAGTTTGATGCGTAAAGCCGAAAGCCTGCAAGCGAAGATGGGTACGGCGCAATGTGATGACTTTAATATCTTTGATGATGTACTCAAGCAAGCGTTAAAAGATGCCAATGTAAAACTTGAAACTAAAGAAAAGAAGCAGTTCCTAGATGCGATCACCTGGAAGAATGCCGATGCTGAGCCAGTGATCAATAAAGTGGTGAAAGGCGCAGAAAATCCGCTGTATGGTCAGTTTAGCTATAAAGGCAAAGTGGTTGAGTTTGTACAGGATGGTGATTTACGTGATGCGGAGAACATTGCCCTTGACCCAAGTCAAAGCACCACGGATTTAATCGAGTCTTACTTTAAGCGTGAAGTTCAACCGCATGTGCCTGATGCGTGGATCAATGCCGATAAGCGTGATGCACAAGATGGTGAAATTGGCATTGTGGGTTATGAGATTCCGTTTAACCGTCATTTTTATGTGTATGAGCCACCACGTGATTTAAGCGAGATTGATGCGGATTTGGATGCGGTAAGCCGTGAAATTATGGCACTGCTTCAAGAGGTGCATTCTTAATGGCAAAGTATCAGAAATATAGTGAGTATAAAGATTCAGGTGTTGAATGGTTAGGTACGATTCCTAATCATTGGTCTCTAAAAAAACATAAATATATCGCAGTATTTTCTAAGGGCAAAAATCCTGAATTACTATTTGATAATTATTCTGATGGTTTGTATCCTTATTTATCAATGGATAGCTTAAGGGGGAAAGTCGAAAGTAAATATGCAGAATATAAAAAAGGTTTAGTTTTAGTTCAAGATAATCAACCTTTAATAATTTGGGATGGTTCTAACTCAGGTGAGTTCGTTTTAGGAAAGAAAGGTCTTCTTTCATCAACAATGGCATCTGCGTCTTTAATATATAAAATTCAAGATAAATATTATTGGTATCTTTGTGTTTGTATAGAACCAGAAATGAGAAAATATGCAACAGGTATGGGTATTCCTCATGTAAATGGTGAAGAGCTTAGAGGAATATTGCTTCCCTTACCTGATTTAAACGAACAAGCACAAATCGCTAATTTCCTCGACCATGAAACCGCAAAAATTGACACTTTAATTGCTAAACAAGAAAAGCTGATTGAACTGCTGAAAGAAAAGCGTCAAGCGGTGATTAGTCATGCCGTGACCAAAGGTTTAAATCCTGATGTAACCATGAAAGATTCAGGTGTGGAATGGTTAGGGCAAGTGCCTGAGCATTGGAAATGTATAAAGATAAAACATATCACCACGACTTTTGAACAAGGTTGGAGTCCTCAATGTGATTCTCGACCTGCTGAATCACATGAATATGGGGTTTTAAAAGTTGGGTGTGTTAATAGTGGCTCATTTAGAAGTTCAGAAAATAAAGCCTTGCCACCTGAGTTAGAGCCACGCTTACAATATCTAATTCAAAAAGATGATTTATTAATTTCTCGTGCTAACACAAAAGAATTGGTAGGGAGTGCTTCTGTTGTTAATGGTGATTATCCAAATTTAATACTTTGCGATAAGTTGTATCGACTAAGGTTCTCAAAAAATGTATTGCCTGAAATGGTTTCTTTGTATTTATCGATTGGGGCTGTAAGAAAACAAATTGAGCTAGGTGCAACAGGTGCTAGTCATTCAATGCAAAACATTGGGCAAGATACAATCAAAGAGCTTTATTATTTGCTACCACCTTATGAGGAAGCTCTAAATATTTTAGAAAGCATCAAGCAATCTAATCAAAAATTTGATGAGCTAACTAAAAAAGCCGAATCAGCCATTCAACTGATGCAAGAACGCCGTACAGCCCTTATTTCCTCTGCAGTGACAGGTAAGATTGATGTACGCAATTGGCAACATCCCAATGAGGCGAAAACGGAGTTAAGCGCGTGAGTATGTTGAGCTGGCTCAAACCAATGCGGACTCAAGCAGATACAAAAAATCATTGCATAATTAATTGCAATGATTCACTATATGCTCAACAACACCCGACAAGGCTAGGCAAGCAATTGCATCCTCAAACTGTCGGGTTACTTGTTTCTGGAGCCCTAAAAAATATAACAATCAGGGCAAGCCATCTATGAAATCTTTTAACAAGCCTGCCAAAACCTTTGCTGAACAAATTGAGCTATTAAAAGCGCGTGGCATGCAATTTGCTAATCAGCAAGATGCACAATTTTACCTAGAGCAAATCAATTATTATCGCTTAGGTGCCTATTGGCTTCCATTTGAACATACCCACTCACCACATTGCTTTAAACCAGAGACCAGTTTTGAACAGGTTTTAGAGTTATATGTTTTTGATCGTGAATTAAGGCTACTCATCCTGGATGCCATAGAACGTCTGGAAGTTGCCGTTCGTACCCGTTTTGCCTATGAATTGGCACATCGGCATGGCTGTCACGCCTATCTGCAAGGTCAGTACTTTAAACCCACCTTTAGATGGCAAAGCTTACTCGAATCACTGAAAACTGAAGTGTCTCGGGCAGATGAAGTCTTTATCGAACACTATAAACGCACCTATGATGATCCCGAATTGCCACCGATTTGGGCCACCTGCGAAGTGATGAGTTTTGGGCAACTGTCCAAATGGTATCAGCTCTTGGCACCGATTCAGACACGTAAAGCCATTTCCAGTCATTTTGATTGCGATGAAAAACAGTTTGAAGGGCTGTTACAGCATTTTGTCTACTTAAGAAATACCTGTGCTCATCATTCAAGACTATGGAACCGAAAATTTACCAAAACCATTGCCAAACCGCGCAGTAAGCCGATGGGGCTTCGGGTGCAATGCAATTTTGAACCTAGTCACTCGGCAGAGCGAAAAATTTATAACAGTCTGGTATTTCTGCTTTATTTCATGGACAAAATCGCCCCACAACATACATGGCGTAAACGTCTGGTTGATCTACTTTTGACACATCACAACATATCAAAAACAGCGATGGGCTTCCCTGAAGATTGGCAAAGCTATCCAGTTTGGCAAATAGAACAGTAATAAAGAAATTTGAGTATTTAAGGGTAGGGGAAACATGAGATCGGATGCAACTTTAGAAACCATCTTCCAGCAAGATATCATTACGCAAATGCAATCGCATGGCTGGATTGTGGGTTCTGGGCAGGGCTACAATTGTGAAAAAGCCCTGTATGAGCAAGACGTACTCGACTTTGTACAAAAGACCCAACAGGTCGAGTGGCAGAAATTTAAAAACATCTTCCCCAATGATACCGAACGCCATTTTTTAGATACCGTGGTGGCTCAGCTTAAAAAAGCCGATATCAATGCCACCGATGTTGAATCCCGTAGTTATGGCACATTGGGCATACTCCGCCATGGCATCAAGACCCGTGGCACACGCTTTTCATTCTGTCAGTTTAAACCTGAACATGGTCTAAATCCCGAACTGAATCAACGCTATCAGCAAAATATCTGCCGTGTCGTGCCTGAACTGGTGTATAGCCCATACACATCCAAAGCCGAATTAGAGGCAACTGGCAAACAAGCCAAAAAATGGCGGATTGACCTGGTCCTGTTTATCAACGGCTTTCCTGTGGCAACTTTGGAACTCAAGTCCGAGTTTAAACAGGCTGTGCAAAATGCCATGACACAGTACCGAAAAACCCGATTGCCCAAAGACCCTGAAACCAATAAGCCTGAACCCTTGCTGATGTTTAAGCGTGGGGCATTGGTGCATTTTGCCGTCAGTCAGTATGAAGTCTATATGGCGACGCATTTGAATGGTGATAGCACCTACTTCCTGCCATTTAATAAAGGCACCAAAGAACAGGGTGCAGGCAATGACATTCCTGAAGATCCTAATCAGTATGCAACAGGCTATTTATGGAATGAAGTACTCACGCCTGAAAGCTTGCTGAATATTGTCGGTAACTTTATCCATCTTCAGATTGAAGAAAAGGAAGACTGGGAAGGTCGTATATACAAAAAAGAGAGCCTGATCTTCCCACGTTATCATCAGTGGAAAGTCGTCACCAAACTGGTTGAGGACTCATTGGCTGAAGGCACAGGACAGAAATACCTGATTCAGCACAGTGCAGGTTCGGGTAAATCTAACTCGATTGCATGGACGGCGCATCAGTTGTCCAGTCTGTATGATGCTCAGAATAAGAAGATGTTCGATTCTGTGATTGTGGTGACAGACCGAACCATCTTGGATGCACAGCTTCAGGATACGATCTATCAGTTTGAACATGCCGATGGCGTCGTGGGTCGGATTAACAATAAAGAAGGTGATGGCTCTAAATCCGAGAAACTGGCAAAAGCCTTGGAAATGGCTCAGCCGATTATTATCGTGACCATTCAGACTTTCCCGTTCGTACTGCGTGCCATTGAAAACAGCACCAGTTTAAAAGAACGTAAATACGCCGTCATTGCCGATGAAGCCCATTCATCGCAAAGCGGTTCCACGGCGCGTCAGCTCAAAGAAACTTTGATGATTGAAGAGCGTGAAGAAGATGAACAGCTTTCTTCTGAAGATGTACTCGATGCGGTGATGGCATCACGTAAGGGCAGTGCAAACCTAAGCTTCTATGCCTTTACCGCAACCCCAAAGGATAAAACCTTACAACTGTTTGGACGCTTGCCCGATCCAAGCATGCCGCCGTCTAAAACCAATATTCCTGTGGCATATCATGTCTATTCGATGCGCCAAGCGATTGAAGAAGGATTTATTTTGGATGTACTGAAGAATTACACCAACTATAAAGTCATCTACAAGCTCAAGCAGAAGATCGAAGAAAAAGACGCTCAGGTCGATGCCAAGAAAGCCAAGACCAGGCTGAATCAGTGGGTACGCTTACACGATCATAATATCTCGCAAAAAGTACATATCATTATTGAACACTTTAAAAAGAATATTATGGGCTTACTCGGTGGACAAGCCAAAGCCATGCTGGTGACCAGCTCACGTAAAGAAGCTGTACGCTATAAACAAGCCTTTGATAAATACATTGCCGAGAATAAATACCAGAATATTCAAGCCATGGTGGCATTCTCTGGTGAAGTTGAATTCAACCAGAATGATTCTGATTGTAGTCATTTACTGGGGCAGAAATTTACTGAAAGTAACATGAACCCAAACCTGAAAGGTCGTGAAATGCGTAAGGCATTCGATAGCGATGACTTTCAGGTAATGATTGTGGCAAACAAGTTCCAGACCGGCTTTGACCAGCCGAAGCTGTGTGCTATGTACGTAGATAAAAAGCTAGGTGGAGTAGAGTGCGTACAGACCTTATCTCGTTTGAATCGTACTTATCCGGGTAAAGCAGAAACTGGCACCTTTGTTCTGGATTTCTTTAATGAACCGCAAGATATACTGGATGCCTTCCAACCTTACTACCAAACAGCAGAACTGGCAGATGTGTCCAATCCTGATCAGGTGTACGATCTGGCCAACAAGTTGAAGTCAGCAGGTATGTTCCTGATGACTGAGGTAGAGCAGTTTACAGAAGCTTTTTATAGCAAGAACAAATCCAATGCGGCACTTGCCAATATCTGTAAGCCTGCGATGCAACGCTGGCAACATCGTTACACGGCAGCCGTGAATGATTATGATGTCACCAAGAACCGTTTAGAACGCTGTAAGCAGACAGGGGACGCCGTACTAATTGCCAATGCGGAAAACGAATTTGCTGAAGCGAAGAAAGCGCGTGATGCTCTGGAAATCTTTAAAAAGGATTTAGGCAGTTTTACCCGTTTCTATGAGTTTATGTCGCAGATCGTGGAATATGACGACAAGGAGTTGGAGAAGCTCAGTCTTTTTGCCCGTAACTTGCGCCCATTACTGCGTGAACAGGTGGCCGAAGAGGATGAGGTTGATCTAAGCAATGTTGCAATGACGCATTACCGTTTGTCCAAGTTACGCCAACAGGATATTCAGCTTAAAGCCGATAGTACCGAGCATAAACTTGAGCCTGGTAATGAACTGGGTACTGCAAAGCCGAAAGACAAGAAAGAAGACTTTTTGTCGCAGATTTTAAGTCGTATGAATGATCTGTTTGTGACGGACAATCTGACAGAGAAAGACATGATCAACTATGCTCTGACCATTGCTGACAAGATGTCTGAGAACACACGAATGATGAAACAGATTCATAACAACACTCGTGAACAGGCCATGCTGGGTGAGTTTGACACGGCGCTTGATGATGCTGTATTAGACAGTAATGCAGCGCATATGGAGCAAATGACACAGTTGATGAGTGATCCTGCGAAGATGAAGCAATTTGCGCATATTATTTATGATGTGTTGGTGAATAGAGAACAGAAGAATTTTTAAAAAATAGTTTAAATGCTAGGGGGTAATATGAATACGGTTCCGCAGATTGAATATGACGACGAAAAAGATATCAATATCTTGAAAGGTCAGTTATTAGAAATAAAAAAGAAACTGCTAGCTTATGATGATGTAGAAGAAATTTTATATGATGCTATAGAAGAGCAAAATTGGTTTACTTTTAAAAATAAGCCATTTGTTGTATTTGATCGTAGAACTGGTTTTTTATTTCCAAATTTTAACCACGTTAAACATGTTGCCTATCGTGAATGGAATGAGCTAAAAAAATCTTATGGGCCTAACGATATTGAAAAAGGGCGATGGGAAATTCTATCTGAGATTTTTTATTATAATGAGAAAACTGATAGAACTAAAGGTTCATATTTTTTTAAACAAGGCGAACATAATTTAAAATTTGACTATCCAAAAAAATTTAGAGGATCTAAGGCTACTGGCATATTTATTTCAAAGCATATAGATAAATTAGGTCAATTAAAAAAGATTAACTATATAACAGGCTTCAGCACAAATGATTCTTTTTCTTGGTATGTCACAGGAAATTATCAGAATTACTTAAACCATAGTGTATTCCCTGTACTGAGGGTATTGAATAATCCAAAATTATTACCAGATCATCCGAGTATGATCGGAAGGGAAAAAAGCAAAATAATTTTGAATTTCTTTATAGATAAAGGATGGATGCCGATTTTTGAGCCCTTCTTGGATCAGTTTCACAATGAATCCAATGATGATTATCAGAACAGATTCAATATAGCTAAGAAACAATGTGATGAGTACAATAGTATTTTTGAAATTTACTATGAAAAAAGACAATTAGAGAAAAAACTTTTGGATCTTGGTCTAACTTATGATGATCTGTCAAATGCGGCGGTATCAAATGTGGGTAAAGTGTCTTATGACTTTCTTGTTGAAATACAAAACTATAATATTGATGAAATCAATAAATCTGTGTGGCAGTACAGTCTTTCTGCACAAAAATGGCTGAATAGTCTTTTAGGTAAAATTGATGAATGGGAAAATGACAATCTAGATCTAGTGAAGACTGCCCTCGAATTAAAGCAGGAGCTAGACAAAAAGTTACCTGTAAGTATCAATGTCACTACGGAAGAAAAGCAGTTACTTGAATCACAATTACAACAGATTAAAAAACGACTTGATCTAGGTTTAACGCTGTTGCGCTCAAATTTAATCAATCTGTTATCTGAATCTCAGCAAATCTCTTCTAATTTAGAGCAGACTAATACATTGTTTGGACTCGCTCAGCTTGAACAACAAGCACGCCCAAGTTTTGAATTACTCGCTGAACATACTGCAACGCTATGTACCAAGACATTAAAAGAAATGGAATGGCTAGACCAATCCCTAGATTTTGTGAGAACAGTAGTCAGTGTTCTACGTAAGTCAGCGGAAGACTATCTCATTCTCGTTGATAAGTATCAACAAGACCTCATACAGATTGGTTTAGACAATAGCATTGAAAGTGAAGAAATAGCCAAGTGGTTTGCTGAGTGGCGCAGTGAGCGTTTATCTTTACTAAAACAGTTTCAGCCTTTGTTGGATGCTGGCTTAAATAAACTTATAGATGAACAAACTGTACTTGATATTCTGCCATGTATTGAGCAGTACCAGAATGAGTTAGATCAATTTTATTTACAAAAGCGTTTAGGTATTCATACTACTTATGCCTTCCAACCGAATGGACACCGTCAAGAGAAGCTTGAAAAAGAGCAAGAACTCACCAAGCTTGTTCACCAGTTTATGCAACAGTTAGAAAAGGTCATCTTTAATACCAAAACAACGGCACAGAAAATTTGGCTTATACGCTTTAGTGAGGTTTGGCAGCAAGGTATGGTGAATGAAATTACAAATTTTCTAGCCAAAGAACAGCTAATAGAACGTGATGATGTTGTTTTAATTATGAGTGAAGAATTACGTAAAGTTCAGCAGCAGAACTTAGCATCATGTTTGCAGGATGCTCAAAGTTATAGTGAAGCTTTAGCTCAGCGAGAAAAAGACGTAAATACATTGATTTTTAAAATGCGTAAAGCATTAATGAAATAAGGAAAAATATAATGGGGTTGTTTAGTTCTATTGGTGGTTTTGTTAGTAAGGCTGCAAGTGCAGTTGGCAGTTTTTTAGGTGGAGCTGCATCAAGTAGTGGAGGTGGAAGTGATCGTGAATATGGTGGCTCATATTCAACGTCGACTTCTACAAGCTCTACAGTGACCAACTATGATCCAGATAAGGTGGAAGTTGCTAAACTAGAAAATGAACGTGTCGATCTAGTCAAAAATGCTCAGCTTGAATTGATGGAAGTCAATGCTCGTCTGGAAGCAGTGATGATTGAAGCTCGATGCAAAGGCTTTCAGGCGATGCAAGGCTCAATGATGCAAATGCTTAAAGAGGTCAATTTACTCGCTGAAGAGCGTTTGGTTCTCTTGGAGAATGGTAGTCAGGAACAAGTTCAGAAAGTTGAAGCAATGTATGCTGATCTGGGAAAAGACATCGAAAATGACGACTTTATGTTTTCAAAAGTTCCACAGATGTTGGATATAGCAAACAAATTCCCAGAGGAATCAGACAGCCGAAAACTTTATATGAGTGGTATTGACCGAGAAATGGCAAAGCATTTTGATTTCAAGACAGAACAGTTGAAGAAACTGAATGAACGTTGTCATATTGTCGTTGCCTCTGTTGTTGAAAGTAAAAAGCAAATGCAGGCCCATATTGATACCGTCATTTCTAAACGTATTGAGCACATTGAACAGGTGATGCAAGTGAATGCACAGCTTCCTTATAGTGCGACGGCGCAGATTGGTGGTGGTGGCAATCAATTGAAAATTGAGCAGAAGTCTTAATTTGTAAGATTTATTGACATCATTTCAATATAATTGGTATCTGCTTTGTTTTTAAAGATCGCAGATTCAAATCACAAGTGCGACACATTTGTAGTTAGTTGAAAAAGTTTGGTGTATTCATTGAATCATTAGACTTTTTCAACTCGCAACTAGAAAGCACACAATGAAGAAATACCCCCTAACTTTCTCAAAATGAAAGATACGAAATTTATGTCACTTTGAAAAGTGAAAGTTTAATCGCTACCCTTATTTGGGAGTTGGGACGTTCACGATCAACTATCTATCGTGAAATAAAAAGAAATACTGGGCAACGTGGGTATAGAGTTCAACAGGCAGCGAAATTTGCAAGTCAAAACGGTATCGCCCTTCATCAAAAATGACAGCGTTTGCCTTTGCTTATATTGATTATTTGGTTGGCTTATGCAAAAGCTTCGAGTAATGCCTTTTAATTTGGATGAACCACGAAATTTCAAAATTACTTAGTGTTTTCTCTGTACGGTAAGTGCGATATTGGGTACTAAACGGTACTTTTTGACTAGTTAAGTTCCAATTTTAGCACTTATCGCATTACATATATGCATAGACAGGAAATTTAGAGGGGATACCCTTTATTCATTGAGTACTTGGAGTCGTTCGATAATTTTTACGGAAAATGGTAGCCAATAGTTCCAGAATTTAAGAGGTACGGCTTTGTTGCACAAAGATTTCATAACTATATGATTTTAAAAGTTTTGATTATTTTTTGATCCAAAATTAAATTTATTTAAATCAGATGCTTACATATTTATGCAACAAAGCCATGGATGAGTCGTAACACCATGACCTTTAAATATGATCGTGTGGGAAATGATTTTTATGTATATGTAGAGAATAATTTTAATGATTAATACCGCTAAAATAGCGGATAATTTAATGCAGATACTTATTTGTCAGTTTGAGTAGATGTGGATGGTGTGAAATTGAAATATAGGGAAGTTGTAAGTGTATTTATGTCGTATATACAAAAAATGAGAGAGCATTCTTGATTAAAAGAAAGTAAAGCTTGGGTAGCCTTGCTAAGACTGGGCGGAATTTAAAACCGAGTGAAATCATTTATTAAAGCGTAAAGAAATAGATTTTGAGTTTGGGGGAAATGATGAATTTTTGGGTTGCTGGTGCTGATTGGGATGGTGAAGATAAAACACCTGAGTTTATTGAAAAAGGCATTTGGCAGAATGGCTATACAGATAAATATCTGGATCGCGTAAATGCTATTCAAGCAGGGGATCGAATTGCAATAAAAGCAATTTATGGCCAAAAATATAATATGCCGTTTAATAATTACGGTTGTCTTGTAAGCTGCATGAAAGTCAAAGCCATTGGTACCGTAAAGAAAAACTTAAATGATGGACGCACCTTAGAAGTCGAATGGGAGCAACAATTTGAACCTGAAAAAATAATTTACTTTTATACTTATCGTCAAACAATCACCCGTATAAAAAGAAAAGATGTCCAAGACTGTATCTTTTCAGGCCATACTCAGGATTTAACTGAACTTGAAAACCTCTATAAAAAACGATCAGAGAGTAGAAAAGAAAAGCTAACGGATGAATTTATTCTAAAGCAGTTTAAAAATGTTCCGAATTTTAATCACATTAAACAAAATACTGAGCATCGAAAGCTTTTTCTAGAGTTGGCAAGATATATCCATGAAACACCTATGGATTGGTGGGTTGCACCTTCAGAGCGGCCTCCGGTTAGATTCGGCACAAACAATAAATTCAATGGGCGAAATAGTACAGTGAGCTATGTGGCTGCTGTTGGTTTCGATCAAGATGGCACATTCTATATTCCAAATGAAAATGAATCAGAGTTTTCAATAGATGAGTTAGGAACAATTCGATTAACGGCCTCCAAATTAGAAGAACTCAAAAGCATGTCCTTGAACAAAATGGAAACTGATCGAGATCCTTTTGTGGGTTATTGGCCGGAAAACTATAACAATATTGATATAATAGAGACTAACATGAATCCATCAGAACAGATAAAACAGCCCCTAAACCGTATTTTATTTGGTGCAGCGGGTACAGGTAAAACTTACCATACGATTAACCATGCCTTATCCATTATTGAAAACAAACCTCTCGAAATTTTAGAACAAGAAGATCGCACGGCGCTAAAATTACGTTTTGATCAGTACAAAGAACAAGGTCAAATTAAGTTTGTCACTTTCCATCAAAGTTTTAGTTATGAAGATTTTGTGGAAGGGATTCGTGCTGAAACGGATGATAATGGGCAGTTAAGCTATGATGTAAAAGCAGGCGTATTTAAAGAGATTTGTGAAGATGCCCAAATAGAAATTGATGCTAAGCAAAATAATGTATCAGCACCGATTGAAGCAAGCATCAATAGTGCGATTGATCAACTCATTACTCAGGCTAAAACAGAGGAAATGATTTTTCATACTAAACGTGGTGCGGAAATTAAAGTATCAAGTAATTCAGCAGGCACGTTATTTGCTCTTACATCTACAGGAAGTAATATCACTTTATCTATTAGGCATATTCGTAACTATTTGAAGACACAAAGTGACATTATTGTTGATCAAAAAAGTTATGAATGGGCTATCGCTAATTCATTACGTTCAGAAGTTGAATATACAAAGTCTATTGAAAAGGTAAAACCTTATGTACTCATCATTGATGAAATTAACCGAGGTAACATTTCCCGTATCTTTGGTGAATTGATTACGCTAATTGAAGATTCAAAACGCCAAGGCGCAGACGATGCATTGTCGGTGACACTTCCATATTCTAAAGATGACTTCTCTGTACCTGATAATGTTTACATTATTGGTACCATGAATTCGTCTGACAGATCTTTAACAGGTTTAGATATTGCCTTGCGCCGTCGCTTTACTTTTATCGAAATGCCACCAAAGCCTGAGTTTCTAACTGGCGTTGAGGTTATGGGTTTGGATATTAGAAAGTTATTAGAAGTCATCAATCAGCGTATTGAGGTGTTATTAGACCGAGATCACTGTATTGGGCATGCCAACTTTATGACTTTGCAGAAAGATCCATCTCTTACTAACTTAGCGCAAATATTTAAGCAAAAAATCATTCCTCAGCTTCAAGAGTATTTCTTTGATGATTGGTCTAAGATCAATATGGTGCTCAATGCAAATGGCATGCTGCGATCGAATGGTATAGATAAATCAGTATTATTCCCAAATGTAGCACATGAATCGGAGAGCTATTTTGAGGAGCAGAAAACATGGGAAGTCGTCGATGATGTATTTAATTCAATAGAGAGCTTTACTAAGATTATTAAGCACTAATTGGGGATCGTGATGCCTGATTTTACCGTCCGAGAATATGCCTTCATTAGCATTGCTTATGAAGGCTGTCCTGATCCAACTTTAGACCATGCTTATATATCTGGGAAAGCATTTGAGCATCTATGTGGGCTCTCAGCATCATTTTCAAAGCACGGTGCGAAAGTATTTGAGTTGGCAGGGCGAAGAAAGCTTAAGCTTGATCAATATGTGGGAGTGATAGAAACCCCATGTGGTACACGGATTGAAATCCTCCCTAAACATGTGGAGCTTAATGGCACTGATGATCAAGATATTATTCAGCAAGAACGTAAACTGCTTCAGAAAATGCTGAGTGTTTCACTACATTTACCATATAGAGAAGCAGGAAGTGCCAATTTAAACCGCTTTAAACAACCTTTGCATGAATGGATTATGACGCAGTTCCTTGCCTCGTTTGAGCGTTTGGTACAACGTGGTTTACGTTTTGATTATAACCGTGTGCAAGAGGAACAAAATTTTTTACGTGGACAATTACAGCATGTGAAATATATGCGTCAGCTACTTACAAAGAAACATATCTTTCCGATTGAGCATGATGTTTATGAGGTGAATCGACCTGAAAATAGATTGATACGTACAGCCTTAGAAGTGGTGTGTAAAAAGAGCAAAGACGCAAGTAATTGGAAATTGGCGCAAGAGCTGAGACTCATGACCAATGAGATCCCTCGATGCCAAAAGATTAAGCAGGATTTTAGACAATGGCAGTCAGGACGTTTACTCGCTTTGTATGCTGAGATTAAACCTTGGACGGAGTTAATCTTAGGTGAATATATGCCTGTATCTACTCAGGGGGAGTGGCGTGGCATGAGTTTACTCTTCCCAATGGAGAAGCTATTTGAGCACTATGTTGCTTATCATCTACGCCGTAACTTACCTGAATATACTGTGAAGACACAGTATGCGACGGAGCATATTTGTCAGCATCAAGAACGTCGTATATTTAAGCTTAAGCCTGATATTTTCATTGAATGTCTGAAAGCAAAACCGATTGTGATGGATACCAAGTGGAAGTTGATTGATCAAAGTGATCGAGCTGGGCGTTATGGTTTGAAAGATAGTGATATTCAGCAAATGTTTGCTTATAGCCACTATTACCTCAAGCATGACAGTGATGTTGTACTTGTCTATCCATATCGGAAGGACAAGTTCACGCAGCCATTGGATGACTTTAAGTTTAGGCTTCCCTCTAGTGCAAAACTACGTGTAGTACCTTTCAATGTAGATGATCCAAAAAACTTCAAAATTATTTAGTCTTTTATCTTGTGAGGTCAGTCCCATATTTGGGACTAAAATCTACTTTTTAGCTAGATCAGTCCCAGTTTAGGTACTTTTCGTTTGGCAGAAATAGGCAATTATTTATGGGTAATGTAGTTTTATTCATTAAGTTCTTTTAGTCTTTGTAAAACCTGTTCCGAAAATGGTAGCCAATAGTTCCAAGATTTATATTTAGGATTATAGGAGCCAATCCCTTCACGTTTCCATTCTTTGAGCATTGCAATGATTTCAGGGTTATATGCGCTATTCACTGAAACCATACCACTCGCAAAATGGCGAACATTAAGATGCATGCCTTTCACTTTAAATTTATAGTCCTGCCAATTCGGACTGGTGTTCTGTAGTTCAGACGTTACGGGTAGAGTGGTTGTGATTTTGTAGGAAGTAGATGTTATTTGTTGCCCAGTGGATTGTTTTTGAGGAAATGGGTAAATCCATCTTCTATTGTCCAGGTTCTCGAGGATTTGCTGTGTGGCTTCTGTACTTGGAATTGCAATATCACTGTTAAGAAGTGGTGATAAATCGATTTCAATACATTTTGATTTAAATGCCTCAATGCGTTTTAGTTTTTCAGCATCAATAAAATGAGTGACTGCGATCTCAATTAAAATAGGTTCGCCATCAAAATAACCAATAAGGTCGGGGCGAATTAAACCGAGAGAAAATTCAGGTAATAATTTTTCGAAGGTCCACCATGCAGCTTCACTATCTGAATCAGGTAGGGCAGGAAGCATAAGTCCCATAGATTCAAGAATAACTTCTTTGGCATATTTATGGAGTACAGATTCAGGGTTAATCGTACAGCTTTCTTTATTGCTTGCGTGTGCAAAATGATGTTCTTTAATTTCCCCTTTACGAGCGATCACAGCTTCACCACATTCAAAGCAAGTGCATTGGCATGCGAGTCCACGTTCAACCTGCTCAATATTAACCAATTTATTATTTTCGTTTAATGCAATATACATCGTCATGATTAAAATCCTTTAGGAAGTTGATTTACTCATTCACTATGCTTGTGATCTAATTGTCCTAACACCGTATAAAGGGGAAATACGGGTAAAATGGGGGTTTAAGTGTCTGAATTAAAATTAAAAGTTTTTGTTGTGTTAGATGATATTTTAAAGAAGGACTTAGCAGATAACAGAGCATACGATTGCTTAAAAGTAATCTGTAGCGCATCGATTGATGCTTTAAATACTCAAAATGAAGAGCTAATAACGTATACCAGGTATCAACTAAAACTCATTCTTGATGGTCAGCAATCTGTTGCATCGATGGATTCAAAAGATCTAGGGAAGTGGATGAGTGACAAAAAATTAAGTGCATTCCTTGATCGTGTCATCACAAAACATACTAAAAAATTCAAAGAGATTGGTTATATTCCTGTTGTAAAAACCAACGATACAATTGGAGGAAAAGGAAATGAGCGCCGTTATTGGTTGGATATTACAGAATACGCTCAGACCCAAAATGAAGAAGATCAAAAGCTTGATGAGAATGAAATTTCTTATGAGCGGGTTGATCCTTCTGAAATTAAATTGTCTTGGTTTTACCGATTTATATTTAAAAAAGGAGAGATTAGAAATAAAAGCTTTAGAGGTTTGATGATGCTGATCGTTCTTTTAGGCGGTTTTATTTCGTGGGCTTTATATGTTTGTGCATTTTCATTGGTTTTAGTACGTGAAGGACAAAACTTCACGACACTTGATTTGTTGTTTATAGCCTGTTTAATTGGATTTTCTTACCTATCATTCAAATATTGGTTCACTCCGTTATGGAATTTACCAGAGCATCGAGTCATTAAGGCACCTATGACGTTTATTTCACTTAATGAGGATCATGCTGATATTGAGATGTATCGTGATAGAGAGCGTAATCAATTAACACGTATAACTCGGTTTAAAGGGATATGTCCGATTTGTTCAGCAGAGGTTGTACTTAGAATTGGTCAACCTGATCATAATTTGCCATTAGTTGGACGTTGTGTAGAAAGTCCTTTTGCGCATGTGTATAGCTTTGATCGGGTGTTAATGAGTGGAAAGCTGTTAAGTCGGTAATCATATTGAAATTAAGGGGGGATCATTTAAGACAATGAGCTATTCTCCTATTTTGACAATCAATACAAATCAAACGAATCATATATATGTGGTTGGTGATTTTAAAAAGCCACGAATGCTTATCGTTAGTGAGGTTACACGTCTAATTCAAATCAACATTCTAGTTTGTTTCTGATACCTAGTTCTTTAATTGAGTTTTCCAAATCATATACTACTTTGGCAACATCAATTCGATTGTTAGATTCACGTTTATACAATAGTGGAGTTAGACCTAGCAGATCAGATGCTAATTTCTGTTCTACACCATTTTCAACAGCAATATATGTTCTTTTGCGTGTGAGTAATCCCATAAATAAGCCAAGCTCAAATATGACATTATCTCTAGGGCCTCTCTGTTCGTTATCTCTAGAGATAATAATGTCATCAGCTTGCAAAATGGCTAGGCCGAAGTCAGCTTGCTTGACAGCTTGCTCTAAGGTTTCAAGTGTATAGTCGCCACCTTTAAAAACATCAGTTTCACTCCATATTGTCACCTCTACATTATTATTATGGAAAAGAGCAACTTTAATCTGCTTTGCAATATGATTGGATTCAACTGTACTGATAATAAACAATCGAGGTTTCTCATTTTGCATTTCAATCAGTTCATTTCTTTGGTTGAGACGTTCTGCCAAATCTTTAGCCAGAATTTGATGTATCTTAGGATGAGTATCAGCTAACTCTAGAAATGCTTCTGCGGTTAATTTGACTGCAACGGTATCATCAATCGCTGTAACGGTTGCTGATCTAGGTAGAGTGGGATTAAGTGCGGACATTTCACCAATACTAATGTTAGCCTCTCTTGTATAAGGAAATTTATTTCCTTTTACGGCTAAACTAACCTTACCCATGATAAGAAAAAATACATCTCGATCAGGGCTGTGTTGTTCAATAATAGTTTCACCTTTATTGAACTGTATTAATTCACCTCTTTCAGCAATAAAATCAGCTACCTCTTGATTATATTGAACTAACTTTTGTGATAATAATGTCTCAGCAAGCACCTTTTTATCTTTAAATCTTTCTTTCATTTGCATCTTAGACCTCTTCATTTTTTAAAATTACATTTTTTCATTGTGTTACAGCAAGTACGTGCGCCGAAACTCTGCCAAAACTTTTGTTCAGCCTTAAGTAATAAATAATGATTAATGGCAACCATAAAAACCACTTTAGAACACTGAGCAGAACACTTACCTATGCTTAGATGCTTCTTTAAACCTTGCGGATCGCAGATACAAGCATAGCGTTTATTTAACACCTGATTTTGATCGCCAACCAAAATCAATTCATCATTCGCATATACGTGATAGAGTTTTAAATCACGCTTTACAGAATTTACTTCAACAACACGTAACTGATTTAAGGTCAAACCTAAGCAATTTTTTTGAAATTGACCGTAATATTGTTCAACTATTTTTTGGTACTTCGCACCATCACCATGCGCCCATTCTTTAATTTCGCCCCCACAGGGCCACACTCCTTTGTCTTCACATTTTTGCTGTGCATCCAAATATAATTTAAGATTCATCACCCATTGGCTGATTGTCAACTGGCTTATATCTTCACCTAATCCGAGACAAAACCATCCACCATCATTAATATGCCTATTCGGGCATAGATCAGGATAGCGATTATTGGTGGCCTTAACCAAAAGTGAATCACCACTTTGATGAACCTCTAACTCAACTTTTTCAGCACTACCATTATCTTTGTAGAATTTAAGCTCAAAGATAATAATCTTTGCGTTGACTTGATGAAAAGCAATGTTTCTTTTCATCAAGTAGCTTATCAGATCATTTAAATAGGGCATGTGCTTTTAAGCCACCATGAATATTTGGAGCTGAGTCATAAATGCTATTATTGGCAGATTCATTTTTAGATTCCTCAGCCTGATCAGCATCAGTGACCTTTTCATAGGTTAAATCAGCAGCAATCTGATTCTTAAAAAGCTCTTTATAATTATCGCTTAAATGACTGTAAGCAGTTTGACCAATTTTGGTTGCATTACCCAAGCATACCTTTTGTGCATCTTCTGATGCAATGGTAGAAACTCCAATCGCATAGCGTGAAGTATGTCCAATTTTACCCACCCGTGTTAAAGATACGTCCCCAATTTCATAACCTATAGCCAAACCTACATTAGCGAGTCCTGATATATCAGGAAACTCGTCTTGTAATCTATCTAAAGCCATTAAAAAGCTGCTTCTGATTGCTGCTACTGCTTCTGTGGCAACGTCAACTGACTTAGAGTGATTGGTAGATTGACTTGTACCTTCACAGATCAATCCATGCAGACAATCGCCAATAAAACGAACACGTTTGCCTTTGAAATCTTGGTATAAAGTATCATCCATTTCCGATCTTAGAACATGTAAAGTTCTAACGATATTTTTTTGCCCTTCTTCGGATGCAATATTGTCGGAAACAAACTTGGTAAATCCATCAATATCAGCATAAATCGACACAATTTCCTGACGTTTAGCAGATTTGTAATACAAAGTATTAAAATCTAAATCTTTTAAAGGTGGCGTAGTTCTGCTAAAGCTAAAATCCTGTAACTTTTTATCGTTATCTTTAAGATCATTTAAGACATCATTACAAGTTAAGGTTAATCCTGCGGCTTGCTTAGATGTTTCAATTTCACTTGCCTTCAATTTCACTTTTTTGGTGTCTTGACCATCTTCTAGATTAAGATCAATGATATTTCGTGCATTTGGAGTTAGATAAATACCAACTGCTGTTCCGCATGAGTGTTTCGCAGCATGATTAGCAGGGTCGCCTAAGAATAAAGGTTCACGGTTACTTCTACGACCATTATTCACAGCTAGAGCAAAGCCTGAATCAATCCCGATACGAATATCAGCAGCTTCAATCGCTGCATCACCATCAACTTCACGTTTTTGTTGGACTGACTCCATGATTAGATCGGCAATCGCAATCGCTTTATGTAAACGATCTTTTTCCTTATCTACATTTGCATCATAGGGCTTAGCAATAACCGCATGTAGGCGTTGATTATGAAAATCAACAAAAATGCAGTCAGTTTTATCTAAAATAAATTTAATTGCCCGTACATGCGAATCAAAAAAGCGAATCGCACGTTTATGTGTTGTTTCTGACTCAGTACCATTTTGTGTTGTTAAAATTCCCTCAAGATTAAGGATATCAACATAAAGGTGAACAGCATTCATAGAGTATGCTTCATTTACCCTAATATTAGATAAACTTTTATCACGGGTATATTTTTTAATAGTTACATCACTGACTTGATCAATAAGATTCTCAATATGAGCGTCTGATCTAGATTTAATCCAATTGTAATACATCAATCTTCCACCTTGAATTTTATATACATTTGTTATGAAGCAAAAATGAGCTATTTCAAGGTCAATCCAAATATTTTTTTAATTTTATAACTTAGATCTAAAAACTAATTTTTAGATGGGACATTGTGAACCCAAATTATTATGGTGACAGACTGCACCATCTTATATGCACAGCTTAAAATACCATTTACCAGTTTGAACATATCGATGGTATTGGTCGGATGCATTAACAATTCAGCATTTGGGTGATTTCAGGTTTAGGGATACATGTAGTGCCAAACTAGGTGTCGTACATTTTAATGTAGATTATCCAAAAAACTTCAAAATCATTTAGTTTTTATCTTGTGAGGTTAGTACCATATCAACTTTTGAAGTTGCGATGAAAAATTCGTCAGCGAGAATCAGGTAAGAGAGAAATCAAGAAATACTAATGTTAAAACTTTAGATTGGTAATGTAGTCCTATCATGATAGTGCTAGGTTATGTTGAAAGGATCCAATCTACCTTTAGTGGAATCAGTAATGTTGAATAAGAAAATGAGCCATCCTTTTGTTTATACAATAAATACTAATCAAATGGGTCATATATATGTAGTTGGTGACTTACACGGCTCTTATAGCTTGCTCATGCAAGAACTGAAAAATCTCAATTTTGACTTTCACAATGATTTGCTGATCTGTACAGGTGATCTCATTGATCGGGGGACAGAGAATCTCGAGTGTATTTCTTTATTGGAGCAACCTTGGTTTGTCACAGTGCGGGGAAACCACGAAGAAATGTGTATCCAAGGGCAACATGACCCTAAAATGAAAGATATGCATCAAAGAAATGGAGGAACATGGTTTTATAGGCAATTTCAAAAGACACGACAGCGAATTATTGATCGGCTAGCACAGTTACCATTGGTCATTGAAGTTGAGCTGGAAAATAAAAAGGTTGGTATTGTGCATGCTGATATAGATATCCATGATTGGAGTCTATTCAAGCAAGATATTTGTAAAGGTGACTATAAAATTTCGGGTGTCTCTTCTGCCTATGCAAACGCATTGTGGGGTAGGGGGCGAATACGGAATCACTCAGACTTTTATGATGTTGTCGAAAACATTGATGAATTTATCTAGGGCATGCCATTGTAAAAGAGCATACTAAAATCGATAATTGCCATTATATTGATGTTGGTTCCTCTTTTACTAAGAAGCTCTGTATTGTCAAACTCCAATGAAATGGGCAATGTAGTAGGGGTGTTTGGTGGTGGAAAAAGTTTAATTGATTAAAAAATGAGCACTTGAATTGTGTATCCTGCCTTGTATCCTACATTTTTAAGAGAAAAATTAGTGCAATAAAAACAATAGGGTAGGTGATAGTTCTTATCTGTCTGGGCCCACCATATAAAACAACCACTTAGGTGTACTAATCCTAAGTGGTTTTTTAATGTATAAATTAATATAAATATTTGTATTTTCTCTCTTTTAATGGCTTTGTAGATGTTTTAGATGAATAAACTTAAATTATTTTTAGTACTTGTCCCTTCAACTGTTGCTCTTACTGGCTGTTTACAAATGTTATCACCTACAGTTGGTGATTTTGGGTCTGGTGTGTATCAAATCAATACTCAAAGTAATGCATTTGGTTCTAGTAAAGCAATGAGAACAAAGCTTCTTAAAAAAGCAGATGAACTATGCAAGGGTAAAGGTTTTGATGAATTAGATGGCAACAACAATATCATTAATAATATGAATGTTTACAATGCTGGGATGGTGATCCCCGTAAGTACAAAAGCTTCATATATGAAAATTAAATGTAAAGATTAAATTCGATTGTATATTCAACTTTTTTTGAACTGCATTCAATAAGTGGAACATTGATGTGTGCTGAAATAGTAAGAGACTTCCACTATTGAGGTTCTTTCCTTGGAGTAGAATTCATTTCATGTCTGATCAGACTAATGTTTTCGTAAATCACCTTACGCAACCTGTTTATCGCACCGAGAGGTCTATGTTCAGGAAGAGAATGCCAAGGAGTAAATGAAAGATTTTCACAAAATTGATTTTGCTCAGGTGTCTCAAAAATCTGCTGAGGTATATGAATAGTTGCAACTTGATAAAATGGAGCTTGGGTTTCTTGCCATTCGGTCATAGAGTCTTCAATGAGCATTTTATTTGATGTTCTCGGTTGTATCAGAAATTCCATACATGCATCATTTTTATGTAGCGTATTTTGTAGAGCTTCTCTTAAGAAATTTGGACTTGGTTTATTCGGTATTTGATCTAAATGCGGGGAGCAAGGTCTTGCAGAATATTTTACAGCTTGACGATCAGCACCTAGTCCTAATTGATAAGGAACCATTGACCAATATCGTGCTTGTAGTGGATTAGAGATTTTTGAGTTACTTGCTCTCAATGCATTTATTGTTCCTTGAAAACCTAATGCAAAAGGAACATGTAATTTTTTAAGTGTACTTTTACTATTCATATCTTCGATAAAAGCTAAATAGCGATGAGGTTCATCCACAAAAAATACAGGGTGGTTGATCATAATAAAATCTTGGGTCATTGCTTGATCATCATTTTCCAAAATCTTTTTACCCGATACACCTAAAATTTTGATCGCCATACCACGCGCATCTTTTTTGTCATCAGCTTGGGTTGCATCTCCTGAAGCATTAGAGAAACGAATCCATGCGGAATAGGTTTTATCAGGAACAAAAATTCCTTTGGCTAAGTTTTTAGGCAATGATTTTGATACATGAAATTCGGCACGAACGCAGCCGTGCGCTTTAGGGTGAGCATCTCGTAGAACATTGCCTGATGTATATTGTGTACGAATCGCTTGTCCAATATGATCAGCTATTTGTTTCGCTAGAATTTCTTCATTGGGTTGTAGTTTTTCACCTAATTCATGATCAATTTTGGGATAGGGCAATTGATGTGCCTGAGTCACTATTTTAGTTTGTTGAAGATTATTAGAGCAGCCATTTATACTGATAAAAATTGGGGAAAGTACGAACAACAGACTATAGCGTAGCGATTGCGTAAGATATGACATGTGTTAACTCCTTGCTGCAAATACAACGCTCAGATCAATGATGCACTTTATCGATCTGCTCATGTTCATCGTTCGACTATCCTTCAGCTATTAGTACATCAAAATCAGAGTGATAATACAAGTTGTACTTAGATGTTTGTTTTTTAAGTCGCTTTTATTCACAAAGTGAAATATTCTTATTTACAGAGATGAGCTGCTTTCTTGGTTAAAATAAAAATGAAAAATATCGTATTACAGGGATTTGCTATTATTGCGATTACAGGTTGTACATCAATTCAGATTAATAATACTTCTGAATTTCATCCCGAGTCTATTCGGCAAGTATGTATCGTGAATAATCCGAAAGTAATCATCAAAGATTTTAATGGAATTGTTGAGCGTAGTTTTTCTCGTTATGGGATTGAAGCTAAAACATATCAAGAAAATGATAATTTAAGTTTATGTCAAACGACGCTACATTATACAGCTCTACGCTCATGGGACTTTGCTCCTTATATGGTTTCAGCTCAATTCAATTTACTACAAAATGGACGTCAAGTTTCAGAAGCTTCTTTTCGATTAAAGGGCAATGGTGGTTTCGCATTGAATAAATGGCGAAGTACGGAGACAAAAATTAATGAATTGATTGATCAATTACTTAACAAAAAATCTTGAAAATAATGCAATTATTCAAGCTCATTGGTTGTGAAATCGGTATAAAAATGATCCATATATGATGAATAACCGATAAAAGCTTACCTTAGATCTTAGGTTGCTAAAACTGACCTATTGATAGCAAATTCTATTGATTAAGTTGTCTTTGTAATCGTCTGATGTGCTTGCCAAAAAGGATTCTCTGACCATCTTTGCTCCTGTTTATAGAGCAAATAGCGACGATTTTCATATGTCTTTATAATCTGATTAATCTCTGTTAAATAGTCAGCGTGATGATGTGTATATTCCGTTGATGACAATATAGTCTCGGCTGCTTTCATCCCTGTGTAAATTGCATTAAATAAGCCTTGTCCAGCAATAGGGTCAAATGCAAGTAATGCATCACCACAAGCAACCCAACTTTGACCCATAGGTTGTTCTAACCAACTACTACGAACATCATGTGAGAAAACATCTTTACCAAACTCAAAATTACCCAATAAGTTGTATAACCCTACATTATTACGAATGATTTGCTGCCATTGTTTCGCATCATGATGAAACTGAGTGGCTGTTTTAGGGGTAGTGAGGCTTTGTTGCACAAATCTATCTGTAAAGGGTTTTTCAGCGATATAATTTTCAAATGAAGAAGCCTACACACAAAATCTACCGCACAACCAATTGGCCTGCATATAACCGAGCACTCATGAGTCGCGGAAATATTGCCATTTGGTTTGATCCTGCTACGCAATGGTATGCGCCATCAAAAGGCAAACAAGGGCGAAATCAAACCTACTCCGACGCAGCCATCCAATGCTGCTTAATGATTAAATCCTTATTTCGTCTGTCTTTACGTATGGTCACTGGCTTTGTGCAAAGTCTGATTAAACTTTGCGGATTAAATTGGATAGCTCCAGATTACACCACGCTTTGTAG
>NZ_FNPK01000019.1 GCF_900107285.1 Acinetobacter kyonggiensis | reverse complement strand
GAACTCAGAAGTGAAACCTCTTCGCGCTGATGGTAGTGTGGGGTTACCCATGTGAGAGTAAGTCATCGCCAGCTCATTATTCCTAAAAACACCCCCAACCTAAACGTTGGGGGTGTTTTTTTAAGTGTGAAATAAAAGAAATAAAAGAAATAAAAGTTAAATATTAGGAATGATTAAAATACGCTGTCGAGCTGAAGTTTACTTTTTAAAAATTATTGCTATCGTATCGTTTAATAAGAACTGGTTTTAAATTTCGGTTTTTAATACCAAAATTAATCATTGTGAAGTTGAGTTTATTGATATTTTAACTGCTAGATAATAAAAAATCCTTGTTATTTTGATATAGCACTTTTCTTTATTTGCTGAGTTGGGTGTGTTTCTGTAATGATTTATACTTAAATTTATTATGATCTTTAGCTGAGGCTTTTATTTTTTAGTGCTTTAATTGCCTATCATTTTTGGAAATATAAAAATAGGTTACTGGCTTGTAGTCTCTATATGTTTTTATCAATATGGGTAGATATGTGGAAATTATTAGATTTTTCTTTTAATCTATTTTTTAATTTATATTATTTTGAATGAAATTATGTTATAAAAATATAAAGCGGCATGAAAATTGCTTATAAAAAATATTGAAAAAGAGTAGAGGTAATATGAAGTTATCGGTTGGATTAAAAGTTGCGAACTCCTTGTCGTTGACACCGCAGTTGCAGCAGGCCATTCGTTTGCTTCAGCTCTCGAGTTTGGAACTTGAGCAAGAAATTCAAACTCAATTGGATAGTAACCCTTTATTAGAAAAAGTAGAAGAGCAGTCGAATATAGAGAGTTTATCTTCTTTACAGGAGCAAGAAAAAGAACATGACAATAAAGATTTGACCAATGAATTGAATGCCAATACTTTACCTGATGATTTACCTGTTGATACGGATTGGGATGATATTTATAGTCATCAGCCAACGAGTCTAGGTTCGCCTGAATATGAGGAGCGTGAGGATAACCGTCAAGGACATTTGGGTTTAAAAGAGCACATGCTTGAACAGATTAATTTATTGCATTTTTCACAAGTTGATCGCCTGATTGCGCATTGTATTGTTGATTCCTTAGATGAAAAGGGTTTTTTAGATGCAGAAATCGCTGAAATAACAACCTCGGTTCAGCATTTACTGGAGTCTATGGATTACGATGATGAAGTTGAAGATGATGAAGTTATTGTTGTTTTAAAGCATATTCAGCATCTTGATCCACCTGGGGTGGCATCACGTAATTTAGCCGAATGTTTGTTGGTACAATTAGAAAGTTTACCCGTACAAACAGCATGTCGTCGTGAAGCAATAATTTTATTAAACCATTATGAATTATTAATTTCTAATGAATTACCAAAACTGGTAAAACAGACTGGTTTAAATCCGGATCAATTAAAATGTGCTGTTGATTTATTGAAAACATTGAAAGCCTATCCGGGAATGGAGTTTGAAGAAAAAGATTCAGACTATCAAATTCCAGATATTGTGGTGATGAAGAAAAATGCACATTGGCAAGTACAATTAAATCCAGACATTATGCCGAAATTACGCATTAATTCTTTTTATGCCAACATGATTAAACGTGCAGATCAAAGCAATGATAATCAATATTTACGTAATCAAATGTTAGATGCCAAAAATTTTATTAAAAGTGTGGATGAACGACATAAGACCTTATTAAAAGTTGCCACATGTATTGTTGAGCATCAAAAGATGTTTTTAGAAATTGGTGCGGAAGGGATGAAGCCTTTGGTGCTGCGTGATGTTGCAGAAGAAGTGGATTTACATGAATCTACGGTATCACGTGTGACGACGAATAAATTTATGCTGACACCACGTGGTTTATTTGAACTGAAATATTTTTTTTCCAGTCATGTCGCGACAACGTCGGGTGGAGAAGCCTCCTCAATTGCAATTCGTGCGAAAATTAAAAAACTCATTTCTGAAGAAAATCCGCGTAAACCCTTGTCAGATAATATTATTGCGACTTTATTAAAAGAGGATGGGGTTGATGTTGCACGTCGAACCGTTGCTAAATATAGAGAGTCGTTACATATTCCATCATCTTCTGAACGAAAAGTGTTGATCTAAATTTTAAAGTGTGGCTATTCTAGAGGTTCATTATGACAAGATAATGAATCTCTTTTTTACTTAAGGAATAGCCAGAATGATTTAATGTTGAATGTGCAGGATTTTTTTTGCTGGCATTAGATCGACTTGGTAATGCCTTTATTACCCTAAAAGAAGGTGAGGGATAGAACTATGCAAATAACAATCCGTGGTCATCATTTAACTATCACCCCTGCAATTGAAGAAGATATTCGGCTTAAATTTTCGCAAATGACCAAGCATCTAGATCAAATAAATAGCATGCAGGTTAAACTCTCAAAAGATCATCAAATTGATAAACATTCAAAAAAAGGCAGTGACAATCATATTGCTGAAGCGATTATTCGTTTACCTGGAATAGAAATGTTTGCTCAAGCCAGTGCGGATGATATGTATACTTCGATTAAGAAATTAACAGAAAAACTAAAACGACAATTGCATAAACATCGGAAAATGCAAGTCGAGTATCAGCCTTTACTTGTATAGTTTACTTTTTTAAATAAAAAGAGGTTTTTAGTGACCTCTTTTTTTATAGATAAAATGTTATACGTTAATGATTTATTTTTCATATTTATAGTAAAATGGCAGGTTTACACCGTTGGTCCTATAAGAGGTCTTTGTGATGAATAGTGAACAGCTCACTGAAATTTTAAAAGCTGCTTTTCCAGAGGCTGAAGTTGCGGTTAGTGGGCAAGGCGGTAAGTTTGATCTTCGAATCGTTGATGAACAATTTGAGGGAAAACGTCCTGTCGCACGTCAACAAACGGTTTATGCTCCGTTAAATTCATATATTGCCAGCGGTGAAGTACACGCGGTAACTATTCGTGCAATGACCAAAGAAGAATGGCGTAAAGCAAGCTTATTCGGAGCTTAGAACTAAATGGATAAATTTTTAATTCAGGGCGGCGTTAAGCTCGAAGGTGAAGTACGCATCTCTGGTGCAAAAAATGCAGCGTTGCCTTTACTTGCAGCCATGATTCTTGCAGATAGCCCGATTACTTTGACCAATGTACCGAACCTTAAGGATGTCAATACTTTAGTTCAATTGATTGGCGGTTTAGGTGTTCAAATTTCTTATGAAGGTGACACAGTTAAAGCTGATGTTTCGACATTGGACAATCAGTTTGCACCCTATGAATTGGTGAAAACCATGCGTGCATCCATTTTAGTGCTTGGTCCATTATTAGCGCGTTATGGTAGTGCACAGGTGTCACTTCCAGGGGGTTGCGCGATTGGTTCACGTCCAGTGGATCAGCATTTAAAAGCACTAGAAGCTTTAGGTGCGCATATTGAAGTTGAAAATGGTTATGTACATGCCAAAGTCGATGGTCGCTTAAAAGGTGGCGAAGTTGTCTTTGATATGGTGACGGTTGGTGGAACTGAAAATATTCTAACTGCTGCGGTATTAGCGGATGGTGTAACCACCATTCGTAATGCGGCACGTGAACCTGAAATTACTGACCTTGCGCTCATGCTCATTAAAATGGGCGCAAAAATTGAAGGTCTAGATACGGATACGTTGGTTGTGACTGGTGTGGAAAGTTTACATGGCTGTGAATATGCTGTGGTTGCTGACCGTATTGAAACGGGTTCATATCTTGCTGCTGCTGCAATTACTGGTGGTAAAGTGAAAACCACACATACGGATCCAAATCTTCTTGAAGCTGTATTAGATAAATTCGAAGAAATGGGTGCCGAAGTGACGCGCGGTGAAGATTGGATTGAACTTGATATGATGGGCAAACGTCCGAAAGCAGTCAGCTTCCAAACGTTTCCTCATCCAGAATTTCCAACCGATATGCAAGCACAAATTATGGCTGTGAATGCCATTGGTCGTGGTTTCGCAACGATTTCTGAAACGATTTTTGAAAACCGGTTTATGCATGTGCCTGAGCTTTCTCGTATGGGTGCAAATATTCAGGTTGAAGGTAATGATGCTGTTGTGACTGGTGTAGACAAACTTTCTGCAGCGCCAGTGATGGCAACCGATTTACGTGCTTCATTCTCTTTAGTTTTGGCTGCCTTGGCGGCGGAAGGGGAAACATTGATTGACCGTATTTATCATATTGATCGCGGTTATGAAGATATTGAAGCAAAGTTACAGGGTTTAGGTGCCCAAATTAAGCGAGTAAGTTAATGAGTGATATGAGAAACGATGATCCAAACTTTGACGTAATGGGCAATTTTGATCATGGTTTAACTTTAGCATTAAGCAAAGGACGTATCTTAAAAGAAACTTTACCGTTGCTTGAAACAGCAGGAATTAACTTACTGGAAGATCCAGATAAATCACGTAAGTTAATTTTTCCGACCACCCATAAACAGGTGCGTATTTTAATTTTACGTGCTTCAGATGTACCGACTTATGTAGAAAATGGTGCGGCTGATTTGGGTGTTGCGGGTAAAGATGTGTTGATGGAACATGGTGCACAAAATGTGTATGAGCCACTCGACTTGAAAATTGCCAACTGTAAACTGATGACTGCAGGTAAAGTTGGCATGGTTCGCCCGAAAGGCCGTTTAAAGATTGCCACGAAATATGTAAATCTGACGCGTCAATATTATGCGAGCTTGGGTGAGCAGGTTGATGTGATTAAGCTTTATGGTTCGATGGAACTTGCACCATTGGTTGGTTTAGGCGATTACATTGTTGACGTCGTTGATACAGGTAATACACTTCGTGCCAATGGTCTTGAGCCACTTGAAGAAATTTGTACAGTTTCTTCTCGCCTCATTGTCAATAAAGCCAGTTTTAAGCGTAAGCAAATGCTGTTAAATCCAATTTTAGCGCAGCTTGAAAAAGCAGTTGCTGAGCGTCAAAGCCAAAAATAAGTCTTGGTCTTGTTTGGATTATCAAAAACCGTCGTGAATCACGACGGTTTTTTTATGGTTAATGTTTGGCTGTTTAAAAATACCAATAAAATAATTTGCCGAATCATTTCAAAAGTTATTTTCTATGAAGCTTGAGCGATAGATGTGCTATTGATATCCAAAAATGCAACGAAACAAGGTAAACTAATCTTTTCTTCATTCACCTTGTAGGTAAATTGATGCGACGTTTATCGACTCAAGATCAAGACTTTCAACAAGTCTTTGCCGATTTATTGGCGTTCGAAACAGTCAACGATCCAGAATTGTTAAAAACAGTAGACCAAATCATTGCAGATGTTCGTGAACATGGCGATGAGCATGTTTTAAAACTCACACAACAGTTCGATCGACATCCTGCGCATCAATTCTCAGATTTGGAACTGACTCAAGATGCATTAAAAGCGGCATTTGAGGGCTTAAATAGCGAAGTGCGTGAGGCTTTGGAGCTTGCAGCAAGTCGTATTCGTGAATTCCATCAAGTGCAAAAGCAAGAAGGCTGGACCTATGTGGATGCGTTAGGAAATACCCTAGGTCAAAAAATCACACCGCTTGATCGTGTCGGAATTTATGTACCGGGTGGTTTAGCCTCTTATCCATCTTCGGTATTGATGAATGCTGTACCTGCACATGTTGCGGGTGTGCCTGAAATTATTATGGTGGTGCCTGCGCCAAAGGGTGAGTTGAATCCATTGGTTTTGGCCGCTGCCTATTTAGCAGGTGTAAGCCGCGTCTTTACCATTGGCGGAGCGCAAGCAGTTGCAGCCTTGGCGTATGGCACAGAAACCATTCCATCGGTTGATAAAATTACTGGACCGGGAAATCGTTTCGTTGCTGCGGCAAAACGTGCGGTATTCGGTCAAGTCGGTATTGATATGATTGCTGGGCCATCTGAAATTTTGGTCTATGCAGAAGGTGAGAATAATGCGGAATGGTTGGCGATGGATCTGTTGTCACAAGCTGAACATGACACCGTTGCCCAAGCGATTTTCATCACACCAGATGAACAACTTTTAAATGACGTTGAACAAGCCATTGAAGAGCATTTAGCGAATTTACCAAAAGCTGAAATTGCACGTACTTCAATTGCCAATCGTGGTGCACTTATTTTGGTGAAAGATCGTGCTGAGGCGATTGAGCTGATTAACCAAGTAGCGGCTGAACATTTAGAGCTGTGTTTAGACGAAGCTCAAGAAATGGCGGAAGATATTCGTCATGCTGGTGCGATTTTTATGGGGCGTTATACCCCTGAAGCGATTGGCGATTATTGTGCAGGGCCAAACCACGTATTACCGACATCGGGTACGGCACGCTTTTCATCGCCATTGGGTGTGTATGATTTCCAAAAACGTTCCAGCTTGATTATGTGCTCGCAAGAGGGGGTAAAAAGCCTTGCGAAAACCGCTGATATTTTGGCACAAGAAGAAAACTTGGATGCACATGCACGTTCAGCACGTTATCGTTATCAATAAGCTTTGATTGATATAAAAGGCTGATTGATCAGCCTTTTTTTAAGCCTATAACAGATTTGATTGAGATATTGAAAGATGAACATTACAACAGAACAAATGCGGTTTTGGAGTCCTGAAGTACGTGAATTAGAACCGTATGTACCGGGTGAGCAACCGAAAATCCAAAACTTACTTAAATTAAATACCAATGAAAATCCATATCCGCCATCACCGAAAGTAGTCGCAGCGGTACAAGCCGTTTTGGCTGATTCTGCCGATGTATTACGTTTATATCCAGATCCAGATGCTTCTGCATTAAAGCAAGCGATTGCGATGCAGCAGAATGTTGATGTTGCAAATGTGTTTGTCGGTAATGGCTCAGATGAAGTTTTAGCCCATATTTTTAAAGCATTTTTTGTGCAAAATCAGCCTATCCTTTATCCTGATATTACCTATAGTTTCTATCCCGTTTATAGTCAATTTTTTGCAGTCAAAACCAAAATATTACCGTTGAATGATGATTTTGAAATTGTGCTAGACGATTATAAACAAGCCAATGGCGGTATCATTATTACCAATCCTAATGCACCGACCAGTATTGCGCTGGGGGTATCTGCGATTGAAGAAGTGTTGCAAGCCAACCCGAATTCAGTGGTGGTGATTGATGAGGCTTATGTTGATTTTGGTGCGCAATCTGCGGTCAGCTTAGTTGAAAAATACGAAAACTTAGTGGTGTGTCAAACCACATCGAAATCAAGATCACTTGCGGGTTTACGTGTCGGTTTTGCAATTGCGCAGCCCCATTTAATTGCTGGGCTTGAAGCGGTCAAAAACAGTTTTAATTCTTATCCAATGGATCGTTTTGCCATTGCAGCTGCGGTTGCTTCATTTGAGGATCAAGCCTACTTTGAAGCACAATGCCAAAAAGTGATCGCAAGCCGTGACAAGCTGGTGACTGAATTAGAAAGCATGGGTTTTAAGGTTTTACCATCAAAAGCCAATTTTATTTTTGCATCATTACCCAGCAAAGATGCGGGTGAACTGGCTGCACAATTACGTGAACAAGGGATTATTGTGCGCTATTTCAATAAACCGCGTATCAACCAATTCTTACGTATTACCATTGGTACGGATGAGCAAAATCAACGTCTAGTAGATACCTTAAAAAATGATATCTTAGCTTAAGCGTTAAATTTCAGGTGATTTTTGCCATGTATTGAGTAGGTCAAGCATGGCAGAAACCTTATCAAAACATTCTTGATATTCTGCGTCGCAATCTGAAGCGATCGTTACACCACCACCGGCCCATAACGACACATCTTCTTGGTACTTTTGGATGGAACGAATCAAAATATTCCAAGAACCTGTACCATCAAAATTAAAATAACCAAGGCTACCGCAGTAAGCACCACGTGGAGCACCCTCTAGTTCATCAATAATTTGCATGGCACGAATTTTGGGTGCACCAGTAATTGAGCCACCAGGCAGTGCAGACATCAGTACATCAAAAGGATTGGTGTCATCTTTGAGCGTGGCTGTGACTTCGCTGACCATATGATGAACTTGGTTAAAAGATTCAATTTCAAAAAGTTGCGGGGTTTTTACCGAACCTGTTTCAGCATAAACACTCAGATCATTACGTAGTAAATCGACAATCATCACATTTTCAGCTTGATCTTTTTGAGAATGAATCAAGTTTTGTTTTGACTCTTCATCTTGCTTTGGGTCAGCATAACGAGGCATTGTACCTTTGATGGGACGAGTCACAATTTTTCGATTTGCTTCAAAATCAATGAACAGTTCAGGTGAGCAGCTTAACAGTTCAAAATCATCAATTTTGAGGTAGCCAGAATAGGGAGCATCGGTGAGTTGCCAAAAATCTTCAGCGATATCCAATAAGCAACCTTGCGCTTTTGCTGTAAATTCTTGTGTTAAATTAATTTGATAGCAGTCGCCAGCTTTAATATATTCTTGCACTTGCTTAAATGCAGATCGATATTCATTTTTATTCCAACGTGCACTACATGCTTGAGTCAGTCGGAAAGACTGATGTTTTGTGTTGGTTAATGCAGCTTGAATCAATTGGAAAATTTCTTCAGCCTCATCTTCATCACTAAAAAAAGTCCAACCTTGCTGAGTCAATTTCAGATAGCTACGATAAATACCTAAAAATAAAGCGGGTTGCTTTTTTTCTTGCAGAGAGACTTGTTGTTGCGCAGCAGCATCATAACTGATGAAACCAATTAGCCCCCCTTTAAAATCACTTTGATGGTTTTGAGTATGGTTTTTAAAAAAATGATTAAAATGAATAGGTGATGATTTTTCTTGATAGTGATGTAGAGAAACTCGTTTGAAACTTTGAATAATTTGATCTTGCTTCAACATATATTCGGAAGCAAAAAATGCGATCACAGGCTGGTTTACATTTTTTAAATAAACCAAATGTGTGAGATGTGATAAGGATGAAAGTATTTGAGCGGGACTAAGCCATTGTTCAGTCAGCAATTTTTGAAAAACAATAGGATTATTCATACGGTGTTAAATTACAGCAAAGGATACAAGTGACTACTATTCTATAACAATGTTTATGCATAAAAACTGTAAATACCGTTTGTCGGTAACATATAGATTGCGACCAACAGCAGTTGAACAAAAAATGACACAGATATAACTTAACTAGGGCAAATAGACTGCTCAAGGAAAAGATTCACTGTTGTCAGAAAACGAAAAACAATAGGTGATATCGAGTGGTTAACAATCAAAAAAATAATACTCTTGGGAGAGTACAAAGATGAAAAAATTTACTAAACTTGCTTTAGTTTCTTCATTGGCAATTAGTGCAAATGCGATGGCAATGCAAGCAATGGATGATGCTTCATTGGGCGCGACCACTGGTCAAGATGGTATTAACATCGGGATTGGTATTTCAAAAATCCAAATTGAAAAACTCTATATTCATGATAATGATGGTTTGTCCGCAACTGCAAAAAATACTGTGACTGGTACTAAAGTAGTTATGAGTGGTACTCCTCCAGCTCCTGGTTTTGCAGCAAATGCACTTGTTTCTGAGAGCGCAATTGTTGGTGGTACAGGGGTTGCTGGCGCAATTGTGATCAAGGGTAATGGTAAAACGGGTGACGTAAATAAAGATCACGGTATAGTAATCACTGCTAATACACAAGCTTTGTTGGCTTCTCATAATTTAGCTGATTTGCAAATTGATAGTGATGCGGGTACAGGCGCTAATGGTGCATTTATCAATATTGCTGCTCAAGTGTCTGGCTTAGATATTAGTATTGGTGAAATTGGTGTAACGGCTTCTGGCACTGCAGGGGCTGGTTCACTTCGTCGCGGTGGGGATGATACAAATTACAACGCAATTTTAAGTGGTTTGACATTAAAAACAGGTCAAATGGCTGCAAATATTCAACTGGGTGCAGCTCCGCAAGGCGCGATGATTAAATTGAATACCAAAATGGTGGGTGGTCTTGAAATTAAGAACCTAGGTATTTTGGATAATTCAACTAAACAGGGCGTGGGTGACGGTACTGCTGGTAACCGTGCTGCTGGTGAAATTTTTGTTGAGAGCATTAAGGTTGCAGATGCAAATTCTACAGATTTAACAATTAATCAAAATATCAGTGTTATGGGTAAAGATGATGCTAGTAACGGTTATATCCGTATGGTCAGTTCTTCAGGTCCAATTGATACTTATGTAAAAGGCGTTCATTTAGGTAGCCGTACTGCTGGTTCAATTGGTGACGTAGAGGTTCAAGGTCTACAAACTTACTTCAGCCCAGCTCTAGGTTCTTATGTTCCTGGTTCTATCATTACCATTTCTGGTCGTTAAGCTTAAATAAAAAAAAGCGCGTGATTTCACGCGCTTTTTTTTACAAAAATAATGTGAAATTTTTCAAAAAAGCTTAAAAAAAGTAAAAAAAAGCTGTTTTTTTTTATAAAAAAAGGTATCTTCATTTTTACATGGATGTAGAGCATTTGCTCTAGAAAAATAATGAACATAGGCACGTCATGCCGATAACTAGAAAAGTTAAAAAGATATGTTAGAGATCGCATTAGGCTCGGCATTGATGTACTACTTTGCCACTGAAGCCTTTGAAATTAAGAAAAAACCAGCGGAAGCTGTCTATTACACAGAAACATTGGATTCTCGACAAGATTCTTTTAGTCGGATGCACCGTGAGCCTGTTCTCATCAAACCTGCTTTAGAGGATCAGTTTCGTGGCATTGTCCGTCAAGCATATGACTATAGTTGTGGGTCTGCCGCATTAACGACATTGTTAAATGGATATGTGGGTACACAATTATCTGAACAACAAACCATGAATGGTCTGTTGAAGTTTGGTGAAACTGAAAAAATTATTGAACGTCGAAGTTTCTCTCTTTTGGATATGAAGCGCTTTGTCGGTGCATTAGGCCTAGAAAGTGGTGGATATAAAGGCGAATTTTCAGATTTAGTCACACAGGCTCAGCCTGCTATTGTGCCAATTTCTTATGCAGGATTTAAGCATTTCGTTGTTTTTAAGGCTTATAAGAATGGTCGCGTCTATGTGGCTGATCCTGCATTGGGGAATATCAGCTTTGATGAACAGCGTTTTAAAGATATTTGGGAAAACAATACGCTTTTTTTAATTAATGTCGCTCCTGAAAACAGAAAAAAATTCTTAGCACTTCAAGATTCAGATTTACGACATGTAGAGGATGCAACAGTGAATCGCTATGCTTTTGTTGATTTGCAATATCCACAATTTTATATGGATAAAATTGCAGATAAAGCATCAACAATTCGTTTAGATAAAAATTTAAATGAAGAATCAGAAAATTTTGGTAAACCTACCTATAATTTTTTACGTCTTTATTACAAGAGTAAATAAAGTTTAAAAGTGACAGATTAAAAAAATAAAAATGGTGAGATGGAATATGAATCGTAAATGGATGAACAAAACTTTATTGGCTTTAAGTATTCAAGTGGCAATAGGGGGGGCATATGCAGCAGAGGAACCAGCGCTGGGTGGGTATGATGTTGTTGAACAACAAGCAGATGTTGATTTAACTGCATCACAAGCGACTCCTTCTCAATCGGAAGGGGGGGCTGTGGTAGAGGAGCCAGCACTGGGTGGGTATGAAAATGTAGAGGAGCCAGCAGCAGCGGTATCTACACCTGCACCGTCTTCAGCAAATACGGCAACGCAACCTGTCAATGAACAATCACAAGCCTCTTCAGCATTACAACAACAAGAAGGTGATGCGAGTAAGGAAGCAAGTTTACAAGAAGTTTTCACCTCAAATGAAAGACAGTATTCATTAATCAAAAAAGGTGATATTTCATCTTATTATGATATTGATTATACGTATTATCGTGATACGCAAATTGATGCTGAAATGGCCAAAGGTCAGCTTTATCAATTGCGTGTTCAAGAAAATGCAACACATTCAATGACCAATACTTTTACTGCGCAGTATGGTGTCCTCGATAATTTAACCTTTACTGCTTCTTTGCCATTAGTTGCAAAAACAGATTTATTAAAAGATACCTCTACAGCAGGTTTAGGTGATATATCTTTTGGTGCACGTTGGGAGCCCTTCCCACTAAAAACGGGTCGATTACCGCTGATTTTATTTGGTAATGTATCGACTAAAACAGGTGATAGTCCGTATGAAGTAAATGCAGCCGATGACCTGGGAACAGGAAAAGGGTATTACTCGGCGGGTGTTGGTGCCAGTACACGTAAATATATAGACCCTGTGGTACTTTTTGCTTCTGTTTCAGCAAATTATGGATTTAAAGAAACGGAGCTTAATCAAAAACGTGGTTCACGTACTATTAATGAGTTTGAACCTGGGATTAGTGGCGGTTTTGCTTTTGGTTTTGCTTATTCGTTTAACTATGATGTTTCTATGACGATGTCATATCAGCAGAGTTTTAACACTGGATCAGAATTTACTTATAGTTCTGGTGAGAGTTATTCTCCCGCTGACCAGACCAGTTCTACTTTAGCAATTTCATTGGGTGTTCGTGTTTCACCAGAAACTATTGTAAATGGAACGGTGGGCATAGGCTTAACAGAAGATGCACCTGATGTTTCTTTAGGTTTGTCATTCCCACTTGATATTTTAGGTTTCGGTAAGAAACTACGCTAAGAGGGTGGTCGTATGTATAAGATTCGACTTCGCCCGTTAGCAGCAGCAATTATATTATCGGGCTGTTCAAGTGCAACGTTTGCTCAATTGGGGCAAAATTTGTCTGTTGATATTCGATCACTCAGTATGGGGAATGCTGTTACGGCAGACCCTCCAGGCATTAGTGCCATTCATTTTAACCCAGCCGCTTTGACCAAAATTGAAGGCTTACAAACCGACGTGCAGGGGATTCTTGCTAATTTTGATATTAAAAGAGAGTTTTCAGTTCCAGCAGGTTACAACGTATTTGGTTACTCTGATGATCCAATGGTGTGTAATGATGGCCCTGAGGTTTCTTCAGATTTGTGTACGGACTTTAAGGGCACCGTGAATGGTGATGTAGAGTACGTCAGTTTATATGTGCCAATATTGAAAAAAATGGTTGATCTGGGTGAAGGGATACCGATGGCTGCACCTACAGCAGGTATTGCCTATAAACCACCGGGTTCAAAAATGACGTTTGCCACAGCAATGTATGCACCTTTAGTTGCTGGTTTTGGTGCTGAAAATGGTAATGCTGGGAATTATATGGGGCAACAAGTTGCTCTGGAACGGATTACCTATTTATCACCATCAATTGCCTATGAAGTAAATGACGCTTTGTCGATTGGTGCTTCAGTCGGGATGTCTTATCAAGCGATTGGCTTAAAAACAGATTTGCGTTTTCCCAATGAATTGATTGGTATGCTCAGAATGATCGATGAGGTCGTTTGTACCCCTTTCAAGGAAAATCAGGACATTATTACTGATATCTTGCTTCTTGGTATGTGTAATACCGAAGAGGGGATGAATCCTTTTGGCCGTTTTGGACAAATGCAGCTGGCATTAGAGCAGTCGCTCAGTCCAAGTTATAACCTTGGTGTTTTGTGGGAACCGACCGAAGATTTTAGTTTTGGGATGGTTTATCAAAGTTCTGCAAAAATGCGTCTAAAAGGTAAATACCATATTGATAATGCTAAAGCGCCGCAGGAACTTATTAAAGGCTTAATGTCTTCACCAACAGGACAAATTCTTGCCGCAATTTTAGGTTTCCCGAGTGTGGTTCCTGCCAGTGAGTCAGGTCTTGTTTCAATGGACTTTGAATACCCTGCACATTTTCAAGCAGGTGTGAAATATAAGGTACTACCTGATTTACAAGTTAATTTTGATGTTGGATGGACAGATTATAAGGCTTGGGATAAGTTTAAATTTGAATTTGATCGACAAATTTCAGCATTAAAAATTGCCAAATTACTCTCGGCAAATATTGGGGATACGTCTTTAGCATTGCCGCTAGAATTTACCTCACCATGGAATTTTGGCATAGGCTTGGAATATTCAGCGACAGATCGTTTGAAGTTGCGTGCGGGGTATGAGCCTCGTACCAGTGCAATTCCTGATAATAAACGCAATACGATGGTGCCGATTAACAATGCACAATTGTTTGGTTTAGGGGTGGGTTACCGTTTTGACGCCGATACGGATGTAGATTTGTCGATTGGTTTTCTGCGTAGTAAAGATAAAATTCCAGCAAATTCGAGTAGCTTAGCAAACCAAACAGGTGTTAATAATATTCTATTGAATCCTTATGCAGGTCTAAATGTTAAAACGGATACGAAAGTCACAATTCTAGGATTGAACTATAGAACCAGATGGTAGGTATATTGAAAATAATGAAAAAAAAATTATTGGTGAAATCGATACTGACATTATGCCTTTTAGATGTATCTTTTTCATATGCAGGTGAGTTTTATACCATTATTGGTCCAGATGGTCGACCGATGGTCGTACAACAAAGAAGTTTGCTGCCCAAAAGCAAGGTTGCTGAAGTTTTAACGCAACAGCAACCACCTGCTCCAGAGCAAAAACAAGTGCCAGACATTCAGCAACCAATCGCTGTAGCTGAAATAAAGTCATCCAAGGGTTTGGAGTTGTCGGTTGATCATCAATCATTGGCGAACACGACAGCAAAAAATTCTAATGTTGCTGATCAAGCTCTACAACAACGTGTTGTACAGGTTGCATCTAAAAATGAAGAACAAAAGAAAGATGTTTTAAAGCCAAAGCCCGTGATTGAGAAAGTTGTACAGCAGCCGAGCTTAGCTCTTGTGGTAAAACAACCAGAAGCTGAAAATACCGATGCTTTTATGAGTATCAATGGTGAAAAATATATTAGAAATGAATACTTAGAAGATAAGGAATTTAATCTAGAGGGCAAAAAGCGTTTTTATGCAATGCCTGAAGGGATCATTGATATTAAGCATGGCGCAACGCGACTACAATTGGTAGAAAGAGAAAAAGGGGTAAGTAAATCCATCATACAGTCACTTTTTAAAAACAATCAAAAAAAAGAGAGTGGCCCCATTACATTGTCATCGACATATTATCGAATTTCACAAGCGGATGTGGTGGATAGCTTAGGACAACAATGTATTCAAGATAAAAAAATTAAAAATGCCAAAACCGTGAGTTTGGGGAAAGAGGTTAATCTATGGCCACGAGTACCTTTAAAAGATCAATTCGATTTTGAAATTGTGCAGGTATCCAATGCAATTCAAAATATTCAAATTAATTCTTACGCTTCACGTCAACAGAATCCTACTTTTTATTGGCCCTTTGTGGTCTTTTTAGATGCAAATGCTTGTGTCCTAGAAGGTGCAGGTGGTTTTAAAAATCATGATGCAGTGGCATCTTTTACTTCCCATGAAAAAATTGAAGGGGTGATTCATGTCCCACTTAAAAGCCAATATATATTACTCACACCTTTAGCCAGTGCCATCGATTTAGAGAACAGAGCACTGACCAATCAAGGTCAATTAAAGTTAATTGCCATTCGTTAAGAATAGAACAAGAGAATTCAGGATGAAAAATAAATATTTACTCCCTTTTACACTCACAACATTGATGGCTGCTTTGAGTGGTTGTGGTGGTGAGAGCGCTAATATTACTCCCGAGACGTATGATTCAAGTACGGCAAATGGTGCATGTACACCAAAAATGAATGGGTGTGTAGAATTTGCTTTAGATTATCCATTGGATGGACTTAATTTTACCTGTAGTAGTGATACAACCAATAGTTTTATCTCAATATTAGATTTGAGTGATGGTGCTGCAACAGGAAGTTGTAGAACGGGTGATAAAGTCACTTTCTTTATCAAAGGTGAAAAAGATAAAAAAATTAATTTAGGTGTGGTTGAGTTAAATAAAGTGGCACGACTCAGCACTAATCAAGTCCCTCGTTTAACCATTTTGGATATGGCTGTGGGGATTACGCAACAAGATGCTCAAGCTTTAAATAAAAATGATCCCACTATCAGGGTAGCAATGAAGTTGGTGAAAATTTTCCAAGCTTTAGCTTTGCAAGAGAACAAAATTAATACGCCCACTGATATTCAAGCTTTATATATTAACGATGCAATGCGCTCAAAATTAGAACTTATTTTAAGTTCAGTCACTTCGCAACAAATTGTCAGTGATGAATATATAAATATGATTAAACCATGGGTTGATGTTTCAGTGATTGATGATGATCAAGCATTTGCAGTGGTTAGTAAATTAATGACGATTGCGACTGCCGCAGTCTATCAACCAGAATTTGCGCTATTTTCAACCAGTGGCGTATTGGGCAGTTTAATATCGGGTTCCGATGGTTTGGTCGGCTGTAATAAAGAAGATTGTGATTTAAAGAAGAGTGATAGCTCGACCAAATATTTATTTGGACACTTTATGTTGATTACCGACCGACAGGGCTACACTTTTGGTAGTGGCTTACAATGGAAAGGTGCAGCTACAGGTGATTTGGCTGCTATTAGCAGTGTCAATGCTGAATTAATTCGTAAGGTAAAACCCGTGCGTATGACTGCACTCGCACAAGGGCATTGGATTAACCCGATTAATAAAAAAATTGATCAAAATTATCAGCTAGATGTAGCAGATGTAAATTCACAGCCATTGATCATCAGTCAGGGTAAGCTTTTTAATGACTATATGATGGCGGGTAGAGAACAATTTTATAAATTATTAACCAATAAGACGACAGTTAGCACGGAAGATTTAAAAGATTTAGGTCGTTGGAAGCAAAGTACCACTACAGATGAGTTTAAAGGGTCTTTAGATTTATATAAAATATTTCCAATCACTTATTTAGATAAACAAGTGTTTCAATCTGTCAGTAATGTGAGATCTGGGGATAAATATATTTTTCCAATGTATGCGGATTTAACTTTTAAATTTACAGAAAGCTCAGTCCCAGCTGTTAAGTTAGGGATTGTGATCGATCAAAATGGCGATATCCGTTCTAATATTAAATCAGGCGCTACCGAGACGGATATGTCTACATCCAATAATGCGTGTACTGAAAACTCATTTGATCAGAATACCTTTGTTGATCAGTATGGTGTACAACAGTATCGTTTAGGGACGATTGCACGTGCATTTACAGCGAATAAATTACTCTCTATACGTATGATTTTAGCTCAGGACAAGTTTGCAAAAATTAATGGTGCTTTGGTTGGCATGAACTCTAGCATTAAAACATCATCTAATTCATCGACTGAAAGTATAATCGTTGGTGGGGCATTGTTAGACGTAGCAAGTTTATTGGATCCAACTTTAACCAGTGGACAAGCGCGTGTGACATTGACAGATTCAGCGAAGCAACCTGTACGATGGGGGAACAGTTTAGCGAGTTTTCAACATGTTTATAATTTAGCGAATGACAGTGCAGCAAGTGATGCAGATAAGGCACTGGCTAAGTTAGCGGGGGGAACACTCGATTTCACTTTAGCCCCGTGTTATAGCATTGCGATTAAGTAATTATTACGACTAGCCTCAAAAAAGCCCATCAAGAGATGGGCTTTTTTGAGGCTTTAATTTTGTTCAAAAAAATTAGCCCGTATGATCTAAACGCGAACCCAATGTTTCTAAATGCATACTAAATGAATGGGTTTTACGATCTTCAAAATAGTGCTTTAACGTATGTTCTACACTTGGAAAAGCCAGCTCAGACCAAGGGATTTCATGTTCTTCAAATAAACGGGATTCAATGGTTTCTTCCCCTGCACCGAACATACCATTGACTAAATTTGCTTTGAATAAAACATAAATTTGACCAATTCGAGGAATGTTATACATACAATAGAGCTGTTCAATTTCAATTTCAGCTTCGGCTTCTTCGCGTGTTTCCCTTGCCGCACCTTGTTCCATGGTTTCAAACAATTCCATATAACCCGCTGGAAGTGTCCATAATCCATAACGTGGTTCAATTGCGCGTCGACAGAGTAAAACTTTATTTTCCCAGAGTACCAGCGCCCCACAAATAACCTTGGGATTGATGTAATGAATATTGCCACAATCTGTACAAACACGGCGTAATTGATGATCGCCGAGTGGGATTTTTTCCGCTGTTTTATGTCCACAAATTACACAGAAATTCATATTCATCGTCAATGATCAAGGTGTGATCAGCATAACTGAAAAATTTAACTTTGGCATCATTTCTATCTTTTAGAATAAAAATTCAGCTATGATGAAATGAAGAAGAAATAAACAGAGAGTCGGCTATGGATGACCATTCGTTAATTCAATCATTACAGCAAAGATTACGGTTTTCCACACGGGTTAAATCTGCACAAGCGGCTGTATTAATTGCGATTACCAATGAGTCCAATCCCAAGGTTTTACTTACTCGCCGTTCACTTTATTTATCCAATCATGCTGGCGAGGTTTCCTTTCCGGGCGGCAAAAGAGATCCACAAGATACCAGTAATATTGTGGTGGCATTACGTGAAGCCTATGAAGAGACCGCATTAAATCCATTTGATGTGCAATTGATTGGTGATTTACCGATGCAAAAAGCACGTAATGGTATGTTGGTTAAACCTGTGGTGGGATTGATTCCGCCAGAAGTCAACTTGATTGCTCAACCGAGTGAAATTGATCGTATTTTTTTTGCATCACTGGATAGTTTAATTCAAGCGCCACCGATTCCTTATGAAGTACGTTATGCACATCAGTCTTTATATTTTCCCAGTATGCGGGTGGAAAATGAAATCGTTTGGGGTTTGACTGCACGCATGTTAGTTTCATTATTTCAGTATGGTTTGAACTATCAGAAAGAATGGCCTTTTTTATTAAATTCCCCCGCTTTTTATAGCAATAAGATTCAACGTGGTAAATAGATCAAGGAAGATAAAACATGATGTATAAATTTAATGGCTATGCACCGAAAGCAACGCATCAACCTTGGGATGGTTGGGTTGCTGAAAATGCAACCGTGCTTGGTCAAGTTGAAATGGGCAAGCAGGTCAGTGTTTGGTTTGGTGCTGTGATCCGTGGCGATAACAGTAAAATCAGTTTGGGGGATTTTACCAATGTTCAGGAAAATGCCGTTTTACATACCGATGCGGGCATTGAAATGCATATTGGTCGCTATGTTACGATTGGACATCAAGCCATGTTACATGGCTGTACCATTGGTGATAACACATTAATTGGCATTAATTCCGTCATTTTAAATCATGCTGTGATTGGTAAAAATTGCATTATTGGGGCGAATGCTTTAATTCCTGAAGGTAAGATTATTCCTGATAATTCTGTCGTGATGGGCTCACCAGGAAAAATTGTCAAAACTTTAGATCAGGCTGCTGAAGTTAAACTTAAAATGAGTGCGCTACATTACGCTGAACATTTTAAGCATTTTCAAAATTTGGAAGCTGTTGAACTTTAATTAGAATGGATTTATTGAGCCAAGTTGGTACTTGGCTTTTTTGTATCCCTCAGATGTAAAATCTCGCCTAGCGTGCATGAGTGGGGTATGATAACACTCGTTTTTTATCGCCAAATAAATTAAGGTTGCGCATGAAATTGCTGGCATTGGAAACTGCCAATGAGCAGTGTTCCATCTGTATTGTAGATGAAACCCACGAATTATTTTTTCAATTAGATGCGCGAGCAAAAGCACAAACGCAAACCATTCTCCCCATGATAGATCAAGCATTTACTCAGCTTGCGCTATCTGGATCAGAATTAACTGCAATCACATTTAGCCGTGGTCCGGGGTCTTTTAGTGGCGTGCGAATTAATGCTGCTGTCACTCAGGCATTGGCATGGGCCAATGATCTGCCAGTTGTTCCTGTCTCGAGCTTACAAGCTTTAGCGCAGGCAGCTTATCGTATTTACGGTTTAACCGCAGTCACTGCGGTACTCGATGCACGTATGAAGGAAGTGTATATTGCAAGTTTTCAACTCGATCAACAGGGCATTATGCAAGCTGTTGATGCAGAGCAATTGTTAAACTATAGTGATGCCACTGAAATTGTTAAATTTGAATTGGTCGGTTCAGGTTCAGCTTTAATTAAGCCAGAACAAATACAATACAAAGACTTAAGTGCGACTGCGCAAGATATTGCGACCATTGCGCGCACAGATGTTAAGCAAAAAAAATGGGTCAGTGCTGAACAGGCATTACCCGTGTATTTACGTGATAACGCTTGGAAAAAAATTCCAGAACAAATTAAAGCAACTTAAGGTTAGATATGGATCTTTTATTATTATTTAAAGCGGCCATAATGGGCTTGGTAGAAGGGATTACTGAATTTTTACCTATTTCCAGTACTGGGCATTTAATCTTAGCAGGTCAACTTTTAGATTTCTGGACAATTGAAAAAAGAGAAATGTTTGCAGTTGCAGTACAAATTGGTGCAATTGCGGCTGTGATTTACGAGTATTGGGGCAAACTTTGGGGCGCTTTAATTGGTGGTCTAAAAGGTCAAGAACAAGGCCGCCGTTTAAGTCTTAACTTAATTATTGCTTCAATTCCAATCGTGATTGTTGGCTTAACGTTTGGCGATATAATTAAGGCTTACTTATTTAATGCGATTACCGTCGCAATTGCATTAATTGTGGGTGGTTTTATTATTTTGTGGGCTGAACGCCGTCCGCATAACATTGAAACCCAAGAAGTCGATGATTTGACCTATAAACAAGCGACTTTAATTGGTCTGATTCAATGTTTAGCCTTATTTCCGGGTACTTCGCGTTCAGGCTCAACCATTATTGGGTCTTTATTTTTAGGTGTATCACGTAAAGCAGCAGCAGAATTTTCTTTCTTTCTGGGTATTCCTGTATTAATGGGTGCTGGTTTATTAGATATGTACAAAATGCGTGCTGATTTGCATAGTAATGATATGGCTGTTCTAGCTGTGGGTATTATTGTGGCATTTATTTCTGCACTCATCGTGATTCGTGCATTAATCCGCTATGTATCGAAACATGATTTCACTGCATTTGCGTACTATCGTATAGGCTTTGGTTTGTTTATTTTGGTCACTTGGTGGACAGGTTGGGTTTCTTGGTAATGCATTTGTTTACAGAACCTCAGTTTCAAGCGCAAGCACAGCAGTATTCTGCTGTGCTTTCTTCTCGTGGGGTTCAGGTAAATTTAGAAATCATTGAAAAACTGAATGCTCGCTTTTTACGTTTTCATCCAGAATTAGCGTTGTGTGTAGATGAATTGGGTCTTTGGCTGTGTGCCAATGGCATGAAAATGCAACCCGACTGGAAAGCTGAAGTTCCACGGTTAAAAAGAGCTTCACTCAAATCTGAAATGATTGCACGGGCATGTAATTTAGGCGAAAAACCCAGATTGATTGATGCGACAGCAGGCTTGGGTCATGATAGTTTACTGATGGCACATTTAGGTGCTGAAGTCACTTTGCTTGAACGACATCCTATTTTATTTACCTTGCTTGAAGACAGTAAAAATAATGCTGAACATGATCCTTTTTTAAGCTCGGTCGTGGCACGAATTGATTTAATTTTTTCTGACTCTGCTGACTATTTAAGCCAGCAAGCAGAACAGCATAAGACGGTTGATGTGGTTTATTTAGACCCAATGTTTCCGCAACGTGATCAAAATCAGCAAGCCATTAAAAAACAAGCTCAAGTCAAAAAACAGATGCAATTGTTACATATGCTGTTACCTGAAGATGGTGAAATGGACTTGGGTGATAATTTATTGATTTTGGCACAAAAACTGGCAAAACGAGTGGTGGTGAAGCGTCCTCGTCTAGCCGTCTATTTGGCAAATCAACAACCCAATCATCAATGGCAAGGTGATGCTTGTCGTTTTGATGCTTACTTTCAGTATCATCTTATAGAGTAGATGGGTAATTGCTTCAATATTGTGCATTAATCTGTTATATAGTTAAAAACAGCATTGATAAAACTCCCATCAAGCATACACTTAGATTGTAAATCAGCGAGCTATAGCCAACCCGAAATCCTATGATCGACTTCAAACCCTCCATCAATTTTTGGCATGATTTTAAAAGTAACCAAACTGCAGGGATGTGGCTTTTTTTGGGGTCGCGCCAGTCTTTACAGATCGTTCGCCCCTCGATTTTGCAATTGATCTTTTGGGGGATTTTAGGCGGCAGTGCCAACAGTCTTTTTAGTTGGTTAAGTTCTGGTGAAGTCGGGGATTTCAATCCTCAAGGCTTGATTAGTTATGCGTTATGGCCTTTTATTGCTTTAATTGTTGGGATTTTCCTGTCACAACGGATTAATAACCCACGTTTAATGCTCGTACCCGCATTGTTGTGGTTGGTACTCGACACACATATCGCCTTATTACAAAGTTTCATTCAGTATTTAGGTTATATCGATGTATTGCCTTATATTTTCTATGACTATTTACCCACCATCTTCATGGTGCTGTTTGTTTGGCAAAGTTTGGCCGTGGTTTGGGTATTCTCACGTGAATTGAAGTGGCCATGGTGGGAGCGGGCACTGATTGTTGCTGCAACCCTGTTTACTCTTGTGGTTTGGCAAATGTCAGTCAAAAGCCAACCCATTTGGAAAGTCGAAGAAATACCGCCCACTTTTGCTGAAGATGCCTTTTATGCCCAAAATCAGGTCCTGAATAAATCTCTGGAAGCGGTTCAGTATGGTGAGTTTGCACAATCTCATTGGTATTTTTTAGGCGTGGCAGGCGCAGGCTATCAAGACGTGTTTAAGTCGGAAGTTGAACGCATTAAGGAACAATTTGATACCCGTTTTGGAACTTTTGGACGTTCACTGGTGTTAATTAATAATCCGACAACACGAACTAAAATTCCCATCGCTTCACGCACCAGTATGGACTTGGCGCTGCGTAGAATTGGACAGCAAATGAACCGAGAAAGTGATGTATTATTTTTATACATGACCTCGCATGGTTTGCCAAATCAGTTTGAAATGGAAAATGCACCCATAGATTTAAATGATGTTGATCCGAAATGGTTAAAAGAGACCTTAGATAAATCTGGGATTCGCTGGCGTGTGATTGTGATTTCTGCATGTTATTCAGGGAGTTTTGTTCCTGCATTACAAGATGATAATACCTTGATTATTACCGCATCTGCCGCAGATCGAGCCTCTTTTGGTTGTTCAAATGAAGCGGATTATACGTATTTTGGACGTGCTTTTTTTGATCAGGCGATGCGAGAGCAGACTTCTGTAACTGCTGCATTTGAGCAAGCGAAAGCAACAGTGGCACAGTGGGAGTCGGCTCAAGGTTTTGAAGCGTCGGAACCGCAATGGTCGATTGGTAAAAACATGGAATTTATGTTGCCACAATTGGAACAACGCTTATTTCCAGTCGTGGGCAAGAGTGATAGCAAAACAGTAGAAACACCGCAATTAAGTGTTCAAACCCAATAAAAGAAAGGAAATACGCACATGGAATTAATTCAACATAATCGATGCTTTGATGGCGAACAGCGCATTTATGCTTTTAATTCTAAGGTGCTCAATGGTGAAGCAAGATTTGGTATTTTTTTGCCACCGCAAGCTTTACTTGGACAAGCCTGTCCGACACTTTTTTATTTGGCAGGTTTAACCTGTACAGAAGACACGTTTGCCATTAAAGCCCATGCTCAACGCTTGGCCGCACAGTTGGGCTTTATTTTGATTAGTCCAGATACCTCACCAAGAGGTGAACATGTGGCGCAAGGTGATTCTTGGGATCTGGGTCAAGGGGCAGGATTTTATATCAATGCCACCCAAGCACCGTGGGCTGAACATTATCAAATGGAACGTTTTATTGTTGATGAACTCTATGAGTTGGTGAGCCATAATTTTCCAATTCACGGCCATAAAATCGGTATTTTCGGACATTCTATGGGCGGTCATGGTGCATTGACCCTTGCATTGAAATATCCAGAAAAATTTAAATCGGTTTCTGCCTTTGCACCGATTTGTGCCCCGAGCCAATGTCCATGGGGTGAAAAAGCATTTTCACATTATTTGGGTGCAGATCAAGCGGAATGGAAAAAACATGATGCCAGTGCTTTAGTTCTAGCGAAGGGTGCTTTGTTTAAAGAGATTTTGATTGATCAAGGACAGCAAGATCAATTTTATGCACAATTGAATCCGGCATTATTTCAACAGGCTTGTACGCAAGTGGGGCAGCATTTAACTTTGCGTGAACATGCAGGCTATGACCACGGTTATTATTTTATTCAAAGTTTTATCGATGAGCATTTACAGTTTCATGCGGTGCAACTCGACACATAGTTTTAAGATGATATCTAACGCTGTTTAAATGTGCTGAAAATAAAGATCTTAAACGTCGGGAAAAAGCATTTAATTCTAAGAATAAAGGGAGAATATAATTCTCCCTTTTTGATTTATTGATGTTGCCATGTCGCAGTAAATTCTTGTTGTGCCATACGGCTTAAATGATCTAGAACCACTTGTTCTAAACGACTGAGGTCTTCGAGCGTGCTGTCAATGGAGACCAATAGCGCATCGGGCTGTGGTGTAAGTTGAACTGTCGAATCGGGCATAAAAATAGTGAAATTAGCTTCAGTTTCAGCCACTTCAAATTTATGTTTCCAATGGTTAAGTAAACGTTTGGCGATGCGAGCGGCTTCAGCGGTACTGATTTGAGTATGGCTTTTCATTTCTATTTACCTTGTGATGATAGGTCAAAGTAACAGATCCAGAAAATTGCTACAGTAAAAAAATAGAACACAATATTGCATATTTAGAACGCTGAATAAATCGAATCACATCAGGATTGAATCACAGTATGCGGGTTCAATTTGTTATAATGTAAAAAATCAATTTGCATACATAGCCAGGTTTTCCTTATGTCCAAGCCATATTTAATTGCACCATCAATTTTATCTGCTGATTTTGCTCGCTTAGGTGAAGAAGTCGACAATGTCCTTCTTGCAGGTGCAGATGTTGTGCATTTTGATGTGATGGATAACCATTATGTACCGAATCTGACTTTTGGTGCAGGTATCTGTAAGGCACTGAAAAAATATGGTATTCAAGCACCGATTGACGTGCATCTTATGGTTTCACCTGTAGATCGCATGATTGGTGATTTTCTGGATGCGGGTGCAGACATTATTACTTTTCATCCAGAAGCAACTCATCATATTGACCGCTCTTTGCAGCTGATTAAAGCGGGTGGTGCGAAAGCAGGTTTGGTTTTTAATCCTGCGACACCATTGCATTATCTTGATTATGTTTTGGATAAAGTCGATCAAGTGCTATTGATGAGTGTTAACCCCGGTTTTGGCGGTCAAAAATTTATTCCAATGACACTCGAAAAAATTCGTCAAGCACGCAAAATAATTGATGCCTCAGGTCGTGATATTCGCCTTGAAGTCGATGGCGGTGTTACACCAGCAAATATCCGTGAAATTGCAGAAGCAGGTGCGGATATGTTTGTTGCAGGTTCAGCCATTTTTGGTCAACCTGATTATAAAGTGGTGATTGATGAAATGCGTTCTGAACTGGCGAAAGTGGGTGCTGTGAATATCTAATTTATTTGGATAAATCGCAGTCATGCTGTTGATAAAATTGTGGATAAATATATGGATATTTATGTAGATAACTATATGGATAACTTGCTTGTTTTATAAACGATTAGCGATCAATGGGTTGATGATTAGGCGTTAAATGTATAAAAAGGACTCAAGCAAGTCCTTTTTAACTTTGTTCAGGTATTACTGATTCTGGTTATTTATTGATCTTTATTTAAAAATAAGGCTGTTTAAAAAATAACTCGATTGTTTTAATGTGTATGAAATATAGCATGCTGTTTTATTGCATTTAAATTTAAAAAATTGTGTATCACTGTATTGTTGGTTATGCTGTGCTATAGAATTCAACCATCATCTTATGATTGATCTTTGACCGAAAAGGAAGCATCTGTGCTGACTCAATTACGCAAACAAGCTTGGTTTGTGTGCCTGATTGCTTTTGTGATCGGGTGGAGTAGTGCTGTCTTGGCTTCAGTCAAACCAATACATCAGCAAATGATGACTGAGTTGAGTGTTAAACAGAGTCACAGCACAGAAATGTTGGCAATGTCCAATTGTCATGCTGCACAGACTTCACAAGCACAGGTAAAACACGATTCTTCATCGCATATTCAAATACACGTTGATCAAGATTGTCATCCTTCAATCAAGGATCAGATGCAGCATACAAGTTGTAATGATTGCGCACAGTTGCACTGTCAGAGCGTAAGCACTTGGTTAGATGCACAAACGGTAAAATTGTTCAGTGCAGAAGCAAGCCAACAGTTACAGCAGCTCAATTTTGAGTATTCAGCCCAGCATTTAACGGGCTTTTGGCAACAGATTTTACGTCCTCCTAAAGCTTAATCTTGATTTAAAAAACATTTTCATTTTTAAATTACAGGTTAAGTCATGTCTATTCAATTAAGTCAAAGCCTCCTTGTTGGTGTATGTCTATTTTCATCATCTTGGCTATATGCCGCAGTTAAAGAATATCATCTGAATATTGATGAACAGATGGTCAATATTACAGGAAAGCCACTCAAGCGCATTACGGTAAATGGTCAGTTTCCTGCCCCCCTTTTAGAGTTTGAAGAGGGCGATGATGCCGTTATTCATGTGCATAATCATTTAAAAAATAAAGATTCTTCCATTCACTGGCATGGTTTATTGCTGCCCGGTTTAATGGATGGCGTACCCGGTTTTAACCAATTTAAAGGAATTAAGCCGCAAAGCGATTTTATCTATCGTTTTAAAGTGCGTCAGAATGGCACCTATTGGTATCACGCCCATTCAAAAGGACAGGAACAAGATGGTTTGTATGGTACTTTGGTGATTTACCCTAAAGATAAAAAGCCTGTTGCAGTACATGAACAAACAGATCGTGATTATGTGGTGATGCTGTCCGATTTTCATGAATCGACGGGCGATCAGATTATGAAAAATCTGAAAAAATCGGCAGAATACTATCAAAATGAGCGTGAAACCGTAGCCGATGTTTTAAAGCAGGTGAAGCGTGATGGCTTAAAAAGCACATGGAAGGATCGTTCCATGTGGAATCAAATGCGCATGCTGAAAACAGATTTATCTGATGTCACCGGCTATACTTTTTTAATTAACGGTAAAACACCTGAACAAAATTGGACAGGCATGTTTAAAGCGAATGAAAAAGTTAGACTACGTTTTGTGAATGCCTCCGCAATGTCATTTTATGATGTCAATATTCCAAATTTAAAAATGACGGTAGTAAGTGCCGATGGTCAGCCGGTTAAACCCGTTGCTGTCGATGAATTTCGTATAGGCACTGCGGAAACCTATGATGTCGTGGTGGAGCCGAAAGCCAATCATTACCAAATTGAAGCAGAGTCGATTGACCGCAGTGGATTTGCAATTGGTACATTGCGTAATGAAGCCCTTGCACAGACACCTGCGATACATATGCCGAAAGCACGTCCACGCGCCTTGCTAACCATGGAAGATATGGGGCATGGTGCTTCGGGCGATCATGCCAATATGGATCATGAAAAAATGCAGCATTCCATGATGAAACATGAGCCTGCGCCAATCGATCATACGAAAATGAGCCATGCCGAAGTTGCAGAGCATTCACAACACCAAGCCAAGTCTGATTCTGAGTCACAACAGCAGATGGAGCATTCAGCACATACAGCAGCAAAAACAACATTGGATCACAATGAACAGCCGGTTTATGGCTGGGCGAATGCTTCCACACCCGCAGGTCATAAAGCGCTGCAATACAGTGACTTAAAGTCTTTAACCCCGCAAAAAGACACCCGTCCAGCAGAGCGAGAACTCGAGGTTCGTTTGGGTGGCACGATGGAGCGTTATATTTGGACCATTAATGGCAAAAAATTCACTGAAGTGGAACCTTTGCAGGTGAAATATGGTGAACGCATCCGTTTGAAATTTATCAATGACAGTATGATGGCGCATCCGATGCATTTACATGGCATGTTTATGCAGTTGGAAAATGGGCAAAACAGCAGTGATATGCCGAATAAACATACCCTGATTGTGCCACCGGGTAAAACCGTAACCGCGTTGCTCACTGCGGATGAGTTGGGCGAATGGGCAATCCATTGCCATCTGCTTTACCACATGTCTTCAGGCATGATGAGCAAAATGATTGTGGCGAATGTAGATGGAAATCAAGTAGCAACGACACCTTCTAGCCCAAGTCCAGCAAAGCAAGGAGATGCACATGCACAGCATTAATTTATTTGCGCTCAGCACGTTGAGTGCATCACTACTATTGCTGAGCGGACAAAGTTTTGCTCACGAAGGACATCATGCTATGTCGATGTCTGAACAGCAGACTCAGCCAGCAGAAGACATCCCGATGGATCATTCACAGCATCAAAAAATGTCCGCAGCGCCTCAAGTTGTTGAAGAAAAGCAAATGCAACCTGTCCAACAGGCGCATTCAAATTTAGATGATTTGGATCAGGATCATAAATTGGATCATCAGTTTGATCATGCAGCGCATTTAAAAGAACATGGTGGACAGATTTATCAACAGACAACACTGGAAAGTAAATGGCTGCGTAATGACGATGGTCGAGGTGTTTTAAAGTCAGAACTTGAGACGCGCATCGGGACGGATGAAAATAAAATTTTTATCAAAGTTCATACCGATAAAGCCGAATCAGCTCAAGCTGAATATGATGCCAAACTGCTATATAGCCGAAATGTTGCTGATTTCTGGGATGTACAGGCCGGTCTACGTTATCGCAATGATCCAAATCGTGAAGTTGATCAAGATCAAGTGGATGCTGTATTGGGTCTTCATGGCATGGCACCGTATTTTTTTGAAACCGATGCATATTTATATATCGGGCAAGACCGTCAAGTTTCTTTTAATTTAGAAACTGAACGTGATCTGTTGCTGACGCAAAAATGGATTGTTAAGCCTTATTTGGATATAAATATGGTGTTGAGTGATGATTCAAACTATGCCAAAAAGACCGGTTTAAACTCAGTACAGGTGGGTTTGGAAACACGTTATGAAATCAATAAAAAGGTCATGCCTTTTATGGATGTGGCATATGGGTATAACAAAGGCGTTCAAGAAACGGCTTGGCAGAAAGCATCGTCTTCTGAAAATGAATGGTTCTATGGTGCAGGGATTCGTTTTAAATTTTAGATCAACTTTTTGGGATTAAGAAAATACGATTGGTTAATGCCAGTCGTATTTTTTAACATAAGCAGTGAGTCAAAAAATGTAAAAGTTGTCCCAATTTAAACTCATCATTTATATAATGATCAATTGTAGGAGGAACGACCTCCCTTGGCATATTTTTATTTAGCCAAGACAATTCGTCAGGACGACCTGACTCTAATGAATTGGAGCATAGTCGTCATGGCTTGGATTTTACTGATATTCGCGGGACTTTTTGAAATTGTGTGGGCATATGCCATGAAACTTTCGGAAGGTTTCACCCGTCTCACGCCCAGTATTATTACCATCGTTTTTATGATTTTAAGTTTTGCTTTGCTGGCTTATGCGATGCGCACTTTACCGCTTGGCACTGCGTATACCATTTGGACAGGCATTGGTGCAGTCGGTTCCTTTCTGGTCGGAATTTTTATCTTGGGTGAGCCTGCATCTGCTATGCGTATGTTGGCTGCCGTTTTGATTATTTCTGGATTAGTGCTGATGAAACTGTCATCATCATAAAATCTGAATTATTTATTGCACCGCAGGAGAAGACAATGAAACTTGCTTTTATGGAAATACCTTCTCCTGTCGGTATTTTAAAATTAGTGGCGACAGAAAATGCTTTGGTTGCTGTGCTGTGGGAAAATGAAAATCCAAAACGTGTCCGCCTAGCAGAATTGATCGAACAAGTGGATCATCCCATTTTGTTAGAAACGCAAAAGCAATTGCGTGAATATTTTGCCGGAACAAGGCAGCAATTTGATTTGCCTTTAGATTTTGAAGGGACTGTGTTTCAAAAGAAAGTGTGGCAGGCTTTACTGAGTATTCCTTTTGGTGAAACCCGAAGTTATCGTGATATTGCTGAGCAAGTGGGGAATATCAAAGCGGTGCGTGCTGTGGGTGCAGCCAACGGGAAAAATCCAATTTCAATTATTGCACCATGCCATCGCGTGGTGGGGGCGAATGGAAAACTGGTTGGCTTTGCAGGTGGGTTGGATAACAAAGAAATTTTACTTAGGTTAGAATCGGTGTGAATTTTTAGTGCTTACTTAGATTTTGATCAAATGTTCTATTAAAGCTGGCTAAATCTAATTCTGTCAGTCTAATTTTTAGTGTTTCTTGTGAAACATTAAAAAATCTACAAAGAGGTAAGCAAATTTTATGATAATTTTCTATATTACACGGTTGATCATCAATATATAGAGCTGAAAATCCTCTATGTAGAACATTATGCTCTTTCAATAGTTTGATGAAAATTTGTGTCAAAAATGTTTTAGGTAGTACAAGGCAAGCTGCAAAATAGTTAGCCTGAAACTCCATGCGATTGATATTTGCATTGATACCAATAGGGACAATATTTGTTGAATGTATATCTGTTTTTTGTTCAGTAATTAAGTACTTATCATGACCTAAATAAAAATGCCCAATCTCATGTGCTAAAGCAAAAAAATGTTGAGTATCTGAAAAAACATTTTTACCGAATAAGGTAATTTCTTTTTTTGTAAAATTAATTTCAGCAATTACATCTTGATTTTTTATTTCTTCAGTAATTTTTACTTTGATACCTAGTTCTTTTAATATTTTATATATATCTAATTGATGCTCATTAGTTTTATATTTTTTATAAAGTTCTTGTGCGCTAAGTGATAATTGCTTCTTTGATAAATAGGGAGTATTTATTTTTTTATTTGAAGCTAAGAATTGAAAAGATAAATTTTTATTAGCATGGATAATGTCATTAATAAACTCTTTAGGATAAAGGGTAAATTTATTAGGAGTTTGAATAAATGTATTTCCAAACTGCCAATTGTTATAATCTTCCTGAATTAAAGCTGCTTTAATTTCTTCTGTAATATTTTTAATTCGTTTTTTTTGTCTATTAAGAATAATTTCGTGATTTTGATTTGCTACGACGCGCCATAATGTTATTCCTCTATTTTTAGCAAAATTAAGACAACCTTCCTGAAATCCAATAGTGGTGATAAATATTGGATTAATTTTTAATGATCTGATTTGGTCGATTTTTGAAGCAAATTCTTCAATATCATCAACCTTTACTTTGTTAGTATAATTTTTACATTCAATAATATGAATAGTAAAAGGATCTTGTTGATAAGGTAAAAATGTTTCAAGAACAAGATCAAAAAAAATATTTTTTTCTCGGTCTTTAGAGTAAAAAGGTTTTTGATGGGTTAATTTGCATTGTTCATGTGAAAAACCAAAATACTTCTCCTTAATGAGCTTTGAAAAGTATTCGTAAGCAAGGTTTTCGTATTCTGTACCTTTACAAACCATTTTATTTTCTAAACATTATTTTATATATAACCTATATTATTAGTTTTTGATTGAAAAATAAAACCTTTTAAACTATTAAAAATTTTTATTTAAAATTTAAGAAATTTTTAGTTTTTCAATAATTTCACTTAGCTGCTTGATACGTTTGACTTCATTCCACAGCATTTTTGCTTCAGGGTAATGCTTTGACATCATACCAATCCATTGCTTGTAGCGTCCTACCATATTAATTTCTTTTTTATAAGGGCCATGTAGGAAACGAATTTGTAGGGCTAAAAGCTCATCCCAAGTGATGAGTGCTTCATCTAAATTTTGGCGGATACATCGGGTTAAATCGGGGGTGGTGACTGCACCACGACCAATCATTAAATCTTCACAACCTGACTCTAAACGACATTGTTTAGCATCGTTATTGGTCCAAATTTCACCATTGGCAATTACATTGATTTTAAGTGCTTCACGAATGGGTTGCAGCTGATCCCAAAATGCAGGGGGCGTATAACCTTCGGCTTTGGTCCGAGCATGTACAGTTATCCAAGCGGCGCCTGCATCTTCAATCGCATGTGCATTTTCTAAAGTAAAGTTTCTGTCCATATAGCCTAAACGCATTTTTGCAGAGACTGGAATATGGTTAGGTACAGCATCCCGAACGGCTTTGACCAGTTCATAAACCACTTCAGGTTCATCTAACAGCACTGAACCACCACGGTGACGGTTCACTGTTTTGGCAGGGCAACCAAAGTTCATATCAATGGCAGGTGCACCCAGTGCTACAGCGCGAATGGCATTGGCTGCCAGCATTTCAGGATCATTGCCTAGAAATTGTACATGTACGGGAGTACCTGCCGCAGTTTTACCTTCAGTCAGTAATTCAGGACAATAATGATGATAAACGTGGTCAGGCAAGACAGAGTTGGTGACACGAATAAACTCAGTGACACACCAGTCAAAGCTGCCGATATGCGTCAGTACATCACGCATAATGGGATCGGTTAAGCCTTCCATGGGTGCAAGAATGAGTTTCACAGCGGTGTCACCAGTCAAATTGAAAAACGGTGTTATACGTTTTTTTGTGTGGGTTGTCTAGGCAAAGGGCTTTGAAATATTATAGCCTGAGATCGGTATGAGTATTTGGTGAATAACAAATGCTGTTATTCACCAATTAAAATGTCCTGTTTTTAACTACAAGAGTCAAGCACAGGATTTAGTTTTCTTTATATGATCTAAGGATTAAATTATTTAATACGATTACGTAAGACTCGATTTACCCCAAATTGACCAGTCAACATAGTTACAACTAAACCAACCAATTTAAATTAGAATGTTTTGTCTTGAAAAATAATCATTAGGCTTAAGATAAATAAACAGCCTTTCTTAAGCAAGATTTGGGTTAAATAGACTTCAATTTAGGGGAGCTCAAATTTTGTATCAATTATTTCTTATGTTTTAATAGCGATATTATTAATCAAATATAAAATTATAAATGAAAGCATTAATTACCATTGGTTGTAAAACGGATCATGGTGGAATCATTATTTTAGGTGACTCATCTTTTCTGGTTGAGGGTAAGGCTGTACATCTAGATGGAATGACGCATTATTGCCCTAAATGTAAAGTTCAATCGAGAGCTATTGTCTCTAATCAAGGTTTTATGATTGTTAGCGATAAAAGTATTGTTGCTATCGGTGATACTTCGACTTGTGGTTCAAGATATTTAAAAATTTCTGACCTTGCTGTCATGAGTAGTGGATCAGGTAGTTCCCAAACCTTATCAAAATCAAAAAATACTAATAACTTTGTATCTAAACCTGAGTTTCAGTATGGTCAAAGATTTTTATTACAAGATGAGTTAACAGGTGAGCCACTGACTGAAGTTTGTTATGAAGTCCATAAAAATGGTGAAGTTATTCATGGAACAAGTGATAAAAATGGTTTTACTAAACTTATAACAGGTAGTGAAGTTGAACAAATTGAACTAAAAATTATTTCTAAGGAGCATACATATGACGAGTAATGTTATCTCTACTTATATCGAAAAACTAAAAAGAATAGATGGCGATATGAAGGCAAAAGCATCAGTCATAAAAGTAGAAACGAAAAGAAAGCTGACTTCAGGTGAAGTTGCTATGTCTAGATTAGTCTTTAAAGATGCTGTCGACTATTCTAAAGTGTGGATACATATTGGCGGGATTATACATACTCGAACAGGTAATGCTATGACTCCAGCAGGTGAGATATATTTACCCAAAGATGATTACTTAAGAACACCTGATTATAGTAAAGCATTAGGTCAAGAACGCCATTGGTTTATTCACGAAATGGTGCATGTTTGGCAGTACCAAATGGGTGAATCCACTGGTTGGCTTGGCATAAAGCAGCTTTGTTGTGGAGGATATACCTCCGAAATAGATTCGACTGATTCTGGTAAAGGTGAATTAAAAGCTTATGATACAGACTTAACAGGTCGAGACTTAAATAAGAAATTTCAAGATTTTAATTTTGAACAACAAGGTAGGATTATTGAGTTTTGGTTTGATGCAATGTATTTACAAAATGTAAAGCCCATAAGAAATCATCATCAAAAAAGTATAAAATTATCAGAATACCTTGAAAAAATATTAAGAGGTTTTTTATTGAATCCTTATGATAAAAAATTATTACCAAAGTCATGATTATGAATAAAATAACATATAGTTTTTTAGCAGTAATACTTATAGGCTGTAATCAGCAGAGTAGAGATCTTAATACAAAAATTATTGACGATAATTTGTGTATTTTCACAAATGAGTCTGAAAATTACGGAAAGGATAGTTTTTTAGTTGAGATAGGAAAAATTGATTTTTCTAAAGAATATCAAAGTGAATATGATATATCTTATAAAGACGTCAATTTTCCAGTTGATGAAAAAAATTGTGTATATATTCCTTTAAATAAAATAGAAGAAAATGTAGCTTATACAATTAGCTTAAGCACTATCAATAAATTATTTAGCTCTCAAATTTGTATTTTAAAGGAAAAGAACTTAAATATTATTAAAAAAGTAGAACCTGGAAAAAGTACATGTAGTTAATCTGACTAAAATTAGCATAATGGTCATTATCCGTAATAAAAATGGGAGTCTTAAATTTTTATTTTTACTAATTTTTTTTGATAATTTTGCATAACGACCATTATATTAAATGGGAACGAAGTCGAGTCGAATAATTAAATATTTAAAAGCATCATTACAATTTTAAGTAGGTTAAAATAACAGCAGTTTTTGTAAAATAAAAAATTAGATAAAAATATTTTTATCAAAGGAATTGTTCATTTCATATGGATTTTTATATTACTTTAATTATATTAGGTTTTTTTGCTTTTTGTGGCGGTCTAATCGATGCTGCTGTTGGCGGTGGTGGACTTGTCCAATTGCCTGCGCTTATACATACTTTACCGCAGTATAGTTTAGCGACTGTTTTCGGAACGAATAAACTAGCTGTGTTAGCTGGAACACTTTCCTCTATTTCTACTTATATAAAAAGAATAAAAATTATATGGATACTAATATTACCGACTATGGTTTCAGCCTTTATATTTGCCTTTTTAGGGGCTATGTCTGTTTCATTCATTCCAAAAGAATTAATGAAATATATTGTCTTCTTTCTGTTGATATTAATGGCAATTTATACATTTATCAAAAAAGATTTAGGAAAAATTCATACATATATTCAATGTGGTAAAAGGGAAGTTCTATTGGGAATTTTCTTTGGTGCTCTAATTGGATTCTATGATGGAGTTTTTGGGCCATGTAGCGGAAGTTTTTTACTTTTCCTATTCGTCAGGTGTTTTGGGTTTGATTTTTTAAATGCTTCTGCTTCAGCAAAATTAGTGAATTTAGGGACATTTAGTGCTGCATTACTTTTTTTATCCCTTCGGGTCATGTTCTATGGAGCATTGGAGCGATAGTCGCTATCTGTAATATGGTTGGTTCGATATTTGGGGTATTTTTGGCTTTACACTATGGAAGTGGTTTTATTCGAGTGTTTTTTCTTATTTTATTAGTATTTTTAATTGGTCGGATGGGGATATCTATTTTCTTACCATAATTTAATTTTCCTAAAATCAACATAATACACCTTATACGAAATTATATTTTTATTTTATATAAATCAGTTATTTATGTTTTTAATCAAAGCCCAATCCTACCCGATTAGGCTTTTTTGTGTATTTTCCACGTTCCACGCCCATTATTTAATTAGTGCTCCACATTTTTTAATCAGTAAAACGAAATAAAGAAAGACTTTACCTACCCAAAACCATTTCTAAAACAAACTTGGAACCGATAAAACCCACGGCCAATAAGAAAAAGCCAATTAAGGTAAAGCGAATGGCTTTTTGCCCCCGCCAACCAAACTGGTAGTGACCAATGAGCAAGGCACCATACACAAACCATGACACAATACTAAAGGCTGTTTTATGTGCCAGATGTTGGGCAAAGAAGTTATCAATGGTAAAGAAACCAAAAACCAACGCCACGGTCAGTAAAATAAAACCGGTATTGATCAGGTCAAACAGTAAGGATTCCATCGTTTGAAAAGAGGGCAGTAAATTGACCCAAAAGCGCTTTTTCTGTTTGTTTTTTAACTCACGGTTTTGGAACCATAAAATCACCGCTTGTATGGTTGCCATGAGTAAAACAGCATAGGCAGACAGTGATAAAATAATATGAATATCTAAACCCAAAGAGCGCTGTTCAATGAACTGGGTGGGTTGGCTCAAGGCAAAACCTAAAATCAGTCCTGTGGCTGCCACAGGAATGCCAATCAAGTTCAATGCCAAAATAGGACGATAAGTACTGAACAACAGACTAAGTAACAGCATGAGCCCTGATGTAAATGACATTAAGACAAAAACATCATAGTTCACCCCCATCGGTGTGAGCATGTCATGGTATAAAACGGTTGCATGGAGCAATAGGCCTAAGCCTAAAATAATACCAATAAACCAATGGTTTGGATCATGTTTAGCCATTAATTTTATAAACAGATACCAAAAAGATGTGGTATAAGCGACTAATGCTAAGATCGTGTAAACCAAGGGGAGACTGATCATGTCAAACCTTTTTCAGGATGATGAATATTCATTTATATAAATTCTATGCGAACTACAGTATCCTATAGCATCTTATGCATAAATTTTCTATTTTAAGAAAGATTTTTTTGCAACTAGCAATTTTAAGCGGATTTTGCAATGTTTGATACCTTAACAGAACGACTCACGCAGAGTTTAAGAAATGTTACTGGCTCAGGGCAGCTAACCGAAGATAATATTAAAGATACGTTACGTGAAGTACGTATGGCACTTCTTGAAGCCGATGTTGCGTTACCTGTAACTCGTGAATTCATCGCGAAAGTTAAGGAAGAAGCATTGGGTCAAGAAGTGATGACTCAGTTATCACCGGGCCAAGCTTTCGTAAAAATCGTCCATGACGAATTAACAAAAATGATGGGCGCGGCGAATGAAAGCCTCGACCTTGCAGCAAAGCCACCTGTTGTGGTTTTGCTGGCTGGTTTACAAGGTGCGGGTAAAACCACCACTGCGGCTAAACTGGCACGCTTTTTACAAGAACGCCAAAAGAAAAAAGTTGCGATGGTTTCTGCCGACGTTTATCGCCCAGCAGCCATTAAACAGCTAGAAACTGTGGCAGGCGAAGTGGGCGCATATTTCATTGCATCAACTGCTGATGAAAAGCCAATTACAATTGTTACGCGTGCAATTGAACAGGCAAAAATTCAGTTTGCTGATGTTTTAATTGTCGATACCGCAGGTCGTTTACATGTCGATGAAGACATGATGGACGAAATTAAAGAGCTTCACGCAGCTATTAATCCAACTGAAACTTTGTTCGTGGTTGATGCCATGACGGGTCAAGATGCGGCAAATACTGCAAAAGCCTTTAATGATGCTTTACCGCTTACAGGTGTGATTTTAACCAAAACCGATGGTGATGCCCGCGGTGGTGCAGCACTTTCTGTTCGTGCAATTACCGGTAAGCCAATTAAATTCTTGGGTATGGGCGAAAAGCTCGATGCTCTAGAGCCATTCCATCCTGAGCGTATTGCACAACGTATCTTGGGTATGGGTGACGTCCTTTCTTTAGTCGAAGAACTTGAACGTAAAGTCGATAAAGAAAAAGCCGAAAAAATGGCGAAAAAATTGCAAAAAGGCGGAAACTTCACTTTTGAAGATATGCTGATGCAATTTGACCAAATGAATAAAATGGGCGGCATGATGGGCTTCTTAGACAAGTTGCCGGGCATGAGTAATTCAGGTATTCAAGATGCAATTGCACAAGCGAATCCTGAAAAACAAGTGAAAAAGATGGAAGCGATTATTCAATCGATGACCGTCAAAGAGCGCCGTAACCCTGACTTGATGAATCCAAGCCGTAAAAAACGTATTGCAGCAGGCTGTGGTATGGATGTGGTTGAAGTCAATAAATTGATTAAACAGCATGCGCAAATGGCGAAAATGATGAAGAAATTTGCTAATCCGTCAGGTATGGCAAAAATGATGAAATCATTCAGTGGTATGCAAAAACAATTCGGCGGTGGTGGCGGTATGGGCCCATTGTTCGGTGGCAATGATCAGAAGAAATAATCTTTTGATTTATGCAAAAAAAGGCGCTTAATGCGCCTTTTTCTATTTCTAGTCATTGCGATTGTGATAAGACCAGTGCAGAAATTATTTTAAGCACGATTTATAGATGCAGCAGGGCAAAATTACAAAATACTCATATTTTTTGTTGGTGAAAAAGCACACTATTTTAGGCTGTTATTTCCCCAATTCTAATAAGAAAAATAATTATTTATGAATATACAGCAAAAGAAAATTTATATTATTCATGGTTATCAAGCGTCAAGCAATGATCATTGGTTTCCATGGCTCAGCCAGAGCATACAACAAGCAGGGCATATTTCTAAACGTATCGTATTGCCTGAATCTAATCAAGCTGAATTCCACCATTGGCAGCAGGCGCTACACATGCAAATTCGTGAGTTGGATAAAAATACGATTATTGTCGCACACGGTTTAGGTTGTATCAGTGTGCTGCATTATCTGAATCAACATTTTAAAAATAGAGGTCAGAAAATTAAAGCGGGAATTTTTATTTCTGGATTGAAGTCCAAGCTACCAAGCCGACCTGAATTAGATGATTTTATTGCACAGGCACGTTTGGATAGTGGTTTATTACAGACCAAAATGCCTTTGAGTTTACAGTTGCTGTCCAGTGATGATCCTTATATTCCACCACCATTGGCATTACAATTTGGGCATTTTATTAATGCCCAAATACACGTTGTAAAAGAAGCGGGGCATTTTATGCGTCAAGATGGCTTTAGCGAATTTCCGCAATTATGGGGATTACTTCAACCAATATTGGTTTCAGGATAATGTTGAATAAATGACTGCAAGCCTTTGAGTAATAAATCTGGCTCAATATTGGGTTGATAGGGTGTAAGAAACTTGGCAAATAAAGCGGCATCACCACCCGTTAAGATTAATTTTCGTGGTGATTGTTGCAACACTTTTTCGATTGCACTGACCAAGCCTAAAACAATACCGTGATGCACTGCATTAATGGTATTACGTCCTGGTGTAAGCTCATCAAAAGCTGCATCAGGAATTTTAATGCCTTTGGTGTTTTGAATCAGTGAGTCACGTTGCAAATATAGATTGGGTAAAATATAGCCACCTAAATGCTGTAAACCATCCACAAGATCAATGGTTAAAGCCGTGCCACAACTAATGATGCAATAATTTTGCTTGGGGTCATGTGCGACCGCTAAAACTTGTAGCCAACGATCAATTCCCAGCTGAGTGGTATCATCATACCCGCAACGTAGACCTGCATATTCAGCATGAACTTTGGCAAAGACCACAGGAATGTTGAGGCTTTTTAAGATGCGTTGAATACGGTCATTATTTTTTTTGTCTTGTACTGAAGACACGCCTACATTGTGCAGTTTAAGTGCTTTAAAGTGTTGAATCAGACCTAAAAGTAAATCTGCGGGAGATTGTAAATGCATTTCTGCCGCATGTTCGATCACTTGATTGTTATCAGTAATCCAATATTTAAGCCGCGTATTGCCAATATCTAACCATAAATTCTTCATTGTATTTCTCTAAAGAGAGGTTTCTAAGCGACGTAAGCGACCTTGATAAAATTGTTGTAAACCTGCGCTGGTTTCAATGTTCACCGCACCATCATCTTGAATACCAATAAAAATACCTGAACAGAGCCCTGAATGATGTTCAAATTCAACCGCTTGATTTTTAAATGCCGCATAGTGGTTAAAACGAACAGCAAGGTTGTAACAATCATGATCAAACCATTCACTGGCCTGTTGAATGGCCATATATAACTCGGCAACCAGCTGAGGACGAGAAATATAGCTCAAGCCTAATTCACTTAATGCTGTTGCATGCTGGTCAATATTTTCTTGGGGAATAGGATCAAGATTGATGCCAACACCGACAATCACTTGATGTGGGGAAAGCGGTTCAACTAAAATTCCGCCCCATTTGCCTTGTGTACTATAGAGATCATTCGGCCATTTGACTTGCAGATTTAAGTTTTTAAGACTTGGCATTTGCAAAATATTTAATGCAATTTCAAGGGCAAGACGCCCATCAATGGGTGTTCGTGTATTCAGCAATGTGCTTAAATAGATATTCCCTTCAGGTGATACCCACTGTCGTTGACGTTGTCCACGACCTTGAGTTTGCTTTGTGCTACAGACTAAAACGCTGTGAACACCTTTGAGCGCAATTTCACGGACATCATCATTGGTTGAAGTTGTGACGGGTTTCAGTATTAATACTTCAGGGCGCTGATGAGCGTCGTCGAGGATTTTTTGCAGTTGTCGAGTCTCTAAATCCATTTAAATTTAAGCAGCAGTGGAATGTGAATCATGGAGTTAATCATATATTTGTTGATTGGTGCAATGGCGGGTTTTACTGCTGGACTATTTGGGGTCGGTGGCGGTCTCATTATTGTACCTATTTTATATATTGTGTTTACCCAGTTACATTATGATGCTTCGGTCATTATGCATTTGGCTGTGGGTACATCCTTAGCGACGATTATTGTGACCTCCATTAGCTCTGTTTCAGCACATCACAAACGTGGTGCTGTGATGTGGGATGTCTTTCGTAATTTAGCACCCGGTCTGGCTTTCGGCTCATTTATAGGTGCGGGTATTGCGGATTATATCTCGGGTCAGGGTTTGCAATTGCTGATCGGTTTTTTTGCGATTTGGGTGGGATATGGCATGTTTAACGGTGCAAGTAAACGTATTGATCCTTCTCAGCACTTACCTGCCAAAGGTATGCAAATGCTTGCAGGTGGTGGTATTGGCATTGCATCGGCTATTTTTGGCATTGGCGGTGGCAGCCTTACCGTACCTTATTTAAATCGTCATGGCGTGGTCATTCAAAAAGCAGTAGCAACGTCGGCAGCAGGCGGGTTACCTATTGCCATTGCGGGTGCATTAGGCTTCATGTGGTTTGGTGCGAATGCAACCGTTGAAGTGCCGCATAGTATTGGTTATGTACATGTTTATGCTTTTATTGGGATTAGCGTGATGAGCTTTATTACAGCGAAACTGGGGGCTAAAGTAGCACATAAGTTATCGCCAGCTATGCTGAAAAGATGCTTTGCCTGTCTTTTAACCGTCGTTGGTTCATATTTTATTTATCAAGGCTTTTCAAACTATTTTTAACTTTGTAAATTAAACTAAAAATAGCTGGCTTAAGCTACGTGATGATGAAATCCTGCACATCTTTGTTCTATATTTAATGACGCTGTATCGCTTAGATTTTTAATCGGCATCCTTTTTATGCCAAGGTCAAAAAAGGAAAATAGGACTAACAAATAGAATTTAGGTCTATTTTTCAGGTGCGCATGCGCTTCTCATGCAAGTCAATGATTTCATTTTTTTAAAATTGACTGTATAGACTTAAAAATTGTCTGACAATGTCATTTTCTTTATGGTTACAATTGAGTAAAAGAGAATATCAGTCAGTATTTATGACCGTTTTTCGATTGCATCTTATAAAAACAAGATAGGAATAGTATGCACGAACAGGGGAAGGAGAGTTTGTCCGAACAAATTGCCAAACATATTAGTGAGCAAATTATTCGTGGCGAACTGGTAGAAGGTGAACGCATCCAAGAGTTGCGAATTTCGGCTGAGCTTGATGTGAGTCGAGGTTCTGTACGCGAAGCATTACTGCTATTAGAGCGAACACAGCTGATTGAAATTTACCCACGTCGTGGTGCGGTTGTGTCAGAAATGTCTGCGCAGCAAGTGCGTGCTTTGTTTGATATGAGTGCTTTGCTCTTGGGGCAAATTGTGCAGCGTATGGCAGAAGCTTGGCGCACGCATGAAGCTGAACGAATTCAAGCATTATTGACACAATTGCATGAGGAAACACGTCAGGGACATACTGAAAAATTCTATGATTTAATCTTTCAGGGTTTAGCACGGCAACAAGAGATGGTCGGTAATCCCTATTTAATCAAGTTCTATCAAGAGTTGCTGCCGTCATTGCGTCGCAGCTATTTTTTAACCTTAAATATCTCTCGCCGTGAGCTACAGGAATCATTTGAATTGTTTAAGTTGGTGACTGATGCAGTTTTGATCCGAAAATCACAACAAGCTACTTTATTTATGGACGATTTTTGTCGACACTTGCGTAACCTTGTGTTGGAATCTCTAACACGGATGAAACAAATCGAACTTGCATGGGCAAGACGTTCACGACGTTAATCAGGACATTATGCGTTTAAGCAGCTTAAAACTTTCCGGCTTTAAATCTTTTGCCGATAGTACGACTTTACACTTCAAGGCGAATCGTACCGCTGTGGTTGGGCCAAATGGCTGTGGTAAATCCAATGTGATTGATGCCATTCGTTGGGTCATGGGTGAATCAAGCGCACGGCAACTGCGTGGCGGTAGCATGCAGGATGTCATTTTTACGGGTACAGCAAAACGTAAACCTGTCGGTGTGGCAAGTGTTGAATTACGCTTTGATAATACCTATGGCAAGCTCGGTGGGACATACAATGCCTACAATGAATTAGCAGTACGTCGTCAGGTCAACCGTGATGGCAAGTCTGAATATTTCTTAAATGGTACTAAATGCCGTCGTCGTGATATCACCGATATTTTTCTGGGTACAGGTCTAGGGCCACGTTCATATTCAATTATTGAACAAGGCATGATTAACCGTCTGGTCGATGCCAAACCTGATGAAATGCGCGTATTTATTGAGGAAGCTGCGGGAGTCTCACGTTATCAGGCCCGTCGTCGTGAAACGTTGTTGCATCTCGATCACACCACACAGAATTTATCGCGTCTGGAAGATATTAATGCGGAACTGAAGTCACAGCTGAAAACGCTAAAACGTCAGTCTGAAACCGCTGTGCAATACAAAGAACTTGAAACTCAGATTCGTACCATCAAAATTGAAGTGTTGTCATTTCAATGTGAGCAAAGCAGCCGCTTGCAGCAAGAATATACTGTGCAGATGAATGACTTGGGGGAAAGCTTTAAGTTAGTTCGCTCGGAACTGAGTACTTTAGAACATGATTTAACGGCAACCAGTGAATTATTTCAACGCCTGATTCAACAGTCCACGCCTTTGCAAAACGAATGGCAACAGGCAGAGAAAAAATGTTCTGAATTAAAAATGACACTGGAACAAAAACAGTCTTTATTTCAACAGAATACCTCGACTTTAACGCAGTTAGAACAACAAAAATTACAAACCAAAGAACGACTACAGCTGATTGAATTGCAAATTGAAACCTTGCAAGCGCAATATGAACAGCAGAGCGAGCAATTACAGCAGCAAGAAAGTCAGAGCCAAGATCAAAGCCAAAATGTGGGTGGTTTGAAAGCACAACAACAACAGGTGCAACAGCAATTTGAATTGGTCAAAACTCAGGTTGAAAAACAGCAACAGCACAAGCTGCAAATGTTGGCGCAAAGTGAGCAATTAGCCAAAAATATCATCCGAATAGAACAGCAAAAGCAAACCTTGCAACAGCAAACTGCTCAAATCCAACAGCAAAATCAGCATGATGATATTGAACAGCTTGAGCAGGACAAAATTCAATTCACACAGCAGTTTGAGCAGTTAGAACAAAATATTCAAACCCAGAAACAAACATTAGAGTTAGCACAGGCACAATATACGCAGCAGAAAAATGTTGTTTCCAGTTTGAAGTCTGAAATTCAGGTGTTGCAATCGGAACAAAAAAATCTGAATCAATTGCTGATTAAAAACAGTCCGAAAGTTCAGAAGGATACTGTGCAATTGATGCAGGTATTCAAGCTGAAAGATCAAGCCAAACCGCATGCCAATTTAATTGAAAAGTTTTTGGCGAAATGGCTTTCTGCACAAATATTAGATGCGAATGCTCATTTTGCTGAAAGTATTGCTCGTCAGCTTAAAAGTACTCTTTTACAAAATCGGATTCAGTTAGCGGATTTAGCGTGTTTGGCCGATTGGATTGAGTCACCCCAGCATTCCATTTGGCAGCAGGTGGCTGTGGCAGACACTTTAACTCAGGCATTGTCTTTGCAAAGCCAATTAGGCTTAGGGCAGTCCATTTTAAGTCTGGATGGCTATCATGTCGGTGTGGATTGGGTGATTGGTTTATTTTATGATGAAGCCAGTCAAGCAGGGCAAGGGGTACTCAGCCATCGCATTCGTTTAGATGAAATTGAAAGTACACTGGCACAGCAGTTACCAAAGCTTGAAGTGGCTGAACAACAAGTGCCAGAAGTGCTACAACACATTCAAACCTTGCAAAAAAATATTCAAGATCAGCAAGAGACGTTAAAGCAACAGCAAACGGCATTGCAACAGCTTGATGTCAAAATAGCGCAAGTACAAAGCACAGTTCAGGCATTTTCAGTGCAAAAGCAACAATTGCAACATCAGTTACAACAACTGGATGAGCAGCTGGAAGAAGATGCTATGCAAAAAGATGATTTGGAAATTGATTTGCATGCCTTAAATTTGAAATTGGAACAGGCTTTACCGCATTATAAAACCATGCAATTTCAAGTTGAGGAACTTACCGAGCAGCTTGAAAATACGCAACAAATTTGGCAGCAGGCGCAACAGGAATTGGAGTTGCTGCGTCGTCAGACCGCACAAACGGGACAGCAAACTGAACTATTGGAAAAAGATGCTTCATTCTTAAAAGCGCAATATCAACAAATTATGCTACAAATGGCACAAGCGAAAAATTTTATCGATCCTGTGCAATTGGAATTACCCGCACTGGAGTCACAATTTAATCAACAAGCCCTAGTGACAGAGAAATTGCAAAAGACTTGGCATGAATGGCAAGTTGAACTGAATAATTTGCAAGAAAAACAGCAATCTTTGACTAAGCAGCGTCATCAACAGCAACAACACGATGAAAAATTACGTGGTCAATTGGAAGAAAAACGTCTGGCTTGGCAAGTCACGAAATCTGATTTGCAGCATTATTCAGAACAATTGACAGCTTTAAATAGTGAAGTCATTGCAGGTTTAAGCATTGATTTGCTGGCACATCAACAACAGCTAGAAAAAGCACAACAACGCTTTGATAAGTTGGGCGCGGTGAATTTAGCTGCCTCGGAAGAATATGAAGAAGTATCGAAGCGTTTTGCCGAGTTGAGTCACCAAATTGAAGATTTGGAAAAAACGGTTGATCAATTAAAAAATGCCATGAAAAGTATTGATCAAGAAACCCGCAAATTGTTTATGACCACCTTTGATCGGGTCAATATCGAGCTACAAGATTTGTTCCCTAAAGTATTTAATGGTGGGGAAGCGAGTTTAAGTCTTGAAGATGACTGGCAATCGGGTGTAAAACTAATGGCTCGTCCACCGGGTAAACGTAACAGTTCTTTGGCATTATTGTCTGGTGGTGAAAAAGCACTCACGGCATTGGCATTGGTGTTTGCAATCTTCCGTCTGAATCCAGCACCGTTCTGTGTTTTAGATGAAGTGGATGCACCTTTGGATGATGCCAATGTGGGAAGATTTTGTAATTTGGTAAAAGAGCTTTCTGAACAAGTACAATTCATTTACATTACTCATAATAAAGTTGCAATGACGATGGCAACCGATTTGTTAGGTGTTACCATGCCAGAACCCGGTACATCAAAATTAGTCACTGTCGATTTGGAACAGGCAAAAGAATACGGTTTAGTCGCGGAGTCATAATATGGAAGTCACAACCGTCGTTGGTATTGTTATCGCCGTTATCATTATGTTATTCGGTTTAAAAATGCTGTTTAAAAAACCTGCTGATGCAGCACCTTCATTGGATTCAGAACTGCATGTCGACTCAGATAGCCAGCAGCCTGTGATTCCTCGCCATGTACGTGATCAATTACAAAATGCCGCAGAAACGTCAAGCATTGAAGCGACTCAAGATTTAACCAGTACAGAAGAAAAAACTGAAAATACTGAGGCTAACGCAGCTGAAAGTAGTAACAATATTGAATCAGGTGTAGATTCGCTTGAACCTGAACTGGCTAAAGCGGTCGATGTTGCAACTGAACAACCCGCTCAATTGAAAAAAACCGAAGCAAAAGAAGCGGCAGAATTTAGTCTGAATGCCAATATCGCCAAAGCTGAAATTTCAGAGTTTGAAGATGAAAGCAGCATTTTGGATGAGCATTTACATGAACAGCAGCGTGTTGATGAGGAAAGTGCATTATCCACTGCGGTTGAATTCATTGCGTTAAATATTTATCCAGAACGTCGTGTGCTTTCAGGTGAAAAAACCTTAAAAGTCTTGCTTAAATATGGTCTACGTTTTGGTGAAATGGCGTGTTTCCATCGTTATAGTCAAGACGATAGCAAATTACTCTTTTCCGTTTTACAAATCACCGATGAAGGCGCGGCTGGTTTTGACCTTGAAACCTTGTCCACTGAACAAGTCAAAGGTTTAGCATTTTTCTTAGCGTTACCACATAGTGACGTACAAAATGCCTTTGATACCATGGACAGTATTTCGCGCTTAATTGCCCGTGAAATTGATGGCACTGTTTACGATCAAAATAATCAAGAATTTACGCCACAGTTACGTGAGCAATGGCGTCATCAGGCGATTGATTACCGTTCAGGACATGCAGCAGAAGTTTAGTTTGAAACAGAAGCACTCGATTTCTATAATAGCGAGTAGATAAAATTTTTTAAGGGCGGAAAATAGACCGCCCTTTTTTATGGTGAAGAAATGACTCAAGATTCAACTATCAAAGCGCAAATGCGTCAATTGATCCAAATTTTAGCCAAGCATAATCATGCTTATTATGTAATGGATCAACCGACCATTGAAGATAGTGAATATGATCAATTGTTTCATCAGTTGAAAGCGTTAGAACAACAATATCCAGAATGTATACAAGCCGATACACCGACCAATAAAGTGGGCGGTCAAGCACTGCCTAAATTTGACAGTATTACCCATGTTGTACCCATGCTGTCATTGGGTAATGTATTTAATCAAGAAGATCTATTTGCATTTGCACGTCGTATTGAAGAACGCTTGCCGAATCAGAAAATTCAATATGATGTGGAATTAAAATTTGATGGCTTGGCGATTTCACTGTGGTATGAAAACGGGATATTGGTTCGTGGTGTGACCCGTGGCGATGGTGAAACAGGGGAAGATATTACTCAAAATGTTAAAACCATTCGTAACTTACCGAAGGTTTTAAGTTCTGATTTGGTGAAAATTCCGACACTGTTAGAAGTGCGTGGTGAAGTGTTAATGCCGAAAGCGGGCTTTGAGAAACTGAATGCGGAGAATGAAGCCAAAGGTGAAAAGACTTTTGCCAATCCACGTAATGCAGCAGCAGGTAGTTTACGTCAGTTAGACCCAGCAGTCGCGGCATCTCGTCCTTTGGCATTTTATGCCTATGGTATTGCACAATGTGAACCAAATCATGGCTTAACATCAATGTCCGAAAGCTTACAGTGGTTAACCAATTTTGGTTTTGCTGTCGGTGAGCGCCATTTTGTTTGCGATAGCATTCAAGAAGTCCAAGAAAAATATGAACAGATCAATGCAGAACGCCCAAACTTAAGCGTTGAAATTGATGGCATGGTCGTCAAAGTCGATGATCTAAAACAGCAACAACAGTTGGGTTTTCTAAGTCGTGAGCCACGTTGGGCAACTGCCTATAAATTTCCAGCCGTTGCCGCTTTAACCACGGTTGAAAATATTGATTGGCAAGTGGGTCGGACGGGAACTTTAACCCCAGTCGCACGGTTAAATCCAGTTGCTGTAGGCGGGGTCACTGTATCCAATGTGACATTGCATAATATTGGTGAAATCCATCGTTTAGATGTCCGCGTTGGCGATACCGTCAGTGTATACCGCAGTGGCGATGTAGGTGTCACCATGAACTCAAGTGTTTCAAGTAGAACTCAATTAGATTTTCAAATGGCAGTATAAGGGTAGCAATAATGTCTAACTATAAATTTAACGACAACCAAATCGCCATTATTGAAAAGCTAGGGCTTAATTCAGATATAGACGATGCAGAGAAGTTATTTTCTTCTAATGATCACAGTTTTGAAGAGTTGGAAACATTGCTTAAAGTTGCCAATGCTCTTTACAGATCCGGTTATCCGATTATTGAGGATGAGAAGTATGATGAATATCTTAGCTACTTGAAAATTTATGATCCCGAGAATCCATTCTTATTAAATGTAGAGCCTGAATTTTTAATCGATAGCAAGACTGTCCCACTTCCAAAGAAAATGCTTTCTACTGATAAAGCATATTCTTTTGAAGAAATTAAAAAATGGACGGAAAGAATTACAAAAGCCGCGTCTGAAATTGGATTTAATCGAGATTTAATCAATATTAAAGTTACACCAAAACTTGATGGTTATGCTGCTTATGATGACGGCATAACTCTCTACACCCGAGGTGATGGGACAAGAGGTCAAGATATTACTCGTGCATTTGAACGAGGACTCAAAGTAGCAAAAAACGCAGGAAGAGGTTTAGGCCCTGGCGAAATCGTAATCAAGAAAAGTTACTTTAATGAACTGTTGAGTGAAAAGTTTGAAAACTCACGCAATATCCAAGCAGCAATTATTGCTGAAAAGAAAGTTGATGAAGATGTTCAAAAGGCAATTGATGAAGGTGCCTGTGTCTTCTACCCTTTTTCACTATTAGATAAATGGACGGGAAGTATTGAAGAGTTGTTGTCAAAATTTGATAGTATTCTTGAAAGTATGTGGAACTCAGTTGATTTTGATATTGATGGATTAGTCTTAGAATCAACAAATGCACCGATTAAAGAGCATATGGGCTCTACGAGAAAATTTCATAGGTGGCAAATCGCTTTTAAAGTGAATGAAGAATCGGCTGAAGTCGAAGTATTGAGAGTTGTTCATCAGACTTCAAGGACTGGTCGAGTTTCACCAGTAGCTGAATTGGTTCCGACAAAACTTAGTGGGGCTACTTTAAGCAGGGCAACCGTTCATCACTATAATATGGTGAAGACAAATGGGGTTGGTCCTGGCGCAATCATTAAGCTAGTCAGAAGTGGCTTAGTTATTCCAAAAATTGAAGAAGTTATCAAACGAGCAGAGCCAGAATTACCTGAAAATTGTTCTAGTTGTGGTGCTCACCTTATTTGGGAAGGCGATCATTTAATATGCCCGAATAAGTCAGACTGTCCTGCCCAAACCGAGAATACACTGATTCATTTTTTTAAAACATTGGGTAATGTCGATGGCTTTGGGCCAAAGGTGATTGAAAAAATAACTAATCAAGGTATTAAGCACATCCACGAAATCTATCAGATTCCTAAGCATCAATTTGTAGAGTTTGGATTTGGAGATAAAACGTCACAGAATCTTATCGATCAACTCCAAGCAAGTAGACAGATTGAAATAGAGGATTGGAGGTTTCTTGCTGCATTTGGAGTTACCCGATTAGCTGGCGGAAACTGTGAGAAATTACTTCGGCATCATGCCATAGTTCAGGTTTTCGAAATATCAGTCGAGGATATGGTTAAAATAGATGGATTTGCACAACTAAGCGCTGAAGCTATTGTCGAAGGTTTAGCAAACGTTAGAGAAGAGTTTTTCAAAGTATATAACCTCGGTTTCAACTTAAGTGTTACACCCAATGAATCTGATAGAGAAAGTTCAGATTCGCCTATAGCTGGAGCAGTCGTTGTATTTACTGGCTCGATGCAACAAGGTTCCCGTGACGATATGGAAAAGAATGCAAAAGCACTTGGAGCTAAAGTGGCTAAAACTGTTACCGGTAAAACTACCTATCTGGTAACTGGCGACAAGGTCGGTGAAACTAAGATTAATGCAGCTCGTGATAAAGGCGTTAAGGTATTAACTGAACAGGAATACCTTAACTTAATTGGTTAACTTTAAATATTTAGTTGTACTAGCTCAGGCCTAAGCTGATAGCTACCCAGTTTTTCTGGTGCCAGCGCCAGATTAGGTTTGAGCTAAATTGCGACACAAAAAAGATGTGCTATTTCATAGTCAAGAGTAACCTGTTTTTTTCTAAAAGTGTTTGGTGATCATGAGACATTAGATTTCATGTGATGAAAGTCCGAGCCTCACTGGGCACTCTTTTTCTGCGAAATTAAAACCAATGTTTCTGCATTTTTTGTAGCAGACTTTTATTAATCTTAATGCCAGAGACAGAACCAAGTACCGCATCCACAGCACACTTTGGGCAAATAGCAGTATGAGATATTTGAGGTTTATCAATCGCATCCAGATAGTAATGTATAGTATATATTATGGAATTTTTGAATAGCCACTAAATTTGGCTACACATTAGAAATACCTCAACTTAAACTCCTAAAAAAATTCAGCACATTTCAATTTTGGCTAAAATCTACGCCAAAATATTTTCCATTAGAGATATATTGCTTTTGATTAAGCTAATTTCATCATTTAATTTTTCTATTTTTTTGTTTAAAAAATCTGTTACTTCAGGATTATCTTCACAAAGTGATTTTATAAAAGAAATGTTATGTTCCTTTTCTTGAATCTGTTTTAAGAGTTCTAGTTCCTTTAATTCAAATATTTGTCCCAATTTATTAAGAATTGGACTTACTCTTAATTCATTCATTAACTCTGTTTCACAGTAGCTGAATCGATTTTGTGTCGATTGGGATGGATCAATACTCAAATATTTATAACGAACAAGTATCTTTAGTGCTTTATAAATTTCAAATTGATTTTTTTTATTAATTTTTACATTGTTACCCATTATCAATTTGACAAAATCTTTAGCCTCCCAATTCGAGATATTATGATTCTTAAAAATTGTCATGAACTCATCATAGAAAGGTAATGGAGTAGGTTTAGCCATCAGATTGATCTCATAACACGAAAAGAGGATTATAATCCGTGGATGTATAGTCCTCAATTGCTGATATTACTGTTTTTTATACTTTTTAGTAAAAATGACAGAATTAGCATCAAAAATTGGGCAGTCGATCCGTCAAAAAAGAACACAATCCAATATCACACAAGAATCTCTTGCACTTCAATGTGGAATTGATCGGAGCTATATGGGGCGTATTGAACGTGGCGAGGTCAACCTCACTGTCGAAAAACTTTATGAAATTGCACGAGCATTAGAGACCAATGCAAAAGAGTTATTACCATAAGTTCAACGCCGAGTCCTGTCGCATCTTCTTTAATTCAAATAGCTTTTTTTGTTGATTTCTCCCACAATACCCTCAAAGAAATTTGAGAGTCATCAGTGTGATTACAGGCGAAATTAAAAGCAAAATTGACCAGATCTGGAACTCTTTTTGGAGTGGTGGTATTTCCAATCCTTTAGAAGTCATGGAGCAAATGACTTATCTGCTCTTTATCCGCCGACTAGATGAAATTCAGATCACCAAAGAAAAGAAAGCCAACCGCCTAAAAACTGCTGTAGAAAAGCCAATTTTCACACCTGAACAAGATCATTTACGTTGGTCAAAATTTATTACGCTTGGCGATCCAACGCAGCTTTTCGACACCATCGCCAATGAAGTTTTTCCCTTCATTAAAAGCATTGGCAATGAAGATGACACTACTTACAGTCATCACATGAAAGATGCTCGTTTTACGATTCCAAACGCTGCGCTTTTAACTAAAGTAGTTGATCTGTTGGCTGAAGTACCAATGGATGACAAAGATACCAAAGGTGATATTTACGAATACATGCTCGGTAAGATCGCTTCAGCAGGTCAGAATGGTCAGTTCCGTACACCTCGACATATCATCAAGATGATCGTGGAGATGATGCAGCCAAAACCAACAGATACCATCTGTGACCCTGCTTGCGGTACAGCAGGCTTCCTCGTTGCAGCCAGTGAATACTTAAACGAACATCACAGCACTGAGATTTTTGCCAATCCTGAAGCAGCAAAACGTTTCAGTGAAGAAACATTCTTTGGTTATGACTTCGACAGCACCATGCTTCGTATTGGTTCAATGAACATGATGCTGCATGGCGTTGAAAACCCAAGTATCGAAAACCGTGATTCTTTGAGCCAAGAACATTCACACATTGAAAGTCAGTTCAGTCTGATTCTTGCCAACCCTCCATTTGCAGGCAGCCTAGACTACGAAAGCTGTGCCAAGAATATTCAGGATATTGTCAAAACTAAAAAAACTGAATTACTGTTTTTAGCCTTGTTTTTACGCATATTAAAAACAGGTGGTCGTGCTGCGATCATTGTACCTGATGGTGTGTTATTCGGTTCTTCTAAAGCACATAAAGATTTGCGTCAAAAGATTGTAGAAGAGCAAAAGCTGGAAGCAATTATCTCGATGCCTTCAGGTGTATTTAAACCGTATGCAGGCGTTTCAACTGCCATTATGATTTTCACCAAAACTGAATCGGGTGGTACGGACAAGGTTTGGTTCTATGACATGCAGGCAGATGGTTACTCACTCGATGACAAGCGCAACGAGTTAGATGCTTCTAAGCATGAAAATAACAATATTGCTGACATTATTGCTCGTTTTAAGAACTTGGATGCTGAAGTTGACCATAAAGCGACAGAACAAAGTTTCTTAGTTGATAAAGCTGATATTGCGGCTAATGGTTATGACTTGTCGATTAACCGCTATAAGGAAGTAGTGTATGAGCAAGTCGAATATGAAACACCAAGCAAGATTTTGGCAGATTTAGAGCAGCTTGAGCAGGACATTATAAAAGGAATGAATAAGCTTAAGGAGATGTTGAAATGACATTTCCAGTATCAAAATTCATAGATATTGTCCAAGATAAATCAGGTGGAAATCAAAAGTTACCCCACGAGCTTTTTCTAGCTAAAGGAGATTATCCTGTTGTTGATCAAGGAAAAAAGTTCATCGCAGGATATATAAATGATAAGGACTATTTGGTAAAAAGTACGGATTTACCTGTTGTAATTTTTGGTGATCATACAAAAGCTATTAAGTTTATTGATTTTCCATTTGCAATGGGGGCAGATGGTGTCAAAGTTCTCAAGCCTAAAGCAGAATGTGATACTAAATATTTATATCATTATCTGAGATATGCCAAAATTCCTGATGCAGGATATAGTAGACATTATAAATTCCTAAAAGAATTGGAAATCCCACTCCCATCACTTTCAGAACAACGCCGAATTGCGTCTATTTTAGATAAAGCAGATGAATTACGCCAAAAACGTCAGCAAGCGATTGAAAAGTTAGATCAGCTTTTACAAGCTACATTTATTGATATGTTTGGTGATCCTATAACTAATCCTAAGAATTGGGAAACAGCATCAATAGATAAAATTTGTTCAAATATTGTGGACTGCGTCAATAAAACAGCCCCGATTGTTGAATATGAAACACACTATAAAATGATAAGAACGACAAATGTTAGAAATTACAAAGTTGATCTATCTTTGGTGCGTTATGTAGAAAAAGAAACTTTTGATAAGTGGAATAGAAGACTGACACCTCAGCGTGGTGATGTAATCCTAACTAGGGAGGCACCTGTTGGAGAAGTTGGTATTTTAGAAAGTGATGATTCAGTTTTTCTGGGACAGCGATTAATGTTGTATAGGGTAAATCTAGAGTTTACTACTCCTGAATATCTTTTATATTTTTTAATGTCGGATAGCTTTAAAATCCAATACGAACAAATGAGTTCAGGAAGTACAGTAAAACATTTATCTGTTCCTCAATGTTCAAAATGGAATATTCTCGTACCACCTATTGAATTACAGCTAAAGTTTTCTCAATTTTATAAAATGATTCACAGTAATTCAAAATTAATGCATATTTCATTTGATAAAGCTGATACATTATTTAAATCATTACAAAACCAAGCATTTAGCGGAAATTTATAAAATTATTTGAGGGGAAAGTATGAGCAATTTTCAGTTTTTAGAGCCTGAGTTTAGCAAGCTAGCACTCACAGCGAAGGAAGCTGAAAAGCTCGTGTATATTTCCCCTCAAGCATCTTTGATGTTTGCCCGAAATTCCTTAGAAAATCTTGTCTTTTGGCTCTATCAATACGATAAAAAACTGACTCAGCCTTACGATCCATCCCTGTATAGCCTGATCAGTGATGTAAAATTCAAAGACATTATCCCGCCCTACATTTGGGACAAAATGGATAATATCCGCATGGTGGGCAACAGTGCGGTACATGGTAAAAAATTCAAACAATTGACCACTGAAGAAACCGTTAAACACATCAGCCATTTATTCCTGATCTATGTGTGGTTTGAGCGTACTTATGGCTCACCATCAAAAGATCGCTCTCAGGCTGTTCTATTTAACCCTAAACTGATTCCTAACACAGATAACACCCAACAAGTCACAGCAAACAAAGAGCAGTTACAGCAAGAAGCCAAAGCCTTTGATAAAGAATTTGCTGAACAACACAAAGCTTTGCGTGAACGGGAACAAAAGCTGCTAGAGCTGTCTGCAAGTTTAGAAGAACGTGAAAAACTGCTCGCCAATATTGATGCTGATCTAGCTCAAAAACGTCAGCAAGTCGAACAAGCCAAACTCGCTAATAGCAAAGTTCAAGACCATACTGACTATAAAGAAAACGAAACCCGTAAGCTTAAAATTGATCTACTGCTCGAAGAAGCAGGTTGGGAAATTGGTGTTACTGCACGAGAAGAAGTCCCAGTCACAGGAATGCCAAGCACATCAGGTAAAGGTTCAGTCGATTATGTACTGTATGATGCCAATGGCTTACCTTTGGCGTTGGTAGAAGCTAAACGTACATCGGTCGATCCTGAAGTAGGTCAACAACAGGCAAAACTCTATGCTGACTGTTTAGAACAGCAAACAGGACAACGCCCTGTTATCTTCTACACCAATGGTTATCGCACCCGTATCTGGAATGACGTACAAGGTGGCCCACCTCGTTTAGTTCATGGCTTCTACACTCAAGCTGAACTGAAACGCCTGATTGAAAGGCGTAAAAACAACCCTGATCTTGGCAGTTTCCCAATCAATGCCAATATTGTAGAGCGTTACTACCAGACCCGTGCCATCAAAGCCATGCTCGCTGCGTTTCAACGTAAGGAACGTGCGGGCTTACTCATCATGGCAACAGGTACAGGCAAAACCCGTACTGCGATTGCCTTGGTCGATGTGTTGATGAAAGCCAATGTGGTGCAGAAAGTCCTATTTCTCGCTGACCGTACTTCACTGGTGGTACAAGCCACCAACGCCTTTAAAGCAAACTTACCTGATTCTGCACCTGTCAATTTGGTGGAAAGCAAAACACAGAATGGACGAGTTTATCTTTCTACCTATCAGACCATGATGGGCTTGATTGATGAAATGAATGCGGATGGCACACGCAAATACGGCACAGGCATGTTCGACCTGATTATTGTCGATGAAGCCCACCGTAGTGTGTACCAAAAGTTTGGTGAGATTTTTAAATACTTTGACAGTTTGCTTGTCGGTTTGACCGCCACACCACGAGATGAAGTAGACCGTGATACCTATGCATTGTTTGGCTTAGAAAGCGGTGTCCCAACCGATTACTACGATTTAAACCAAGCCATTGCCGATGGCTATCTCGTGCCACCTAAAGCCTATTCAGTACCATTGAAGTTCATGCGTGAAGGCGTGAAATATGATGAGCTTTCAGAAGAAGAAAAACTGCATTGGGATGAACTGGATTGGGATGGTGGTGATGCTCCTGATGAGGTAACGGCATCCAAGATCAACAAAGAACTGTTCAATACTGGTACGGTAGACAAGATGCTTCAACACTTGATGGAAAATGGCATCAAGGTTGAAGGTGGAGATATGTTGGGTAAAACCATCATTTTTGCAGTCAATCAGAACCATGCCAACTTCATTGCGGAACGCTTTGATAAAAACTATCCGCACTATGACGGCAAGTTTGCCCGTGTCATCACACACTCGACCAAGTACGCACAGAGCTTGATTGATAGCTTCAGTAAAAAGGATCTGGCTGATCCACAAGTTGCCATTTCTGTAGATATGCTCGATACAGGGATTGATGTTCCTGAAGTGGTTAACCTTGTTTTCTTCAAGTCTGTACGCTCAAAAGTGAAGTTTACGCAGATGATTGGGCGTGGTACACGGCTTTGCAAAGACCTGTTTGCCCCTGAAATGGACAAGAAAGAATTCTATATTTTCGACTACTGTTCCAATTTTGAATACTTCAATGAAAATCCTGATGGTGCGCCTATTTCGACCACAGAACCATTGGGACAACGCCTATTCAAGGCTCGATTGAATGTTTTGAGTTTGCTTAATTCACCCGATTATCAAACCGAAGAAATGAAAGCTGTACAGCAAGAAATGCGTCAGAGTTTGCATACTGAAGTGAAGTCGATGAATAAGGACAATTTCATTGTTAAATCTGAAATTGAGCATGTTGAACATTTTAAAAATGACACTGCATGGGACAATTTGGATGACCTTGCAATTGGCACATTACGAGAACACATTTCTAAGCTTCCGAACGAACTAGAGTCCGAGACACTAGAAGCCAAGCTATTTGATATGCTTTGCTACAATATTGAACTTGCTGTGTTGGAAAAGAATAATAAGGCAATTCAGGTTTATGCCAATAAAGTCATCGAAATCGCTTCCAAGTTGGAAACTAAAGAAAATATTCCTGTAGTCGCTGCACAAATCGCATTAATCCAAGATCTTCAAACTGTTGAATATTGGAAAGGCATCACCTTGCCAATGCTTGAATCCATGCGTAAACGCATTCGTGGTTTGGTGAAACTGATTGAGAAATCCACCTCGACCATCGTGTACTCAATGTTGGATGATGAATTAGGTGATGTAACAGAAGTAGATATTCCTGTGGTTTCAAGCGGTGTGAACATTGCTCAGTACCGTAAGCGTGTCGAGAGTTTCATTAAAGCCAATGCAGACCACATTACCATTGCTAAATTGAAGCGTGGCCTAGCTCTAACACCAACTGACCTAAGTGAGCTTGAGCGTTTTGTCTTTGAAGCTCAGGAAGTGGAAAGCAAAGACAAATTTGAAGAATGTTTTGGTACTGAAAAGTCTTTACCGTTGTTTATCCGTTCTTTAGTTGGATTAGATCGTCAGGCAGTTCAGGAAGCATTTTCTAAATATTTACATGGTACAAGCTATAACGAGAAGCAGATTCGCTTTGTGGAGATGCTTATTGAGCATTTAACAATGCGAGGAATTTTAGAAGCATCGCAACTTTATGAGCCACCGTTCAATCAAATCCATTATGAAGGGATAGATGGCGTGTTTGGTGATGGAGATGCTGACAATATTTTTGGGGTTGTTGAAGCATTTAATCAGAGTGCGGTGGCATAAACTTTAAAATTTTATTTAATAATGTACTAGGGGTTAATTTATGAATGCACATTCATATGAAATGGAAAAAACAACATTAATCAATGAAATAGATCGTACAAGTTTATTAATTAACAAATTAATTAGCAACGTAGATTTAGAGCTGTTAAATAGTCAGCAACTTGAAAAACTTAAAAACTATAGTGAGAAGAACAAAAAGCTCAAACACAAATTAGAGAGTAATGAGTTTGAAATTGCTATTGTTGGCTTAGAGAAGGCTGGTAAGTCCACTTTTGCTAATGCCTTGATTGATAACTATGTATTACCTTCAGCACCCGAACGATGTACTTTTACTACAACGAGATTAGTTAGCGGATCGGATAAAGCTACTGTAGAGTTTTATACTGAAGCTGAATTTAATCAAATTTTTCAAGACATGCTTTTGGAGCTTGAATATCCAGAAGCAACAAGCATTAGTTTTAAAGATTTAGACAGTAATGAATTTGAAACCTACTTTGCTAATTTAGAAGAAAAAAATAATCAACTGCATAAAAATCATGTAGGTAAAACAGATCAAGAGATTTTAGACATTTTAAAATCTAAGTCAAAATTGACTTTAAATGGAGGGAAAATTGAATTTTATGGAGATGAGTTAAATGAAGAGAAATTTCAAACCTATATTAAAGGAGAAAAAAATGATACTTCTAAACCAAGAAGTGTGAAAAAAATTGAAATTGAATCTTCTAAGCTAAATCAAATAGAAACAGCGATAATTTATGATGTCCCTGGGTTTGACTCACCAACAAAACTACATATTCGTCAAACTGAAGAACGTTTAAAAAATGCTGATGCTATTATTCTAGTTACAAATGCTGGAACCAATCCTAGTATTCAAGGAACATCATTAAGCGTTATTAAAAACAATACTGATAGTGATGGGATTGCTTTAAAAGATAAGTTATTTGTTTTTGGTAATCAAATTGATAGAGTAAACAATCCTGAACAACTAATTGGTAACTATGAAATCCTAAAAAATGATGTCCTAAAATATAAAATTGGTACGGAAAAAAGAGTATTCGCGGGATCAGCTTATAAGTATCTTGTTTCTGAAAAATCCATTATTCAAGATAAAGATTATGTATGTAAGTATGATATTGATTCGGGTATAGATGCAATTAGATCTGAATTGGAACATTATTATCAGACTGAGAGATTTCAAATATTAAAACAAAAAGTAAATACAAATTTAAAATGTGTTAAAACTGTTTTTGAAGAAATTCATCAAAATAATGATTCAAAATATAATATTGATACTTCCTCTGATAAGCAAAAAAGTTTAATTATTACTGCGGAATATCGTAAAATTCAGAAGAGATTAAGAGAGCAACTTAAGACATTTATTTTTAATAAAAAGCATCAGATTCATAACGAAAAATGGTTATCTAATAAAATTCAAGAGGAAATTGAAAGTAATAAGTATTTTAATGAAGTTGAAGAAGAATTCTTTGATAAAGTAAGAATTCTTACTGATGAAAGTATTCGTGTCGATTTACAAGTGGAGAAAGTAAATAGACACATGAGAGATGAAATTCATCTACAGTATTTAGAAGATTACCTAAACTTAATCAAAGATATTACTAATGAAAATTGTAAAGAAATTGAAGTCTTATTGCTTAAAGATTTTGCAAGTGCTGTAACCGGAAATTCTTCATATAGCGAAGAGATTCAAGAGCTGTGTGAAAATATAATAAAGAAAATCACTTCAGAAGTTGCTCACAATTCATATAGATTTACATATCTCGTAGAAAGATTTTCCCGGGATATATTTGATATACTTTTAAACTCTCCGATAGCAAGCCATGATAGGATGAATCGTTTTGAAAGATCTAGTCATGAAATAATACATCTAGATCATTATTATTCAAAAGGGCAAGGTAATCTTGTTAACTTGCTTTTAAGCCAAAATGAAAGTTCTTTAATTGTTGATGCTGGGCGAATTCAAACATGAGGTGCGACAGTTTCAAAAGCCATATGATAATCAACAAGCTGAGCAAATTTCTCTAATGGTGTAAGCCAATCTAACGCCTTTCTAGGACGAGTATTCAGTGACATGGCAACTTGATTTAAATAATGCTGATCTGCCTGATTTAAATCAATCCCTTTAGGTAAATATTGCCTAAT
>NZ_FNPK01000028.1 GCF_900107285.1 Acinetobacter kyonggiensis | reverse complement strand
GAACTCAGAAGTGAAACCTCTTCGCGCTGATGGTAGTGTGGGGTTACCCATGTGAGAGTAAGTCATCGCCAGCTCATTATTCCTAAAAACACCCCCAACCTAAACGTTGGGGGTGTTTTTTTATGTGGGGAATTTGATTAAATTTAAATATTAGTAATGATTAAAAATACTTAAGAGCTCAAGCACCTTTATTATGAAGCTTCTTGCTGTATTAAATTACTGCTATTCTTTAGCATGTATAATAATTGCCCTAAAAGAATGTCTTTCTCTGCTAAAGCAATAATAATCATAGGATGATTCGCTGAAGGAACAGAGGTTAAGATCGCCTTGCCATTTTCTGCATCTAGAGTGATCGATTGGCAACCATTTAAATGGATTTCCTGCATAAAAGCGGAAACCATCGCAAGAATTGAGTGCTTTTTTGAGCATAACCATAAGGCTGATGCTCATGGGATTTAAATCCACTTTCATCGAGATCAATGATGGGATGTATGATCTTTAAAAGATCAAGAGAATCACTAAATGTCTTAATGCATCGCCTATAGAAAATTGACCATAAGAAAAATGCTGAGCACGCTAATTTTGCTATGAGTAATATTGTTACGCAAGGCGATACTTTTCGACATCATCTTGTAAGGCTTGATCATCAATTTTGGAAGGCCTACGTGGGCGGATTCATTTAATCTTAATTTACTTTTTCCAACTTAAAATCGTGTTTTTATCAATTTCAAATTGTGAAGCGACCGCTCGGATGGAATAACTTTTCTCAAGCTTAGTTCATACTTTCTTTCTAAAGTATTCTGAATAACTGATAAAAATAGTGCTTTATGTTTTTAACAGTTTGCTCATAGATAAAATGGCTGATTAACGAGATGCTTATGAGAAGTAACATATTTTGAAGAACTTAAAATTATTGAGAAAGGTTATCGTGTACCTGATGTGGTTAGATTATCTAAGCCAAGAGCTTATGCTGCTCTCCATCGTTGCTGTAAATACTCTAGATCGATCGTTTATTTAGCTTAATCTTAATTACTGTGAGCAATTGGCATTGCATCACTTACATCCGTATTCATGAAGGTAATGACTATATTTGGATATTGTAGTGGGTTTGGTATTAGATGTTTGATTGATGCTTTTATCTGGCGAAGAAATCCAAAGCACAGAATCTTGATTCATTCTGACCAAGGCAGTATACACTCGTTATGAATGACAGACCTTTTTGAACATCATAATGTCGTAAGCAGTATGAGCATCGTATGCTGCTCATAGCATGATAATGTTAAGGGCTTTTTCAGTTGCTAAAATGAGAGAGACTTAAGACGAAAATTTATGTATTAAGCTTGGAAGCTAAGGCTAATATATTGAAATATTTTATAACTTGAGATTTAGACTTAGTTTCAATGCTCAACATTTTCGATTAGCTTATGAGAGAGTGCATTAAAAAATGTTTGATCGTGTCTAGAATCTTAATGCTTACTCACTGCTTATTTGCAGATGAATTTTTTTATTTTCCAATGATCTTTATAACCTGCATGAAAAAAGCCCCGACATCCTGTCGAGGCTTTTTCGTATTCGTTTAAAGGTATCACTTTTGTTCTACCTCAGCATCCTGCTGTTTTGTACTTTTATCATTTTTGTTTTTTAGAAACATCCTGTTTCTGTATAAGTTAAATATAGTGAAAATCACGGTGCTTGAATAGCAGTCATTTTCCATATTTTATGTAAGCTTAGGCTTACAATAAGGCTAGAAATGTAGGTCTATGCCCAAATAAGGGCCTTTAAATTTTAATTTGGCTTCTTGGTTAGAACCTTCTTCAAGTTGAATATCTAAAATGCGATAACCTACTTTAGCGCCGACATCCACAAGTAGAGTGTCTATAAAATTATATTTGAGTTCAGCCTGTGCATCGGTAATTTTATCATGATCTAATGAAGAAAAACTGACTTCAGCTCCAGCACTGAATCCTGTAAATGGTAGTTTTGCACCAGCTTGCGCATAGATCATTGGTATAGTGTCGCTGATATCCTGAGTCTGAGTATCGTTTTGACGGAGATTACCCTCTAGACGTTTAGCACCAAAGCCAATATCGGCCGATATAATATTGTCCAGTATTTCATAATATAGAATGAAATCTGAATAATCGAGATCGACCTGATGGCTTTTTAGCCCAGCAAAACTTTGCTCACTTTCAGCTTGTAGATTGGCATGTTTAATTTTGATATTGGGTAAAAAGGGCACTGGATGTTCTACTGCAATGGAAAATGACATGCTGTGATCATCTTCAAGCTCTGCTTGTGCTGCTACAGAGGTTGGTTGCTGTAAATCAGCATTATAGTGCCAATAATCAATACCGCCTTTGACTGCAATTACATCGGCTTGTGCTGCATTAAATGTACTGAGTCCGAGTACAAAACAAGATAATTTGAGTGCTTGCATGGAAATCCTGAAAATGAGGTCGATTATTTTTGCAAAATAATATTGTGATTTAAATAGCGTCAGTGAATGCTTAACGGATCAAATCATATAGGGAATGAAAGCAAATTGCATTGTTGTTATTTTTTAAATGGCTTGCGTGAGATTTATGATATGCCGTTTGTTTATGTCGCATGCTCTGCTGTAAAAATTTAGCTTTTGGTTGTGAAAAGTGCAATATGTCAGTCGTGACAGGTGAAAAAAGCGCTTTTTTGATCAATTCATAATATATAGATTATAAAATTAAATAATTTCGGTAAAAACTACAGAAAAAAGCAAAAAAAATGGGTATTGTTCAAACATTGAAAGGCAAAAATCAGCAAAAGACTTTAAGCAAGATTTTGTAATGCTTGCCTGTTTGTATTTTAGAACAAGACGCTCAAAAGGTGACCTCTAACGTCAAACACACAAATTATTTTTGAATGGTACTTTTTTGCTTGCGAGATAACCAGATAACAAGCAGCATTAAAAGGTGCCTAAGTTTAGGTGTTCTATGACAGATACTCGTGAAAACTGGACGTCACGATCGGGCTTTATTATTGCAGCGATCGGATCCGCAGTTGGTTTAGGTAATATTTGGCGCTTTCCATATGTCGCTTATGAAAATGGCGGTGGGGCATTTTTAATTCCTTATCTGATTGCTTTAATTACTGCAGGTTTACCACTTTTATTTCTAGACTATGCAGTTGGACATAAAAGCAATCGCTCCCCTCCGAAAGCATATCGTGCCATTTTTAAAGGTGGCGAAACGCTAGGATGGTGGCAAGTTTGTGTGTGTATCATTATTGGTTTGTACTACGCCAGCGTTTTGACTTGGGCAGGTAGTTATATCTACTTCTCGATAGGCCAAATGTGGGGCAGTGACCCAGAAGCATTTTTCTTTAAAACGTATTTACAGACTTCAGAAGCCACAGGTTTTGACCCGCGTTTTGTCAGCCATATTTTCTGGCCCTTGGCTGGTATTTGGGCATTAACTTTAATCATTTTATATGGTGGTGTAAAAAAAGGCGTTGAACTGTCCAACAAGATTTGCATGCCTTTGTTGTTTGTTTTATTCGTACTTTTGGTGATTCAAGCACTTCGATTACCGGGTGCGGCACAAGGTTTAAATGCTTTCTTTACCCCAAACTGGTCTGCGATGATGGACTATAAAGTTTGGTTGGCAGCTTATGGTCATACCTTCTTCTCGCTTTCAGTGGGCTTCGGGATCATGGTGACCTATGCGTCTTATTTAAAGCCAAAGACCAATTTAACCGGTTCAGGTTTAATCGTTGGTTTTGCCAATGCTTCAACTGAAATTTTAGCTGGTATTGGTATTTTTGCGGCGCTTGGTTTTATGGCACATGCTGCAAATAGCAATGTACAAGACGTGGTCAGTGGTGGTATTGGGCTGGCCTTTATTGCCTTCCCTAAAATCATTTCTAGCTTAGGTGCAGGCGCTGACTTATTCGGAATTTTATTCTTTACCTCATTATTTGTTGCCGGTATTTCATCAATGGTGAGTATTTTGGAAGTTCCAATTTCAGCCATGATGGATAAGCTAAAATGGAGTCGTAAAAAAGCAGTTTCGATTATCGGTGGTGGCAGTGCGTTGGTTTCAATCGTACTATTCTCAAGTGTGAACTCGATCAAATTGGTCGATATTATTGATCATTTCATCAATAACATTGGCATCATTGGTGGTGCATTATTGTCGATTATCTGTGTGGCATGGTTTAAGCGTTCAGCACTGCTTGAGATCAGAAATCATGTCAATGCCATTTCAACGGTGCAATTAGGCAAAGGTTGGGATTTCACTCTCACTGTGATTACCTCTTTGATTTTGTTGGTTACTTTAGGCATGACCATTTATAACTTGCTGTTAAAAGGTTATGGAGATTATAGTTTAAGTCTACAGTGGTTATTTGGATGGGGCTGTGTGATTTTCTGTGCAGTGATTGCCTTTATTTTGACTCGTGTCAAAGACCGCTAGGAGCGCAAAGATGAATACTTCAGCAATCGTAATGATGATTATTTCGATGGTGTTTTTGTGGGGCGGCTTGGCTTTGTCCATTCTTCACTTGATGAAAAACCCTGAGGAACTTGATGATGTTCTTGAAGATGTCAAAGATCAACATACGCTCTAAGTGAAATAATTCAGTCTATACTGATAAAATATGTAAATGAAAGTCATTATCATTTATGATGGTGGCTTTCTTGTTTCTAAATGGAGCATGGCGATGCACACCATTTTGCCTCATCAAGTTTTGATCGCATTTGCGGTGACTTTTCTTGCTGGATTAGCCACTGTGCTGGGTGGTGCATTGGTTTTATTTTTTAAGCAACCGAGCTATCGCTTTTTATCTTTTGGTTTGGCCTTTTCTGCGGGGGCAATGGTCTATGTTTCACTGACTGAAATTTTAAATAAATCGATTGCTTCTTTTAGCCAAGCTTTTGAGCCGAAATGGGGTTTTGCTTTTGGTACTTTTGCCTTTTTATTGGGGGTGATTTTAGTTTTGTTATTGGATCGTTTTATTCCAAATCCACACCAAACCATTGAACAAAACAATACTGTCGCTTTAGAACAACAACAATTAATGCGCACGGCCTTACTGACCTTATTTGCCATTACTGCACATAACTTACCTGAAGGTTTGGCTACATTTTTTGCCACTTTAGAAAGTCCAACCTTAGGTGCCCCCTTAGCCGTTGCCATTGCTATTCATAATATTCCTGAAGGTGTTGCCATTGCCCTACCTGTTTATATGGCAACAGGGCGTAAAGATTTAGCTTTAGCTGCGAGTTTTGTTTCTGCCTTAGCTGAACCTTTTGGTGCAGCACTGGGCTACTTTATTTTGGCACCTTTTATGAGTTTTAGTATTTATGGTGCGGTATTTGGCATGATTGGTGGGGTGATGGTGTTCTTAGCATTGGATGAGTTACTGCCTACAGCAAAACGTTATGCCAAAGGTCATGAAACTGTTTATGGTCTGGTGATTGGCATGGCATCTTTGGCCATTAGTTTGGTACTGTTTAAATTTGTCAGTTAATTCATTTTTCATAGCCATCATTTTTTGATCACCCGTCGGGTATTTCTAATTTTGAGCTACTGAATTGAAACTTTAGTGTCCACCTTCATTAAGATCAGCCAAAAGCTATAAAAAACAAAAAACCGAGTTAATGACTTAACTCGGTTTTCATGCACATACGGCTACTCTATTTCAGAATGGCACAGTATCTTTAAGGCTTATGCCGTTTTTTGGATACGGCAATAGAAGAAGCCATCGCCATGACCTGTTTGTGGTAATAATTGACGACCATGAAGCTGTTCAATACCCCAATCGGCATCAATTTTAATTTCTTTAGCATCGGTATGATGAGCAAAGAAGTCGACCATTTGCTGTTCATTTTCGACTTTTAAAATTGAGCAGGTGATGTACAGCAATGTGCCGCCAACTTTGAGTTGTTGCCACATATTTTCAAGAATTTGCTTTTGTAGCTGTACCGTTTTGGCAATGTCACCAGACTGACGTAGTAAACGAATATCTGGATGGCGACGGATCACACCAATTGCTGAACATGGTGCATCCAGTACGATACAATCCGCAAGTTCAGGCGATGTCCATTGCACAGCATCGGCAGTGATAATTTCAACATGCTTTTCGCTTAAAGCCAAACGCTCTAAGTTTTCAGAGACACGTTTTAAGCGTTTTTCATCTTGGTCGAGCGCGATCAGTTTTTTCGGCTGATATTTTTCTAAAATATGCGCTGTTTTACCACCTGGTGCTGCACAGGCATCAATCACGAATTTGCCATTTAGGTCGGGCAATAATTGTGCACAGAGCTGTGCATGTTCATCTTGTACTGAAAAACCACCCGCCTCAAAACCAGGAAGGCTCGGAACATGAATACCCTCATCCAAAACTATACCGACATTGGAGAGTTCACAAGCATGGGCTTCAATGCCTTCATCTTCTAAAATTTCAAGATATTCGTCACGGCTAACTTGCAAGGTGTTAACGCGTAAGGTTAATGGTGCAACTTGCTTTAGTTCATAACTTAAAGCTTCGAAGTCATCGCCCCAATCCTTCTTCAAGCGTTTAAATAACCAACTTGGCAAACCGTGGGCTTGTTCGAGGACATCATAGAACTGTTCTGTTTCACGTGTTGCACGGCGTAAAATGGCATTCACTACGCCACTTAAGCTTTCCATCCCCAATTGTTTTGTTGCTTCCACAGTTTCTGAAATGGCAGCATGGGCTGCAACGCGGGTGCACAGCAATTGGTATAAACCAAGATAAAGACAAGTTTCTACCACTTGGTTTTCTAAAGGTTTGGCCAGTAATGGTAAGGTCAATTGTTTCAATGAATGCCATTGGCGTAAGCAACCTAAAACCAATTCATGGTACAGCGCACGGTCTTTGCCAGAAACAATATTGATATGTTGATTCAGAACTGAAGCGAGTGATTGACCATTTTGGACAGCCAATAACGTTTTAACAACCTGAGCACGTAAGTTTAAAGTCTTACCAGAGGCGTGGGGAGATTGTCTCATTATAAAATTTGTCCAATATTCAGTTTTTGGGTTTGTAAAATTTGTACGGCATTCAGCGATTTGCCACCGGGCCATTGTAAAGCAGTTAGCATGATGACTGTATGATTTGCACAGGCAACATGTACACCGTGTTTATCAATGGCAATGATTTCACCGACTTGGGCATTTTCCGCAGTTTCATGCGATAAGGCCGAATTCCAGACTCTTAAGTTGTTTTGCTCATCCAATACAATAAATGCGACGGGCCAAGGATTAAAAGCACGAATATTGCGATCCACTTGTACCGCATCAATTGACCAATCAATGTGCGCTTCAGCTTTGGATAATTTATGTGCATAGACTGTGAGTGCTTCGTCTTGCACTTCACGGGTTGCTAAATAATGTTGAAGTATTTGTTCAGACGCTAAAACGGCCACAATTGCCGTCGCGCCTTGAATGGCTAACTTGTCATGTAGGCTTGCAGAAGTATCGGTGGCTTCAATGGGACACAGGGTTTTATACATCATATCGCCTGTGTCGAGTCCAGCGGCCATTTTCATAATGGTCACACCCGTTTCGCGATCACCTGTAGCAATGGCACGTTGAATCGGTGCTGCACCACGCCAGCGTGGAAGCAGTGAACCATGAATATTGAGACAGCCATATTTGGGGGTATCTAAAACCACCTGTGGCAAGATTAAGCCATATGCTGCCACCACCATAATATCGGCAGCTAAGGCTGCAAGTTCAGCTTGCGCAGCTAAGCCTTCTTCGGTGGAAGATTTGAAATGCAGGGGCTGATAAACTGGAATGTTGTGTGCTAAAGCCAATTGTTTGACAGCTGAAGCTGTCAATTTTTGCCCACGACCTGCTTTGCGGTCAGGTTGGGTATAAACAGCGACAATTTCATGTTCTGTTTTGATGAGTGCGTCTAAAGCGACCGCTGCAAATTCAGGAGTACCCGCAAAGATGATTTTCAACTTTATTTGGCTCAATTCGTAAGATGTTTTCTTATTATAGCAAACTGAAAATGCATATCTTGATCATAATCAAAAATAGCTGTAAAACGCGTTGTTGTACTTTAAAAACCTGAAATGAATCAGTACGGAACTCTGCAATTTTTTTCTGGATTTAATTTATATTAATAAATTTAATTTATATAAAATTTAAATATTATTCATGAAAGTTTTGTATTTAATTTAATTGTATAGCGTTATATTAATGCTCAGTAGCTATTTTTTTATATGAATCGTCGAAATAACCCTAGATTTCTCTCATAAAATATCATTTCTATAGAACATTGCTCAACAGCAAGCTGTAGTAAGATAACGCTATATTTCGACTGATTTCACGTTATATATCAGTACCATTCAGCCAGAGTGAATCGTAGAATTCAGCTCGAGCACAAACTTTGTTGGAAATACACAATGCCTGACTATCGTTCAAAAACATCGACACACGGAAGAAATATGGCTGGCGCACGTGGCCTATGGCGCGCGACAGGCATGAAAGATGAAGATTTTGGCAAACCGATTATTGCGGTGGTCAACTCATTTACACAGTTTGTTCCGGGTCATGTGCATCTGAAAGATTTAGGTCAACTGGTCGCAAGACAAATTGAAGCTTCAGGCGGTGTAGCCAAAGAGTTCAACACCATTGCGGTGGATGATGGTATTGCCATGGGACATGACGGCATGCTGTATTCATTGCCATCACGTGATTTGATTGCTGACTCGGTTGAATACATGGTCAATGCCCATTGTGCCGATGCGATGGTCTGTATTTCCAACTGTGACAAAATCACGCCGGGCATGTTGATGACCGCCATGCGTCTTAATATTCCAGTGGTCTTTGTCTCTGGCGGGCCAATGGAAGCGGGTAAAGTGAAAATCCGTGGCAATGAAAAAGCCATCGATTTGGTTGATGCCATGATTGTGGCAGCAGACGACAGCTTTAGCGATGAAGAAGTGGCTGAGTATGAGCGCTCTGCATGTCCAACCTGTGGTTCATGTTCAGGCATGTTCACTGCAAACTCAATGAACTGCTTGACTGAAGCTTTAGGCTTGTCTTTACCAGGTAATGGTTCAACTTTAGCAACCCACGCCAACCGTAAAAAATTATTCGAACGTGCAGGTCAGTTGATTGTTGAACTGGCAAAACGTCATTATGAACAAGACGACTACAGCATTTTACCGCGTTCAATTGCCACTAAAGCAGCGTTTGAAAATGCCATGACCCTTGATGTTTCGATGGGTGGTTCAACCAATACCGTTTTACACTTATTGGCAGCGGCACATGAAGCTGAAGTCGATTTCACCATGACCGACATCGACCGTCTTTCGCGTAAAGTTCCTGTGCTGTGTAAAGTTGCGCCTGCAAAACAAGACGTGCATATGGAAGACGTGCATCGTGCTGGCGGGATCATGTCAATTTTGGGCGAGTTAGATCGTGCAGGGTTGTTGGATACTTCCGTACCGACGGTGCATGAAAAAACTTTAAAAGATGCGTTGGATAAATGGGACATCATCCGTACTGAAGATGCAGATGTGTATGAGTTCTTCCGTTCAGCACCGGGTGGTGTACCGACGCAAACCGCATTTTCACAAAACCGTTACTATCAAACTTTAGACGGTAACCGTGAAACAGGTGTGATTCGTAATGCTGAACATGCTTTCTCGCAAGATGGTGGCTTGGCTGTGCTTTACGGTAACATCGCACTAGATGGTTGTATTGTCAAAACAGCGGGTGTTGATGATTCAATTCTTAAATTTAATGGTACAGCACGTGTTTTTGAAAGCCAAGATGCTGCGGTAGAAAGCATTTTGGGTGGTGGTATTCAAGCGGGTGATGTGGTGGTGATTCGCTACGAAGGCCCACGTGGTGGCCCGGGTATGCAAGAGATGCTCTATCCAACCAGTTACTTAAAATCGAAAGGTTTGGGTAAAGACTGTGCTTTACTTACCGATGGTCGTTTCTCTGGTGGTTCATCAGGTCTTTCCATTGGTCACGTTTCACCTGAAGCGGCTGAAGGTGGCGCAATTGGTTTGGTGGAAGATGGCGACCGTATTGAAATTGATATTCCAAACCGAACTATTCATTTAGCTGTCGATGAAGCAACCATGGCAGCGCGCCGTGAAGTGCAAGAAGCCAAAGGTTGGCAGCCTACTGAACAGCGTCCACGTAAAGTGTCTAAAGCATTGAAAGCCTATGCGATGCACACCACCAGTGCTTCGAAAGGCGCGGTACGTGACATCTAATGTTTAGAATTTAAAGAGAGTAAAAAGCACTCCAAATGGGGTGCTTTTTTAATGTTGCTAGAAAATGTCACGATCACATTTTGCTTTGAGATTTTAAAATGGTAATGCGTAGATAATTCCTTACTTTTGACAGCGCAAAAGTAACAAAACGCTTTGTTGCCCTAATGCAGCATCCTTGCTGCATAGGGCAACAGCGACATCCATGTCGCTTGGTCATGTGATTAAATTTCAGTGCAACGGCTTTAAAAGATAAATTTGCTTAAGCAGCTTTAGACGTTTACATACCAGCTGCTTTCTATACAATCAAAAGAATAATAATTCGCCATGACTTCATTTAAATCAGAATGAGTCTAAGCCACGGAGCGCTTCATGAGTAAAGACAATATCCGCGAACATTCAGCCCTTGTTTATGAAGGCATAGAAAATGCCCCAGCACGTTCCATGATGCGTGCTACTGGTTTTAAAGATGCTGATTTTGAGCGTGCATTTATTGGCATTGCCTCGACTTGGGCCAATGTGACCCCTTGTAATATGCACATCGATGGTTTGGCACGTGAAACTGAAAAGGGTGTGAATGCCGCAGGTGGTAAGGGCATTATCTTTAATACCATTACTATTTCTGACGGGATCTCGAACGGCACCGAAGGGATGAAATACTCGTTGGTTTCTCGTGAAATTATTGCCGATTCGATTGAAGCTGTGGTGGGGTGTCAGGCCTATGATGGGGTGATTGCCATTGGTGGTTGTGATAAAAACATGCCGGGCTGCATTATGGGCTTGGCACGTTTAAACCGTCCGGGTCTGTTTATTTATGGCGGAACCATTAAACCGGGTGCAGGTCATACCGACATGATTTCTGTGTTTGAAGCGGTGGGGCAGCATGCCAAAGGTGAAATCAGCGCCATCCAAGTCAAGCAAATTGAAGAAGTGGCATTGCCAGGACCGGGTTCTTGTGGCGGGATGTATACCGCGAACTCTATGGCATCAGCGATTGAAGCACTCGGTATGAGCCTACCGGGTTCATCTGCGCAAGAAGCTGTTTCAGATGAGAAAAAAATCGACTGTCTGCGTGCCGGTGAGGCGGTCATGAACCTATTACGTCTGGATATCAAGCCGCGCGACATTATGACCAAAGCGGCATTTGAGAACTCGATTAAAGTGCTGATTGCACTGGGTGGTTCGACCAATGGGGTGCTGCATATGCTCGCGATGGCGCATACTGCAGGCGTTGAACTCACACTGGATGATTTTGTCCGTATTGGAAAAGATATTCCAGTGCTGGCCGATGTTCGCCCATCCGGCAAGTATTTGATGTCTGAACTGATTGCCATTGGTGGTATTCAACCGTTAATGAAGCGTATGTTAGATGCAGGAATGCTTGATGGTTCATGTTTAACCGTGACGGGCAAAACCTTGGCGGAAAACTTGGCCGATGTGGAAGATTATCCAACAGGTCAGCAGATTATTTTACCTTTTGATGCCCCGATTAAAAAAGACTCTCACCTTGTGGTGTTAAAAGGCAACTTATCCCCTACAGGTGCCGTGGCCAAAATTACCGGTAAAGAAGGTTTGTATTTCGAAGGTCCAGCACGGGTATTTGAAGGCGAAATTGGTGCCATGCGTGGGATTTTGGATGGTGAAGTGCAAGAAGGCGAAGTGGTGGTGATTCGTGGTGAAGGTCCTAAAGGTGGGCCGGGAATGCCAGAAATGCTGAAACCAACTTCGGCGATTATTGGTAAGGGATTAGGTAAATCTGTAGCATTGCTGACCGATGGTCGTTTCTCTGGTGGCAGTCACGGTTTTGTGATTGGTCATGTGACGCCTGAAGCCTATGAAGGTGGGCCGATTGGCTTGGTCAAAAATGGTGACAAAATTTCGATTAATGCCGAAACCCGTGAAATGACTTTACATATTTCTGATGCGGAAATGGCAGCACGTAAAGCCGCTTGGGTGAAACCAAAACCCAATTATACCTATGGTGCTTTAGCCAAGTTTGCTAAATTGACCACAGGGGCGGAAAAAGGGGCAGTTACGGATCTAAATTTAGATGTATAATTGATCATTCTCTAACAAATTGTTATAAACCCTTGTAGCACTACAAGGGTTTTTTTTCGAGGTTTATCTCATGTCACTGTTACGCCGTTGGTTTGATCCACTTCGATCGCGCTGGTTTTACCAAAAGCCGATGCGTCAAGTGGTATTATCTACGGAACACGGTTTAAGTATTCACTTGCGTTTAGATGATGTGTATAGCTATTTGGCTGTACAGCAGTTACCTGAGCTTGAGGAAATTTTGAGCGATGAACTCAAACCTTTAAAAGTGATCATTTCGAGCCAAAAGGCAGAACCTCCCAACGATATGTCACAGGTGGAGTGGCAAAACTACTGTTTAAACGATGCACAAATTTTATCGAAACAGCACCGTTTTAGTTTTCATGAAACCCCCGAACAGCCGCCCACTGAAGCCATCCAACAAGCAGAAACCATCCTTCGCAATACGCCACTCCGTGGACAAGATTTTCTATATTTACTGGAAGATGTATTTCACATGTTGTGGCAAAAACAGTATGGCAAATTACGCACTTTATATGCCATGGCCAGTCGACATCATCCAGCGCAAGATTTTCCCGAACGTATTTTTAACGATGATGCTGTACTGGCCAGTTATTTTGAATTGAGTGATCGTAAATATCATGCGGTTGATGATTTACTGCGCTTGGTGCGCCGTTTAAAACAGCAAAAACAATTAACGGGAAATCCTATCTTTTTGATTAATCATATTGATTGGCGTGAACATCTGATTAGCGATGCCGAGGAACTGAATGAAATTCAGGCCTTAGACCCTGAATTGGATTTATATATTGCACTGGAAGATCCGATTTCATGGCTATTGTTGGCGTATATTAAAGAAGAATTGGCCAATTATTATAATATTCACCTGAATGTCTATCCGCTTTCTTATCATGGACGTGACTTATTTGATTGGAGTTTGGCGACGCGTCTTTCCAAACGTACAGAAGTGACCTTTACTCCATTTTGCCGTCCTACCCAGTCTGCAACCTGTGACATGGCACGGCTGTTTTATAGTGTGCCTGAAGAGCAACGGGTTGAGGCGATGTATCGCATTTTACAAGCGGTATGGACCAAAGGGCAGGACATGTCGTTCAAAGCACATTTTGAACAGCTTAAGCGTGATTTAGAGATTAATGAATTAACCCATGAAGATATTACTGCCAAACTGCAAGAAAATGACATACTCTGTGAAATGAAATCACAGCCTGATTTTCCGGTACTTGAACTTCGTATAGATGGTCAAAGTTATGTCTTTAATAGTTTGTATCGAGTCTGGATGATTGAAAGTATTTTTAGTAATGTTTTAGAAGACCAATATAAAAGTGAAAATGATGATAGCAACGATGAAGAAAGAAAAATGTGAGTCTTTAGAACAAGCGCGTGAAAAGATTGATATCCTTGATACGGCACTGATTGAAATCATTGCCACACGTCAATTTTATGTGGATCAAGCGGTCCGTTTTAAGAACAGCGTGCAAGATGTGCAATCACCCGAGCGCGTCGAGCAAGTGATTAACAAGGTCCGTACCCAAGCCATTGCATTGGGAACAGATCCAGATTTGGTTGAACACTTATATCGAGAAATGATCCAACGTTTTATTCAACGGGAATTGAAAGAAATTCGCCCTTAAACGGATCATTTAAATCGTGTTTTTAGAGTCCCCATTGTAATTCTAAGTCAGTAATTGTATTGCTGACCAATTGGTATTCATATTTTTTGCAAGCCACCCATAATTGCATAAAATCGGCACCTAAATATTGTTTAAGTACTGCATTTTTTTCAAAGCGTTTTAACGCTTCGAGTTGATGATTGGGCAATAATGTTCTTGCATCATGCGCTTTCATTTCATGGCTGGCTTTGGGTAATTGAAGTGCATCATGGGTTAAGCCATGTAACACACCAATTAAGATCACACTAATACATAAATAGGGATTCGCATCGGCACCGGCAACCCGATATTCTAAACGACAATTTTCTGGATCTGCACAGGGCAGTCGAATAGCCACATTGCGATTATTCACGCCCCAATTGGCTTCTAAAGGCACATGATGCGCAAACTGAAAGCGGCGAAAAGAATTAATATTCGGCGCCAGAATGGCCATCGATGCAGGCATTAACTGAAGCAGACCGGCAATCACTTGCCCCATGCGTTGATTGGGTTTTTTAAGATCATCCGTTGCACAAATATTTTGTTGAAATTGATTTAAAAGGCTCATGTGAAAGTGTAAGCCGCTACCCGCACTCAACATATTGGGTTTAGCCATAAAGCTGGCATTTAAACCATGCATGTTGGCACTCTGTTTCACAATGCGTTTAATCGCCATCATCTCATCACAGAGTTTTAAGATATCGGCACGATGTTGCAGGTTAATTTCGAATTGACCCGATGAACTCTCTGCAACAATTGCAGTGATCTGGATATTTTGTTTTTTAGCTTCGATTTCAATGTTTTCTAACACGGTTTGATAACGCTTGGGAGCATCGACATCAAAACATTGCGTTTGCTCCATTTTGTGCTCGGAATGGCTTGGTTGGGTATATAAATAAAACTCGATTTCTCCTGCCATAACGGGGAAATAATTCATTTGATTTAAGCTTAACAAGATTCTTTTTAAGATATTTCTCGGTTCAAATTCGCAGTCCGAACCATTGTCAGACTTCATGCTTAAATAGAGTTGCGCATGTTTTTCGGATTGGTTTGCGCAAGGACGTAAAGAGCCTAAAATGGGTAAGCAAAGCTGGTCTGGTTCCCCAATATATTTTCCAAGCCCACTTTCTTCAATCACTTTGCCTTCTAAACTCATGGCGTAAACCGATAACGGAAAATAACAACCTTTAGAGAGATTTTTCAGGCTTTTGATATCAATTCTTTTACCACGTAGATGTCCATTTAAATCATGCAGGCAAATATCAATATGCTCGGTCGTAGGGTATTGCTTTAAATATTGATCCACTTCTAATAAGAATTGATCAGCATCTTTAGATTCCAAATAAAGCGTATTGGTTGAACTTGAAGCGTGATGATAAAGCGGCATATTCATATTTTTAACATCGCTGTAGAGATCAAAAAAGTATAGAAATTTTGATCTCAACAGTAACGTAAAAAGAGCGTAAATTTTTTCACCATCAAAATACAGAAATATGGCGGATAGCCTCAAGCAAAGATTGAGGCTGCCTTCCAAAAACAATGATTTTCCTCTTAGCACGCTTCACCTAGCATAGCGTTCACAGTTTAAAGAGTACAGCGCATATGGTTGGGTTTGTAATTGGAGTATTTGCACTTGAAGGGATGATCAAAGGAGCCATTGGTTTGGGTTTACCTGCTGTTGCTATGGGCTTACTCACGCTGTTTATCAGTCCTTTTCAAGCTGCCACTTTACTGATCGTTCCTTCAATGGTCACCAATGTCTGGCAACTGTTTGCAGAAGGGCATGTTCTACGATTGGTTCGCCGTTTCTGGTCATTATTGATCGGTATTATTGTGGGTTCGATCTGGAGTGTATTTCCGACTTTAGGTCATGGTGAATTCCAAAGTGAAGCCTTGCTGGGAGGTATGCTCATACTATATGGTCTGTACGGTCTATTTGCTAAAAACATGCCCAATTTGGCACCCTATGAAAAATACTTATCTGTTCCTTAGTATGTAGTCAAACATAGTCAAGGACTAATTCGCACTCTGTTAATGTCTTGTTTCCAAGCTTGTAACTAGAGCCTAAGTCGGTCAGTTCCGACTTGTAGCGGTCAGTCCGTTCTTGCAATACACGCCTTACCTCACGGTAAGGTGTGTAACGACTTATCTCAGGGTCGTTTAATCTTGCAAGCACGTTTCTCGCAGCATTCCAGTCTGCTTGTACAACTTCCCCATTAGATCGGTAAAACTGATCTCCTTTACGTGTGCCGATTAAAAGCCCATGCAAAAAAGAATCACTTTGCGAAGTGTACGAAGCATTAACCAGATGCACCACAGAACCTCTACGGTGAGATATAGTTGTTAGGGCATCAGCTAATATGCCTTTTACCCATGTATTTAAGCGTCTATTGGTGTTTTTCCCATAGCTACGCTTGCTTTGAATTGGTGAGGTTAAGTCCTCTGCAACAATCAAGCCTGCCTTATCAATCAATTGATGTGTCGCTGTGTAGATCAATGTTTTTAATTTAGATCTCTGAGCATCTTGTCTCTTATCTAATTTCTTTCGACCTAAGTTAGACCGTTCAATTGCTTGGCGCTTATGTGGCTTTGCTTTGGAAATTGCTCTCAGCTTATTTCTTCTTTTGTATTTCTTGTTCAAGTAATCTGATTCACTCGAAATTAGTTTACCTAAACCTTTACCATACACATCAGTATCAGAATCCACAAAAGCTTCTGAATAACCTTTATCAACACCTACAGTTGCTTCGCCACAATCTTTAGTTTCAACCACATCATAAGTCGAATGAACTTCAACATTGCCATTTCTTAGAATAATCCTGAGAGTCCCTTGAGGTGCAAATTCCATAGTGGTGTTAAGTGGGATTTTAATGGTTTGCCGAGGGACTAAACTCGGCACTTTAAGCCAACACTGACCATTTAATTCAAAGGTCTTGCACATATCGGCACGAACGATAATCTGATTATGAGTATGGTTTACGCCATGTCTAAAATGTTTACGCATCTGGCGGTGAAGAAAATTATCTTCCATCCATGCATCTTTTTTTAACAGCGTATAAAGTCTTTTCAGTTCTGTTTCGCAATGGGTGCGTTTGCGAATAGCTTGTTTTACCTTTTCCTTTGCAGCTTCACGATAGGCTTTAATATCACCAATACAGTCACGTAAAGTTTCTTTCCAGGCATTGGCTGATACATTAAATTCACGACCTTCGTTCATCCAAGAGTCACGAATCGCTCTGTCACCCATATTTAGACCAGCAACAGCACCGTATTTACGCCAAACTTCACTGCGAACACGACCAAGCAAAGCAGCTTGCTTTTCAAGCTGCTTATACTTCTCTCGATTCAGGTTTTTGCAGTGATGAATGCGTGTCAATTTCACAATTATTGTTCCTTGGTCTGCACCAATTTTTTAACTTTGTCTTGGTATTTTCTTAATCCATAAAGGCGCGAAGAAAAACAATGAATAATTGCCAAGAGGTCTTGTGTAACTTCTTCTGCTGGGGAAAGGGATTCTTGATTCATGATAATTATTTTGCAGCTGTGTCTTTCTGCAAAAGACTCAAACCACTCAAAACCAAACCTCACAAGCCTGTCTTTGTGAGCAATGATCAACATTGAAACATTGCCCATTTCAATATCAAGGAAAAGCTTATTAAATTTCTTTCGATTGTAATTTAAGCCACTACCTATCTCCGATACCCATTCCGTGACAGCATAACCATTTGCAGTGCAGAAATTTTCCAAAGCAGTTATCTGGTTGGCTAAGTCAGGCTTTTGAGCCACACTAGACACTCCGACTTAGGCTCTAGTTACAAGCTTGGAAACAAGACACTTGACTATGTTTGACTACATATTAAGGAACAGGATGTCAAGATTTATCGGCCAAGCTAAAGAACCAGTTTAGAATGAGTGCTGCAAAAGTTGCCGTACCAATACCACCGAGGTTGAAGTTACCAAATTGCAGTGCAAAGTCACCCGTACCTAAAATAATGGTTACCGCAGCCACCATTAAGTTTTTGTTTTTTGAGAAATCGACTTTATTTTCAATCCAGATTTTCGCACCGGCAATGGTAATTAAACCGAAGACCACAATTGAAGCACCAGTTAAAATTGCGGTTGGAATGGTGTGAATCACCGCACCAAATTTTGGTGAAAGACCTAAGAAAATCGCGAAGACACCGGCAATCACAAAGACAATGGTGGAATACACACGGGTTACTGCCATGACACCAATATTTTCACCATAAGTCGTCATACCCGGCGCACCGACACCACCAGACAAGGTGGTTGCAATACCATCGGCCACAAAGGCTTTACCAATCTGTGGATCCAGATTTTCACCGGTCATGGCACTGACTGCTTTAATATGGCCTAAATTTTCAGCCACTAAAATTAATGCAATTGGCGCAATAATCAGCATGGCATTAAAATCAAATACAGGTGAATGGAAAGTGGGAACACCAAACCATGAGGCTTGTTGAATCGGGGTGAAATTAATCGCGCTACCATACCCCATGACATTTGCAACAATGTAATAGATCAAGTAAGCAAGCAATAGCCCAACCAATAATAACAGGCGCTGTAATAAACCTTTGCTGAATACGGCAATTGAACCCATACACAGTACAGTGACCAGTGACATCCACATATTAAAGTTATTACCAGCCACACCTTTAACCGTTACAGGTGCAAGGTTTAAACCGATAATCATGACCACTGCACCCGTAACTACTGGAGGCATGAGTTTTTCAATCCAGTTGGTGCCTGTTGCCATGACAATAAAACCAAAAATGGCATATAGCACACCACACGCCATGATGCCGCCAGCAGCTAAAGCAATATTGGCATTTGGTGCGCCTGTGCCTGAAGCTGCATAACCTGTGGCTGCAATCACTACGCCAATAAAGGCAAAACTGGAACCTAAATAACTCGGTACACGACCACCTGTAACCAAGAAAAACAGGATGGTACAAATCCCTGACATTAAAATGGCCAGATTTGGATCAAAACCCATCAAGAAAGGTGCAAGAACTGTTGCACCAAACATGGCAAAGGCATGCTGTATGCCCAATACAACACTTTGTGCAGGAGGAAGGTATTCATTTGTACCTACAGGACGGGCATCGATACTGCCTTCATATGGGCGCCAGTTGGGGAACCAATTGGACATAAAATGAGCACTCTAAAAACAAATTGAGCACATCATACTCTTGTTTTTGTAAGATTTAAGCTATGCCACTCTACTTTTATTAAAATTAATCTGCTGACTTTTTTAGTTATTTTACCAATTGGTAAATGTTTTTTTACTTAAAATTAAAGTTAAATCATGCAATTAATTTGGCTGACTTGCGTTGGAATAATGAATAATTTTTTTTATGATGTTTATCAAAAAAGATGATTTATTTTGCCAATTGCCGCTGAAAGATAAAAAGCACATCTAAAGATGTAATACTGATCAGTTAAGGGAGTTACAATTAACTTCTTAGCTTTTTAGTTATTCACGACGGAGTCTTATCGTTTTAAATCAAATTTTTGGAGCTCATTGGTTCTTTTGTTTAGCCAAAAGAACCAAAAGCATCTGTCATCCGCAAAACTCGTCAAATCCCTTTTATTGATCAATTCATCGCAGAAACCTTACTTTTTCAAAGTAGTCTTTCCTCGAACAGTTGCGGATGACGTTTCCGTGTATCGAATAACATCATGAACTTAAAAAATAAAATGCCAGTCAGTTTCTTAACTGACTGGCATTACATCCAAAGATGTGCTTTTTTGTATGATGAGCTTTGAAGGCTTAACCAGTATTACGTAATCCTGCTGCAATTCCAGCAATGCTGACCATGAGTGCGTGATCGACAGGAGTATGTTCTGCCTGACGTTCTGCCAAATAGCGACGACGACGTTTCATCAGTTCAGCTTGCAATAAATGTAGCGGTAGCAAATAAGGTTTGCGCACTTTCATGGATTGATCCAGTACATCATTGCTACTGAGCAGTTGCGATTCGCCTTTTAATGCCAATAAGGTTTGTACCGCATCTTTTAAGCGTTGACGCAGTTGTTCGCCCAATATTTTTAAATCTTCATCATCGGTTAAATGCGATTCGTAATATAAGGCAACATGACTATCGGCTTTAGACAACACCATTTCCAACATATCAATCAGGGTTTGGAAATAGGGCCATTGTTGTAACATTTCATCGAGCAAGGGTTTTTGCCCTTGATCAAGTACTTGATTAATCGCTGCACCTGTCCCGAGCCAAGCCGGAAGCATTAAGCGAATTTGTGTCCAAGCAAAAACCCAAGGAATGGCACGTAAGGATTCAATCCCACCGCTGACTTTACGTTTGGCAGGACGTGAACCTAGCGGTAACATTTGTAATTCAAGTTCAGGGGTGACGGTACGCAGGTATTTCACAAAATGTGGATTTTCACGTACGGTTTCACGATACACCTGTACAGATAAATCGGTCATGCGATGCATCAAGTCGCGCCATTCATCTTTAGGCACCGGTGGTGGCAGTAATGTGGCTTCCAAAGTCGCTGCGGTATAAATCTCTAAATTTTGCAGTGCAATGCCTTCAAGTCCAAACTTAAAGCGAATCATTTCGCCTTGTTCGGTAACACGAATCGCACCGGAAATAGACCCCGGCGGCTGGGAAAATAACGCCTGTTGAGTCGGTGCACCGCCGCGACTGATTGAACCACCGCGACCATGAAACAGGGTCAATTGCACCGCATGTTTTTGCGCTACAGCGGTAAGTTCTTCCTGTGCACGATATTGCGCCCAGTTGGCAGACATAAAGCCCGCGTCTTTGGCTGAGTCCGAGTAGCCAATCATGACTTCATGTTTACCTTGAATATGCTGTTTGTACCAATGCATATTGAACAAGGTGTTCATGGTGTCGGCTGCGCCATCTAAGTCTTTTAGGGTTTCAAACAAAGGCACGACGCGGAGCGGATGTTTAATGCCAGCTTCTTTTTGTAGCAATAATACCGCCAAAACATCACTTGGATATTCCGCCATGGAAATAATATAAGCCCCTAAACTTTCCTCAGGCTGTTCGGCCAAAGTGCGCATGGTGGCAAACACTTCTTGCACATCGGGATGTTCAATCAGGCTTTGTTTCGGTTCATTTAAATGCTTAGGCAGTAATGGACGTTTGCTTTGTAATTCTTGCAATAAGAAATTCTGGCGTGCTTGTTCGGTCCATGTTTCAAAATTGCCTAAACCTAAATATTCGGTAATGGCTGAAATCGCTTGGCGATGACGACCTGATTCCTGACGAATATCCAGTTTTAGCAGTTCAATGCCAAAACAATTGACCCGATGAATAAAATCGAGCAGTTTGCCATTGGCAATTTCAGGCAAGTTACTGGCAATCAGTGAACGGTAGCAGAGTAATAAAGGCTGTAATAATTCATCTTTGCTTTTGATGACCAAACTGTCATCGGCCTCAAGTCCTTGCAGTTTTTGCGCCAACCAGTAGTGCGTAGCTTTTAAGCGTTCGCGCGTATCACGTAAATACTCACGGTACGGCTCTGGATGTTTGTGTCCCAGTGCCTGTATCAGTTCATCGCTACAGTTCTGAATCGACAGTTCCCAACGTAAAGCTTCAATGTCACGTAAGTACAAATCCGCCGCTTTCCAGCGTGACAGCCAAAGCACTTCTTGGGTAATGTTATGCGTAACATTCGGGTTACCATCACGGTCACCGCCCATCCAAGAGGCAAACCGAATCGGTGCAATAGTCAAAGGTAAACGTTGACCGCAGTGGTCTTGCACCATTTCATCCAGTTCACGAATAAACTTGGGTACAGCATTCCACAGGGTTTGTTCTATGGTGGTGAAGCCCCATTTTGCTTCATCGACAGGCGTTGGACGATGTTGACGAATCTCATCGGTTTGCCATGCAGAACAAATCAGTTGTTTTAATTCTTCTAAGATTGCTTTACGTTCGCGCGGCGTGAGTTTTTGTTGATCCGCTTTAAACAGGCACTCATTAATGCCATCATATTTTTGAATTAAGGTACGACGGCTGACTTCAGTGGGATGCGCAGTGAGTACCAATTCAATGTTCAGTTCACAAATTTGCTGAAAGAGCGTATTTGATGAAATGTCATGGTCTTTGAATTTTTGGAACAGATGATCGAGTGGATTGGGTGACGGTGCATGTTCATCAAATTCACTTTTACGCCGACTGCGAACCACATTGTACTGTTCGGCAATATTGGCAAAATTCAAAAAATGGGTAAATGCACGTGTGAGCGGCAGAATTTCATCATCTTCTAAACTAAAGAACAGCTGTTCCAGTTGTTTTTCTGCTTCAACCTGACCATCCCGAGCGCCCTTCGACAGCGCACGAATTTGTTCGACCTGATTAAACAAATCTTGTCCTGCATGTTCCTTTAAGGTTTCCCCCAAAAGATTACCGAGTAAGCGCACATCTTCACGCAGTGGAGCATCAATTTGTTGAATCATTTTTCACTCTCCGATTCTTGTTATTTCGACTATATCGTGAAATGCCTACATTCCTACTAGGGGCAGACAAAAGTAGGTCATATTTTGCTGAATTAATCTGCGATCTACTGCAATGAGTATGCCTGAACCTGTGCTGCTGCGTTATTTAGAATCTTAATATTATCGTGTCATACTATATTTCATCAGAAATAGATCAATACTGGTGAAAATAATGTGCTGTTTTTCGTCTAGCGTAGGAACGGCACGAATACCCAGCAGGACTTCATGATGACGCATCCCGAGTAATAACGATAAAATCAGCAAAGTGAGGGTTTTTAAGTTTTCAGTGCGAATAAAACCGAGTGTAATCGCTTGCTGAAAAAAGTCTTCCCAGATTGCATTCATGCGAAGATGGGATGCATCGTAAAATTTCTGTGCCAGTGGATTTTGTTCAGCCGCCAGTTCCAGCAATAACAGTTCTAATTTAATCGCTTCAGGTAAATTGACAATATTCAGTGCTAATGCACAGAGCTGTGTAAATTCTTTTTTAAAATCACTGTCCGCAGATAATGTTACTGGGCGCGTGCTGATGGATTCTTCGCAGGTTTTTTCAATCGCACAGACAAATAAATTGGCTTTATCTTGAAAGTGATTGTAGATAGTCAGTTTAGTGACCCCTGCTTCTTGCGCAATTTGATTCATGCTCGAGCCATGATAACCACATTTTAAAAATACGCATTTTGCCACAGTTAAAATTTGCTGATGTTTCTCTAAGTCTTTCGGGCGACCGACATGTGTTTGCACAATTTTTTCCAAAAAAAATCAAGAAAGGTCATTGATTTGACCCTCAAGTTATAATTAATGTACCGCTGGGTATATTAATTAAAAAACAATCAATTTAAGATACTCCTTATTTTGCCTTAAAAATCATTTTTAAATAAGAGCGAACTTCATGAGCATAAGTAAGACCGTTGTTGCCAGCATGATCATCGTTTGCAGTGTGACCTTATGGGGATGCAGCAAGGATGTAGCCGAAACAGAATCCGTCCCATTTGTCATGGTGACTCAACCCAATAGTACCCATAACGAACAAAAAAGCTATGCCGGAGATGTACAAGCACGCCAACAAACCGCTTTAGCGTTTCGGGTGGGAGGGCAAATTGTTGAACGTTATGTCGATGTCGGTGATCAAGTCAAGGTTGGGCAAGTACTGGCAAAACTGGATGTTCAGGATGCACAACTACAACTTAATGCGGCGAATGCTCAACTGGAAAATGCTCAATCTGCGGCAAAAAATGCAGAAGATGAACTGAAACGCTTTAAGCAATTACTGCCTATTAATGCGGTCAGCCGCTCGCAATATGATGCTGTCGATAACCAATATAAAGCGGCGCTCTCAAACTTAAAACAGGCACAATCCAATTATGACGTCAGCCGTAACCAAACCGGTTATAACCAGCTGGTTGCCAATAAAAATGGCGTGATTACGGCACGTAATATTGAAGTCGGACAGGTGATTGCTGCGGGGCAAGCTGCTTATCAAGTGGCGATTGCTGGAGATCGTGACGTGGTGATTGGTGTGCCTGAACAAGCCATTGCAGAGATTAAAGTCGGTCAAACGGCATGGATTACTTTATGGTCAAAACCTGAAGATAAATTTGCAGCTTATGTGCGTGAAATTTCACCCGCAGCTGATCAATCGCGCACCTTTAGTGTCAAGGTGGCTTTACGTGAAGGCAATGCTGCCATTCAACTGGGGCAAAGTGCGCGCGTATTTTTTAATCAATTACACCAGAATGTTTTGAGCGTGCCATTATCAAGTGTTTCTGCCAATGGTCAACAAGCCTATGTTTGGGTGGTGAAATCAGACCAGAGCATTCATAAAGTACCAGTCAGTTTAGGCGCTTATGGGCATGATAGTGTGCCAGTATTATCGGGTTTAAATGCTACGGATTATGTGGTGATTGGTGGTGTGCATCTATTGCGTGAAAAACAAAAAATCCAGCCGATTGACCGTGAAAACCGTACTGTTAAAATTCAGGCAGGAGCGCCATCATGAAGCCAGATCACAAGGCAACCATGAACTATAACTTGTCGGAATGGGCACTGAAAAATAAAGGCTTAATTCTTTATTTTATGTTGCTGTTGGCAATCGTTGGAATCGTGTCTTATTCCAAGCTTGCACAAAGTGAAGACCCGCCTTTTACTTTTAAGGTGATGGTGATTCAAACCTATTGGCCGGGTGCAACAGCCAAAGAAGTGTCATTACAGGTCACTGACCGTATTGAAAAAGAACTCATGAGCACGGGCAATTATGAACGGATCATGGCGTATTCGCGTCCCGGTGAATCGATGGTGACTTTTGTTGCGAAAGATTCATTACGTTCGAGTCAAATTCCAGATGTGTGGTATCAAGTCAGGAAAAAAGTCGGCGATATCAAACAGCAACTCCCCAGTGGTGTACAAGGACCTTTCTTTAATGATGAGTTTGGCGATACTTTCGGTAATATCTATGTTTTAACAGGCAAAGATTTTGACTACGCGATATTAAAAGAATATGCCGACCGCTTACAGTTACAACTGCAACGGGTTAAAGATGTTGGTAAGGTCAATTTGGTGGGCTTGCAAGACCAAAAAATCTGGATTGAACTGTCTAATACCAAAGCCACGCAACTGGGTATTCCGGTGACGGAAATTCAACAAGTATTGCAACAACAAAATGCGGTGGCCAGTGCAGGGTTCTTTGAAACCGGCACAGACCGTATTCAAATGCGCGTCAGTGGTCAGTTGCAAAGTGTCGATGAACTGAAAAAAATGCCACTTTTGGTGGCAGGGAAAACCATTCAATTGGGCGATGTTGCTGAAGTCTATCGTGGCTTTAGTGAACCCGCGCAGCCGCGTATGCGTTTTATGGGTGAAAATGGCATTGGCATTGCCGTCTCCATGCGTAAAGGCGGAGACATTCTAGCGCTGGGTAAAAACTTAGAAACGGAATTTGCTCAGTTACAAAAATCGTTGCCCTTAGGTATGCAACTGAAAAAAGTGTCTGATCAGCCTGTGGCGGTAAAACGCAGCGTCAATGAATTCATGAAAGTCTTGGCCGAGGCAGTGATTATCGTGTTGCTGGTCAGCTTCTTCTCACTGGGTTTCCGTACCGGTTTAGTGGTAGCATTTTCCATTCCACTGGTGCTTGCCATGACCTTTGCAGGCATGCATCTATTCGATGTGGGGTTACATAAAATTTCATTGGGTGCGCTTATTTTAGCACTCGGTTTATTGGTGGATGACGCCATTATCGCCATTGAAATGATGGCGATTAAGATGGAGCAGGGCTATAGTCGTTTAGAGGCCGCCGGATTTACCTGGAAAACCACAGCTTTTCCAATGCTGACCGGAACCTTAATTACCGCAGCAGGCTTTTTGCCGATTGCCACCGCAGCATCGAGTACAGGTGAATACACGCGTTCTATTTTCCAAGTGGTGACCATTGCTCTAATTGTGTCATGGTTTGCCGCCGTTCTTTTTGTGCCGTATTTAGGTGACAAATTACTGCCTGATTTTAATCACTCGCCAGAAAAAGCACCGTGGCATCAGCGTTTATGGGCACGTCTACGCAAGCAACCTGAACCCAAACCTGTGTTGCAGCATGTGGGTGAACAGCATGATCCTTATCAAACCAAGTTCTATCAAACGTTTAGAGGATGGGTAAATACCTGTATTACTTACCGTAAAACAGTCATTGCGACCACCGTGGGTATTTTTGTGTTGTCGGTCTTGATGTTTAAAATGGTGCCGCAACAGTTCTTTCCAGCATCGAACCGTGCAGAAATTCTGGTCGATTTAAAGTTAGAAGAAGGCGCATCTTTAACTTCAACCGAAAATGCAGTGAAGAAGGTCGAAAAATTCTTGTCGACAAAGCATGGCATTGATAACTATGTGGCGTATGTCGGTACAGGTTCAACCCGTTTCTATTTACCGCTCGATCAACAATTGCCGCAGGCCAGTTTTGCCCAATTTGTGGTGTTGGCTTCATCTTTAGATGACCGTGATGAAATTCGCCAATCCTTAGATCAAGAAATTCGTAAATTACTGCCGGATGTTCGGACGCGCGTATCGTTATTAGAAAATGGTCCACCGGTGGGCTATCCATTGCAATACCGTGTTTCAGGTGAAGATTTGAATTTAGTCCGTCAATGGGCACACAAAGTTGCAGCCGTGATTGGTGATAATCCGAATACCAGCAACGTACATTTGGATTGGGGTGAGCCAAGCAAAATCATTCATTTAAATATTGATCAAGATCGTGCCCGTCAAATGGGGGTGTCGAGTCTGGATCTGGCAAACTTCCTCAATAGTTCAATTAGTGGCGCCACCATTAATCAATACCGTGAGAAGCGTGAATTGATTGAAATTCGTTTGCGTGGTGACCAAGCAGAACGGGTCGATGTTGGATCATTATCCAGCTTAGCCGTACCGACTGCCAATGGGGCTTCTGTACCGTTGGCGCAAATTGCTAAAATTGAATATAGCTTTGAAGATGGTTTGATTTGGCATCGTAACCGCTTACCGACCATTACGGTACGGGCGGATATTCGCAGCAAATTACAACCTGCGACCGTGGTTGGGGAACTGGCTGAAAAAATGGAGCAATTGCGTGCTGAATTGCCCAGTGGTTATTTGGTTGAAGTGGGCGGAACGGTTGAAGAGTCGGCACGTGGGCAAAGCTCTGTCAATGCCGGTATGCCCTTTTTCTTGGCCGTGGTGATGACGCTATTGATGATTCAGCTCAAGAGTATGTCACGCGCTATGATTGTGTTATTGACTGCCCCTTTAGGCTTAATTGGTGTGGTGCTGTTCTTGTTATTGTTCAATAAACCTTTTGGCTTTGTTGCGATGTTAGGAACGATTGCACTGTCGGGCATGATTATGCGCAATTCCTTAATTTTGATTGATCAGATTGAACAAGATATTCAAGCGGGGCATGATCCTTGGTCAGCCATTATTGATGCGACAGCACGACGTTGTCGCCCGATTGTGCTGACTGCATTGGCAGCAGTTTTGGCCATGATTCCGTTATCGCGCAGTATTTTCTTTGGTCCAATGGCCGTTGCGATTATGGGTGGATTGATTGTTGCGACCCTGTTGACGCTGTTCTTCTTACCTGCATTGTATGCACAATGCTTTAAAGTGAGAAAAAATACTGAGAGTCACTAAATTTGTGACAATAATGAGGTGCGAAATATTGAAAATTTCAATATAGTAGCACCTTATATTCTTATACATTTCTCTAAAGCAATTTACTGCAGATTAAAAAACTAAGCGTGTAGTAAATGGGGTTAAAATGCACATGAAGCAAGACAACTTAAGCCGACTTCGCCGTTCTATTGCGATTTCTTATGTCTTCATGTTTTTCGCTTTATTTACTGTGATTAGTGGTGTATTTGCATACTGGTATGCGCGTAAAATCACACAAGTAGACAATGTGGAAGTTTGGTTGCAAGCTCAAGCCTTGTGGGTCATGCGTAATATTGTGATTTATGCCATTTTGGTTTTTTTTGCTGCACTGTGGTTTATTCCACTCATTTTCTTTTATTGGAATAGCGCACTTTGGGTCACCGGTTGTACCGTTGCCGGTGTGGTATTCTCACTTATCGCCTTTTTGTTTTTGCTCAATGCGTGGCTGAAAGGTCTGTCTCGCTTTGTCAAAAATAAAGCTGTTTTCTAATCGAACTCAACTTTTTTACACTGTCCCCCTTGTAAAATTTGGATTGACCCCCAATTTCAGTCCACAGTTAAGTATTAATGAAATTCCGTGAGGAGCATCGCCAGACATGGCTAAACGTGATTATTATGAGGTTTTGGGCGTCGCTAAAACCGCTAGTGATGATGAAATTAAAAAAGCCTACCGTAAGTTGGCGATGAAATATCATCCAGATCGTAACCCAGACAACCCTGAAGCTGAAGATAAATTTAAAGAAGCTGCTGAAGCTTATGAAATTTTATCGGATGGTGAAAAACGCAGTATGTATGACCGTATGGGGCACAGTGCCTTTGAAGGTGGTATGGGCGGCGGCGGTGGCGGCTTTGGTGGTGGTGGTTTCAGCGCAGAAGATATTTTTAGCCAATTTGGCGATATCTTTGGTGGCGCTTTTGGTGGTGGCGGTGGACGTGGTCAACAACGCGCACGCCGTGGCTCGGACCTTCGCTATGTGATGGAACTGACCCTTGAAGAAGCGGTTAAGGGCGTGAAAAAAACCATTACCTTTACTGCACCAGCACCGTGTGATGCTTGTGATGGTAAAGGTTCAAAAAATCCTAAAGATGTGGAAACCTGTAAAACCTGTCATGGTGCGGGTCAAGTGCGTATGCAGCAGGGTTTCTTCTCTGTGCAGCAAACTTGTGGCAGCTGTCGTGGTCAGGGTACTATCATTAAGAACCCATGTACGAAATGTCATGGTTCAGGTGTGTCTGATCGTCAACAAACGCTTGAAGTGACGATTCCTTCTGGCGTAGACAATGGCGACCGCGTCCGCTTAACGGGCAAAGGCGAAGCCATTCGTGATGGCCAGTCTGGTGATTTGTACGTTGAAGTTGTCGTGCGTGAACACGAAATTTTCCAACGTGATGGCGCAGACCTCTATATGGACGTGCCAGTGAGCATTGCTGATGCTGCGTTGGGTAAAGAAATTGAAATTCCAACACTGGAAGGCCGCGTGAGTTTGAAAATTCCTGAGGGAACTCAAACTGGCAAAATGTTCCGCTTACGTGGTAAAGGGGTTAAACCTGTACGTACCAGTATGCAAGGTGATTTGCTCTGCCGAGTCGTGGTTGAAACACCAGTGAATTTAACCTCGCGTCAACGTGAGTTGTTAAAAGAATTGCAAGACACGATGGATGGTGATGACAATAAATCATCACCGAAGAAAAAATCATTCTTTGGTTTGTTTGATTAATTCAAATCATCAAGATGTAAAAAAGGGGAATATTCAATATTCCCCTTTTTTATCAAATGGAGCGTAAAACATTGGGGTTTAGCCCGAGGATATAAGCGACACGAGATGAAATGTCGTTTGATTTTTAAGAATCAACACTTTTAGTTTAACATAAGCTAATATAAGCCGATGAAAACACTTAAGTTACGCATAAAAGACAAACATTGCAAGGTGCTAGACCAATTAGCATCTGAGGTGAATTTTGTCTGGAATTATGTCAATGATTTGTGTTTCAAACATCTACAACGCAAAGGGCAATTCTTTTCAGCT
>NZ_FNPK01000020.1 GCF_900107285.1 Acinetobacter kyonggiensis | reverse complement strand
GTAATTTCTACCATCAATTAATGAAAATAATTTCGATCAATCAACCAGTAAAAATCCACACAAGTTGTTCTTCATAATCTCTTAATGATCTTCTTGCTGATTCGTCATCAACAAGCTAGGTCGGCTATACTACTCTCTTTCCAGAGAAAGTCAACAGGTTTTGTTAAATTCTTTTCCGACAAACCCAAGTTTAAATCCAATCTTAAAATTTCATTTGAAATCTTAACAATCCAACCAACCCATTGATTTACCAGAGGTTTTATTTAACATCACCGCCGATGGATACGCATTATAGGGGAAAAAATTTCCCATGCAACCCCTTTCTTTAACTTTCTTTATCGGATGAGTGTTTATTCTACAAAAAAGCTTTTTTTGATTACTTAATGTCCATTTTTATCACTATTTTTATACTCCTTTTTTAGTTAAACTCATTCTTACTATATATCCCAGCTTAAAACCCCTTCAAAATGCCTTCACTAAAACAAAAAATTATCCTATTTTTACTAGCATTGTCATACATTAGCCCAAGCTATGCCGCTCCTCATCAAAATAACGGTATTGCTGCAACAACTTTTTCAATTCTAAGTTATTCAAAATTAAGTACCCCATCCAATATTTGCATCATTAGCAATGAAGCACTTGCTACTCAATTTAAAATCCACAACCAACAAAACAATCTGCAATATCAAATTTACTCAATCAACACCAATGAGTTGGCAAGCACCTCTTGCCAAGCAATCATCTTTTCCTCACTCACAGCCCAAGAAGAACAACATCTTCTCAATACAGCTGTGCGCTATCCCACACTATCCATTAGTACAAATAATCTTAATTGCGAGATAGGAAGTGCTTTTTGCCTTTATAAAAAAAATAAGTATTTAAGCTTTAAAATCAATTTAGAAAGCTTAAGTCAATCTAAAGTTCATATTGATCCGCGCGTTTTACTTTTAGCAAAGCCAAGTGAGCAGCAATAATGAAAAAAATAAACAGCATTACCTCGCTACAGCAGCTATTTAAACGCTCACAACTCACCATCTTTATCCTTACTTTTACAAGTTGCACCATAATTTTTGCGGTAATTTCCACTTATACTATGGAGACTTACGCCAATCGTAACTTACATATTTTGTCGGAAGCTCTTGGTGAACGTATTCAACCCGCGGTTGTTTTTAAAGACCAAATTACAATTACACAAATCCTTGCAGAATATTCAGAACAATATCCCATTCGCTCGATTCAAGTTTTAGACAATCAAAATAACGCACTTGCACAGATCAAACATACTGAAAGCCCAACCTTCTCAAGTCAGGTCATTTTAGATCACCTTTTCTTCAATCAACCCGCAACCATCAACATTCAACACGACCAAGAAAATTATGGCAAATTAATTGTTTATGGTAATTCATCCGCTTTAGTGAGTTTCTTTTACAAACTACTATTGGGTTTAGCATTAGGCTTTCTCATGATGCTTGCTGTTCTTTTCTGGTCTGTCAGCACCCTCTATCAACACCTGATGAAGTCACTACAGCCAATTGTCGAAACAGCACAGATGATTAGTGAAGAAAAAAACTATCAATTACGCTTAGCAGACTCAGATATACAAGAATTTCAAGAGCTTAATATTGCTTTCAATGAGTTGTTAGAAAAAATTCATACGTCAAGCCAACAGTTACAAACCGAAAATATTAAACTCAGCCATCAAGCACATCACGACGAACTCACCCAACTTCCCAACCGACATTATTTTTATCAAACTTTATTCAATTTATTCGACTCTAAACACCGAGAACATATTGCTTTATTTTTTATTGATAACAATAACTTTAAAGACATTAATGACCAATATGGCCATTTAGCGGGTGATGCAGTACTGCAAGAAATGGCAAAGCGATTAAAATCCAACTTACGGCAAAATGATTTTATTACTCGCCTTGGTGGAGATGAATTTGCGATTATTGTCCACAATATTCAACAACCTCAACAATTAGCCAGCATTTGTGAACATTTGCTAAGTTGCAGTAAAGCACCGCTTATTTTCGAAAAATCTGAAATTCATTTCAGCTTCAGTATTGGGATTGCTTTTGCAAAAAATGCAACATCTCCAGAAGAACTCATTACTCAAGCCGACAGTGCAATGTATCGCGCAAAAACGTTACCGCACCACTGGTTTATCTCCCCTAACCTAAATAACACATAGGCCCAAGCAGATGCATGTCAAAATAATCAAGACAACTTTCACTATTTTATTCTGTACTTTTTTAACAGCATGTATGAATCTCGGTCAGCTCAACTACAAACAAGTACATATGTTAAAAAAAGAGGGATTCTCACTAACAAATGAAGGCTGGACACTCGCACTCCCCGAAAAACTCTTGTTTGGTTTTGACAGCACAGAAATTCAAGAATCACACAAAGCATCACTCAACCGACTATCTTCACAATTGCAAAAATATGATTTAGATAAATTAAAAATCATTGGGCATACTGATGATATTGGCAATGAAAGTTATAACCAAACACTCTCAGAAAAACGCGCGCAAAATGTTGCTGATGTTTTTATTCAAGCTGGCTATAAGCAACAAAATATTCAAACTTTTGGACGTGGCCCAAGCCAACCCTTAGTGCAAAACAATTCCAATGAAAATAGAGCAATCAACCGTCGTGTGAATATCATTATTATTCCGTAATTATTTTTTTATACAAAAACCCTCCCATTCAAGAGGGTTTTATTTTTTCACATTAAATTCCACAAATTTTAGGCATAAAAAAACCGCATTTAAGCGGATTATTTATATCATCTTTTTAAAAATGGTCGGAGCAGTAGGATTCGAACCTACGACCCCCTGGTCCCAAACCAGGTGCGCTACCAAGCTGCGCCATGCTCCGAATTGGGGTGAATGATGGGGCTCGAACCCACGACAACCGGAATCACAATCCGGGGCTCTACCAACTGAGCTACATCCACCGTTACAACATTTTAGATTCTAAAATATCAAGCTACCAAATGGTGCGCCTGACAGGATTCGAACCTGTGACCATCCGCTTAGAAGGCGGATGCTCTATCCTACTGAGCTACAGGCGCATGACCTATGATACCAAAATATCATTAAACCTTCGCCTTGAAGAATTGGTCGGAGCAGTAGGATTCGAACCTACGACCCCCTGGTCCCAAACCAGGTGCGCTACCAAGCTGCGCCATGCTCCGATTCATCTTAGCTTCGTACTACACATCGTGCGGTACGGTGTGCATTCTAGGCGTGACGCTTAATAACGTCAACACCTATATTCAAAAAAAATCAAAAAATCGCTTCAAATGTATATTTATCAAGCATATTAGACATTTTATATACAAATATTAGCGTTTTAAACTCGCACTGAAGTTCAACATGCGATCTAGCGGCAATTTAGCCCGTGCTGCCAGCACTGGGTCAACGTGTATTTCTTGATCAGAGTTTTGTAAAACTGCTAAAATCCCATCCAATTCATTCATTGCCATCCAAGGACAATGTGCACAAGAGCGACAAGTTGCCCCCTCACCTGCTGTTGGTGCTTCAATCAAAATCTTATGCGGCACCGCTTGTTGCATTTTGTAGAAGATGCCACGATCTGTTGCCACGATTAAACGCTCATTTGGTAAAGTCTGTGCGGCTTTAATCAGTTGAGAGGTACTACCGACAGCATCGGCAACATCGACCACCGACTCTGGAGACTCTGGATGCACCAATACTGCTGCATCTGGATACAATGCTTTCATATTAGCAATGCCACGCGCACGGAATTCTTCATGCACAATGCAAGCACCGTCCCAAAGCAACATGTCCGCACCCGTTTTCTTTTGAATATAGCGCCCCAGATGTTGATCTGGCGCCCAAATAATCTTTTCACCCAAGCTATCTAGATGTTCAATAATTTCAACCGCACAACTTGAAGTAACCACCCAATCCGCGCGTGCTTTAACCGCAGCAGAAGTATTGGCATAAACCACAACGGTATAATCAGGATGTGCATCACAGAATGCTGTGAACTCCTCTACAGGACAACCCAAATCTAAAGAACAGGTGGCTTCTAAAGTTGGCATAAGCACCGTTTTTTCTGGAGAAAGAATTTTTGAGGTCTCCCCCATAAATTTCACACCAGCAACCACCAAGGTTGAAGCCTCATGATCACGGCCAAAACGCGCCATTTCTAATGAGTCTGAAACACAACCACCCGACAGTTCAGCCAACTCTTGAACTTCAGGATCGCAATAGTAATGTGCGACAAGGACAGCATCGCGTTTTTTGAGTTCTGCAAGAATTTGCGCAAATTTTTCCTGTTTGACCTCATCACTCAAATGAATATCTTTAGGCTCGCCTAAACGATCTAAATGCGCCTGCACAATCGATTTAGCCTCATTGGCAATTAAATTGGTCGCATCATTCATAAAAACGTCTTCTCTATCCTTAGTGCCTGTTCACTTACAAGCAATACACTCAATTCACTGATCAAAATGGCATCATGCTTTTTTGATCAAGCATTAAAAACTTTACATTACAAAAAAGCCTCACAACGGAGGCCTTTCATTCAACCAGACTTAAGAACGGTAATCCGCATTGATCTTGACATAGTCATAAGAAAGATCACAAGTATAGACCGTATCTTTTGCCTGTCCTCGCCCTAAATCGACACGAATGGTCATTTCAGCTTGAGACATAACACGTGCGCCAGCTTCTTCCGTATAGTCCGCTGCTGCACCACCATCTTTACAGATTTGTACATCATCCAACCAAACTTGGATTTTTTCAACGTCTAAATTTTTAACACCCGCGTAACCAATCGCTGCAAGGATACGTCCCCAGTTAGGATCGGATGCAAAGAAAGCCGTTTTAACCAAGGGTGAATGCGCAATGCTATAAGCAATATCACAACATTCTTGCGTATCTACTCCACCTTCCACGGCAACAGTCATAAATTTAGTCGCACCTTCCCCATCACGTACAATCAGTTGTGCTAGACGCTTCATCACGCGGGTGAGAACATCAAGAACCACCGTATAACGAGCATCAGCTACTGATGTAATTTCTGTGCCGCCCGCTTGACCTGTAGCAACAAAAATACAGGAGTCATTGGTTGAGGTGTCACCATCAATCGTAATACGATTAAATGAAACATTCACCGTGGTTTTTAATAGTTGTTGTACCAATTCACGACTAATCGGGACATCGGTTGCTACATAACCCAACATGGTCGCCATATTTGGACGAATCATGCCTGCGCCTTTAGAAATACCAGTCATGGTATAGAGGATACCATCCAACTCAAATTGTTCAGATGTACCTTTAGGCAAAGTATCTGTGGTCATAATGCCAGTTGCGGCATCGAACCAAGCATCATCTTTCAGTGTATTGAGTGCAGGTTCTAAACCCGTCAATAAACGCGCTAAAGGAAGCTGCTCACCAATCACACCTGTTGAAAAAGGCAGAATTTCGGTTGCAGATACACCTGCAAGCTCAGCCAATTTTGCACAGGTTGCTTCAGCATTCGCCATCCCAATTTTGCCTGTACCCGCATTGGCATTGCCCGTATTAATCACTAAATAACGTGGATTACCAAGCTGAAGATGTGCTTTACATACATGGACTGGCGCGGCACAAAATGCATTTTGAGTAAATACACCCGCAACATTTGAACCTTCTGCAAATTCAAAAATGACAAGGTCACGTCGGTTCTGATAGCGTACATAAGCTTCAGCTGAACCAATTTTTACACCTTTAACCACATGCATTTGTGGCATTGTTACGTCGCCCACCGCCATTTTTAAACTTCCAAATAAGTGCGTGATAAAATGACAGCTTAGTAGAAATTCAATAAAAAATCGAGCAGAACACTTTGTTTGATTTATTTTTTATTGAATTGCACTTTCAAAGCATAAAAAAACCAGTCCGAAGACTGGTCTAAAAAAGAAACTGCGCTTAGTTTGAAGCTAATTGTGCAGATTCTGACAATAATGCCTGTTTCGCTTTTTCTTGACTCGCTGTGGATAATGCTGGATTAGAAGCCACAATACGATTTACATTTGCTGCATTAGCAGCAGTTACTGCTGTAGTCTTTAAGATAACTGGACGTTGATTCGGATTCGCAAAAGTATAACGAATTCCTGTACGAGGGCTCATTACTGTGATGTTGTCATCTTTAACCACTGCTTGAGCGGTGGTTGCCCCACGAGCAGCTTGCACTTTATCGACAGTGGTGGTTTGAGCCGTATTTGCAAAAGTCAAAGTAGGAAGCGCTAAAGCTGCAATCATCAATGTTTGTAATACTTTTTTCATTGTCTTTCTGCTTTTCAGAGTTAGATATGCAACTAAATACCATTTAATTTCGCTCTCTGCAAACATATTCACATATTGAAAAACTAAATTGCATATTCAAATTGAATAAAAAAAAACCACTTTATTATTGTCGCTTAATCCAGCAGAGCAATCGTTAAAGTGGCTGTGTAATCAAGGTAAAATTAAATTTTACCGTGACATTGCTTGTATTTTAGACCTGAACCACATGGGCAAGCGGCATTACGGCTTGAAGGTGGAATGATATTGTGTTCATCAACAGCGCTGAATTGGAAAGTGTTGTCTTCTGACAATGTGATATCACCTGTCAAACCATCCACTTCAGCATGGGAAAGACTCAATTTCATTGCTTCAGCTTGTGCTTGTTTCTGTGCTTCCATTTCAGCGAGTTCTTCAGCTGTAGGCACATGCACACGTGAAAGATCGGTAATCACATCAGATTTAATCACAGCCAGCATGTTCACGAACAAGTTAAATGCTTCTTTTTTATACTCTTGTTCTGGATTCTTTTGTGCGTAACCACGCAAATGAATCCCTTGACGCAAGTAATCCATGGCTGCCAAATGGTCTTTCCAATGACGATCCAAAGCACTGAGCATAAAGTGGCGTTCGAGCATGGCCGCAGATTCAGCACCCATTTGTTCACGGCGATTACGATAGCGAGTCACGATTTCATCAGAAATACGTGCAACCAAGGCTTCTTCATCTAAACGACGATCTTCTTCCAACCATTGGTTCACAGGTAAATCAATACCGAGATCATCACGTAAGGCACGTTCTAGACCTGCAATATCCCATTGATCATGAATTGATTCAGGTGGAATATAATTTTCAATTACACCTTTCATCACTTCGTGATGCATTTCTTCAATGTAATCTTGCAAAGTACTTTCAGCAAGTACGTCATCACGTTGTGAATAAATGATCTTACGTTGTTCATTATTCACATCATCGTATTTCAACAAGTTCTTACGAATGTCAAAGTTACGTGCCTCTACTTTACGTTGCGCATTTTCAATTGAACGTGACACCATTTTATGTTCAATGGCTTCATCTTCTTGTAAGCCCATTGCACGCATCATGCTGACAACACGATCACCCGCGAAGATACGCATCAAGTCATCTTCTAATGACAAGTAGAAACGTGAAACACCTGGGTCACCTTGACGACCTGCACGACCACGCAACTGGTTATCAATACGACGTGATTCGTGACGTTCTGAACCAATAATATGTAAACCGCCAGAACTTAACACCATCTCATGGTGTTGTTCCCATTCGGCTTTTAAGCGTGCTTCATCTTCAGTCGTATAATTTTCAATTTTGGCCAGTTTAGCTTTCCAGTTACCGCCGAGCAAAATATCAGTACCACGACCCGCCATATTGGTGGCAATGGTCACCGCATTGGGTGAACCTGCTTGCGCAATAATATCGGCTTCACGCTCATGTTGTTTCGCATTCAACACTTCGTGAATAATGCCTGCTTCTTTTAATTTATCAGACAAAATTTCCGAGGCTTCAATGGTCGCTGTACCAATCAAGATTGGCGCGACACCCGCTTCATGAATATTTTGAATTTCTTGAATGATGGCATCGTATTTACCATTACGATTTAAATAAATTAAATCGTTCATATCATTACGGATCATTGGTCGATGTGTTGGAATTAATACCACATCTAAACCATAAATTTCTTTCATTTCCGCAGCTTCAGTATCGGCTGTACCCGTCATACCAGAAAGCTTTTTATAAAGACGGAAATAGTTCTGGAACGTCGTGGTTGCCAATGTCTGGTTTTCAGGTTGAATTTCTAAACCTTCTTTGGCCTCAACTGCTTGGTGCAAACCTTCTGACCAACGACGACCCGGCATAGTACGACCAGTGTTCTCATCGACAATAATCACTTCACCATCATGAATGATGTATTGAACATTGCGTTGGTATAGATAGTGCGCACGAATTGCCGCAGTCACATGATGAACCAAGTTTAAGTTTGCAGCAGAATAAAGACTTTCTCCTTCTGCCAACAAACCCATACCAATCAGTTCATCTTCCACTGTTTCAAAACCAACTTCAGTCATTTCAACTGAACGTTGTTTTTCATCAATCCAGAAGTGTCCACCATCGGCAACTTTTTCTTCTTTCTGTGCACGAAGTTTAGGTGGAATACTATTAATTGCAGCATACAATTGTGAAGAGTCATCACTTTGACCCGAGATAATCAAGGGTGTACGTGCTTCATCAATTAAGATCGAGTCGACCTCATCGATAATGGCATAGCTAAGACCACGCTGTTTTTTCTCAGCCAGTGAGAACACCATGTTGTCACGAAGGTAGTCAAAGCCAAATTCGTTATTGGTACCATAGGTAATATCAGCACGATAGGCTTCAGCTTTTTCTGTCGGATTCTGCATCGAGTAAATAATACCAATGCTTAAGCCTAAGAATTCAAATAATGGGCGGTTTAGCTCGGCATCACGTTGTGCCAAATAGTCATTCACCGTAATGACATGTACGCCTTGACTGCTAATCGCATTCAGATAACACGCTAAAGTTCCCATCAGGGTTTTACCTTCACCGGTACGCATTTCTGCAACTTTACCTTCGTGAAGAGTAATACCACCAATCAACTGTACATCGTAGTGGCGCATCCCCATGATTCGCTTTGCCGCTTCACGACAAACAGCAAATGCTTCTGGCAATAATTTATCCAGACTTTCGCCTTTGTTATATCGTTGTTTGAATTCTTCAGTTTTAGCAGATAAGTCTGCATCGCTTAGTGCAGATATCGTCGGCTCGAGCGCATTAATCTTATCTACGATTTTACGCATGCGTTTGAGTTCGCGCTCATTTTTGGTACCGAAGATGCCTCCGATCAGACTTGCCAACATGAATAGACTCTCTAAATCTTGCTTGTCAAATGAATAAATTTTTTCTCAGTCGTTATTATGGTGCTAGAAATTTGAAGTACAAGGGCTTTAGACAAAACCAATAAAAAAATTCTGCGCACTCGTTCTAGCACGTGACAGCCAAGGGAAATCAATGTAACAAATTTTAAACAACCAATATAGTCATAGAATTCGTCATTTATACAGTTTTTACAAATCAAATCCAGCTGCTATATTCCATATATGCATAAAGAAATATAAAAATGCTATTTTCCTTGGCAAAAGAAATGCGCCATATTCGATCTCAGCAAAGTTCATAACAAATAATTTGAGGCGATAAAAATGACATTACGTTTAGGCGATACTGCACCGAATTTTGAGCAAGACTCGAGTGAAGGCTTGATTAATTTTTATGAGTATTTGGGTGACCATTGGGGGATTTTATTTTCCCATCCCGCTGATTATACCCCTGTATGTACCACTGAACTTGGGTTTACCGCAAAACTGAAAGATGAATTTAGCAAACGCGGGGTGAAAGCCATCGCCCTGTCTGTCGATGATGTTGAATCGCATCACGGTTGGATTAACGACATTAATGAAACTCAAAATACCACGGTAAATTTCCCTATTCTTGCCGATAAAGACCGTAAAGTTTCAACCCTATACGATTTCATTCACCCAAATGCCAGTGAAACGCTTACTGTACGTTCTTTAGTGATTATTGATCCAAATAAAAAAGTTCGTTTAATCATTACCTATCCAGCATCAACAGGACGTAATTTCCATGAAATTTTACGTGTCGTAGACTCGCTACAACTGACAGATCAGCATAAAGTTGCCACACCTGCCAATTGGCAACACGGTGATGATGTGGTGATTGTGCCTTCACTAAAGGATGAAGATGAAATCAAACAACGCTTCCCTAAAGGCTATACAGCGGTTAAACCATATTTGCGTTTAACCCCACAACCTGAGTGAGGATCAGCAAGGCACTGCCTTGCCCGAACGCAAGACGAGAAGCTATGCTTCGAATTAAAAAATAAGACACTGTCTTATTTTGTCGCAAGACAAGCGAAGCGCGTAGTAAAGGACAAGTGGAGCACTGCCCCCCTGAGGAATATATTCCGCAAGACGAGAAGCTGTACTTCGAGTAAAAATTAAAGCACTGCTTTAGACGAAGTGCAAGGCAAGCGAAGCGCGTAGTTTCGGATAAAAAATACGCTGCTTTAATTTTTCGCAAGACAAATGAAGTACGGAGCATAGAAAATAAAGCCAACATCACATGCAACACATACAGGATTTACATGACGAGCCAAATCCTGATTGTTCTACAGCCTGTCTTATGACAGGCTTTTTATTTGGCTAAAGAATTGAATTACAAAATCAAGTTGGTATTTATTTTACAGTCCGTTTATAAATGTGCTGACTTAATTTTAAGAATAATGACTGTGATCTATAATATTCATCATTTACATTGCGGCACCATGTGCCCTGTTTGTGCACCGCTTTTTGGGCAAAAAGGCTTGCATGCCAAAGTGGTTTGTCACTGTCTGCTTGTTGAAACAGATCAAGGACTGGTACTGATTGATACCGGCTTAGGCATCCAAGATCATCTACATCCTCAAGCCCGTTTAGGCAGTTTCGCTGCACGATTCGGACGTATAGAGCATGATTTAGAACTGACCGCCATTGCCCAGATTCAACGCTTAGGCTTTAGTCCTCAAGATGTCAAACACATCTTGGTTTCGCATCTTGACTTTGATCATGCTGGTGGTATTTCAGACTTTCCGCATGCCACCGTACATGTGCTCTCGACGGAATATAATGCGACACAAAGTTTTTTCTCACTTAAAAATAAAGCGCGCTATAAAACCCAACAATTTAAACAACACCGCTACTGGAATTTCATCGAACCAGAGCAAGGTGAAGCATGGTTTAACCTGCACCAAGTGCAAGGATTTCGCTTATTTCAAGATGAAATTTTAATGATTCCATTATTGGGGCATAGCAAGGGTCACTGTGGCATTGCCATTAAGCAGCAAGATGGCTGGGTATTCTTCTGTGGCGATGCTTATTTTTCACATCTACAACTAAATCCCCAAAATAAACTCAGAACGCTGGCTAAATTAGAACGGATTTTTGCTGAAAATAATTCAATGCGTTTAGATAACTTACATAAAATTCAACAACTCGCACAAAGCCAAAATAATATCGAAATTATTTGTGCACATGATCCTGTTGAATTGGAACGCTCTCGAGCATGATAAAAAGAACTCTACTTGCCATTTTCATCAGTAGCTCCAATCTGGTCGGATGTATCACCACACCGACCATTTCGGCGGAACAGCGTCCGCCACACTGGGGCAAAGCAATTCATCAACCCGATAATTTTTATCAAATTAGTGAGTATGTCTTTCGTAGTGAACAGCCGAATGCTGAACTGATTCCACAATTAAAGGCGCACAATATTGATGCTGTGATTAATTTAAGATCGAGAAATGCGGATTTAGCTGTACTGCCAACTACAGACTTTCAATTGATTCATATTCCAATTAATACATGGGCAATGAACCGTGACGACTTGCTGCAGGTGATGCAACACATTCAGCAAGCCCAAACCCTCAATCAAAAAGTATTGATTCATTGCTATCATGGCTCTGACCGTACGGGTGCAAGTGTTGCCATGTATCGCATTATTTTTGAAAATTGGCAAACTGAAGACGCACTGAATGAAATGAAATATGGTGGTTACGGCTTTCACCCTGTTTGGGTTCATATTGAAAAAATATTTACCCCTGAAAATATAAAATGGATTCGACAACAACTGTCGAATCCATCTTAATTTTTGCTTTAAGCTCGATTTAGCGTTTCTCGAGTGGGACCCAGTCAATCACCCATGCTGATTTCATGCCTAGGCTTGTATCACTGGTAATTTTCTTACGTGCTGAATCGGCAATCTCTCGATTTTTAGCAGGCCCGACCATAATTCGAATCCCTTTCGAGGTTGGGCTTTTGGTGACCTTATAACCTTTGGCACGTAATTTAGATGCTACTGCATCTGCATTCGCTTCATTTGCAGCCAATGCCACTTGCACCATCCATTGTTTATCACCATTTTCCAATAGATCGCGTGCTTTTTCAGCCTCAGCCTTTTTCTTTAAATCGGCCTCATGCTTGGTTTGTGCTTGTTTTTTCTCAGCCTCTTTCTTTTCGGCTTCTTTTCTTGCTGCTTCCTGCTTCTCAGCTCCTTTACGTTTTTCCTCAGCTTGTTGTTGCGCTTTAACTTCTGCTGCTTGTTGCACTTTATCCTCTGCTGCTTTTTTCTCAGCAACTTTCTTTTCAGCTAACTTTTTTTCGGCTTCAGCTTTACGTTTATCTTCAGCTATTTTTTTATCAGCATCAGTTTGTTGTTGAACTTTCTGCTGTTGTAACTTTTTTTCAGCACTGAGCTTCTCTTCAGCCAAACGCTTTTGTTTTACTTTCTCATCTTCAATCAGTTCAGGAGGAATATTATCCGAACTTTGCTGTGCGCCTGTACGATGCGCATTTAAAGCTGCATATTCTTCTGCTGCCTTACGTGCAGCTTCTGCTTCTGCTTGTTGCTGCATGACTAAAAACTCTGCTGCACGTACTTCTTGTTCTGCAACTGCTTTTTCACGTGCCCGACGTTGTTCTTCAAGCAAACGTTTTTCGGTTTCAACATCAACCGTTAAAGGTTGAAGCTGAACCATTTCTCCAGTTGTAGCAGGCTTTTGCTGCTCGACTTGGGAAGCGCGCTCTGGGGTTTTAAATTCATTTTGATCTATTTCGTCTTTACCCTTCAGGAGCAATGCTGCCAATAAAACACCACCACCTAATAAAACAACGCCACCCATCCAACGTTGTGTGCTATTCATTGACATTCTTCCAAATACTCCCATACCGCTTCTAAGGTATGAAATGAACCACATACCAAGATCAGCTGATTATTTTTCGTTTCATTCAGCGCTGATTTAAAAGCCAATTGAACACTTTCAAAGTGTTGTACTGTTTCACCCTGTAATGCCTCATCAAGCTGTGCTCTTTCAGCTGCTCGCGGAACGGTTAAGGGTGCAATTTTCCATGTTAAAACAGTATCTTTCAATAACTCTACGACAGAATTGATATCTTTATCTGCCAGCATTGAAAAAACACCGATCACTTCTGTGTACTGTTTATTGTATTCTAAGTATTTTCGCAACTGCTGTAACAAAAATTTAACACCATGCGGATTATGCCCCGCATCAAAAATAACCGTTTTATCTTGAATTTGACAGATTTCAAAACGACCTGCTAGTCGTGCCTGTTGAATGCCTTGTGCAATCGCTGCTTGGCTAACTGTTAAACCACTGAGCAAAATGGCAGCAACTGCCGTTGAAATATTTTCTAATGCTAAAGAGCCGAGAGGAAGTTTTAGGGTTGTACCTGAGGATGCAAACATCCAAGTTTGACCATCGTCGCTATATTGATAACAATAATCACGCTCTGCCACATAAAGTTGCGCCTGACATTCATCGACTTTATTTTGAATTGCCTGTGGCAGTGGTTGTAAACCCCCAAAAATTACGGGAATATTCGGGCGAATAATGCCTGCTTTTTCGAAAGCAATTTTTTCAATCGTGTCACCTAACCAATCGATATGGTCTAGACCAATATTGGTAATCACAGCCACATCTGGGTCTACGACATTCACCACATCTAAGCGACCACCTAGACCAACTTCTAAAACCCAAACATCACATTGTTGATGTTTAAAAATGACAAAAGCAGCCAAAGTGGTTGCTTCAAAAAACGATAAGCTTAAATCACAGGCACGACGTGCTTGATCCACTTGTACAAACGCATTCACCAAAGTCTGGTCATCCACTTCAACCCCAGATAACTTCACCCGTTCATTAAAACGGTAAATATGTGGGGATTGATATAAACCGACTTGATAGCCTTGTGCATTTAAAATGGCAGCTAAAGTCGTGGTGGTTGAACCCTTACCATTGGTTCCTGCTACAGTCAGGACTTTTGCCTGTGGTTGTGTCACTCCGAGCTTTTCAGCCACAGGAATGACACGTTCTAGACCTAAATCAATGCCCGTAACGTGAACATGGCTCCAATAATTGAGCCATGTAGTTAAAGAGTCTGTTGCAAGTGGTGCTGTGTTCAAGGCAAATTCATCAGTTTCGCGACAATACGATATACAGTATCACGTAATGCGTGACGATGAACAATTTGATCGATTACACCATGATCAAGCAAGTATTCAGCACGTTGGAATGGTTCTTCCAATGTTTCACGTACAGTTTGCTCAATCACACGTTTACCCGCAAAACCAATCATGGCTTTCGGTTCAGCAATATGGACATCACCTAACATCGCAAGTGAAGCCGTTACACCACCATATACTGGATGCGTCAATACCACTAAATACGGTAAACCTGCATCTTTCATACGTTGAATCGCTGCTGAAGTCCGTGCCATTTGCATGAGTGACAACATGCCTTCTTGCATACGTGCGCCACCCGATGCAGCGAAGCAGATTAACGGTTGTTTATCTTTAATCGCACGTTCAGCCGCCTGTACAAAACGGTCACCCACAACCGTACCCATTGAACCGCCCATAAAGTCGAATTCAAATGCACATGCAACCAAAGGAATACCTTTTAACACACCTTGCATCACCACCAATGCTTCAGTTTCGCCAGTTTTCTTTTGTGCTTCAGACATACGGGCTGGATATGGCTTGCTGTCCACAAACTTGAGTGGATCCTTCGCAACAAATTCTTGACCCAATTCATTTTGAACTTGGTCAAAGAACCACGTTAAACGTTCACGTGCTTTCATACGCAAATGTTCGTCACATTGCGGACAAACATAAGCGTTAAATGATATCGCTGTACGTGTCACCAGTGCGTGACATTCAGGACATTCGATAGTTGGTTCTGTAAATGTTGCTTTGAGTGCAGTTTGCTCATCGGGTGTGTGAATACCCGGAACATGACGTTCCGTCCACGGCGTCGCTGGGCTCAGAATTTTGCCTGATTTCACTTCTTGATTCATACTAACTCATCGAGCGCTGCTCGAAGCTCCTTGACTTTATTAACCGTTTCGACAACAGCTTGTTCTGGCGCTAAGTTCGCAAATTGTTTGACAAAAGCACTACCAACAATTACCGCATCAGCCGCTACACCCATTGCTTTCGCAGAGGCAGCATCGCTAATACCAAAACCCACACCAACAGGAATATCAGTCACAGCTTTAATTTTTTGGATACGAGTTGCAGCTTCAGAGACATCTAAGGTTGCAGCACCCGTTACCCCTTTCAAGGACACATAGTAAATAAAGCCACTGGCTTGATTCGCCACATATTGAATACGTTCATCTGTAGATGTTGGTGCAAGTAAGAAAATTTGATCCATGTTAAATTTTTTCAACACATCATCTAAATCTTTTGCTTCTTCAGGCGGTAAATCCACCAGAAGTAAACCATCTACACCGCATTCATTGGCATAAGACACAAATTTTTCATAACCAATCACTTCAACTGGATTTAAATAGCCCATTAAAACGACGGGTGTTTCTGTATCTTTTTGACGGAACTCTTTCACCATATTCAAAGCATCTAAGGTATTGGTTCCACCAGCCAATGCACGTTCTGCTGCAAGGGCAATCACTGGACCATCTGCCATAGGGTCTGAAAATGGAAGACCAAGCTCAATCACATCCACACCTGCCTCAACCATCTGGTGTAACAATGGAACCGTTACTTGCGGATGAGGGTCACCAGCCATCACATAAGAAACTAGCGCCTTACGCTGTTGAGATTTAAGCTGTCCAAAACGAGTGGCTAAACGTGACATAAGGGTATGCTTTCCTTGAATTATTTTAAAACTGAGGAGTTGGCTTTGTAGAAACACAAGACAACGCATTGTAACGCTATTTTTTACTCATTGAATAGAGTCTGAAAACCTCACGATACACTAGACTGACAATCTCATTTTTTCAGAACAATCCGAGAACACCATTTACTGATATTTACGATTTTTTCTCAATGATCAAAGATGCCTAATTTTGCTATTTAAAAAAATAGCCAACATTAAGATAAACTTATTTTTATTAGTAAAAACTTGATAAAAATAACTAAGTTAGCTTTTACATTTAATGTTTTATGAAATAGCAAAACCTGCACTATACTACACACGATTTTCCTTTTTTCTATTTTATATGACTCCCAACTCCCAAGGTAAAGTGCAGGCGCGTGCGTTGGCACTGCTACCTCTTATTGTATTTTTAGCCATTTTTTTAGGCAGTGGTATCTATCATTCCATGATTGGTACTGAGTTTGCTTTTTATCAAGTTAAAGCACCTGTGGCAGTGCTGCCCGCTATTATTCTTACAGTGTTGATTTACCGTGGCAAAGTAAATGTAGCGATAGATGAGTTCTTAAAAGGCGCCAGTCATCCCAACTTGGTTTTGATGTTTATGGTGTTTATGCTGGCAGGTGCATTTGCCAGTACCAGCAGTGCCATCGGTAGTGTCGATGCCACAGTTCAACTGGGGCTCTCGATTATTCCACCTACGTTTGTATTGCCTATGCTGTTTGTGATTTCAGCATTTATTGCAACAGCAATGGGGACTTCGATGGGTACCATTGCAGCGTGTGCTCCGATTGCTTTCGGTTTTGCACAAGTAACTAATATTGAAGCTGTTTATGCGATTGGTGCAGTGGTTGGCGGGGCAATGTTTGGTGATAATTTATCCATGATTTCAGACACCACCATTGCAGCCACCAGCAGTCAAAAAGTACAACTTCGCGATAAGTTCAAAGTCAATGTATGGATTGCAGTCCCTGCGGCCATCATTACCATTTTAATTTATGTATTGACCAGCCATACTTCACAAAATATTGTATATAAAGATTATGACCTCTGGCTCATTCTGCCTTATGTGGCTGTATTTTTACTGGCTTTTTCACGTTTACACGTCCTTGCCGTTTTAACCCTTGGGGTCGTACTTTCAGGCTTGATTGGTCTGGTTGTTCGTCCAAATTTTGATTTATTACAGCTCAACACATCCATCTATGATGGCTTTGTGAGTATGTTTGAAGTTGCATTACTGTCTATGTTTTTAGGTGGTTTGTCTGCCCTTATGCAAAAAGAAGGCGGGCTACAATGGTTAATCGAACGCATTTACAGTGTGACCCGTTTGCTGAAAGTCGGACGGCAACGTGCAGGTGAATTGGGAATCAGTTTCCTTGTACTATTCGCCAATCTTTTTGTGGCCAACAATACCGTTGCGATTATTTTATCGGGCGATATGGCACGTGAAGTGGCAAAAGAATACGGTGTAGATCCGAAACGTGCTGCGGCCTTAATGGATATATTTTCCTGTATTGTACAGGGCTTGATTCCCTACGGTGCTCAATTACTCTTGGCATGTTCTATTGCGAAACTATCGCCCGTAGAACTGATCGGTAATATTTACTATTGTTGGGTATTGGCGATTTTTGCAATTTTAGCGATTGTATTTCGCTTTCCAAGATTCAAAGCGGCTTAAACATCAGCCCGAAATAGCATCATCCCGATAAAAAACGATCTGAAAAGGTTAATGCCAGTCAGTTAAGGGTTTTAGAAATAAAGCCCTTAGTTTTTAGTTGTTCATGACGGAGTCTTACCGTTTTGGATCAGATATTTGGAGCTAGTTCGTTCCTTGCGAAACAATGTTTCTCATACGCCAAAAGAACCAAAAACATTTGTCATCCGCAAAACTCGCCAAATCCCTTTTATTGATTAATAAATCGCAGAAACCTTACTTTTTAAAATAGTTTTGCCTTGCGCTGCAAAATAAAGCCGTGCTTTATTTATTGCTCAAGTTGCGGATGACGTTTCCGCGTGTCGAATAACATCATGAATTTAAAAAATAAAATTCCAGTCAATTTCTTAACTGACTGGCATTAATCTGAATAGGTCGTTTTTTTATGGCTCAAGTTAATCTTTGAGCTGTTGCTTTCGCTGCAATAGCGTTTGACCATTATAGGCTTTATAAGCACGCGCCAAAGCAGACTGGTCTGAATAACCCAAATATATTGCAATTTCAATCAAGCTCATATTTTGCAGCAATAATTGCTCACAGCGCTTCATTCGCTCTATTTCAAGAATTTTTTTAAACGATGAATTTTGCTCATTCAGTTGACGTTGTAACGTTCGTGAAGATATATGTAATTCTGTGGCAATTTGCTCAATTTTCGGCACACTATTTTGTAAGCGCAAATATTCAGCCACTCTCATATGTAGCTGCTGATCTAAAGTTTCATAACTTAATCTAGAAGCAATCGCCTCTTCAGCTTGCTTGGTGAGTAAATGAATCAGTGATGGGTCGGATTGATGCGGTTGTAACTCTAAACTGTCTAAACGCAATACCAGCTGATAATCCGTTTGTTTAAATAACACCTCACAACCATAAAACTTCTGATATGCATATAAACTCATTTGCGCTGCATGAGCAAAATGTAAAGATCTTAAAATAGGCTGACTCAAACCAAAAATTTGTCGTGCTAATTGCACAATACAAGCAAAAGTCATTTCATGAATTAAGGCATATTTTTCATCAATATTGGGCCATGCCAAATGAATTTCATCCCCGTGTTGATAGACTTGTACTCGCGTTGCCGCAGAACCATCAATCACCAAACGACTAAAACGCATTACATAATGAATCGCCTCTGCTACGCTCTTACTTCTCGATGCGATATAACCTAAAACCCCAAAATGCTCAGGTCGTATATGCCGTGCCATTTCGAAAATCAGTTGTGGGCAATCAAGATGCTGCTGCGTACGCTGGATTACCTCCAAGAAGAATGTATAAGACGACTGTGTATCGATAGGCATGCTTAACACCTGACGTAATTGTGCTTGATCCTGTTGAAGAAAATCGAGTTGCAACCCATCTAAACCACGTTCTGCCAAATACATTTGCCAGAGTTGAAAATAGCCATTCGGTATCTGTATTTCGTGCATGGCCTTGCTCTATATGTTCGGACTATTTTGACATGCGATCTTTTTATTCTGTCGTCAAATGTATAAAAATTGGCAATTACTGTCAAAACAAAATCCCAAAAGACCGACATACTGCAATTATTCAAGGCGATTTAAGTAAAACAAAATGAATGCCATTGTCCAAAATCAAATCACTCCTGTTGTTCGTAGTCATCTCGATTTTAAACTCAATGAAATCCCGCGTTTTTGGTTTGGGGGGGATCCCTTTATTACTCGTATGTTTGATGCGTTAAGCCTGACTTTCCCAGATGGCGAACGCTATTTTATTCAATCCGTTCGTTTGTTCCGCGATCAAATTACCGACCCAGATTTAAAGCAACGCGTTGCGGACTTTATTCGCCAAGAAGCACAACATGGTATCGCCCATGACCAAATGAATCAGGTCATGAAAGAGCAAGGTATGCCTGTTGACCTGTTTATTCGGCGTTTAACGAAAATTTTTAAATTCGAACTGGAACAGCGTTCACCTCAATACAACATTGCCATGACCGCCGCAGCTGAACACTTGACTGCACTCATGGCAGAAACTTTTTACAATAAAAAAGAAACCTTACGGGATGCTCACCCCTATGTTCGCGCACTCTTTGCTTGGCATGCGATTGAGGAAATGGAACATCGTGATGTTGCTTTCGATGTCATGAAACAAGTCGGAAATGTACCTGAATCTACCCGTAAATTTACACTGGCATGGACCACCTTGCTGATGCTTGGCTTCACCATTTACCGTACCAATGTGATGTTAGAATATGATGGGTTTACGCCATTACAACGGCTCAAAATGAATATTCGAGGATTGCCTTGGTTTTTGGGTAAAAATGGCATCTTTAGAAAAATGGGCAAGCAATACCGTGACTGGTTTAACAAAGACTTCCATCCTAACCAACATCCTGTCATTGCCCAATATGATGTTTGGGTAAAAACCCTAGAAGAAACAGGTGATCCAATTGCAGCAGGAGAAGCTTTTTGGCAAGCAGCTAAAGATTAAAAATATATTGATTCATATTGACCAAGTCCCTATCCATAAGGACTTGGTCTTATTGTTTATGCTATAGCTGATTACTTAATTTGGTAGCACATCAAAACCTTATGAAATGATATTTTACGAAAATATTTCCGTGCTACGATATTTAGAATTTAGCTATATAGCATATTACCATTTGGCATAATGCTGCTCTAACAAGCCATATTCATTTAACAAGACAATTTCTTGCTCATCACAACGGCTCAAAATGAATATTCGAGGATTGCCTTGGTTTTTGGGTAAAAATGGCATCTTTAGAAAAATGGGCAAGCAATACCGTGACTGGTTTAACAAAGACTTCCATCCTAACCAACATCCTGTCATTGCCCAATATGATGTTTGGGTAAAAACCCTAGAAGAAACAGGTGATCCAATTGCAGCAGGAGAAGCTTTTTGGCAAGCAGCTAAAGATTAAAAATATATTGATTCATATTGACCAAGTCCCTATCCATAAGGACTTGGTCTTATTGTTTATGCTATAGCTGATTACTTAATTTGGTAGCACATCAAAACCTTATGAAATGATATTTTACGAAAATATTTCCGTGCTACGATATTTAGAATTTAGCTATATAGCATATTACCATTTGGCATAATGCTGCTCTAACAAGCCATATTCATTTAACAAGACAATTTCTTGCTCATCTTGCTGAATCGTGCCGCTAATTTTAGCTTGCCATTGGCTAAATTGGCTTCCGACTAATCTTAAATTAAGATTTTCATAGCGTCGCCATCCCGTCTTTACATCCAAATTTAATTTTTCATCCAGTGAACGAATCGTCCAATGCCCTTCTTCTTGATGTTGAAATAAAATATCGCTTAAAGGATACAAAACCCCATTCACCCACAAACAATTTTCATTGCCAAAACTTTCATTTACCCCAGAAGCTAAATTTAAGCCAATGCGGTTATTATTCGCATCCCAAAAATTACATGACAACCAAAACCAAGCTGTTTCTGGGCGCAGAAAACCACAGGTGTCATCTAAAGAAGCAAAAGTTCTTTCATTAAACTGGATGGTTTCACCCTGCTTATTTATAAAAAAACCTTCGCAAGCTAAAGTCGTCAGTTTTTGCGTATACGTCCAACCATTAATGCCTGTTGGGCTACACATACTCAGTGGATCTGTTCCTGCACAAAAAATTCGCGCGCTGAGTTTAATTTCACCATATTTAGTCACATGGATATAACGCACACCATTGGCATGCTGAATATCAATTTGAAAAGGAGACTTAGAAAAAAAGCTTTGATTATAAAGCGGTTGTTCATCAACAACGGTATGACGGGATAAAAAGTTAATGGCATTCCATTCTAAAACTTCCTGAGTCATATGGTTATAAACATATACAAAGCCATGACCTGCCCAAGCAATATCAGCAATGGCTAAACCAATGGTGTAGTGTTCATGTTGAATACAACAAAACTTAAATTTTTTATATTTTAGCCGCTTACGCCAACCTGTAAGCACTTCACCATAAGGCGTTTTATATTGATATTTATTTAAATCGATAATCTTTGGAAGAGCACTGAAACGTCCATAATTCGGTTGTCCATTTGATTGAATCAAATCCATTTATCAAATTCCATCTAGCTAAGAGATCATAAATTCCATAATCTTATTATGCCTATAAAAATATATGAAAACAGTGTCATTAATCGTTATTCATCCAAAATTCGCAAAAACTTCATCTCATTCTTTTAAGTTGATTTATGCATAAATAATATTGATTAATCATTAAGATATGCATATTAATCATTGAGCATTAAATAAGTATTTTCCCACTGATTCCCTGAAAACTCACCTTCGATTAATTGCACATAACGACCATGTATTTGATCAATGGCAATACAATCATCCACATCTAATACGCGGTCTGTATGTTGTTTTTGCCAATGCTGTGCAAAGTAGGCTTTGCCACGTTGTTTGGCCACCATTGCATTTTGTGCAACCACTAAAACATAACGATGCAACTCACCAAACTCACGTGCATCATAGCCGCCCAGGTTAAGCAAATAGAGTTTTTGATCGGCTTGATTCGGCGCAGCATCGGTAAATTGAACTTGATAATTTTGACCTTCAAATGCCACACCATAAATCTGCGCCCAAGCATCAATATGCAAACCTTTTTGCTCACCAAACCATGCATTTTTAAGTTGTGGATAAACATCTTCAAGCGAATCACCTACGGCTAAAACCACATCATGAACTTCTGTGTTAGCGCGGGCATGACGACCACCGAGCATGACGATAAATAGGCTGGGCATTTTCTTTCCTCTATTCAACAATTTCTTTTACATCGCAAAATGATTAATCATTTATGAGACAAAAAACATACTTTTTTTTCAGCAAGAATATTAATCTAAATGATACACGCCAAACTCATCAGCAACTGTTCGAGTCAGACTAAAATTAAATAAATCATGTTTCTGCAAAGTATAAATCACATGATGGGATTCGACGAGTTTTGCTGATGGATCGTATTTTGGTTACTTTTTTAAAAGTAACATGACGAACTCCTACCATGAGATGAATAAACGGTAAGACTCCGTCATTATAAAAAATAATGATAGATTAAAAGTATGGGTGACGCGGAGGCGACATGGATGTCGCCGTTTTACTGTGCTGCAAGGATGCAGCATCAGTAAAACAAATGGTTTTGCTTACTTTTGCCAAAACAAAAGTAAGATATTTCCTACGCAAACCAATCACAATTCATCACTTAAAATGAGGAAGTGCATTTATAAATTTTCCCTCTTTTAAATTACCTAAGCCATTTTCATTAAAGTAAATAAAAAATCGTGCTGAGCTTTTACCCAACACGATTCTTTAAATCCCCTCTCCAAACCTCCCCCAAATGGGAAGGCTGCAAAGAAGTAATTACATTTCAACCATTTCCACGCCATCAATACGCGCAACAGTCATCAAGTCTTTATCACCACGACCTGAAACCGTAGCAATAATAATTTGATCTTTTGACATGGTTGGCGCAAGTTTCGTCACATACGCCATGGCATGCGAACTTTCTAGCGCAGGAATAATCCCTTCAATTTGGGTCAAATCACGGAAGCCTTGTAATGCTTCTTGGTCATTGATAGGCACATATTCAACACGGTGCATATCTTTTAAGAAACTGTGTTCAGGACCTACACCCGGATAATCCAAGCCAGCTGAAATCGAATGCGTTTCAATGATCTGACCTTGATCATCTGACATTAAATAAGTACGGTTACCGTGTAATACACCCACGTGACCTGCATTTAATGGCGCAGAATGTTTGCCTGTTTCAATGCCATAACCTGCGGCTTCAACACCATACATTTTCACATCAGAATCATTCAAAAATGGATAGAACAAGCCCATTGCATTTGAACCACCACCTACACAGGCAACCAATGCATCAGGCAGGCGACCTGCTTGTTCTTGAATTTGCTTGCGTGCTTCACGACCAATAATCGATTGAAAATCACGAACCAATTGTGGATATGGATGTGGCCCTGCAACTGTACCAATCACATAGTACGTTGAATCAACATTGGTCACCCAATCACGCATCGCTTCGTTCATGGCATCTTTCAATGTTTTTGAACCACTTTCTACGGGTACAACTGTTGCACCGAGTAAACGCATACGATAGACGTTCATGGCTTGACGTTTTACGTCTTCTGCGCCCATAAACACAACGCACTCAAGACCCAAACGTGCGGCAATCGTTGCCGTTGCCACACCGTGTTGACCCGCACCTGTTTCCGCAATAATCCGTTTTTTACCTGAAAGTTTGGCAAGAAGCGCCTGACCAATGGTGTTATTTATTTTATGTGAACCTGTATGATTGAGGTCTTCACGTTTTAAATAAATTTGCGCACCACCTAACTCTTTCGACCATCGCTCAGCATGATATAACGGACTAGGACGACCCACGTAATACGCGAGATCACGGTCAAATTCTGCCAAAAACTGTGCATCATCTTTCATACGGAAATAGAGTTTTTCTAAATCCTGTAATGCAGCCATTAAAGTTTCTGACACAAAACGCCCGCCATGAATACCAAAATGCCCTTGTGCGTCAGGGAATTGGGTATAGTCAATCTTATTTTGCTGATCCACAATGGACTCCTTGCATAAAGCGTTCTATAAGTTGTTGGTCTTTAATACCTTTTGCGGACTCTACGCCTCCGCTGACATCGACTGCGTAAGCCCCAGTCGTCGTTATAGCGTCTTCAATATTTTCAGGGTTTAAACCGCCTGCCAAAATTAAAGGAATATCCAGTTTCGGGAACTGCGACCAATCAAATTGGTGTCCTGTTCCGCCTTTAAGCTCAGGATGCCAAGCATCCAATAATACTGCGCTCGCACCGACTTGTTGATAGCTTTTTATCACGTCTATAACATTTAAATCGGGCTTAACCTGAATGGCTTTATACCAGCGACGACCTGTGTGTTGTGCAATTACCTGACATTGTTCAGGTGTTTCATCACCATGAAATTGAATCATGTCTAAGGGTATTTGTTGCAAGACCTGTGCAATTTCATCACCTGTTGCATTGACAAATAAGCCAACCGTTTGCACATAAGCAGGCACATGCTTTACAAGCACTTTGGCTTGTTCAAGGGTGACACTGCGTGGACTCGGTGGATAAAAGACAAATCCAATGGCATCGGCACCTGCCTGTACAACAGATTGAATATCTTGAATTCGTGTAATTCCGCAAATTTTGGCGCGCGTTCGCATACAGTTTTGGCTCTGGTTTTAGCTCTGTTTAAGCCCAATGTATAAGCTATATATAAATCTTGGACGAATCATTGTAATGCAATTTTAAAAGCTTGAGTAAAGTTCATCCCGAATATTATTTACATACATTGTGTAATTCACATACAAACTTTATACTGCGCGCAAAATGCAGCAAGTCTAAGCATTCGCTTTAGGGAAGTTGGTGAAAACCCGACACTGCCCCCGCAACGGTAAAAATGAAAAGCATATCAATGAAATCTTTTTCAAGATTGACGCCACTGCACTGAAGGTGTGGGAAGGTGGATATGTAAATATCAACGCTTTGATATTACATTTTAGTCCGGAAACCTGCTTGTTGCTCCTTTAACTCAATCATTCACGGGGGGTGAGTGTATGGAGCGTAAAAACATGTCTACTCTTTTTCAACCTACAGCTTTAGTGGGCGCTATCGCTATTGCGATGGGTTTCTCCGTATCTGCACAAGCAAATACAAATTCTTCTGTTAATGCATCTTTAGAAACTTTGGTAGTTACCGCATCTCGTTCTGAAGAAAAGATTAAAGATGTACCTTCGCGTATTTCTGTGATTGATGAAAAAACTATTGAACAATCTCCGATTACAGACCTACCAACTTTATTAACTAAAGAAGCTGGCCTGACTGTCAAGCAAGTTGGTGGCTACGGACAAACGGCTTCAGTATATTTACGCGGCACTAATGCATCGCATACCTTATTTCTACAAGATGGCATGCGTTCAAATATTGCAACTGTAGCTGGTACGAATACTCCTCTCTTTGATCTTTCAGATGTTAAACAAATTGAAATTCTAAAAGGTCCTGCATCAGTCCAATATGGTACTGATGCAATTGGTGGGGTGATTCAGCTAATTTCTAAAATTCCAACAGAAAATTCAATATTTACCACCGTTGAAGCAGGAGAGCGCAACACCTATAAAACAATTTTAGGTGTTGATGTTGCAGAAGACGGTTTTTATGCTCAGCTCCGCGGTCAACGTTTTGAAACTGATGGTGATCAAATCATTACCAATGATGACCGTAAAGCAGGCTTTGACCAAAAAGGTTATACCGCGAAAGTTGGCGTAGAAAAAGAAGCTTATGGTCTTTCTGCTGAAGTTAAAGAAAATAAAGGAACGGGCGATTATTTTTCTTACGGCGCTCCTAAAGCTTATGATTTTCTTAACCGCCTATACAATATCCAAGGTCGCTTAAACTTTAATGATAGCTTAACTTGGAATACGCGTCTTTCTCAATTTGAAGACCAATATAATGTGGTAAAAGGTTCATTTCCTTCTATTGTAAATACTGAGCAGCAAGAAATTGACTCCAACTTAAAATGGCAATTCACTCAACACCAAAACGTGCTCTTTGGTGTTGAGTACAATAAAACTGAGGCAGCGAAAGTTGCCGCTTATGCAGGTGATGTAGGCTTTAAATCAAACAATGAGACTATTGGTTATTACGCACAACACCAGTTTAAAAATGACCTATTCTCAACTCAAGCAGGTGTTCGTGTAGAAGATAATCAGCAGTTTGGAACACACACTGTTGGTCAACTCGCTGCTCGCTACTTTGCCACACCAAAGACAAGTTTTTATACCAACGTAGGTACAGCATTTAGAGCACCTGTTGTAGGCCAGATTATTTCTGAACCAGCATGGTGGGGTGGTAACCCAGACCTTAAACCTGAAGAAAGTATTTCATATGAATTAGGTTTTGATCATTCCTTTGATTACGGTATCCACGTTTATGGATCTGTTTATCAAACCAAAATTGATAACCTCATGGTGTCTGATTCATCTACAGGATTTAAGTTTTATAATCTGAAGAAAGCGACTTTCACTGGATCTGAGCTTGGTTTGAAGTGGAAACAAGACAACTTATTTGCAAATGCAGAATATGCTTATGTACAGCCGAAAAATGATGATACCGACGAAGACGCTCCAAACCGTCCGCGTCAAAACTTCACGTTATCTGCTGGTTGGGATAATGGAGTCTATGGTTTCACAACATCTTTAGTTGCTAAAAGCTCTTCTAAAGACCTTCAAGAGATTCCTGGATATACTACTATCGATATGAATGCTTATTGGCAAATTAATCCACATGTCAAAGTTTTCTCGAACATTCATAACATCGGGGATACAACTTATAAAGCAGCATGGAATAACGAAGTTAATTCGTACTATCTTGCAAGCGGTCGCTTAGCTTCAGCTGGGGTCACTTTCCGTTATTAATTTAACTTAAAGCCTCAAAAATACATTTAAAACAGCGCAGTTTATGGATAATGTTCTGACCGACATTATCCTTTTTTATGACTTAAAAATTTTAGGAAAAACTATGGGCTACCGTTTAAGCAAAATTTACACCCGTACAGGCGACTCAGGCACAACAGGTCTTGGCGATGGTTCACGCGTTGCTAAAGATGATTTACGTATTATTGCCTTAGGCGATGTCGATGAACTGAATTCTTGTATTGGTATTTTACGTGCCCAAATTACAGTCAGTTCAATTGAAGATAAATCCGCTTGGGACAAATCTTTAAGCTTAATTCAACACTGGTTATTTGATCTGGGTGGCGAAGTCTGCATTCCCAACTACAATATGGTTTTACCTGTTTCAGTTGAATTTTTGGAAAATGAAATTGATCGTATGAATGAAGCCTTACCGATGCTCAAAGACTTCATTTTACCTGCGGGAACACTATCTTGTAGCTATGCACATCAAGCACGTTCAGTCTGCCGCCGTGCAGAACGTAGTCTGATGACTGTACATAGCCGTGACCAAAATATTCAAGCCACTTCATTACAATTATTAAATCGTTTATCCGATTGGTTATTTGTTGCTTCACGCACGTTGCAACGCGCTGAAGGTGGTAGTGAAGTGCTGTGGCAAAAAAATATTAATGAGACGATTTAAATTTTTAAATTAAAATTCAGAATATAAATAACCTAACAAAATCACTATCGCGATGGCAGCATGGATGCTGTCCGTTAGACTGCGGCACAAGAATGTGCCGCAGTCTAACAAAGGCTTTTTGTTACTTTTTTATCCCTAAAAAATAAGGTGTTCTCTCACCAGTAAAATCTAATTAAAATCTAATTAAAATCTTCGGAATAAGAAAACACAAAGATATTCAACTGTTCTAGGTTCAATATTTAGCGTTAATATAGTCACAAAATACCACCAGAATTTATTATGAAAATTATCGGTCATCGTGGTGCACGTGGTGAAGCCCCTGAAAATACATTAGGAGGCTTTCAATACATTCATGACTTAGGCATTCGAGCCGTTGAATTTGACGTTCGCCAGCTTAAAGATGGTGAATTGGTGATCATGCATGATGACAACTTCATTCGTACTACAGGTATCGATAAAAATCTTTATGAATGTACTCAGGCAGATTTAAACACTTATAATCAAGCCAATATCTGGATGGATTGGGAAAAACAAATCACTCCAACCTTAGTTCAAAGCTTAAATATTATGCACGACTTTGAACACCTTGAAGTTGAAGTTAAAGCTGTTGAAACATTGCAACAAGCTGAAAGATTAATTATCGAATTACAAAAACAACTGAAAGGTTTTGAGCAAACTGCGGTGATCACCAGTTTTGACCTGAAAATTCATCAAGCCTTACAACAGCAACAATCCATCTTTAAACGAGGCTTACTGGTTGAAGATGATATTAAAGAACAAGCCATTGAACAGGCATTAAACTTAGGTTGCTGTCAAATTGGTTGGATGAATCAACTGGCAACAGATGACATCATTCAAGCCACACAAAAAGCTCAACTCAACATTAGCGTGTGGACAGTCAATGATATTGAACGGGCAAAACATCTTCAAAATTTAGGCATTGATGGTTTAATTACTGACTTTCCCAAAATGATGCTAGAACACTTATCCATATGACATCCACCAGATGCACTGATGTCACTTTTTTGCAATGAATGTGCTTTATTTCATAATAATAAATGCGCACAAAACAATCTATTTCGACATAATCAATACTAAGCGTAAATAAGATAACTCCAAACAGAACAAGCTCTTACTTTATGCTTCCAAAATCATTTCTTAAACCCTATCGTCGATCTTTAAATAAGCGGTCTTAGTCTTCGATAAAATCAATCAAATCTACTTATTATTCTGTTACTGTTTAGTACAATACAACTGTAGAATAATGCTAGTGCATATTTATTCGCTCATGCTAATATGACGAAGTTTTAATCCCTATAAACTGTATTGAATTAACAAATTCATTTATACCTTACCTTTACAAGGTTCTAGGAGTGCTGTTGGAGATGAATGCTCCCCTACCCAAAGCCCCAATTAACTGGATTGCAGTGTTTGCATTGGTACTTTTACCAATTGTGGCTGTAATCGCTATCCCTTTATATGCTTATCATCATGATTTTAGCTTAGGCGCATGGATCAGCTTATTTGTACTACTTGGTTTAAGTAGTTTAGGGATTACTGCGGGTTATCACCGTTTATGGGCCCATCGTGCCTATGAAGCGACCTTACCATTAAAAATCATTTTAATGCTTATGGGGACTTTTGCCGTTCAAAATAGTATTTTGTTCTGGGCTTCAGGTCATCGTACGCATCACCGTCATGTTGATGATATTGAACAAGATCCATATTCAATTAATAATGGCTTTTGGTATGCGCACATTGGATGGATGCTTCGTAACTATCCAGCAGCAGAATCAAATTATAAAAATGCACCAGATTTGTTAAATGACAAAGTGGTGATGTTCCAAGACAAATATTACATTCCTCTTGTTGTTGCTGTACATGTCGTAATTCTTACTACAGTCGGTTGGGCAGTTGGTGATATGTGGGGCGTATTATTATTGGGTGGTTTACTTCGCCTAATCCTAAGCCATCACGTGACCTTCTTCATTAATTCACTTTGCCACATGTGGGGAAAACGTCCTTATACCGACGAAAATACTGCACGTGACAACTTCTGGTTAGCTATTGCAACTTGGGGTGAGGGTTATCATAACTATCACCATATTTTCCAATATGACTACCGTAATGGTGTGAAATGGTGGCAGTACGATCCAACGAAATGGTTGATTTGGTCGTGTTCAAAATTAGGTTTAGCCAAAAACTTACGCCGTATTCCAAGCTTTAATATTAAAAAAGCAGAATTGGCAATGCGCTTTAAATATGCTGAACAAGATTTGGCTGTTTATGGACACAATGTCAATGAAGATATGGCCACTGCCAAACTTCGTATTGCACAGGAATATGAAGCATTTACCCAAACATTAAATGACTGGGCAAAGCTGAAAGAACAAGAAATTCAAGCCAAGAAAGCCTCTGTCGCTGAAAAAATTCAGCAAATGGATCACAAACTTAAAGTGGATTTCCAATTGGTTGAACAGCGTCTTGCACACCACCGCAATACGTTAAAAATCCTGATGCGCAGTGTTAAAAAGAACCCTATTTCTGAATAAGATACTGTTACGATAAAGCCCCTTCTTGGGGCTTTTCTTTTATCTCAGCCACTTAAAATCATATAAAGAAGGAAAAAAATGAACTTGAATAACATTCCATTTGGAATCACCAATTGGACAGAAATTAAAACTGAACGACATGCAGGTGAACATGGTCATGCCCTATGGCGTACGCAACAGTTTGACAATATTCGGGTGCGTATTGTGGAATATTCAGCAGGTTATTTAGCCTTGCACTGCAAATAAAGCATCGCTTTATTTTTGTTCATGGTGCCTAAAGGGGCATATCTTATTCTGCCTTGAAGGTGAATTACATACTGAACTTGAGGATGGTCGTAGCTTTACATTAACCGCTGGCATGAGTTATCAAGTTGCAGATCATGCCGAAGCTCATCGCTCCTCAACAACTACAGGTGCAAAACTCTTTATTGTGGATTAATCCTGTTTTAATCGTGCATCTATATCAAGTATAGTGAATCCAACCCCATTCAGTATTTTCCACTATGCAATTCAATCCCCGCTATCCTTTGCTCAATCCCAAGCTTTTTCATCAGCAAATGCCAGTTCCGCTAAAAGGGGCAAAAGCAGGACATTTTAACCAAGCACTTGCCGATCAATTACAATGGTCGGATGCAGACCAAGCGGCTTGGGTTGAAATCTGTAGTGGGCAGAAAACCTTTGCTGAATTTGAACCCCTTGCGATGGTCTATGCAGGACATCAATTTGGACAATGGGCAGGACAATTGGGTGATGGACGCGGTTTACTGATTGCTCAAATTTTAGATAAAAACAATCAAACCATTGACCTGCATTTAAAGGGTGCAGGTGCTACCCCCTACTCCCGTATGGGCGATGGTCGTGCAGTATTGCGCTCTGTTATTCGTGAATATTTAGCGGGTCATGCACTGAATGCTTTGGGCGTAGCCTCGAGTAATGCCGTGGGCTTTACCTCGTCGGCGCAAGGTGTACAACGCGAAAAATTAGAACTTGGCGCGATGATGCTGCGTACTTCGGACTGCCATATTCGTCTGGGTCATTTTGAATGGATTAATCAATATCAGCCTGAGCTACTCGCAGACTTTGTGCAGAAGTGTATTGAATGGCATTATCCTGAATGCCTTAATGCTGAGCAGCCCATTTTAGCCTTTGCCACCAAAGTCATTCAGCGTACCGCGGTGATGATTGCAAAATGGCAATTGGTCGGTTTCGCCCACGGCGTGATGAATACCGATAATCTCAATATCACCGGTTCTACGCTAGACTTTGGCCCTTATGGTTTTATGGAACGCTTCCGTCCAAATTGGATTAACAACCATTCAGACTACAATGCACGTTATACCTACCAGCAACAACCCAGTATCGGGCACTGGAATTTATGGACATGGCTCAATAATCTTATTCCGCTTGCCCCTGCTGAAAACAAACAACAATTTAAAGAAGATTTAGCCCAATGTTTAGAGCATTTTGAAACTACATTTTTAGAACATTACACACTTGGGCTATGCCAAAAAATGGGGCTACCCAGCTTCCATAAAGACAGTTTTGATTGCAGCATGGCTTTTCTTCGTATTCTGCAAGCAGAACAACTCGATTACACAGACAGCTTTATTCGTCTACAAAACAAGAGCTATACTGCTCTGCGTGATGATTGCTTAGATACCCGTCAATTCGATACATTTTTGAACCAATATCAAAGCATTCGAGCAGACCAAGCAACCGATGAGCTAGATGTGCAAATGTTTAAAGTGAATCCACAATACACTTTACGCAACCACATGCTACAAAAAGCCATTGAACTGGCGGAACGCAACGATTTCTCTGAAGTTGATCGCTTATTTAAACTATTCAATACACCATACACAAAACAACAACTTTTAGAACAAACTTCAGATTTAGCACCACTACCAAGTGATGTACCTGAAGTGATGGTGAGTTGTTCATCTTAAATAAAATATAAAATTGTGGATAAATGAAAATTTATCCACAAACCCTTTTAATTATTGAACTTTATGTTCAAATAATATGTTTGAACCAACAATGAATAAAAAATACATTCTGGCACTGACGTTTATTATTCTAATTATCATGACTGGTACTGGTCTTTATTTTAAATATCAAAAATTTATTCCAACCCTATCCAACCAAGTTCAATTTCCCAATACATTGTCTGATATAGAAATCACTCATATCCGTAAGCAAACGCCGATTAGCAGTATCCATGTTTACAAGGCAGCACGATTGGTCAAATTATTACATCAAGATCAAGTTATTCGAAGCTATCCAATGCGACTTGGCTTCGCTCCTATAGGACATAAAATTCAAGAAGGTGACGGCAAAACGCCTGAAGGTCAGTATGTAATTGACTGGCGAAATCCTGAGAGTGCTTTTTATAAATCGCTTCACGTTTCATACCCAAATGCTAAAGATCAACAAAATGCGCAACAGCTTGGTGTTTCCACAGGTGGAGACATTATGATTCATGGTTCTGCCACGACCAAACAAGTAAAAGCGTTGCCAAACTTGATGAGTTATTTACCTCAAAAAGATTGGACTTGGGGATGTATTGCTGTACGTAATATTGATATGGATGAAATTTGGCAATTAGTGAACAATGGTACAGTGATTGAAATTCATCAATAATATATTTAACTTATAATGTATTTATCTCATGGTATTTTCATTTTTTGAAGAAGAATAATTATGACGGGATTGCATCAGTATATAGCCAAAATTACCCTTACTTTCCCTGAAACCAATTGCAGTCAGCCTTTTGGAGAAGGCTGTGACGTTTATAAAGTCATGGATAAAATTTTTATGCTGAGTTTTCATTTGGAAGGCAAAGCCGCGGTTAACTTAAAAGTCACTCCCGACCACGGTGTGATGTTACGTGATATTTATCCTTATATCCGTACAGGCTGGCATATGAATAAGCAACATTGGATTTCAATTTATGAGAATGAAGACTTAGATCCTGATTTAGTGATTGATCTGGTACAGAGTTCTTATGATCTAGTAGTATCAAAGCTGAATAAAGTACAAAGACAGCGAATTGCCGCGCTTAGAGCCATCACATAAATATTGAATGAAGAAGAATTTAATTCTTCCCTTTTAATTTTCTAAAGCTCAACGCTATCGCTTCATCAAGCAGATCATGAGTTTGAACACATATTGTATTTACTGAACAGCTTTTCGACATTTTGTATCTATCTCATGTTTGAAACAGAAAATTCGAAAGTAAAAGCTTAGTAAAAAATTGATGAATCATAAAAAAGCTTTTAAAATAACGTCCTAAATTTAATATTCTCTAGAATTTACATAATACAATTTATAAGATTCTTTATTAAATACGAAATCCAATAGTTAAATTATCTTATTGAACAAAACTCCCAGACATTAAAACAACCAAATAAAAAAGGACTCATGCTTGAGTCCTTTTTAAATCATTACCTACTCTTTAGGTCTTCTTCGCCTTCAGCATCTTAAATACACCAAACAATACTACAATCCACACAGGCAGCATCAATACTGAAAGCATAAAGCCCTGATTCCACATGATATACAAAATCATCAGCATAAAAGCTAAAACAAAATAATTGCTAAACGGTGCAAACAACGCTGGAAATTTAGTTTGAATGCCCTGCTTCTTCATACTCTGTCTAAATTTAAGATGGATCAAACTGATCAGCATCCAATTCAGAACCGCAGCACTGACCACAATATAAATCAGATAACTGAGTGCTTTTTCAGGCAAGAAATAATTCAACAGCACGCAACCGAAAATCAATAATGCTGAAAATAAAACAGCAGAAATCGGCGTACCGTGCTGGTTCACTTGCTGAAAGACTTGTGGTGCATTGCCCTGTTCTGCTAAACCTAAAAGCATGCGGCTATTGGCATACATACCACTATTACAAACAGAAACCGATGCAGTCAGAATAATAAAATTCAGTAAATGCGCCGCCCAATCAATACCCATTTGCTTAAAAATAAGCACGAATGGACTTTTATCTAGCCCACCCAAATCCAATTGATTCCAAGGCACCAAAGACAAAAGGATCGCTAAAGAGCAAATATAGAACAGGAAAACCCGAATCACAGTTTGATTGACTGCTTTTGGAATATTTTTTTCAGGATCTTCGGTTTCCGCAGCCGCCATACTGATCAGCTCAATACCACCAAATGCAAACATCATAAAGGCCAGCATATAAAACAAGCCTTCAAAGCCATGTGGGAAAAACCCGCCATGTGCCCATAAGTTAGTGATGGATGCAGTTGAACCTACATCTGCCGTCAACAGCAAATAAACGCCGAAGATGATCATCGCGATAATCGCAACAACTTTAATCATCGACAGCCAAAACTCAGACTCGGCATATAGTTTGACATTGGCCAAATTGGCCAGTGTAATCACCACAAAAAACACCAGCACCGAGACCCACGCAGGAATATGCGGCCACCAGTAATTGACATATTTACCAATCGCGGTCAGCTCAGTCATCACGACTAAGATATACAGCACCCAGTAGTTCCAGCCCGTTAAAAAGCCTGAAAACCGTCCCCAATATTTAAAGGCAAAGTAGCTGAATGAACCCGTCACTGGCTCATGCACAATCATTTCACCGAGTTGACGCATAATTAAAAATGCAATCAAACCGCCAATCATATAACCCAAAATAATAGATGGGCCAGCGGATTCAATAATATGTGCTGAACCTAAGAACAGCCCTGTGCCAATTGCACCGCCCATGGCGATCAATTGGATATGGCGGTTCTTTAAACGGCGCTGAAGTTTAGGCGTCTCGCTGCTCAAAACACATGCTCATCTGATAAAAAAATGAATTGTACCGCTTGCACAGGCAATCAACCACAGTCTTGTGCTTTAAAATCGCCCATTGCTCAGCCGCATTTCACTGGTTGAATGTTTAACCTTGCGGCTTATATTTTAACTGTACTGAAAAAATATTTTTCCACAAAATAAATCCATAAAAAAAGCAGATAAACTTTTGCTTATCCGCTTTTTTTAAATCAGAAAACTAAATTAGTCTTCAGGATATTCAAAACGATAGCCCACACCATAGACTGCTTGAATCCATTCATGACGGTTACCTGTTTCAGCTGCATCCGAAATTTTACGGCGTAGATTTTTAATATGACTATCAATAACACGATCCGCCACATCAAAACTGTCTGGATTAATATGATCGAGTAACTGTGCACGTGAATACACTTGCCCGACATGCTCTAAGAACAACTCAAGCAAACGAAATTCAGTGGGCGTTAAATTCAAGGTTTTTTGTTGATACCAAATACGTTGTTGCGCTTTATCCATACGGAACAAGTTATTTTGCTCAGGCTCAGCTTGACGATCCAAACGACGTAAGACCGCTTGTACACGAGCCACCAATTCTTTCGGACTAAATGGTTTGCAAATGTAATCATCCGCACCCATGTTTAAACCCAATACGCGGTCAATTTCTTCAGTGCGTGCAGTCACCATAATAATCGGTAAATCAGACTGTTCACGCACCTTACGGCAAATGGTTAAACCATCCATGCGTGGCACCATCAAATCCAAAATCATTAAGCTGGGTTTACGCTGCGTAAAGCTATCATAGGCTTCCTGACCATCATGAAACATACTGACTTCAAAGCCTGCTGCTTCTAAATAGTCTCGCACCAATTGTGCAAGTTCAACTTCATCTTCAACCAGCATGACATGTTTCATGAATCTTATTCCTTATGAGTTTAACTGTTTTGGAAAAGTCAGTTTGCAACGCAAACCACCCAGTGGCGAATGTTCAAAACTCAATTTCCCACCCAATGCCTGCGCAATTTTACCAGATAATGCCAACCCTAAACCTGTACCGCCCGTACTGCGGGTACGTGAATCATCGACGCGATAGAAACGCTCGCCTAAACGTGCCAACTGTTCATCCGTTAAGCCAAATGGACTATCATCGACAATCACGCTCCAATGCGTTGCCGATTGCTCGGTATGTACACGCACCTCACCGCCTGCTTCGGTATAACGAATACTGTTGCCCAATAAGTTGACCATAATTTGTTTAAAACGATCTATATCTAATTGTAAATTCGCACCTTCACCTTGCACTGCAACAGATAAATTGGCTTGGGAAAATTTAGGCTTAAAGTTTTCAACTTCTTGTAGCACCACATTCCAAGGATTAACTTCCGCCAAATAACAAGTCAATTGCTGGGCTTCGGCTTGAGCTAAGTCGGCTAGGTCTTGCGTCAATTTTTTCAAACTAGTGACTTGACGCAACATCGCTTCAAAATGTTCTGGAGTTGGCTTTCGAATACCATCCTGCATTGCTTCAATCTGAGCTTGCAGCACTGCCAATGGTGTTTTTAACTCATGTGAAGTATCTGCCACCCACTGACGACGTGAACGTTCATGCTGATCTAAAATGACCGCCAATTGGTTAATTTCAGTAGATAAATCACCCAATTCATCATTGCGATTAATTTTTACCTGATGCTGATAATGCCCTTTGGTCAATTCACGTGTTGCATTTAACAGCCGTTGAATCGGCTTTTTAAAATAGGTCGCCAACAATAACGCGGCAATTAAACTGCTTAAAAAAGTTAAGCCATAAATCAGCAACAAATAGCGTTTCTGATTACTAAAGAAATTAATACTTAAGGCATCATCTTTATCCAGTACGGGTTTTAAGCCTAAATAACCGACAATTTTATCATTCACCATAATAGGCCGATAAGACACTGGAATATCTGATGGCTCCCCCACAACAAACTGCTGATTGGCATCATATAAGGATAATCGAGAACTTAGACCCAAACGGTCAGGCATCGAAATAAACTGCTTTTTTTTGCTTTGATTGTGGGTCGAATCTGCTTGCGTTGCTGCATTTTTTTGAGCAGGTCGAAATGTGTTTTCATTGGCACTTAATGGAAATTGAAGCCCTTCAAAAGGTTGGTATTCTGAAGGTAAATTCAACTCAATCATCTTGAGCTCTTCTTCATTTAATATTGGTTTATGCTGTCCAGCCTTATCTAAATTAGGCGAAACATTCATTAGGGAGTTGTCCTGAAAATAACGCTGCTGCAAAGCAATATCATACTGACGGCGTAACCACCAACGCGATAAGCGATCATAATCATCAGGTGCTGCCTTGCCTTCAATTTGAAGAATTTGTGCTTGAATGGCATTGCCCCAGTCATGATAAACCGTATAAACCCCTGCCAAATTGCTGATGACATGGTCGAGTTTTTGCATTTCAACATCGGCCACATAGCGGGCAAAGTTTTTTTGCATGGTCCAATGCAAGACACCAAGACTCACCGTCGTAATCACTAAGGTTGTGAGTAATACGGTCAAAAACAGGCGTAAAGCAATAGGAACACGACGAATTTTCAAATGCAAAATCTCAAAATTTCTTCTCAATTTATTATTGTAACCAACACCATCCTAAAAAACTCTCCATTGTTTCTTCATCATTATTATCTATTCTTTAACTGATCAAAATTACATTATTTTTCATTGGAGCTAAAAACAATGAATTCCATGATAAAAATTGCTTTAGTGGGTACAAGTATTCTCAGTCTAGGGGCTTTAACAGCCTGCCAATCGAGCAATAGTATTAAAGATAACGACCATGCTCGCATGATGAAAGATCATCATCCGCAGCATGAACGCAAAATGACAACTGAACAACGTGAACAGTTCCAACTAGCACGTCATGAACGTAAACAAGTATTTGAAAAAATTCAAAAAGCCTGTGAGAGCAAAGCAGCAGGTACAGCAGTACAAATTCAAGCCGGTGAAAAGACCCTTGAGGGTACTTGCACCATGACATTTAAACCAGAGCATAAAACTGGTAAAAAAATGCGTGGGGAAAAGCATTCCATGAAAGATGAGCATCGTCCAATGCGCGGTGAAATGCGTGAGGGTATGCATATGCAGCATGACCAGCCTTTAACAGATGCTCGACGTGCTGAATTAACGCAGCAATTTGATCAACGCTTAGCTGAACGCCAAGCAATACAACAAGCAATTGCTAAAGCGTGTCAAGGTCAAACACACGGCAAAGCGATTCAGATCAAAGTCGGTGTGCAAACCATCAATGGTCAATGTGAAATTCACTTCCAACCTAAAGCCCCTGTTGCCGCTCCAGTGAAATCAGCTCTATAAATATCTCCTCCAAATTTTAAAAGGCGCATTTATGCGCCTTTTTTATTGGACATAAAAATTTACGTATTTGACTATTTATAACATCGAATAAAGGATAAAAGCATTTACACTCAACATACTTAGCAATTTCAAGCGAAAAATCTTTGACTTTACAGTCACCAAGAAAAGGCATGGAAAAGCTTGTACCAAGCGGGAAGATGTTGCACGATTGAGCCATAGAAATACGTGTCATAGAAGGCACGTTCCAATGTTTATTAGGATTATAAGCTGGTTAAACCAGTATTGAGGAAACCGATATGCCACAATACAAAGCGCCCTTACGTGATATGCAATTCGTACTGCATGAGCTATTGAATGCAGAAGAACACTATTCTAAATTGCCTGCATTTCAGGAAACCGTAAGCCGCGAATTGGTTGACCAATATTTAGAAGCTGCTGCAGATTTCTGTGAAAACGAATTGTCTCCAATCAACCAAAGCGGCGACCGCGAAGGTTGTACTTGGAATGATGGCGTTGTAACAACACCAACAGGCTTTAAAGAAGCGTATCAAAAATACATCGAACTTGGCTTCCCTTCTCTTTCTGCTGAAGAGCAATACGGCGGTCAAGCTTTACCTGTTTCTTTAGGTAACGTGATTTCAGAAATGGTCGGTACTGCGAACTGGGCATGGGGTATGTACCCAGGTCTTTCTCACGGTGCAGTTCGTACTTTAGAACACCACGGTTCAGCTGAACAAAAAGATGCTTACTTACCAAACCTTGTTTCAGGTGTTTGGACAGGAACTATGTGCTTAACAGAATCACACGCTGGTTCTGACTTGGGTATTATCCGTTCTAAAGCTGAGCCACAAGCTGACGGTAGCTATGCAATCACTGGTGAGAAAATCTTTATCTCAGCGGGTGAACATGACATGGCTGAGAACATTGTACACATTGTTCTTGCACGTCTTCCTGGCGCGCCAAAAGGCACTAAAGGTATTTCTTTATTCATCGTACCGAAGTTCAACTTAAACGCAGATGGTTCTGTGGGCGAGCGTAACGCAGTTCGTTGTGGTTCAATCGAACACAAAATGGGTATCCATGGTAACTCAACCTGCGTGATCAACTTTGACAACGCAAAAGGTTTCTTGATTGGACCTGAAAACCGCGGCTTAAACTGCATGTTCACCTTCATGAACACAGCACGTATTGGTACTGCAATTCAAGGTTTATCTGCATCTGAAGGTTCATTCCAAGGTGCACTTACTTATGCAAAAGACCGTTTGGCAATGCGTTCACTTTCAGGTGTAAAAGCGCCAGAAAAAGAAGCAGATCCAATTATTGTTCACCCTGCTGTACGTAACATGCTTTTAACGCAAAAATCTTTTGCTGAAGGTGGTCGTGCACTGGTTTACTTGTTGTCTCTACATGCGGACGTGGTTGAGCAAGGTGCAACAGAAGAAGAGCGTAAGGCTTCTGATAATATCTTGTCCCTATTGACACCAATTGCAAAAGCATTCTTAACTGAAACAGGTTCAGAATCTGCGAAGCACGGCGTTCAAGTGTTCGGTGGTCACGGCTTTATTTCAGAGCATGGCATGGAACAAATCGTACGTGATACACGTATTGCTTGCTTGTACGAAGGTACAACTGAAATTCAAGCACTTGATTTGTTAGGCCGTAAAGTGTTGGGTACTCAAGGTGCAATGTTGAAAGACTTCACTAAGATTATTCACAAATTCTGCGATGCAAACAAAGACAATGCCGCAATGAAAGAATTTGTTGAACCACTTGCTACTCTAAATAAAGAGTGGGGTGATTTGACTATGCAGATTGGTATGCGTGCAATGCAAAACCCAGATGAAGTGGGTGCTGCTGCGGTAGACTTCCTGTACTTCTCTGGTTATGTAACTCTTGCTTACCTATGGGCGCGTATGGCACTGGTTGCCCAAGAAACACTTGCTGCGGGTACAACTGACGTTGACTTCTATAACGCGAAAGTGACGACTGCACGTTTCTACTTCAAGAAAATTCTACCACGCGTTCGCTCACACGTTGACGTGATTGCGGGTGGTTTAGAGCCATTGATGTCTTTAGATGCTGAACATTTCGCTTTCTAATACAACATTGTAAAAAACTGTACTCATGAGTACAAAAAAGAAAAAGGACGGTCATAGCTTTGGCGGTCCTTTTTCTTTATAAATACACATAAATGTTACCCCTTAGTCGTCTAACATGCTCGAAATACCTTGCTTAGACTGACTAATACCAAAATTTAAACAAAAACAGGTGTCCGAATCATGCCAATCTATAATGCGCCACTTGCAGATATGAAATTCATCCTTAACGATGTATTCAATGCAGAGCAATTCTGGCAAGCCAATGAAAATCTTGCACATATTGATGCTGCGACGGCAGAAGCTATTCTTGAAGAAATGGCTAAATTTGCGCAAAATGTGACTTTACCCATCAACCGTACTGGTGATGAAGAAGGTGCAACATTTAGCAATGGCAATGTGACGACTCCTGCTGGCTTTAAAGAAGCATTCAAACAATATGCTGAAGGTGGTTGGATTGGTTTAGGCGCTGACGAAGAATGGGGCGGTCAGGCAATGCCAAAAATGCTGACTGTTCTTTCTGATGAAATGTTATTCGCCACCAATCCTTCATTCATGCTCTACCCGCTTCTTTCTGTGGGTGCTGGTATGGCGTTAAACAGCTATGCATCACAAGAGCAAAAAGAAACTTATTTACCTAAAATGTATACAGGTGAATGGTCAGGTACAATGTGCTTAACAGAGCCACATGCAGGAACGGATCTGGGTATTATTAAAACCAAAGCTGAACCGAATGCAGATGGTACGTACAACATTACAGGGACTAAAATCTTTATTACCGGTGGTGACCACGACCTTTCTGAAAACATCATTCATCTTGTTTTAGCAAAAACACCGAATGCACCTGCGGGTTCACGCGGTATTTCATTGTTTATCGTGCCAAAATTCATGGTCAATGCTGACGGTTCGTTAGGTGAGCGCAATACAGCAGGCCCAGGTTCAATTGAACACAAAATGGGGATTAAAGCATCTGCAACTTGCGTGATGAACTTTGATGCTGCTAAAGGTTATTTAGTCGGCAAAGAAAATGAAGGCTTAGCAGCAATGTTCGTGATGATGAACTACGAACGTTTATCGATGGGTATTCAAGGTCTTGGTGCTTCTGAATATGCTTACCAAAATGCAGCACAATACGCGACTGACCGTTTACAAGGTCGTAGCGCTTCTGGCGTTCAATCGCCTGCTAAACCTGCGGACAGCATTTTAGTTCACGGTGATGTTCGTCGTATGTTACTCAATGCACGTGCCAATAATGAAGCATCTCGCGCATTTGCAGTTTACGTGGGTCAGCAACTGGATATCACTAAATTCTCAACCGATCCAGAAGCAATTAAAGCGGCAAATAACCGTGTAGCTTTACTAACTCCAATTGCAAAAGCCTATTTAACCGATACCGCTTTTAATGCAGTCATTGATTCGCAAATGGTATTTGGCGGTCATGGTTATATTCGTGAATGGGGTATGGAACAATGCGTACGTGATTTACGTATTGCACAAATTTACGAAGGTACCAATGGTGTTCAATCGCAAGATTTAATTGGTCGTAAAACCATTAAATGCAACGGTTTATTCATTGCAGAATATATTTCTGAAATTCGTGACTTTGCCAACGGTTTAGACGCTGAGTTAAACTTCATTAAAGATGCAACATTAGATGCTGCAACTGAAATTGAAGCCGTGACGCAATATGTAATTGAAGCTGCGAGTGAAAATATCGAATTTCCGAACTCTGCGGCGGTTGATTACCTGCATGCAGTGGGTCTTTTAAGCTTCTCGTATATGTTCGCAAAAATTGCCAATGCAGCAAAAGCGAAAGATGGCGAGTTTTATCAAAATAAATTGGCACTGGCGCAATACTTCGTACAACGCATTTTGCCAGAGCTTGAACTTCGTATTACCAAAGTAAAAGCAGGTTCAGAAGTGATTATGAACTTTAGCGAAGACTACTTTACTACTCAGGCTTAATTTTCTGAACTAAGCTTTAAAAACGCCTGCTTTGTCAGGCGTTTTTATTTTGGATGATCTTTTTTATTTTGGATGATATTTTCGAATTGTCTCAGACGTTTCAGGATGATGTTTTTCTAAAGCATGTGCGACATTTTCAGCATCTACTTTTGAACGATTCTGACTAACTTTAAATTTTCCAATAATTGAAGAAATTTCAATTTCGATTGCCACAATTTTCTCAAGTTGCTCTTCAATAAAATCATGTGGTGCATCCCCCATTTTCCAAGGAATATCCTGTGATGATTCATGAGTACGCGTTAAACGCGCCAATATTCCACGTAAATATTTCTGGTCTTCTATTTTTTGGATGCTTCCTGTGACATGCACCACACGATAATTCCAAGTCGGAACAACGCGATGATGCTCATGTTTACCCGCATACCCATTCGGAGAAATATAAGCCTGCTCTGCCTGAAAAATCACATACGCGGATACAGGGTGATCTAAAATTTCACACAATGGGTTTTCTTTTGCAATATGTCCTTTGAGTACACCCAACTCACCTTGTGTTGAATCTAATTCGAGTGGAATATGATTCGCCTCGATTTTTCCATCATGGGTGACAATCACACTCGCCAATGAATGTTGTTCAATTAAGTCGAAAAGTTCAGGAAGATTTTCCTGTTTAAAATGCGTAGGTAAATACATTTATTATACTCAAAAAATCAATATCGCTAAATTCTAAAACGACTACTGCACATGAGTCATTGTAAAATACTATTCTCTATTGGTCTTTATCTGCGACTAAACTAAGCCAACAGCAATAAAGCATGGGCTACAGCCCTCTTATTCACATAGAAAATAGAATCAATATTTTTTGATTTATCTTTCATGTGCATGAAATTTGCATGCTATTTAATACATCTTAGTTTTTATAAAATAAGGAGGAAAAAATGTCTGAACGAAATCCCAAAGTTGAAAAAGTTGAAGCCCTCCTCGATAAATTAGGCAATTTAGCTGTTGAAACCTTTCACTATGTCGCACTGTTTATTATTGGCTGCATGGTGGCTTGGTCTGCGGTACATACCGTGATTGATATTTTAACCGTCAAACAATACGCAACCATTGATGATATTTTATTGTTATTTATCTATTTAGAATTGGGGGCAATGGTCGGAATTTATTTTAAAACCAACCATATGCCAGTGCGTTTTCTAATTTATGTTGCAATTACAGCATTAACTCGCCTGCTCATTTCCGACATTCAGCATGACCATAAAGCAGATTTGGATCTGATCATTATCACAGGTTCTATTCTGATTTTGGCTTTTTCAATTTGGATTGTACGGTTTGCATCTTGGAATTATCCCTCTGTAATTCGTGACAAGCACAGTGAAAAGCCCCTACCTGAAGGTAAAACACCTCGTCCACAAGATGATGAATTGGCTTAAAAACATCATGCTTTTTCAATCCTCCTTTAGCTATAAGGGAGATTGAATAAAGTTTAAAATATTGTTTTAAACCAAGTACAAATTTGGATGGAGCAAGAATTCTTTTATTCAAACACCGTGCTAAAAAATATTTTTTAGATTAACGATTCGGCACCAACACATAGCGACCATGTTCATAAATCCAATACATTCCTGTAGGCGGTGCGGGTAAACCTAAACGACGCCAATCGGTAATTAAAACCGAGTTTGAACTTTCAATTCGGGCTGTATTCGGATCACCATTCACCCAGCTATAACTTTGTGAGTTCTGCGTAATGGTCGTTGGGGCATGGTATTGAATACTGACCCCATTTTGTATTGGTGGATAGCCACCATGTGGCGGATATGCTGGATAAGACGGTGTTGGGCGACTCGGATAATGAGGTCGATGTTGTGGGTAACTATTTGGTGGATAGTTATTTTGTGGATAATTCGGTTGATGCAAGGAAAAATTAGGTCGACTTGAAGTATAGTCATTTGATGGATAATTATTTTGCGGATAGCTCGGTCGATGTTGATGTTTGCTGGTATCGACACCTTGATAATTTGACCAACGGTTTTCCGCTTGAGTCATTGCTGAAGCCCCAAGAAGCACCATGCCACTCAGAGCATAAAGAATTGCTACTTTCATCAGAGACTCCCAATATCGTTGATACAACCATTCTAATCTCTAGTTTAGGATAAAGAATGGATAAAAAACCATCTAATGCAACGTTTTGTAAACCAAATATTTGAATCATTTCATGCGTTCATGCAACTAAGCATGCCCGATGTTTATGCTAAGATATTCTTTTTTGTTACTGGATCAAGCAGAGTGTCTGATTTAAGTTTTGACCGCCTACATCAATTCTTTTGTAAAGTGCCGAGTATACAAGAAGCATTGATTGATGCTTATGGTTCAGATGGTCAACATGCATGGTGGTTTAAATTTCAAATTAATGTAGAGCACCCTCTGGCATGGCAAACCGTGCAAGAATTGGGACATGTGCTGAATTACATTTCAAAGAATGAACGCCTGCCAACGCAGTTCCTACCTGTTTCACCGCCCCCTTATATGAATGGTGAAGCAAAAGACTTTTTAGCTTGGGTGATTCAGTGTAATCATCCTGACTTTCCACCCGATGTGGTGTGCGATTGGCTAGAAGCACGTTTACCACAACCCGTTGAAGATGAAAGCCAGTGGAAAATTAAAACGGATTTATCTGAACTGGATAAAATAAAAGATGCCGATTTGGATAAGTTAGTTCCACCCAATCCGCAATCTTAAATAAGATAGCTCCTCCCTTTCTCAAAGGGAGGTTGGGAGGGATTTAAAAAATTTGGAACGATTTCCTAAAAAGTCGATACCCCACTCCATTCCATAAAGCGATAAATTGCATATTTCAATTTCGACTCATCCGCATAAATACGGTAATCAACACTCATATTTTTGCCTTCTAAGTTCGACCAAGCGGTATTAAAATATTGATTGGCATCGTTAAAGACCTGCGCTTGAGATCCACCCACGACACGTAAATCAGTTTCCAAATTATAATTTTTAATGTTCCGTGCAGTGAAATTTGCTGAACCTAAAATTAGCTCGGCATGTTGTGCATTGTGTTTCACAATCATTTTGCTATGACACTGTTCACCTTGGGTCTTACACCAACGCACAGGTATACCCGCATCATTAAGTTCAGATGCCACTTGGCGGTTAGGAATACCATTTTTTTGACGACCGAAAGCATCTTTATTCGGATCAAGTAACACGCGAAGTTTTACCCCACGCTGATGTGCCGCAATTAACGCTTTGACAATATCCCGTTCCGACAAATAGAACATGGCTAAATCAATTTGCTCTTGTGACTTCGCCGTTTCAATCAATCTGAGTGTTGCATCATAAATGGCTTTTTCAGTCAGCACCTGAACTTGAGGCAAAGACTGCTCAGCCTCAAACTCGCCAACAATCACCATCGGAATATCACCTTTGGACATTCTACCTACAGCCTGTTCAGTCTTTAATACATCAATTGCAGTATTACCTGAAACCAGCAAGGCCACGTTGGAATGACGTGAGCTACCATCATGCGGGTTAGCAGAAGTCACTAAAGTTTTCCAACCCTGAGCGGTATCCACCACCAAAGTTTTACGATGATTGGCTTTAAAATTAAATAAGTTGAAATAACTCCGCAAGGTAATCTTTTGTTGACCAAATGGGTTAGGCAACCAACCCTTTTCAGGATTATTACCCGCATCTTGACAACAGATATACCAAATACCTGACCAGAGTGGATTGGATGCACGTAGCGGTGTTAAATCCGTTTCAATCACATCAATCCCCGCTGCGCGTAACTGACGATAATGCGCTGGTGCAACACCGCCATAGACTGAATTAATCGGGTCGGTAATGACCTTAATTTCAATATTCGGTTGTACGCGGCGTTTTAAAATTAAAGTATCGGTGAGTTGCTGAGTAAGTGTACGGTGCACCACACCAGATTCGCCAACCTCTTTATTGAATAAGAACATATCCAGCACGATGGTGCTTTGTGCCTCATCAATCATTTTTAACATTTGATTAAAAATATGGTGCTCTTGTTGTTGTTTGCCCTGCATATCAATATAGGTTTGATCGGCGATAAATTCCACCTCAGCATGACGCAACTGCCCCGTAAAATCCAAGCCCTCAGGCAAGGGCTTATAGGTATGATAAATCGCGGATGAGAGATAGCCCAAAGCCAATAAACTGACCATTACGCTGACATAACGACGGCGTGACCAATTCAATTTTTGATGAATTCGTTGAAAAATACGCATAACAAAAAACCTAGTCCAATCGCATCAGACTAGGTTTTATGGTTTGATTTTTCAAGAGGTTTTCTGTGAATTAAGCTTCAGTCCTACATTGTTTTATAGCGTAAACTTAGAAACCAAATTCTAAACCTACGGTAAAGTTACGCCCGACTTGCGGAATATTCGACAAGAATGAAGCATGTGAATAGACCTGATCATCTAACAGGTTGTTGGCTTTAAAATACACACGATAATCATTGTTTTTCGCGTATTGTCCTGCATAAGACACGCCAACATTAACCATGTTGTAGCCACCCGTTTCATGCTCATAACTGGCAATCTTGTCCTGATTAAACACATGATAATACTCGGCCAAACCTGACCAATGGTCATCAAAATTGGCATCTACTTTCGTCCCCACTCGACCTGCTGGAACGCGTGGTGCATTGTCGCTTTCAATTTTGCCACGGACATAATCACCGAATACACTCACTTTATACTCATCGGTTACAGCATAAGATGCTTGCGCTTCTGCACCATAAAATTTAGCTTTGTCTTGGGTATAATCGACTAAACGAAAATCTTTGTAGGATGCTGTGGTATTGGCATAAATATAATGATCAAACCAGTTATGATAAACATGCACATGGTAATCCAACTTATCTTGCTCATAATGTAAACCAAGCTCGATATTATTAGATTTTTCTGCGCTTAAATTTTCATTACCACGTTCATAGGTATTGGTCGCAAAATGCTTGCCATTGGCATACAGTTCTTGCGCCAAGGGTAAACGCTCTTGATGAGAACCGACCACAGACAATTTATAACTTGGTGCAAACTGCCAATTCACAGCACCTGAATAAGAGATGCCATAATCATCAAAATCTTTTTGATTGGAATCAATTTCAATTTTTTGCTGATCTAAACGCGCACCCAATTCCACATGCACATCATTAAATTGCTTATGTTCTAAAGCAAAAAGACTCCATTTTTGTGTTTTGCTTGGATTCAATAAAGATTCTTCACCAGTAATATCCAGTTTTTGCTGATTATATTGTGTCCCAATTACCCCTTCCCAATTGGCAATAGGATTGTGTACCAATTCTAAACGCGCATCATAGCCCTGACTTTTAAAGCGGGTTGCCACCGTATTTTCTTCTAGTTCGTCATGTTTATAGTCAGTATAGCTGGCATGGGCACGTAATTTTTCAAAGCCTGCAAAGGGATGATTCAATTCAGTACGGAAATCATAGCGTTCCGATTTAAGGTCAACCCAAGGGCCAGCAGCATGCTCATCTTCATCATGGCTATGTCCTGTATGACTGCCACAATGCAAATTATTGTCATGCGGATGACAGTCTTCATATTCATGACTGTGCCCTGGCAAACCATATTGATCTTGACGGTTACTATATGAAATACCGCTAAAACCACGCTCATGAATCCAAGATAAACCGACATTGACGCTATCGCTTTGAGCAAAAGTATTACCGACACGACGTTCTTTTTCTAATTCGCCATCATGGTCATGAAAATAATTCGGTGCAATATAACTGTTCGCATCTCGAGTCGAACCTTCTACCCGTAGTGCAACTTGATTACCCAAAGCTACGGTTGCACCCGCACTGGCGAGTTTTTCATCACTGCCAGAGTTATAACGAATCCCCGCCTGCCCCTCGATACCTTTTTCTGGCATTTGGGTGGGAATTTTATTGTCCGTCACATTGACCAAGCCACCCACTGTGCCTGCGCTATATAGCAAGGTCGATGGCCCACGAATAATTTCCACTTGCTTGGCTAAAATTGGATCTACAGTCACCGCATGGTCAGGAGATAGTGTAGAAACATCGGCTGTTTCTGAGGCATGTTGTAGGACTTTGACGCGTGGCCCATCTTGCCCACGAATCACGGGACGACTAGAACCTGAGCCATATTGGTTAGAATACACCCCCAATTCATCTGCAAGTGCATCACCAATGGTTGCTCCACGTTCAGCCAAAGCCTGATGCTCTACCACATGATCTGCCACTGCAAAATCTGCTGCCGATTGCACTAAGGGATGTGCTTTTAATTGAATGGTTTCTAATTGTTGATTTTGAAGATGATCATCAGCAAAAACGACAGGTGTAATGACGGCAAAGATAGACAGTGTAATTAAATTCTTATGGAAGGACATGTGCAGGCTCAAAGCGACAAAATCTGAATAGTGTTATAATATAACATTTCATTTTTTTTGCAATAAAAAACATTTCTTTTAAAAGGCTTCCGCTAAACTGTATTTCACCCATTAAATTATCATTGAATTTTAAAGATTTTTAGATGCCTTTTACCTTGTCGCATGCTGTACTCGCACCGCCTATTTCCAAGTTAACAGGTCATGCACTGCCTGTTGCTGCACTGGCTATTGGTTGTATGGTGCCTGATTTATACCGCTTATTTACCCAAGAAAATTCCAATACCACCCATTTATGGACATCAATTATTCATCCCGACTTATGGATTGGCTTGGGCTTTTGTCTACTTTGGTATCTGCTCTATCGCCCTGTGATTTACCGCTTAAGCGGGATTCAGCATCCATTAAACATTCAGAGTTTCAAATCAGCCGTCAAATTTTTCATTGGGGTCATTGCTGCGGTGCTTGTTGGCACAGCAACGCATATTATTTGGGATGGTTTAACCCATGTCGATTTTAGAACCTTTGCCTTTAAAGACTTTCTAAGTCAAAACCTCACTTTGTTTCATCATCAATATCCTGTGCATCGCATCTTACAAATTGGTAGCTCTATTGTGGTTTTACCGATTTTGCTTTACATGTGCCTGCAATATTACCGACAACATCAGCAACACCACCCAATTAGCCGAAAGATTAAACGCTTTGCTGTCGCGCTTTTACTGACATCTTTCGCTGTTGGTTGTTTTTCTAGTTGGGATTATGCACGCTATTTTTCTACAGAAATCTGGCAGGCAGATCTGTACTTTTTTGTCGGTAAATCCATCAATGAATTTACCCAAGGGGCTTTATCCGTATTTACCTTAGGCAGTCTGTTGTTCTTATTTTTTGATCGCGATCATCGACTGGGTTAATGTGCCAAAGTGAAATGATGCAGCAATTTTCAGTGATTTGGCGTTGTTTTTAGATCTACTTCTTGTGACACCCTGCCCAAAGAGGCATAATTCAACATTCAAAGGCGGTACGCTGTTTACGTATACGCTTGCCTTAACCCATATAGTTGGATTTTTTACGCTATGATGCGAACTCATTACTGCGGTACTTTAACCGAAGCTCAAATTGACCAAACCGTTACATTATGCGGTTGGGTACATCGTCGTCGTGACCACGGTGGTGTCATCTTCCTCGACATGCGTGACCGTGATGGTCTTGTGCAAGTGGTTATTGACCCAGATACTCCTGAAGCATTTTCAACTGCTGACAAAGCGCGTTCTGAATTTGTACTTAAAATTACAGGTCGTGTACGTCGTCGTTATGAAGGCACAGAAAATGCCAACATGGTGAGTGGTCAAATCGAAGTTCTAGCCAAAGACATCGAAGTTCTAGCTGCTTCTGAAACGCCGCCATTCCCATTAAATGATGAAAATACCAATATTTCTGAAGAAGTTCGTTTGAAATATCGCTTCCTTGATATTCGTCGTCCTGAAATGCTTGATCGTTTACGTTTCCGTTCTAAATTGACCAACCTTATTCGTAACTATTTCGAAGAAAATGGTTTCTTAGACGTTGAAACACCAATTTTGACCCGTGCAACGCCTGAAGGCGCACGTGACTATTTAGTACCAAGTCGTGTATCGAACGGTAGCTTCTATGCCCTTCCACAATCACCACAGTTGTTTAAACAATTGTTGATGGTTGGCGGTATTGACCGTTACTACCAAATTGCTAAATGTTTCCGTGACGAAGACTTACGTGCCGATCGTCAGCCAGAATTCACCCAGATCGACGTTGAAACATCGTTCATGAGTGACGATGACATCATGGATTTGATGGAAGTTTTAACCATTAAGATGTTCAAGGAACTTCTGAATGTTGACTTCGGAAAATTCCAACGTATGACTTATGCAGATGCGATGCGTGATTATGCATCTGACAAACCAGATATGCGTATTCCTTTGAAATTGGTTGACGTTGCAGACATGATGCAAGACGTTGAGTTCAAAGTATTCGCAGGCCCTGCTAAAGATCCTAAAGGTCGTATCGTTGCACTTCGCGTACCGGGTGCAGGTTCATTGCCACGTAGCCAAATTGATGAATACACGAAATTCGTCGGTATCTACGGTGCGAAAGGCTTGGCTTATATTAAAGTCAACGAACTTGAAAAAGGCATCGAAGGTCTTCAATCACCAATCGTTAAATTCATCGAGCCAATCGTGCTTGATTTGTTGAAACGTGTCGGTGCTGAAAATGGCGACATCGTATTCTTCGGTGCAGATAAAGCTAAAGTTGTGAACGATGCGATGGGTGCGTTACGTATCAAAGTTGGTCATGACATGAAATTAGCGACTTGCGAGTGGGCACCACTTTGGGTTGTTGACTTCCCAATGTTTGAAGAAACAGATGATGGCAAATGGACGTCTGTACATCACCCATTCACGCTACCAAAATCGAGCGTTGAAGAAGTGAAGAACAACCCAGGTGCTGCGTTGTCAGTCGCTTACGACATGGTCTTGAATGGTACTGAAGTGGGCGGTGGTTCACTACGTATTTATACTTTAGAAATGCAACAAGCCATTTTTGAAGCGCTGGGCATTGATGCTGAAGAAGCTGAAGAAAAATTTAGCTTCTTACTTAATGCTTTACGTTATGGTGCGCCTCCACATGGTGGCTTAGCATTCGGTCTTGACCGTCTGGTAATGTTAATGACAGGTGCTTCGTCTATTCGTGAAGTGATTGCCTTCCCGAAAACCAAGACTGCGGAATGTCCTTTAACTCAAGCGCCTGCGCCAGTTGAAGCAAATCAATTACGTGACTTAGGTATTCGTTTACGCGAAAAACCAAAAGCTGAGGTTAAAGCAGAAGCTTAATCCTTTAAATTCAGTGCTAAAAAACCCTGCTCATGCAGGGTTTTTTATTACATTGAGATCAGGTCTTGAGAATGGCATAATAGCGACCTATTTTCTCCTTTGGTGTGAGCTAAACCTTATGGCTATGCGTCCTGCTGTCCGTCGTCGTGCACTTGTATTAATGGTATTCGCTATCGCTCAGTGGTTATTTATGCGTTACATTTTAGCCAATGGTTTATTTAATATTGATACTAATCAACGTATTTTATATTTTTGTGTCAGTAGCTTAGGTGGCGCCTTACTCATTTTTGTGAGTTTAATTTATATGGTCTTAAAAGGTAATGCCGATAAACCTGAGTAATTTTTTCTCTAGCGCCACTAGGTTGACCTGATTTTATTGCCTAGTGGTTGTATTTCATTTCTTATTTTGTTCTCAAGACTTTTGATCTCATTTTCTATACTTTAGAAATGGCGCAGCCGCATTCATGCGATAAAACTCTTTCCAGAATTATTCTTTTTATAATGATATTAACTATAAATGAGTTGCGCTGTTATGTATCTTTTATTCAAAATAGTTGCTTTGCTCCCTCTTTCTCTGTTGCAGTTAATTGCCTCTTGGATTGCTATTTTACTCAATAGTTACAACTCATCCATGAAACGAATTACCCGCATTAATCTGCAATTGGCCTACCCAGATTTAAGCACGCAGCAGCAAAACATATTCATCAAAAATAGCTTAAAAAGCCAATGTATGACCTATGTTGAGTCGATTAAATGTTGGGGGATGCCACCCAAATATAATTTAGCTTTATTCAAAAATATTTATGGTGAACAGTATTTTACTGAAGCCTTAGCCAATAAAAAAGGTGTGATTGTGGTGATTGCACATTTTGGCTGTTGGGAGCTTTTAAATGCATGGCTGAATCAGTATGCCTCACCAATGATTATGTATAAACCGAATAAAAACAAAGGCATTGATCGCTTTATGTTAGAAGCACGCCAACGAACGAATGCCACCCTCGTTCCCACCGATGAAAATGGTGTACGTTCAATCTTTAAGCACCTCAAACAAGGCGGTTTGACCGTCATCTTACCCGACCATCTGCCCAAAGAATCTGGCGGAATTTATTCAAACTTTTTTGGTCAAAAAACATTATCAACAACATTGGTATCAAAATTAGCCAGCAAAACCCAATGTAATGTGATTGGACTCAGTTGTATTCGTGATGAAGTTTCTGGTTTTAATGTTCATTGTTCACGACTTTCCGATGATATTTTGTCTAAAGATTTACAAACTTCCGTGAATCGCCTCAACCAAGACTTAGAAGAGATGATTAATATCGCTCCTGAACAGTACTTATGGTCTTACAAGCGTTTTCGCAAAGTTGAAGGACAAGAGAATATTTATAATCACTATCGGTAAAATATATTTTAAATTTCACCCTATATTGTGATCAATTATTAAGGGTGGCATACTTATGTGCATCCTTTAACAGTATAAATCAATCTATAGCTATATAAGAGGTGGTCCCACATGTTTGAACAACTAAAAGCTTATTTATAAGTGATACTCTGCTCTAGTTAAGCTACCTTATTTTGTTGTGGTAGCTGGTCATAGTAAAACTCATCTGGAGTCATTTTGTCCAGACTCGAATGAGGTCGTTTCAAATTATAAAATTCAAAATATGCGTTTAATTGCTTCTTCGCATCCAAAACATTGCTGTA
>NZ_FNPK01000050.1 GCF_900107285.1 Acinetobacter kyonggiensis | reverse complement strand
CCTTGAAAGTGCCGACCATGGAAGGGATTCATCTGCTGTATCTCGAAATAAATAAGATATTTAGCTTATCATGTCAGCCTATTTGCAACAGTGCCGTCGAAAGTAAAGCATGGGCTGTTTCAGCCAGTGATTTATCAAAAATATTGTTCGCGGTACGCTGCATTCCCCAGTAAATACAACCTAAACTACCCACCCAGACACTGGCGGTGATGACCATTAAAATAAATGATAGACGTCTGGTCAGTGAATAACTGCGAATGAAATTGGCCATTAATAATTTTCATCCATAATATATCCAAAGCTTTGTACAGTGCGCACGATATTTTTTCCCAGCTTACGCCGTAAATTATGAATATAAACCTGTATCACATTACTGCTCACATCTGCATCATAGGCATAAAATGAGTTTTCTATACTCTCCCGTGAAATGATCCGGCCACGGTTAAGGATAAATAGTTCTAGCAAGTGAAACTCTTTCGGGGTTAATTCAACTTCAGTGTGATCTCTCAGTACCTGTTTAGTCGCTTTATTAACCGCAATATTGCCAATCTGAATCAAATCACTCACTTCTCCTGAAATACGGCGTAATACTGCTTGAATCCGTGCAATAACTTCATACAAATCATAGGGTTTAACTACAAAATCATCTGCCCCAGCATCTAAACCGGAAATTCGCTCCTGAATTTTATCCTGAGCAGTCAAAATAATAACGCCTACTTTATTCTTTTTACGACGCAGTGACTTTAAAATTTCCAATCCATTCCTGTCTGGCAAACCTAAATCAAGCAAAATAAACTGATAATCATAACTCGCCAAAAAATGATAGGCTTGTTCTGCTGTGGTGGCGATATCAACAACAAAATTCGCTTGGTCTAAGCCCCGTGCTGTCGCCTTAGCCAGTAAGACATCGTCTTCAACTAACAATATTCTCACGTCTGAGCTCCCCCTCTCATTCTACTTCTTGCAAGCCTAAATTTTATTTCCGTGAAAACGACAGCTATAGCTGAATTCTGAAAGACATAGCACCGAAATATTTTCGTAAAATACTATTTTATCAAGCTTTTACCGTGCTGCTCAATTAAGTAATCAGCTATACTCTGGCCCCAAAAAGACAGAATACCAGCCGAATAATGACCACACAGGGCATTGATGTATCAGCACTCTACTATATTTTACTCTGCCTGATGATCCTCATGTAAAGGCCATAGTTGATGTGAATTCAGCAATAGCAAACTCAAGCTTTCTGCATAATCAATTTTGGCTTGATCAATTCGACCACGCGCATCAACCAGTTGCTGCGAATGGAGTAACAGTTCATTTAAACTCAATTCACCGAGCTTATATGCTTTTTGCATCAATCCATGTTGTTGCTGTAACTGTGCCAAATTCTGTTGAGCCTGCTCACTCCGTACAGTTGCCGACTCCATCTGCGTGAACCAGTATTGCGTTTCCTGACGCAAACGGTTTTCTACTCGTCCGATCTCAAAATTGGCCTTTTGAGCTTCCGCCATGGCCATACCAGAAGCTATCCGCACTTGCCGACTGGCGAGTGGAATTGAAACGCTCACACTCATCAAATTTTCAATGCCTGACTGCTCACGACTATAGCCCACTCCGACCGTAGGATTAGCTACCCGATTGAGTTTCTCTCTTTTGACTAACGCATCTTGCTGTGCTGCCTGCGTTTTGGCCAACTCAAGCTCATGGTTAGCAGACAAAACCTGCTGTATCCATTCAGTCTGTGTATATTCGAGTGGGCGAATTTTGATGACATCACTGCTCCAGTGTTCTGGAATTTTCCCCTGATAATCACGTGACAATAGCTGCTGTGCTTGGTAGTAAGCTGTTTTAGCCTGCATATATTGTTCTTCGATTTGCCGAGATTCATTGCTGAGCAGCATCAGTTCCAGTCGTGGGGCATCTCCAGCACGGATACGCTGCTGGGTCATTTGCATATAGTGTTGTATTCTTGCCTGCTGTTCCTCTAAGCGTGTCAATTGCAAAGCACTACGCATATAGGCAAACCACTGATTCAGCAAGGTTTTGGCAACTTCATGTTTGGCATCTTCATATTTTAATTCTGCAATACTCATCCCTCGTTGCGCCAAATCCTGATCCAGCCGGTATTTGCCAGGCAAACGAATCTGCTTTTCAACACCAAAGTTCGGCTCATAACTATTGGACTTTGTTTGACCATCCTGGGCATCGGTGTTACGAAGCTGCATCCCCGCACGTACGGTCCAGGGATGGCCCAGTTTTAGCCCTTGTCCTGCAAAATTGGCATAGTCCTGATCCGAGACTGCCGACCGAACAGTTGGATGCTGTGACAAGCTCTGCTTGATCGCATCGAGTGGTGGCAAGACCTGATCCAAAGCGGGTTCCGCGGAGACGACAGAAGCCATCATCACACAACAGCCCAAGCCTATTAAACATAAGGCTTTACCCAGCAAACGGGGTTGAGTAGCTATCTCTGGTTTCATTCGTTCACCTTTCCTTGACCAGCATAACCCGATGCTATGGTTGGTAATACCCAATAGAAACAGTCACTTGATTTAAATTTCTTTTGGATATGGGCTAAAATTAAAGGCACAGTTGCGAGGGGTAAAATCAACAGAATCAAATTACGCTCAGTTGCACCCCGAATTTTTTCTTGAATGTTGCGATAATGTTGGTGGCTGCCGAAACCTTGTGCCGGGATACAGGTACATCCTGTCACAATCTCGGGAATGAGCCATAAATGGCTCATTAATTCTTCCGCAATATCACTGGAGATGTTGATAGAGAGTTGGCACATTTCAGACATGAATATCTCGCACTAAACCAAATTGTTTAAACAAGTTAGGAAGTAAAATCAGCGTCAGTAAGGTGCAGGAAATTAACCCGCCAATTACCACGATCGCTAATGGACGCTGAATTTCAGCACCTGGCCCAGTGGTAAAGAGCAAGGGAATTAAACCCAAAGCCGCGATACTTGCAGTCATCATCACTGGACGTAAACGTCGCATAGCTCCCTCACGAACCACCTCTTCAATTGCAATGCCGCGTGAAATGAGCTGGTTAAAATAACCGATCATCACCAAACCATTCAGTACAGCAATCCCCATTAATGCAATAAATCCGACCGAAGCAGGCACCGATAAATATTCACCGGTAATGGCTAAGGCCACGACTCCACCAATTAAAGCAAAGGGAATATTCACAAAAACCAGTACTGCCTGACGAACAGAACCTAAAGTTGTAAAGAGCAGGAAAAAAATCATGGTCAACGCTGCAGGGACAACCAGCATCAGACGCGCTGCTGCACGTTGTTGATTTTCAAACTGGCCACCCCATTTCAATGAATATCCTGCCGGTAATTTAACTCTCTGGGCAACCTGCTGTTTTGCTTCCTCGACAAAACCGACCAGGTCGCGGTCACGCACATTGGCACGGACAACGGACATTCTTGAAGCATTTTCCCGGTCAATTTTAACGACACCTTCAGTCTTGACCATTTCTGCTAAAGAGGACAATGGTACAGCCGCTGAGTTTTCAACAGGTAAATTCATATTTGCAAGGGCAAAACTGGATTGCCCCAGACGCGGATCACCTTTGATCATCAACGGAACCGGTCGACCCTGTTCAATAATCGAACTAATTTGCTGCCCTTCGATGAGCATTTTGAGTTGTGCCTGTATGCTTTGACTATCTAGCTGATTGCGAACAGCCATATCACGACGAATACGTAATTCCTGATATTGCACCCCGGAATTTTCCAACGTCATGACATCTTCACTGCCTTTGATCCCTTGTAGAACGGTAGAAATTTGCTTAGACAGCTGATTTAGCTGGTCTAAATCGGTACCAAAAATTTTGACTGCTAAATCTCCACGTACACCTGATAACATTTCTGAGGTCCGCATTTCAATCGGCTGACTAAAGGTCAGATTGACTCCAGGAACGTCAGTCAATACATGGCGAACTTTGGCTAAAATCTGCTCCTTACTTTGTCCCTGCCACTGATCTTGCGGTTTCAAAATGACAAAGCTATCGGTTTCATTTAAGCCCATGGGGTCCAGGCCCAGTTCATCCGAGCCTGTTCTTGCCACAATGCGGGCCACTTCTGGAACTTGTTTTAGAATTCTTCTTTGAATGTCCAGATCAAGTGCAATTGAATTTTGCAGACTGATCGATGGCATTTTTTCCAGCTGCAATATGGTGTCACCTTCATCCATGGTTGGCATAAAAGACTTACCAATGAGTGGGAAAATAAGTGCAGCAACCACCAAAGCGCCTCCGGCCAAAGCATAAACACGTTTCGGATGAGCTAAACTTGCATTTAATACCTTGCTATATGCCTGTTCCAGCTTAGCAACAATATATGGCGTGTGATGTGCTTGAGATTTCAAGAAATAAGAACACAGCACCGGAATAATTGTTAATGAAAAAATCAGTGAGCTCGACAGTGCAAAGACAATGGTCAGCGCCACCGGAGAGAAAAGCTTCCCTTCCAGCCCCTGCAACGTCATCAACGGAATGAAGACCAGCATAATAATGATCATTCCTGCGGTCACCGGCACCGCCACCTCACAAACCGCGCGATAAATGACGTTCAGCGACGGTAAAAACAAACGGTGTTTGGACTCGTGTGCATCTGCCAGTTGCATTTCGATATTTTCCACCACCACAACAGCCGCATCGACCAGCAAACCAATAGCAATGGTTAAGCCACCCAATGACATCAGGTTGGCACTTAATCCAAACTGACGCATCATTAAGAAGGTACTCAACGCAGATAAAGGTAAAATCGCGGCAACAACCAAAGCGGCTCTTAAATTGCCTAAAAACAACAGCAATAAAATCAGGACCAGTACAATCGCCTCGATCAAGGTTTTACTCACGGTATGAATGGCACGATTCACCAGTTCACCACGGTCATAAAAAGGCTTGATCGTAACGCCCGGGGGTAAGTTTTTCTCAATGTCCTGCAAATGTTCACGCACACTTTGCACAACCTGACGTGCATTGGCGCCTTTTAAAGTAAGGACAATCCCTTGAACAGCTTCACCCTGACCATTTTCGGTCACTGCCCCGTAACGGGTAAGGGCACCGGTATGGACATCGGCAATGTCCTTCACTTGCACCAGTGTCCCTTGATGATTGGAAACAATAATCTCACCCAGCTCTTGTAAATTGGTGACACGACTATCGCTACGAATCAGTAATGATTCTCCATTTTCATTCAGACGACCGGCACCGTCACTTGCATTATTTAATTCAATTGCTTGTTTTAACTGATCAAGAGATAGACCTCTTGATGCCAGAGCATCCAGGTTGGGTGTCACTTCAAAAGTACGTGCCAAACCACCCAGGACATTGACATCCGCTACCCCTTCAATTTTTCTGAGCTGTGGACGGACGACCCGATCGAGCAAGGTTCGTTTTTCCATATCACTCATAGGGCCATGTAAAGTGAACATAAAAGATTCACCTAATGGCGTCGTCATAGGCGCAATCCCACCAGAGGCATTGCCAGGCAAAGCTGACATGACTCCAGTCAAACGCTCATTGACCTGTTGTCGGGCCCAATAAGGATCTGTCCCTTCTGCAAAATCCAGGGTAATGATTGCAATGGCATATTTAGATTGTGAACGTAATACAGTCTGATGAGGAATTCCCAACATTTCCTGTTCTATCGGTACCACAATACGGCTTTCCACCTCTTCTGGCGTCATGCCAGGAGATTTCATCACAATTTGAACCTGTGTACTTGATACATCGGGAAAGGCATCAATCGGCAATTTTGTAAATGCCAAATAACCTGCAACACTGATTGCCACACCCAATAACAGCATTAGGATTCGTTGACTCAGTGAAAATGCAATAATACGTTTTAACATGTGCCTAACCTCATTTCATCGCAGTGCTACTACTGGCAGGTGGTGCCTGCTCTGCACCGAAACCTGACCAAACGGCTTTTAGACGTTCGACACCATTCACAGCAACTTGAATTCCAGGTTTTAATGTGTTTCCAATCACATGACTTTGCTGCTGGTTCGCACCCACCAATTCCACCGGCATTGCAAAGAAACCATTTTGATTTTTGATAAAAATGAAGTGCTTGTTATCTTTTAAAGTCAAGGCAGTACTTGGTATTACCCATGCAGTTTCTGTTGTCGGGTTATGGCTTTGAATATTCGCTTTAATAAACTGTTGTACTTTTAAACAGTTATCCTTGGCATTCATCTGAACTAAAACATTTTGAGATTGCGTATTGTCTGAAAGTGCTGGTGCAATTTTTTGTACCTGCCCAGTAATTTCACACCCCTCAACTTTAACCAGATCGCCAATCTGGATATATTTGCTATCCGCTAAAGGGGCTTGCAACATTAATTGCAAAGGTAGATCACTATTCACCAACTGACCCAGTACTGCGCCGGTTTCTACATATTGACCTGCAGATACCTGTAAACTTTCTACACTGCCTTTGGCGGGACTTTTAACATACACTACGGAATTCAGTCCCTGACTGCTACTTCCTCCCATAAACTGCAACATGCGTTGCTTGGCACTCAAATCAATATTCAGTCGTTGCACTACATTCTGGGCTTCCTGTACACGTTTTTCAGCAATAATCCCTTCAGCATATAAACTGCGTTCACGTGCCAAATTTTGGCTGGCCAATTGCAGTTGTGCACGAATTTGTAAAATTTCATTTTGAATCTGAATTAAATCAGGGCTATGAATGGCCAGTACAGGATTATGGAGACCCACTTCGGCTAAAGGTTGCACCAGTACCTGTTGAACTATCCCCGCTATCGGGCTGGTTAAGACCACTTTACTTTGAGGTGACCACTGCGCTTGCCCCTGCAAAGTCAGTGCAAGTTGTACATCACTTGTCGCTTGTCCTAAAGTTTGTAATTGAATACCTGCCTGTTGAATCTGTGTGGGCGAAATTAAAATCTGATTACCAGAGACATCTATGGTTTCTGTTTCATTGGCGGTTACATTTTGTGGCTTTGATTTTTCCGCTTTATTTTTATTAAATAGTGAACTGCTCGCCCACCAAACTCCTAAAATTACCAAGACCAATGTGCAAATACTGAGAAATATTTTATTATTTCGTAATACACTCACTTGTTGACTCACTGATCTACCCTCAAAAATATTTTCTCTCAGGATAAATTTAAGTTCTTAAGATCTAATTAAGTTTGGAAATCCAATTTTTTCAGGATCTAAAGGGTAATTTCCACCTAAGCATAATATCTCGGTTATTTCTAAAGAGCAGATGAAGGCGGAAAAAGAAAACCATATCCCCCTTATCTCGAGAAGCAATGAGTTTGCTTAAATCAATTCAAGAATATACTCAGTCACAAAATTTCATCTCCGTTAAAGGGCCAGTTAATAAATATCCCTACAATGTCGTGAAAATACATTCATCTACTTTACTTTATAAATTTTAATCATTATTTTTTTAGAGCAAAATTAATCATGCACGATTTCAATCTGAATTGATTCAGATTGAAATCAATTATTTTTATTTTTACTTTATCCTAAAAATTATTACGCTGGATTAAATCAAAACTATTAAATTAATATCGCTTATACTTTTAATAAATAGTAATTCTGCTACAATCTAACCATCTTACTTGGATAATTGAGACAATCTAAGTGATCATGGTTTTAGGAAGATTGCTCGCATTCTCAGCAATCTTGTTACAGATTGCTGTTTTTTTACAGCCTTTACTTCCAGAGAAATATCAAATTTCTCCTGTCTGTGAAACTATTGTCCATGCACTTCAACTAAATAACTCACACCATGTGCATAGCTCAGATCATTCTTCGCATACTCACTCTCATCAAGAGTTGAATTTAGCTAATCATGATACTGAAAAGCTTAATCATGCACATCTTGAACAAAAAACTTCGTCCAGTCATCATCACGATGCAAATCATCAATGTCAGTACTGTGTAGTTTACGCACATGTCGTTCCTTTACCAGACATTCGCGTTAAAGAAATACTTGTTAGAGTTCAAGTTCGGTTATTAGCTTTTAAAGAAGCTTTCTTTCATATCTTCTTTATTTTAAATCAATTATTTCTTATCCCTCAAGGTCGAGCACCTCCTCTCTCTTTTGCTGTCTAAATTTATTGGCAATTCCTTATTGTTTTGAAATTTAATTAGTTGAAGAGACTAATCGCTATGTTATTACTTTTAAAAAATGCACGTATCTGTGTAGGCACACGCATATCAGAGCATATGAACCGTACCGGGTTTGTCGGAGAGTCAATATTCTGAGAGACTATCCCGATGACAAAATTAAAATATACCCCTGAAATCAGAGAAAGAGCGGT
>NZ_FNPK01000051.1 GCF_900107285.1 Acinetobacter kyonggiensis | reverse complement strand
GTTTAAGCTCCCATTTTTGATTTTCTAAAAACTTTAGGAAAATTTAAATTAATCTATAATTAGAATAGATTTTTTGATTAATTTCCTCTAATAAATTATTAGCTAGAATAATTTTTTCAGGGCTGTCTAAGCCGTCACAACGAAAAATAAAACTTGAATTTGCTTTCTCAACCGAAATCACATTCAGCCCAACAAAGTATTCATCCAGCTTTTTTAATTCAGAATGGCTAGGTTTGTGCAACAAAGCCATTTGGAGTTAGAAAAGTTCCGAATCCTGATCGGGATTTTTTTAGAAAATTTTTGGCAGTTTCTAAGAATATTGGATCATTTTTTGGTTTTTTTCTTATGGAAAAACCAAGCATTCAGATTTTTTGATTAAAGAAAGAGTGCAGTATTTCTATTTGAAGCTGCAATCTTTGACGCAATTTTGAGTTTAGTGAAGTTTGAATCAGACATTTTTTCTCAATACATGACGATCTCTAATCTTAACTTCAATTAAATGCTCAAATAAAAGAGTAATTATAAATGAGTCCTTGCGATTTAAGTTATTCATCGTCTTTGTGATGATCATTATCTAATAGCTTACAAGTAAAAATTATTGCTAATATGACTAGGCTAGAAGAAATACCAGCATATAAGTTGGCTAAAGTTCCACCAAAAACAACAATATCTTCTAAAAACAAGATGACTATAACTACAATAGATACATGTAATATAATAACTTTTAGATCATGAAACTTATTAATTGATAGTGTCTTAAGAAAAGAACTATTGTCAAAAATAGCTTGTTGAATAAATAATTTATAAAAACCTGCTGAAATTAAATGAAATGTAATAGCAATTAACGAGACATCGAGGATTTTTAAAAATTTAACAACAACTATTTTTACTTCAAAATTAGTTGCATATATATTTTTTATAATAAAAATTATTGCATCAATTAGAAGATATATAGTTGATAAATATAAAAAAATAGAAGATATTATGCAATTTATAATAACTATAATAACTAAAAATCTACTCTTTTCAAAAAAATTTTGTAGCACTTGATAACATCCCTTAAAATGAGGCTTTGTTGCATAAATATGTAAGCATCTGATTTAAATAAATTTAATTTTGGATCAAAAAATAATCAAAACTTTTAAAATCATATAGTTATGATATCTTTGTGCAACAAAGCCGTCCAGTACTGGAAACTACATCATAACCTCTCTGATTAACTGAATCAGCTAATTGTCCTAAGGTCATCATAGCTACATAAAGTTCCCAATTCTTCCTGTTAAATGCCTTAATTCTGCAATAGGCATTCCCCAAGAGAGTTCTTTTTCAAACCATTCAATAGATTCACCTAAAGACTTAATAATATCGAATTGGCTCAATGCCATGATTGATTTCCTATCACTTATAAATTAAAGAGCTTACGATCACGTTCATCAGTCAAATACTTGTCCATCTGTGCAATCAATTTTGCCCGGGCCTGTTCATCTTCTTCAGTGATTTTTAGCATACAAGATCCGATTAGAATTTTGCGTCTAGTATCATCTTTACGAGCCTGTTCTTTCTCTTTAGCACGTTCTCTTGCAAGTGCTGCCTGTCTTTGAGCTTTAAGCTGTTTCAGCTTTTCTTCCTGGGCTTTAATTTTGCTGTCTAGTGTTTCAGTAACGCTCATTAATCCAATACCATCATCCTGGGAAACCATCCCTAACATAAGCGCACTTGAATATGCATTCAAGGTGCTATATGTATAGTAATGTTTTCCTCGAAGAGCGCACTTATGCAAACTTCGTTTGCAAGTCCGATTGGGGTCTCCCCAATACCCCGACAACCGTATCCACGGTTGTATTTCACTACGTGAAAATTTAAAAGCGAAAATAGGCATGGCGATTTACCACTTTTCAGTCAAAACCGTAGCACGATCAGCAGGGCGTTCCGCTACTGCTGCGATTGCCTATCGGGCAGGTGAAAAGATCTATTGTGAACGTGAGGGCCGAGAACATGATTACAGCCGAAAAACAGGTGTGGAATATAAAGAAATTTATTTACCCGAAGGCGCACCAGAACATTTAAAAAACCGGGAAAGACTCTGGAACGAAGTTGAACAACGGGAAACCCGAAAAAACTCGACAGTTGCCCGAGAATTTGAAATCGCTTTTCCAAGTGAATTAAATCAGGAACAACGCCTGGCCATGCTCGAAGAGCTATGCGCCAGTATCGTGGACAGACATCAGGTGGCCATCGATGCCTGTATTCATGCACCGCATACTGGATCTGGTAGTGATGAACGCAATTATCACGCGCATATCCTGATGAGCACACGCAAACTTACTCAGGAAGGCTTCACCGAGAAAACCCGGGAACTGGATCAGAAACACAGTGGAGAAATCGAACACTGGCGCGAACACTTTGCCGATATCTGCAATATGCACCTGGATCTGGCTGGATACACTGCCCGAGTCGACCACCGCAGCTACAAAGACCAGGAGAATGGTTTAGAAGCCACGCTGCACGAAGGGCCGAAAGTCACCGAACTGCGCCGAAAAGGGATTGAGACCGAAATCAGCCGAAGCAATGACGAAATCAAACAGAGAAATCAGGCTCAGCTGCAATACAGCAAAAATATGGATCTGCTGATTGCTGAAAATGAGATCAAACTCAGCACACTGAAAACAGAACAGCAGATCCAAATCAAAAATAGCGCTAAAACGCCACCAATTGACGAAAAAGCCCTGTTTGAGGAAAAACAGAGGGAAACCCTTGGCAAAGTGCTAAAACGCGAAATCAGCGCAAAAGACGCGAATCTAGACCTGGATTTCATGCAGCGTAATCTCAAACAAGCCGAAATAACCCTGACCAAGCACCACAAACATCAAAATGAGTTCAATCAGCAGCTTGCCCAGGAGATCGTGAAAAGCGGACTCAAGCAAAGTCATGACAAATTGCAAAGCCTGGTCGATCAACACAACGAATTAACTCAGAACAAACCCTTACTGTTTGGAAAAAAAGCCTGGGAAGCCCAACGTGATGCGATTTACCAGGAGCACAAAAAGCTGAAAGGTCAGCATGAACACCAGAAAAAACATGGTGTGAAGGATTTATTGGAAAATGAAAAGTTTAAAGAACATGCCTGGAAGCAGTACCAACAACAACATCCAGCCAAAGCCAAGCAATACCAGACTCTATACCCATCCTATCAAGTCATTAAAAAATGTGTGGATGAGATCAAAGCAGAACAACAGATGAAACTCAGACAGGAACAACAGCTCAAAGCACAGCAACATGCGCCTAAAATGAAATCTCGTGGCATGAGTCGCTAAACAGAGCGAGTGTCTACGAGCGAACTGAGAAAATTTGCCCATCCCTTTCCCTGATTACAAGCTCCCTATCCATTAATCACCTACCCTACAGAGCATCCCGCATGGGTGCGAACTTTCCAAATTTGATTCTTAAATCGAGCGTAGCGAGAAAAAAAGCTCATGAGCGAAGCGAATTCCGAGCTGCTTTTGATCTTGCTTTTGCTTTTTCTCAAATTCACGAAAATATGAACCAAAAATTGCCCCGACGAATCGAGCGAAAGCGAGATTCAATAGAGTTTGAGCGAAGCGAAAACCAAGGGCAATTTTTTACTCCCTGGGCTTTTAATTATTTTTAAGCTTTTAAATGCTTTTAATTAAGCTGTAATCCTTTATTCATAATGGTTCTAGAGATATTAAAACGAGGTTTACCTTGCATTAAAACGAGGTTTACCTTGCATTAAAACGAGGTTTACCTTGCATTAAAACGAGGTTTACCTTGCATTAAGCGAGATAATTATATAACCTCGTCTTATTGAATTAAAAATATAATCTTTTCATATGAAAACAGAACTAGTTGTTAAAGATAACGCCTTAATCAATGCCAGTTATAACCTCGATCTAGTTGAACAGAGGTTAATTCTCCTAGCTATTGTTGAAGCAAGGGAATCGGGTAAAGGGATAAATGCTAATGATCCACTAACAGTTCATGCTGAAAGTTATATTAATCAGTTTGGTGTACATCGAAATACGGCTTATCAGGCGTTAAAAGATGCTTGCGATGACTTGTTTGCAAGACAATTCAGTTATCAGAGTCTTAGTGAAAAAGGTAACATTATTAATCACAAATCAAGATGGGTGAGCGAGGTGGCTTATATTGATAATGAAGCTGTCGTTAGACTTATTTTTGCCCCTGCTATTGTGCCTTTAATTACTAGGTTAGAAGAACAATTTACAAAGTATGAAATACAACAAATAAGTAATTTAACAAGTGCTTATGCTGTTCGTTTATATGAAATATTGATTGCATGGCGTAGTACTGGAAAAACGCCTCTCATAACTATGTATGATTTTAGACAAAAAATAGGTGTACTCGAGACTGAATACAAACGAATGTATGATTTTAAAAAATATGTTTTAGACATTGCATTAAAACAAGTAAATGAACATACCGATATTACTGTCAAAGTTGAACAGCATAAAACAGGTAGATCTATTACTGGTTTTTCATTTAGCTTTAAACAGAAAAAATCAGCCACGCATTCAGTCGAATCTAAAAGAGATCCGAATACATTAGACCTCTTTTCAAAAATAACAGATAAACAACGCCATCTATTCGCCAACAAGCTCTCAGAGCTTCCTGAGATGAGTAAATATTCACAAGGCACAGAAAGCTATCAGCAGTTTGCTGTACGTATAGCTGCCATGCTGCAAGATGCAGAGAAATTTAAGGAATTACTTCCTTTACTCAGAAAATTAGGATTTCAATGACATTGTTAATTGAAATTGTTAAGTTAACAGTCAGGTATTAACACAAGTTGAAAACTGGTTTACATAATGAAAAAACTGTCAGTTTCAGAGTTAGCTAAGCTTTATGGATATTCAAGACAAGCCATATATGCACATATAAACAAAGGAAATTTATCTAAAGGATCTGATGGATTAATTGACTTTTCAGAGGCCCTAAGAGTTTTTGGGGAACCACAAAAAAAAGAGGATACAGTCAATCAAAGTCAATCAATTAACAGTCAAAACTTGACAGAAGTTGACTTACTAAAACGTCAAGTTGACATACTGGAAAAACAATTAAATCAGGCAATACAGAGAGAAAATCAATCTTTAGAACGTGAATCGTTTTATCAAGAACAGATTGAAGCTATGCAGCGCTTACTAGAAGCACCAAAAGCCAATATGACTACCTTTACCGATCAGAGCTTTAAACAGGATATAGCAACGGATCCTCGGTCGGAACTAGCAACGAACTATGACGAATTGACTACTCCTCAGCAAGACAATAAGCGTATTCCTATCCCGGAGCATGTTGAACCAGAACAGAAGAAGAGAGGCTTCCTAAGCCGCTTTTTCCTTCCATATGGTTAGCCAAGACTCCAGTTTTTTGAAGAGCCAATTTCAGTGCAAGCACTTGAAATAATGACTCCTCAAAAAACCGGATGATGTTTATTAAAACTGAATAAAACCGTGGAACATCGCTCAATTAGTGATCGTGGAACATGAATAATCAATAAAAAGCCGTTCTGGTGCCCTATACTCCAGAACGGCTTACGTTAATATAATGATATTTAAAGAGAAATATCAAGCATTTCGTATAAGGTGTATTATGTTAATTTTAGGAAAACTTATAATCAGAATAATTAACAGCCACTGTTTTATTGGTAGCTATTAATTATTTAAAGGATTGTAATTTTTACCTATGAGTACTTTGATCTTTTGTTTTCCAAAGAGAGTATAGAATTCCTGTAAACAAGATGATGAACGTGATCGAAAGGGAGACTGGCGGTGGAATTTTTGCTATACCTAATCCATCAGCTATAAAAATTTTTGATCCAATAAAGACTAACAATACTGCTAATGCGTACTTCAAATAATGGAAGCGGTCGACCATTGCTGATAGGGCAAAATATAAAGCACGTAATCCCAAAATTGCGAAAATATTTGAAGTATAAACAATAAATGGATCTGTCGTAATCGCAAAAATCGCAGGAACACTATCTATTGCAAAGATCAGATCTACAAATTCAATCATGATCAAGGCTAGAAAAAGTGGTGTCATAAACCAGGTTAATTGGTTAGTTTTTGGATCAATCTTTTTCACCCAGAACTTCTCTGCATGAAGCTGCTCAGTGACACGAAATCTTTTTTTAATAAAGTTCAAAATAGGAGAATTTCCGACTTCATATTCTTTATCAACACTTAGCCACATTTTTATCCCTGTAAAAATAAGAAAGGCTGCAAATATATAAAGAACCCATGAAAATTGGCTGACCAGTGTTGCGCCCACGCCAATCATGATAGCTCTTAGAAAAATTACACCTATAATTCCCCAAAATAAGACTCTATGCTGATAAATTCTTGGTATCGAGAAATATGAAAAAATCATTGCAATGACAAAGATATTATCCATCGCTAATGATTTTTCAATTACAAAACCGGTTACATAGTTAATCCCTGCCGTGGGTCCGAGATACCACCACACCCATGCGCCGAAAAGTAAACCTAATGTAATATAAAATGCTGATAGTGCTAAGCTTTCTTTAACACCAATCTCTCTTACCTTACGATGAAATACTCCAAGATCTAGAATAAGCAGGACAAGTACAATAAGGATAAAGAAAATCCACATCCAAACAGGTTTATCTAAAAAATTCGAAAATAGAACGTCCATAGTTTTCCTCTGCTTATACTAAGAATATTGGATCATTTTTTGGTTTTTTTCTTATGGAAAAACCAAGCATGCAGATTTTTTGATTAAAGAAAGAGTGCAGTATTTCTATTTGAAGCTGCAATCTTTGACGCAATTTTGAGTTTAGTGAAGTTTGAATCAGACATTTTTTCTCAATACATGACGATCTCTAATCTTAACTTCAATTAAATGCTCAAATAAAAGAGTAATTATAAATGAGTCCTTGCGATTTAAGTTATTCATCGTCTTTGTGATGATCATTATCGAATAGCTTACAAGTAAAAATTATTGCTAATATGACTAGGCTAGAAGAAATACCAGCATATAAGTTGGCTAAAGTTCCACCAAAAACAACAAGATCTTCTAAAAACAAGATGACTATAACTACAATAGATACATGTAATATAATAACTTTTAGATCATGAAACTTATTAATTGATAGTGTCTTAAGAAAATAACTATTGTCAAAAATAGCTTGTTGAATAAATAATTTATAAAAACCTGCTGAAATTAAATGAAATGTAATAGCAATTAACGAGACATCGAGGATTTTTAAAAATTTAACAACAACTATTTTTACTTCAAAATTAGTTGCATATATATTTTTTATAATAAAAATTATTGCATCAATTAGAAGATATATAGTTGATAAATATAAAAAAATAGAAGATATTATGCAATTTATAATAACTATAATAACTAAAAATCTACTCTTTTCAAAAAAATTTTGTAGCACTTGATAACATCCCTTAAAATGAGGCTTTGTTGCATAAATATGTAAGCATCTGATTTAAATAAATTTAATTTTGGATCAAAAAATAATCAAAACTTTTAAAATCATATAGTTATGAAATCTTTGTGCAACAAAGCCGATCACTATTAACACACCCACTAAGTGCCAAAGCTATTGCTAAGATTAATATTCCTTTTTTCATATCTTCTCAAAAATTGAATAAAAATAATTATATATTCTTCTATCTGAGTAAATATTACTAGATTGATTTAACACAAAATCTCTTATTCGAAATTTGAAATGTAAGTCCAAAATAGAAAAAGCCAGTGCAACTGGCTTTTTAT
>NZ_FNPK01000052.1 GCF_900107285.1 Acinetobacter kyonggiensis | reverse complement strand
TCTGTGATGGGCTACGGGTCTTAGGGTGGAACCCTAACAAGTCCCTGTATATCGAAAAACCGAAGGTTTTTTGTATATACAGGTAGGCTTGCTTAACTTATTTAAGTATCTAATTGTATTCTACTATATCGGTCAATATTTGTATAAAAAGATCAGAAAAGAGGTTAATTGAGTGATAACACTTAAATTTCGTATATGAGATTTTATCTTTAATAAATGGATTAAGGTGTGAAAATTTTATTTTAAATTAGCCTATATTATTGTTTTTTTTATTTTTTTTGACAAATTGGAATATGCAATATATCCTTTTTCCGCTGTAATAAATCGATATTTATTACTTATATGTGTTCCATTGGGCAAGCACTTTGGGACTAACAATACATAGCAATGAGAGAGTTTCTTATGCTGCAAATTAATTTATTTAAACGAGGTAAAAATGTTCACAAAATTAGAGGACGCCCTAAAGAATGACAAGTTAGATCAAATTTTTGCTCTTGAAAAGCAAGGTCAGTTAAACCTTACAAAGGTTATTAAAGCTGGAACTTTGTATTTTAAGGTGCAAGATGATTTTCACGAGGGGAATGGAATTTATTTTTCTTCCAAGGATGAAAGTAGATTTTCCATATTAGATAAGTCTAAGGGTACAATGTACTTAGCAGAATCACCACACACTGGGCTTCTAGAGTATTTTCATGATGCTAAAGATGAAGACGGTGGTTTTCTAGATAAGAGTGATCTAGAAAGTGGTTGTATGGCTGAAATTGAGATTATAAAAGATTTTCGAGTCTTAAATGTCTCTCAGTTTTCTCCTCATATTGATGTGCCAGTAGGAGAATTAATGGGGGACAATCCCATATATCCACTGACACAGCAGTTAGCTCAAAAATTATCAAAAATGTTTGATGGGATGGAATATGTATCGCGTCAAAATGGCGAACGATGTTTAGTCTTATGGTCTGATAACCAAGGCGAAGAGATACTCTTGAATAAGAGTGTTACGCACTTAGTTGATTATGAGCATGAATCTGTTAGCGCCAGAGTAATGCTACAACAAAAATGTGGTATTCAGATCACATAAAACAAGGTCTGGTTAATTTAAATTAGCCAGACTCTTACATTAAATTATTAGTGCCAAAGTTCTTCGCTAGAAGACGAAAATATTCCATTTGTTCTTCTGAACTACCTCTTTGTAATACATTAAGTATAGAAGTCTTTTCACTTTCACCCGGTATTTCAATTTTTTTGGTAAAGAAATTACACTTTCGTACAGCACTAACCTTATGGGTAATTAATGCTAAAAGTTCTGGAATTCCTTTTAACATGCCCTTTTCACTATTTTCTTCATGAGTTGAAAATTGAAAAACAGGGAATAAGTTCTCAGCCCCCCAGTTTATTACTATTAATTTATTAGTTTTCCCATATTTAATAACTGTCGGTGCAGTAACAGAGAGTAATTTCATGACAGTTGAAGACTTATGGACACCTCCATACTTTTCTATTTTTTTCAGAAAAGCTTGTCTAGCCTCGGCATATTCTTCCTGCTCAGTCTTTTCTGGTGTTTTATTATTTATTAGGCTTTGCATTAATGCTTCGGCTTTAATCTTAGACCAAAATTCTTCATCTGAAAGTGTCAATAAAATCTGTAAATTCTGATCAGGTAAAGAATCTATTGTCTTGATAAACTTTTTACTAATATTTTGTAAACGCTCTTGGATTAAGTTCGATACCAAATTTTCATGTTGAAGCTGATGGGAACTAGTCGTTCTTTTTATGCTTTCAGTAATCATGACAACCTCAAATTTTAAGATTTACATAATTAAAAATACATTAAATCTTAAACACTAGCAACAGTGCTTAAAATTTAATTTATTCTGCAACTCTCATTTTTTATGGTTTGAAGTCCGTTTTTTGATGTAGAGTTTTTAAAATTCGCTTAGCTGTTTCTTCCCTTACGCTTTTTGGATCTCGTAAAATTCCACTAATCCAAATTGCAAAAGTGGGGTAGTCAGGAAAATTACTTAGGTCAGAAAGGTCAGAAAGTTTAGATAAGATAGTGCTGTACTTGTTAATTTGAGCATCTGACATATTGCAGAATAGATCTACTGTATTTATATCTTTTTCAGGTGCTATAAGTTTTGGCTTAGGCTTCTCTTTCACAATAAACTTAAAACCAACCACAGACCGCCCTTGTTTTACGTTCTCATAAGTTAGAGCAATATCAGTATTAGCTGTGATTTCGTCTATTGATGGATGTATGACACGATCTTTTAGATTGCCAATACGTCTATAGGACTCAGGCAATCCCAATTGTTTGAATAGTTCATCAAGACTAATTTGGAAACTACCCATTGCTTGGTGTTTCTTAGCTAAATGGTATATATCGAATGAATAATCTTTTTTAAGAGTTAGAACAATATCCTTCTTATATTTTGTATATGGATTTAATTTGTCAAATTCTGTCAGCATCAATAAAACGATTTCAGGGAAGCGAATTGCAATACCACCTTCTTCATAAGTGCAATCAATAACCCAGTTAGACAGAACACGTTTACCTCTTTCATTGCTATAAGAGAAATTACGTTTAATTAGATTTCTACTGGCTATTTCTAGTTGTGTATATGCTGAGTGCGTTTTGATACCACACTCTTTTGCAAACTCTTCAGCCGTAATCAAAATTGTATCTTTTTCTTTTGCATGAGTTGTTCTTGCAATTGGACTAGCAAGTATTAGCAGACGCTTTTCATCAATATTCATGCTCTTAAAACATTCTTGAATATTATTTTGCATTACAACCCAATTGGCTGGGTATGTCTTTTTATTATCTTTCAAAACCATAAATCTACAAAGATGAAGTTGTAGAAAATAGTATAGTATTGATTGATTTTTGACTACGATTTTTGTAGTTTTTTAACATTAAACTACAATAATGTATTTGTAGTTTAATGTCCGGCATTTGTAGTTTCTAAGTCCGGCAAAAGTAGTTTTTTAAGTCCATTTTGTCCGGCATTTGTAGTTTAATGTCCGGCATTTGTAGTTTTTTAAAGTATGAAAGCATTGCTGCTAAAGGGCTAGAAGGGTGCCTAAAAGTATTTAAAAGCTTTTTAAAAGAATAAAAGGGATTTAAAGTCAAAATCAAAGACAATGGCACTCGCTTCGCTCGTGTCTTTTCAAAAACAAAAGCAACGTCAAAAGCATTAATAATGTATTCGCTATGCTCATACTTTTTTTAAAAGCAAAAAATCCAGAGTTCGCACCCATTCGGGATGCTCTGTACTGACCGTTTAAGATTAAAAGGGAGTTTGTAATCAGAGAAAAGGCATTGTTGAAATTTTGATGGTGCCTGTTCACTCGTAGACACTCGTTCTGTTCTTATTGAAAGAACTAATTATTTTAATCATGATTTTATTATAATATTTTTTTTTAAAAAACTAATGGTCATTAAATGATTGAGTGTATTGTTGAATGGATAAGAACTAATAATACAAATTTAAATTTTTTCATTTCTTTAGCTGTGCTTATGTTAACAACATACGCTGTTTTATATGCAAAAAAGCAAATTCAAATATCACATAAATTTAGATTTTCAGAACTTAAAGTACAGATATGCCAATTAGCTTCTGAAACTTCTCAAAAAAGTTTAAAAGTTTGGTATCTATTTGATGATTTAATAATAAAAAATCCAGAAAATCCAAAAAACATTGAGTATGAAGAAAGAAAAAATACTATTAAATTTCAATCACTATATGAAATAGATAAGGTTTTCGATGAAATCTTAAACTGTGATGAGCGTAATGCAAACATAGAGACATTAGAAGTATATCTCCTTACTTTAATTAAAATTAATAAAAGCCTGTCAGCTTTAGAAATTAATATACAAAGTGAAAAAAATAGTAAAGCGAATGGAATGTGAGCGACATAAAAATAAATCGCTCAATCCCCCTCTGATTACTGCTTTTGCTGAATTAGATTAAAAATCTAATTCAAAATCATCACTTCGTTTTGGTTTGTTTTCAGGTTCTGGACTTGGCTGTGAAAAATGTTTTTCAGCAATAGGGGCTTTTCTTTCTGTGATTAAGCTTTTTATGTCTTCAAAAGTATCTAAACAGTTTTGATATACCTGCCTTTTAGACTCAAAACGATCATTTTGTGGCTCTAAAATTACTTCGCATTTCAAATACTTCAGCATTATTTCATCATTTCTAATGATCTTCTCAATTTTGTCATAGTCGTAACTACTAAGGTTACGCCATGCACGGGACGTGTACTGCTGCAAGTTGTTTGCCTTTTCAGCGATACAGTCGATAAGGTCTAACAGGTTTTTGCTTCGGCATAACTCATCTTGCTTTTTAGAAAGTCTCTCATGACAGATATTATAATCTGGATAGTACCCGTCATACCTCAGCCTGAATTCCGATTCTAATTGCGGTTTTATTCTAATATTTTTAACTAATTCAGTTAGTTGTTCAAATTTTCGATCAATGATATTAAGTTGCCAAGCATTATTTCTAACTGCTGTAGTCGCTTGTCTTGAGTCTTCAAGTCTTCGTCTATACTGGTTGAGACTTTCAGTTGCGAGAGCTTCAAGAGAGCTTGTTCTAGGTCTGTCTGCTGTGCGCTGATCGTCTTTTGCACTGGTGATATCGCTGATTTCACTAAGTTGTTGATAGTATTGTTTAAATTTAGATGATTTAACGCTTGTGTTAATTGCGTTTGTAATTGGCTCATTAAGTTGGCTTGAAAGTTTTGCTGTAAATCCTGTGAAAAACTGCCCTGCTCGATTTTGGATAGCTCGCCTTTCAGTGCTGAGATCAAGGCTTGCTGTGCTACTTTCTCCGACTGCAAAATGCTGATTTTGTCCTGTAATCTCTGTTCTATTTCGCTGTAGCCGGTCAAGATGGTCTTTAATGAATCCACTTGTTGACTCAAAACCTTGTTTTGTTCTGCTAACAAGTTGTTTTGTTGCGTCAATAAGTTGTTTTGCTCTGTCAAAAAATGGTCGATTTCGGTTTGCATGCATTACCTCCGGAGGCTGTTCAAATAGTTGATTTGGTTTGTGATCGATTGTGCGTTCTGCTGAATTATTTGCTTTTGTGCTTCGATTGTTTTTAGGTTGCTTCGTGTTTGAAAGGCGAAATAAAAACTGATTGAAAGAATCAACACTGCAAATATCGCTATCCCCAGTAGTCCATGAAATGCTCTCTGGCTGTTCAATTTTTCCATCAAAAGGCTTTGGAACTGACTGTTGATCTGCTCGCTTTGGTTCGATATTGCTTGCCCGACTTGGGTTTGAATAGATTTCTCTAGGCTCGCTTGGTCGATCTCGATGCCCTGTAACTGACGGTTTATGGTCGCTTGGAGGTCTTGAAGTGAGACTGAAAACGAATCTATGCTCGATTTCACTTTTGATATTTCCGCCATATCTATATTCGCTAGCTGAGTCGACAATGCGTCTATTTGCGATTTGTAGCTCGCTGTCGTCTCTTTCAGGGATTGGGGTGATAGATTGCATATTTCGGTCAATATCGAGCTTAGATGCGATTTGAGGGCTATTGTCGTCTGCTGTACTTCCTGCAAAAGCATGCTGTTTTGAGTGATAGGCTGCTCGCTTTGTTCGATAGTCATCTCGAATGCTTTTAGCGTCTCGGATAGCCTGTGCAAGCTCGTTTGTAGTTGGTCGGCTTTCTGCTTCTGCTCTGAGACGCTCTGAATAAAGTCCAATTTCGAATTGTTCATTGTAAAAATCGCCTTTAAGTCGATGTTTTTTGCCATTGGTGAGAGTGACTGTTAAAAAATCTTTCCCTTGCTTGATTGACTCAATGCCTTTGACTTGCTTGATACACTCGACAATATCTGCCCTGTTTTCTGCTGTTTGGGTCTTTAAAAGTGTTTTGACGTAGTTATCAACGGTCTTACAAAACTGTTTTTTTGTGAGCGTCTCAAGGTCTTGGCTTATAAGAATGTTTTTTGCTTGGGCATTCAGCTTGGCAATGTGATTCGGCTCTTGTGTGGTCTGCATCAAAAGCAAGTCATCAGGACGTGACCACTGATATTTTGTGTTGAAGTAGTCCCGCAGCGAGTCAAAATGCTTTTCATGACCAGGGGGCGCAATATTCAGTGATTTTCCGCTTTGTATATCAAGGCGTGGTGCTAGAACGTGGATGTGCTTTGAGCCGTCATTGTCAGTGTGTAGCACTGCGAAAAGGTGGTACTGCGAGGGATCTAGCCCCGAAAATGCATGTTTTTCAAAATCGTTTAAAACTTCTTGGATTTGCTCATTAGTCGGATTGTCTTCTTTTGACCATGCAATGACTCCGCTTGTATATTTCCAAAGGTGAGGACTGGCATCACAAACTGCATTAAACGTAGTTGCATCACCTCTTAAAACTTCAACCCCTGCCCGAACATTGCCAAGATGATCAAGCTCATCTAAAACATAGGCTGAAGCGTGTGCTGCTGATCCTTTGCCATGATCTAAAAATTTAATATGCACTCTCGTCCTCCTCAGCCAGTTGTACCGAAGATAATTGCTTTTTAAGCCGTTCTGGGCTTTGTCTGCTGATTTTGGGAAGTGCAGGGAATACTTGTTCTAAATCGGTTTGAATACCTTTTAAAACTGAAAAAATTTTAAAAATATCTAACTTGCGTTGCTCTTGTGGATCAGCATTTTTAATGACGTTTAAGGCTCGGGCGATCTGATTTAAGTTATTACCGATTTTGGATAGCTCAAGCAGTAAATCAGGATCGGTCTTTTGGTAGCGTTTGACGACTTCGACTACTGTTTTGATTTTGGTCCGCGGTTGTAGTTCTTCTTCTTCTGGTCGTCTTACGGTTACAGCATCTTTCATAATTTCCCTTTGAATTAGAGACAGAATGAAGTCTGTAAAAGTCGTTTGCTCTTTTT
>NZ_FNPK01000054.1 GCF_900107285.1 Acinetobacter kyonggiensis | reverse complement strand
TTCCCATTGATCATCTCTTAAGGCATAGCGTTTAGTCATAAAAGTATAATGGGGACAAGGTGGTTTTCCTCAAGGTAATTGATGACACGCCCTAGATAAAATACTTTAAATTTCTAAGTTTTTAGAAACTACGACCCTCTCCTTTTTCTTCATACGTTATTCCCTCACGAATATGATACAGTCGCTGGAAAGTCGGAATAATTTTATCGTCATGTGTAACAACAATAATTGCTGTTTGAAATTTTTCCGCCATTTCGTGCAACAAACGAATTACAGTCATGGCACGAACGCTGTCTAAAGGTGCCGTTGGCTCATCTGCCAAAATGACAGGTGGCTTATTAATCAAGCCGCGTGCAATAGCTACACGTTGTTGTTCACCACCTGATAATTGCCCAGGCATGGCATGAACACGATGCTGAACATCTAAAGCAGTCAAAATTTCTAAAGCACTTGCACGTGCAGTGTCATTAGGAACACCTGCAAGCATAGGTAATAGCGCAACATTATCTAAAACATTCAAAAAAGGAATCAAATAAGGTGTTTGGAACATAAAACCAATTTTGTCACGTCGCAATGCACTTAAATCTTTTACCAACCAGTGTTGATCAAAAATCACTTCACTCCCTAAAGTCATACGTCCTTCAGTGGGATCAATCACAGCGCCTAAACATTTTAATAAGGTACTTTTACCTGAACCTGACGGACCAATCAGTCCAACAACTTCTCCTGGATCCACCCACATATTGACATCTTTTAATGCATAAAAAGCATTATCACCTTGCCCAAAACGTTTTTTTAAACCCTCAATTAAAATTCCGTGGGTCATGTGTTATCCTCCAATTGCTTCGGCTGGATCAATACGTAATGCCATACGAATAGCTACTAGACTTGCCAACATACAAATCAACATCACAGCAATAAATCCAAGAATAGAATCCTGAGGAATCAATAATACATACTTTGGAAAATATGGCGCAGCAAAGGTTGAAGTGATTTTACCTATAGTAAATCCAATTAGACCAAGTGCGAGCGCTTGCTGTAAGATCATCCAGGCAATCGTTCGGTTGCGTGTTCCAATTAGTTTCAGAACTGCAATTTCTCGAATTTTATCCATGGTTAGGGTATAAATAATAAATGCCACAATTGCCGCGCTCACCAAAGCCAAAATTACTAAAAACATCGCAATCTGCCTTGCTGATGTTGCAATCATCTTGCTAATTAAAATATGTTCCATTTGAAGACGCGTGTAGACAGTCAGTTGCTGCCAACGTTGGATGTGTTCAGCAGTATCTTCTGCGGAAGTACCAGTTTTAAGACGGACTAAAATTGCATTTACATAACGATTGCTGGTTTGAGCACTCAGAACACTGTCTAATAAATCTGGATACGCAGGACGATTGTAAATCGGATTTTGTGCGGTACGTCGGCGGTCTTGTAAAATTGCCGCATTATCTTTTTGAAATTGGGCTTGTTGTGCATCTTTAAGCGGAATAAAAATCATCGGGTCACCACCTGATGACACCATTCGTCGAGTCAATCCTACTACAGTAAAATAATTACGACGGATTTTGATGCGATCACCTAATTTAAGTCCTGAAGTGATGTCTACAACAGCTTCATAGTGCCCCCGAGTCAATTGACGTCCCGCTAAAAGGTAAGGTGGCCAGCCTAAATTATTCCAGGCATGTTCACCTGTATGGATTCCAACCACCATCGCACGGATATCTTTATCTTTATAATGAACTTGTGTGGTCAGATAAGTAATATTTGAGGCATGTTCTACTTCAGGTGTAGTCATGACACTACGATATAAATCATCACGCACACTAGAAGGTTCAGCATATGGACCAAGCGTATCTTGTTGTACCACCCATAAATCTGCACCGCTATTATTTAATAAAGCCTTGGCATCATCCACCATACCACGGTAGACACCCGCCATAATTAGAGTCACGCCGATCAACAAGCCAAGTCCAAAACCAGTAAAAACAAACTTACCCCATGAATGGAATATATCCCGACCGGCTAAGCTAATCATTCAGATGTTCCTGCAAGATTTTTTACAATACGCAAACGGTTTTTCGCATTAAGTGGTTTTTCACTATATAAAACGATTTGATCATTTTCTGATAGACCATCGAGTACTTGAACATCACCCTCTAAATTAGAGCGACCTAGTTTAATTTCAATAAATTGTAGTTTTTGATCTGTCACTTTCCAGACACCGACTTGGTTATTGATGCGGTGAATAGCAGCATTTGGAATAGCAAGGCTGCGAGACAGTGGTGCTAATTTAATTGTCACTTCTGCTAATTCACCTAAAGGGGGTAGAGGGTTAGGTTGTTGACTAAAGACTACTTTGGCTAAGATTTCTTCGGTAATAACATCTGCACGAGGCTCTACCCATAAGACTTGACCTGAAAGCGTGTTACTTTGACGCGAACGTAAATGAATTTGTGCAGGTAAACCTGAGGCTAAGCCAATCGCACTAGATTGATCGAAGCGTGTATTCAACCAAATAGACTTCGGGTCTACAATTTCCAATACGGTTTGCCCTGCAACTACAGTAGAGCCAGGTTCTGCATAACGGGCTGTGACTATACCTGGTGCTGTTGCCATTAAATTTAAATTGTCGCGCTGGGCTTGTAGTGTATTGAGGTCTGCACGAGCTTTATTAAGTTCTTGTTGCATTGAGCCAAGTGCTGTTGTAGCGAGATCAAGCTCCTGCTGCTTAATCGCGAGTGACTCTTGACTGGTGGCATTGATTTTGGTGAGTTGCTGATAGCGTTGAACTTGTTGCTGTGCAAACTTTTGACGAATTTGAATATCTTGTTGCTGAGAGATGATTTTTTGGATAATGGCACGTTGTGCAAGTGTTTTTTCTTCCAAATCGACTGGATCCATTTCTCCCAAGAGCTGTCCAGTTTGTACAGCATCGCCAATATCGACTTGAAGGTTTTTAAGACGACCTGCCGCTGTGGGACCAATTTTGTAATTATGACGAGCTTCAACAGTCGCTATACCAAACAGACTAGGCTGAATAGATTTATACTTAACCTGTGTCAGACTGACCTTGACTGGTGCAAAAGGTCCTGTACGCAATAGGACATAAACCAAAAATAAGATTAATGTAATAAGCACTACAAGAACGGAAAGAGCCCTCTTTCCTAATAGAAATGTTTGCATCTGTATTTTGCTTATCTTATCTAATTAAGAATAATATAATCTATTTCTAAGTATTATATAAAACAATTCCTTCCCCAAAAAGGATTGTAGCAACCTCTCTAGTGAACACACTTTATCAAGCTATCCGATAATCCTTAATTTGGTCCCCACTTAAAATAAGTGGAGACTTAATTCATGACTACAAATACTCATACATGGGACGTAAGAGCTAGCTGTTTGCAGGATCACTGTACAGTGGTCAACGAGCTGTGAACACATGATGCTTACAGTCAGCGAAACTGAATGGACTGGATCCGTATGCCTATATGAGTGATTTATTCAGTATTGATGATGCAAAATGACTTTATTGCACCAAAAATCAACGTGACTGAACTGGATGAAGGTGCAAAACCATTTGATATCGTGCTTGAAAATGTGACATAAAATTGAATACTATGATGAGTAACAGTTTCGGTTTTGGCGGTGTAAATGCATGTCTTGTTTTCAAAAAATTGAGAAGGCTAAGCTAAGAATTGTTGATCATTCGGCAACGGATGATCAACTTCTGCCACACTGCCCTTAAAAGGGTGAATAGATGGATGCTCCTTCTGATGCTTTCTTGTGGGTAAAAGCATTACATATTATTGCTGTAGTTTGCTGGTTCGCCGCTTTGTTCTACTTGCCACGTTTATATGTTTATCATGCGATGAGTGAAGATGCCACGAGTCATCAGCGTTTCCAGATTATGGAACGAAAGTTGTACCGCGGCATCATGTGGCCGTCAATGCTTGCCACTCTCATCACAGCGCATTTTTTAGTGGATTGGGGTGATGCAACTCGGCATTACCATGAAGCACTCTGGTTTTACCTGAAAGTTGGATTAGTGGGCTTACTGGTGATTTACCATTTTGTTTGTGGTTATTATCGTAAAAAACTGATGGAAAACCCGCATTACAAATCACATAAGTTTTGGCGTTTCTTCAATGAAATGCCAACGCTTATTTTACTCGCAGTAGTGATTTTAGTGGTGGTTAAACCGCAGTTTTAATCCAGTTGATTTTAAAAAACCTCCTTAAGGAGGTTTCTACAAAGCAGTGCTTTTCACCTTCATAAAAGGCAAGAGTAATCTATATCTAACCTTGCGAAAGCAGGGTTTTTTATTGTCTAAAAAAATCAGGAGCCTCTATGACGACGGAAATATCACATCTCGATTATTATTGAGACATCCAAAGGTAAAAAAAGCACTGATTATCTAACTATAGCTAAATTCTAAAGGCTGTAGCGCGTAAATATATTTGTAAAATACCATTTTACAAGGTTTTTGATGTGCTACTAAATTAAGTAATCAGCTATAAGTCATTAGAGTAAATGTAAGCGTCCGCTGAACCCCATGCATATTTTTTAATTCGGTTCAGGTTTCCAGCGGTGAGGTAGTAATTCTTCTATTTGGGTCGCTTTATGTGTCGGCAACCTTTTCAGCACATCACTTAAATAGGCATACGGATCCAGGCCATTCAGCTTTGCTGACTGAATCAGGGTCATGACCGCAGCTCGCTGACCACTGCGTAGCGAGCCAGCAAACAGCCAGTTATTAGGTAATCCCCAGGGATGTATTTGATTCTCCAGCCCCTTGCGAAGCAATGCTCCTCAGGTGGTGTAGATGGCTTTGCGTATCTCCCCCCCCTGAGGCTGCCATAATAAAATGACGAAATTTATCCTTTAAGCCATACGGCTGATCTGATTGTTCACCTAGACTTATTAAAGCCGTGGAACATTGATCAAGAAGTAAGCGTGGAACGTGAAAAATCATAAAAAAAGCCCGAATAGGGATATTCGGGCTATAAACTTTGAAATAAGTATATTAATTTAAAGGTAAATTATAACACTGTTATTCCTAAGTAGAAATGTCCGCTTTAGAATCCTCGCTTTTGCGATTATCGAAGCGGACGGTTTATATCATCAATGCCGAAATAAAAATCTAGATCATAATTACGATCTGGCTGCTTTTCAGGTTCATAAGTTTGTTCTAAGACATCGCTTTGAGGGGTAGGCTTAGGCTTTTTCACCTCGTGGATATGGCTCTTTATGTTCTCAAAACTCTCTAAACACGATTGATATGACGCTCTTTGATGTTTCAAATGGTCATTTTGAGGCTCTAAAATAATTTCACATTTCAGATAGTTAAGCATGCGTTGGTCGTTTTTGATGATCTCCTCGATTTTGTCATAGTCCCATGTATTGATCATTCTGCTTGCTTGGCTGATGTATTTATCCAAGTTTTGAGCTTTTTTCGGCACTGTTGCAAATAGAGATTTGAGTCGATGATGTTCCCTTTAAAAAGTGCTTAGAGACCGAAAACCCTGTTGATTAGACACACTTCACCCTGAGGCTGACCATAATAAAATGACGATGCTTGTCCTTTACGTAGTGCACGCATGACTTCAATACCTTTAATTGTGGCATAAGCCGTCTTCATAGA
>NZ_FNPK01000055.1 GCF_900107285.1 Acinetobacter kyonggiensis | reverse complement strand
AAGAAGATCATTAAGAGATTATGAAGAACAACTTGTGTGGATTTTTACTGGTTGATTGATCGAAATTATTTTCATTGATTGATGGTAGAAATTACTCGAAGTTTATTTGAGAAATATTTGTCAGAAAATTGATGAGCCAAGATTGGCACCCTTTAAGGTGCTAAGCAATATTAAACTGAAGAGTTTGATCATGGCTCAGATTGAACGCTGGCGGCAGGCTTAACACATGCAAGTCGAGCGGAGATGAGGTGCTTGCACCTTATCTTAGCGGCGGACGGGTGAGTAATACTTAGGAATCTGCCTATTAGTGGGGGACAACATCTCGAAAGGGATGCTAATACCGCATACGCCCTACGGGGGAAAGCAGGGGATCACTTGTGACCTTGCGCTAATAGATGAGCCTAAGTCAGATTAGCTAGTTGGTGGGGTAAAGGCCTACCAAGGCGACGATCTGTAACGGGTCTGAGAGGATGATCCGTCACACTGGGACTGAGACACGGCCCAGACTCCTACGGGAGGCAGCAGTGGGGAATATTGGACAATGGGGGGAACCCTGATCCAGCCATGCCGCGTGTGTGAAGAAGGCCTTTTGGTTGTAAAGCACTTTAAGCGAGGAGGAGGCTACTTAGATTAATACTCTAAGATAGTGGACGTTACTCGCAGAATAAGCACCGGCTAACTCTGTGCCAGCAGCCGCGGTAATACAGAGGGTGCAAGCGTTAATCGGATTTACTGGGCGTAAAGGGTACGTAGGTGGTCTTTTAAGTCGGATGTGAAATCCCTGAGCTTAACTTAGGAATTGCATTCGATACTGAAAGACTAGAGTATGGGAGAGGATGGTAGAATTCCAGGTGTAGCGGTGAAATGCGTAGAGATCTGGAGGAATACCGATGGCGAAGGCAGCCATCTGGCCTAATACTGACACTGAGGTACGAAAGCATGGGGAGCAAACAGGATTAGATACCCTGGTAGTCCATGCCGTAAACGATGTCTACTAGCCGTTGGGGTCTTTGAGACTTTAGTGGCGCAGCTAACGCGATAAGTAGACCGCCTGGGGAGTACGGTCGCAAGACTAAAACTCAAATGAATTGACGGGGGCCCGCACAAGCGGTGGAGCATGTGGTTTAATTCGATGCAACGCGAAGAACCTTACCTGGTCTTGACATAGTAAGAACTTTCCAGAGATGGATTGGTGCCTTCGGGAGCTTACATACAGGTGCTGCATGGCTGTCGTCAGCTCGTGTCGTGAGATGTTGGGTTAAGTCCCGCAACGAGCGCAACCCTTTTCCTTATTTGCCAGCGGGTTAAGCCGGGAACTTTAAGGATACTGCCAGTGACAAACTGGAGGAAGGCGGGGACGACGTCAAGTCATCATGGCCCTTACGACCAGGGCTACACACGTGCTACAATGGTCGGTACAAAGGGTTGCTACCTAGCGATAGGATGCTAATCTCAAAAAGCCGATCGTAGTCCGGATTGGAGTCTGCAACTCGACTCCATGAAGTCGGAATCGCTAGTAATCGCGGATCAGAATGCCGCGGTGAATACGTTCCCGGGCCTTGTACACACCGCCCGTCACACCATGGGAGTTTGTTGCACCAGAAGTAGGTAGTCTAACCGCAAGGAGGACGCTTACCACGGTGTGGCCGACGACTGGGGTGAAGTCGTAACAAGGTAGCCGTAGGGGAACCTGCGGCTGGATCACCTCCTTAACGAAAGATTGACGATCGGTAAGAATCCACAACAAGTTGTTCTTCATGAAGATGTATCTGAGGGTCTGTAGCTCAGTTGGTTAGAGCACACGCTTGATAAGCGTGGGGTCACAAGTTCAAATCTTGTCAGACCCACCAATCTAACGAGAGCTAGAGAGAAGAAGATATATCGAATCTAATGATAAGCTGGGGACTTAGCTTAGTTGGTAGAGCGCCTGCTTTGCACGCAGGAGGTCAACGGTTCGACTCCGTTAGTCTCCACCATATATAAAGCTAGGTGATTACAGAATTTAGTAAATATACAATCAAATTATTGATTGGTATTGTGTTTATTAAATTCTGTGATTTATCACAGTTACCTACGATCTGACGAAGACGTAGTTAATCATTAACAGATTATAAATTTGAGTTGAAATAAATTGTTTAAACTCAGAACCAATTAAACACAGCAATGTGACACGCAAGTGACATGTTGAAGTGAATAAGAGGAACTGAGCACTAGCGATTAACTGAATCAAGCGTTTTGGAAAACGAACTAGATTGAAGCTGTACTGTGGTTAAATCCACGGACAACAAACTGTAAGGCTTAGGCCTGTCAAAGACACGTACTTGTAAGTGTCAGCGACTGTTTGGGGTTGTATAGTCAAGTAATTAAGTGCATGTGGTGGATGCCTTGGCAGTCAGAGGCGATGAAAGACGTAATAGCCTGCGAAAAGCTCCGGGGAGGCGGCAAATATCCTATGATCCGGAGATTTCTGAATGGGGAAACCCACTTACCATAAGGTAGGTATCGCATGATGAATACATAGTCATGCGAAGCGAACGAGGGGAAGTGAAACATCTCAGTACCCTTAGGAAAAGAAATCAATTGAGATTCCCTTAGTAGCGGCGAGCGAACGGGGAAAAGCCCATTAAGTTATCTAAGTTCTAGTGGAATGCTCTGGGAAGTGCAACCATAGTGGGTGATAGTCCTGTACACGAAAGGGCTTAGATAATGATGTCGAGTAGGGCGAGGCACGTGAAACCTTGTCTGAATATGGGGGGACCATCCTCCAAGGCTAAATACTCCTGACTGACCGATAGTGAACCAGTACCGTGAGGGAAAGGCGAAAAGAACCCCTGTGAGGGGAGTGAAATAGATCCTGAAACCGCATGCATACAAGCAGTGGGAGCCGGCATTGTGTCCGGTGACTGCGTACCTTTTGTATAATGGGTCAGCGACTTATATTCAGTAGCGAGGTTAACCGAATAGGGGAGCCGTAGAGAAATCGAGTCTTAATAGGGCGAATTAGTTGCTGGGTATAGACCCGAAACCAGGTGATCTATCCATGAGCAGGTTGAAGGTTGGGTAACACTAACTGGAGGACCGAACCCACTGTCGTTGAAAAGCCAGGGGATGACTTGTGGATAGGGGTGAAAGGCTAATCAAACTTGGTGATAGCTGGTTCTCCCCGAAAGCTATTTAGGTAGCGCCTCGGACGAATACCATTGGGGGTAGAGCACTGTTTCGGCTAGGGGGTCATCCCGACTTACCAAACCGATGCAAACTCCGAATACCAATGAGTACTATCCGGGAGACAGACTGCGGGTGCTAACGTCCGTAGTCAAGAGGAAAACAATCCAGACCGCCAGCTAAGGCCCCAAAATTATAGTTAAGTGGGAAACGATGTGGGAAGGCATAGACAGCTAGGAGGTTGGCTTAGAAGCAGCCACCCTTTAAAGAAAGCGTAATAGCTCACTAGTCGAGTCGGCCTGCGCGGAAGATGTAACGGGGCTAAAACTATATGCCGAAGCTGCGGATTTGCAATTTATTGCAAGTGGTAGGGGAGCGTTCTGTAAGCCGATGAAGGTGTATTGAGAAGTATGCTGGAGGTATCAGAAGTGCGAATGCTGACGTGAGTAACGACAATGCGAGTGAAAAACTCGCACGCTGAAAGACCAAGGGTTCCAGTCCAACGTTAATCGGGGCTGGGTGAGTCGACCCCTAAGGCGAGGCCGAGAGGCGTAGTCGATGGGAAATTGGTTAATATTCCAATACTTCTGTGTAATGCGATGAGAGGACGGAGAAGGTTAAGTCAGCCTGGCGTTGGTTGTCCAGGTGAAAGGTTGTAGGCATGTATCTTAGGCAAATCCGGGGTACTCTATGCTGAGAACTGATAGCAAGCTGTACTTGTACAGTGAAGTGGCTGATACCATGCTTCCAGGAAAAGTCTCTAAGCTTCAGTTACACAGGAATCGTACCCGAAACCGACACAGGTGGTCAGGTCGAGTAGACCAAAGCGCTTGAGAGAACTCTGCTGAAGGAACTAGGCAAAATGGTACCGTAACTTCGGGAGAAGGTACGCTGCCGACGGTGATGGGATTTACTCCCTGAGCGGTTGGCAGCCACAGAAACCAGGCCCCTGCAACTGTTTATTAAAAACATAGCACTCTGCAAACACGAAAGTGGACGTATAGGGTGTGATGCCTGCCCGGTGCTGGAAGGTTAATTGATGGGGTTAGCGTAAGCGAAGCTCTTGATCGAAGCCCCAGTAAACGGCGGCCGTAACTATAACGGTCCTAAGGTAGCGAAATTCCTTGTCGGGTAAGTTCCGACCTGCACGAATGGCATAATGATGGGGGCGCTGTCTCCAGCAGAGACTCAGTGAAATCGAATTCGCCGTGAAGATGCGGTGTACCCGCGGCTAGACGGAAAGACCCCGTGAACCTTTACTGCAGCTTGACATTGAACTTTGATCTTACTTGTGTAGGATAGGTGGGAGGCTTTGAAACTCGGACGCTAGTTCGAGTGGAGCCAATCTTGAAATACCACCCTGGTAATATTGAGGTTCTAACTCTGCTCCATTATCTGGAGCGAGGACCATGTCTGGTGGGTAGTTTGACTGGGGCGGTCTCCTCCTAAAGAGTAACGGAGGAGTACGAAGGTGCGCTCAGCGTGGTCGGAAATCACGCGTAGAGTATAAAGGCAAAAGCGCGCTTAACTGCGAGACCCACAAGTCGAGCAGGTACGAAAGTAGGTCTTAGTGATCCGGTGGTTCTGTATGGAAGGGCCATCGCTCAACGGATAAAAGGTACTCTGGGGATAACAGGCTGATACCGCCCAAGAGTTCATATCGACGGCGGTGTTTGGCACCTCGATGTCGGCTCATCTCATCCTGGGGCTGAAGCAGGTCCCAAGGGTATGGCTGTTCGCCATTTAAAGAGGTACGCGAGCTGGGTTTAGAACGTCGTGAGACAGTTCGGTCCCTATCTACCGTGGGCGTTGGAAATTTGAGAGGATCTGCTCCTAGTACGAGAGGACCAGAGTGGACGAACCTCTGGTGTACCGGTTGTGACGCCAGTCGCATCGCCGGGTAGCTATGTTCGGAAGGGATAACCGCTGAAAGCATCTAAGCGGGAAGCCTACCTCAAGATAAGATTTCCCAAGGACTTTATGTCCTCTAAAGAGCCGTTGAAGACTACGACGTTGATAGGTTGGATGTGGAAGTGCAGTGATGCATGAAGCTGACCAATACTAATTGCTCGTGAGGCTTGACTATACAACACCCAAACAGTTGTATTGCTCATCTAATTCGATACAAAATACTTGATTTAGTTCAAAAGCTAGTTACAATACCAACTCAAATTTAGCATAATCTGTTAATAACTCATTTGGTACAAAGTAAGGCATACGAAATAAACAGCGTAAATAAGACCCGAAAAAGTCCATAAACAGTTGTGCTGGCGACAATAGCAAGAGTGAACCACCTGATCCCTTCCCGAACTCAGAAGTGAAACCTCTTCGCGCTGATGGTAGTGTGGGGTTACCCATGTGAGAGTAAGTCATCGCCAGCTCATTATTCCTAAAAACACCCC
>NZ_FNPK01000056.1 GCF_900107285.1 Acinetobacter kyonggiensis | reverse complement strand
GCATGTAGTTTTTTTAGATCGATGGGTGGTTCTGTTGGAGCTTTTGATTGATCGAAAGCTTGCGAGGAAGCTGAAATCAGTTGATTTTTCCAGTCGATAATTTGGTTTTGATGAACATCAAATTCAGCACTCAATTCAGCAAGTGTTTTTTCTGCTTTAATCGCAGCAAGTGCTACCTTAGCTTTAAAATCATTTGAATGATTTCTTCTTGGTCTACGTGCCATAAAATACTCCATATATTGATGTTTATAACATCATTTGGGGAGCAAAATATCACTTATAAGTGTTGTTCAAATTTCCTGATCCACCTCTGTATCGATGTCTCTAAATTTAGGCTATTTGATCAGTACCTTTATTTTCGCAGCAGTATTTATAGCTTTGCTATTCTTTCAAATCCGCTCTAAATTTTACCGTCCTTATTTGTATTGGTTTACCATCATCGCCAGTACGACCGTAGGTACGACACTGGCTGATTTGATCGATCGATCTTTGGGGATTGGTTATATCGGCGGAAGTAGCCTATTGCTCGGTTTGGTCTGCTTGTCTTTATTCAGCTGGTATAAGGTTGAAGGCAGTATTTCACCGCATACGGTGAATTATCCACGGGCAGAAATTTTCTATTGGTTAACCATTACCTTTTCCCAAACCTTAGGGACGGCTTTAGGAGATTGGTCAGCAGACACCATGGGGCTGGGTTATAGCGGTGGAATTATCCTTTTCGTCGGTCTTATTCTCATGATTTTGGCCCTGTACAAATTCACTCATGTTTCAAGAACCTTACTGTTTTGGAGTGCATTTGTTTTAACCCGCCCTTTGGGGGCTGTGGTGGGGGATTTCCTGGATAAACCGATCGCTTCGGGTGGTTTGGATTTAAGTCGCTTTACTGCTTCAGCTGTCATTTTGATTGCGATTCTAGTGTGTATTCACTTTAGCAATAAAACGACTGCAAAAAAGGCCTAAATATATAAAGTCGTATTGATATCGAAACATTGATTGGATCTGTGCGCTGACAAAATATGACAGTAAGCCCTGCTAAAAATGCTTTCAACGAGGAAATTTTTTCGCCATGATTCCATTGATTCAAGCCAATCAGCAATTGTTCATCTTGAGCATCCTTGTATTTTCACTGGTTATTCTTTTGTGGGTATTACAGTACTGGATTATTCAGCATGGCAAGCAATTATTTGATTCAGTTGTGCAGTATGGGGGAACGTTTAAACAGCAGGTGGGAAAAAGCAATTTATTCATTCGAATAAAATACAAGTACCCCCGTTTTTTTGGTTTTTTGTCGAAAAGATTTCAGCTCCAGCATTTTTATGGCTTACCTCTGACGCTTTTATTTTTAGCCATGGGCTATATTTTAGCTTTGTTTACCGGACTTGTTGAAGATGTGGTTACTTCAGACTCCATCGTGACAATGGATTATTTTGTTTCCCAACAGATGAATATGCTGCATCAACCCAGCGTAGTGGATTTTTTTATTTTCATCACCAGTTTTGGTTCTACAGCAATTTCTTGTTTGATTGTGATTTTAGTCGGTGTGATCTGCTGGATCATTCGCCAACCCTATATATTAATAGGGTTGCTGGTCTCCACTATAGGAAGTTCTATATTTACCTTCCTGAGTAAACTCTTATTTCATCGCGTGCGACCAGCAGATGCTTTACTGCTGGAGCAATCCTACTCATTCCCTAGTGGACATGCCACCATTGCTATTGCCTTATATGGATTTCTTGCTTACCTGGCTATTCGTTTTAGCCCAAATTTTATCAGACAAGTCCGTATATTTTTTACGATGTTTCTTTTTGCTGTACTTTTAGGCCTAAGTAGAATTGTCTTAAATGAGCATTACTTAAGTGATGTGCTGGGTGGTTTTTTGGTAGGAACATTATGGTTAATTGTCAGTATTAGTCTGACAGAATGGTTAAGTGCCAGAGGAAAAATTATTTGGCAAATACCTGGGTCAGCTATGCAGACTTATACAGTAAGCCTAAGCATTATTTTGGTTCTGCTTGCTGCGCTAATCTATGCAGAAGTCTATCAATTTCCATTGTTGGCTTAAGTAAAATCAACTTTTAAGATCTTTTAGTGGACAAGTAAAATAATTGACCAAATAATAAAAATAATGAGAAGTGCTGAAAATTGTGCCGTACTTCTCATATCTTTTGCCTTTTTGGAATGCATGTTTTTCAAGCGAAATACGATCTAAAACAGCTTCAATCGCAGAATTGAATAATTCCACAATTACAGCCAGTAAACAGACAGCCACCATCAGTGCCCGTTCTATAGAAGAAACAGCAATAAAAAAGCTCATAGGAATTAGAATAAGATCAATTAATACGATTTGACGAAAAGCTGCCTATTTTTAGACGCTGTTTTAGATCCTAAAAATGAATAGCCAGTGGCTACTAGAATCCGTTTTAAAATTTTTTTGCCTTTTAATCACGGTTTTTGAAATTAGCCAATAATAATCTCTACAGATGAAATAAATTTATTATAATCATCCTGATAACAAAAAGGATATACCTTGTGCGCCATTCTTATCATATTGAAAAACATTACATCGAACGTGCGGGATGGTTGCGTGCAGCTGTGCTGGGGGCAAATGACGGGATTATTTCAGTCACAAGTCTCGTGGTGGGAATCGCAGCCAGTGGAGCATCTACCCATACTGTACTGGTGACCTGTATCGCCGGATTAATATCTGGAGCTGCATCGATGGCTGCAGGTGAATACATCTCCGTTAAATCGCAACAAGACATTGAAAAGAATGATCTGCAGATGGAAGAACGTGAACTGCAACGCCATCCTGAACATGAATTAAATGAGCTAAAAAATATTTACATACAGCGTGGATTACAACCCGCTTTAGCGCAAGAAGTCGCGCAACAACTGACTGCACACAATGCTTTAGATGCACATGCGCGTGATGAAATTGGTATTTCAGATCATACTTCTGCCCAGCCGTTTCGTGCTGCCTTCTCTTCAGCCATTGCATTTACTGTAGGCTCATTATTTCCTTTAATTTCAATTATGCTTCTGCCTGAGCGATACTTAGAGAAAGGCGTCATGCTGATTGGGGTATTAAGTCTCGGAATTATGGGTGCCTTGGCCAGTTATGCGGGCGGCGCCAGTATTTGGAGAGGTTCGATTCGGGTAATGATTTGGGGTATTATTGCCATGTTATTCAGTGCTTGGATTGGATCATTATTTAATGTTGCGGTGGCATAAGATCCTTTTTTGTATAATCCAAATATTCCCACTCCATGAGGAGTATAGATAATAAGTCTATAGAAATACCTGACCTATCTGACATGCTTTATATCAATAAAGCATGTTGTTCTAGGTGAACAATATGCCTATTTTCTATAGTTATAGATCTAAATCATTTCATTTTTTTAAAAAGCATACTTTTTAATACATTATCTTTGAAAATAAAATGGTGGATTAATGCAGCACAAGCATGTAAACCTACGACTGTAATAAAGAAGTTACCTAAAAATTGATGCATCTGACCAATATATTTAACCTCTCTAACACTGCTCAAAAGTGGCAAATTTAAAGAGAATACTTGGAAGTTATCAGTGAAACTCGATAATGCAAGCCAGCCCGCTATTGGAACGACACATAAACTTACGTAAAGCGTAAATCTGACAATTTTAAATAATTTTATTTGATACGGATTAATGATCTCATTTTGAGGAATACTTCTTTTATAGAGAAAAACAACACTCAACCGCACGAAAAATAGAATAAATATTGAAATTCCACCTATAACATGAATCTGGCCCTGCAAACCTGTTCTTGTTGGATCTCCACTCGTCAAATATACAATTACAACTAAAACAAAGGTAATCCAGTGCATTATTATCATAGGTTTAGGATAATTATTGTTCATATTTTTTTCCTGAATTTTAAATATTTATATAAAACTGAACCGATGAAAAAAGAATAGATAAAATTTATCTAGTAAAGTAGTCGTAGCCCAAGTTGGCTGCAGATCATCTCCCAACTTGAAGATCTTTTGTAATTTCAACATACCTCATTTCTAGCCTATACATGGTACTACTATAATCTTAAAAATAACTTGCCAGACGCTTAGAAACTTTGGGCACGAAGGTTTATTTTTAATAGGCAGCTTATAAATGTTATTTCAGACATTGGATTGGGGAAAGCCTGCAAATGCAGGCTTGGTCTTATTTTTGTACTGGACCGATAGTATTAAAAAAATACACATCATAATTGCGATAATGTAAAACTTGAACATTCGCATAATGAGGGGTAAAGGAGTTGCTGCGAGCCAGCACGACAAGGGCTTGTCCAGCTTTGATCTGTTGATCAAGCATGGAGTCGGACCAAAGGTATTGCCTACGTTCGGGTTCAAAAATCAGGCCATCCTTGAGTTGTTCTGAACTACTGTCCTGGCTGGCATTCTCCCAGTCATCCACCAAATAAACAGGTTTTTGTAGATTGAGAAGGAATGGAACATCATAAAAATAGTTGTGATAAAACACAATTGGCATATTTGCCTTAATATTTTTCTGGAAAGAAACCTGATTCGCATTATTTTGCACATCAAGAATTCTGACCCCAAGACTCACGCTCATACAGAGCATTATTGCCATACTGAACATCAGTGAAAAATAGGAAATTCGCTGTTTGAGATAATAAAAAATGAGCAGAATACTGAATATAAGAATTCCAGCTCCCAAGCTATAGAGGGCACTGTTGCAAATAGAGATTTGAGTCGATGATGTTCCCTTTAAAAAGTACTTAGAGACCGAAAACCCTGTTGATTAGACACACTTCACCCTGA
>NZ_FNPK01000059.1 GCF_900107285.1 Acinetobacter kyonggiensis | reverse complement strand
GCATGTAGTTTTTTTAGATCGATGGGTGGTTCTGTTGGAGCTTTTGATTGATCGAAAGCTTGCGAGGAAGCTGAAATCAGTTGATTTTTCCAGTCGATAATTTGGTTTTGATGAACATCAAATTCAGCACTCAATTCAGCAAGTGTTTTTTCTGCTTTAATCGCAGCAAGTGCTACCTTAGCTTTAAAATCATTTGAATGATTTCTTCTTGGTCTACGTGCCATAAAATACTCCATATATTGATGTTTATAACATCATTTGGGGAGCAAAATATCACTTATAAGTGTTGTTCAAATTTCCTGATCCACCTCTTAAATTAGGTTTTTTTATTATAAAAATATCTATTTTTCATTTTGCAAACAAAAACCCCACTTAAAAAGTAGGGCTATATATTCAGTGATTTGCGTACTTAATCATCGTTTTTATAGTTTATTTTGCTTTTGGTGCATCTTTGTCGGGTTCAACTGTTTTTTCAGGTTCGTCTGATGGTTTTGGCGCGGTTTCAGTTGGATCATTAGATGCATGAACTGGATGTGGGGCGGTTGAATTAATCTTATTTGAGAAAGCTTTGAATCCAGTATTTTGAGTGCTCATGTTATTTCCGTTGAAATGTTTATTGAGTAGCCATCATGGCCTTTTAAACTGTTAACACTGCGGTAGTTATGAGATGAAAATGTGGCGATATGTACGATTAAATTTTTTATATCTTATTTATATTTCAAGGATTTTTCTAATAAGACTGCGCTGAGCTGGTTTGCTTGACTATCTGAGTAGCCAACGTATTTATTTTATATTTTTTCGATACAGAATAGATACAAGACGTTAGGCAGAGAGTCATATCAATCAGTGAAGATATTCGCTGGAACAGCTTGAAATTACAACAAATTGAAAAACCTAAGATAAAAACAAACTTCAATCAGCTTTCCAGCATCTCAAAGAAATTCCAGAATGGTGGGAGCTTTGCGTTCGGTACCGCTATGACATTTATGCATTCGCGGTCGATGCGACATTCCTCACTGCTGAAGGCATTATATTTATCTTGATTAAGTAGGACAGCACATACACATCGCAATAAATGTAGACATCAACAGTTTACATTTAGTGTGTGTCCAACTTTAGGTGTAGGTTAAGTAAGGATTATTTCGCAAATAATAGAAGTTGCAAAAATTATACACTTACATATAATTGCGAATGATTCTTAATTTCAATTGTATTTTTATATTATGTCAAATCAAATACTTTTCTCTAAAAAGATCCTTAGTATTACTATGCAGAGTTTATTGGGCCTAGGCTTATTTGCTAGTTATACGCATGCTGAAAAAACTATTACTGAAAAAATTAGCGACCATTACTGTGACAGCAACTCAAACAGAACATGATCAAAAAAGTGCTCCAGCAAGCATTAGTATTATTACCCAAGAAGACCTAGCAAAACGTCCTGTTTATGATCTGGCAGATGCTCTACAGCAGAGTGCAGGTATTCACATAAATACGTCCTCTGCTTATGGTCGTAAAGAAATTAAAATACGTGGTTTAGACTCAGACTATACGCTGATTTTGGTGAATGGGCGCCGAGTTAATTCTAGGGATGCGTTAACCTCGAACTATTCAAATGATTTTGATTTATCGTCTATTCCTTTAGCTGCTGTAGATCGTATTGAAGTAGTTCGCGGACCAATGTCTTCAATTTATGGGGCTGATGCCTTGGGCGGTGTCGTCAATATTATTTTAAAGAAACCAAGTGAACAACTAGAGATAGCTTTCAACTATAGCTATGAGTTACCAACTGAAGGGGACAACGGGGCAATTCACAAAGCAAGTGCGTATATCGGTGGCAGCCTGATTGAAAATAAACTTTTGGCAAATCTAGTACTTGAGGGTGTAGATCAGCAGGCTTGGCGCTCTGAACAAAGTATCTATAAAGATACCGATGCTGCAGAAAAACGCAAAGGCTTTAGCATACTTTCTAACCTCAGTTGGCTTATTAATGACAACCAAACATTGGATGTTGACTTGACCCATCGTTCAGATGACCGTAAAGCCACATGGAGCAACTACGGTTTGTCATTCCCAACCAATATCCAAGAAATGGATCGTACCAGTGTTGGACTCACTTACTCAGCGAATTGGAATGATATCAACAGTAGACTGCGTTATTACTATGAAAACGTAGACTTGATGGATAACTCAGAAATCATCACCAATTTGTATAAAAAGACGGGAGATATTCAGCAAACCAACCACACGATTGATGCGCAAGTGAGTGGTCATGTTGGAGAACAGCATTTAGTTACTGGTGGAGCCGAATTTCGTAAAACAGAATTAGAACATAACCAAAATTTAAATGGGTCATTATCTCTGAATCAAACAGCATTCTATCTCCAAGATGAATGGAAATTAGATAGACTGTCTCTTACATTTGCTGGACGATTTGATGACTATGAAAGCTTTGGAAGTGAATTTAGTCCACGTTTTTATAGTGTTTATCAAGTAACTGACCAATTTAATTTAAAAGGTGGTATTGGTAAATCATTCAAAGCACCAAGTATTTCACAATCAGATCCTACATATTCGGTATTAGCTTGTCGTGGGCTGTGTCAGGTTGTTGGAAATCCTGACTTAGAGCCAGAAACAGCAACGAGCTACGAGTTTGGTGGTGTGTATGAAAATGATCAGTTCTATGCAAGTTTAATGTACTTTGATAATGACATTAAAAACATGATTGTGAGTGATAGCTGGAGAGCTGGATATCGCCCGAATATAATGACTTATACCAATATACATTCAGCATCAGTAAAAGGCGTAGAACTTGAAAGCCAATATGATATTAATGATGCTTTGGGCATTAAGCTGAATTACACATATTCAGATGGCAAAAATAAAGATACTAACCAAGAGTTAGATTATAGCCCTCGTCATACAGGGAGTATGAATTGGGATTGGCGAGTGAGTAATGTACTTGGGTTAAATCTAAATTACCAATATATCGGTAGCCAAATGCTATACGTACCTGCAATTTCGAAAAGTGAGAAATCAGATGATTACCATGTTCTTGGAGTAAGTGGGCAGTATCAATTTAATCCGAGTTTTTCTATGCAGGCAGGAATTAAAAATTTAACAAATACTAAGCGTGATGAGGTTTCTCGTTCTATTGATCAAATATTAATGAGCAGAACAGCTTTTGTCGGTTTTAATTTTAAATACTAAACAACATATATTTATCTAGGATCTATCATCCATGAAAATAGATTTTGGTGCAGTATTTGCTATACAGACAATGAAGCCTATTTAAAACTCCAAACATTTATTGCTATTTTCTGGCAACGAAACCTAAAGCATATTAAATGCTTTAGGTTTTTAAATTTTTTCCAGTTATCAATTTTTTGATGTGTATACTTTGAATAGTTTTTAGCTCTTACTTCTGAAAAGTAGTCTATAACCAACTCTGAAAATTAAAATAATTAAGCATGTAGAACGAACAGATAAATTATCAAAAAATATCAGGATTAATAATGTAACTAGGGCGTGTCATCAATTAGGTTGATAAAATCTGACGCGTCCTTATTATTCTCTTATGACTAAACGCTATGCATTAAGAGACGATCAATGGGAACAGATTAAAGATCTGTTACCTGGACGAACAGGTACGGTTGGTGTAACCGCCAAAGATAACCGATTATTTGTTGAAGCAATACTATATCGTTACCGCTCAGGTATCCCGTGGCGAGACTTGCCTGAACGCTTTGGTGATTTTAGAGTCGTGCATACTCGCTTTAGCCGCTGGGCTAAAACAGGCGTGTGGCAGAGAGTTTTTGAAGTGCTGTC
>NZ_FNPK01000060.1 GCF_900107285.1 Acinetobacter kyonggiensis | reverse complement strand
ATTTACGGAATTAGGTCGACCACTTACCCAAGTTACGCCTTAAATTTGGCTCAATTAGGGGCGCTTTGCATTTCAAATCTTTGTGCAACAAAGCCTTGTGTATATAGAAATCGTCGTAAAAGATTAAACCTGCGGTTTAATTTACTTGCTGGCATATACAATTTAGATTGGGTGAAAGATAAACAATTAAATTGATTGAAAAATGATTTATGAAGGAAGTCTATTCTAGGTTGGAATATCTCTATAAAACTGATGGATATTCAGTCAATGCTAAATTAATAATCAAAAATTAACTCAATGATTTAATAAAATTTAAAAATATTATTGTGTCGTATTTTATGTTAAATTTTGAACAATTTTTAGTCTAATTATTTAATAAAAAGATTAAATTTGGGAGTTGCATTGGCAGCGTAAAGAGCACTCTATTTCACAGAGTAAATATGCTACACAAAAATAGATCAGTTTTTATTCTTCTTGTGCTTACTGTAGTGATCATGAATATGTTCATGATCAGCTTACTGGCCTATACCTTACATACTTCACGTGAGCGCGAAGAAGCTCAAGCTAGGACTGGTGTAGAAAATTTAACATCACTGCTTGAAGAAAGTGTGAGCAGCAGTTCACAAGAAATCGATTTGTCTTTGTATACTTTACAAACTTATATAGAAAAAGAATTAGGTGATAAAAAACAAATAAATGATAGAGAAATAAGTCTCTTTATTCAGAAACAAAAAGATTGGATTGGCTCTGTTACACGAATACACATTACCGATGCAAAAGGTCAAGTCCAATTCGCTGATCATGATATTGGTGGTCAGACTTCCAATTATGCAAACTATAGTTTTTTTAAAGAAGCCCAACAGAAAAATACAGATCAGCTGTTTGTCACCAAGCTGATCAGAGATCCAAATGGCCAAGGCTGGGTTAATCTATTGGCACGACGTTACAATCAGCCTGATGGAGCTTTTGCAGGGATGATTGTTGCTGCCCTGCCAGCCAGTTACTTTAATCATCTGATTGCAGAACTGGATGTAGGCCCCAAAGGAGTGGTAGTGGTACAAGACCTGGATATGCGAGTTATTGCACGTAATCCCATGCTCAAAACCCCGAATGGTCAGGTGGGCTTTGTTGGCGGCCCACCGGAGCTGTCACAACTGGTACGCTCCGGCGCACATGGCACCATTTATACCCGACAAACCACAGATCATATCCCGCGTATTGGTCATGTTCACAAAATTAGTAGTATGCCTGTTTTTGTTGTTGTTGCCTTCGCTGAAGAAGACTATCTGGCCCAATGGTATGAAGATGTTATTAAAGCCGTTTTGCTAGGATTACTCTTCATTGCAGTGACCACGATTGCTGGATGGCTACTTTGGCAGCAAATTCGGGCGAATATGTTTACCAATCGTTGTAGTCGGATGCTGTTACGTAATGCACAAGATGGTATTCATGTTCTAGATCGCGAAGGCAAGCTTCTTCAAGGCAGTGATTCCTTTTTTCGCATGATTGGCAGCACTCCGCAGGCAGCCTTGGGCAAAACCCTATGTTACTGGGATAACGGCTATAATAAGGCAGAGCTGCAAGAGCTAATCAATAGAGGTATTTCTACGCCTGGGGGCATTTGTTTCGAAACCTGTTATCGAAATGCTCAAGGTGAGTGTTATCCGGTAGAAGTCAGTTCAGTCCTGGTGCATCTTGATGATGATGAGGTGTTCTTCTGCTCGGCACGTGATATTACCGAACGTAAAAAAGCAGAAGAAAATCTGCGTATTGCCGCAACTGCATTTGACTCTCAAGTCGGGATGTTGATTACAGATCCTCATTTGGTTATTTTACGTACCAATCATGCTTTTACAGAAATTACTGGCTATAGTGAACAAGAGTTGATTGGGCACACGCCTAAAATCCTGCAATCAGGCCTGCATGACAAAAACTTCTATTCCGGCATGTGGAACGATATTCGCACCACGGGATCCTGGCAGGGTGAAATCTGGAATAAGCGCAAAAATGGTGAACTGTATCCACAACACATCTTGATTGCTGCTGTACGTGATGAGCATGGCCAAACCACACATTATGTTGCAACGCTTACCGATATTTCTGCCTATAAAGCTGCAGAAGAAAAAGTACACTTGCTAGCGTTTTATGACTCTCTGACTAAACTGCCAAACCGTAGCCTATTTTTGGAACACCTTGAACAGAGCATGAGAGATACAAAAAATAAAAAACAGCTCGGCGCTGTTCTGTTAATAGATCTGGATAATTTTAAAGCTATAAATGACACTGCAGGCCATGAAACCGGAGACTACTTATTACAGCAAGTCGCAACTCGCCTGCTAGAATGCGTAGAAGCCAATCAAATGGTTGCACGACTGGGAAGTGATGAATTTGTGGTTCTGCTTGATCATCTTGGAAGCTCAGAGATGGAAGCTATCCCACAACTAGAAAAAACCGCAAAATATATTTTACAGACACTCACTCAACCTTACTTTTTGGCCGACTCTGAATATCATAATTCAGCCAGTATTGGGATCAGCCTATTTGGGATAGAAGCATGTGAAAATATCCAAGATCCAATTAAACGTGCTGATATGGCACTGTCTGACGCAAAGAATTATGGTCGAAATACTTATCGCTTTTTTGATCCCGAGATTCAATCTCAGGTTCAGGAGCGTGCTGAGATTGATACCGGATTACGTCAAGCACTAGAAAAAAATCAGCTGGTGCTGTATTACCAGCCACAAGTGAATGGTGCACAACAGGTGACAGGAGTAGAAGCCTTGTTACGTTGGCTGCATCCAGTTAAAGGAATGATTTCCCCTGCTCGTTTTATACCCGTCGCAGAAGAAAATGGTTTCATTATTACTCTGGGTCAATGGGTACTGGAAAGTGCCTGCCAACAATTGAGTGACTGGGCCAAGTATCCGCAAACTGCTCACCTCAGCATGGCTGTGAATGTCAGCGCGAGCCAATTCGCCCGTGATGAATTTGTTCAAGACGTGCTCGACGTTCTGGAACGTACACAGGCTCCTGCACATTTACTCAAGCTTGAACTGACTGAAAGTGCCTTAGTGATGCGGGTAGAAGACATTATTGAAAAAATGACGATTCTTAAACGTTATGGGATCATGTTTTCTCTGGATGATTTCGGTACGGGTTATTCTTCTCTCACTTATTTACAACGGATTCCGATTGATCAATTAAAAATTGATCAAGGTTTTGTTCGTAATATTGTAATCAGTGCCAATGATGCCGAAATTGCCAAAATGATCATTGTTTTGGCAAAAACTTTAGGTATCTCTGTACTGGCTGAAGGGGTAGAAACCGAAGCTCAACGTGAAGTATTGGAAAAACAGGGTTGTTACCATTATCAGGGCTATTTGTTTGGAAAACCGATGCCTATTGATGAGCTTAAGCAGTATCTATGCTCTCAGCAAACCCTGCATAAAAATTTAATAAGATCATCATTCAGGCAATCACAAAACTTAAAGTTGGCGAAAAGATCACTGTAAAAGAATTGGGATTTACCTACTCACGATGGCAATTGCTCAGCCCTAAAGTGCCATAAAAGACATTTACCGGAAAGAAGGGGAGCAATACAGTCGTCAAAATTTGATATATAATGTGGTTTATTTGGCTTTGTTGCACAAAGATTTGAAATGCAAAGCGCCCCTAATTGAGCCAAATTTAAGGCGTAACTTGGGTAAGTGGTCGACCTAATTCCGTAAAT
>NZ_FNPK01000061.1 GCF_900107285.1 Acinetobacter kyonggiensis | reverse complement strand
GACAGCACTTCAAAAACTCTCTGCCACACGCCTGTTTTAGCCCAGCGGCTAAAGCGAGTATGCACGACTCTAAAATCACCAAAGCGTTCAGGCAAGTCTCGCCACGGGATACCTGAGCGGTAACGATATAGTATTGCTTCAACAAATAATCGGTTATCTTTGGCGGTTACACCAACCGTACCTGTTCGTCCAGGTAACAGATCTTTAATCTGTTCCCATTGATCGTCTCTTAATGCATAGCGTTTAGTCATAAGAGAATAATAAGGACGCGTCAGATTTTATCAACCTAATTGATGACACGCCCTAGATAAATTGAGTAAATTAAGTAATGAAATCCAAATATTTACTCATATAGAAAGCGCTAAGTTTTATGAATATCATACGATTCATTCATTTTCTCAATTGATGAAAATAACGGCTTATGAACTTTCTCAAAGTATAATTGGATTAGGTTTGCTGCTACAACCTGTTATTCAACAAGGCACCAGTCGATTAAAAAAAGTCCTTATTTTACCGATTAATAATCCAAGTTATTGTTATGAAATAGCCGCGTTTTGGGTCAATTTAATTAACTATTTTATTGCTAAGTAAAATGTAGAATTACTCATTGGAATTTTACATAGCCATTCACCTGTTTTGTTATTTGGATTTCAAGGTGCTGATATTATTGCATTAAGTGAAATATTTACTCAAAAAATGGATTCAGAACATTGGGTTTCATTAGCAAAAGCAGACTGGATTGATCCTTATTTAGAACAAAATGCAGGACTCGCGGCCTTAGAACAGTCCTTGTGTGAGCGCCATCTAAGTTTAAATCAAGGTATTAAACTTTTTAGACAAACATTTATAGCTGATTAAAAATGATTAAATTACAAATAATTAGAAAAAAAATTAAAGTCCTGATTTTATTGACTCTTGTATCCTTAAGCTCTCTGGTATTGGCTGAACCCATTGTGATTGAAGGTGTTGTACCAAATGAAAGCAGTAAACAAGCAATTTTAGCCAAAATGTATAGTGTTTATGGAATAGATCAAGTTATTGATAAAATTAAAGTAAAAACCGTTTCTGCACCCAATGGCTGGAGTGATTCAGTAACTAAAATCATTACACCAGATTTAAAGAAAGTTAAACAAGGAAAATTATCTGTGCGGGGTACAGAGGTTGAATTAACGGGAAAAATGTTAAATCAAAATGACATTCAGCCAACCACAGTAAATTTTCAAAATATGATTCAAATACCGTATCGCTTAAATATACAGTTATCTGTGAATCAAGCAGAGCAGAAAATTATTGATGATGCTTTAAAAAATAGAATTATCGAGTTTGAATCTGGAAGTGCAATATTAGTCGCATCAGGAACCAAAATTTTGGATGAAATGGCAGTTGCATTAAATAAAGTCGCTGGAAAGAAGGTTAAAATTATTGGTCATACGGATAGTTCAGGTAGTCCAGCTAAAAATTTAATCCTTAGTCAGGAACGTGCAGCCGCAGTTAAAAGGTATTTAACAGAAAAAAATGTGCCAACAGATTATTTAACGGTGGAAGGATTAGGTTCAACTCAACCAGTTGCTGATAACACAACCGTTGATGGTCGTAAGAAAAACCGTAGAATTGAATTTGAAGTCCAATAAGTCTTGTTATTCAAAATCTTAAATGTCCTGTTTTTAAATGTAAGCGTTAAGAACAGGACTTAAAAAAGTTGTTCAACTATTATTTTCTGAGCTTTACGACTTGGCATATTTTTCTTGGGATCAAATGAGGCATGATGATTAGATAATACCTGTCTTCCAAGGGGAGACATTAGCGCAGTTTTTCTAGCCATGGCTTAATCCACTAAGGTTTTACAATCAACATTAAGTATAAGCTCTACAGCATTTATACATACTACACGAATCAGTTTTTGTAGAACATTTGCAGTAGATATAGCGCATTTGATATTACTTATGGCACTCCGTATTACCTGATTTCACACAGTACGAGTGTTAAATAAATATCTAAATGACATTACGTAATTCACGTGCTGTTTCAAGAAGCAAAGGCATAATTTGCTGAACTAGATATTCTTTCGTCGTTTTTGTTGTAGGCGAAACAATATTTAATGCTGCAACAACATTGCCTTTCGGTCCATATATAGGCACGGCAAGCGCATGTACACCCAGCTCATGTTCTTCGCTTGAATAACACCAATCTTGCTCTTTAATTTCCTCTAAAATCTTTAGAAAGGTATCATTGTCTGTGCAACTAAATTTGGTTAATCGCTTCAATGGATACTTTTCTAACCATTTTTTTTGCTCATCTAACTCTAGATATGCCAATAAAATTTTACCTGCTGATGTGGCATGTGCCGGCAAACGATTTCCTAAATGGAGTCCATAAGGATTGACCCGATCTGTTTGTTGGTGGGCCGCACTTCGAGCGATGGTAATTGCTTCATAACCATCTAAAACCATCACTGAATAAATAAGCGATGTTTGGGTGGTGAGTAAGTTTAATAAAGGTTGGCAAATTTTTGGCAGTTGTGAACCACTTAGGTAAGCACCTGAAAATTTTAATATTTTAGGTGCCAAATAATAATAATGCCCATCAAATTCTAAATATCCCAAATACTCAAGCGTGAGTAAATGCCTACGCGCTGCTGCACGCGTCATTCCTGTTTTTTCAGCGGCAATACTGATATTTAAGCGATGACGTTCAGATCCAAAACAATCTAAAATGGCCATACCTTTGCTAATGCCCGCGATAAAATCTTCATGTCGAATATTTTTTTGGTTATCTGGGTTTTGCAAAATTTTCTTATCTTCTAATTTAGCCTCATGCATAAGTTAACCTTTATTTCGCTGATCAAACAAAATTGAGAGTAATTGAATATCCATCTAGTATATTCAAAAATTAGAATAATTGTTCGATCATCGAACCTAAATACTACATATCGCACAAAATTACTGTTTTATAGTAGATGTCCAATTAAAAAAAATGAAAAATAAACAAAAGGAATTCTAATGAAAACACTCGGGATTGAGTGATTCAATTTTGAGCTTATCTATTCATCCTGAGCATTAGTTTTCATCCTTATTTATGCAGCGTACAGACGGAGTTGTCTAATGATTGATAAAAGTGCTCACTCATTAACCGAAGCCTTATCCCAAATTAAAGATGGCTCAACCATCATGATTGGTGGTTTTGGTACAGCAGGTCAGCCTGCTGAACTGATTGATGGTTT
>NZ_FNPK01000073.1 GCF_900107285.1 Acinetobacter kyonggiensis | reverse complement strand
CCGTCACAATGTGGGCAGTACGCCACACCACGGGTTTTGTATTCTTGCTCACCCGGTACATTCATTTCTCTCCAACGTGCACCAGTCGATAAAATAATGGTTTTTGATTCCAGTTTAGCGCCATTTTCCAAAGTCACTTCAACCAAACCATTCACGCTTTCATCGGCACCTTTAATCGCAGCCACTTTTTGTAAGTTCATGATGTCGACATCATAAGCACGCACATGCGCTTCCATTTCAGCAGCAAACTTTGGACCTTGTGTTTTTTGTACTGAAGTGTAGTTTTCAATGTCCATGGTATCCATGACCTGACCGCCAAAGCGTTCCGCCACAATCCCCGTTTGAATGCCTTTACGTGCTGCATAGATGGCTGCGGTATTGCCCGCAGGGCCACCACCTATCACCAGTACATCAAACACCCCTTTAGCATTGAGTTTTTGTGCATCTTTACTAGATGAGTGTGTATCGAGTTTTGCCACAATTTCTTCCAAAGTCATACGACCTTGACCAATATGCTCACCATTTTGGAACAACATCGGTACGGCCATGATTTTGCGCTGTTCCACTTCGTCTTGGAAGAACGCGCCATCAATCATGGTGGCAGTGGCATTTGGGTTATTAATGGCAATCAGGTTTAAGGCTTGCACCACGTCAGGACAGTTATGACAGCTTAAAGAGACAAACACATCAAAATCAGCCGTTAAGTTTAAGCCTTTAATTTGTGCCAATACTTCATCAGACACTTTAGGCGCATAACCTGAAACTTGTAACAAGGCTAAAATTAAAGAGGTGAACTCATGACCCATCGGCAAGCCAGCAAAGTTAACCCGTGGTTGCTCACCGACTTTGGCAATACCAAAACTTGGACGACGGCTATTGCTTCCATCAAAACGAGCAGTCACTTGATCGGATAACGCTGCAATTTCAGTGACTAATTCTTTAATTTTATCTGATTTGTCGGAATCATTGAGCGATGCCACAATTTCAATTGGACTTTCTAAGCGTTCAAGTAGGGTTTTTAATTGTGCTGAAGTATTTTGATCTAACATGGCAAACGTCTCCAAAGGAGTAAATGTCTATTGAATGCAGTCATCATAAAACAAACCATTAAATAGGTAAAACAGTTTGTTTTTATAATTAA
>NZ_FNPK01000063.1 GCF_900107285.1 Acinetobacter kyonggiensis | reverse complement strand
ATGTATTGAAATCAAATGACATCCAAATCAGCATGGATGGTAAAGGTCGATGGGTTGATAATGTGATGGTTGAACGATTATGGCGGAGCGTTAAATATGAAGAGGTGTATCTCAAAGCCTACAGCAATGTTTTGGATGCGAAGAAGCAATTAAACGCATATTTTGAATTTTATAATTTGAAACGACCTCATTCGAGTCTGGACAAAATGACTCCAGATGAGTTTTACTATGACCAGCTACCACAACAAAATAAGGTAGCTTAACTAGAGCAGAGTATCACTTATAAATAAGCTTTTAGTTGTTCAAACATGTGGGACCACCTCTATTTAAAAAAAGGAAAGAAGATGAAAATTAAGTTTTTAACAGTTTCATTGATGCTTATTCTGCCATTTTCTGTTTTTGCAGCAAATACTGTAGTAGAAAAAGCGGTCATTGAATCAAATAATACATATAAGGCGAAGTATAACTTAGAGGATATGACTGAGTTTAATCAGGCTCAAAAGGGCTTTATTGCCAAGCCAACAGGTCAAATTAAAAGTGAGAAAGGCAATGTTATCTGGGATTTTGATGCATTTAGTTTTTTACAAGATCAAGCACCAAATACCGTTAATCCCACTCTATGGCGACAAGCAAAATTAAACAACAATGTTGGGCTATTTAAAGTAACAGATCGAGTTTGGCAAATTCGTGGTTTTGATTTGGCAAATATGACCATCATTCAGGGTGATACTGGCTGGATTATTGTGGATACATTAACCTCTAAAGAAACGGCTGAAGCAGCACTTAAATTTGCTAGACAGCATTTAGGTGAGCAAAAAATTTCAGCCATTATCTTTACCCATAGCCATATCGATCATTTTGGTGGTGCATTAGGCGTTCTTTCTAGCGAAGAAATTAACGCTAGAAAAACTCCAATTATTGCGCCAAAAGGCTTTATGGAAGAAGCGACCAGTGAAAATGTGATGGCAGGTTCAGCCATGATACGTCGTGCGACTTATATGTATGGAACTTTTCTACCTAAAAATGCGGAAGGATTGGTGGATACAGGTTTAGGTAAGGCTGTTGCTGTGGGAAAAATGGGCATCCTTGAGCCTACACAACTGATCACTCAACCAGAACAGAAAATGACGGTTGATGGCTTGGATTTTGTGTTTTATAACGTGCCGGGTTCAGAAGCACCAGCAGAATTAACGTTCTCTATCCCATCATTGAAACTTTATAACGGCGCAGAAATTCTATCTCATACCATGCATAATCTTTATACCCTTCGGGGTGCTAAAGTCCGTGATGCCTTAAAATGGGTGGGCTATCTAGACCAAGCAATGCAGCATGCCAAAGCATCCGATGTATTGATTGCACAGCATCATTGGCCTGTCTGGGGCAATGACAATATTCAAGATTTTATTAAAACCCAGCGAGATGTTTATAAGTTCACGCATGATCAGACGGTGAGATATATGAACTCTGGTTTTAATGGCGCTGAAATTGCCGAAAAAATTAAGCTTCCAGCGGCACTTGATCAAAAACTATATGCTCATGGCTATTATGGAACCCTAAAACATAATGTAAAAGCAGTATACCAATATTATATGGGATGGTTCGATGCCCATCCTTCCAATTTAGATCCATTACCCCCTAAAGCTGTTGCAAAAAAATATATTGAGTTAGCAGGTGGGGAGAACAATGCATTGAAAAATGCGCGGGATGCCTACGCTCAAGCTGACTATAGATGGGCTGCCGAGATTTTAAAACATATTGTGTTGAATAACCCTCAAAACCAACAAGCAAAAGACTTATTGGCGAATACTTATCGTCAATTGGGCTATGCTGCTGAGGCTTCAACTTGGCGTAATTTCTTTTTGGTGGGCGCTCAAGAGCTACAAAATAATGTACCCCTACAAAATACTTCTGATCCGAGTGATTTATTGATTCATACACCAACTGAAAGATTTCTTGAAGCTATGGCGACAAATTTAGATGTGGAAAATTTAAAAAATGAAAACCAGTGTATCAATCTGGTTTTGTCGGATACCAAAGAGCATTTTTCATTATGGGTTGAAAACTCAGTCATGCAGTTTAAGCGTTATGATGAAAGTAAAGATTTGGCATTGGATTGCCCTACATTAACCTTAACCAAGCCCTTATATCTAAAAATGATTACAGGTCAAATAGAAGGGGTAAAAGTCCTGCTTTCTAAAGACAGTAAAGTCAAAGGTAATCCACTGAAAATTGGAAAATTCTTTGCAATGTTTAAACGTCCAGATTCAATTTTCCCGATTGTGACTCGACCAAATGGCTAAGCTCAAATAAGTAAAGTCGAAACTTAAATTAATAGATCCAAAGAAATGGGTGAAATTATCAACTTGGTTCTCCCAATCTTATAACAGGAATACAAGAAATTATTTCTTGTATTCCTCTTTAAAATTAAAAGTAAGCTATATGTATTTTAACTCTATTGATACTTTATTAAATGGTTTTTGAATTTTTATACTTTATTTTCGATGGAGATATTTTTATTAGTAGCTTGTTTAAAAAAGATTTGTTTATTTTTCTATTAATTGCTTCTAAATAATAACTTCAATATTTTTGTGGTTAAAAGGCAAGGGGGTATTATGATGTGTTTTTTATTGAAAATAAGCTTTTATATTAGGGCGAATTCAAACATGAGGTGCGACAGTTTGAAAAGTCTTATGATAATCAACAAGCTGAGCAAATTTCTCTAATGGTGTAAGCCAATCTAACGCTTTTCTAGGACGAGTATTCAGTGACATGGCAACTTGATTTAAATAATGCTGATCTGCCTGATTTAAATCAATCCCTTTAGGTAAATATTGCCTAAT
>NZ_FNPK01000064.1 GCF_900107285.1 Acinetobacter kyonggiensis | reverse complement strand
ATTCTGTGCATTCTTTCAGCTTATATCGCTCTACTATTAAATCAATTTTATGCAATAGAGCCAGCAAAACACTTGGTTTAAAAATTTAGTCGGTTAAAAGACTCAGAGTGATCATCACTTCAGCTTTTAGCAATAATCCCAATATCTTTACATAGAAAACTTATGAAATGGCCAAGATATCAATTAATTGATGCGCTGAAATCGTGGGTGATGCCATGGGACGACGTAAAATATCTTGTAGGGTATATTGATTGAGAAACTGATAAAACTGACTGAGCGCTTGATCTAATAAATAAGGTAAACCACATGAGGCGCGTAACACACATTCAGGTGCGTCACAATTAACCAAATGGGCTGATACCGCATTATGAGTTTGTAAGGTTTTAATCAGATGACCAATCGAGTAGTGCGCTAAAGGATGGGTTAATTTAACGCCGCCGCCCTTGCCTCTGGACGTGGTTAGCCACTGTTGTTTGGCCATAAAATGAATCACTTTGACCAAGTGATTTCTAGAGACTTGTAAGTCTTTGGCCATTTTTTCGATGGTAAAAGGTGGCTCAGTAGATGACTGGGCCAAATAAATTAAAGCGCGAATCCCGATATCTGTAAATTGGTTTAATTTCATCTTGCTCTCATTAAGGTAAAAAAGTAAGAGGGCGTAAGTTCCCTCTTACTTCCTTTAGGTCTTAAAGTGCAACGCCACCGGTACCAAATGCTTCACTGTGAATATTTTGTGCTGGAATTCCCAATTCAAGCAAGGCTTTATGTTGAACTTGCATGAATGGAATAGGACCACAAAGATAGTAATCTGCATCTTTTGGTAACATTTTGGCATCCAATTGTTTTAGATTCAAACGCCCTTCTGCATGATAGTCACGGCCCAACACATCTTTACTGTCGGTTTGTTCATAAGCCACAAAAACATTTAAATTGTCATGTTTTTTCGCCAAATCTTGCACCGTCTCTTTCATGGCATGTACACGTGAATTACGTACTGCATGAATAAAGTTAATCGGGTTTTTAGGTTCAGGCTTATTAAAGTTCGCCTTGATTTTTTCCCACAGGGTCACTTTTTCGTTCGGATCGGTATTACCGGTCAAAAGTTGGTTCAGCATGGCCATCATCGGTGTTAAACCAATCCCCGCACTAATCAACACATTGGTTTTTTCTGGATTAAACAAGAAGAAATTACCAGTCGGCGCAGACAGCTCAATCACATCATTTTCTTTGACTTTGTTATGTAAAGTCGATGAGACATAACCTGGATCTTGACCTTCTGCTTTTGGACTTTCATTTTTAACCGAAATACGTAAATACTGACCAGTTGAACTGTCGGATAGACTGTATTGACGCGGTTGTTTAAAGCCTAGTGCATCAATAAACAGACGTACAGTGACATATTGTCCGGCTTTATATTCAGGTAGCGCGCCGCCATCTTGAGGCACCAAATAGAACGAAGTAATCTCATCGCTTTCTTTAACTTTTTTAGACACCACAAAGTTGCGCCAGCCTAACCAGCTGCCTTTGGTTTGTTCATGTTCTAAATACATTTTTTGTTCAGTTTCAATAAACAAATTCGCCAATTGACCATACGCCGCAGCCCATGCACTAATTAGCTCATCTTCCATCGGCACACTCAGCACTTCACTGATGGAATGCAGCAAGTTTTCACCAACAATATCGTAATCAGGTGCTTGAATATTCAAACTGACATGTTTGTGACAAATCAATTCAATCACCGGCGCCAGCACCATTGGATCTTCAATATTTTCGGCATAAGCCAGTACCGCGCCCGCCAATGCTTTGGCCTGTGCGCCCGTACGTTGATGCCCCATATTAAAGGTTTCTTTTAATTCTGGATTATTGTTCAGCATACGTTTATAGAAATAATCGGTCAGTGCAACGCCATTTTCGCGTAATACAGGTACGGTTGCTTTTACAATATCTTTTTGATGTTGGCTTAACATAATGCTTAGCTCACTACAGGGTAATTTCTAAAGATGTATTTATAATACACCTTTAAAAACCCATGTCAATTCATCCGTAGCATTTTAATTTTATTTTTTAAAACCTAAAAATTTAAGTCATAAACATTTGATATAACTAAATTTTTAATTATAAATCAATTGGAAATTCTAAAATATAGTCAAAAATAAGACCCCATCACACAAAATAGTGTCGAAAATAAAAATAAGGATTTTAGGGGGATGAATCAGAATTTTTTCTTTTATATCCGCGAGGCTGTCGCTAAAGCACATCTGCATGATGCACACTGATGGCTAAGAAATTAGAATAGAAATAGATGAATCTCTATAAAAATAAGGCACTCAGCCTTAGATCAGTCGCGCTATAGCAAACGGCTGAATTATTTAAAAGGGATGAGCGTAATTTAAAGGTCAGGGTTTTAACTGTGATTTTTTGCGCGCTGAGGCTGCATAGAAAAAATGAAGTGTCATATTTAAAATAGGATCAAACTTATTTTTATGCTTGGTGTTGTTAATCTACCAGATTAAAGACCAGCCTGCCTGCTGAAGTAAATCCTGAGTTTATTTTAAAGAAGACACCGCTAGAGCAGTAAAGATGATCGCCTTAAAAGACAAAGGCCATAGTTACAAATGCACTATGACCTTTATCGATGGA
>NZ_FNPK01000069.1 GCF_900107285.1 Acinetobacter kyonggiensis | reverse complement strand
GCTGTTATTCACCAATTAAAATGTCTATGCGATAAACCATTTAAAATGTCCTGTTTTTAACCACAAGAGTCAAGCACAGGATTTAAATTTCTTTGTTCAATGATGGCTTTCTGAGCTTTACGACTTGGCATACTTTTCTTGGCCCGGGAACGTTTATTCTGTTTTTCTAGTTCTTCATGCTGCTGTTGAATATGCGCCAGGACTGAACCTAACCGTTTATTCTCAACAATCTCATTTTGCTGTAGCCCAGCCAATTTATTGAAGATGCTGTAGTTGAGCTTTCGTCCCTCATACATCAGGGCCACAGTGCCATCCGGATACTCCAGAAATGAAATGTATTGCCCAACTAATTTCTGGTTCAATTCAGTAGGTTCAAGCAGATAAATACATTTGTCATAGGTAATCGTCAGGTTCTTGGTGACCTTACGCGGTTCCTGCCAGGTAAAAATATCATCCAGTTCAAGATGAGATTCGGTTAATGGCCGATGCAGGTTCTTTGAGTTTCGCGCACATTTGGCGAACTTCTGATTGAACTGCTCAATAAAGCAGGGCAACCATGCATTGGCTTGCGCAATCGAACAGATGCCTTCCAGGCGCATCTCCTTGATCAGACGGTCCTGAAGGGTTCTGTTGGCACGTTCTACGCGACCCTTCGCCTGTGGGGAGTTGGCGAAGATAATATCAATGTTTAACTCATTCAGAATCCGCCCAAATTGCGTGATCTTGCTGTCTTGGCTGGATTTCTGATTCACTCTGAATACCGAGTGTTTATCGCTGTAAAAGGCCAAGGGCTTGCCGTATTGCTCAATGTAGGCTCGGGTTGAAAGCATATAGTCAAAGGTCGTTTCAGCCTCACAAAAGCGCAGATGCAACAGCTTGCCGGTAGCATCATCGATATAAACCAGCAAACAGCATTTGGTGGCTCTTCCTTCAAACCAGTCATGATATGAGCCATCAATCTGGATCAGCTCACCGAAGCAATCACGGTTATAGCGTGGCTGGTATGGGCGTTTTAGACGTTTGGATCGCGGAATCCAAAGGTCATTTGCAGTCATCCAGCGCCGAACCGTTTCTACCGGGATATTCAGGTCAAACATGCTGCTGAGCTTCTCATGCGCCAAGGTAGGTCCAAAGCCCAGCAGATGTTCAGAAATAATGGAAAGACATTGCGATTTTAATAAATCGTCATGGCGATGATGGCCCGGTTGACCACGACTGGCATGCGTCATGCCTGAAACACCATCTTGATTGAGCTTCTGCAATAACCGGGTAATTTGACGGGTGGAAAGATTCAGGATTTCAGCAGCACGGACTTGGGTAATACGATGATCTCGAACGTCTTGCAGAACTGCAAGACGTTGAATTTCTTTGTCAGACATAGTGATCAGCATCTATATTTCATATCCAGTCCATGATGTTTAAGCCATCATAAACTAGACATTTTTATTGGTGAGAATATAGACATTTTGAATGGGTTCTAACA
>NZ_FNPK01000070.1 GCF_900107285.1 Acinetobacter kyonggiensis | reverse complement strand
TGTAAGCCCCAAATAGAAATGTCCGGTTTCTCCAAAGTAAAAATGTCCGCTTTTAGAATATATGCTTTTGCGATTTTCTTAGCGGACGGTTTGATATGTTGGTGTCTATGTCGGATAAAGAACTTAAACGATTGTCGGTTTTGCAGGAAATCTGCGATCAACGCATAACTCAATCCCAAGCTGCTCAGCTACTTCATATTTCAGAACGTCAGATCAGACGCTTACTGCAAAAATACAAAGCTCAAGGCTCAGCGGCATTAGCACATGCTGCACGTGGCCAAACCAGCAATTCCAAACTTCCTGAAGCACTCAGATTAAAGTGCCTTAATATGGTCGCTGAGCAATTCCATGGTTTCGGACCGACTTTAGCCCATGAAAAGCTGACCAGCGTTCATGGATTCGATCTTTCAGTGGAAACCCTGCGTTCCTGGATGATTGCAGCCGATTTATGGATTCCTCGCTCTAAGCGCCTAAAACGCCCGTATCAGCCTCGATATAATCGAGATTGCCTGGGTGAACTGATCCAAATTGATGGTTCACACCATGACTGGTTCGAAGGACGTGCTGCTAAATGCTGTCTACTGGTATTTATTGATGATGCCACAGGAAAATTGCAGCATTTACGCTTCTGTGAGTCAGAATCAGCCTTTGACTATATGATCTCGACACGCTTGTATGTCGAACAGCACGGTAAACCGTTGGCGTTTTACAGCGACAAACATTCAGTCTTTAGGGTGAATCAAAGCAGCAAGAAAGACACCAAGATTACGCAGTTTGGACGCGTACTCAGTACCCTCAATATCGATATCATCTTCGCTAACTCACCCCAGGCCAAAGGTCGTGTAGAACGTGCCAACAGAACCCTTCAGGACCGTCTGATCAAGGAAATGCGCCTCGAAGGTATCAGTTCGATTGCAGATGCGAATAAGTGGTTGCCCTGTTTTATCGAGCAGTTTAATCGTAAATTTGCCAAGATGGCTTTTAATCCCAAGGATCTACACCGGACTGTCACTGAAACAGCTGAGGAATTAGATGATATTTTTACCTGGCGTGAACCCCGCAGAGTCACGAATAGCTTGACCATTACTTATGATAAATGCGTATATCTACTGGAGAATACAGAAGAAAATCAGAAGCTAATCGGTAAGTATCTTGAGTTTCTAGAATACCCGGATGGTACTGTAGCCATCATGCATCAAGGTAGAAAGATCAATTACAGCATCTTCGATAAATTAAGTCAGCTCAACCAGCGCGAGATTGTTGAAAACAAGCGTTTAGGAACTGTACTTCATCATATTCAACAACAGCATGAAGAACTGGAACAGCAAAACAAACGCAATCGTTCTCAAAAGATGCCAAGCAGACGTGCACAGAAAACAGCAATTCAACAACGAAATATGAATCCTGTGCTTGACTTGGAAATGTCCATATAGGACATTTCTATTTGGTTATTAGGTAGGACATTTCTACTTGGGAATAACA
>NZ_FNPK01000065.1 GCF_900107285.1 Acinetobacter kyonggiensis | reverse complement strand
AAAAGATTGAAAACCATTTTAAAGCTTTCGACTTAACCTTTTTTTACATCAATAATGGCTTCATTTAATGTCAGCATACTTTTTGAAACACCACCTGTAAGCTATCTTTATGCAAAGTTATAGTATCTAACGCACCTTGACGATCTGTTTTATCTGCTGTCGTAACCAATATTCCATGCGGGAGACCTTCAGTATCAACAATAATATGTCTTTTAATGCCTGAAACTTTTTTACCAGCATCATACCCTTTATCACGTGCAGTATCTGTGTTTTTTACACTTTGTGAATCAATCATGATAAAGCTCGTTTGTTCTTTCCGTCTATTGCTGATACGGGCTTCGCCAACTACATTTTTTTAAAGCTTGCTCAAGTATGCTAGGTTCAGTTTCTGAAGACTTTTTATTCCAAATCGAGAAGTAATAATGCACAGTGCTTTTAGGTGGGAAGTCTCGAGGAAGCATACTCCATTGGCATCCACTTTTTAGAATATAGAGCAATGCGCAAAATACTTCATAGACATCAACGACTTTTGGACGTGTTTGTTTTTTTCCGCTCAATAGTAGCGGTTCAATTTCTTTAAAAGCTTCTCGACTAATGTCGCTGGGATATGGTTTTCTCATGGGGGGAATTTAACAAATTATTTTTTCAATTGCTAAAAAAGAATGAAATTAATACTGGATAGGCTCTAAGCTTAGTGGAACAGTGGCAATATCAAACCTTAGATGATTATGGCTATGTCTTCAGTTTTTTCTGGATGGCTGCGCCATATTTTCTGGGCATGGATGCCAGCCACATGCATCCTAAATACATAGATGCAATCCGCTATATTTTGCACAGTCAATCCAAACCTTAGACTCAAACAGGCCGAATGAATTTAGGCTCAAGCTCCTGCTCATTTCCAAGATTGTAAACATCACAGGAAACTGCCTCAGCCTGATAAATACCGAGGCTACAGCGGTTCAGCCGCTATTTAAAATAGACTTCATAATTAATGACAGAGGTGAATTTTCCAGCATTTACAGGCTTTTTCAGAAACAATACGCCCGCTTCAAAGTTTTTACTCAGCTGCGTTCCTGTACTGTAGCCAAAATCAACCGTGTCATTTAAGCTCAAAGGCGCGCTGTTTCCTGATTCAAACAGGCGGATTCCCACCACATCTTTCATGCCTGTTTCTATGGCAGTGACCGTTTGATCATCCACTTTATACGCCGAACTGAACACGCCAACAAAAGGATATTTTGCGCAGTCTTTGCCATTGGTGGTGACATTAATGGTAAATGGCGTTTTTCTTAGAACGGTATTTAAATCCTGATAAGCATAGTACTTGCCCAAATCCACACTCTGCGTGCTCAGCACAGGGACACATTCCACATAATTGATTTGAACCCCGCTGACTTTTTCCTGAAAATTGCCGTTGCCGTTGCGCCCGCCAATACCGTCAAGCTGGAAAACATCATAGTTTTTCACCGTTGCAGGAAAATTGCTGCCTGAACCGCGCGCCTTAATATATAAAGAATAGGTTAAGGTAATGGTTTGAGGATCTGCACAACGCTTTGAACTTAACCAATTATTTTTACCAATCAAATTACAATTTTGAGAAGCTCTTGAGGTAGACCAGTAGTTATCAGATTGATAGCTGAGCGCGCGCTTGCCGGTCGCGATTGTATCGGTGGTTTTTGTAATGGGATATTCTTGGCCATTAAAACGGATGCCCATAATTAAATTAGAGTTGCCAAAATCGGTCGCTAATTTTTTCGCAGCGTCATCGACATATAAATAAGCATCTTCACTGGAGTTGGTCGTTGCATCATCATAACAGGTAAACGTCGATGAATAAGTTTGCGACTCCCACAATAATGCATTGGTTGCACTATTAAAACTGGTGACCGTAATCGTGCCGACATTTGTGGTATTGGTGGTGTTTTTTGCTGTGTCAATATTAAAATTGCTGGTCGCTTTGCCGCCGGACAGGCAGCGCATGGCCGATGCGCTTTGCACAGCACTTAGACTGATGACGATTAAAAATGCATTCAAAAGTAGTGAAAGCCATTTGCGCTTCATTTAGATTCTCCTGCTTCACATATTAATGCCAGTTCATCGTAACCAATATCACGGCTGCTGAGCTGCGGTAAAGTAAAATGACACTGCTGGTTTTCAGCACTGCCCCATTTCGCGGTCAAAACCTGCCCTGACTCAACATTAGTCAGGTAAGCCTGGCTATCTAATCCTACCAAGCCATAATGGTTGAGGCCTTTCACATCGCTGATTTCCGTACCGGCTGCCAACCCATGGCCTTTATAATTCAAATTGACCAGCACGCTGTAACCTGTCTTCACATCAAATTTTACTTTCACAATCGCATATTTAGTAGGAACAATATCATTCTTCACCAATTCATGGCTTTGTTGCACAAAGATTTGAAATGCAAAGCGCCCCTAATTGAGCCAAATTTAAGGCGTAACTTGGGTAAGTGGTCGACCTAATTCCGTAAA
>NZ_FNPK01000068.1 GCF_900107285.1 Acinetobacter kyonggiensis | reverse complement strand
TAATTTCAGTAAGACTCATGGAATTTAAATGAAACCTAATAAGTGGTTGATTGGATCAATTATATCAAAATAGAACGCTTTATATATGATGCGTATCATACGCATCATATAAAAATGTAAAATATTGTTTTATATGCTTATTATTAAAAATCCTATGGTTTTAGTAACCATCTCAAGTACCACCTCAAGTTTAAGTTCCCAACGGCTTTGTTGCACAAAGATTTAAAAGATAACACTCTGCTCATTTGAACAGAATTCAAGTGACAACTTGGGTATGAGGACGACCTAATTCTGTAAATTTGTTCAATACGGCTATGCGTGCATGAATCTCATTCACCTGACTAGAAAAACTCCTTGCTGTTAATTTATCACCTAATAGTTTGATGCAATGCATCTTGGTTTCAACTAAACTTCGACGATGATAACCAGACCATTTTTTCCAAAGCGTTCTTCCTAAACGTTTAACTGTTTTCAGTAACTCATTCCGCTCTAAAGATCTCAATTTCTGATCTTTCCATGGTTTTGCATTTTTTCTTGGCGGAATGAGCGCATGTGCATCTCGATCTAGAATGACTTGTCTGCAGTGCTTCGTGTCATAAGCACCATCGGTATAGACCGAATCAATTCGTTCATCTAAGGGAATTTGAGCAAGTAAATCACCGAGTACTTGCGAATCGCTCACATTATTTGTAGCAAGCTGTACTGCACGTGTTTGCAAGGTTTCAGCATCGATGCCAATATGAAGCTTACGCCATTGGCGACGATATTCAGGTCCATGTTTCTTACGTTTCCACTCACCTTCACCTAGAAACTTTAAGCCAGTTGAGTCGACGAGTAGATGTAGCCCATCACTACTTTTTTGATAGCTAATCGCAATATCAATATGTTTTTGTCTTCGACAAAGCGTACTGTAATCTGGTGCGGTCCAATTTAATCCACAAAGTTTAATCAGACTTTGAACAAAACCTGTGACCATGCGTAAAGAGAGTCTAAATAAAGATTTGATCATTAAACAGCATTGAATAGCCGTATCGGAGTAAGTTTGATTTCGACCTTGCTTGTTTTGTGGTTGTGCATACCACTGAGTGTTTGGATCAAACCAAATGGAAATGTTGCCCCGATTAATGAGAGCGCGATTATAGGAAGACCAATTGGTTGTACGATAAGTTTTAGGAGTAGGTTTATTCATTTTGAAATTATAGGACTGAATAAACCTTATAGGCTAGGTTTGTGCAACAAAGCCACTATTGTCTAAAATCCAGTAATCAAACTGTGATGCTAAAGCTTTTAAATTCCCCTTATTATGAATCAAAGTCAGCATGATGATTTTCATAAAGACGGTTTACTTATGATAAGGAAATTTCTAAACAATACCCCTTTCAACATACTTAGGCTATTTCAACCAGAGTTCATCTTTTTGCATCATTTTTAAGAACCTATCCAGAATATTTTCTATGCAAAAGTAGCCTTAAAAAGGCTAAATTAATGAACTGAAGACTCGTATTTAGGTGCTTTTCACAGTTTTTCCAGAGCCTTCTACACTTTTCTAACCAAGCAAATGATCTTTCCACAACCCAGCGTTGTGGAATGACTGCAAATTTATGCAATTCACTTCGTTTAGCTACATCAACTCGGGATCCGATTAAATTATTAACAGCCAAAGAAAAGCGTTCACCTGTATAACCGCCATCAACAAATACAACCTCTACATTTTGTAAGCTGGTGGTGTTTCAAAAAGTATGCTGAAACAAAGCAGGTTGAATTTTGATAAAATAGAGAAATGCGAATAACTCTAGAAATCAAATGTCCAACCTGC
>NZ_FNPK01000071.1 GCF_900107285.1 Acinetobacter kyonggiensis | reverse complement strand
CTACAAAGCGTGGTGTAATCTGGAGCTATCCAATTTAATCCGCAAAGTTTAATCAGACTTTGCACAAAGCCAGTGACCATACGTAAAGACAGACGGAATAAGGATTTAATCATTAAGCAGCATTGGATGGCTGCGTCGGAGTAGGTTTGATTTCGCCCTTGTTTGCCTTTTGATGGAGCATACCATTGCGTAGCAGGATCAAACCAAATGGCAATATTTCCGCGACTCATGAGTGCTCGGTTATATGCGGGCCAATTGGTTGTGCGGTAGATTTTGTGTGTAGGCTTCTTCATTTGAAAATTATATCGCTGAAAAACCCTTTACAGATAGGTTTGTGCAACAAAGCCCCATGAATGCAGTAACTGACTTAATGACCAATAGTACAATTCCTAAAGGTGGCTATTCATATACCTATTATCAAATTCCCTCTGCTAACATTACGCCAGCCTCACCAAATATGAAAGTCTATATCGCTTTTAGTGTTAAAGATAATCAGAATACTGCAACAGAACATTGGGTCAATAGCCCAACTAATTCTTATGAACTCTTTAATGGCTATAGTGATACGCGCGGCTTGCGGCTACAAAATATTCGTCTATTGGTATCGGGTTTGGGGAATAGTGCTGGTCAGTATACAATCTCAAATTTAAGATTAGGTAATTTTTCTGCAAGCGACATAAACAGGATACGCGGGAGGTGGAGAGGGGCAACTGCTGTTACATCAATTAGATTAAATAACACGACTTTTCAAGTTAAAAAATCGACCTGTATAATTAATAATGGTACAGCAATTAATGTTAATTTACCCACTGTACCAAGTAGTAGCTTTACTGCGGTAGGTCAAACTGCTGGAGATACTTCATTTATTGTGAATGTGACTGGCTGTGGTTCAGCTGATACGAATAAAACGCTGGTTGCCTTGTTAACCGATAATAATAATGCGTCTGCAAGTAATCCGAGCGGAGTATTAAAAAATATCCATTCTCCTAATGTTTCAGTGCAAATTACCGACAGTGTTGGAAACGCTTTACCGATTGCCCCGAAACATATTGATAGTTCAAATAGCTTTTTTAGTTTTGGGACCATTGGTTCTGGTGGTACGGTTTCTAAAGCATTTAAAGCGCGTTACTATTCTAATGTTGGTGCTGTATCTGCAACGCTGGTTCAAGCACAGGCTACTATTACGCTGATCTATAATTAAACGGCACTGTTGCAAATAGAGATTTGAGTCGATGATGTTCCCTTTAAAAAGTACTTAGAGACCGAAAACCCTGTTGATTAGACACACTTCACCCTGA